>CAWBUT010000001.1:0-262331 GCA_963792045.1 uncultured Alphaproteobacteria bacterium
AAGGTGCCGCAAACGCTCTCGGCGGTGACGGGCGCCTGCCTCGCAGTGCGCAAGGAGGTGTTCTTCGAGGTGGATGGCCTCGATGAAAGGCTTCCCGTGACGTTCAACGACGTCGATTTTTGTCTAAAGGTGCAAGCGGCGGGCTACCGCAATGTGTGGACTCCCTTCGCCGAGCTCTATCATCACGAGAGCATCACGCGCGGCTATGACGACACGCCGGAGAAAAAGGAACGCTCTTCGAGTGAAGCGCTCTTCGTTAAGCGAAAATGGGGCGAATTGTTCGCTAACGATCCGTTTTACTCTCCTCATCTGACGCGAGAGCGGGAGGATTTCTCCATCCGATGCGAGAGGCTCGTGCCTTGAGCCGCGTCCAGTTTCACTCGACAAATACGATCCCCTCTCCACCTTGCCCCTTAACCCCGGGCTGCGCCCCTGCGGCCCACGCGCTTCGACGATTGGCTGCGGGCAAAGCTACATTGGTTGTTCCTGATCTATGCCGTTCCCGCAGTTTTCTTTCTATCCGTAGCAATGCCGCCGTTTCAGGTCGCCGACGAGCTCGCCCATATGCTGCGCGCCGATCAGATCGCCTTCGGCAGTTTGGTTTCGCATCGCTTCGGCGGCCGGGTGCACGCCGATCTCGCGACCTTCGGCGAGATGTACCAGTCCATGTGGTTTCATCCCGAGGTGAAACAGACGGTTGATCTGGCGCGCAGGGCCGGGTCCATCGCATGGTCGCGCCAGAAAAAAATCGAGAATTTTCAGAACACGGCGCAATATGGGCCCTTCCTCTATGCCCCGCAGGCCGCGGGAATGTTGATCGCCAAGTGGGCGAAGCTTTCCTTCGCCCGGAGCCTGCTCCTTGCCCGCCTGCTCAACGGCATGGCTGCTTGCGCGCTCGGCTTCTTTGCCTTGCTGAATTGCCGGCGCGGGCGGGCCCTCATGTTCGCGACACTGCTCTTGCCCATGACGCTGTCGGAGTTCGGTTCGGCTTCACAGGATGCGCTGATGATCGGCCTGTCGCTGTTGACGATTGCCGTTGCCTCCCGCATCCTGAGCGAGGGGCGCCCGGCCCGGCTCGGCGAGTTCGCGCTCTTCGCCGCCACCCTTGTGGCGACGACGCTCGCACGGCCGTCGCAAGTGGCGCTTTCTCTGCTTACTCCCATCTTCGTTGCCAAGGATGACCCGCGCTGGCGGGGGAAGGCCGCGATCGCGGTTGTGGCCCTGGCTGTGATCATTGCTTGGTTTATTCTCCTGCGCTCGTTATTGCCGCCCGTGCCAGCGGACTTGTCCGTCTCCGGCCAATTCCAATATCTGCTGAGCAACCCCCTCGCGCTGCCGACCGTCATGGTGCAAACCTTCGCCTCTCAGGGGTGGTTTTTCATAGGTTCGGTGATTGGACGCCTGGGGTGGCTGGACACGCCGCTGCCGGAATGGTTCCTGGAGCTTGCCTGCCTCGGGCTGCTGCTGGCGCTCATCGCGCCCGGCAATCGGGGCAGCGCCCTCCTTCCTGGCCTTGTCGGCGTGGCGACGGTGCTCGCCCTGCTGACGGCGACCTGCTTTGCCCTCTATCTATCGTGGACGCCGGTGGAACAGGCGACGATCAACGGGTTGCAGGGCCGCTATATGCTGCCTGTCCTGCCGCTGCTCGGCTGGGCCATCCCGGCTTATGGGCCGCGGCTCGAACACGCCTTGACGCCAGCTTGGGCTTTCGTCTTGGCCTTTCCTATCGTCACGCTCGCCACGCTGCCGCCCACCATCATGGAGCGCTATTATGGAAGCTGGGACGTTATGACCGCGGCGATAAAGGCGCTTATCTGCCGTGAGCCCCCTCGCACAACGAAAGCTCGCCCAGCGACAATCGCGCGCCGAATGGCGCGCCAAAGCCCGATTCTTTCACGACGAGGAGACGCGCTATCTGCGTTTTCTCATTCCACCCGGCCAGCGCGTGCTCGAGCTCGGCTGCGGGGCAGGGCATACGCTTGCTGCACTCGAACCGAGCCGCGGCGTGGGGCTGGACCGCAATCCCGCGGTCATCGAAGAGGGAAGGAAGGCCTTCCCGCAACTTGAGCTGCATGCGAGCGACATTGAAGACGAGACGGCGCTCGCCGCGATCGAGGGCAAATTCGATTTCATCCTGGTCGTCGACACGCTCGGCGTGGTCAAGGATTGCCAGGCGCTACTCGAAAGGCTGCATCGCTTCTGCACCGCCGAGACGCGGCTCGTGCTCGTCTATTATTCGCACCTCTGGGATCCGCTGTTACGTCTCGCCGAGGCGGTGGGCTGGAAGATGCAGGAGGGGCAGCGAAATATTTTCTCGCCCTCCGATCTGAGGGCGATCGCCGCCCTTGCCGATTTCGATCCCATCATGTCGGAGCGGCGGATGCTGTCGCCCGTCCGACTCCTGGGTTTGGGGCGAATCCTCAACCGCTTTCTCGCCCCCTTGCCGTTGATCCGGGCGGTCGCGCTTCGCCATTACACGGTTTGCCGGTCGGAACGAACTCATTGGCGAACCGCCCCAATCGCTCACGGTGGTCGTTCCCGCCCGCAACGAGAAGGGCAATATCGAGCCGGCCATCCGGCGGATCCCCCGCCTTTGCGACGGGCTCGAGATTATCCTCGTCGAAGGCCACAGCACGGACGGAACGTTCGAGGAAATGAAGCGCGTGCAAGCGGCCTATCCGGACCGGGATATCAAAGTGATGACCCAGCCCGGCAAGGGCAAAGCCGATGCGGTGTTTGCGGCATTCGATGCGGCGCGCGGCGACGCGCTCGTCATTCTCGACGCCGATCTCACCGTGCCGCCGGAGCAACTCTCCAAATTCTGGGAGGCCATCCGCTCCGGCCGGGGCGAGTTCATCAACGGGACGCGCCTCGTCTATCCCAAGGAGCAGGGCGCGATGCGGTTCATCAACCTCATGGGCAACCGCTTCTTCTCGCTCATGTTCTCCTGGCTTTTGAACCAGCGCTACACCGATACGCTGTGCGGCACGAAGGCGCTGCGGCGGAGCCACTATCAAAGGCTCAAGGCTGAGCACGCCTTCTTCGGCGACTTCGACCCCTTCGGGGACTTTCATCTCATTTTCGGAGCGGCCAAGCTCAATCTGAAGACCGTCGAGATTCCGATCCGCTACGGCGCGCGGGTCTATGGACAGACCAACATCTCGCGCTTTCGCGATGGCTTCCTGCTGCTCAAAATGGTGCGCTTCGCCTATCTGAGGATGAAGGCGATATGAGCGGCGACACGGCGGCGCTCCCTTCGACCGAGGCTCCTCTATCGCTCCTGGCCGGGGTCCGTCGAATTCTCCTGCACCCCGTGTTCCTGTTGTGCCTGCTCGCCGCGCTCAGCGTCGTCGCTTACATGATTTTGCGAGGCCATAATACGCGGCCGATCGGATCGGATGGGTTTGGGTATTACCTGCCGCTCCCGGCGACCTTCATCTATCACGATCTCAGTCTGTCCTTCTTGAACGACCCGGATCGCGCGTCCGAGATCATCGCGCAATACCGCTTCAAGGACGGACATTTTCAGGGTCTTGCGCCCGTCGGCGACGGCTATCGTCGATAAATACGCCCTCGGCACAGCGGTGATGCAGCTCCCCTTCTTCCTGGCGGCGCTCGCTTATGCATCGCTGACCCATCCTCGCGTCAGCGGCTTTGAATTGGCGTTTCAGCTCGCCATGTCCTTTTCCGGGGCGTTCTACCTCGCGCTCGGCTGCACCCTCACCTATTTGGCGGCGCGGCTGCGCTACAGCCCGGTCGCGTCCGCTCTCGCCGTCGCCTTCGCCCTGCTCGGCACCAATCTCCTTTATTACGGATCGTTCGAAGGCTCGTTCTCCCATGTCTATGGCTTCTGCCTGATCTCCGGGCCTCCTCTATCTCACGGTCCGCCGCACCGAGCTCGGAGGGCCGCCCCATCTTTGGGAGTTCGCGCTGTTCGGCTTCCTCGCGGGGGTCGCCGTCATGGTGCGCCCGACCAATGCCGTCGCCGCCCTGCTCTTCATCCCCTTCGCGCGGAATGCCGACGGCCGCCGGATCGCGACCGGGACGCTGCTCGGCTTTGCCGCATCCGTGGTCGGGGCGCTGCCGCAGATGCTGCTTTGGTACAAGACCACCGGTCACCTGATTTTCTACAGCTATGGCGGCGAGGGCTTTCGCTTCCTTGAGCCGCAAATCAGCGCCTATTTGTTCTCCGTGACGAAGGGGATGTTCTTCTGGCATCCGGCCTATCTCCTGATGATCCTGGCACTGATCGCACAGCTCGCTGTTCGCCGCTTTGAGACGGCGATCATGCTGCTGATCGTGGCGCTCAATATCTATCTCGGCGCCTCCTGGGGCGATCCTTGCTTCGGCAATTCATTCGGCTGCCGCCCGATCGTGGAGATGAATCCCCTGTTCATCTTGCCGACCGCAGCGGCGATCGATTGGCTCTCTACCAGAGCCTGGCGGCGGGCGGCGGCTGTGGTGGGAGGGTTGCTGGTCTTGGTGAATATGATTCAGTTTCGCGGCTACATGGTCGGCGCGCTGCCGCACAACAAGGCGACGCTCGCCCAATACGAAAAATTCTGGGCCGGTTGGGGGCTTAATCATTGAAGCTGGCGCGCTCCCACCACTGAACGGGGAGGCGTATCGTCGCGGGCGTCGCGTATCTGGATCGCAGTCTGTCTTGTCACGGGATTTCGGCCTAAGTAGACGAAAGTCACAGCGCCGGGTTGGGGTTGGTTGCAAGGTGCACTTTCGCGAGCAAGCGTTGTTTGGTTCGACGTCGGCGATCTGCTGGGCTGGCGACCTCGCAACGTCACCGGCATTCAGCGGGTCATGGCCTCGATCGCGCTCGAGTTTCTGCGGTTGCAGGCGGCCGGTGCGCCAATCCGATTTTGTCAATTTATGATTGAGCTCGGCTTCGTCGAGGTCTCGAGCAAGACGGTTCAGACCGCCGTCGATCGCCTTCTTGGCGAAGTCCATGAGCGGCAGAGCAATGCCGAGCCGCAGGGCGGACCAGAACCGCCCTTCCTCCTAGGCCAAATCCGCGGCTACAGCCCTTCAACGCGGCGAAGTGGGCACTCAGGGGGACCCTGCGTAGCGTCTACCTCCCCCTCTCGCGGCTGATGGAGCAGCGTTCCCACGAATCGCCTTCATCACTCATTGCCCGGTCGCGCCGCTTGGGTCGCAATCTCGAAGTCAAGATCCTGCGGAAGGCGCTGCGGGCCGATAAGATATTTCGACCCCAAGACGTTCTGCTGAATGTGGGATCAAGCTGGCAACGGCGCGGTTATGCTGCAGCGCTCGCTGCAATCAGGCACGAGAGCGACGTTCGCTATATCGTTCTCATTCACGATCTGATTCCCTGGCGCGCGCCTCAGTATTTCACTCCCGAGCTGGCCGCCGAGTTCCTCGAATGGGCGCAAAGTACCCTCGCGACAGCAGACCGGATTTTGACCACCTCCCAATCCACCCGTCGGGATTTCTTTGCCTTCAAAGAGGCCTTCGATATTCCCGAAAGGCCAGTCAGCGTCGTTGGCCTCGGCCGTGAGCGCCCCGTCGACATGACCGATACCCTTCCTGAGGAGTTGAGGAGATCGCCGGCGGGGTTCGTTCTCTGTGTCGGTACGGTGGAGGTGAGGAAGAATCACCGACTTCTCGTCGAGACTTGGCTAAAGCTGTTACAGCGTCACGACCCTGCCGACGTGCCGGTGTTGCTCTGGGTCGGACGCGAGGGTTGGCTGATCGATGACCTGCTCGCCGAGATCGACCGCAGCAATTTCATCGACGGCAAGTTGTTGTGGCTCGGTCAGCAGGAGGGGTTGCCCGACAGCTCCTTGCATGGACTTTATCGCGCTTGCCTATTCACAATGTTCCCAAGCTACTATGAGGGCTGGGGGCTGCCGGTTTCCGAGAGCCTGGCCCATGGCAAGCTTTGCATTGCCTCCAGCGCAAGTTCAATTCCAGAAGTGGGCGGAGACCTCATCGATTATCATGCACCCGACGACCTGAGATAAATGTCTCGCGCTCGTGGAGCGAGCAATCTTTGATCCCAGCTATCGAGCCGCAAGGGAAGAGCGCATACGACGAGAATTTACGATGCAGGGTTGGGCCGAGTGTGCGCAGAGCATCCTCGAGGCCTGCAGGATGAGCTAAATTTGAACGATCCGCCATCCGCCGAGCGCCGGCTAGCTCATGGGATATGGGGCTCGTTCTAATTCGAGAGTTTGCTGGAACCAGCGATAGGTGCTGGCAATGCCGTCTTGAAACTCAATCTTCGGTTTCCATCCGAGATCGCGAGCATGCGCGTGTCCAGAAGTTTGCGTGGAGTTCCGTCAGGTTTTGAGGGATCCGTAGCGATCTGCCCCTTGAAACCGACCGTGGCCGCGACGGTGTGGGCGAGCTCCAAGATGGTGAGATCGCGGCCAACCCCGACATTCACGTGAGAGTCGCCGGAATAATGCGTCATCAGATGAACAAGCGCGTCCGCGGCATCGTCGACATGAAGGAATTCGCGTCGCGGCGTCCCCGTTCCCCAAATCACAAGCTCAGACGCGTTGCTCACTTTTGCTTCATGCGCCTTGCGCATGAGCGCAGGGATAACATGGCTCGTAGTCAAATCAAAGTGGTCGCCCGGGCCGTAAAGATTGGTCGGCATGGCAGAGATAAAATCGCAGCCCAGTTGCCGGCGATAGGCCTGACAAATCTTGAGCCCGGCGATTTTGGCGATGGCGTACCATTGATTGGTCGGCTCCAGCGGGCCGGTCAGCAGGCAATCCTCGGTCATGGGCTGCGGAGCGAGCCGGGGATAAATGCACGAACAGCCGAGGAACAGCAGCTTCTTGACGCCGGCCTGCCACCGCCGTGAATTAGCCGTTAATGCATCTGCAAGATTGTCGTAAAGAAACTGCGCGGGGTAACTGTCATTGGCGAGAATGCCCCCGACCTTTGCCGCCGCGAGGAAAATGGCATGCGGTTTCGCCTCCCGCATCCATCCTCGACTTGCTCCTGACGCGTGAGGTCGACCTCCTCACGGCTGACGGTGAGAAGAGTGAACTTTGCTCCTTTTCGAGCCGCCGGAGCAGCGCCGAGCCAACCATACCCCGGTGGCCGGCCACCCAGACGCGCTTGTCCGCGAGCGAATAGAGTGGCTCGACTTCCCCGCCGACTCGCACTGAGAGATCTCCCGCTGCCGCGTTGCCCACCCTCATTTGCAATCATCATCTTCGTGGAACATAGAGGCGCAATCAAACGATACCTTGGGGAATGACTTGAGGCCTCAGAGAACCGAGCTTGACCCCCCGCGGGCGGCATGCACAACAATTTAATCTCATAACCTATAGTAAAGGCGCTTCTGATGGGCTCGCTTATCTCGAATGTCTCTGGGCTCATCGCACTGCAGGGGGATTGAGGCTGGCCGGTACGCGTGAAAGCAAACTTCTCGTCGCCACCAATTCTGCTCTCATATTTCCCTTTGTGTTGCCAATGATGTATGACCGCTACTTTTTTCGTCGCAGACATTTTTACTTTTATTTCTTGCGTTTGTCTTGAAAAGTGGGTGCCGTACGGCACTATTGGTTCAGGTAGGATCAGTACTCGCCTACACGAAATTCCTGTGGGGATTTTCTTTTGGCCCGTCCATTGGCGCCGCTTTCATGAGTTTGGCTGTCGTCTCCCTCAGGCATGGAGCTGTTTGAGTACCGCCACCGAACCCGTCCCTCCGACAGCGGTCGCGAACGAATGCCGCAAGCGCGTTCGAACTTCGAAAGCCGGAATAGGCCCGGTGCGGCGTAGGCTCTGGATAGCCGGCCCAAGCCTTTCCGCACGCCCCTCAAGCATTGCGCGAAGTCCTCTCGCCCCCTATGACAGCCGCATGCGAAAAACAGCGCTGATTACCGGCATCACCGGCCAAGATGGAGCATATCTGGCAAAGTTCCTGCTCGGCCGCGGCTATCGCGTGGTCGGCACCTACCGCCGCACCTCCCTTATGCCGACCGGGCGGCTCGCCGAACTCGGTATCGCCGAACAGGTCGAGCTTGTCGATATGGAGCTGTTGGAGGCGAGCAATATCCGCCACGTGCTCCAGAAGCTGAAGCCCGATGAGATCTACAATCTCGCCGCACAAAGCTTCGTCGGCCTGTCCTTCGAGCTGCCGATCTACACCTGCGATGTGGACGCCATGGGGGTCCTGCGGCTGCTGGAGGGCATGCGCGAGGCGTGCCCCGAGGCGCGTCTCTATCAGGCTTCGACCTCGGAGATGTTCGGCAAGGCACAGGAGGTGCCCCAGCGCGAGACCACGCCCTTCTATCCGCGCAGCCCCTATGGCGTGGCGAAGCTGTTTGCTCATTGGAGCGTGGTCAACTACCGCGAGGCGTACGGCTTCTACGCCTGCTCCGGAATCCTGTTCAATCACGAAGTCCCCCTTGCGCGGACTCGAATTCGTGACCCGCAAGGTCACACACGGGTTAGCCCGCGTGGCGCTTGGGCTCCAAGACACGCTCTATGTCGGCAATCTCGAGGCGCAGCGCGATTGGGGATTTGCCGGGGAGTATGTGGAGGGCATGTGGCGGATGCTGCAGCAGCAAAAGCCCGACGACTTCGTGCTCGCCACCGGGCGCACCACCACCGTGCGGGATTTCGTCAACGGCGCCGCGGCGGCCTTCGGCTTCGAACTCGAATGGAGCGGAGAGGGCCAAGCCGAGAATGGCATCGATAAGACGACGGGGCGGACCATCGTCGCTGTGGACGCCAGTCTCTATCGTCCCACCGAGGTTGCGTTCTTGCTTGGCGACCCGAGCAAGGCCAAGGCGGAGCTCGACTGGGAGGCCAAGACGAGCCTGGAAGAGCTGATCGAGATGATGGCCCGCGCCGACCACGACCGGATGAAGACCGGCGTCACGCGCTTCTGAGCGGCGGCGGACACACCCTCACCCCAAGAGGCGCGCGAGGCACGCATTCAGGCTGTCGCGCATCGGCCGCGGCCGGATGCCAAAGGCGCGTTCGAGCTTCGCCGTCGAGAGCACGGAATAGGCCGGGCGCGGCGCGGGCAGCGGATAGTCGGCGGTGGTCACGGGACGAAGCTTGGGTGGCTTCACGCCGAAGGGCGCGGCGCATTCGAAAATCGCGCGCGCAAAGCCATACCAGGTGACGGCATCGGCGCCCACGCAGTGATAGGTTCCCCAGGCATCGAAGCCCGGTCCTTGCGCCGCCGCCAAGATCGTGGTGATGGCATCGGCGACGTCCGCCGCGGCGGTGGGGCAGCCGAGCTGGTCGTCGACGATCGAGAGCTCGCTGCGCTCGGAGCCAAGTCGAAGCATGGTGCGCACGAAATTGGTCCCCGATGGGCTATAGACCCAGGCGGTGCGCAGGATCACGTGGCGCGGCGCCGCGGCGCGCACGGCGCGCTCGCCCGCTTCCTTGCTCTGGGCGTAGATTCCGAGCGGGGCCACGGCGTCGGTCTCGACATAGGGCGCCGTGGCGCGGCCATCGAAGACATAGTCGGTGGAGATGTGCAGGAGCGGCAGGTGCGCTGCCGCCGCCGTCTCGGCGAGGATGCGCGCGCCATCCCGATTGACCAGGAAGGCTTGCTCCTTCTCGCTCTCCGCCCGGTCGACGGCGGTGTAGCCGGCGGCGTTGACGATGAGAGGCCGGCGCGCAAGCCCGCACGCAGTCGGCGACCGCGCGCGCGTCGCAAATGTCGATTTCGGCGCGGCTTGGAGCTGAGACCTCCCAGCCACGCGCGGCCGCGGCTTCGATCAGCGCGCGCCCGATCTGACCCGTGCCGCCAAAAACGAGCACCCTCATGGACGATTTACACGGCTTGGAGTTTGGCGGCGGCGCGCGCAAACGGGGTGACGGGGATCAGAGTTCATGCTATGAACACTTGTCCTTTGGGGTTCATTCGGCACCGATCCATGTCCGACACCTCGCGCAAAACAGATAACGATTCCAATCGCTTCGCCAGCCAGGACGAGATCATGCTCGGGGTCCTGACGGCCATTCAGCGCGACTCCAATATCTCGCAACGCACGATCTCGCGCGAGCTTGGCGTGGCGCTCGGGCTTGCCAACGCCTATCTCAAGCGCTGCATCCGCAGAGGCTGGATCAAGGTCCAGCAGGTGCCGCGCCGGCGCTACGTCTACTACCTCACCCCGCAAGGCTTCGCCGAGAAGTCGCGGCTGGCGGCCGAATATCTCTCCTCGTCCTTCACCTTCTTCCGCCGCGCCCGCGCGCAGATGTCGGAGGTGTTCCAGCTCTGCGCCGATAATGGCTGGCGGCGCGTGGCCTTCGCCGGCATCTCGGAATTCGCCGAGGTCGGCACGCTCTGCGCCCACGAGTTCTCCCTCGAGCTCGTCGGCATCGTCGATCCCCTGCACGCGGAAGCGCGGTTTTGCGGCTTGCCGGTACGGGCGACGCTCGCCGAATGCGGGCCTGTCGATGCCGTCATCGTCACGAGCCTGGTGCCGCCGGAGGTCGTCTATGGGGATGGGTGCGGGCGAGATCGCCCGCGAGCGCGTGCTCGCGCCCTATTATCTGCGCATGGCGCTCGCGCATCCCGCCGAGCTCGAGCCGATGCAGGCCGCGCAATGAAGCAATGGTATGCCGTGTACACCCAGCCTCGCAGCGAGGAGCTCGCATTGCAGCATCTCGAGCGGCAGGGCTTCGCGGTGTTCCTGCCCCGCTATCTGAAGCGCCGCAGCCATGCGCGCCGGGTCGAAGTTGCCCCCTCGCCGCTGTTCCCGCGTTATCTGTTCACGACGTTCGACGCCGCCGAGCCGAGCTGGCGCGCCGTCGGCTCCACGCGCGGCGTGGTCGGTCTCGTCCGCAGCGGTGGAGCGCTTGCCGTCGTTCCCGATGCGGTGATCCAGGAGATCGAGCATCGCTGCAACGACGACGGCTTCGTGGAGCTTGCCCGGCACGTGGACCTCAAGCCCGGCGCACGGATCACGGTCGATGCCGGCGCCTTCGAGGGGTGTGACGCTATTTTCGAGACCCAGCGCGATGAGGAGCGCGTGCTCGTGCTCCTCTCGCTGCTCGGCCGCGCGGTCGTGGCCAATGTGCCGATCGGCGCCGTGACGCCGGGATAGGCGCCTGTTCGATCCTCAGTGGCGGCGCTGCCGCGCCACCGCCTGCAGGAGCCGCGCGACCTCGCCGGCAATGAGCGGCGGCTTGAAGCGTTCCGCACTCTTCGGCGCCGCATGGGCGAGCTCCGCGCGTCTTGCCGGCGCGCCGAGCAGAGTGTCGATGGTGGCAGCCAGCGCGCTCGAGATCCTCGGGCGGTACGAGAACGCCGCCTTCCCCGTCGCCGAGAATATCGGCCGGCCCATAAGGGCAATCGAAGGCGATGACGGGAAGGCCCGAGGCCATGGCCTCGACGATGACATGGCCGAAGCCTTCCCAGCGGGAGGGCAGCACGAACAAATCGGCATGAGCATAATAGGGCGCGGGATCGGGAACGTAGCCCGGCAGAGACAGGCGCAAGCCGAGCTCGGCGGCGAGCGCCGTGAGCGCCGCCCGCTCGGGCCCTTCCCCTAGAATGACAAGATGCGCGCGCCTTCCCTCGCCCTTGCTGCCGGCGAGCGCGCGGAGCAGGAGGTCGAAGCCTTTCTGCCGGATCAGCCGCCCTGCCCCGAGCAGCACGGGCGCATCGCCCGCTTCCTGCCACGGCGCGGGCTTGACCGTGCTGCGCCTGCGCGCGCCGCCCAGGCATCGACGTCGATGGGATTGTGGATCGTGATCACTTTGGCGGGATCGAGACGATAATCGGCCATGAGCTCACGGCCGACGCCCCCCGACAACGCCACCACGGCGTCGGCGTGGCGATAGGCCCAGCCGATCGCGATCTTGCGCGCCCGGCCGAGATCGCCGCGGGCGCGATGGGAGTTCGTCTCGCGCAGAATGAGGCCGGGCCGCGGCCGCACCGCATGGGCGGCAAGCGCGGCGACGACATTGGCGTCGGCCACGGTCGAGAACAGAATATCGGGGCGCTCGCGCGCAAGCAGCGCGCGCAAGGCAAAGAAGGCTTGGCGCAGTCGTTTGCAGCCGAGGTCGATGAAGCGGATGTCGGGATTGAGCCAGGCGCGGGCCGCACCATCGCCGCGGCCGGCAATGAGGACCGCGTCGATGTCATCCTCCGGCAGGGCGCCGACGAGATTGATGATGGTCCGCTGGGCGCCGCCCGCATCGAGGTCGGGCAGGAAAAAGGCCGCGCGCAACGGGCGGCTGATGCCGGGCGCCTTCACTCGGCGGCCGCAAGCCCGGTCTTCGTCATCACATAGCGCTCGCCGCTGCGCGGACAGACGAGATCGGACCCCAACACTTCGCCCGCGGTCGAGACCCAGCCGATGCGCTTGGCCGGGTTGCCGGCCATGAGCGCGTGGGGCACGACATCGGCCGTGACGACCGCGCCCGCCCCGATCAGCGCGTAGGCGCCGATGCGGTGGCCGCACAGGATCGTGGCATTGGCGCCGATGGTGGCGCCGCGCTCGATCATGGTCGGCTCGAAGGCGTCTTTGCGCGAGATGAAGGCCCGCGGGTTGCGCACATTGGTGAACACGACGTTGGGGCCGATAAACACATCGTCGGCGATGGTGACCCCGTCATAGACGCAGACATTGTCCTTGATCACGACGCGGTCGCCCACCACCGCGCCGCCCTCGACGAACACGTTATGGGCGAGCTTGCAATCGCGTCCGATGCGCGCGCCATCGAGCACGATGCAATGCTGCCAAAGGCGCGTGCCGCTGCCGATCTCCGCGTCTTCGGCGATCTCGGCCGTGGGATGGGCAATGTAGCCCGTCATGCTTCGACGCCTGCGATCAGCGCGCTCGCGACGCGCTCCACCTGCGCGCGCGTAATCTCGGGATAGATCGGCAGCGAGAGGACGCGTCTGGCGGCGCGGCTCGTCGCAGGCAACGCGTCGGCGGCATAGCCGAGATGGGCAAAGGCCGGCTGCTCATGCAGCGGCAAGGGATAATGCACGCCGGCGCCAATGCCGGCCGCAGCCAGCGCGCTCCTCACCCGGTCGCGATCCTCCAGCTGCACCACATAGAGGTGATAGACGTGGTGGGCACAAGCGGCACTCGTCACGCGCGCGATGGCGTTCCGCCCTTCCAGCAGCGCATCATAGAGGTGTGCTGCCTCGCGGCGGGCGGCGTTCCACGCATCGAGGTGGCGGAGCTTCACGCGCAGGATCGCGGCCTGCAGCGTGTCGAGGCGCGAATTGCTGCCCACGGTCTCATGCACATATTTGTCGCGGCGCCCATGATTGGCGCGCCTGGCGATGCGGGCGGCGAGGTCCGCATCCTTGGTGAACACCGCCCCGCCATCGCCCCAGGCGCCGAGATTCTTGCCGGGATAAAAGCTGAAGCAGGCGGCGGCGCTCCGCTCGCCGGGCCGAATGCCGTCGAAGCGCGCGCCATGGGCCTGCGCCGCATCCTCGATGAGCACGAGGCCATGGCGCTCGGCGATTGTCTGGAAGCGCGCCATATCGACCATCTGCCCATAGAGATGGACGGGAATGATGGCGCGGCTGCGCGGGGTCACGGCGCGCTCGACCGCCTCGGGCGAGAGCAGGCAAGTGGCCGCATCGATCTCGGCGAAGACCGGGCCGATAGCCGGCATTGGCGATGGCTTCGGCGGTGGCGATGAAGGTATGGCTGGTGGTGATGATCTCGCCTCTGCCCGTCGCCCGGCCCCAGCGTCTCGATGATGGCGAAGGTGAGCGCGTCGGTGCCGTTGCCGACGAGCGCGACATGGCCGCCGCCGCACCAGGCCGCGAATTCATCGGCAAATTTTTCGTGCTCGGCGCCGCCGATGAAGCTCGAATCGGCGAGAACCCGCCTCACCGCCTCGTCGAGCTCGTCGCGGTGGCGCTCATAGGAGGCGCGGAGGTCGACGAGCGGAATGGGCTCGGCCGCGGCGGCTGCGCGCGGCGTGGCTTGCGCGGTCGGTCTCATGAGGATTTGCGTCCCAAGGGGCTCTGCCGCTCGCCGAAGCCGATGCGGATCGGGCTGCTCGTGGCCATGGATTCGTAGATCGCGGTGATGAGCTCCAGCGACTTCCGCCCCTCGAGCCCATCGACCAGCGAGGGCGAGCCGTTCATCACCGATTCCAGCGACATGCTCGAGATAGGCGATGTGGCCATAGCCATAGACATTGGGCGGGTTCTCGCGATAGCGCGTGACGACCTCTTCGTCCTCGGCGCTCGGCTCCTCGAAGCGCCAAATATTGATCTTGTTGGCGGCAAAGCCGCCGATCTCGACCGTCCCCTTCTCGCCCAGGATCGACAGCGAGCCTTCGAGATCGACCGGCCGCGTCGCCGTCGTCGCCTCGATGATGCCGAGCGCGCCATTGGCAAAAGTGATGATCGCGGCGCCCGTATCCTCGGTCTCGATCTTGGCGAGGGCCGCGCGCCCGCGGGCAAAGACCGAGGTGGGCTGGCCGAGGCACCATTGCAGGAGATCGACGTGGTGGCTCGCCTGATTGGCGAACACCCCGCCATCGAGCGCCCAGGTGCCGCGCCAGCTGTCCTGGTCGTAATAATCCTGGTCGCCGGCACCAGCGCACGCGCGTCGTGCCCATCACGAGCTTGCCGAAGCGGCCCTGGTCGAGCGCCTCGCGCAATTTGCGCACCGGCAGATTGTAGCGGTTCTGCTTGACGATGAAGAGCTTGATGCCGCCGGCGTCGCAGGCGGCGATCATGCGGTCGGCGTCCTCGAGCGTCAGCGCCATCGGCTTCTCGACGATGATGATGCTTGCCGTAAGGCGCAAGCTCGGTGGCGTGCTGCGCGTGGCGGCCGCTTTCGGTGAGGATGCAGATGATGTCGATCTCGTGCTCGCGCTCGGCGAGCATGCGATGAAAATCGGTGTAGGCCGGGATGCCATGGCGCGCGGCGAGCTTCTCGGCGCGGGCCGGGTCGACGTCGCAGACGGCGACGAGCCGCCCATTGGCGAGATATTCCGAGGCGAAGATGTCGGAATAGCGCTGGGCGATGCGGCCGCAGCCCACCAGGGCAAAGCCTAAGCGATTGGGCATCTTCTCTTCCTTGCCTTAGATCGTCTGGGCGCGGCGGCGTGCGCCTCTTCCGGGGTGGCGATGGATTTCAGGAGCGCGATGTCCTCGGCCACGGATTGCGCCCAGGGCTTGATCAGTCCGCGCGCGAGCGCCGGCGGTGCCGGCGCGGCGGGCCGCGATCTCCGCGGGCGAATCGAGAAGCGCGCCCAAGGCCTCCGCGAGCGAGGCCGGAAGATCGTTGCGGTCATAGCGCCGGGCGACGTCGCCTGGGATGAGCCTATCGGTCACGGTGTCGAGGGGCACGCTCGCATCGGAAGTCGGCAGCAAGAGGCAGCAGCCGGCGGCGATGGCTTCGAGATTGGCGTTGGAGAGATTGCCGTACATGTTGGTCGAGACATAAATATCGGCCGTTGGCGAGCCGGTCGGCGACTTCGGCATGGGGCCGCGACCCTAAGAACTGCACGCGCCGCCTCGCGCCCCGCCGCCTTGACCCGCGCCTCCATCTCGGGCCGCAAGGGACCCTCGCCGAGAATGATGAAATCGGCGCCGTCGGGCGTGGCGGCGAGGACCGCAAGCGCGGCGTCGATGAATTCGAGGCAACCCTTTATAGGGCTCGAGCCGGCCGAGAAACAGGACGGTCGGGCGTTGGTTACCGCCGTTGCCGGCAGCAGCGCCCGTCGCCTCCTCTTCGGCCCGCAACGCGCATCGCAGCCATTCAGCCGCACCGACCAGGGCGTGCCGGGGCGCAACAGCTTGCGGCAGCACGGCGGCGGGGTCGCTGCCGTCCTCGCTCGAAACGACATGGGCGAAGGGCGAGCGAAGCAGCCAGCGGAAGAACGGCAAGCGCCCGCTCGCGATCTCGCGATGGTGCGGCACCACGCCAAGAAATCTGAGGACGACCTTGTGGCCGGCGCGGGCGAGCAAGGCCGCCGGGAAGCAGCGTGGCGTAGGTGGCATAGATAATGTCCGGCCGGTGCCGCGCGGCAGCGGACATGATGCGGGCGCCGCTATCGAGCTCGGTCAGGGCGGTATCCAGGCGCCGCGCTCCGAATGGGCTGCGGTAGGGCAACAGCATCGTCTCGCCGATCCCGGGCAGGGTCTTGCGCCATGACTCTGACGAAGCGCGGATCGCGCTCCTTGAGGCAGAACACGGTCATAAGCTCGACATCCGGATCTTGGGCGAGGCCTTCGAGCAAACGATAGATGGCCGGCACGCCGCCGGCTTCCAGTCGCCGGCGGCGAGGCTCGGCTTCAGCCCCGCGAAGAGACGGGCGAGAAACAGGACGCGCATGGTCTAGTGCGGCCCAAGCTCGTCGAGCGTGACGCCGTGGCGCGCGAGATAGAGCTCGGCGAGCCAGGCGATATGATGCCGCGCGCCGCGACGATCGCGACGCACGCGGTCATAAGGCACGCAGGCCGAATTGGCGGTGGCGTCCATCCAATATTGGAAATAGCGGCGCTCGAAGCGGTGCCAGCGCTCCTGGCCGAGGGGCGCATGCAAGCGCCTTGGCGATCAGGCGCAAGGGAACGATCGCGAGCGGGCGGACGGTCTTGCGGTTCACCGGGATGTCGTCCCATACCCCGCCCCAATTGGCATTGCGCAGCGTGCGGGCGTAGAGAGCCTGCCCCGCTTTTTCCGCGAGCGGCACGCCCTCCCAGAAGCGGAGATAGGCGTTGTCCCATAGCGGCAGCCGCCACTCATGGCCGAGAAACTCATAGATCCGCTGGCCGGTGATCACATATTTGCTCTGCCGGTCCTGAAACTCGGCATATTCGTAAAGACCGTGGTCGGTCTCCGGATCGCCAAGCTCGCCGCCCGCCCGCTCGATCGATTGGCGCAGCCGCGCGGCGATGCGCGCCTCAGCGGCCGGGGTGACGAGCGACCGCCACAACGCAAAATGCTTGCGCAGAAGCCCGTCGATGATGCGCCGCCAGCGCGCCTCCGGGTCCGAGATCGCGCGCCGGGTGCTGCAGCTCGGGCAGGATGTGATTGCCGCTGATGAAATCGCCGGTGTTGCCGTTGACGATCACGGCGTCGTCCGGCACGTAGCCCTGCTGTTTGAGCGCGATCAGCGGAGCCATGTCCTGCACGAAGGGGACCGAGGCGCCGCTGTCGGCGATTTCGAGGTAGCGTGCGTAGTCTTCGCCGGCAAAGAAGCGGCGCTGGCGCCTGATCGTCGCCGGAACGAAAGTCCAGGGATAACCGAGCTTCTCGGCAATGGCTCGGCTTGCCTGGACTTCGAAATTGCCGGCGCGGCCATAGGAGAAGCAGCGCACATTGGCATAGCCGAGATGGCGAGCGGCTGAGGCGATCAGGCGTGGATTCGCGCCCGGCGCTGAGCGGCACGAGCAGCGGACGGCCGTCGAGGGAGGCCACCATGCGCTCCATGAGGCCAAGCGTCGTTTCGGTGAGTTCCTTCTCGAGCTTGGGGCCGGTGCCCGGGCGAACGCGCCAGGGCCGGTAGGTATAGTAGCGATGCCGGCGCGCCCTCGCCCGTCGGCGAACCAGATGAACTCTCCCGGCACCAGCAGCTCGATGCCGCGATAGAGCGTGGCCGCGTCGATGGTATAGCCGGCCATGCCGAGGGAAAGGGCGGCATCCGGATCGATGTCGGCGCGCCCCGAGGCCCGCCAGGCGGCGGAGACGCTCCGGCTGATCGTCGACGATCCAGCGGCCGCCAATTTGCGCAGCGGCAAGGGGGATGCTGCGCACCCAATCGACGGCCGCCGCGCCCCAGCCCGGGCCCGAGACCACCATGGCGTAATGGCCGTCGGTGGCGCAAAGCAGCGTAGCAAGACTGTCGCTGGAGAAAGCGGGTCGCATCTCGGCGACGCGGCGCACGAGGCTCGCCCCATCGAGACCATAGATGAAGCCTTTGAGCCACAGCGTGACCTCGCCCGAGCGATAGCGCCGCCAGCCATAGGTCTCGCGCATGGCGACCTCGCAGGCGGGCGCTTCGGTCTTGTGGGTGACGGCGATGGTCATGATCAGGCGTGCGTCTCGACCTCGGCGGGGCTGACAACTGCTCCGGTCTCGCTCTCACTCGACTGCGGTTAGACTCCGCAGCCAGAGCTCGACATTGACCAGCAGCCACATGGAGGGGAGCCCCTGCCGCTCGCCCTTTGCGGAATCGGTCGACCGTGTCGGCAGCGTGGCGCGTTTGGCATAAGCACCGAGACGCGCGTCCGGCTCAGTGAGGCAATCGAGATAGCGGCCGAGTCCCTTGGCGTCGGCAAGCCAGTCGTCATAGGGGAGCAGCAGACCGACTTTGCGGCGATAGATCACGTCCCGGTCGAGGAAGCGCTCGGCGATGCGCTTCAGCAACGGCTTGGTCACGCCGCCCGGCGCGCGCAGGCGCCGCGGCAGCCGATTGGCGAGGCGAGCAAGCGGCAGGTGCACAAAGGGAACTCGCGCCTCCACCGAGGCCGCCATCGACATCTTGTCCTGGCGCATCGAGGAGCGATTCCAGATAGGCCACCTGATCGATGGCGAACAGCCGGTCGCGAAAGTCGCGGAAGCGCCGGCTCGCTGTCTCGCGCAGCCCCGGCTTCGGCACGAGGCCGGGGAAGAGCCGCTGCATGGCGGGGAAGTCGTGATAGACGGCGGAATAGACCGCCGCATCGCGTCCGGCGAGCCGGCGTAATCCGAGGAACGGCCAGGTATTCGGCAGAAGCCCCGTCGGCACAATGCGCGCGAGCCGATCCTGCAGCATGAGCTTGCGCCACAGACCGTAACGCGCATAGCCGCCGAACATTTCGTCGGCCCCCTCCCCGGTCACCGTCACTTTGGAATCCGAGCGCATGCGGTCGCAGAGCAGCATCAGCGCGACGCAGCCGCCATGGGGCACGGGACCTTCCATGTGGCGCACGGCGCGCGGCAAGGCATCGGCGAATGCGCTGCCGCCGATGTTGATCTCGTGATGGTCGAGGCGATAGCGCTCGACGATGGGCTTGCGGAACTGGCCCTCGTCGAAGGGATGATCGCCGAGGCTCACCGAATAGGAGGCGATGCGACGGCCTGCCGCCACGCTGGCCAACGCCGCGACAAGGCCTGAATCGACGCCGCCCGAGAGTTGCAGCGTGTAGCCGACATCGCTCATGAGGTGATCGCGCGACGGAGCGATCGATGGCCGCCAGCATGTCGGCCTCGGCTGCCTCCGCACTCAGCGCCTCATCGGGCCGGATCATGTCGAGGACGTCGCAGAAACGGCGCCGGCGCATGGGGCCGCCCGCGAGCGGGATGGTCAGCATGGTGCCCCCCGGCACGCGCTCGATGCCGTGCAGATTGCTCAAAGGTGCCCGCGGCCAAAGCTGAAGGTCAGGAGCTCGGCGAGCGCCGTCTCGTCCACGCGCGGCTCGACGAGACGCCAGAGCGGCCGCATTTCGCTGGCAAGGCCGATGGTCCGCCCGCGCTGACACAGATAAAGCGGCTTGATGCCGAACGGGTCGCGGGCGGCAATGGCGATGCCCTCGCGCCGGTCGATCAGGACGAAGGCGTACATGCCCTCGAGACGCTCCACGATTTTGGCGCCCCAATGGAGATAGCCGAGGAGAAGGACTTCGGTGTCGCTGGTGGTGCGGAATTGTGCGCCTTGCGCTTCGAGCTCCTCACGCAGGTGCCGGAAATTGTAGATCTCGCCATTGAAGACAAGCGTGCAGCGGCCGCTTGGGTCGGTCATGGGCTGGTCGGCGCCCTGGCGCGGGATCCATGATCGCCAGGCGCCGGAAGACGAGAGCAAAGCCCGGCTCGGCAAGGTGGCCGCCGGAGTCGGGCCCGCGATGCAAGAGGTCCCTCTCCGCTCCGGCCAGCAGCGAGTCCCGGGAACGTCCGGCCCGGCTCGAAGAAGGCGGCGAGCCCGCACATGGCCTAGGCCTCACCCGCGAGAAGACGCCGAAACGGCATGGGATCGACGGGACGCCCCGCATCGAGCACCGCATCGCGCAACGCGGCGATATCGAGGATCGGCCGGTTGGCCTCGTCATGGGCGATCCCGAGCACGCGCGCCCGCTCATGGAACAGCTTGGCCACCGCCTTTGTCATCGTGCCCGCGCCGATATCGAGGAAGACGATGCGCGCGTCGGTGCACGCGGCCTCCCACAATGCGGTCGTCGCGGGAAAATCGAAGACGAACACATCGGCGCTATCAAGCTGCGCGGAGAAATGGCCGCGAATTGTCGTCGCGACCTGCTCCAGCGGGTGCTGCACGTCGCGCAACAAGCCCTCCGGGTGCGGCTGGCAGATGAAGTCGATGGGAAGATCGCGCAAGGCTTCGGCGACGCGCAATTGCCAATCGAGATAGACGACATCCGGCGGCTGCACCGGCAGGAGCTGGCGAAAGCCTAAGAGCTGGGTCGGCGCATAGACGACGCGCGGGCGCGCGGTGCCGGCTCGCCGCGTCCGATAGGCTGGGATCGCGGCGTAGGTCGGATCGCCAGAGGCGCCTTGAACCACGCCGCGTGTCTGCTCGAGCCTTCCGGCGGTATCGGCGCGGCAAATCTCGGCGGCGCCCTCCGTCGCCAAGACGAATTCGGACGAGACGGCGAGCTCGAGCAGGGCGGTATAGTCGCTGGAAGCCACAAAGCCGCGCGGCGTGCCGTGATCGAAGCGTCTCACCCGCCCGCCCCGGCGCAGCACTTCAAGGCCGATCGCGCGCGGGGCATGGAGCCCGCCCGAGCCGCTCCACACCTCATGCGGCAGCGGCAGCGCGCGCAAGGCCGCCATGTCGCGGCCCGCCTTGGCGAGATGCGGATGCGCCGTGGCCTTGAGCAGGGCGAGCGCCCGGGCGCGATAGGGCTCCTCACTGAGGATTTCCCCGCACAGGATTTCAGCCAGCGCGGGAAGATGCTCCTCAAGGTCGGGCGCCGTTCCCGCCCGCGCGCGCGCCGAGGCGAGAAGCGCATCGGCATAGCGAAAGCCGAGCGCGCGAGCGTCCCCTGCGGCCACCGCGCGCAACAAGGGATTGTGACCCACGACCACGGCATCGGGACGGAGGATGGCGCGCGGCAATTGGCCAAATCTCGTCCAGCTCTCGATGCGGGCGAGCCGGCGCGCCAAGGCGAAGGGAATTCGCGGCGCGGGAAGGACGGGATCGGCGCGCGCCGGGACCTCGCCCTCCCCGGTGGCGAGATAGTCAAGCTCAGGCGATCCGCCGGTGAGGCGCATGCCGGAGGCCGCGGCGCGGCTCACGGCGAGCGCGGCAAGGACGATCGCCCGGCCATAGGCGAGGATGTTCGGCAGAGCGAGCAGCCCCGCATCCCGCGCCAAGTCGTCGCCAAGGCCAAGCGCCCAATCGAGCGCGCGGCCGGTCTGGCTCGCGGCGATGGCATTGGCCTCGGCGAGGCCGACGGGCGAGGATATGCGGGCCCGCCAATCGGGACGCGCGAGCGCCGCATCGATCTCGACCGGCACGTCCCGCGGCGATGAGGCGCGAGACTTAGCGAAGTCCAACATAGCCATGCCGTGCGATATGGGCGTTGAGCTGTCAGCAATTCGGGTTGCGCTTCGAAGAGCCGGCAGAGCTCGGCCAGGCCGAAATCCTGCTTCGCCGGATAGAGCGCGTCGTAAATGGCCGCGACCAGGCGGTAATCATCCTCGGTATCGACCACGAGGCGCCAATGGCGCCGGTCGGGACGCGCGTCGATGAGGATTGACGGATAGATATCGGGACGCCGCCAGATATAGGGCGTGACATGCTCCCGCTCATAGGGATCGCTCGCTTGGGCCTCAGCCTCAAAGAGCGCCGCGGCGGGGAAGACCTCCGTGTCGAAGCCCAAGGGGAAACCACTGTCGAAGGCGGTGCGCGCATAGCGGATGCCGGCGTCTTTTGCGGCGAGATAGGCGGCAAGCACGCCCGCGCTGACATCCGGATCGAGCAGCGGGCAATCGGAGGTGAGGCGCATCACCGTCTGCCGCACCGGAAGCGCGCGCCGCCTTCGCCATGCGGGCGAGCACGTCCTGCTCGGGCCCGCGCACGATCTTGGCGGGAAGCCCGGCGAGCGCGGCAATGACGGGGTCATGGGCCGCTCCTTCGGCAAGGGCGACGACGATTGCGTCCACGCCTTGGATCCGCGCGCGCGCTCGACGACGCGGGCGATGAGCGGCGCGCCCGCGAGCGGCTTCAACACCTTGCCGGGAAGCCGCGTGGAGGTCATGCGGGTCTGGACGATGGCCACGACGGGCCGGCTGCTGGGCATCAGAATCTTACCGCCGAAGCTTCACTTTGCTCAAGCTCGCAGCGCGCGACGACACCCTTCTCCTCCGCCGCGCGCGCCGCCTGCCACAGGAGGCCGATGGGAAGGCCGCTCCGCTCGGCAATGGCGAGAAGATCGTGGCGCCCGTCGGAAAGATTGAGCAGCCACATCATGGGCGCCACCTGCCCGCTCTGATCGGCACTGCCGAGGGTCGGGTAGAGGCCGCGGCGCCCGAGCTGCGGCTCGCCAAAGGGGAAGAGATTGCGGAAGGTCAGGTTCTGCTCGAGCGCCCGGCAGATCGCCTCATAGGCATCGATGCTGCCTTGCAGGGCGGCAAAGCTGATCAAGCGCTTGTCGTCGAGCGAGCTATGGTATTCGGGATATTCGCCATAGACGCCGCGCATCAGGGACCCCACGGGCAAGTCGAAGCCGGGCGAGCAATATTGGCGCTCGTCGCTGCCGGTGGGCGAGAAATCGCGCAGCTCATGATCCATCCCGAGATGATGCAGCGCGTGCGCGGCGGCACGGTCGGCGAGGCTGTTCCCTCGCCGCGAGCGCTTATAGGTGAAATGCGTGTCGAGCCCGACGCAGGTGACGACATATCCGGCGACGAGCGTATTGCGCAGATGGTCGCCACGCAGGGCGAGATAAGCGAGCGCGCCGATGGTCTCGGGCGCGAAGACGAAGCGGTAGGTTAACCGCCGCTCGGGCCAGGCGGCGAGACGCCGATAAAGAAAGGCCGCGGCGATCGGTCCGGACAGCTCGTTATTGGCGAGCGAGGGGTGGCAGGTATAGGTGGAGATGAGAACCTCCGCCTTCTCCGCACCGGGCAGCACGGCCTCCGACAAGGTCAGCGCGCCGTCGATGAGGTCGGTGTCGACCACGACCTCATAGTCGCCGTCAGGAAGCGCGCGGCGCTCGCGCTCGCTCAAGCAAAAGCCCCAGCGCGGCGCGTAATAGCTCGTCACATAGGGAATGGCGTCGGGCAGATCGGGGCGGCTGTGCAGATGCGCCTCGAGCGCCTGGCGCGACAGGCGCCCGCGGAAGGGCGTCGAGTAATTCACCAGGCGCAAATTGCTGTCGGCAAAGTCGAGCAGGCGACGCCCATCGGGGGCGACCACATAGGCCTCCCGTACCACCCATTCCTTCGGCACGGTCCAGTCGAAGGCTTGCGTGCCCGACGGCACCTCGATGTGCTGCAGGGGGACGAGCTCGCTCAAAATCGCGTGGGTCTCGCGCGCGCCCTCCCCGGTGATAGAGCGCGGCAGCGGCCAGAGGCGATCGAACAGGCGCTCGAGCGCGTCGGCGGTCTCGCGCCGGGCCATTGCTTTGTCGGTCGCGGTGTCCATGACGGTCATCGCGGAAGCCGCTCCGCAAAGCGATCGCTATAGTAATAAGTGTAGTTTTGCCATTTGTAGAATTCGGCCGCGGCATGCGGCCTGCTCTTCCGCGGCAAAGGCGGGCTCATAGCCGAATTCCTGCATCTCATCGGCGAGATGGAACTCGATGATCTGCGCCTCCTCGGGCTGGATGCGCTCGCGCCACCGGCCCGCGTTCCGCCCGCTCACCGCGAAAGTCCCCTCCCCTTCATAGCTGTTGCCGGCAACGGGCAGGCCGAGCATCGTCGGTGTGAGCAGGCTTGGTCGAAGTCAATGCCGAGAAAGCCGGCAAGCTGCTGCATGCGGGTCTCGGGTGCCGTCAACCAAATCCTCATAGCGCAGGAGGTGATAGCGCTCCTCGCCGAGACGCGCGCGATTGCGTGACGCCATGCGCAATCCGTGGCGCGCGCGATGGAGCAGGCTCGCCAGCGTGCGCTTGCGGTCCTCGCCGAGCGGCCCGTAATGCTTGTCCACGCCGGCGGCCAGAGCCGCGAAATTGTCGCGCGGATCGCGCAGGATCTGCACGAAGCGGGATTGCGGGAACCAGTCGAGAATCTCGCTTGCGTAGATCTCGATGCTGGTTTCCTTCAGCACCTGCGCCTTGACCGATTGCGGCCGTACGTCCGGTCGCCGCCAGGAAGGCCTGCACGAGCGCCGCAATGATCGCGGCCGGATCGCCAAGCTCGTCCGCGCCAAGGCCGGCGAAGAAGCGCTGCTCGAGCGCCTCGCTATCGAGAGCACGCGCGGCGCCGTATTTGCCGAGCTGCTCGGCGAGATCGACAAAGAGGATGCGCTTCAGCCTGGCGCGGCGCTCGTCCGCGCTCGCATGGTCGCGCAGATAAGCGGGGAAATAGGCGTAGAGCAGCGCAAGGTCGGTCGGATAGACCGAGAGCTGCTTGTGGCCGTCGAGCAGATTGCGCAGAAGCGTCGTGCCGGCCTTGCGATGGCCGCAGACAAAGACAAGGGGTGGGATCTCGCGCTTGGTCATGGCGATGATGGTCTGCCGATGGGGCGTGGCGGCACTACCGCGCCACAGCATCCCAGGACAGCGGCGTGCCGCGCTTCAGATCGCGAGCGGCGGCGCGGCCGAGGATTTCGGCCAGGTGCTTGGGCGGCAGGCCGTGGCCCGGCCGGATGGAGCGCAAATTGCGGGGGCTGAACGCCTCGCCCGCGGCGATGTCCTCCACCACATAGAGCGAGCGGCGGAAGACGGCGAGCCCGGCCTCGGAAGGAGGCCGCTTCAAGGCGCCGTCGCCCCGCGCGGCATAGACGGTGCGGCAATCTTCGACCATGGTCTTGAACTCATCGGGCTCGAGCGAGAAGGCGGCGTCGGGTCCGCCATCGGCGCGATCGAGAGTGAGATGCTTCTCGATGATGGAGGCGCCGAGCGCCACGGCCGCCACCGCCACCGCCGTCCCGCGCGTGTGGTCGGAAAAGCCGGTCACCGTGCCGAAGCGCTCGGCGAGCGTCGGGATGGCGCGCAGATTGCAGTCGGCTGGCTCGGTCGGATAGTTGCTGATGCAATGGAGCAGAGCCGGATCGCGCTTGCCTGCCTTACGCGCCGCCTCGACCGCCTCGCCGATCTCCTCAGGGCTCGCAAGGCCGGTCGAGATTATGACCGGCTTGCCGGTTGCGCCCACCTTCGCGATCAGCGGCAGGTCGATCGCCTCGAAGGAGGCGATCTTGTAGGCCGGGCAATCGAGGGTCTCCAGGAAGTCGACGGCACTTGCGTCGAAAGGACTGCTGAACACAGGAATGCCGAGCTCCCGCCCCTCGGCGAAGAGGGCCTCGTGCCATTCCCACGGCGTATGCGCCTCGTCATAGAGATCGTGCAGCGTGCGCCCTTCCCACAGCGTGCCCTCGATGCGAAAGCCGGGACCGTCATGGTCGATGGTGATGGTGTCCGCGGTATAGGTCTGCAGCTTGACGGCGTCGGCGCCCGCCTCCTTTGCCGCCGCGACGATGGCGAGCGCGCGCGCAAGCTCGCCATTGTGGTTGCCGGACATTTCGGCAATGAGGTATGGCGGCGCATCGGCGGCGATCCGGCGCCCGGCAATCGTCAGGGACGGCGTCACCGAGAGCCTCCTCTGTCTCTTGGCATGGCGCTAGGCCCCCATAGAAGGTGCCGGGGCGAGACCCGCGGTGCAGAGCGTGGCGACGCGTGAGGCTCCGAGGCCGTCGCAAAGTGCGGCTGCGTTGCGCGAAAGGCGTTGCCGCGCATGATCATCGGCCACGAAGTCGTGCAGCGCCGCGGCGATCGCCTCCGCGGCTAGTGCCTCGCCGTCGCCAAGACTGTGCACCGCTTCGGCAGCGATCAGCGCATCGGCTATTTCCCGCTGATTATCGGCGGAGATCACGATCAGGCTCGGCAGGCCGAGGCAGCAGCGCTCAAAGCTCGACGAGCCCGCGGCGCCGATGGCCAAATCCGCGGCGCTCATGAGACCCGCCATGTCGGTGACGTCGAGATGGAGCCTGGCATCCACGCTTCGCTCGCGGATCGTTTCACGGACAGTTTTGAGGTGGGGCGCCGCGCCGCCGAGGACCACATCGACGGCAAGGGTGAGTCCGCTCGCGGCCACGCCCTCCAAGACGGTCGTGGTGAGATTGGTGGGGTCGGTCGTGCCGATGCTGACCAAGAGGCGGCGCGGGATGGTCCCGCTCTCGCGCCGCGCCAGAGCCTCCGGTCGAGCTTGCGCGAATTGCCGGCGCAGCAGCGCGTAGTCCGCTCCGAGCAAGAGCTCGCATTGCGCCGGAACGAGAGGCCGATAGGCGGAAGGCGCGCGTCCGGGCGTGGGGTCGAGCAGCATATCGCAATCGTGCTGACGGCTCGGCCGATCATCGAGCGCCATGACGCGCCTGGCGAGGCCGCGGCAAAGGCGCTCGAACGCCCGGTCACGCCCATAATGATCGACAACGAGAAGATCGCAACCAAAGGGCAGCAGCGACCGGAGCTCAGCCCCCTCGCTCTCCACCGGGTCCTGCAAAGCCATGAGCTCGCCGACAAAGGCACTCAAATCGGGCACGATGTCGAGCGTCGGCGCGCGCAAGGCGAAGGCGACGCGCCAACCCTGCTCGACCAAGGCTTCGCCCAGCGCGCGGCAGCGCTGCACGTGGCCGCCGCCGAGCTGGGGCCCGGCATCGGCGCGCAAGACGGCCAAGGGGCGCGACTCTTCCGCGCGATTTTCAATCCTCTGCAACAATTGCCTATTGGGTCACAAGGAAGGTGCCGAGGGCCATGTAGGGAAGCCCGCTCTGCTTGAACGCGCGGATTGCATCGTTGGCCGAGGAAACGATCGGCTCCTCGTGCATGTTGTAGCTCGTGTTGATCACGCTCGCCGTGCCGGTCAAGTTCCGGTAGGCGGAGAGGACTTCATGGAGGCCGGGATAGGTGGCCCTGTCGACGAGCTGCGGGCGCGCGGTGCCATCGACATGAACGGCGGCCGGGCAAGCGGCTCTCATCTTGGGTTTGCAGTCGAAGGTGAACGTCATATAGCGGGCGGCGTCCTTCGCCTTGCCGAGATTCTCGTAACACTCCTCGGCGTGCTCGGCGAGAGTCGCCGGCGCGAACGGCATGAACTCGGAGCGCTGCAGTCTCTGATTGAGCCAATCGTTGATGCTGGGGTCGGAGGCGTGGCAGAGAATCGAGCGATTGCCGAGCGCGCGCGGGCCGAATTCCATCGGCCCCGCGACCCGGATCACGGGGTCGTTGCCGGCCAGCAAAGTGGCGATCTTGGCGTGGATGTCTCCCTCATGGGTGTAATCGAGGCCGCCCGCCTGCAATTCATGGACGATCTCTTGGCCGGTGATCTCATTCCCTAAAGTGACATCGGCGAGCGGCGCGGGCTTACTGCCGCTCAATTCATGATGGAGCGCCCAGGCGGCACCCACCGAGAGGCCGCCATCGCCCATATTGGGGAACACGTATACCTCGCCCACATGGGGCCGCTCGGCGATGCGCTGATTGAGCTTCACATTGGCGAAGATACCGCCGGCCAGAGCAATGCGGATGTTCTCGCCCGGAAGGGCGTCCACGAGCCGGGTCACGACCTCCTCCAGGCGGATTTGCGCGGCCGCGGCTACATCCTCGCGAGGGAATTTCGCCACGAGCTGCTCCAGGCGCGGGTTTTCGTAATGAGGCCGGTAAAGCCCGTACTCCATGCGGCCGACAAACCGCAGCTCGTCGGGAAGACAATCGACCATGCGTCCAATTTCGGCGTAGCTCTGCGGCTCGGTGCAATAAGCGGCGAGCCCCAGCACCTTCCCTTCATGCCGATGCGGGCGAAAGCCGAGAGCCTTCGTGATCGAGCCGTAGAAATAGCCGAGAGAATCGAAGGTGTGGGTGAGCCCGATGCGGGTGCCGAGCCCGGCGGCGCTGTCCCATACCGTGGCCGAGGCATCCTCACCCCAGCCATCGGCAGTGATCACATAGCATCGATCCCAGCCGGAGCCGTAATAGGCGCTCGCGGCGTGGGCCGTATGATGCTCGATCACATGCATGGGCTTGCCATAGCGCTGAAGCTCGGCGAGATAGGCGGGCGTCCTTTCCGCGATGACGCGGGCTTCATGCAGGCGGCGCTGTTCCAAATATTCGAGCTGTTGCGCCTTGATGTGCGCGGGAAGGTTCTGTCGCTCGATCGCCTCACGCTTTCGCGCAAAGGGCGACTCGTCGCGCGGCGGCACCTTGCCGTGAGTCGCGATGATGTCGACCTCTTCCATATCGACACCGGCGATTTTGAGGGCCGCGGCAATAGCGCCATGCGGAACGCCATTCCACAGCTTGTGCCGGTTGAGCCGCTCCTCGCTGATGGCCGATAGAAGCCGCCCGTCTTTGAGGACGCAGGCAGAGGCATCCGACAAATAAGCAACGCCGAGAATGATCATGTCCAGGTTTCGTTGTTATCTTGTGTTGCGCTGAGGATCCGGAAGGCCGATCCCCTCGATAAAGTCGTTGGCCATCAATGCGAGCGTGTCGTCGAAGGACGGCATCGGGCGCCCGAGGAGCTTTTCCGCCAGCGTCGTGGAGAGACCGAGACTCTCGGCGCGTCGAACCGGAAGCGACGCGATGCTGCCGGATCGCGCGTTCAAGGCGAGACCCAGCCGTTGGGCAAAGCCCCTGATGAGGTCGGCCTTGGAGAAGACGTCCGACGAGGCCACATTGACGATCCCGGATGCCTTGTGCGCGACGAGGCGCAGAATGGTGTCGGCCACATCGGCGCTGTGCAGGAGCGAGGTGTAAGCATCCTCGAAGAGGACGATACGCTCCTTCCTGCGGAGCGACGCGCAGACCCCTTCGGCAAAACCATGATCGCGCCGGGCGACGCGCCCGACAAAGGCGGTTCGGACGACGATGGCGTCCGGCGCGCCCAACGCGAACTCCTCGGCCGCAAACTTGCTCCGGGCATATTCATTGACCAGCGTGACCGGGGCGTTTTCTCCGTGGCGCGTCGCGCGGTCGCCGGTAAAGAAGTGGTCTGTCGAAATCTGGACGAGAATGCCGCCCGTCCGCGACCAGCGCGCCAAATCCGCGATCGGGTGCGCATTGACGCGATAGGCCTGATCAGGGTCCCGCTCGCATGTGTCGATACTGGTGATGGCGGCACAGTTGATCACGGCGTCCGGCCTCACCTCATCGAGCACCGCGGCGAGCCGTTTTGCGTCGGTCACATCCAAGGGCATCACCCCGCTCGTGCGCGAGGCGGGGATTGCCGTGTAGTCCAGGGCTTCACAGCGCCGAACCAGCGCTTCGCCGAGTATCCCGGTGCCCCCGATGATCAGGACCTTCATTCTCTCTGTGTGGCGCCGGTCGGCTGGCCAGCCACCATTTTGGGGGCCGCAAGCAGGGCCCGGATTTCCTCGACCGCGAGGAATTCGGGATTGGTATCGCTGCCGTAGCGGAAGTCCTCGGCAACGCGCTCGAAACCAGTTGCCGCCATCGCCGGCCCGCGACCAGCGCGGGCCGAAGGCGGGCTCCACCACATAGCGATCCCGCATCTCGAGGGTCGTGCGGGCATCGTCCTCGGTGATCATGACCTCGTGCAATTTCTCGCCGGGCCGGATGCCCACGATGCGATGCGGCAGCGCCGGCGCCATGGCGTGAGCCAAATCCGTGATCCTGATGCTCGGGATCTTGGGCACGAAGATCTCGCCTCCCTGCATCATCTCAAGGGAAGACAGCACGAAATCCACGCCCTGCTGCAGGGTGATGGCAAAGCGGGTCATGCGGGCGTCGGTGACGGGGAGGTCGGGCGCGCCTTCGGCGATCAGCCTCTGGAACAGCGGGATCACGCTGCCGCGGGAGCCGACGACATTGCCGTAGCGCACCACGGAGAAGAGCGTGCGTTTGGAGCCGGAGAGGTTGTTGGCGGCCACGAAGATCTTGTCGGAGGCGAGCTTGCTCGCGCCGTACAGGTTGATGGGGCTCGCGGCCTTGTCGGTCGAGAGGGCAACCACCTTCTTGACGTTGTTGCGCAGGACCGCGCGCGACCACGTTCTCGGCGCCATGGACATTGGTGTTGATGCATTCGAAGGGATTGTATTCGGCGGTCGGCACCTGCTTCAGCGCCGCGGCGTGAACCACGTAATCGATGTCCCGCATCGCCATTTCGAGCCGGTCGACATCGCGCACGTCGCCGATGAAGTAGCGCAAGCACGCATGCCGCTCGGGGGGAAATTCCAGGCTCATGTCATATTGCTTGAGCTCGTCGCGGGAGAATACGACGAGCCGCCGCAATTTGTAGCGCGCGAGCAGCGTGCGCACCATTTGCCGGCCGAAGGAGCCGGTGCCGCCGGTGATGAGGATGCCGGCGTTGTCGAGATTGACCGCGCCATTCTCGAAGTTGCGCGGGATCAGGGTCATAACCTCGCCTCCATGGCGATCGCGGCAGGAAAAGGCACGGATCGGATCGCAGTAAGACGGTCTGGCACTTTAGGGATTCCCCATGGCGTCATGGTTGTGCGACTTGGCTGCCCAAATGCGGGGCTTAGCCCTGCAAGTGCCGTTCCAGCAGGTCAGCGTTCCTGACATTCGCCTTCCAGGCGACATCGAAGACGTCGCCGAAAACGGGCACGATGCCGACCGCAAGGTCGACGCCGATATTGCCAAGCATCTTGGCGAGAGTCGGGCGCGAGGCTCCCGTCCGCCAGGCATGGTGGACGATAATGAGCGCGACGGCACTTGTCGCCACGTCGCCGACCCCCGGCACGAGACCGACGATCGAATCCCAGCCGAAGCGCACATTGGTGCCAGGGAGGGCGAAGCGGTTGTCCATCACGCGCGCGATCTGGCGGGCCCGGACGAGGCGCTGCTCGTGACTCATGGGCAACGCGCGGGCAAGGACGGCAGTCTGCGGCAAAGCCGGCGTGAGCCATTCCATCATTTCGAGATAGGCAAGTTTCGCCGCGGCGACGGCCCGATTGCGCCAGCCTTTGAGCCGTCCGACTGCGCGCACCGCCGCTCGCATCGGCATGGCTTCGATGTCGTAGCCGAGCTTGCGCCCCGTCCGCCAGGTGAGCGACGTGGCGATGTCGATTTCCTGCGGGCTCAACATGCGGCGCCACCGGCTCAGCGGCCGCTGATCGATACCGACGCCGCCGCCGCTCGGCTCATGCTTGCGCGGATAGTTGAAGCGCTGCACCAAGTCCTGGAGCGTATCCTCGTTCACATGCTCGCTCACGGCAAAGTCGAGAAGGCCGTTGAGCGTTTCCTCCGGCGCGGCCACGAAATCCTCGTAGTGAACGAACATGGTGCGGTCAGGATAGCGGCGGGCAAAGCGCAACAGGGTCTGCATCATGTTGCGCCAGTAGATGCAGGATGCGACGAGCGCCGGCGGCCTTGCCGTGGCGGACTCCTCCTCGCCGCTTGCCATGAGGCTCTGCCGCTGCGCCGAGGCGACGACGGCGCGAGGATCGCGGGCAATGAAGACGAACTTTGCCTGGGGCAGGTAGCGCGGCATGGCGAACAGGCCGAAGGTGTCGTTCGCTTTGTCGGCCCAACAGCGAACGCGCGACGTATCCTTCGGACAGTCCTGATCGAGGGCGTAGATCAAGGGATAGAGCTGATACATGCGTCCCAGATGCCTGGTGGCGAAGGCATCGCGAATGCGCCGCTGCAATTTCTGCCGCTCCGGCGGCGGCAAGGATTTCAGCGCCTGCTGCTCGCGATAGAACGCCGGCAGCTTGAACAGGCGGTGCAGCAGCAGAGGCTTGACCGCGTAGCGATAGCGCCAGATGTTCTTCGTGAATTGGACGTAATTGGGAAAGGCGAAGACGGGATCGATCAGAAAGAAGCTTCGCGCGATGATTCCCGTGCCTCCCCGCGTCGGGCCGACGAAATAGACCAGCCGTTCCAAGACGTCCGGGGCAAGCCCTGGGCGCGCGGCCGTGTCGGCGACACCATCGCTCACTATTTGTGCCGCAAGTTCGGTCACTTCGCGCCCTCGGATGCGACACCCAACTCGGCAAGAACCTTCACCCCCGCGCCGCGGTGTTGTTGCTCGAAGGCCCTGGCATACCAGCCGCCCGCGGCGATCAGCTCGTTATGGCTGCCCACGGCCTCGACACTCCCATGCTGCAACACGACAATCTGATCCGCATCGGCGATGGTGGAAAGGCGGTGGGCGATGACAATGATGGTGAGGCGCGTCTCGGCGCGAATTTTCCGCAACGCGTCGCGGAAAGCCGCCTCGGCGTCGGCGTCGAGTGCGGAGGTGGGTTCATCAAGGATCAGGATGGGCGCACGCCGCACCAGCGCACGCGCAATGTCGAGGCGCTGGCGCTGGCCGCCGGAAAGGCGCAAGCCCCCGTCGCCAAGGGGCGTGGCGAAGCCTTGGGGCAACGCCTCGATATATTGAAGCGCGCCTGAGAGCCGCGCCGCCTCGTAAACCTCGGCGTCAGTCGCGTCCTCCTTGCCGTAGCGAATGTGTTCCGCGGCGCTGACATTGAAGATCTGCGGCTGTTGCGGGACGAAGGCGATGCCGCCACGCAGGCTGGGGACGGAAAACTCGCGCAGCGGCACGCCGTCGATCAGAATCTCGCCGGAGACAGGATCGCGCAAGCGCGGCAGGAGATCGACGAAGGTCGACTTGCCGGCCCCGGACGGGCCGACGAGGGCTGAGATGCGGTGGGCGGGAAGGGTCACGGTGACGTCGCGGAGAGCGGCGGCATTGCTATTGACGTAGCGGAACGTCACATGCTCGTAGCGGATACCCTGCTCCACTCTGGCAAGCGTCTTGTCGCCACCCTTCGGCTCACGCGCCTGCAAGGTCTCGGTCAAATATTGGTCTACCCTCTCGAGCGACGGCATCATGCCGACAATCGCGCTCGATTTGATCAGCACGTTGCGGAGGATCGGCGTGAGGCGGATGAGCACGATGGTGAAAAGACCCAGTCGTTCGAGGCTAAGACCGAAAATCTCCGAGCCGACGAACAGCATCAAATAGGCAATCCCGGCGGCAACCGGATCGACGAGCAGCGACATTCGCGTTCCGATCAGCTTTTGCCGAAGCGTGTCGTCCGACAGCCGGCGGCTCAGCTCATAGAAGGCGGCGGTCTCAAGCTTCTCGGTGCCCGAAAGGCGGATCAGCCGCGCATGCTTGAGCCGATCGATCATGAAGGACGAAAGCCGCCTATTCGCCCGCGTCATCGACGCGCCCTTCTGCTTGATCTTAAGAAGCGATCCGCGGGTGAGGTATCCGACGCCGACGATGATCCCGATGGACAACCAAGCACATAGGCGGGGACAGCAAGAAGAGAGCCCCCAAATAGGACCCGATCTGAAGGGCGGTGGCGACGGATTGCGTCATCGAAAACAGCACATCGAGGCGTGCGGTTCAGCTCGAAGCCAAGGATGGCCGCAATGTCGCCTACGCTCGATTGGTCTTGCATGGCGCTGTCCGCCATGAGGAAGCGATAGAAGGCTCGCTGCCTGACCTTGTTGGCGATCTCATTGCGCACCACGGTGGTGTAGCGGGTCGTAACGTAGGTGAAGATTTGGCGAAGCACGATGAAGGCAAGGCTTACGCTGAGCAGCAGTCCTAGCGTGATCGGGATCCCCGTATGGTCGGAGAAGCTCCGCATAATGTCCCAATGCCATCCGTCATTTTTTTCGACCGCGACCGAGCCGCCGTGACGCAGCATCTCGAACACCGGAAGAAGCATGCCAATGCCGGCGACTTCGAACAGGACGCTGAGGACATTGAGAAGCAGCAGAAGCGCGAAGACCCGCAAGGACAGTCCGAGCCGGCGCGCGATGGCCACCACTTCAGTAATATTGATGAGAGACATGTCGCTCAGGGAGTCTTAAGGACGCCGTTGACGGACGTTCGCTGGTGAGCGTGCGAGAGGTTCGGGCGCAAGGGAAGCAGCATATTGGCAAACTGCCGTAACGCGGCCTCTCTGCCGTTTGCGTCGAAGGTAGTCTCATATTCGGCATCGACCATACATCCGAGCCCTTCGTCGTAGGCGGCTTGATCGGTTACCGCCGGCGCCTGCAGCGCCTCCATGATCGCCGCTCCCAACTGAACTGGAGCCTCCACGCGTTTGGCGAAACCGGCGCCGTCATAAAAGGTCGGCGCAAGCGTCAAGACCTTGCGACCCAGCAGCAGGCCTTCCCAACCGGACGAGCCGTTCTCGGTGACGATCAAGTCGGCATTCTGCAAATATTTGAATTGGGAATTGTACGCGTCGATGAAGGTGACGTTGGGAAGCTGCGCCAGCTCGCGATAATACCGTGTCGGCCGGAAGCCGTAATTGTGCCGATGCTCCCGTACGAGAAACCGGTACCCGCTCGGCATGACGCTCGCCAAGAGCCGGATCGTGTTGCGCTGGTCAAACCAGCCGGCGGCCTGGAAATTGAGGGGAAGATCGGTTTCCTTGTGCAGCGGAAAATAGACGTATTGCGTCTGCGCCAATTCCGCCGCGTCGAAACGGTGCATGAAGCGCCGATGGCGACGCTGAAGAAGAATCCGCTGATTGTATTCGATCAGCTTCTTGATTGGCCGACTTGCGTGCGTACCGCCGCCTGCGCCCAGTCACGGCGCGAAGGAGGTCACGGGCCGTCGACCGCGCCAGCTGCAGATGCCAGTCGAGCCACGTTTTCTTGGCCACCTGATGCCATTTGACCTGAACGTATTTGACCATGCTCGGCTGCTCACGGAACGTGCGGATGTATTCCTTGGCCGCATCGCTGGCCATGGCACTCGCATTCTGTCTGGCAAACGCCCTTTCCTTCGCCATGACGTTGAGCATGAGCCGATCATCAGTCAGGTAGCAGGCGTCCGACCTGATCTTCGAGCGCCGCACAACAAGGCAAGTGATGCCGCGCCATCTGGCTGCGAGCCACACGGCGAATAGCCAGGGTTTGGCCCATTCGTAGCTATAGACCAAATCCGGCGCCGAGGCCTCGAGCATGTCGTCGGCAAAACGGAAGAGGCGCCGGACCACGCGATAGGGCGCTGAGTTGTCCTCCTCAACCAGGCGACTAAGGGCTGTCTCCGGCAGGTACAGCATGGGCGGCGGTGAAGGCGCGGCCGATCTTGGAATCAGCCGCAAGCACGATCTGTCCGATGGGGACACGCGCGGCGCACTCCGCCTCGTGCAAGCGCTGATCGACAGCAGCGACAGCTTGCATATCCAATTCCCAGGGTGCCTGCTCAATCAAGCTAGGGCGGATGAAGAGCCTGCCTGTCGGCCCGGCCAACTCCGCGAAGGCCTCTTGGTTATTGGCCATACAGAGAACATCGATATTCCAGCCCCATCGCTCTTTGGCGGCATGGAGTGGCGCGAAGATGTAATGCTTTTCCGGGCGCCGTGCCGGTCGAGGGCATGGCGAGAACCTTTAGCCCAGCCAAGTGCAGCGTCGGTCGGATCCTGCCCGTTGAACTCCATGCCGCATCCCTCCTCAGCTCACGCAATTCTGCCAGACGCCGACTCCGCCCGTCGATTTCTTGAGCAAATTCAGACTGGAAGGCGATCGGCCAGCAGCCCGTTGTCTTGGTCCCCCGCTCTGTTGACACGCATTTGCGAGATAGAGATCAAACCGCTCGGCTCGCCAATTCGCAAGTCTTTTCAGTGAGACTGCATGGCATATGGGCTTGAGCGATGCGCGATCCGCAGCACGCCTTTCTGGGCATAGCCCGCTCCCTCAAGGGGCAAGAGTCTGGTGCTTTCGTTGAGGATGCTGACCTCCCCGCCGCCCAGGCTGGCGACGAGAGTCTGATGCGTGGCGAGACTGTGCGCCCAGCCATTGACCCGGTACTGCACGGTCTCGCTATCGCTCCATTTCCCGGCGATGATCGCCTGTCCCGAGGTGCCGATAATCGTCGATGATATTGCCGACATATTCGTTGAGCTCGGCCGGGTGAACGTGCTGGATCACCTTGACCGAGAAGAGCATGTCCGGCTTGCTGGCGGCGGCTTCGGCTACGGATCGGGGCGAGATCACCGCGAGGTGCGGCTGCCTTTTCGGCAATAAGCTCAGCTCCAACCAGATTTTTTCCCTCCTGCAGCAGCCATTCGCCGATCTCCAAGCCCCAGTACTTACCGGGGCCGAGATATTTCATAACGTGATAGCCGACGCGCAGCGTGCCACATCCATAGTCGACGCAGGTCGAGGACGGCTCCAGGCCCCACGCGACGAGATCATTGAAGAAGGTGACGCCCGCCTGCTCGAACGAGCCCGCCTTGAGGTGGCCGCCGCAAGTGGAGTGCAGCGTCCCACGTTCTAAAAGAGCCTGCGCACCTTCGGAGTAGAACTCCTTGAAAGGCTTGGTCGGGTTGCGAAGGCGCCACTCGTCGAATTTCGCCAGGTCGCGCTGGAAGTCAGCCAGCGGGACGCCCTCTTGGCGAGCATCGGGTCGCGGCCAACAAGAGTCCTCCGGACATTTTTCAGCAATTTGCGCAGGCTGTATTTCGAGCTTTTCATTTTGCCGCCATGACGTAGACTCGTCTCGTGAAACCCGGGTCAGGTCGAACCCAACAGCACCAATCTCACCCCTCGCTTTACGCAGCGTGGCCCGTCCCCTTGCTAAACACGCCGCCCGACAGGGCGAGGCGACGGGCCTCGCTTCTCGGCTCAGGGACAAGATCGAACAAGGGCGTGCGAGGATTACGCGCCTTATGCGGCAGCATGAACTTGACCACGAGCATCTTGCGCTCGCCAGATTTGCAGCGGCTGCCATAATGGAAGCAGTTGGAGGTGTCGGCAAAACCGCCCGTGCCTGGCTCGCCGCCGAGCACGACGGCATTTCCAGTGAGCAATGGCTAAAGACCGCTTCATCGGTCAGCCGACCGTCGCCCCGGAAATAGATGGCTTCATAGCGCGTCTTGCGGCGCACGACCTTCGAGACATCGACGGGCAAGAAGGTCAGCGGGCCGACATTGGCATCATTGGCCTCGACGTTGATAAACAATCCGACGATCTGAGCCTCGGGCTTGTCGAGATGGAAGAGCTGGCTGCTGAACTGCCGTCCTGCGGCGGCGTGAGCCAGATGCCGACCTCTTTCATCTGCGGCACCATGCCGTAATAGTCGCTTACGATCTCGAGCATGGCGTCGCTTAAGGCGAAATCGAGCAGCGCGGGATAGTCGAGGAAATCCTCGGGGCGCTCGCATTGAAAGAAGGGGTTGTTCTGGCGCGCCTTCCAGCCGGTCTTCCGCCGGTCTTCGATGATGGCGCGGGCTGCTTCCAGGGCGGGCTTGGTGCCCGGCAGAGTGTCGGGGGTGACGACGGAGTAGCCGCGGGTCTTGTCGATGAAGCCCTTCCAGGGTGAGCGGGCAAGCATTTCCTGCGCAAGCTTGCGGCGGCGAGCAAGGTCGGTGGCATTGCGCGCGGTGTCGACCGCATTGGCGATGGAGTTCAAGGCTTGATAGGGCACGCCCACGCCCAAGCCATAGTGATAAAGCCGCGACTTAGCTCCATTGTCTCCCTCCCTCTTCACGATGAAACAGCGCGTTGAACGCTTTATCCCCGGGCGCGACGCGGGCGATAGGAGCATCCGTCACGAAACCCTTTGTGGAAAAAATCCGCAGGACGTCCGGTGCATCGCCGTTGCCGCGCAGCTCGACCATCACCTCGCGCAAGCTCCCATCGTCGAGATCGAGGCCGCGCACGACGGGAAGCTCGAAGCCGTCGACGTCGATCTTGATATAATTGGGCGACGGCAAATTCAGCTGTTGCAGAAGATCCCTGCCGGTAAAGGCCATCACGTTGCGGCAACGAGCCCTTCCGGAATCGCCGCCCTCGCGAATCTTATGCTTCGCGCCGCCAACGACCTCGCTTGCCAACTCCAATGGCGCGAGGCCGGTGCGATCGCTCAAGCCAAAGTTCAGCGCCGTTGCCCGATCGTTGAACTCGTTCACGTCGATATTGCGCTGCAGGAGATGGAAATTCGTCGCCTCCGGCTCGAAGGCGTAAACGGTCAATCCCTTGGCTGCGGCAAACAGCGTGTAGGTGCCGACATTCGCGCCGATGTCCCAAAATACGGAGCCTGGGGGCATGGTCTTGAGCCATGCGTTCATGTCCGGTTCCTTGCGGGGGGCTTTGCTTGCACGCGTGTAGGTTTGCCGGCTTAGGCAGTAGAACTTGATCGGGCCAAACGGTGTCGACCTCTCCCACACCGGCGGCAGCTCCTCGACCAGGCGTGCCTTCACATAGACACGCCCTTCCGTGCTGAGGGGAGCCGTCATCAGCCGGGCCACCGCGCGTGTGAGCGCGTGCGCAATACTCGGCGGCCGCAACGGTCCAGGGAGGCGGGGCATCGGGTGCCGGGGATTAGGATCTCTTCATGGGGGGCGCCCCGCGGCCCGCGGTCACTCGACGCTGCGCCAGTACCGGGAGGAGGGTCGCCGCCAACCGGTCGACGGCCGCCTCCGTCGCATCCTTGGTCATCGGAAAGGTCGTCTCGGCTTCCGCATCGAAAGTCGCGGCGAGCCTGTCGTCGCGGCCCGCGGCGCGGTCGACTTCAGGCGTCGCCAATATATCCAGGATTGCCTTGTTCAGCCGGTCGGGGTCCGTCGCCCGCATGCCGAGACCCGCGCTGTCATAGAAAGTGTCGGCCAGAACGAGAACGCGGCGGCCTAGCAGCAGTCCTTCCCAGCCGGAGGAGCCGTTCTCGGTCACGATCAGCGCGGCGTGGCGCAAATATTTGAATTGGGAATCGAACGGATCGATCACCACCACATTCGGAAGCTGCGCAAGTTCGCGGTAGAAGCGCGTCGGCCGGTGACCAAAATTCAAGCGGTGCTCGCGGACGAGCAAGCGATAGCCGAAGGGGAGCAGGCTCGCCAGCACGCGGATCGTGTTGCGCTGGTCGTACCATTGGGTCGCTTGCAACGTTTGGGCGAGCTCGGCCTCTTTATGCATGGGAAAATAGACGTATTTCATGGCCGCAAGCGTCGTCCTCGTCAAAGCTGTGCAGCAGGCGCTGATGCCGATATCCCATAACAAGTTGCAAGTAATAGCGGCACAGGCGCGAGCCGAGCGGCTCGGCCAAAGCGCGATCCTGTCCCCGCAGTCGGTTCAGCGTTTCCCGCACCATGGTGCGCGCATATTGCGCGTGCCATCTCAGAAAATCCGCGCTCGGCATGGCCGCGCCATTTGCTGGCGATATAGGCCACGGTCGCCGGGCGCGAGCGAAACTTCTCGATCTGCGCCTTGGCGGCGGCGCTGACGGGGCGTCGAGCCTCGCGCCTCTCCGTGCCGCGCTCGATGGCAATCGTGTTGAGCAGCTTGCGGTCGAGGGTCCAAAAGCCCTCGCCGGAATTGATCTTGGAAAAGCGGATGCTGAGGCAGGGGATCCCGCGCCGATTGGCCGCGAGCCACAACGCCCCGTTCAGCGCGGTTGCATATTCATATGTGCAGACAAAATCCGGTTTCGCTTGCTCGAGCACTTCATCGGCAAAGTGGAACAGGCGCCGCAGGATGACAAAGGGCTCACCATTGTCCTTCAGCACCTTCCGCACCAGCGCATAGCGCCGGACGCGCCTGACCGGGGCGCTGAAGGCGCGCCCACACTGTGCGCGGCGGCGAGCACGAGGCGTCCCATGGGAACGCCCGCGGCAAGCTCGGCCTCATGAATCCGGCGCTCCACCTCGGCCACCGCCTCGGGGTCGCTCTCCCAGGCCTGCGGCTGCAAGAGATGCGGCAGACGAAATACTCTGCCGTCGGGCGCCACGAGCGGCGCGAATCCTTTTTGGTCGAGCTTGGCGCAGATGGCATCCACCTTGAGCCCCCAGCGATTTTTGGCGGCCTCCAGGAAGGAGGCGATCACGCGCGTCCGATCCTTCTTGCTCGGCGGCAAGCAGATCAAGAGGCGCTTGCCTTGCAGGGTCTCGGCCGCGGCTGTTCCGTCATGCTGAATGTCGATTCATGGCGTTGCTGTCTCGCTTGGTCTCATGCTGCTCCAGGATGGCGCGTTGGCTGAGGGGTATGGCGGCGAACATCTCGGCAAAGCTTCGGCGAGACTCGCCGCATCAAGCCCATGGGCGATCAGCACCTCATCGTTCTGACCGCAGGCGGGAAAATCCGAAAGCCCGAAGCGGCGGACGAGCGGCGGCGCCTCAAGCCCGAGCTCGGCGATCGCCGCCGCGATCATCCTCCCCTGGCCGCCCTCGACGAGATGGTTGTCGAGGGTGAAGACGGCACGCCGCCCTTCGACCGCCGTGCGCAGCCAATCGGGGTCTATGCGGTTCAGCCAGGGCAGATTGACGACAGCCAGCTCGATCCCCTCGCGCGCGCTCAGCATGTTGGCCGCATGCCACGCCTCGGGAAGCAGGATCGGGCCATAACCGATGATGACGCCGTCGCTTCCCGGACGCAGCTCCAACGCCCATGCCCTTCCGCGGGCGATAGTCGGAAGGCAGGCTATAGGGGATCGCGCGCGGAACCGAGACGAGACGGAGATAGCCGCTTCCTTCGGTGCCATGCAGGAGATGGGCGAGCAGCGGCGCCACTTCCGCCGCGCAACAGGGCTCGACCAGCTCAAGTCCGGGTATCGCGCCCAGGAGGGAGATGTCGTTGACCGATTGGTGCGAGTGACCCGGGCCTCCCGGCACGAGGCCGGCAAGCGAGCCGACATAGATGACTTTGCTCCGCTCCGAGGCGTTGTTGTAGATCTGCTCGGCCGGGCGCGGGGCGAGAAAGCAGGCGAAGGAATGCACGATGGGGCGCAAGCCTTGCAGCGCCATGCCGCCCGCTTGCGAGACCATGTCCTGCTCGGCGATGCCGCATTCGAGGAAGCGGCGCGGGAAGCGCTCGCGGAAGGGGATGAGCCCGGTGTCGAGCACGAGATCGCCGTCAAGGGCCACGATGCGCGGGTCGCGCTCGGCTTCCGCCACGAGCGCCTTGCTATAGGCGGCGACGAGGCTTTCGACATTCGGCGGGACGGCGCGCGCAGGCCGCGGCGTCTCATCAAGCTCAAGCGCATCGGCGCCGACCGAGGCGAGCGCGCCGTTCGACCCGCGCGATCAATTCTTCGGCGGCGCGGGTGTAGAGCTGCTGATCGGGCGCGCCGCTATGGAAGCGATAAAGCGCCTGGTCTTCCGCCATGGCGGTGGACTCCATGAAGGAGACCCCCCTGCCCTTCACCGTATCGGCGATGATGATCTTGGGCTTGCCGTTCCGCTCGCGCATCTCGTCGAGGACCGCGGCGAGGGCGGCGAAGTCGTGGCCGTCGCAGCGGCGGACGTCCCAGCCGAAGGCGGCGAATTTGGCTTCGAGGTCGCCGAGATGGCTCGTCTCCTCCACCCAGATGTCGGATTGCAGCTTGTTGTGATCGACGATCACGGTGATGCGATCCAGCCGATGGTTGGCCGCCGAGATCAGCGATTCCCAGATCTGGCCCTCCTGCAGCTCGCCGTCGCCGGTCATGACGAAGATGCGGCGGTCGCGCCCCAAGAGCTGATCGGCGAAGGCCATGCCCTTGGCCTTGGAAATTCCCATGCCGAGCGAGCCCGTATTGGTGACGATGTTGGGCGTTCCCACATCGGGGTGGCCGGGCAAGCCGCCGAGGCGGCGGAGCTTGCGCAGATTCTCCGCCGGCAGCAGGCCAAGGGCGATCATCGCCGCGTAGAGGCCGGGGGCGTCATGGCCCTTGGAGGAGAAGAACAGGTCCGGCGCGCCATCCTCCGCCTTGTCCGCCCCGCGCAGCTCATGCAGCAGCAGCCAGGTAAAGATGTCGAGCGAGCTGAAGCTCGACCCGATATGGCCGGAGCCGGCATAGGCGATCATGGACAGCGCATTGAGGCGGCAGAGGTCGGCGAACAGGCTCGCGCGCTCGAAATTGCTCATATTGAGCCTCCGCACGCGCGCGAACTCCGGCACCGGGACAAAGAAGAGAGTCTCGTTCATGCGGGCAACAGGGGCGCTTCGGCGGATTCGGACGCGTCCTTGCAAGAGCTCGGTCAACAGCGCGAGCGCTTCGGCGTGATCGGCGGATTCAAGAGGCGCCGAGGTCTCCCATTCGGCATCGAGCAGCCAGCCGAGCGCCCGATCGTGCTCCTCGGCATTCTTCACCGGGGGCTGCTCGAGCATCTCCACCACGGTGGCGGCGAGCAGCTCGGGCTCGCGCACGCGGCGCTCCAAGTCCGGTCCCATCATAAAAGCTGTCGGCAAGCGTGATCACGCGCTTGCCGAGGAGGAGCCCCTCCCAACCGACCGATCCGTTATCGGTGATGATGAGGTCGGCGTGGCGGATATATTTGAACTGACTGTCATAGGCGTCGATCAGGTCGACGCCGGGAAGCGCTCCCATCTCCTTGTAGAAGCGCGGCGGCCGGCGGCCGATATTGGTGCGGTGCTCGCGCACGAGCAGCCGGTAGCCTTGCGGCAGGCAGCTGCTCAAGAGGCCGATCGTATACATCTGATAGGTCCAATAGGGCGCCTGATAGTTGAGCGCCTGCTCGGGATCCTTGTGCAGCGGGACATAGATGTAGCGCAGCGCCGCCAATTCCTCCTCATCGCAACGCTTGAAGAAGCGCGCGTTGCGCCATTCGAGCCAAGGGCGCCGGTAATGGTCGAAGAGAAGCTGCAGGCCGGGCTTGGGCGGTGGTCCACCGTCGCCGAGGAGCTGATGCCGCGCCTCGACCGCGAGCCGCCGGGCAAGATCGACGATGCCGCTTGAGCCAATCTGCTCCGGTCCATCCGGTCCCAGACCGCCCGCAGATAGCCGACCATGGTCGGGCCGGTCGCGGAAGGCCTGGATGTGCTTGCGCGCGCGTTCGCTGACGGGCGCGCGCTGCTCCCGCTTTTTGCCAGCGCGCGCACGTGGCGCGCGTCGTTATACATCAGGGGCTCGGCAGACCAGAAGCAGCGCCCGGTCAGGATCTTCGAATAGCGGTTGACCACGCAAGGAATGCCCATGCTGCCGCGCCGACAAGATAGAAAGTGAAGCAGAGCGCGTCGGCCCATTCGCCCGCCAGCACGAGTCGGGGCGGGACGCATCGAGCGTATCGCGGGCAAAGACGAACATGCGGCGCAGGATGCGGAAGGGCTCGGTGTTGTCGGCAAGCACGCGCCGTGCCGTCTCGATTGTGGAACCAATAGTAGATCGGCCGGGAGTAGCCCCGGCCGAGATCGCGCTCGCCCGCGAGCAGGATGCGTCCGGCCGATATGCCCGTGGCTTGCTCGCATTCGGCGATGAAGGCGTCGATCTCGGCAACGCGCTTGGGGTCGTCTTCCCAGGCCTGCCGGTCGTTGAAATTGGGCACGAAATAGAACCCTCCTGCCGTCTCTCCGTCACGCGCAACCACGTCGCCGCCAGAGACGGCGCGTGGGCTCGGGGCAGACGACGCTGAACGTCCCACGCGGCGTGCGTCCGGGCGGCGGCCAGAAGGGACTGGAAATAGGCCGTGCGGCTGTTCTTCGGCAGGAACAGCACGCGCAAGGACTTGCCGGCCCTTTGATCGGTGGCGCCCCTGATCTGCATTGATCATCGTCTGCGCGTCCATGGTGTTGCCCTCATAGTCCAAGCGGCGCGAAATCGATCCCGGGATAATAGTCCCGGTGGCGGCGGATGCGCGCGATCTGCGCCGCGCTCAGCTCCTCGCGTCCGCGCCCCGTACGTCCCACATTGAAGCGGGTCGCTTCCGACTTCTCGACCTGCGCCAGGCTGCGCTCGATCACGCCGTCGCTGACGCTGCGCCCGAGGCAAGCGCAGATGCTGCGGAAGAACGGAACCGGCGCGCGCAACATGTCTTCGTAGTGGAACAGCGCGGTGGCCACCTCGCCGCGGGCGATGGCCTGCGCCCAGGAGACATAGAAGGTCACGGTCCAGGGCACCGCGGTGTCGATAATGTAGTCGAGCTTATCGGCCTCGCTCAGCCCATGCCAATCGGTGGGGATGAGGATCGAGGAGAAAAAGGGATTTGCGTTCATATGGTCGCGAAGGCTCACGACCATATCGAGCAGGTTACGCAACAGGATCGCGACGGGAATGCGAAAGTTCCGCAAGATGCGCAAATTGGCGCCGGTGGCGACGAGATGGACCTGGGAAAGGGTCATGCGGTTGCGACCGTTGACGATGCCGGCAATGCTGAGGTCCTTCGGCGTGCAGCGGTCCTGGGTGACGATGTCCTTGTAGACCGCCGCGCCGAGCGTCGCCGCCAGCACCTCCGTGCAAAAGGTCGATGAGGATTTCGGCAGGGCCACGAGCACATAGCTCGGAGCGAAGGCATCGGCGGCCGTGCGTATCTCGCGCTCGTCGAACAGCGCATCCAGGTCGGCGACCTTGGCAAGCGCGATACGCTCGATCGCGCTTGGAGCGCGACCCTCGTCCGCCGCCAAGGCCGTATCCTTACGCTGGTTGCTTAACACGGTCGAGATAGCCGAACTCTTCGAGCGCGGCGCGCATCTGCGCCTGCTCCGGCTCGGTGAGCTCCGTGTAATAGGAGGTCATGCAGGGCTTGCAGATGCCGCGCAGCGACAGGACGTATTTCTCGTGCGCGCCGGTGAGGAAATTCCATTCCTTGGCCCGCTTGGGCAGGCGCGTCTGGAACGCGTTGAATTTATGCTGCTCGGCGATCGCTTCGTCTTGACGGCCGGCTTTGAACAAATCGTAGATCTTCACCAGAGGCTCGGGAAGCGCCCCGGCCCAACTGGTCGTGCTCCCGGCCACGCCGACCGACAGAACCATAATGAATTGGGTCGCCACGGCGGTGATGACCTGGAAGTCCCGCTCGGCCATGCCGATCACGTTGATCTGGTCGGTGGTGCGGGTCGAGCTGAACTTGATGCCGGCGATGTTGGGATGGCTCTTGAGCCGCTGCACGAATTCGGGCGGAAAATAGCGACACCAATTGCCGCTGGTGTACATCCAGACGGGCTTCGGCGCGTAGTCGGCGATGTCGCGATAGAATTTCTCAATTCCGTCGAGCCCCATCACCGGATGATAGGGCATGACGTGATAGGCATCGAATTCGAGCTCCTTCGTCGCGTCGATGAAGTTGAGAATATCCTCCATGGCGAAGAAGCCGGCGCCGAGGATCAGCGGCAGTTTCCCGGCATTGGCTTGCGTGACGGCGCGCGCCGCGGTCAGGCGCTTGGCGAAGGTCAGGTTCATGTCCTCGCTGCCGGTGCCGAGCGCCCAATATCCGCCGACGCCCTTCTCGGCGAGGAACCGGATGAGAGCCATCTGGCCTTCGGTGTCGATGGAGCCGTCTTCATGCACCGGCGTTTGCACCACGGGGATCACGCCTTTTAGCTCGCGGCAGGCTTGCATCAGACCTTGACCCTCATCCCTTTGCTGTCGCTTGCGCCATGCCCGGCTTGGCGGCACCGTCGCCGAAGGGGCTCAAGCCCAGCCGCTGCATATACAATTCGGCCACGAGCAGGTCGATCTCCTCGTCGATGTCGGCGGAATGGAAGCGATCCATGAAGAGCGGCACCGAGCGCTGCGACACAAACTTCTCCTCGCGCAGGAAGAAGTCCCGCTTCATGGCGTAGATCGAGGCATTGTACGTGTAGCAAGGCTCCCAGGCCTTCGGGTTCTCGGCGGGATTGTAAGGCTCGAGCACGCCGTCGCGGACCGCCTTGATGTAGGGATCGCTAAAAAAGAAGCGATGGCTTATAGATCGGTCCTTTGACGCTCGCGAGGGTGTCGAGATCGGACGCCCATAACAGCTCGACCGCCTCGTCGATATGCGCGCTCTTGCGGATCGGGCTGGTCGGTTGCAGCAGCATCAAAATGTCGTAACGAAGCCCATGGGTCCGTTCCATCGCCTCCATGGCATGGCGCACGACCGCGCTGTTGCGGTCCTTGTCGCCTGCAATCGCCGCCGGCCGCATGAAGGGAACGGGCGCGCCATAGGCTTTGGCCACGGCCGCGATCTCCGCGTCGTCGGTGGAGACGAGCCAATGGGTGAGGCGCTTCGCCCCCGCCGCCGCCTGGATGGTGTAGGCGATGACGGGATGGCCCGCGAGGGGAAGGATGTTCTTGCGCGGCAGCCGCTTGGATCCGCCGCGGGCGGGAATGACGGCAAGGACGTTTGGCTGGGCTGTGGCCATCACACCCGCGCCGGATCGACCAGGAGATAGAGGTTTTTCAGATTCGAATAGAGGTCGATCGCCTCGGTGCCCGGCTCGCGGCTGCCATTGCCGGAGGCCTTCACCCCGCCAAAGGGCATATGCGGCTCGCTGCCATAGGTGCCGCCATTGACGGACACGGTCCCCGCCTCGACGCGGGCGGCAAATTCAAGCGCGCGGTCGACGCTCCGCGTATGGATGGCCGCGGTGAGCCCATAGGGCGAGGCGTTGGCAAGGGCGAGCGCGGCGTGAAAGTCCGGCACGCGATAAAGACAGGCGATCGGCCCGAACAGCTCGGTGGTGGAAAGCTCGTCGCCCGGCGCCGCATTCTCGACGATGGTGGGCGCCATGTAGCAGCCCTTGGCGTGTGCCGCGTCGGTCAGACGCGTGCCGCCGGCCAGCACCTTGGCGCCCTTGGCGCTCGCTGCCGCGATCGAGGCGAGCATGCGCTGCAACTGCCGCTCATTGATGACCGGACCGAAATCGTCGCTGTCGGCGGGACCGAGCTTCAGCTCCGCGGTCCGCGCGAGAAGCTTCGCCTTGAACGCCTCGTAGACCGCGTCGAACACGATGATGCGGCTCGCGGCGGCGCAGCGCTGACCGGCATTAGAGAAGGCCGACAGCGCCGCCCATTGCACGGCGAGGTCGAGATCGGCGTCGTCGCAGACGACGAGCGGGTTCTTGCCGCCCAGCTCGAGCGAGACCTTGGCCAGCCGCTCGCCGGCGACGCGGGCGATCTCGCGGCCGACGGCGGTCGATCCCGTGAAGCTCACCACCGCCACGCGCGGATCGGCCACGAGCGGGCGCCCGGCCTCTTCGCCCAGGCCTTGGACGATGTTGAGCACGCCGGGCGGGAGCCCGGCATCGCGCGCGATCGCGCCGAACAGCCAGGCGGTCGCCGGCGTGTCCTCGGCCGCCTTCAACACGGCGGCGTTGCCGCAGATCAGCGCCGGAAACACCTTCCACGCCACATTGGCGATGGGCGTATTGCCGGCGGCGATGAGGCCGGCGACGCCAAGCGGCGCGCGCACCGTCATGGCTTGGCGATTGGGCGTGCCGCTCGTGGTGGTGCGGCCATAGAGGCGCATCCCCTCTCCCGCCATGAACAGGCCTTGCTGCACGGCGCCCATGGTCTCGCCGCGGGCGTCCTTGACCGATTTGCCGGTCTCGAGCGCGACCGTCCGCGCCATATCCTCGGCGCGCGCCTTGAGCCCCATGGCGACGGCGTGCAGAAGATCGCCGCGGCGCACGGCGGGCATCGCGCCCCAAGCCGGTTGGGCGAGCGCCGCGGCCTTGATGGCGGCGGCCACGTCGGCGTCCTTGGACCGCGCGACCTCGCATAGCAGCGTGCCGTCATGGGGCGAGCGCTTGGCGAACATTTCGCCCGCGGCCGCGGCCCGCTCTTCGCCGCCGATCCAATTGCCGATCGCCGCGGGGAACGGCCGCGCCACCGCTTGCTTGCTCTCTACCAGGCTGTCCATCCGCCATCGACCACGAGATTGCCGCCCGTCATGTAAGACGAGGCGTCCGACAGAAGAAACAGAAGCGCGCCGTCATATTCGTCCTCGCGCGCCATGCGGCCAAGGGGCACGCGCGCAGTATAGCCTTCGAGGAAGGCGGGCTCCTGGCCCGCGAACACGCCGCCGGGGGTGAGCGTATTCACCCGCACCCCGCTCTTTGCCCAATAGGTCGCAAGATAGCGCGTAAGATTGAGCAAGGCCGATTTCGAGGTGGAATAGGCCGCGGGCTTGTAAAAGCTCTCCCCGCGCTTGCGCCGATAGTCGTACAGGCTCTGATCGGGAGAGACGACGCCGTAGATCGAGGCGATGTTGACGATGGCGCCGCGCCCGGCCTTGGCCATGGCCGCCCCGATCACCTGGCAGGTGAGCATCACGCCTTTCACATTCACCGCCATCACCTTGTCCCAGGACTCCGTCGGATAGGTTTCAAACGGACCGTTTTCCTCAGGCGGTGCGTCGGGCGGCGCGTCGATGGCGGCGGCGTTGACGAGGCCGTGGGGCACGCCCCAGTCGCGCTCGATGCCGGCAAGGGCTGAGGCAATCGACGCGCGATCGGTGACGTCGACGCGGTCGAAGCGAAAGGAGGCGCTCTCTTCCGGCCGCAGGCCTTCAGCGGGCGGCGCGGCATCGAACACCGCAACTCTTGCCCCGCGCGCCAGCAGCGACTCTGCAAAAGGAGCTGCCGAGCCTCCCTGCCCCGCCGGTCACGACCACGATGCGGTCGCGCACCGAGAACAAGGGGTCCTCGCGAAGACCCGCGCTGTGCGGCATGGCGGCGGCAGACTATCCGGCGCTAGGCGAGGCTGGCGGCGGCCCGGAGCGGCACGCGCGGCATCGACGCGCTCCAAGATGTCGTAGCTGAAATTTTCGTCGGCCTTGAGCGGCGCGGTCAGTCGCGTGCCGAGAACGTTGTCATACTCGAAGGCCGGCAGCCCATCATTGGGCGCCTTGATGGCGATGTCCGCCTCGGAGATGACATGTCCGGCCGGCAGGTCGCGGGCGGCCACCAGCTTCTTGGCCATCTTGTAGAGCGGCCCCTTCTCGCTCTCATAGCAACGCTTGACCCCATCGCCCATCGCGATGTGAGCGCGCTGAAGGTCGCGCACCATCCGGTGCAGCCCCTCCGGCGTGAGCGAAAAGGCATGGTCGGTCCCCTTGGCCGCGCGGTTCAAGGTGAAGTGCTTCTCGACCATGCATGCGCCGCTGACATACCCCACAAGCGCCATGGCGATGCCGTTGTCATGGGACGAAAGGCCGATGACGATGTCGGGGAAGCGCTGGCGATAGGCTTGAATGACCTTCAGGTTCAACTCCTCGAACTCCGCGGGGTAGCCCGAGGTGCATTGCATGATGCAGAGCTGAGGGTTGATGGGCATGATCACACGGTAGGCACGGACCACGTCGTCCATGGTGGCGCCGCCGGTGCTGATGATCACCGGCTTGCCGAATTTGGCGACGTGGCGCAGGAGGGTGAGATTGGTGAGGTCGCCGGAGGCGATCTTGAAGGCCGGCATGTCCAGCTCGGCCAGGAAGTCGGCGCTTGGACTGTCGAAGGCGGTGGCGAAGAAGGTGATGCCGATCTCCTTCGCGTAGCGGATCAGCTCCTCATATTCGGGGCGCCCGAACTCAAGCGCCTCGCGATGCTCGCCATAGGTGGCCCCATAGCTGTTGCGGTGGACGTAGGAGCTTTCATACATCGACTTCGTGAACAGCGCGCGGTTGTCGCGCTTCTGCAGCTTCACCGCATCGGCGCCGCACTCCTTGGCGGTGTCGAACATGCGTTTGCACTGCTCAAGGTCGCCCTGATGGTTATGGCCGATCTCGGCGATGACGTAGCAGGCCCCGCCCTCTTCGATCTTGTGCCCGTTGATGATCAACTCGCGTGCCATGGTTCCCGCCCTATGCCGTGGAAGTTGTGCGAGGTAAGCGTGGCGGCGCGCCACCCGGAAGGCCCTTACCTGAAGCTGCCCTCAACCGTTACGCCCTCCTGCCCCCTCGGCCTGCCACGAGGGTGTAGCATGATAGCTACCGCAGTCCGGGTGAGGCGCGCGGCCTCAGCCAGAGGGAAAAAATGCCGGTTGGTCCAGGAGATCGGGGCGCTTGGAAATCCCTACTCGCCCCTCCCCCGTCGCGGCTTTGAGTGTTCATGAATTGAACAGCACTGTCAAGACTGGTATTGGCGCCGGCGCGTCGCGGTCCGTGAAGCTCAGCCAAGGGTTCATTGACAGCACGAATTCGCAATGTTGCTACTGTCGTCGCGCACCGATGGAAGAGCAGAGTTGTGGCGTCATGATGGAGGCAGCTGCGTGAAACCGAGCCCTGCCGAGACGGGGAGCTGCGCCATGACGGAGGTCTTGACTGGTCTCGACTGCCAGGGCACGACGGCCGTTGCCGACGATCCGGGGCTGTTACGGCTGATGATCGATGACGCTGAGCAATGCTCGGCGCCCTGGCTCCCTACGGCTTATTGGCGCGGCTATTGCGAGCGCATCGAACGGGAGCTTGCCTCTTCGGGTCTTGCGAGTTTCCGCACCAACCAGAAGCTGCTCAAGGGCTTTGGCATTGGCGGTTTGCCTCAGCCCGCCCTTCCCGCCGCCGCATGGAAGCGCTGGGTTTGGCGCGTCGTCGGGGGCTTGCCCGGCGTCCGGCAACTCCTCGACGCGCAGCGCAGGGTTCTTGCGGCCGAATACGCGCACCACAAAAGCATACGGCAGCTCCACGCCAGGCTGGCGATGGATGAGATCGCCCGCGCCTTTCCGCAGCTTGATCCGCCGCAGGGACTGGCCAATGGCGGGGCCGACGATGCCTTTCTTTGGCAAGGCCACACGCTCGTTCCAGCCTTCGTGATGTATCTCAGCCGCGCCGCCGATTTCTATACGAGGGTACAGGTTGAGCGCGTCACCTCGATCTTCGAGATCGGGCCGGGCTTTGGCCTATCCAGTCTCGCGCATCTGGCCCTGAACCCGGGGCTCAAGATCATCGTCAATGTCGACATCGTGCCGGTGCTCTATCTTTCCACCCAGTTCCTGAAGTCCATCTCGAATGTCGAGGTGGTCGATTATCGGATGCTCCACGACCGGGACTTCGATTCGGTTGGAGCCGGCGCGAGAGGGTGTGCGCATCTATCAGCTTGCGCCCTGGCAGCTTTCGCGGCTGCAGGGTCCGATCGATTTTTTCTTCAATTCCTTCTCCTTCCACGAGATGGAATGCGATATCTGCTCCAACTACGCGGCGGAGGTGTTGAGGGTAACCAAGGGCGGCGTGATGCTGCATAGCTCCATCGCCGGTCATAAAGCCGGAGCCGGAAACCAGCGGGCGCCGGTAACGTTGGCCTTTCTGGAGTCTCTTGTTTTCCCGCTCGTTCGCCAAGGTGTCGCAGCTCGATGGATTGTGGGCGCGGCTTTATGGGGGCGATCCAGCTATGACGCGCCTCATGACGCATTGACCGGCGCATGTCGGCTTTCCGCTATCTTCTCTCCCTTACGCCGTTTGAAACGTGGCGGCTGGTCCGCCGCCGGCTGCCTATCTTGCGCGACGGACCTGCGTGGACCGCGGCCGAGTTATTGTCGTCCGCCAAGCACGTCCGTGGGATCAGGTTCGCCGAGCTATTGCTGCGTCAAGAAGCGATCGTGCGCCGGCACATGGACTGGCCCGCCCTCAACTTCGAGGGCCAGCATGTGATCGAGGTCGGCTGCGGTCCGTTGGCGGGCTTCGGGCCCCTCGCCATCTTCTGCGGCGCGGCCCAATTCGAGAGCGCCGAACCCGAATGGGACGCCGAGCTCTTTTTCAGCCAAGCTATCGCCGATGGCTATCTCGCGAGCTTCCATGCCGACCTCGTCGCTCTTTATGGACCCCGCCTCGACTTCGGCGCCTTTCGCCGCGCACTCGCCGAGCGGATGATCATCCACCGCACCGGCTTCGAAGCGGCGCCCATGGCCGGGCGCGCCGACATCGTCCTCTCGCAATCTTGCCTGGAGCATGTGTTCCCACTGGCCAGCACGGTGGAGAAGCTCGCGGCAATCCAGACGCCCAAGACGCGCTTTCTCCATCTCGTGGATTTCGGCAACCACTATCCAACGCTCAATCCGCTCGACGGGCTCTATGAGCAGCCGCCGGAGGCATATATCGCGCGGCGCGGGCGCGCCATTAATTTGCTGCGCAGCTCCGACGTCGCCCAACTATTCGCGGCAAATCGTATCAAAGCCCATGTGATCCCCTCGCGGGCGGTGCGCGACACCTATCGCGGGTCCATCCATCCTTGGTGGGCGGAGCGCTATAACGACGCGGCGCTTTTTACCCAGCTGGCCTTGGTCGCCGGAAACTCAACGTGACCGTCTCGGTTCTGAACGTCATCACGGGGCTTGGCGCCGGCGGCGCGGAGACGATGCTCGTGCAGCTCGCCACGGCCGCCCATGCCCGCGGCATGCCGCAACACGTGGTGAGCCTCGGCGATCGCGGACGATACGCCGACGTCCTCGAGAAGAGCGGGGTCGGCGTCACCGCCCTCGGCATCACCTCCTTCACCGAGGTGCCAGGTGCCCTCGCCCGCCTCGCCGGCCTCGTCAACCGATTGTCGCCGAAGGTGATCCACGGCTGGATGTATCACGGCAACATCATGGCGGCGCTCGCCCACCGCCTGGCCCGCCGGGGACGGCCGCGCACGCTCCTGTGGAATCTCCGGGCATCGAACATGGACGACAAGAGATACCGCGCGATCTTGCGCTGGAGCGCGTGGCTGTCGTCCTGGCCCGATCTCGTGATCGCCAATTCGGAGAGCGGTGCTGCCTTTCACAGTGCCCGGGGCTATCGGCCGCGGCACATGATCGTCATCTATAACGGCGTCGACACGGAAAAATTCCACCCTGATCCTGCTCTCCGTGCGGCCGAGCGCGAGCGGCGAGGGATTCCGGCCGACGCGACCGTCGCCATTCACGTCGCGCGCGTCGACCCGATGAAGGATCATGCAAGCATTCCTCGCCGCCATGGCGGCGCTCCCGGACGTGTACGGAATAGTGGTCGGCGCGGGAACGAACCATCTCACGACGCCGCCGAATGTGCGGCGGCTCGGCTTCCGTGCCGACATGGCCCGATCTCTACCCCATCGCCGACATCGTCGTGTCGAGCTCGGCCTTCGGCGAAGGCTTTTCCAACGCCGTTGCCGAGGGGATGAGCGCCGGGCTTATCCCCGTCGCCACCGATGTCGGCGATACGATGCGAATTATCGGCGATACGGGCCATTTGGTCCCGCCCGCAACGTTGCCGTGCTGACGGAAGCCATCGCCGCGGCGGCCGCACTACCGCCGCTGGAGCGCGCGCAGCAAGGCGAACGCGCCCGCGAGCGCATCCTCGCCAATTTCACCTTTGCCCGAGCGCTCGATGCCTTCACCGAGCTTTACCAAACCTTCGAAGGCCCGCACAGGAGGGGCGACTAACCCTTTGTTCAGGATTGTTCACCAAGACTTGACCCTTCTTGGAGTTGGCCAGCGGACCAGGGATCCGATGATGCAACGTATCGCCGATTTTGTGCGCAGGCGGGCGGTCACCATCGACTGCACCTTGCTGGCTGCGGCGGTCGCTCTTGCGCTTGGAGCAAAGCTGTTCGAATCGCTCACCAAGGGCGACGCTTTGCTCGCAACCTTGACCGGCATTTTCAGCTAGGTCGCTCCGCTTCGGTTTTCGCGGCTTTAGTGGCAGCGGCCGCGAGCGGCAGATAAAGCGCGACGAGCCCGGTCGCGCCCATGAACCAGACCTGCCACATTCCCCAGGCAAAGGCGGCGCTTATAGCCGAGCCCCACGGCAATGCAGGCGCTCCGGCCAATTGTCTGCCACGGGAACGCGACATAAGGCTCGATCGGGCACGATAGTTGATCCGTGCGGCCTCTCCGTCTAGCCTCAGCGGCGCCGCGAGGGTGGGACCAAGCAATGTCGCGATTTGTGCCGCTTTTATGCCTCTTGCTTTGCCTGCCCTTGAGCGCGGTCCACGCCCAGCCGGCCAATCCGACAAATTCGAACCCGTCCGCCAGCCCGCTGCCGGCCCCCTCGCGAGCGGGTTCGCTTGGCACCTGCAATTCCGACACCCAGCGGGTGTGCAATGACGGGTTCCGCTCCTGCAACTCGGTCTGCTCGGTTCTCGGCGCCTCTTGCTCCGATCGATGCTGCAGCCAATTCACCGCCTGTCTGCACCAGCGGCAGTGCGACACGGGCGGTATCAATTGCTTCGCCGGTCCGAGCTTCGAGGTGGGGCCGGCCGGGCAGACAACGCCTCCTTGAGCCGCGCACTCCTGCCGCGGAGCCTAATGCTGGTGCACGTAAAGGCCGGGGGCCGGCCAGAGCGGGGGTAATCCGCGCGAAGGCGCTCCCATCTCCGGCGGCGCCACCCGCTCGGGCGCGCTGCGGGCGGCGAGCCAATTGGCCCATGCCGGCCACCACGAGCCCTCGGTGGTCATGGCCGAGGCGAGCCAAGCGTCGGAATCGATGTAGCGGTCGCCCACCGCGCGCGTGGCGCTGCGGAAATGCCGGCCACGATGGCCGGGCTCGGACACGATGCCCGCGTTATGGCCGCCATTGGTCAGCACGAAGGTCAGCTCGTTGTCGGTGAAGAGGTGGACCTTGTACACCGAGCGCCACGGGGCGATGTGATCGCTCTCCGTGCCGATGACGAACATCGGCACGCGGATATCCTTGAGCGCAATGACCTTGCCTTCCACCGCGTAGCGGCCGGCCGTCAGGCGGTTCTCGAGGAACAGCGCGCGCAGATATTGCGAGTGCATGCGATAGGGCATGCGGGTTTGGTCGGCGTTCCAAGTGGTGAGGTCGGTCGCGGTATCGCGCTCGCCGAGCAGATATTCGCGCATCATCTTCGACCAGACGAGATCGTTGGAGCGGAGCATCTTGAAGGCGCCCGCCATTTGCTTGGTGTCGAGCACACCCTGGTCCCACATCATGTCCTCGAGGAAGGCGATCTGGCTTTCATCGACGAACAGCATCAGCTCGCCCGCCTCGCTGAAATCGGTCTGGGCGGCAAGCAAAGTGAGGCTCGCGAGCCGATCGTCGTCGTCGCGCGCCATGGTGGCCGCCGCGATGGCGAGCAAGGTGCCGCCGATGCAATAGCCGACGCCGTGCACCTTGCGTCCCGGCACGATCGTCGTCACCGCATCGAGCGCCGCCATGACGCCGTGCTTGCGATAGGCGTCGAAGGTGAGGTCGCGGTCGGCGGCGGTCGGATTGCGCCAGGACACCATGAAGACGGTGAAGCCGCGCCCGACCAGATAGCGCACGAGCGAATTGTGCGGACTCAAGATCGAGCACGTAATACTTCATGATCCAAGCCGGCACGATCAGCACCGGCTCGGCGACGACGCTGTCGGTGGTCGGCTTGTATTGGATGAGCTCCATCAACTCGTTGCGGTAGACGACCTCGCCCGGCGTGATGGCGAGGTCCTCGCCGACGCGCAAGCCATCCGCCGGAGGCGCGGGCTCCAAAGCGAGCGCGCGCAGCGCGTCATCCTGGAAGTTGATGGCGCCGCGCAGGAGATTGGCGCCCAATTCCTTGATCGTGCGCTCGATGATCACGGGATTGAGCCAGGGAACGTTCGCAGGGCGACCAGACATCCAGCAACTGGCGGGCCATGAAGGCGACCCGTGCGGCGTTCTTCGGCGTCATGCCGCGCACCTCGCGCGTCGCGCTCTGCCACCACGCCTCCTGGGCGAGAAACGCCTGCTCCCACAGCACGTAGGGAAGCTGCGCCCAGGCGGGATCGGCGAAGCGGTGATCGCCCAGCTGCGGGGGAAACGGAACCGGCTCTTCCCTCGCCGCGCCCCCGAGCGCAAAGCGCGCGAGCTTGGCGCCCGCTTTGGCGCCCTCGAGCCACAATTCCGTGAGCCGGCCGGGCGCCTCGGCGAGATGCGAGGCCCAATCGAACCACGCATTGGACACGGCGTGCGGCGAGATCCCTTGGGTAAAGCGGGCCGTCGTCGCGCGGCCGAGGCGGTCGAGCGTGTCGAAAGAGGGGGTCGCGCCGCCCTCTCTTGGATGCGGGGTCGCATCCGGATGGGCGGAGTCGGGCGCGACCGCTACCGGCCGGGAAACAGTCTGGTCCATGGCATCGTCAAATGGTCACGAATGGCGCGGCGGGAAAGGGAACTAAACAAAAGGCATGCTTCATGACGTCACCATGACATAGGCGTGACAACATAGGGTTTAAGCCCCGCCGGCCCTGCCGCAGCGTCGCACGCCCTCCCCCTCTGGCCGCATCCCGGGAGCGCGCTTCCAGCCGCCTGCTCGGCTGGCCGCTCGCCAATGACGACAATTTGCGCCAAATCTTCAACGAGACCAGCGCCACGCTGGCCGCCGTCGGCACCGGCCGGCTCAAATCACCGTGGCGACTGCGCGCTCCGCTCGCGCACCGCGTCGACGACCTGGCGAATGGCATCGATCACAAGTTGGGGCTGCTCCTTGTGGATCTCGTGGCCGCTGTTGGTGTCGGTGACATGCTTTGCATTCGGCACGATTTGGGCGAGCTTCGCCTGCGCCTGTTTCTGCGCCCTGTCGGTGACGTAGCCGAAATCCGGGGGAACGTCGGCCGGCAGCGTGCCGGCGGCGATCAACGCCGGAATTTGCGGTCCCCAGGGCCGGTCTGCGGACAGCACGATCAGCGGCATCGGATGGAGCGGCGCGGCTGCCTTGAGCTGGTCGAAGCTGCGGTCCACATCCATCCGCTCCAGGGCCGGATACAGCTTCAGGCTCTCCGTTATGTCGCCTTGATCAGGGTGCGCTGTACCGCCCATTCCTCGGGCGTCTCCGCGTCCCGGAGCCCCTCGGTCAGGGCGTCGACAAGAACGATACCGGACACCTGGTCGGGATAGGTGCTCGCATAGAGCCGGACGACGAGGCCGCCATATGAGTGCCCGACGAGCACGGCGGGCGTCTCGATGCCGGCGGCAAGCCACCAGCGCATGCAGGTCGGCGACCGCGTCCGCTGCCGTGGTCGGCTGCGCCACCGGGTCGCTGCGGCTCGGCGCGTCCCCGACCGGCGTTCCGGGTCGGTCGTAGGCACAGACCCGCGTGAACCCGGCAACCTTGGAGAAGACGTTCGGCGCGCCCGGCGCGGCCATGGTCCAGTCGTCGGCCGAAGCCTTCAGGCCTGCCACAAGGATGACCGCCGGAGCTCCCGAGCCCCGGCACTGCGAGATACATCTTGCGGCCGCCGCCAATGTCGACGCGGCCAGCGAAGTCCGCGGCTGCCGTAGAGTTGCGGACCGCAGGAAGCGGCGAGACGTTTTCCGCTGCGTGCGCCGGGACGGGCGCGGCCAGGAGAAGTGCAAGCAAGAGGAGGCTCCGGCCGCCAAGGAGCGTGGCTCGCACGTCCAGCTGGCCGAGATGGGGCATCAATGCCGGGGCATCACAGGATGCTCTTGGCGTAGAGGTCGGGGCGGCGGTCGCGGAACAGGCCCCAATCGGCGCGGTAGCGCTCGATCTCGCCGAGGTCGAAGCTGTGGACCAGCACCCCCTCCTCCTTCGCGCCGAAGCTCTCGACGAGTTCGCCGCGATGATCGGCGATGAAAGAGTGGCCGTAATAGCTCTGCGTCGCGCCGTCATTCTCCTCGCGCCCGATGCGGTTTGCGGCCACGACCGGAACGGCATTGGCGACGGCGTGGCCCTGCATCGCGAGGCGCCATTGCTTGTGGGTATCGAGCGCCGGATCCTGGGGCTCCGAGCCGATGGCCGTGGGATAGAACAGCAGCTCGGCGCCCTCGAGCACCATGGCGCGCGCCGCTTCCGGGTACCATTGGTCCCAGCAAATGCCGACGCCGATCGTCCCGTGCTTCGTCTTCCACGCCTTGAAGCCCGTGTCGCCGGGGCGGAAATAATATTTCTCCTGATAGCCCGGCCCGTCGGGGATGTGGCTCTTGCGATAGAGGCCGAGGATCTCGCCGTCGGCATCGGCGATGGCCACGCTGTTGTAATAGCGCGGGCCGTCCTTCTCGAAGAAGGAGATGGGGATGACCGACCTTGAGCTCTTTCGCGAGCTTCTTGAGCGCGAGCACGCAAGGATGCTCGCGCGCGGGATACGCGGTCGCGAACCATTTGGGGTCCTGCTTGGTGGGGAAATAGATGCCCTGGAACAGCTCCGAGGGCAGGATCACTTGCGCGCCCCGCTTTCGCCGCTTCGCGGATGAAGCCTTCCGTCTTGGCGATGTTCGCCTTCATGTCGGGACCGTAGGCGGCCTGAATGGCCGCGACGGTGATCGAGGCGATCGGTCATCGGGAAGGTTCCTGCTGCGTGATGCAATGGAAGGACCCGCCGCCTGCCTCGCCCGCGCCGAGCAGGCCGCGCGAGGAGACGCCCACGACCTTGCGGCCGGGAAAGACCGCCTGCAAGGCCTCGAGCGCGCGGTCTTGCGTGGGCGTGCCATAGACGGGCACCACCACGACGCCATTGGCGATGACGAAATTCAGATGCGACGCGGGCGCCGCCTCGCCCAGCGCATTGCGATAGAGCCCGACGCCCGGAATGGGGATCACCTCAAGCTTGCGGCCGCGCGCATCCGTCGCGCTGCGCGAGGTCGCGCGCGATCGCGTTCAGGGTTTCGGCGTTGGGATCGTCGGCACCGGCCGGCGATTGGCAGACGATGCGGCCGGGGCCGACGAAGCGGGCGAGATTGTCGATATGGCCGTCGGTGTGGTCGTTCTTGAGGCCCTCATCGATCCAGATGATCTTTCGGGCGCCGAAGGCGTGGCGCAGCGCCGCTTCCGCCTCCTCCTTGGTCCAGCCATTGCGGTTCACATTGAGCAGCGTCTGGCGCGTGGTCAGGATCGTGCCCTCGCCGTCATGGTCGAGCGCGCCGCCTTCCAGCACGAAGTCGAAGCGGCGGATCGGCGCGCCCGCCAAGCGCGCGATGTCGTCGCCGACGGTCGCGTCGTCGGGCAGGTCGAACTTGCCGCCCCAGGCATTGGTCTTGAATCGAAGCGCGATGGTGCCTTTCGGCGTCACGCGCGAAGATCGGTCCGGTGTCGCGCAGCCAGATGTCGCCGTAGCGCGCGGGGACGAGCTCGGCGATGTCGCCCAAGGCCGCGCGGGCGGAGGCTTCCGCTTCCGCGCCCGTTGACCAGCACGCGCACATTGTTGGTCGCGCCGAGCGCGCGCACCATCGCCGCCACGTCGCGGCGCGGCGTTTCGAGGTCGCCGTTCCATTCCGACGCGTCGGCGGGCCACGCCGTCCAGATGGCCTTCTGCGGCGCCCACTCCGCCGGCACGGACATCACATCCTCGATGATCATGTTCGACACGGAAAGTCTCTGCCGCGACATTGGGGTTGAGAGGAAGAGTGCGGCATCGGTCCGGACCGCGGGAAGGCCGCATCACTCTCGCGGCCTTGTGAGATTGGTGGGCGCAGTAGGACTCGAACCTACGACCCGCTGATTAAGAGTCAGCTGCTCTACCACCTGAGCTATGCGCCCCTAGAGGCCACCGATCAAACGGGGGCGCCCAAGAGCGCTCCCCTTAACACCGCCCTCCGCGCCCTGTCCAGCATGCCCAAATTCTCGGCCAGCGGCACCTGGGCCCAGGGCTCACCAGAGGAGCCCGAGCTCCTCGCGGCGGATGCGCTCGGCCCGGTGGACATGGGCATTGAGCACGAAGCCGAGGCCCACCATCATGGTGAGCATCGAGGTGCCCCCATAAGAAATGAGCGGGAGCGGCACGCCCACCACCGGCACGAGCCCCGTCACCATGGCCACGTTGATGAACACATAGGCGAAGAGGCAAAGCCCCATGCCGGAGGCCACGAGCCGGCCGAAGGTGCTGCGGCATCGGAGTGCCATATAGATAATGAAGAGCAGCGCGAGAAGGTAGAGGGCCAAAAGCCCGGCCGCGCCCAAAAAGCCCATCTCCTCGGAGAACATGGTGAAAATAAAGTCGGTGTGCTTCTCGGGCAGGAAATTGAGCTGGGCTTGGGTGCCTTGCATGAAGCCCTTGCCCATGAGGCCGCCCGAGCCGATGGCGATCTTCGATTGCAGGATGTGATAGCCGGAGCCGAGCGGATCGCGCCCGGGATCGAGGAAGGTGAGCACGCGCTCGCGCTGATAATCGTGCAGCTGCTCGAACACGACGGGCAGCGCGGCGACGACGCCCACCACCGCCACCAGGAAGTAAAGCCAGCTCACCCCGGCGAGGAACAGAAGCCCGCAGCCGACGATTCCGAGCAGCGCCGCCGTGCCGAGGTCGGGCTGGTCGAGCGCAAGCCCGATCGGCATGGCGATCATCAGGAGCGGCGGCAAGACGTAGAGAGGCTTGGAGACAAGCTCGGGCGGCAGCGTCTGGTAATAGCGGGCGAGCGCCAGCACGAGCGAGATCTTCATCATCTCCGACGGCTGGAAGGTATAGGGACCAAATCCCAGCCAGCGCTGGGCGCCGCCATTCTCGACGCCGAAGACGAGCACCGCCGCCAAGAGGAGGAGTGCGGCGACATAGAGGGGATAGGCCGCCCGCAGCCACCAGCGAATGTCGATGAGGGCGATGGTGAAGATCAGCCCGAGCCCGATGCAATAGCGGACCACGTGCCGGCTGGCCCAGGGGTTGAGCGACCCGCCCACCGAATAGAGCGTGGCGACGCCCACCGCGGTGATGGCGGTGATGAGCAAGAGGAACGGCCAATTGATCAGCACGAGCTTCTTGGCGAGTCGCGGCCGCGGCCGCTCGACCGCGTCGGCGAACAGCATCTTCATCGGGCGCCCTCCGCCTCGGCGATTGCCGCCGCCGGGCTTCTCTGATCGGCGACGAAGACCGGCCGCGCTAGCGGATCGCGCATGATGAGCTCGGTCATCACGTCGTGGACGATGGGGGCGGCGGCGCGCGAGCCATAGCCGCCATGCTCGACGATGCAGGCGACGGCATAGCGCGGGGCGCCGACCGGCGCGAAGGCAATGAACAGGGAATGGGGCTCGGCTTCCCAGCCGGTCGGGGGATGCCGCGCGTCATGACTGAAGCTCTGCGCCGTGCCCGTCTTGCCCGCCATGAGCACGCCGGGGATGCCGAGCGCGGCGCGATTGGCCGTGCCGCCCCCCTCATTCACCACCGCGGCCATGCCGTCGCGGACGAGCGTCAGATGCGCGGGGTCGACACCTTTAAGCGGCGGAATTTGCGCGGCCTGCCCCGGATTGGCGCAGCGGAAGCGCGGGACGATCGCGCGGCCCGTGGCGATGCGCGCGGTCGCCACGGCGAGCTGCAGCGGCGTTGCCAGCACGTAGCCTTGGCCGATGCCGCAACTGATCGTCTCGCCGGCATACCAGGGCACGCCCAGCGTGCTGCGCTTCCACGCCTGGTCCGGCATGACGCCCGATTTGAGCCCGGACAATTCGCAGTCGTAAGTCTGGCCGAGACCGAGCGCGCGGCCGGTGACGGCGAGCCGATCGATGCCAAGCCGGTGGGCCGTCTCGTAGAAATAGACGTCGCAGGACGCCTTGATCGCGTCATGCAGGACGATGGGGCCATGGCCGCCGCTGCGCCAGCAATGGAAGTAATGATTGCCGAAGGGATAGCCGCCGCGGCAGACGATGCGCTCCTTGGGATCGATGACGCCCGCGGTGAGGCCGGCGAGCGCGGTCACCACCTTGAAGGTCGAGCCCGGCGGATAGAGTCCGCGCCCGGCGCGGTTGTTGAGCGGGTCCTCCTTGTCCTTGATCAACGCCTGCCAGCGCTTCGGATCGACATTGAAGGCGATTTCGTTCGGATCGAAGGTGGGCGTGGACGCCATGATCAGCACTTCGCCGGTCATCGCGTCGAGCGCCACCACCGAGGCGCGGCGGTGGTCGGCGAGCCGATTGAGCGCCATCTCTTGCAGCTCGAGATCGAGGGTGAGAACCACGTCCTTGCCCGGCTCGCTCGGGGCGGAGCCGAGCTCGCGCACGATGCGCCCATGCGCATCGACCTCGTAGTTGATGCTGCCGGGACGCCCCCTGAGCTCGCGGTCCAAGCCTCTCTCGAGTCCCGCCTTGCCGATGCGGAAGCCGGGCAGACGCGTCACCGGCTCCCCCTCGACCTCGCCCTTGCCGGCCATGCCCACATAGCCCACGGCATGGGCCATGCTGCGGGAATGGAAGTAGGTGCGGATCTGCGCCACGTCGGTCTCGACGCCGGGCAGCTGCGGCGCGAGCACATTGAGCAGCGCGAATTGACGCCAGGTGAGGCCCTCGGCCACGAGGATCGGCAGATAGCCGCTTTGCCGCTTGGCGTGGCGCAACACGCGTTCCCTGTCGGCGTCCGGCACGGTCACGACGGAGGAGAGCGTGGTCAGCGTCGCCGCCAGGTCCTTGCTGAAGGCGGGGATGACGAGGACGCGCAAATTCTCGCGATTGTCCGCGATCCGCGCGCCGAAGCGGTCATAGAGGGTGCCGCGGATGGGCGCGATGAGCTGCATGCTCAAGCGGTTCTCATCGGCGAGCAGGCGATATTCGGAAGAATCCAGGATCTGTAGCTGGCGCAAACGCCAGCCGAGCACGCCGAACAGGGCGGCTTGACCCGCGCCCACGAGGAGATTGCGGCGCGAGAAGCGCAAGCGCTGTCTTCGTGCTGGATCGACCTCGCTCACGGCCGGCCCCCATAGGCAATTGCGCGGCGCCGCGGAACGCTCACGCGCTTGATCGCGAGCAGGAGGGACAGCACGGCGGGGAACAGCACGACCGAGACGGCAGCGCCGAGCGCAATCGGATGCCAATCGACCCAGCGGAAGAAATAAAGGCTCGCCAGCAGCCAGCCGAAACCCGCAAGCGCAGTCACGAGCGGAATCCAGATGAGCCAGAGCACGCCATAGCCCCAACGGTCGATAAAGGGCGGCGTCCGCTTGGCGGCGCTCGACGCCATGAGCGCGATAAGCGCCCAGAAGCCGAGCGGCCCTCCGGTCGTCACGTCGGTGAGCAGGCCGAGCAGCATGGCGGCGATCGGCGGCAGATGCGCGCCGTCGATGGCGCGCCAACCGAACACCATCATCACCACGATAAGCGGCAGGACGAAGGTGGCGTCGGAAGGCAGGCCCCAGGGCACCGCCGTGGCGAGGATCGCCACGACAATGGAAGCGGCGGGCAGAATCGCACTCATTGCGGTTTCGGCGCCTCGCTTGGCGCGACGGGGCCGGCATCGGTCCCTACATGCTTCACGCTCACATCGACCGGATGAATGGTGGCGGCCGGAGCGCTTGGTTGCGCGGCGCCGGCAATGTCTCGGGGCGCGGAGGACAGTGCGCGCGCCGCGTCGCGTGCAGGCGCCTCGCCGGGGTCGGTGCTCGAGAGCATGGGCGCGTCGAAGAACAGCACGCTCACAAACTCGATGTCGTTGGGCTTGGCGTAGAGGTCAACCTTGAAGGCCCCCGCTTCGCCGATGACGCGGCCCACGCGCAAGCCTCGCGGCAGCACGCCGTCACTGCCCGAGGTCGAGACTTCGTCGCCGGGATAGATTTGCGCGCCGTCGGGGAGAAACTCCAATCTCAGCTCGGCGCTGTTGTCGCCCGCGACCAACGCACGCACGCCGGCCGGGCCGACCAGCACGGGGATGCGGCTGTTCAGATCGTTGAGCAGGAGGATGCGCGAGACCGAGGTGCCGACATCGACAGTGCGGCCGACGAGGCCGTCGCCGCTGATGGCCGCGTAGCCCACGCGCAGCCCCTGCTCGCGGCCGAGATTGATCAGCACGCTGCGCAGGAACGGACCGCGCGCATCGGCGATGACGCGGCCGGTGGCGAAATTGAGCCCGGGATCGTCCACGGCGTTCAGCAGCGCGTGCAGATGATCGACCTTCTGCTCCAGCACCTTGGCGCGCCATTCCCATTCCCTCAGCCCCGCATTCTCTTGCTTGAGGCGGTCGAGCTCGGCAAAGAGACCGGCGTAGGACCGCACGCGCTCGAACGCGTGACGCGCCTTGATGACGGGAACCGACACCGCCTCGAGCAAAGGAGCGGTGGCGTCGTCGAGGGCGTCGCGCGCGTCGGCAATGCCGCCGTGGCCGATGCGGCTCAGCACCAAGAGCACGACGCAGAGAAAATAGAGGCTGAAGGTGACAAGCTCGTCTGAGCCCCGCCAGGAGCGGATGCGGCGATAGAAAGACGAGCGTGCTCCCCGCATTGCCCTCGCCGAACGGCGTTCGTCCCTTTATAGGTTGCGTTAGCGGCAACCCGTTGTCGTTCGCGGCAGCCTCATGGTTTGATCAAAAGATCAGCCATGCTGCCGAGTTGCTCCAGCGCGATACCGCTTCCCCGCGCCACGCAGCGCAGAGGATCTTCAGCCACTCTGAATTTTACCCCGGTCTCGTTCGAGAGCCGCACATCGAGCTTGTCGAGAAGCGCCCCACCGCCGGTCAAGAAGATGCCGGCTTGGGCGATGTCGCCGGCGAGATCGGGCGGAATTTCGGACAGAGCCTGCTGAATGCCGGTCACGATCTGTTGGATCGGCAAGCTGAGCGCGTTCGCGATGTCCTGCGGCTCCAGCGTGATCTCGGTGGGGAGGCCGCGCTGCAGATCGCGTCCTCTGACATGCACGGTGACGCGCGTGCCATTGGCCTTGGCGATGGCGGTCCCCGCTTCCTTCTTGATGGCCTCGGCGCTCGAAGCGCCGACCAAGAGATGATGGTTGAAGCGGACGTAGTTGATGATCGCCTCGTCCATGGCATTGCCCGCCGTGCGGATCGAGCGCGAATAGATGACGTTACCCATGGACATCACGGCGAAATCGGTGGTGCCGCCGCCGATGTCCACGATCATGGAACCGCGCGGCTCCGACACGGGAAGTCCGGCGCCAAGCGCCGCGGCCACCGGCTCCTCGATGAGATAGACGCGCCGCGCGCCGGCCGCCAACGCCGCCTCATGCACCGCTCGGCGCTCCACCGGCGTCGCGCTCGCCGGTACGCAGATCAAAATGCGAAGGCTGGTGAATGCGCTGCGGCGATGCACTTGCCGGACGAAATGCTTGATCATCTCCTCGGCGGCGGTGAAATCGGCGATGACGCCGTCACGCATGGGTTGCACCGTCTCGATGGGACCGAAGGTGCGCCCCACCATCGACTTGGCCTCGCGGCCGACGGCGATGACCTCGCGCCCAGTGTCGCGGCGGGCGATGGCAACGACGGACGGCTCTTCGAGAACAATTCCCCGGCCGGGCACGTAGACGAGGGTGTTCGCCGTGCCGAGGTCGATGGCCATGTCCGACGAGACAAAGCCCATAACGCGCGAAAACATACGCCCGCCCCAATTCGGCTCAGATACGCGGAGCCATTGAACGCCGATGAACCCAACGGCCGGCAGCAGCAACTGCCGTGCCACCCATCCTTAGCCGCCCACCAGCGCCACGCTCATGTTGCTGCAAATCGGTCTGGTGAGCAATGCATTGCTCGCTCGTTCAGCAAACATTCAGGTGCGTTGATGCATTGGGCATGACAATAGCGGGGCCTTTGCCAGCGTTTGGCCGCAAAGTGCCAATAGCAGCAGGCGGCACTGCCGCTAAACGATCGAACGAGAAAGCCGGAGGGCATAATGAGCTACGGGCGCTGGCTAAGATTGGTTCTTGCGGGACTGGCGTTCGCCGTACTTCGTGGCGAGTGCGGGCCTCCCCTCGCCTTTAGGCGTCCAGCTCGGCTGGAGCGGAACGGCGGCGGCGCAAGGGATCGACGTCGACTATTTCTACGACGAGCTCGGCCCCTACGGCGAATGGGTCTGGCACCCGCGCTTCGGCTATGTGTGGCTGCCGACCCGGGTGTCGGAGACTTGGCGTCCCTACACCGTCGGCCATTGGATCTACACCGACGAATATGGCTGGTATTGGGACTCCTACGAGCCCTTCGCCTGGGCCGTCTATCATTATGGGCGCTGGGGCTATGATTGGGACTTTGGCTGGTTCTGGGTGCCCGGCGACACGTGGGCGCCCGCCTGGGTGCAATGGCGCTACGGCAACGATTATGTCGGCTGGGCGCCGATCGGCCCGCACCGCGACGGCTACGCCTACGGCCAGCCACTCAGCTACGATCCGCCGGTGGCCGAGGCGTGGGTCTTCGTGGCCCCGCGTTACCTCACCTCGCGCAGCATCTATCGCTACGCCTTGCCGCCCTCCGATCTCGGCCCCGCCTTCGTCGGCGCGCCCAACGTCTATCGGCCGGAATTCCGCGGCGGCGTGATTTTCAATTTCGGGTTTCCCCGCGACCGGGCGGCACGTTTCGGTGGCGGCCCCATCGTCGGGAAGAAGATCTACCGGATGGACCGCAAGGGCGGTCGCTACGGAAAGTTCGAAGGCGGCGAGGACGGCATCCGGGTGTTCGCGCCCGGATTCCAAAAGGGCGTGAAGCCCAACCGCACGCCGAAGAACTTCGTGAACTCGCCGTCCGACTTCAAGCCGAAGGCGAAGCTCAAGCGCACCTTTGAGGGCAAGCCGCCCAAAGGCTGGGGTCCGGGCGCGGCGGAGGTCGAGTCCATCGACAAGGAGGGGCAAGGGTTCAAGCCAAAGCAGGGCGGCCCGGGCCGGGATAAGGACAAGGGCAACGCGGCCGAGGGCCAACCCAATGGCGGCGGAGCTCCGGGCGATCAGGGATCGCAAAACGACAAGGACAAAGGGAAGGACAAGCGCAAGGGCTTTGGACCGGGCAATGGCCCCGAGGGCGGCGGCCAGGGCGGCGGAGCCGGCGGTCAAGGCAGACAGGGCTTCGAGAAGGACCAAGGCGTCACGCCAGGCACCACGGCTCCGACAGGGCGGCAAGGCAAGGACAAAGACAAGGACAAGGACAAGGACAACAAGAAGAAAAAGAACAAGGACCAGGATCAGGGCGGCGGCGAAGGCTCCGGCGCCCCCAAGCAGGATGACCAGCGCCAGGGTCCCCCGCCCGGCTTCAATGGAGAGAGTGAAGGCGGTCCCGCCGGCGGCAATGACGGCAACGGACAAGGCAACAATTGGAAGAAGAAAGGCTTTGGACCCAATCAGGGCTTCCAGAAGGGCCAAGGCGGCGATCAAGGCGGCGGCCAGGGCGGCAATGGCGATGGGAATGGCGACAAAGGCAAGAACAAGGACAAGAACAAGAAGAACAAGGACGAAAAGTGCCGCGACAATCCCAACCAGGAAGGCTGCCAGCAGCAGCCTAATTAGGCTTCCCTCGGCCCGGGCTACGGCCGGCATGAGACAGAAAGGGCGGCGCGCGTGAAGCGTGCCGCCCTTCTCTTTGTTGAGCCGGCTTTAGGCCGCGCCCATCACGAGGCGAGCCTCACGAGGCGAGCATCGTCTCGGGCTTCCGCCGCGCCTCGCGCGCCAAGAGCTTGCTGAGCGCGCTGACATAAGCGCGCGCCGAGGCGACGAGAGTGTCGGTGTCGGAGCCCCTGCCCGTCACGGTCTTGCCGTCGGCTTCGAGCCGCACGCTCACTTCGGCCTGCGCATCGGTGCCTTCGGTGACCGCGCTCACCTGATAGAGCGGCAGCCGCGCCTCATGGGGCACGATCGCCTTGATCGCCCGGAAGGTCGCGTCCACCGGTCCGTCGCCGGTCGATTTATGGGTGTGCTGCTTGCCGTCGATCTCGAGCGTGATGGTCGCCTTCTGCGGACCGCCGGTGCCGGCGATCACGGTCAGCGCCACGACCTTGATGCGGTCATGGGCGCTAGGCGATCTCCTGATCGACCAGGGCCTCGATGTCCTCGTCCCAGATGTGCTTCTTGCGGTCGGCCAGCGCCTTGAAGCGGACGAAGGCATCCTCGAAGGCGTTGTCGCCGAGCTCGTAGCCGAGCTCCTTCAGCTTCTCGCGGAAGGCATGGCGGCCCGGAATGCTTGCCCATGACGAGCGAGGATTTCTTCAGGCCCACGCTTTCCGGCGTCATGATCTCGAAAGTCTCGGCATGCTTCAACACGCCGTCCTGGTGGATGCCGCTCTCATGGGCGAAGGCGTTCCGCCCGACGATCGCCTTGTTGTATTGCACCGGGAAGGCGGTGACGCGCGAGACGAGCTTCGAGGCGCGGGTGAGATAGGTCGAGTCGATGCCGGTCCAGAACGGCATGACGTCGCCGCGCGTCTTGATGGCCATGACGATCTCTTCGAGTGCCGCGTTGCCCGCGCGCTCGCCCAAGCCATTGACGGCGCATTCCACCTGGCGGGCCCCGGCCCCTACCCCCGCCAAGGAGTTGGCGACGGCCAAGGCCAAGATCGTTATGGCAATGGGTGGAGAACACCGCTCGGTCGGAGTTCGGCACGCGCTCCAGGATCATGCGCATGAGCGCGGCGAACTCATCGGGCGTGGCATAGCCGACGGTGTCGGGAATATTGACGGTCGTGGCGCCGGCCTTGATGGCGGCCTCGACGCAGGCGCAGAGGAAATCGGCCTCGGTGCGGGTCGCGTCCATGGCCGACCATTCGACGTCGTCGGTGTAGCCGCGGGCGCGGGTGACCGACGCCGTCACGCGCTCCAGCACCTCGTCCTTGTCGATGCCCATCTGATATTTGCGATGGAGCGGCGAGGTGCCGATGAAGGTGTGGATGCGGCCGCGCCTGGCGGGCTTGATCGCCTCGGCGCAGGCGTCGATGTCCTTGAACTGCGCGCGCGAGAGCCCGCACACCACCGCCTTCTTGGCGCGGCGCGCGATCTCCTGCACGCTGTCGAAATCGCCCTGGCTCGCGATGGGGAAGCCCGCCTCGATGATATCCACGCCCATCTCGTCGAGCAGCTCCGCCACTTCGAGCTTCTCCTCGAAGGTCATGGTGGCGCCGGGGCATTGCTCGCCGTCGCGCAAGGTCGTGTCGAAGATCACGACGCGGTCCTTCTCGCTACGCGCCGGGGTCTTCGGGGGTCGGTGCTGATCGGAGTCCATAGTGCTCGTCCTTTAATCCTTGGCCGCCAGTCTAACACGACCGGCAAGCTCATTGAATTCTTGCTGGATTTGCTTGCAATCCCCTGAACGCCCGTCCGCCTTTAGGCGCGGACCGCCGGAATTCAGGGGCGTCTAAGGAGGAGCTTGGGGAGGGTGAGGCCGGCGCGAGCAGGATCGACAAGCGCCGGGGCGCCCGTCTCAACCATCGTCTGCTCGTTCAGTCGCTGCATCGGAAATCACCGCTAAGGCCCGCGCAAATCTGACTCAAAAAGCCGGCGCGATGGCCGGAAAATAGGGCCAAGCGCGCGCCGGCGCAAGGGCCCTGACCCGGCGATCCAATGTGGCCAGCCTTACGGAGGCTCCGACGTCCGGGCGCGTGGAGAGGGCGCGGGTGCCGATTGAGAGCACGGTCGGGCGGATCATCAACCCGCCCGGGGCCGTTTCTGAAATCCGCCGCAGCGCCAATAAAGATAAAGCAACAGGAGCAGCCAGAGCGCGATGAAGCCGTCGGAGAAGATGGTGAGAAAATTGTAGGGCGCGTAATCCCCTGCGCGCAGCGTCTGGACGATGTGGCCATAGGTGGCGCCGAGCATGAACAGCGACCAGCCAAGCCCGGTCGCAAGCCAAAACAGGCCGCCGATCCAAATGCACAGGAAGCCGAGGACGCCCCAGGCGCCGTCGTGAACGCCGACCTCGAACTGGAACGGACTTCCCGTGGGCCAGCCGATCTGTCGCGCCGTCTCATCGGCAAAGAAGACATGGGGAATGAAACCGAAAATCAGGCCGACGACACCGACGTCAAGCACCAACGCATAGAGCAGCAGCAGGTGAACGACGCGCTCGCGTGTCGCCGGGAGTTTGCTGAAGCGCAGATGCAGCAGCGGGAGCACGATGCTCAAGGCCGCGATGGCGATACCGATCATTGGGAGAGCCTCCGTATTTCGAGTGCGAAGCCTAGGCAAACTATCCCGGTCCGTGGACCTCCTCGCGCAGCAATTCGAGCCTGAGCCATTCTTCCTCGGCGGCCGCGAGCTGCGCTTGGGCTTGGGCGAGCTTGGTTCCCGCCGCGGCGAAGCCCGCGCGGTCGCGGTCATAGAAGCCGGGATCGGCGAGCAGATGCTCCAGCCGGCGGATCTCCGCGGTCAGCGTCTCGATGCGGGCGGGCGCGGTCTTCAAGGCATGTTGCTCGGTGGGACTGAGGCGCTTGCGCGGCTCGGCGGCGGGGCGCTTAGGCGGCGCCACCGGCCGCGCCGGTCGCGTCGCTTTCGGTGCTGCCGGCTTCATGCGCGGCTCTGCGCTCATGCCTGCGCCGCGCTGCGCCACCATGTCGGAATAGCCGCCGGCATATTCGATCCATCGCCCGTCGCCCGCGAAGGCGAGCACCGAGCTCACCGTGCGGTCGAGGAAGTCGCGGTCGTGGCTGACGAGGATGAGCGTGCCCGGATAGCTGGCGAGCATCTCCTGCAAGAGGTCGAGCGTCTCGAGGTCGAGGTCGTTGGTGGGCTCGTCCAGCACCAGGAGATTGGAGGGACGCGCCAGAGCGCGGGCCAGCATCAGCCTGCCCCGCTCGCCGCCCGACAGCACCTTCACCGGCGAGCGCGCCTGCTCCGGCTTGAACAGGAAGTCCTTCATATAGCCGACGACGTGGCGCGACTTGCCGTCGATGAGCACCGCGTCGCCGCGCCCGCCGGTCAGGGTCTCGGCGACGGTCGCTTCGGGGTCGAGACTTTCGCGCCGCTGATCCAGGGTCGCGATCTCGAGATTGGTGCCGAGCCGCACGCGGCCCGTATCGGGCGGAAGCGCGCCGGTGAGCAGATTGATCAGCGTCGTCTTGCCGGCGCCGTTCGGCCCGACGATGCCGAGCCGATCGCCGCGGGCGATCTTGAGGCTCAAATCGCGCACCAGTTTGAGCGCGCCATAGCTCTTGGCGATGTTCTTGGCCTCGATGACCATCTTGCCCGCCTCTTTGGCCTCCTGCACCGAGAGCTTCACGTCTCCGGCCGCGCGGGCGGCCAGCGCGCGCTTGCGCCGGTCGCGCAGCGCAAGCAGGGCTTCGAGGCGGCGCTGGTTGCGCTTCCGCCTGCGCGCTCACGCCGTAGCGGAGCCAATGCTCCTCCTGCACGATGCGGCGGTCGAGCTTGTGGCGTTCGACCTCCTCGGCCTCCAGCACCGCGTCGCGCCACGCCTCGAAGGCGGCGAAGCCCTTGTCGAGGAGGCGCGTGGTGCCGCGATCGAGCCACAGCGTCGCCTCGGACAGGTTTTCCAGGAAGCGCCGGTCGTGGCTGATCAGGACCATGGCCGAGCGCATGGTTTTGAGCATGGCCTCCAGCCCCTCGATGGCGACCACGTCGAGATGGTTGGTGGGCTCGTCGAGCAGGAGAATGTCGGGCTCAGGCGCCAGCACGCGGGCGAGCGCCGCACGCCGGCTTTCGCCGCCCGAGAGACGCGCCGGGTCCTCCTCACCGGTGAGGCCGAGCATCTCCAGGAGATAGCGCGCGCGGTGCGGATCATCGCCCGGGGCAAGCCCCGCCTGCGACGAAGGCGGCCGTGCTGGCGAAGCCGGACAGATCGGGGCTTTGCGGCAGATAGCGGATCGTCACCCCGGGCTGCACGAAGCGCGTGCCGGCATCGGGCTCGATCATTCCCGCGGCGAGTTTGAGCAGCGTCGACTTGCCCGAGCCGTTGCGGCCCACGAGGCAGAGCCGCTCGAACGGACCGATCGAAAGGTCCGCGCCGGCGAGCAAGGGCGTGCTGCCGAAGGAAAGATGGATGTCCTTAAGAAAGAGGAGCGGCGGTGCCATGGTTTGGCTGTCCCGTCGGCGGCTCACGCATGAACCCGGCCATTTGCGTTTCACGCGCCTCAGTGCTTGTCCGTGCGGCGGCGCTTGGGCGTCGTGCGCGCGGGCCTGCGCGCCGCGCAGATCAGGGTCGGCCTGATTGAGGAAGATCAGCACGGCGAGCACCGTCACATAGAAGCGGAAGGCAGGCTCTTGGCCGTTCCAGGTCTGCGACTGCCACATGGCGAACCACTCGCCCCCGACCACCATGAAGCCGAAGAACCAGAGGAGGAAGGCGAAGCAGCGCGGCGGCAATGGCGTAAGCCTTGGCGCGGTTGAACATCTCGCCCGGCGCGTCGCGGACCTGCCACAGGCGGAAGGCGCCGATGAGAAAGAGCGCACCCGTCGCGGCCTCCGCGGCAATGATCATGGCGTAGGCGAGCTGCCACAGCGTCGGATTGGTGATGGCGCGGTAGCGGAGCTCGGTGCCGGGAAAGGTCGTGTCCATGCTCATCACATTCTGCACGAAGAGATAATTCGTCGTGTAGTCGGTGATGTTGTCGAAGGCGACGAGCAGGCAGAAGAGCCCAAGGGCAACGCACATCACGATCTTGGCCAGGCGCGTGATCAGCATGGGCGGCGGTCTCGCTCGGGCAATAGGGGTGCGACTGCGAGACCCCTAATCCTCCCGCACGAGCGCAGCAAGCCAAATCCCGGCCGGCACAGAACGGCTCAGGCGCGTGGGCGCGCGCTCATTTGCACATTTGCGCCGCGACCTGGTCGCCCACTTTGATCAAGCCTTGCAGGACGGCGCCCGCCGTCGCTCCGGCGCCCGGAATGAAAATGGCCACGCCGGCCAACAGCTCCAGGATCGGCTTTGCTTGCGGCCAGAGACCGCAGAAATCGCTCGGCTTCACCGCCATGGCGGTGATCGTGGCCTTACCCGGCCCTGCCTTCGCGGCGGCAACTCCTCCGACGATTTCCTTGGCCAGGCTTTCAGCGTTGAACTGCATGGGACCCTCCCTCGCGTAAGAAGGGTGCAACCTAGCGTCTACACGGATAAGTTGCAATGAGGATCGCGACACCTCACGCCTGCGCCCTCTGTCGCAGGCCGAGACCGAGGCCAGTCGTCAGTTTTTGCTCTTGTCCACCATCTTGCGCTCGGCGATCCACGGCATCATCTCGCGCAAGCGCTTGCCCACGACTTCCATCTCGTGGCTGTCGCATTTGGCCCGCATCGCCTTGAAGGAGGTCTGATTGACGCGGTTCTCCAGCATCCAATCCTTGACGAATTTGCCCGATTGGATGTCGTCGAGAACGCCCTTCATGGCCTCGCGGCTCGCTTTGCCCACGACGCGCGGGCCGGAGACGTATTCGCCATATTCGGCGGTGTTGGACACCGAGTAGTTCATATTGGCGATGCCGCCCTCATAGATGAGGTCGACGATCAGCTTCACCTCGTGCACGCATTCGAAATAGGCCATCTCCGGCGCGTAGCCCGCCTCGACAAGCGTCTCGTAGCCTGCGCGCATCAGCTCGACGAGACCGCCGCACAGAACCGACTGCTCGCCGAACAGATCGGTCTCGCATTCCTCGCGGAAGCTCGTCTCGATGATGCCGGCGCGGCCGCCGCCGATCGCCGCGGCATAAGACAGCGTGAGGTCATGGGCGTTGCCGGTGGCGTCCTGGGCGATGGCCATGAGGCAGGGCACGCCCGCGCCGCGCATATATTCGGCGCGCACGGTATGGCCCGGGCCCTTCGGCGCCACCATGCACACATCCATGTCGGGGCGCGGCTCGATCAGGTTGAAATGAATGTTGAGCCCATGGGCGAAGAAGAGCGCCGCGCCCTGCTTCATGTTGGGCTTCAAGTCGCGCTGCCAGATCTCGGCCTGGAGCTCGTCGGGGGTGAGCATCATCACCACGTCCGCCCATTTGGCGGCCTCGGCGACATCCATCACCTTGATGCCCGCCTTCTCGGCCTTGGCGGCGGATTTCGAGCCGGACCTGAGCCCCACGGCCACGTCCTTCACGCCTGAATCGCGCAGGTTCAGCGCATGCGCGTGGCCCTGGCTGCCATAGCCGATGATGGCGACCTTCTTCCCCTTGATCAGATTGAGATCGGCATCGCGATCGTAATAGACACGCATAAGTTCTTCCCTGCCCTGAGTGGCTGATGGTTTGGCTTGGCCCCGCGCGTTTTTGACGCCCGGCGCCGGATATTGCAAGTGGCCTTGGCTTACGCTTTATCCGTTGGAAAATCGTTCATCAGGAGGCACGCATGAAAAACATCGACCGCTGGTTCATTCTGATCGGGCTGCTTTACGGCATTTTCGGCTTCAGCTTCGGCATCTGGGTCGGCATCAACGAGCGCTTCGAGCAGGCGCATCTGCACGCCCATATCAATCTGATCGGCTTTGCGTCGATGACGCTGTTCGGCCTGCTCTACCATGTCTTCCCGGCGCTGGCGGAGAGCCGGTTGGCGGCGCTCCATTTCGTCCTCTACAATCTCGGCGCCATCGTCTTCCTCGCCGGCATCCCGCTCGCGCAAGCGCATACGACGGTCGCGCTCGCCGCCGGCGGCTCGTTGACGGTGCTCGCAGGCCTGCTCGTGTTCCTGGCGAACTTCCTGCTGAATGTGTTCTGGGCCTCCGCCCCCGCCGCGAAGACGCGCGGCAAGTCCTGACGCATCACATCTGCTCCGGGCCGCGGGAGATGGCGGCGAGCCCGGTGCGGGAGACCTCGACCAGGCCGAGCGGCTGCATCAGCACGATGAACTGCTCGATCTTCGACTGCTTGCCGGTGATCTCGAACACGAAATGCTCGGTCGAGGCGTCGATCACCTGGGCGCGGAAGGCTTCCGCGAGCCGCAAGGCCTCGACCCGCTTCTCGCCCTTGCCCGCGACCTTGACCATGGCGAGCTCGCGCTCGATCGGATTGCCCTTGACGGTGAGATCGGTGACCGAATGGACCGGCACCAGCCGGTCGAGCTGGTTCTTGATCTGCTCGATCACCATGGGCGGGCCGGAGGTGACGATGGTGATGCGCGACAGATGCGCCTCGTGCTCGGTCTCCGACACGGTGAGCGACTCGATGTTGTAGCCCCGCCCGGCGAAGAGGCCGATCACGCGCGCCAGCACGCCCGGCTCGTTGTCGACGAGCACGCTCATGGTGTGCGTCTCGGACTTCTCCTCGGGCTTATCGAGGGAGTAGGCGGAGCCCGGTTGCTTGCTCATGGCTTCCGTCCCCGCGGTTTTGCCGGAGCAACGTCCTCGGTCACGTGGATGTTTTCCTTCGCGCGCTTCGACCCGGTAAAATCGATCAGGCGCAACGCCGCGGCGATGAACAGGATCGACACCGGCAAGACGAGCATGCTGGCATCGAATTTGCCTTCGGCTTCGACCACGGTGCGGGCGAAGATGACGATGAGCACGACGATGACGACTTCGGTCAGCGTCTCCTTCAGCTGGCCCACGCCCGCCACCTTCATCCAGGCCGGCAGTCTTTGGCCGAAGCCCTCCGGCAGGGTGAAGACGAAGCCGATGGCGACGCCATAGGCGAAGATCACGAGCACGATGCCGAACAGGAACGAGTTCCACGGCCTCGAGCACGGGCACGGTGAGCTGCTTGCCGCCGACGCTCCCCGGCTCCAACAAAGTGTGCCAGGCCTCGTAGAGATAGAGGCTGCCCTGGAAGAACATGATGAGCGAGCCCATGACGGCGCCAAGGAGCCGATGAGCATGATGGCCCGGAGGCCCAGGAGGAAATTGAGCAGAGTCCGCATGTGCATGACGGGAATTTAGACTGAGTTGGTCACACCATCACCTTGCCGTCTTCGGTGATGGCGTTCTCGATGTCTTCCTCGGTCAGGTCGTCGCCCATCAGCATGTGATTGTGCGCCTCCCCGCTCGGGATCATGGGAAAGCAATTGGCGTGCTTGTCGACGCGGCAGTCGAAGATCACCGGCCGGTCGATGGCGATCATCTCGCGAATCGCATCGTCGAGCTCGGACGGCTTCTCGGCGCGGATGCCGACGCCCTGATAGGCCTCGGCGAGCTTGACGAAGTCGGGCAAGGCCGCGGTGTAGGAATGGGAATAGCGGCCGCCATGCAGGAGCTCCTGCCACTGGCGCACCATGCCCATATATTCGTTGTTCAAGATGAAGATCTTGATGGGCAGGTCGTATTGGGCCGCCGTCGACATTTCCTGCATGGTCATCAAGACCGAGGCCTCGCCGGCGATGTCGATGACGAGCGAGCCGGGATGGGCCACCTGCACGCCGACGGCCGCCGGCAGGCCATAGCCCATGGTGCCGAGCCCGCCCGACGTCATCCAGCGGTTGGGCTCCTCGAATTTGAAGAACTGCGCCGCCCACATCTGATGCTGGCCCACTTCGGTGGTGATGTAGACGTCGCGATCGCGGGTCAGCGCATAGAGCCGCTCGATCGCGTATTGCGGCATGATCACGTCGTCGCGCTTCTTGTAGTGCAGGCAATGGCGCGCGCGCCACTTATCGATCTGGCCCCACCATGCCTTGAGCGCCGTTTTGTCGAGCTTGGGCTTCTTGTCGCGCCAGGCTTGCAGCATTTGGCCGAGCACATGGGTGCAGTCGCCGACGATGGGCAGATCCACCCTGACATTCTTGTTGATCGAGGAGCGGTCGATATCGACATGGATCTTGGTCGACCCCGGCGAGAAGGCGTCGAGCCGGCCGGTGATGCGATCGTCGAAACGGGCGCCGATGCAGATCATCACGTCGCAATCATGCATGGCGTTGTTGGCCTCGTAGGTGCCATGCATGCCGAGCATGCCGAGCCATTGCTTGTCGGAGGCCGGATAGGCGCCGAGCCCCATCAGCGTCGAGGTGATGGGAAAGCCGGTGAGATGCACGAGCTCGCGCAGGAGCCGGCTCGCCTCCGGTCCCGAATTGATGATGCCGCCGCCGGTATAGAAGAGCGGGCGCTTGGCGCGGCCCATGAGATCGACGGCCGCGGCGACGGCCTGCGGATCGCCTTCGGTCTGCGGGCGGTAGCTCTTGTGCTGGGAGTTGGTGAGCCCGGTATAGACTCCTCGCGCGAACTGAATGTCCTTGGGGATGTCGACGACGACCGGCCCAGGCCGTCCCGTCCGCGCGACGTAGAACGCCTCATGCAGGACGCGGCTCAGTTGATTGACGTCCTTCACCAGGTAATTGTGCTTGGTGCAGGGCCGCGTGATGCCGACCGTGTCGCATTCCTGGAAGGCGTCATTGCCGATGAGATGGGTCGGCACCTGGCCGGTGATGCAGACGATGGGGATCGAATCCATCAGCGCGTCGGTGAGCCCGGTGACGGCATTGGTGGCGCCGGGGCCCGAGGTGACGAGCACGCAGCCGACCTTGCCGGTCGAGCGCGCATAGCCTTCGGCCGCGTGCACCGCGCCCTGCTCGTGGCGCACGAGAATGTGCTTGAGCCGGTCCTGCTTGAACAGCTCGTCATAAATGGGCAGCACGGCGCCGCCCGGATAGCCGAAAATATGCTCGACGCCTTGGTCGGCAAGCGCCTGGAGCACCATTTCCGCGCCTGTCATCGCGCGTGACATCTTCCATCCTTTACGAAAAACGCGGGACCCGCCGGGCAAGCCTTCCCCTTCCGGTCACAGAATGGATGACCAGGCATGAAGAAGTCAGGCGCGGAAAGCCGCAAAAGTGGCCGCAACCGTACGGCCTCGCCGGCGGAGGGTCAACGATGAAGGCGAATGAATGGAAAATTTGCCGCATAAATTCTTCCCGAAAATTGCGTTGATTGCGCGAACGCGTAATTTTGTTGCGCGCATTTCGGCGATGCCCTTGATTTGCCACGCCTTCGCCGTCGCGGCGCCATGGCTGGACAAGCCGGTGGGATGCCCCTATGTCCCTAACCTTGAGATGGATCGCCCGCGACGCGGGCGGCGACACCGCCCCAGCCTCTAGATCAATCCAGTCCATCCCTACATCGATGATTCAGGCCAAGTCTCGAGAAACTCCTGCCGCCAACGGCGCTGGCGCCGAGGCGCACAGCAAAGCCACTTTTTGGCCGCTGACGCTCGGCTGTCTCGGCGTCGTCTATGGCGACATCGGCACGAGCCCCCTCTACGCCTTCCGCGTCGCCTTGGAGGCGGCCGGGCGGCACCCAGGGCGACCTGTCGCGCGGAACGGTGATCGGCGTCCTGTCGCTGATCCTGTGGGCGCTGTTCCTCGTCGTCACCGCCAAATATGTGCTCATCCTGCTGCGCGCCGACAATAACGGCGAAGGCGGCACCCTCTCGCTCATGGCGATGGCGCAACGCGCGCTGCAATCCCACCGCTTGCGCTTCGGCGTGCTCATACTCGGCATGCTGGCCGCGGCGCTGTTCTACGGCGATGCCTTGATCACGCCGGCGATCTCGGTGCTGTCGGCGGTGGAAGGCTTGGAGGTGGCGGCGCCGCAGCTGCAAAGCTACGTGGTGCCGCTCACCGTCGTGATCCTGATTCGCCCTGTTTGCCTTTCAGTCGCGCGGCACCGCCCGCGTCGCGTCCTATTTCGGCCCGGTGATGACGCTGTGGTTCCTGGCCCTCGGATTGGCCGGGATCATCCATATCGCCGACGACCCGGGCGTGCTTGCCGCCCTCAATCCGCTGCGCGCGGTCGGATTCCTCGCGCGGCCACGGCTTCATCGGCCTCGTCACGCTCGGCGCCGTGTTCCTGGCCGTCACCGGCGCCGAAGCGCTTTACGCCGATCTTGGCCATTTCGGGCGCAAGCCCATCCAAAGGGCCTGGCTATTTTTCGTGCTGCCCTGTTTGGCGATCAACTATCTCGGGCAAGGCGCGCTCGTGCTTGCCGACCCAAGCGCGGTCGTCAATCCCGTTCTACCGCCTGGTGCCGTCCTGGGCCCTTTATCCCATGATCGCGCTCGCCACCGCCGCCACGGTGATCGCGAGCCAGGCCGTCATCACCGGCGCCTTCTCGCTCACCAACCAGGCGGTGCAGCTCGGCATCCTGCCCCGCCTGCAGATCCGCCGCACGTCGGAGACGCAAGCCGGGCAAATCTATATCCCGCGCATCCGCGGCCTTCTGCTCGTCGGGGTGCTCCTGCTCGTCGCCCTGTTCCGCTCCTCCTTCGGCCTTGCCTCGGCCTATGGCGTGGCCGTCGCGGGCACCATGCTGGTCGATGGGCTGATGGCCTTCCTCGTCATCTGGCGGGTGTGGAAGTGGTCGGTGTGGGGCACTGCGGCGCTCATGGTACCGTTCATCCTCATCGACTTTACGTTCCTCGGCGCCAATCTGTTGAAGGTGCCGCAAGGCGGCTGGGTGCCGCTCGTGATCGGCGGATTCCTGTTCACGGTCATGCTCACCTGGCATAGGGGCGCGCGGATCCTCGCCAACAAGACACGCCGGCTGGAAATGCCGGTGAAGGAGCTGATCGATATGCTCGAGAAGAGCCCGCCCCATCGCGTCCCGGGCACGGCCGTGTTCTTGACCGCGCACCCGGACAGCGCCCCCACCGCGCTGCTGCACAGCCTCAAACACTACAAGGTGCTGCACGAGCACAATGTGATCTTGTCGATCGCCACGGAGAATATCCCGCGCGTGGCGCCGGAGGACCGGGTCGAGATCGAGCCCGCCGGCGACAAATTCATGCGCGTGGTGCTGCATTTCGGCTTCATGGAAAGGCCGAACGTGCCCAAGGCGCTCGCCATCGCGCGCAAGCTCGGCTGGACCTTCGACATCATGTCGACGTCGTTCTTCCTGTCGCGGCGCTCGGTGCGGCCCGACGCGAAGTCGGGCATGCCGGCGTGGCAGGACAGGCTCTTCATCTTCCTTGCGCAAAACGCCGACGACGCGTCGAGCTATTTCCAGCTGCCCACCGACCGCGTGGTCGAGATCGGCACGCAAGTCACGGTCTAGCCCACGATTCCACCTGCGCGCGCTTGCGCCAATTCGGCCACATGGACAAGCGGCGGGGTTCGGTATATGCCCGCCGCCGCTCAAGCATGGAGCGCGCGGGCGGCCGCAGAGGACACGCGATGCTGAGCGTCCAGCCACAACACAATGCCAGACACCGTTACTGACAGCACTGCCGCCGCGCGCCTCCGGGGCCGAGGCTTCGTCGCAGCGCAATTTCTGGGCGCTGACCCTTGGCTGCGTCGGCGTCGTCTATGGCGATATCGGCACGAGCCCGCTCTACGCCATGCGCGAATCGGTCCTGGCGGCTTCACGCGGCACCGGCACGGCCGACGAGGCCGTCATTCTCGGCATCCTGTCGCTGATCATCTGGGCGCTCATCCTCATCGTCACCGTCAAATATGTGCTGATCCTGCTGCGCGCCGACAATAACGGCGAAGGCGGAACGCTCGCGCTGATGGCGCTCGCCCACCGTGCGCTCGGCGGCAAGGGCTTCGCCATCATCCTGCTCGGCATCATCAGCGCCGCGCTGTTCTACGGCGATGCCATGATCACGCCTGCGCTGTCGGTGCTGTCGGCGGTGGAAGGGCTCGAGGTGGCAACGCCCGGGCTCGAGATCCTATGTCGTGCCGCTCGCCGTCGTGATCCTGTTCGCCCTGTTCGCGGTCCAGTCGAGGGGCACGGCCAAGGTCGCCGCCTGGTTCGGGCCGATCACGCTTGTCTGGTTCGTGGCCATCGCGCTCGCCGGCCTGTGGCACATCGCGCAGAATTTCAGCGTGCTCCTCGCTTTCAACCCTGCTCTATGGCGTGAGCTTCCTGATCAACCATGGGGTGGTCGGGCTCGCGACGCTCGGCGCGGTGTTCCTCGTGGTCACGGGCTCGGAAGCGCTCTATGCCGATCTCGGTCATTTCGGCCGCGGCCCCATCCAGACCGCCTGGCTCAGCGTCGCCTTGCCGGCGCTGACCCTCAATTATCTCGGCCAAGGCGCGCTGCTGCTCGCGAGCCCCGACGGCGATCGAGAACCCGTTCTTTCTGCTCTATCCGCATTGGGCGCTGCTGCCCATGGTGGGGCTCGCCACCGCCGCCACCGTCATCGCGAGCCAGGCGGTCATCAGCGGCGCCTTCTCGCTCACCAACCAGGCGATCCAGCTCGGCCTCCTGCCGCGCATGCAGATCCAGCGCACCTCGGAGACGCAAGCGGGGCAAATCTATATCCCCCGCCTCAACGGCATCCTGCTGGTGGGCGTGCTCTTCCTCGTCGCGCAGTTCAGATCGTCGGGCGCGCTCGCCTCGGCCTATGGCATCGCGGTGACGGGGACGATGGTGGTCACCGCCATGATGGCCATCGTCGTGATCTGGAAGGACTGGAAATGGCCGCTCTGGGGCGCCGCGGCGCTGATCGTGCCCTTCCTCTTCATCGACTTGACCTTCCTCGCCGCCAATCTCCTCAAAGTGTTCCAAGGCGGCTGGGTGCCGCTTCTGATCGGCGGCTTGGCGGTCGCGATCATGCTGACCTGGCGCAAGGGCGCGCGCATCCTCGCCGCCAAGACGCGGCGGCTCGAGATTCCCGTCGACTGAGCTGATCCAGTCGCTGGCGAAGAGCCCGCCGCCGCACGTGCCGGGCACGGCGGTGTTCCTCTCGGCCGCGCCCGAGAGCGCGCCCACGGCGCTGCTGCACAGCCTCAAGCACTACAAGGTGCTGCACGAGCACAATGTGATCCTGACCGTCACGGTCGAGGACATTCCCCGCGTCAAGCGCGAGGACCGCGTGCAGATCGAGCCGCTCGGCGACAGCTTCATGCGCGTGGTGCTGCATTTCGGCTTCATGGAGCGGCCGAACGTGCCCAAGGCGCTCGCGCATCGCGCGCAAAGCAGGATGGACTTTCGACATCATGTCGACGTCGTTCTTCCTGTCGCGCCGCTCGGTGCGGCCCGATCCGAAGTCGGGCATGCCGCCGTGGCAGGACAAGCTGTTCATCTTCCTCGCGCAAAATGCCGACGACGCGTCGAGCTATTTCCAGCTGCCCACCGACCGCGTGGTCGAGATCGGCACGCAAGTCACGGTCTAGCGAGCAGCGCGCTTATCGCCGCGGATGCGTCGGGAAACCACTCCCAATCCGTCATGTAGCGGCGCGCCCAGGTCATCTGCCGCTTGGCGTAGCGGCGGGATTCGGTCTTGGCCTTTACCGCCGCCTGCTCCAGGCTCGCTTCGCCCCGGAGATAGGCGCCGAGCTCGCGCACGCCATGGGCGCGCATGGCGGGCAGGCCGTCATCGAGGCCTTGGGCCATCAGGGCGCGGACCTCGTCGAGCGCGCCCGAGGTCAGCATCCGATCGAAGCGCGCATCGATGGCGGCATAGAGCGGCGCGCGCTCCGGCGCGAGCACGAGCTTCAGCGCATCGGCGGAAGCAAGCAGGGGCGCGGCGCTCGCGCCCTGCCATTCGCCGAGCGACACGCCGGTGGCGTCGATGACCTCGAGCGCGCGCAACACCCGCTGCGGGTCGGAAGGTCTGAGCCGCGCGGCAATAGCGGGATCGCGCGCGGCGAGCGCCTGGTATAGCCCCTCGCCGCCGAGCCGGTCGGCCTCCTCGCGCCAGAAGCGGCGCAGCTCCTCGGGAATGTCCGGCACGGGGGCGAGCCCCTCGGTCAGCGCCTTGAAATAGAGGCCGGTGCCGCCGACCAGGATGGGCAGGCGCGCTTCGCGCTCCGCCTCCTCGAGGCATGCGGCGACATCGGCCAGCCAGCGGCCGACGGAATAGGCCTCCGCGGCTGCGACCGTGCCGTAGAGCCGATGGGGCGCAGCCGCGAGATCGGCCGGCCCGGGCCGCGCGGTGAGCACCGCAAGCTCGCGATAGACTTGCATGGAATCGGCGTTGATGACGGTGCCGCCGAAGCGGGCGGCGAGCGCGAGCGCCGCGGCCGATTTGCCGCTCGCGGTCGGACCGGCGATGAGCACCACTTTCGGCCGGCGCGCCGCATCACCCATCGTCGGGGAACCGCTCACGGCATGGCTTGGGCTAGCTCATCGGCACGGCAACGAAGCGCAAGCCTCCCTTGGCGTCCGAGAGCAAGAACAGGACCGTCTTGCGGCCCGCTTTCTTGACCGCCTCGACCCGCGCCAGCACCTCTTGCGGATCGGTGACCTTCTCTTGGGTCACCTCCACGATGACGTCGCCCGCCTTGACGTCCTTCTGCGCCGCCGGGCTGTTGGGCTCGACAGCGGTGATCACCACCCCTTCGACCGCCTTGCCGATCTTGAACTGATCGCGCAGCGCATCGGTGAGCGGAGAAATCGACAGGCCGAGCAGCTGCTCGCGTTCGGGCTCCGCCTGCTCTTGCGGGCCGGTCTGCTCGGCGTCCTCGGTGTCCGCGTCCTCCTCGGGCAGGCGCCCCACCGTCACGGTGACGTCGAGCGTCTGGCCCTTGCGCAAGAGCTCGACGGGCACGGCCTTGCCGATGGGGGTGGCGGCCACCGCGCGGGGCAGGCTGCGCATATTGTCCACCGGCTGGCCATCGAATTTGAGGATCACGTCGGAGGGCTGAATGCCGCTCGCGGCAGCCGGGCTGTCGGGGGTGACGTTGGCCACCAAGGCGCCCTTGGGCTCCTTCAGCCCAAGACTTTCGGCGATCTCGTCGGTCACGTTCTGCACATGCACGCCGAGCCAGCCGCGCCGCGTCTCGCCGAACTGCTTCAGCTGGTCGATGACCTGCACCGCGCTGTTGGAGGGCACGGCAAAGCCGATGCCGATGGAGCCGCCGGAGGGCGAGATGATGGCCGTGTTCACGCCGATGACCTCGCCGTCCATGTTGAACAGAGGGCCGCCGGAATTGCCGCGATTGATGGCGGCGTCGGTCTGCAGGAAGTCGTCATAGGGACCGGCATTGATGTCGCGCTTGGTGGCGGAGATGATGCCGACGGTGACGGTGCCGCCGAGGCCGAAGGGATTGCCGATGGCCATCACCCAATCGCCCACCCGCATCTTCGCGGAAGTCGCCGAAGGTCACGGCCTTGAGCGGCTCCTTCGGCTCGACCTTGAGGAGCGCGAGATCGGTCTTGGAATCGTGGCCGAGCACCTTCACCACCTTGAGCCTGGAGCCGTTGGTGAAGTTGATGATGATCTCGTCGGCGCCCTCGATGACGTGATTATTGGTGACGATCAGGCCGGAGGGGTCGATGACGAAGCCCGAGCCGAGCGAGCTCACCTTGCGCGGCGGGCCTTGCTTGTCCTGTTCGTCGAAGAAGTCATTGAAGAAATCCTCGAAGGGCGAGCCTTTCGGCCCCGGCCCCACGGGCGCGTCTTCCTTGCCGCCTTTCAGCGTCTGGGTGGTGGAGATGTTCACCACGGTGTCCTGCAGGCCTTCGGCGATGTCCGCCACGGACGCCGGCCCGCGCGCGAAGCTGGGCGCGGCAGTGAGCGCAAGCCCGCTCGCGAGGAGGAGCGCTACGATGGAAGCGAGGCAAAGACGCAAGGCGCCCGCGCCAAGCCACTCAGTTCGTCGCGCGCGGTCGTCCCGCTCCATCATCGCATGCACCATTCCCCGCGCGGCCGGCGCGGATCGAGTATCCAATGTGCCAAGCATGTTAGCCCAAATCGCAAGCAGGCGGCAGACCACCCCAGACCCTAGCGGCGCATGAACCACACGAGGAGCACCCCCGCCGTCACGGCCAGCAGTCCCGCCAGGCGCAAGATTTGCTCGGGTGCATCGGCCGTGGCTTGCAACAGCCGCCGGCCCAAGCTTGGCGACAGCGCCCACAGCGATCCTTCGATCACGAGAACGAGGCCGATAGCAACCACAAGATCATTCATTGCGCCTGGGGCACCTGCGCCGGCGGCTCGCCCGACGCCGACGGCCCGCTCGCGCTCGTGCCGCCGCCCGAGGCGGAGCTTTGCTCGTCCGGCTCGCTCTCGGGCTGAGGGGCCGGCTCCGGCGACCCCGCGCCCGAGCGCTCGCTTGGCTGGCCCTCGGTTTGCGGCGCGCCCGTCTTGCCCTTTTCGTTCTTGAAGTATTGGAAGAACTCCGAATCCGGGCTGAGCAGGAGGCGGGTCTCGCCCGGCTTCAGCGCCGTCCCATAGGCCTGCATCGAGCGATAGAAGGCGAAGAAATCGGGATCCTGGTTGTAGGCCTCGGCGTAGATGCGGTTACGGTCGGCATCGCCCTCACCGCGGACGCGCTCCGACTTCGCCCGTGGCATCGGCCTTGATGACCGTGACCTGGCGATCGGCGGTGGCGCGGATGCGGCGTGACGCCCCCTCGCCTTCGGCGCGCCATTCGGCGGCCTCGCGCTGCCGCTCGGCCTGCATGCGCCGGTAGATGGCCTGCATGTTCGCCTCGGGCAGATCGACGCGCTTGATGCGGACGTCGACAATCTCGACGCCGAAGGGCTTCGCCTCCTGATTGACCTGGCTCAGGATCGTCTTCATCAGCTGTTCGCGCTTGTCGCGCACGACGTCGCTGAAGCTCGCGCCGCCGAGCACGCGCCGCAGCGAGGCCTCCATGATGGCGCCGATGCGGGCGCTGGCGATGCGCTCGTCGCGCACGCTCTGGAAGAACAGCAAGGGATCGGTGATGCGGTAGCGCGCAAAGGCGTCGACGACGAGACGCTTCTTGTCCAGCGCGATGACCTCTTGCGAGGAGGTATCGACATCGAGGATGCGCTTGTCGAAATATTCGACGTTCTGGATGAAGGGGATCTTGTATTTGAGCCCCGGATCCTTGACCACGCGTTTCGGCTTGCCGAATTCAAGCACGAGGGCCTGCTGCGTCTGCTCCACCGTGTACAGCGTCAGATAGGCGACGACGGCGGCGCCGCCGAGGATAACGAGAACGAAAGTGAGGAAGGTCCGGTTCATTGGGGGTTCTCCGGCGCCTGAGGCTTCTTGGAGAACTCCGAGAGCGGCAGATAAGGCACCACGCCCGCACCGCCCTTGTCGTCCACGATGACCTTGTCGGTGTCGGCGAGCACCCGCTCCATGGTCTCGAGGATACATGCGCTTGCGGGTCACGTCGGGCGCCTTCTTGTATTGCTCATAGACCTGGGTAAACCGGCTGGCGTCGCCTTTGGCGATGGCCACCACCTGATCGCGATAGCCTTGCGCGGCCTGCAGGATGCGCTCGGCCTCGCCCTTGGCCTCGGGGATGATGCGGTTGGCATAGGCCTCGGCCTCGTTCTGCAGCCGCTCCTGATCGGCGCGCGCCGCCTGCACGTCGCGATAGGAGTCGATCACTTGCGCCGGCGGGTCGACCTTCTGCAGCTGCACTTGGGTCACCTGGACGCCGGCGCCGTAGCTGTCCAAGGTCTTTTGCATCAGCGCCTGCACCGCGGCTTCCGTCTTGGCGCGCGCCTCGGTGAGGATCGGCTCGATGTCGCTTTGGCCGACGATCTCGCGCATGGCGCTCTCCGCCACGTCCTTCACCGTGACCTCGGGGTCCTGGATGTTGAACAGGAAGTCCGGCGCGTTGCTGATCTGCCAGAAGACGACGAAGTCGACATCGACGATGTTCTCGTCGCCGGTGAGCATCAGGCTTTCCTCGGGCACGTCACGGATCGTGCTCGATGACGTCCCGGTTGTCGGCGGAGCCGCGCATGCCGAGCTCGATGCGATTGACGCGGGTCACCTTGGGCAGCTCGACCTGCTCGATCGGGTAAGGCCAGCGGAAGTTGAGGCCGGGAGGCAAGAGACGCACGAATTTGCCGAATTGGAGCACGACGCCGAGCTCTTCGGGATTGACGCGCACGGTGAAGCCGAAAAAGCCGATGAGAATGATGGCGAACACGGCGATGACCGCGGCGAGCGGCCCACCCATGCGGCCGCCGGGAATGGCTTGGCGCAGCCGGTCCTGGCTGCGGCGCAAGATTTCCTCAAGGTCGGGCTGCTGGCCGGAGGAGCCGGGGCGCTGGCCCCACGGGCCGCCTCCGCCGCCTTTCCAACCGCCGCCGCCGCTCTGATTGCTCCAAGGCATATGACACTCGATCCTGATGGCTGAAGAGGGGTTTGCGGGGCCCCGTAGGATGGCCGCCAAGCGGCAAGTCTGCCGCCATGAACGTGGCAGCCCTGGGGCCTCAATTCGTGAGCGTTATAGGATAGTCACCGGCCTCGCGCAATGCGGGGCTCAGCGCGCGCAGGAGCGTCAAAGGCGCTCCAACAGCACGAAGCTGAAGGCGTGATCGTCCTTGGGGCCCGGGGGATGGTCTTCACGGAAGACCTCGCGCCACTCGCTTTGGTCGAGCTTAGGGAACCAGGTATCGCCTTCCGGGGCTGCGTGCACCTCGGTGAGATAGATGCGGCGCGCCCGCGGCAGCACCGCAACGGAAGACGTCCTCGCCGCCGATAACCATGATCTCGTCTTGCCCGCCGGCCTCAGCCGCCGCGCGCGCAAGCGCAAGCCCCTCGTCCAGGCTCTTGGCGATCAGGGTGCCGGGTGCGGTGAAGCCCTGCTCGCGGGAGAGGATGATGTTGGTGCGCTGGTCGAGCACGCGGCCGAGGGAAGCGAAAGTGCGCCGCCCCATGAGCACGGGCTTGCCGAGGGTCACCTTGCGGAAGAAGCGCATGTCGCTCGACAGCCGCCAGGGCAAGCCGCCATTCAGGCCGATGACGCGGTTCTCGCCCATGGCGACGACGAGGGCGATGATCGGGACCGCCCTTCCCTGCCGCGGCAGGCGTCACACCGCCACCTCGGCACGGATCGCGGGATGCGGGTCATAGCCCTTAAGCGTGAAATCCGCATAGACGAAATCGAACAGCGAGGTGACCTCGGGGTTGATCTCCAGGCGCGGCAGGGCGCGGGGCTCGCGCTTCAACTGCTCGTCCGCCTGATCGAGATGGGTCAGATAGAGATGGACGTCGCCGAAACTGTGGACGAACTCTCCCGGCCTTAGACCCGTCACCTGCGCCATCATCAAAGTGAGCAGCGCGTAGGAGGCGATGTTGAAGGGAACGCCCAGGAAGATGTCGGCCGAGCGCTGATAGAGGTGGCAGGAGAGCCGGCCCTCCGCCACGTAGAATTGGAACAGGCAGTGGCAGGGGACGAGCGCCATGCGGTCGAGCTCGCCCACATTCCACGCGCTCACCACATGGCGCCGCGATTCGGGATCGCGCTTCAGCCCTTCGACCACGCGCGCGATCTGGTCGATATGGCGTCCGTCCGCCGTGGGCCATGACCGCCATTGGCGCCCATAGATGGGGCCGAGCTCACCCTCGCTATCGGCCCATTCGTCCCAGATGGTGACGCCATGCTCATGCAAATAGCGCACATTGGTCGAGCCTTGCAGGAACCATAAGAGCTCGTGGATGATGGATTTGACGTGCAGCTTCTTGGTGGTGACCAGCGGAAAGCCCTCCGCGAGGTCGAAGCGCAGCTGGGGCCCGAACAGGCTGAGCGTGCCGGTCTTGGTGCGGTCGCCTTTGGGCGTGCCCGTCTCGCGGACGCGGGCGAGCAGATCGAGATATTGGCGCATCGAGCGAATCCTTGCGGCCTTCAGTGTAGACGGAAATGGTCGGGCGCTTAAGCCCGCCGAGTCTCAACTCCCTTGTCCCTGCCTCCCCCTTCCGCTTTGATCGCGCGCGCCATCATGGGGAGGCATCGGTGGGTGCGGGCGGCAACGAGGCGAGGCGCACGCCGGGATATGCGCGAGGGGCGAATTCGCCGTCGCCGCTGCTCATCTTCATCGTGGCCCTTCTCATCTACGTCGTCTCGCCCGTCGTGACCTCCTCGGATGCCATGTTCGCGATGCATGTCGCGGCAAGCTTCTACAAAGGCCTGCATGGGGAGCTTTCGCCTTGGCTGCCCGCCATCAAGGCGGCACCGCGTTTCAGCTTATCGTGGCATGCCCCTATCAGCTCGTGACCACGGCGACGCGGCATCTACAGCCATTTTCCCGATCGGCACGCCGCTGATGGTGGTGCCCTATGTTGCCGCCAACGATGCGCTGGGCGGCCATCTGCTCGGCAGCCTCGACCATAACATCGCGCCCTGGCACGACCATATTCGCCGCCTCGGTGATCAGCGCCGCCGCCGTGCCGATGCTCTATCTCGCCATGCGACGGCGCGAGGCGAGCGTCACGGGCGCTTTGCTGGCGACGACGGCCTTCGCGCTCGGAACCTCCTTGTGGTCGACGGCGAGCCGCGGGCTCTGGCAGCATGGCCCGCTCATTCTCTGCTTTGCGACGGCGATCTTTTTTCTGTCGCGCAAGCCAATTCGCGCTGATCGATGCGGCGGCCGCAGGATTTGCTCTCGGATACGCGATCCTCATCCGGCAGATGGCCGGGCTTGCCTTGATCGCGATCGGCCTTGCGCTTCTGCGCATGAATTGGCGCGCCGCCTTCGTGCTCGGGCTCGCCGCCATCCCGCCGATCCTGGTGAACATCGCCTACGATTGGCACGCCTTCGGCTGGATCGGGAATCCCTATGTCAGCCAATATACCGGCAGGCCGCGTGGTCATGGACGGCGTTCGCCGGGCTCATGGTCAGCCCGCAGCGCGGCTTGCTCGTCTTCAGCCCGATCCTGCTCTTCGCCGTCTATGGCTTCGTTCATCTCGTGCGGCGCAGGCGGGCCTCGCCGCTCGATTGGGCCTATCTCGCTTATTGCCGTCGGCCTATGGATCTTCCTCTCCTTCTGGCCGGCCTGGTATGGCGGATATTCCTACGGTCCGCGCATGATGAGCGACGCGTTGCCCTTCCTGGCGCTCTATCTGGCGCCGGCCTGGGACGCGTTGGCGGCGGCGCCGCGCCAGCGCGCATGGCCGGCGATGGCCACCTTCATTCTGCTGCTCGGGGTCTCCTGTGCCATCCATGCCCGCGGCGCCACCGATTGGGACGTTTGGCGCTGGAACCACAGACCGGGACTCGAGGCGCGGCTGTGGGATTGGAGCGACCTCCAGATCCTGTATGCGACGGGCCGAACGGATGTTCCGACGCTCGAAAGCAATTGATTGACGCCGATCCCGGTGGAGCCCCTAGGCATGCCAGGAGGCGGCAGCTCAATCGCCACCGAGCAAAGCCTCGAAATACGCGATCGTCTTGCGCAGCCCTTCGTCGAGCGGCACGGTGGGCGCCCAGCCGAGCACTTCTTTCGCGAGCGTGATGTCCGGGCGGCGTTGGGCCGGATCATCCTCCGGCAATGGACCGAATGTCAGGGTCGAGCGGGAGCCGATCAAGCCAATGATCTGCTCGGCGAGATCGCCGATCGCGATCTCGTGCTGGCTGCCAAGGTTGATGGGGCCCGCAACATCGTCCGGGGTCGCCATGAGGCGGATGCAACCCTCGATCAAATCGCCGACATAACAAAACGAGCGGGTTTGGCTGCCGTCGCCATAGAGGGTGATGGGCTCCCCCTTCAGGGCCTGCACAATGAAGTTGGAGACCACGCGGCCGTCATTCGGGTGCATTCGTGGTCCGTAGGTGTTGAAAATACGAGCGACCTTGATCGCGCTAAATTGATGCTGACGGCGGTAGTCGAAGAACAGCGTCTCTGCGGAGCGCTTGCCCTCGTCGTAGCAGGAACGCGGGCCGATGGGGTTGACGTTGCCCCAATCGGCCTCTGCGGGTGGACATGCGGGCTTACCGTAAACCTCGCTGGTTGAGGCTTGGAAGATCTTGCATTTGAAGGCGCTTGGCCAAGCCCAGCATGTTGATAGCGCCATGCACCGAGGTCTTGGTCGTCTGCACCGGATCGTGCTGATAGTGAACCGGCGACGCGGGACAGGCGAGATTGAAGATCTCGTCTACTTCCAGATAGAGCGGGAACGTCACATCGTGGCGGATCAGATCGAAGCGCGGCTCGCCATGAGGAGATGCATAACATTGCTCTTCGAGCCGGTGAAGGAATTGTCGAATCCAAAAGACCTCTTGACCGTCCTCGACACGGCATCGAGAGGTGGGAAGTCGATAAAGGCGGCGCCGCCGGCCACAAGATCAGTCTTGGCCATCGCGCCGGGCACCTAGGCAAAGAACGAGTATCTGACGATGCAATAGAGGGCGCGGACCGCATCCTTCATTCCGATCTTCTTGCCTTGCACGTAAGTGCGGCCGTGATAGGCGATGCCGACCTCGTAGAACACGAAACCCTTTTTGGCGAGCTTCGCCGTCACTTCCGGTTCGAAGCCGAAACGGTCCTCTTCGATCGCGATCGACTGAATGGCGCTCCGCCGAAACGCCTTATAGCCGGTCTCCATGTCCGACAGATTGAGATTGGTGAATACGTTGGAGCAGAGCGTCAGCAGTCGATTAGCCACCATGTGCCAGAAATATAGCACGCGGTGCGCCTGCGCGCCGACGAAGCGGGAGCCGTAGACCACATCGGCACCGTGCAGGAGAATGGGAGCGATCAGCTTCGGATATTCGCGCGGGTCGTATTCGAGGTCGGCATCCTGCACCACGACGACGTCGCCGGTGGCCGCGGCCAGTCCGGTCCTGAGCGCCGCACCCTTGCCCCGGTTTTGCGGGTGGTAGATTACCTTGGCCACTTTGGGCTCGATTTCGCGCTTGATAATCTCGACGGTGGCGTCGGTCGAGCCGTCGTCGACGATGATGATCTCTTTGCGGCGGATTTCGCTCGCGACGACGGCGGCGATGAGCGTCCGGATCGTCGGCGCCTCATTGAAACAGGGAACGAGGATCGAGAGGAGAAAATCCTGCTCCTCGAGCAACCAAATCTCGGCGTCAGGCATGGCATGCGGCAGGATCGAGGAGCTTACGAACTCATTCATGCCAACAAGGGTCCTCGAAAGTGCGGGGTAACTTTTCGTTCAGCGCGTTTTCAGCGTCTGCTCCTGAGCTGCTGTTGCGAACCAGGGTCATAGATGATGAACGGCAACAGCCAAAGTGCATAAGTGAGGGGTCATCATCGTGCTCCCCCGCCCCGCAGCAACCTTTTTTTTGCCGCCGTACCGGACTATATAGTGAGTGTCGGTTTCGGCCGACTATGGCGATAAACGGCCTTCGTAATAAGCCACTCGGACCCGGGGGCAGTACCCGGCGCCTCCACCAGGTTTCAGATCGCGAATACGCGGCGACGGATTGGTTTCTGAAACGTGGCGGGGGCGAACTAGGCTCGACGAGGGTGTAAAGGATGCGCTTTCGCCCGGCATGGTTCCGCCGTTATCGGGCCGACCATATAGTTGCCAATGACAACTATGCGGAGGCTGCTCTCGCTGCGTAAGCGGCGCGATAGCCTGAAAATGAAGTCCTCACCTCTTCGCAGGGGTTAGGCGCGGTTTCGGAGGGCACCGGGCAACAGAAGCCCTCCACTCTTATTACGGGGCATTGCCTGCCTTACGTCGCAAGCGGGGCGACGAAATCGATGGCAGAAGACGAGATCCGGTACGACCTGCTCACTCAGGATGCGCTGCGCGGCGTGATCCGCGAGGTGCTTACGCTCGTGCAGCGGAGCGGGCTCCCCGGAGAACATCACCTCTATATCGCCTTCGATACCGAGGCCGAGGGGGTCGTGGTCTCGAAGCGCCTCAAGGAACAATATCCCGACGAGATGACCATCGTGCTGCAATACCAGTTCTGGGATTTGCAGGTGAGCAACGACCGGTTCGAGGTCAAGCTGTCCTTCGGCAGCGTGCCCGAGCGGCTCGTGGTGCCCTTCCAGGCGGTGAAGGCGTTCTACGATCCGAGCGCCCAGTTCGGCCTCCAATTCGGCCGGCCGGGCGCCGCCAACGACTTCCGCGCGGGCGCATATGGCTGCGGCCCTGCCGGACCTCGTGGGTGACGACGAGGCATCACCGGCCCGCGCGCTGCCCGAGCCGCAGTCCGATGAGGTGGCCACGGTCGAAATAGGCCTCGTGCGCCCGCCGGCCGAGGTCGTGCAGCTCGACCGCTTCCGCAAGAAATAGTCCGCTCCCCGCGCACTCCATCTCTGATCCTTTGCCTAAAGCTTGGGCATCAACGCGATAATTTTCGTTCACTTCGGTCGAAGTCACGCTTTGGCGGGCGCGCGATTTCTGTCTACAGTCGTCGCGGGGCTGGCTGAGCGCGGGGGGCGCGTTGAACAAAGCAAGCAGCGTATTGCGTGCGCGGGGAGCCGAGGCCAGCGAGGCCCATGCGACCGTCGAGGACTATCTCTCCGAGCTGCATGAGCGCGTCGCCAAGATCGGCGGCGGAAAGCCCGCCGACTATATCCCCGAGCTCGGCAAAGCCGATCCTTCCCTGTTCGGCATCGCCATCGCCACCGTCGACGGCCAGATCTATGCCGTGGGGGATGCCGATGTCGCCTTCACCATCCAATCGGTGTCAAAGCCGTTCATGTATGGCTATGCGCTTCAGCATTATGGCCGCGAGGCCGTGCTGAAGCATGTCGGCGTCGAGCCGACCGGCGAGGCCTTCAACTCGATCGTGCTCGATGAGGTCGCCAACCGGCCCTTCAATCCCATGGTCAATGCCGGCGCCATCGCCGTGGCCGAGTTGATGGGAGGCGAAACCCAGGACGAGCGCATCGCCACCATGGTCGATCTGTTCTCGCACCTGGCCGGGCGCCCGCTTGGTATCGATGAGGCGGTGTTCAACTCGGAGTTGGCGACCGGTCACCGCAACCGGGCGATCGCCTACATGATGCTCAACACGGGCATGATCAAGCGCGATCCGAACGAGGTGCTCGACCTCTATTTCCGCCAATGCTCGATCGACGTCACCTGCCGCGACCTCGCCATCATGGCCGCCACCCTCGCCAATGACGGCAGGAACCCCCTCACCGGCGTGCCGGTATACGACACGCACTATGTCCGCGACGTGCTGTCGGTGATGAACTCCTGCGGCATGTACGATTATGCGGGCGAATGGGCCTATGAGGTCGGCATGCCGGCCAAGAGCGGGGTGTCGGGGTGCATCATCGCGGTCATTCCCGGGCAAATCGGCATCTGCGTCTATTCCCCGCCCATCGATTCGCAAGGCAACAGCGTGCGCGGCATCCGCGTGTGCCAGGAGATCTCCAACGAATTCGAGCTGCACGCCTTCAACAACCGCACCAATGTGAAGAGCGTCATCCGGCGCGATTACCGCGCCGACGTCGTGCGCTCGAACCGCATCCGCACGCCGGAGGAGCGCGCGGTGCTGGCGCAGGAAGGCAAGAAGGTCGCCGTGCTCGAAGTGCAGGGGGCGCTGTTCTTCGGCTCGACCGAGCAGCTCTTGCGCCGGCTCACGCAGCTTGCGGCCGACACACGCTACGTGATCGTCGACTTCAAGCGCGTGCATCTGGCGGAAACTTCGGCCCGCAAATTGATCGCCCGGGCGGCGCGCTCCATGGCCGATGGCGAGACGGAGCTCGTATTCTCCGCCATTGCCGCCGACGGCCCGCTCGCTCCCCTCATCCGCATGCTCGCCCCGCATGACGACGACGGCAGCGTCCGGATTTTCCGCGACACCGACGCGGCGCTCGAATGGTGCGAGGACCAGCTGCTCGCAAACTCGCAACAGGGCGGGGCAAGCACGAAATTCGCGCTGTCCGAGCTCGACCTGTTCAAGGGGCTGACCCCGCAGGAAATCCGCCTGGTCGAGACCATCGTCCGTCCGCTCATCTTCGAGAAGGGACAGGTCATCATCCACGAGGGCGCCGAGGCCAATCTGTTCTTCGTGGTCGCGCGCGGCACGGTCAGCGTGCAGATCAGGGTGCCGGGACAAGGCGACCGCAAGAAGCGGGTCGCGTCGATCGGACCGGGCTTGAGCTTCGGCGAGATGGCGTTGCTCGACGGCGGCAAGCGCTCGGCCGACGTGATCGCCGAGGAGCGGGTCATCTGCTACGGGCTCGCCGTCGATGAGCTCGAGGCGATCGCGGCCGAGCACCCCAACATCATGATCACCATCCTCGGCAATTTGACGCGCGACTTCTCCGAGCGGCTGCGCCACGCCAACGAGGAAATCCGGACGCTGGAATAGTTTCAGGCGGGCTCGACCGGCGCCGGCGAGGGCCTCGCCCGCGCCTCGCGCGAGGGCTCGAGCGGCACGTTCAGCTCGACATAGAGGCCGGTGGGCCGGAAATCGACCTTGGTCTCGCCACCGAGATTGTGGCGGATGCCCTTATCGATGAGCTGCATGCCGAACCCGCTTGACGCGCCTGGCCGGCGCCACGTGGGCCCGCTCCTCCCAGGTGAGGAACAGGCGACCGCCGCGCGCCGTCCGCCAGTTCACGCCGAGCTGGCCGGTATTCTGCGACAGCGCCCCATATTTCACGGCGTTGGTGGCGAGCTCGTGCAGGGTCATGGCGAGGATCGAGGTGCATTGCGGCGGCAGCAGCACGTCGGGACCCTTGATGGTGATCTTCGGTCCGTCGGGGCGTTGATAGGGCTCGAGCTCGCGCTCCACCATGGCCTTGAGGCTCGCTCCCGACCATTGCGATTCGAGCAACAAGTCATGGGCGCGATGCAGCGCCTGCAAGCCGTTCGGCGAGCGTCTGGGCCATGGCTTGGGCCGACTTGCTCGTGGCTTGGCGGAGGCTCGCCTGCACCAGCGACTGCACGATGGCGAGCGCGTTCTTGACGCGGTGGTTGAGCTCGCCCACCAGCATATTCTGGCGTTGCGCCGCGCGGCGGCGCTCGGTGACGTCGCGGAAGATGAGCACGGCGCCGGCGAGCGAGCCGTCATAGCCCAGGATCGGCGCGCCGCTATCCTCCACGGGAAGCTCGCGCCGGTCGCGGGTGATCAGCAGGGCGCCAGATTCAAGCCGCGTGACATGGCGCTCGCGCAGCGCCTTCAGCGCCGGATCGTCGACCGGCTTGCGGGTGCCTTCGTCGATGACGCGGAACACCTCCCAGATGGGACGCCCGCGCGCTTCGGCCAACGTCCATCCGGTCACCTGCTCCGCCACCTTGTTGAGCAGGAGCACGCTGCCGGAGGGGTCGGTGGCGATCACCCCTTCGCCGATGCTGGCGAGCGTGGTGGAGAGCCATTCGCGCTGGCCGCGCAGCTCGATAAGCGCCGCGTTGCGGTCGCGGTCGGCGCGCCGCACGGCGCCGATGGTGGTCCAGGCGAAGAGCGCGAGGACGAGCACGCTCGCCACGCCGAACAAAGCGAGCGTCGCCGCGCTGTCGTAATAGGTGGCAAGCTCGGCCTGATGGGCGAACCAGCCGATGATCAGCGGCAGCACGACGATGCCGGGCAAGAGGCGGCGCAGCATCTCGCCGGCCGGGGACGATTCCACGATGGCCGCGGCGACGCCATATTCGGGCGAGGCGGCGAGCAAGCCGATCGCCAGCAGCAGCGAGCTCGCGGCGCCATAGACCGACATGGCGGTGAACGGGACCGGGATAATCGACCGTGGCCACGCCATAGGCGTAGCCGGTCAGCACGATAAGGACCTGGGCCAGCATGGCGATGGCGAGGACCTGGCTCATGGCGGAGGCACCCCTGCCCCGCTTGGCGCACATGAGCGCGAAGCCGAACAAGATCAGCGTCAGCGCGATATCGGGGGCCATGCGCAAGGACGGGACCGGCTGCGACGGGTCGCCCGCCGGCAACAATGCCTGGTCGATGCCGAAGTCGAGGCCGATCACTTCCTGGGTCACGGTGACGAGCCCAAGCAGGATGAGGGCAAAGCCGATCAGCCGCGCGACCGCGCGGATGTCATCATAGGTCAGGCAGAAGAGACCGAGACCCGCGGCAATGACGCCCGCCGCGGCGTTGGGCTTCATTCCGGCCAGATCCGGAACGTGGGCGGTGATCGTCGGCATGTCGACCTGCCAGCCGAGCAGGACGAAGGCGCCAAGGGCCATGGCAAGCAAGGCAAAGAGGCGCGCCACGAGCAACGCGATACGCGTCGCACGCGGCACGGGCAGCGCCATTCTGGTCGTAACGTCAGTCACTCGCCTTCCTCACCCAATGTCGCGGGGCAAATGCCGCCGGGCCCTTCGGATGCTCCTCGTTGGAAGGCCTAAAGCGGAGTGCATTGAGCACATTCTCGCGGCCATAGGGGATGTTATAGCCTAGCCATGATGGAGCCGATAGATCATCCGGTTGCGGAATGGGGGTGCCCTTGTCCGCTTGACCGAATCGCCGCCCGAGGGGAGAGGTAAGCATGCCTGCAAAACCCGGCCCACGCCAAGCTCCCGGCTCCGCCCCCACGCGCACCGAAACCGACAGCTTCGGACCGATCGAGGTCGAGGCCGAGCGGTATTGGGGCGCCCAGACCGAGCGCTCGCGCCGCAATTTCCGTATCGGCGATGAGAGCATGCCGAAGCCCCTGATCCGCGCGCTTGCCCTGGTCAAGAAGGCCGCGGCCCTCACCAATCTCGAGCTCGGGCTGCTCGATGCCCGTCTCGGACAGGCGATCGCGTCCGCGGCAGAAGAAGTGATCGAAGGCAAGCTCGACGCGCATTTCCCTTTGGTGGTCTGGCAGACCGGTTCCGGTACCCAGAGCAATATGAACGTGAACGAGGTGATCGCCAACCGGGCAAGCGAGATACTGGGCGGCACGCGCGGCGCCAAGCACCCGGTCCACCCCAACGATCACGTCAATCTCGGCCAATCCTCGAACGATACCTTTCCCACCGCCATGCATATCGCGGCGGCCACGGAGATCGCCTACCGCCTCAATCCCGCGCTCGCGCGGCTATACCAGGCGCTCAAGGACAAGGCGGAGGCGTTCCAGGACATCATCAAGATCGGCCGTACGCATTTACAGGATGCGACTCCCCTAACTTTGGGGCAAGAATTCGGCGGCTATGCGGCGCAGATCGATCACGGCATCGAGCGCATCAAGCAGACGCTGTACGGCCTATACGCGCTGGCCCAGGGGGGCACGGCGGTGGGCACCGGGCTCAACGCCCATCCCCGCTTTGCCGAGCTGTTCGCCGCCAAGATCGCGGAAATCACCAAGCTCCCCTTCGTCAGCGCCCCGAACAAATTCGAGGCGCTCGCCACCCATGACGCCTTCGTCTTCACCCATGGCGCCCTCGATACGCTCGCCGTGTCGATGTTCAAGATCGCCAACGACATCAGGCTGCTCGGCTCCGGTCCGCGCTCGGGCTTCGGCGAGCTGATCTTGCCGGAGAACGAGCCCGGCTCCTCGATCATGCCGGGCAAGGTCAACCCGACCCAATGCGAGGCGGTGACCATGGTGGCGGCGCAGGTGATGGGCAACCAGGCCACCATCAGCTTCGCCGGCAGCCAGGGGCATTTCGAGCTCAACGTGTTCAAGCCGCTCGTGGCCTATGCCATGCTGCAGTCGATCCGGCTGCTCACCGACGTGGCGGAAAGCTTCACCGACCATTGCATCGTCGGGCTCGAGGCCAATCGCGCGCGGATCAAGGAGCATATGGAGCGCTCGCTCATGCTGGTCACGGCGCTTGCGCCTCATATCGGCTACGACAAAGCGAGCGAGATCGCCAAGGCCGCGCATAGAGCGCGGCACCACCTTGCGCGAGGAGGCGGTGCGCACCGGCTATGTGACGGCCGAGGAGTTCGACCGGCTGGTGCGGCCTGAGGACATGACCGGCCCCAAGGCGTAGCCGTCACGCCATGGCCAAGCCGCGCAACAAGCGCTCCATCGTGATCGCCGGCCACCGCACCAGCGTCTCGCTCGAGGACGCGTTCTGGGATGCGCTGGGCGAGCTTGCCGCAAAGGATGGGCGCTCGATAGCCGGTCTCATCGGGGAGATCGACGAAAGACGCGGCGAAGCCGGGCGCGCGGCGACCAGCCTCTCGGCCGCGATCAGGCTCTATGTGCTGGAGCGGCTGCGCAAGGCGTAAGCGGCTTCTATCAACCGCCGCCAAAGATGCTGATGCCCTTCTTCCAATCGTCCGTAGCGGGCGGCTGCGGGCGGCGCCGGACCGGCGGTTCGAGGCGTCGTCCCTGCGGCCTCGACATCGGTCGCGGCGGGCGCGGTCGAGGTCGCCTCGCCGTCGATGCTGGCCGCGCCGGCGGGAGCGGCCTGCTCGCCCGTGCTTTCCGGGTTCGGCTGCGGCGCGGCTCCAGAGGGCGTGGGCGCCGGGGGCGTCACCGGCTGCAGATCGGCGGCCTTTGCCTCCGCCGCAGCCTTCGCCTCGGCGGCAGCTTTCGCCTCGGCGGCGGCCTTGGCCTCGGCGGCCTTCGCTTCGGCGGCAGCTTTCGCGTCTGCCGCGGCTTTGGCCTCCGCAGCCGCCTTGGCCTTGGCGGCCTTCTCCGCGGCGGCCTTTTCCTCGGCAGCCTTGGCTTCGGCAGCAGCCTTCGCCTCTGCCGCAGCTTTGGCCTTGGCGGCCTTCTCCGCGGCCGCCTTCTCCTCCGCCGCCTTGGCTTCGGCAGCAGCCTTTGCCTCGGCGGCAGCTTTGCCTCTGGCCGCAGCCTTGGCCTCGCGGCGGCCTTCGCCTCTCGCGGCAGCCTTTTCCTCGGCGGCCTTGGCTTCGGCGGCAGCCTTCGCCTCTGCTGCAGCCTTGGCCTTGGCGGCTTCTTCCGCGGCAGCCTTTTCTTCCGCGGCCTTGGCGGCGTCCTCGCTGGCCGCAGCGTCAGGCGGCGGCTCGGCTTGCGGCTTCGTCTCGGGCTCGGGCGCCGGGGTGCGGCCGCTGACATCGAGGGTCTCGAGCCGCTCGACGTCCTCCTGCATGCGCCGCATGGTGAGATAGCTCTCGATCGCGTCCACATCGATGACGGGCGCGATGGCGGCGGCGTCGGCAAGCGGCCCCGCCAGCACAAGGTTCAGCGACGGCACATTGTCGCCGCCGGACAACGTCATCACCCACTCGCTGTCGAGTCTCAGACTGGCAAGCTCGACATAGCCATTGACGGTCGTCGCGGCGCCGGCACTCACGAGCGTCGCCGGGGTCAGGCGCAGGGTTCCGTTCTTCACCTCGAAGGGGAAGGTCGCGGCGGCATATTTGTAAGTGCCATGGGTGACCTTGTCGCGAATCTGGCGCGCGAGCGCGGCGATCTGATCCTTATCGGCCTTGATCTTCTTGCTCTTGGCCGCCTCGGCGGCCATGCGCTTGAGCGGGTCGACGCTGAGCGTCTGCAAGGTGCCGGGTTCGAGCGCGAGCGTCCCCTGCCCGTTCAGGCCGGCGACGAGGCCGGGCGGGCTCAACCCTTCGCCGGCGACGTCGAAGCGGAGCGAGAAGTCGCCCTTGGCCAGCACCGGCCCGACCACGCTCTTCGACAGCGCATCGAGCTTGGCGCCGGTAAGGTCGGCGCGCGCCTTGAGGGATGCGCCCGCGCCGCGCGGGCTCAACGTCCCCGAGGCGGCGAGATTGCCTCCGAACAGCCGCCCCTTGAGATCGGTGATGGAAAGGCCGTCTTGGTCGAGGCGGGCCGAGAGGTGAGCCTCCTCCACCGGCAACGCCGCGCCGAGGGTCAGCCGCTTGGCGGCGAGCGTCATCTCGCCTTGCGCCTTGGCGAGCGGAGCGAGGGCGAAGCCGCGCGCGGGCCACACCGCGGAGGTCCCGTCGCCGATCGCGCCCAAGAGCTCCTCCGTCGAAGGGGTGCGCTCCCAAGCGACGAGGCCGCCGAGCAGCGCCGGCAAGGAGACGTCGTCGAGGCTCGCATTGGCGACGAATTTCGTCTTGTCGCCGCTCCAATCGAAGCGCGCGTCGCCCGTCACCTTCTCGCCGCCAATGTCGCCGGCGATGCCCTTGAGCTCGACGATGTCGCCGGTCTTGGCGAGATCGGCCTGAAGATTGAGGGCGGTGGCGGCGGCACTCGGCGGCGCTTCGAGCCCGAGCAGGAGGAAGGCAAGGCCCGCATTCGGGCTTGCGGCCTGCACTTTGCCGTTGAGCGTGAGCCGATCCTCGCCAAGCGCGCCCTGCCCGGCGAAGGCCAGCGTCATGCCGCCGGTGGCAAGCTCGGCCCGGCCGGTGACGCCCTTCGCCGGCACGCCATCAAATTTCAGGGCGAGCTTTCCCGCGCCGCCGCCCGTGCCGAGCCAGTCTTGCGGCAGGTTGGGGAGCAGCAGGCCGAGCAGCGCTTCGGCGCGGTCGCCGGTCACGGTGCCGTCGAGGCCGATCTCGCGCCTCGGCAAGTTTGGCCGGCGCGCCGAGCGCGTTCGCGGTCAGCGCCAAATCGGAACCTGCCGCCTTGCCGCTGAGCGTGAGCGAGGCTTTGGTCGCGCCGCCCTCAGGCGCGGCGGTCAGCCCGACATGGATGTCCAAGGGCGCGAGGCTCTGCAGATGCTTGGAGTGGGCCACGCTCTCGGGCAGGCCGGCCAAGCCGCCCAGCACGCGCAAGCCGTCGCCGGTCTCGGCCTGAAGGGCAAAATCCACCTGGCCCCTGGGCGCCGCGCTCAATTGCTCGATGCGGCCTTTGCCGGTGAGGGTGAGCGCGCTCGATGCCGCGAAATCGAGGCGCTCGACGTCGAGGGTGTCGCTTTGCAGCGCGAATTTCGCGTCGAGCTTGCCCGCGGGGATGTCGGGCAACATGAGCTCGCCCACGCGGAGCGCCACATGCACGTCATCGTCACGCAAGGCGACGAGAAGGTTGGGCGCGGGCTCCGCCCTTGTCTCCGCTTGCGTCGGCGAGGCCGGCAACCAGGACCGCCACGCCTCATCGCCGCCAAGCAGATCGCGCAGATCGAGGCGGTCGCTGTCCAGCGCGAGGTCGATGACGCGCTTGTCGCCGCCGGAATAGCGCAAGGAACCTGAGAATTTGGTATCGCTCAGCTCGCCGCTCGCCTGCTCGAGCGCGAGCACGCCGTCGCCGATGGTGGCTTGGGCGGCAAGGGCAAATTTGCCGATCGTCGCCTGACCCGACATCTCCCGGTCGCCGGCGGCCCAGCGCGTGAGCGTCCTGAGCTTGGAGCCGTCGAGCTTGAACGGCCCGGTGAACACCGGTCCGGTCTTCCCCGGCGCGAGATCGCCGGAAAGCTCGATGTGGTTTTCGCCCGGCAGCTCGGCGGTGAGATGCTCGACGGTGACGTGGCCGCCCGCGGCTTGAAGCGCAAGATCGAGATTGCCCACGAGGTCGCCGCCCAGGCTCGCCTGTTCGATGGCGACGGCAAGAGACGCCTCGCCAAGGGGCTCGGCCTCCGCAAGCGCGCGCGACGCGAGCGCCTGCAACGCCGCCAAGGGCGAGCGCCGGCTCGCTCGATCCGGCGGCGGCAAGCAGCGCGTCGACATCGATAAAGCGGGCGGCGAGCTCCCCTTGCGCCTTGGGCTTGGGACCAAAATCGAGCGCGAGCTTGCCCTTGAGCAATTGCGGACGCCCGCGCGCATGGATGGTGAGATCGAAGGAGGGCAGCTCGGCATGGTCGGGCGTGGCATGCAGCTCGCCTTTGAGCTCGAAGGCGGAGCCCCCCTCCTCCGCTTTAGGTTCGCCTTCCGCCGCGAGCTGCTCTTCCGCCGTGCCGGGGTCGGGGGCAGGCGCCGCGACAGGCGGTGGGGTCTGCGCCGCGGGCGCGGCTGGGGCGGGGGCGGCGATGCGGATGACGACATTGCCGTCATAAGCGGGCTTGCCGCCCAATCCCGTCACGTCGCCGTCGAGCAGATAGACCGTTTGGCGCTCGGGATCGCGTAGCGCCGATTTCAGGCGGAAGGCCCCGCTTGCGTCGGCGGGCCCGGTGGAGAAGCGCAACTCCTGGCGGCGACCAGCGTAATTGTAGCTCGTGGAGACCTTATAGGGACCGGAGAGAGAGGCGGCGCTCGCCTGCCCGTCCACATTTTCGACCATCAGCGGCGGCTCACCCGCCCGGGCAAGCTCGATCCGGCCGCCGATGACGTTCACCTGATCGAGTGTCACGTCCTTCGGCACGAAAGGCAGCGCCTCTCCGGGCCGGCCCACATCGTTCCAATTGCCGCGACCGTCTTCGCCGAGTTTGAGCCGCAGCACGGGATCGGTGATGGTGATCTGCCGCGCCTCGATGGCGCCCGACAGCAACGCGCCGATATTGAGCAAGGCCTCGATGGAGCGGGCCTCGAGCAGCGGCGCATCGAGCCGGCCCTGCTCGTCAGCCACCTTCACATCGTCGAATTCGGAGTTCCGGCGCGGGGAGGACGACCATATGCACTTCGCCCCCCACCTTCACCTCGCGGCCGAGCAGCTTGGTCGCCTGTTGCTCGAAGATGGGGCGGTAATCGTTCCAGTCGATGACCAGCGGCGCGGCGAACAGCGCGCCGAGCACGAGAATCAAGAGTGCTGCCAAACTGAGCAGGAACGAGTTCACTGGCGTTCAAAACCTTGATTTTGCGGGCGCGAGCATTCCGGGGGCGCGGAGATGAGACGAAGGACGCGCGAACACCTCGAAGGCCTGGTCATGATAACGCAAAGATCTTGCCCGGATTGAGGATATTCAACGGGTCGAGCGCCTTTTTTATGGCAGCCATCACGGCCACGCCCTCCCCGTGCTCATGGGGGAGATAGCGCATCTTGCCTTGGCCCACGCCGTGCTCGCCGGTGCAGGTGCCGCCCAGACTCGAGCGCGCGCGCCACGAGCCGGTCGAGGAAGCCTTGCACTTTGCGCCGCTCCTCCGCGTCCGCCATGTCGATGAGCGGCATCACATGAAAATTGCCGTCGCCGACATGGCCGACGATGGGGGCGATCAATCCGGTTGCGACAATGTCCGCCTTGGTCGCGCCGACGCATGCGGCGAGGCTCGAGATCGGCACGCAGACATCGGTGGCGATAAGGTCGGCACCGGGCCTCAGCGCGCGCGCCGCCCAATAGGCGTCATGGCGGGCCTGCCACAGAAGCGAGCGCTCCTCGGGCCGGTCGGCCGAGATCAGCGCGCCGCCCCCCTCCTCGCGCGCGATGGCGGCAAAGCTTTCCACCTCCTCCGCCGTCGCGGCGGGCGTGCCGTGAAATTCGAGGAACAGAGTGGGCGTCTCGGCATAGGCGAGGCGCGAATAGGCATTGCAGGCGCTGAGCTGCACCTCGTCGAGGAGCTCGATGCGGGCGAGCGGCAGGCCCGTCTGCAGCGCGGCGATGGTCGCGTTGCACGCGCCCTCGATGGTGGCGAAGGGACAGACCGCGACGCGGATCGCCTCGGGGATGCCGTGCAGCTTCAGCGTCAGCTCGGTGATGATGCCAAGGGTGCCTTCCGAGCCGATCAGGAGGCGGGTGAGATCGTAGCCGCTGGCCGATTTCCGCGCGCGGCCGCCCGTCTTGATCACGCTGCCGTCGGCGAGCACCGCCTTTAGCCCGAGCACATTGTCGCGCATGGTGCCGTAGCGCACGGCGTTGGTGCCCGAGGCGCGCGTCGCCGCCATGCCGCCGAGGCTCGCATCGGCGCCGGGATCGATGGGGAAGAACAGCCCTGCATCGCGCAAATGCTCGTTGAGCGCCTTGCGCGTGACGCCGGGCTCGACCACGCAGTCGAGGTCCTCGGCATGCACGGCGAGGATGCGGTTCATGCGCGAAAGGTCGATCGAGACGCCGCCCTGGGGCGCGTTCACATGGCCTTCGAGCGAGGTGCCGGTGCCGAAGGGAATGACCGGCACGCGCGCGGCGGCGCAGAGCTTCACCGCCTCGACGATATCGGCCGTCGTCTCGGCGAAGAGCACGGCGTCAGGCGGCTGATTGGGCACCCAAGTGAGCGTGTGGCCGTGCTGCTCGCGCAGCGAGGCGCTGGTGGAGAAGCGGTCGCCGAACCGTTGTGCGAGCTCGGCGAACAGCCTCCCCTTGGCGTCGGAGGCTTGCGACTCAATGGGCTTGGCCATGATGTCGGTCATGGCCTTAGTTTAGCATGGGCTTGGTGAAGGAAGGCCCGGCATGTGGCGCTGCGCCTGTTCGTCAGGCGCCGATCGAATCGATCACGGCCACGTAGTGACAGCTCGCGGCGGCGAGCACGAAGCCATGCCAGATGGCGTTCTGGAACGGCAGGCGCTCCCAGAGATGGAACACCACGCCCACGGTATAGAGCACGCCGCCGATCACGAGCAGCGCCAACACCCGCTCGGGGACCGCCGAGACGAGGGGATGCCAGGCGGCGACCACGGCCCAACCCTGCACGAGGTAAAGCGCGGTGGAGAGGCCTTCGAGATGGCGCGGGGTGAACAGCTTGATGGCGATGCCGATGGCCGCCATGCCCCACACCAAGCCGAGCAGCCACAGCCCGGTGGTCGCGTCCATCTTCATCAGCGCGAAGGGGGTGTAGGTGCCGGCGATCATGAGGAAGATCGCGGCGTGGTCGAAGCGGCGCAAGATGCCCTTGAGCTTCGGCCGCACGACGAGATTATAGCCCGCCGAGCAGCTGAACATGAGCACGAGCGCCACGCCGTAGATGGTGAGGCTCACGATCCACAGCGCCGTCTGCGACATCACGCCGATGACGAGGAGCGCGGTCAGCGCGACAACGCTCGCGGTCACGCCAATGGCGTGAATGCAGCCATCGGCCACGCGTTCGCGCCAGCTATATTGCGGAAACATGACGGTTCCGACCCGCATCTCTTCCTACCTATTGCACCAGACAAGCTTGAACGAGAGCTTACCAAGGCTTGTGGCGAGGATGAGGCAGGTGGCGGTCGCGGGCACCCAGGCCCGCCCCGGCGCTCCAGTAAACCACCGCGCTGAGTTCCGTTCCGCGGTGGCTACTGGGGTGCGCCTAAGGGTTAAAGGACGCGCTAGTTACCGCAGACCTTCGAGCCCGAGGTGCACACGAAAGGAACCACCACGCCGGTGAAGCAGGTGGTGTAGGTGCGCGCCGTGACGAAACGCCCGTAAATGACGTCCTTGGGCACCACCGGCCGGACCATTTTCCAGAACGGATCGGGCTTCACCCGGTAGGCGCTCATGGAAATGGAGTGCCAGCCCTTGGACTGCTTGAGCTCGTTGGCGCTCTGGGCGGCGAGCACCTGCGACATCTTCAATGCCTCACCCTTGCTGTCGGCGCTGTGGGTCGCCGAAATCACCTGACATCCAGCCTCGGCGGGTCCCTGTCCGAACAGCGCAAACCCAGCCGCGGCAAGCACAACAACACTCACCTTCGAAATACGAAGCATGGCGTAGCCCCTCAGAATAATTGTCCCCCGCGATGGCGCCTTTGTGCCAGCCTGGCGGCGGACGCGCAACCGGCTAATCCGATTCGGCCTGTGGCCTTTTGCCCGCTCGACGTAACGCGAATGTGACGCGGCCGCCTCATGGCCCTCGCCTCTGCTCGCCCGGTTGCGCCAGGCGCAAAAGCCCGGGACCTGGACCAGCCCTTTATTTTCCCAAGCCGCACAGTGATATAGTCCCTTAGATCATGACAAAGATTCGCGCATCGGCTCTTCCGGCCCCCGAGCCACGGTCACCCGAGGAGGAGGAGCAGCTTTCCACCTCGCAGCGGGCGCTCCGGCAGAGCGCGGTCCCCTATCTCGACGCGCTCAACCCCGAGCAGCGCGAGGCGGTGGAGACGCTCGACGGGCCGCTGCTCGTGCTGGCCGGCGCCGGCACCGGCAAGACGCGCGTGCTCACCACCCGCATCGCCCATATCTTGCGGCTCGGCCGGGCATGGCCGTCGCAGATCCTCGCCGTCACCTTCACCAACAAGGCGGCGCGGGAGATGAAGGCGCGCGTGAGCCAGCTGATCGGCGGCGCGGTCGAAGGCATGCCCTGGCTCGGCACCTTCCATGCCATCGGGGTCAAGATCCTCCGCCGCCATGCCGAGCTCGTGGATCTGAAGCCCTCCTTCACCGTGCTCGATACCGACGATCAGATCCGCCTGTTGAAGCAGCTCTTGCAGGCGGAAAACATCGACGAGAAGCGGTGGCCGGCGCGGGTGCTCGCCGGCATGATCGATAGCTGGAAAAATCGCGGGCTCACCCCGTCCCGCGTGCCCGAGGGCGAGAGCTTCGCCTTCGCCAACGGCAAGGCCCGCGACCTCTACGCCGCCTATCAGCGGCGCCTGAAGGAGCTGAACGCCGCCGATTTCGGCGATTTCTTGCTCGAGAATTTGCGCCTGTTCCAGGAGCACCCCGACGTGCTCGCCCAATATCAGCAGCGCTTCCGCTTCATGCTGGTGGACGAGTATCAGGATTCCAACGTCGCCCAATATCTGTGGCTGCGGCTGCTCGCGCAGGGCAACCGCAACATCTGCTGCGTCGGCGACGACGACCAGTCGATCTATGGCTGGCGCGGCGCGGAGGTGGACAACATCCTGCGCTTCGAGACCGACTTCCCCGGCGCCAAGATCATCCGGCTCGAGCGCAATTACCGCTCGACCGGCCATATCCTCGGCGCGGCCTCCGGCCTCATCGCCCATAATAAAGGCCGGCTCGGCAAGACGCTGCGCACCGACGGGGCCAAGGGCGAGAAGGTCGAGGTGCAAGGCTGCTGGGACGACGAGGAGGAAGCGCGCATCATCGGCGAGGATATCGAGCAGCTGCAGCGCCGAGGCCAGTCCTTGAGCGAGATCGCCATCCTGGTGCGCGCCTCGTTCCAGATGCGCGCCTTCGAGGACCGCTTCATCACCCTCGGCCTGCCCTATCGCGTGGTGGGCGGCCCGCGCTTCTACGAGCGCCAGGAGATCCGGGACGCGACCTCCTATTTCGAGGTGACGCTCAATCCCGCCAACGATCTGAAGTTCGAGCGCATCGTCAATGTGCCGCGCCGGGGGCTCGGCGAATCCAGTCTGAAAGCGCTGCATCAGCTCGCGCGCGCGCAAAGCGTGCCGCTGTTCCAGGCCGCGCGCCTGATGGTCGAGACCGAGGAATTGAAGCCCAAGGCGCGCAAGGCGCTGGCCGATCTGATCGCCGCCTTCGACCGCTGGCGCTCTTCGGTCGACACCATGCGCCATACCGAGCTGGCCGAGCTCATCCTCGATGAGTTCGGGCTACACCGCCATGTGGCAGGCGGAGAAATCGCCGCAGGCGCAGTCGAAGCTCGAAAATCTGAAGGAGCTCATCCACTTCATGGAGGAGTTCGACACGCTGGCGGGCTTCCTCGAGCATGTCACGCTGGTGATGGACGCCGAAGCGGAAGAAGGGGCGGAGCGCGTCACCCTGATGACGCTGCACAGCGCCAAGGGGCTCGAATTCGACACCGTGTTCCTGCCCGGCTGGGACGAGGGATTGCTGCCGCATCAGCGGAGCCTCGACGAGGCCGGCCGCTCGGGGCTGGAAGAGGAGCGGCGGCTCGCCCATGTGGGGCTGACGCGCGCGCGGCACCGCGCCAAGATCACCTTCGCCCAGAACCGCCGCACCCACGGCATGTGGCAATCGGCGATCCCGTCGCGCTTCATCGACGAGCTGCCCGTCGACCATGTCGAGGTGTCGGAGGATCGGGCGAGCTACGGCGCGAGCCGCTTCGATAATGCCGAGACCTTGTTCGCGGGCGGCTTCTACGAGACGCCGGGCTGGCGGCGCGCGAAAGCGAACCGGCCGCCCACGGGGGCTTCAGCGCCGCGGCGCGAGCCCATCACCATCGACGGCACGCTGGTGGCGGCCTCCACCGCGCAAGGCGTGGGGCTCGCGGTGGGCGAACGCATCTTCCACCAGAAATTCGGCTATGGCCGCATCGCGCAGATCGACGGCAACAAGCTCACCGTCGATTTCGACAAGGCCGGGCGCAAGAAGGTGGTGGACAGCTTCGTCGAGCGGAGCTGAGCCCCGCCGGGGCGCCTTTTGCTCGGAAACCAGCCGCCAGGCCCGATCCAACAGCCTCTTCCCCAAAAAGAACAAATCGTGTACATTGGTCAATGAGGAGCGTCATTCCTCATCGAGGGAGGTTCCCATGCGTGTCCTTCTACCCGCTGTTCTTCTCCTGTTCTCGTTGGCGTTCGTGATGCCGGCCTTTGCCGCCGAGGATTGCCGCTGCCGCGGCTGCGGCTGCAAAGGCGGACCCGGCTGGCGCGGGCCCGACGGCGCCTGCGTCCACAAAGCGGCGCTCGCCGACATTTGCGGGACGCCGCCCGGCGCGCCCTGCAAGCACGAGGCGGCGAGCCGCGTCTGCTTCGGCAAGCAATCCTCCGCGTCGGACCCCAAGGGTCAGCCGCAAGCGAATTGACGGATCGGCGCGGGGCCCCGCTCCCCGCGTCATCGTCTCGTCATTTGCGTGGGGCTGGCGCGCAAGCCTAAGCTCGCGCCCATGGCGGGTTTCGTCACTCAAGCGCCGGTGCCCTCCCTGACCGCCGGCAACGGCAAGGCAGGACGCGCAATCCGGCCCGCGCTAGCGCCCCTGCCGCCCATTGAGGCCAGCGCCCATTTCATCCCCATCAGCCGCCACGGTCTGCGCAACAAGCTCGCGGGGATGATCGCGGAGGACGGCGGCGATTTGCGGCTTTGGGGCCGCGCGCTCGACTGTCTCGCCGCCTGGCGGCATCAATCCTATCGGACGCGGCTGCTCGCCCTCATCGACGATTATCTGCCCTTCTGCCCCGACAGCGACACGGCCAATCTCATCGAGCTCGATGCGGATGCCCGGCAAAAGGCCCGCGCCGAATTCATCGAGGAGGCCGAGGAGCTGCTCGTGCAGGCCAATTACGTGCCGCTCAGCGGCGAGGACGTGCAGCGCCTCCTGATCGCGCGCTCGCCGCACGGGCTCTTTCTCGAGGTCGACATGAGCGATTTCGACGAGGCCCTGCTCTACTACCGCGGCACGAGCGTCGAGACCCGCGAGGAACGCAATCCCTGGCGGCTCTATCTCACCAAGGACCGTTTCGACGTGCATCTCTTTCAACGCTTGTTTCTGCTGTTGAAGCTGAAGCCGACCGAGACGCGCATCGCCGAGATCGTGGCGGCGACCGGGGCAAGCCCTTCCCGCGCGCGGCGCATGGTCATGAGGCAGCGCCGGCATTTGCCGCTCGGGGTCTCGCCCGACCACATCTATGTGAAGGTGTTCAAGCGCATCCCGCAGGTCGATCTGGAGATGCTGTTCCCCAATACCAGGATCGAGTTTCGCCCCTTCGACAAGCTGAAGCTGTTCGTCACCGCGGGCGGCGGCACGGCCGCGGGCGTGATGGGCACCGCGACCAAGATTCTCGCCGCCACCAACCCGTTCACGCTCGCCGCGGGGCTCGTGGGCTTGAGCGCGGTGATCTTTCGCCAGGTGATGAATTTCTTCAACACGCGCAACCGCTACATGATGGTGCTGGCGCAGAACCTCTATTTCTGCAGCCTCGCCAATAATCGCGGCGCGCTCACGCTGATCGCCGACGCCGCCGAGGAGGAGGACGTCAAGGAGGACATGCTCCTTTATGCTTTCCTCGCCCGGCAGCCGGCGCATTACGACGCGCTGGGAGAGCTCAAAGCCGGCATCGAGCGCTTGCTCGCGGAGCGCTGCGGGATCGGCGTCGATTTCGATGCCGAGGACGCCTTGCGCCGCCTGCTCGCCGACGGCCTCGTTCGCGCCGATGCCGAGGGAAGGCTGACCGCGATCGCGCCGGCCGATGCGCGCGCGCATCTCGACCGGCTGTGGGACCGGCTGCTCGACGTGGATCGGCTCGACGAGGCGGCGCGCGCCCATGGCGGCGCATGAGCGCGCCTCACGGCGGAATGACCTCTATCAGGTCTCGATCGAGGCGCCGCCGGACGGGGCAGAGCGGATCGCCGCGGCGCTCGAAGCGGCCGAGAGCCCCGCGGCACTGGCCGTCACGCTGTTCGAGCGCGGGCCCGGCCGGGTCGAGGTGACCGTCTTCTATAGCGAGCCGCCTCGCGCCACGACGCTCGCCACGCTGCTGCAAGATGCCGCCGCCGAGCCTCGCGCGCTGTCGTCCTTACGCATCGCGCCGGTCGCCGAGGCCGACTGGGTGACGGCTCTCGCAAGGCATGCGTGGGCCGGTGCGCGCCGGGCGCTTCCTCATCCATGGCAGCCACAGCCCGGTCGCGCGCAACCGCTACAGCATCGAGATCGACGCGAGCACCGCCTTCGGCACGGCGCATCATGCGAGCACGCGCGGCTGCCTGCTCGCCCTCGATGCCCTGTTGAAGCGGACGCGCCCGGCCCGCATCGTCGATATCGGCACCGGCAGCGGCATCCTCGCCATCGCCGCCGCCAAGGCCCTGCAGACGCGCGTGCTGGCGAGCGATAACGATCCGGTCGCGGCACGAATCGCGGCGGACAATGCGCGAAAGAACGGCGTGGGCGGTCTCGTGCGCGTGGTGGAGGCGGACGGCCTCGCGCATCCTCTGTTGCGCGGGGCCGTTCGACCTGCTCCTCGCCAATCTCCTGCTCAATCCGTTGCTCGAGCTCGCGCCCGCTTTCGCCCGCGCCGTCGCAGGGGGCGGGTTTTGCGTGCTTTCCGGCATCACCGAAGCGCAAGCGCCCGGGGTCGAGGCACGCTTCGCGCGCGGCCGGCTTCACGCTCGTTTCGCGAATCCTTCTCGATGGATGGGCGAGCCTGCTCGTGCGGCGTCGCAGGTAAAGAGACGCGCGCCAGCGGATTGATCGTTAAGGGGTGCGGCCTTACAAGGCTTCCTCATGTTCCAAAGCTTCGATGAGGCCCCCACAACCGCCATGGCGCCTGAGCGGGTCAAGGCGCTCCGCGAGGAGCTCAAGGCCCGCGGGCTCAAAGGCTTCCTCGTCCCCCATAGCGACGAGCATCAGGACGAGTTCCTGGCGCCCTCCGCCGAGCGCCTCGCCTGGCTCACGGGCTTCTCGGGCTCGGCCGGCACGGCGATCGTGCTTGCAGGACCAAGCCGCCTTGCTCGTCGACGGGCGGTACACCTTGCAGGCGCGCGCGCAAATCGACGCTACGCTGTTCGAGGTGCTGCAGACGCCCGAGGCCAAGGCCTCGAAATGGATCAAGGGCAAGCTCGCCGCGGGCGACGCCATCGGCTACGACCCGCGCCTGCACACCATCAAGGAGATCGAGCGCCTGACCGAGACGTTGGGTAAATCGGGCATCAAGCTCGAGCCGCAGGAGACCAATCCCATCGACCGACTGTGGCGCGACCGTCCTCCGCCCTCGGCCGCGCCGGTCGTGCCCCATGGCATCGAATATGCCGGCCGCAGCGCGGCGGAAAAGATCCGCGACGTGCAAAGAGTGGTGAAGCAGGAGGGCGCCGACGCCGTCCTCATCACTTTGCTCGATTCCATCGCCTGGCTGTTCAATATCCGCGGCGCCGATATCCGCCATACGCCCGTGGCCTTTGCCTATGCCCTCGTGCCGGTCAAGGGAAAGCCCAGCCTGTTCATCGATCCCGCGAAGCTCGGCGACAATGTGCGCGGCAGCCTCGCCGAGATCGTGGACATTCTCGAGCCCGCCGCGCTGGACGAGAAGCTCGCGCAGCTCGGCCGGTCGCGCGCGAAGGTGCGGCTTGGACCCCGAGACGGCGCCGGTCCGCTTCGCTCAAGCGCTCAAAGCCGCGGGCGCCAAATTCGTGCCCGGCGCCGACCCGTGCATCCTGCCCAAGGCGATCAAGAACGAGACCGAGATCGCGGGCGCGCGCGCGGCGCATCTGCGCGACGGCGCCGTGCTCGCCCGCTTCTTGAATTGGCTCGACGACATCGGTGACGACGGGCAGCATCGACGAGATTTCCGCGGCGATGAAGCTCGAGGAGCTGCGCCGCGAGACGGGCCAGCTCAAGGACATCAGCTTCGACACCATCTCCGGCGTGGGGCCGAACGGCGCCATCGTGCATTACCGGCCGATGCGCACGACCGCGCTCGGCCTCACCGGCAACACGCTCTATCTCATCGATTCCGGCGGCCAATATGCCGACGGCACCACCGACGTCACGCGCACCGTCGCCATCGGCACGCCCTCGGCCGAGATGCGCCGCCATTACACTCTCGTGCTCAAGGGCCACATCGCCATCGCCACGGCGCGGTTCCCCAAGGGGACGCGCGGCCAGGACCTCGACCCCTTCGCGCGCCGGGCGCTGTGGGCGGCCGGGCTCGATTTCGATCACGGCACCGGGCATGGGGTCGGCAGCTATCTCTCGGTGCATGAGCCGCCGCAGCGCCTGTCGCGCTTCGGCAGCGTCGAGCTCGAGCCCGGCATGATCCTGTCCAACGAGCCCGGGCTTTACCGCGAGGGCCAATACGGCATCAGGCTGGAAAATCTCGTGCTGGCGACGGCGCCCGTGCCCATCGACGGCGGCACGCGCGAGATGATGGGCTTCGAGACGCTCACCCTCGTTCCCTTCGACCGGCGCCTGATCGAGCCTGTCCCTGCTCACGCGGGAGGAGCTCTCCTGGCTCAACGACTATCATGCGACGGTGCGCCGGTTGATCGAGCCGCAGCTCAAAGGCGCCGACCGGCCGTGGCTGCGCCACGCCACCGCCCCCCTCGGCTAGCAGCGGGAACCAAAGACATGACCGCGACCCTGGTGTCGGCGCTCGCCGCCATCCTCACCACGGCGGCCTTCCTGCCGCAGGCGCTGCACATCATCCGCTACAAGGAGACGAAGGGCATTTCGCTCCTGATGTATGCGGCCTTTGCCGCAGGCGTGGCGCTGTGGCTCGTGTTCGGACTCATGATCGGCGAATTGGCCGATCATCCTCGCCAACGCCATCACGCTCGTGCTCACGCTCACCATCGTGGCGCTCAAGCTGCGCTATCCCTGAGCCTCGATCAGCTTGAGCCACTCCTCCTCGCTCAGCACCGTGACGCCGAGCTCCTTGGCCTCTTTCAGCTTCGAGCCGGCGCCGGGGCCGGCCACCACATAATCGGTGTTCTTCGATACCGAGCCCGAGACCTTGGCGCCGAGGCGCTCGGCGCGCGCCTTGGCCTCCGGCCGCGTCATGCGCTCGAGCGTGCCGGTGAACACCACGCGCTTGCCGGAGATGGGCGAAGCGTGGTCGATGGCTTCGAGCGGCTCCGGGCTCACCTCGCGCAAGAGCTCGTCCACCACCGCCACGTTATGCGGCTCGCGCGAAGAAGTCGGCGATGGCTTCCGCGACGGTGGGACCGATGCCCTCGATATTGTCGAGCTCGGCGAAGGCCTCCCCCTCGCGGTCCTTGGCCGCCGCCACCATGGCGGCGCGGAACGCCTTGATCGTGCCGTAGCTGCGGGCGAGCAGCCGCGCCGTGGTCTCGCCCACATGGCGAATGCCGAGCGCGTAGATGAAGCGGTCGAGCCGCACCTCGCGGCGCGCCTCGATGGCGTCGAACAATTTCTGCGCCGAGGTTTCGCCCCAGCCCTCGCGCGCGGCGAGCTTCGTGGCCGAGCGCTTGTCGCGCGCGGCGAGGGTGAAGATGTCGGGCGGGGATTGGATGAGACCCTCCTCGTAGAAGGTCTTGATATGCTTCTCGCCCAGCCCCTCGATGTCGAAGGCGTTGCGCGACACGAAATGCTTCAGCCGCTCGACCCGCTGGGCGGGGCAGATGAGCCCGCCGGTGCAGCGCCGGACCGCGTCCTCCTTGCCGGTGACGGGGATTGATCTCGCGCACCGCGTGGCTGCCGCAAAAGGGGCAGATAGTGGGAAAAGCGAATCGTTTCGCGCCCTTGACCCGCTTCTCTTGAACCACCGCGAGAATCTGCGGGATCACGTCGCCCGCGCGCTGCAAGATCACGGTGTCGCCGATGCGCACGTCCTTGCGGGCGATCTCGTCCTCATTGTGGAGGGTGGCGTTCTGCACCACGACGCCGCCCACGGTCACCGGCTCGAGCTTGGCGACCGGGGTGAGCGCGCCGGTGCGGCCCACCTGGATGTCGATGTCGCGCAGGATGGTCGTGGCCTTCTCGGCGGGGAATTTATGGGCGATGGCATAACGCGGCGAGCGCGAGACGAAGCCCAGGCGCTCCTGCAGATCGAGGCGGTCGAGCTTATAGACGACGCCGTCGATGTCGTAGTCGAGGCCGGCGCGCCCGCTTTCGATATCGCGATAGGTGCCAAGCATTTCCTCGACCGAATGCGTAAGGCGGGCGAGCGGGTTCAAGGGGAAGCCCCAAGCTTTAAGCGCCTGATAGATGCCCCATTGGGTGTCGGCGGGCAGGCTCGGCGCCTCGCCCCAGCCATAGGCGAAGAATTGCAGCGGGCGCGACGCGGTCACGGCAGGGTCGAGCTGGCGGAGCGAGCCCGCGGCGGCATTGCGGGGATTGGCGAACAGGCGCTCGCCCGCCGCCGCCTGCTCCTCATTGAGGCGCTGGAAGGCGGAGCGGCTCATATAGATCTCGCCGCGCAGCTCGAACGGATCGGGGAACCCGCGGGGGCCCTTCCCCCGGATCGCATGGGGGATGTCGGCGATGGTGCGCACATTGGCGGTGACGTTCTCGCCCTCATAGCCGTCGCCGCGGGTGGCGCCCTGAACCAACAGCCCGCGCTCGTAGCGCAAGGTGATGGAGAGGCCGTCGATCTTGGGCTCGGCGGTGAAAGCGAGCCCCTCGGCGCTGGCGAGACCGAGGAAGCGGCAGACGCGGTCGACGAAGTCGCGCACTCCTTCGTCGTCGAACACGTTGCCGAGGGAGAGCATCGGCACGCCGTGACGGACCTTGCCGAAGGCCTCCACCGGCGCCGCGCCCACGCGCAAGGAGGGGCTGTCGTCGCGCACGAGATGGGGGAAGCGGGCCTCGATGGCGGTGTTGCGCTCCCGGAGCGCGTCATAGTCCGCGTCGCTGATCTCGGGCTGGTCCTGGCGGTAATAGAGCGCGTCGTGATGGGCGATTTCTTTCGCCAGCCGCTCGAGCTCGGCCGCCGCCGCCGTCTCGTCGAGCAGCGCGACGGGCTTGGGCTCAAGGGCGGCCGGCTTCCGCTTGCCCTTGCCCTTGCCGGCAGCCTTGCTCATGCCGAGCGGCTCATCAGGCGCGCGGCGGCGGCGCGCGCCTCGTCGGTGACGGTTTGGCCGGCGAGCATGCGGGCGATCTCCTCGCGGCGATGCTCGCCCTCGAGCACCACGACGCGCGTCGCCATGGTCTCGCCCTCGGGGCCGGCCAGCGGCTCCTTGGCGATGAGGAAATGGCCGCTCGCCACGGCCGCCACCTGCGGGGCGTGGGTCACGGCCAGCACCTGGACGCGGGTGGCCAAGCGCCCGAGCCGCTCGCCCACCGCCGCGGCGGTGGCGCCGCCGACGCCCGAATCCACCTCGTCGAAGACAAGCGTCGGCGCCGAGCCGCGCGCCGCGAGCACCACTTTCAGCGCGAGAATGAAGCGGGCGAGCTCCCCGCCCGAAGCCACCTTCATCAAGGGACCGGCCTCGGTGCCGGGATTGGTGCGCACGAAGAAGGCGACCCGGTCGATGCCGGACGGGCCGCCCTGATCGGGCTCCACCGTCTCGATATTGGTGATGAAGCGCGCCTTTTCGAGCTTGAGGGGGCTGAGCTCGGCTGCCGCCTCGGCGTCGAGGCGCGCGGCCGCGGCGTGGCGGGCCTTGCTCAACGCCACCGCCGCCGCGGCATAGGCGTCCCGTGCCGCCTCCGCGGCTTGGGCAAGCTCGGCAAGGCGCGTCTCGCTCCGATCGAGCGCGGCAAAATCGGCTTCCAGCCGGCCGATCAGCGCCGGCAGATCGTCCACCTGGACCTTGTGCTTGCGGGCGGCGGCGCGGAGCGCGAAGAGGCGCTCCTCGGTGCGCTCCAATTCCTTGGGCTCGAAGGCGAGCGCGGCGAGCGCCTGCTCGATCTTGCCCTGCGCGGCGTCGGTCTCGGCCAGCACGCGTTCAAGCGCCTGCGCCACCGTTGCCAGCAGCTCGCCGCCCAAGCCTGCCTGACGCTCGATGCGGCGGAGCGCCGCCGCGAGCCGCGCGCCGCCCGTCCCCTCCCCTTGCAGCGCGTCGAGCGCCTCGTCGAGCTCGCTTGCGATCTTCTCCGCATGCATCATCAGCTGGCGGCGGGAGGCGAGGCCCTCCTCCTCGCCCGTCTGCGGGCCAAGCTCGCGCAGCTCGTCAAGCGCATGGCTGACATAATCGGCATTGGCGCGGACGGCGGCGATCTCGGCCGCGTGGGCCGCGCGCGCCTCCTCGGCCGCCTTCCAGGCGTCGAAGGCCGCCGCCACGGCGCGGGCGTCCTCGCTCAAACCGCCGAAGGCATCCACGAGATCGCGGTGACCGCTCGGATCGATCAGGGCGCGGTCGTCGTGCTGCCCGTGGATCTCGACCAGCGCCTGCCCGATCTGGCGCAAGAGCTGCACGCTGACGGCGGTGTCGTTGACCAGCGCGCGGGTGCGCCCGTCGGCGCTCTGCACCCGGCGCAGAATGAGGGTGTCGCTTGCGTCGATGCCGTTGGCGGCCAGGAGGGCGAAGACCGGATGGCCCGCGCCCGGCTCGAAGATCGCCGTCACTTGGCCTTGGGACGCCCCTGGCGCACGAGCGAGGCATCGCCGCGGGCGCCGATGGCGAGCGCGAAGGCATCGAGCAGAATGGATTTGCCGGCGCCGGTCTCGCCGGTGAGCACGGACAGGCCCGTGGCGAATTCGAGATCGAGCTTGTCGATCAGGACGATGTCGCGGATCGACAGGGCGGCTAGCATGGCAGGTCCGTCAGGCGGGTTTGCCGTCGCCCTTCCAGGTCTGCGTGATCCACGAGCCTTCGTGCTCTTGCGGCTGGAGGCCGCTTCTGCCTAAGAGCGAGAACGCGTGATCGTACCACTTGCTGTCCGGAAAGTTATGGCCAAGGACGGCGGCCGCCGTTTGCGCCTCGTTGACGATCCCTAACGCCATATAGGCCTCCGTCAGGCGAACTCAAGGCCTCTTCGATCTGCGGCGTCGTCTGATAGTCGGTGACCACGATGCGGAACCGGTTGATGGCCGCAAGATAGTTGTTGTGGCGCAGATAATAGCGCCCGACCGTCATCTCGCTTGCCGCCAGGAGGTCGCGCAAGACGCGCTCGCGGTTCGCCGCTTCGGCGGCGTAGCGCGAATCGGGATAGCGCTGCAGCAGCGTCTGATAGGCCTGCAACGCCTTGCGCGCATTGGTCTGGTCGCGCTTGGGGTCGAGGATCTGGTCGTAATAGCTCATGGCGATGATGTCCTGGGCAAGGTCGGATTCCTTGGTGCCAGGATGCAGCGTGAGATAGCGGTCGGCCGAGGAGACCGCGCTGTCGTAATCGCCCTTCTTGTAATAGGCGTAGGCCGCCATCACGATCGCCCGGCGCGCTTCCTGGGAATAAGGATGGTTGATATCGACCTTCTCATATTCCTTGGCCGCATCCTCGTATTTGCCGCCGCCCATGAGCTTATCGGCGCGGCCGTAAATGACGTCCGGGGGGTCGTTGCTCACCTGTTCGTCGGGCTTGGTGAAAAAGGAGCCGCAGCCGGAAAGGAGGCTCGCGGCAACGAGCAGCCCCAATGCGGCCAGGCCTCGCCGGCCGGGGCCAAGACGCCTCAGCGCCAAGCCGAGGCCGGGCCCGCTCAGGCTCAAAAATGGCGCGATCCGACCGGACATGCTCCCCTTCAAGACCGTTCCCCTTGCCCGCCAAGGCCCAATGGCGTGCGGGTCCCCGCGCCGGCCTTATGCCGGGCAGGCTAGCCCAGACAACCGCCAACCAACTAGCGGAATATGGTGTTTTTTTGCCCGATGGGGTCGCGCGGCGACCGTCCCGCCGCGCGGGTCAGCGAGCGGCCTTGCCTCAAAACGCCGGACGCCCAGCACGGCCCAATTGGGCCATCCCGGGCGCTCGGCTTGGCTACTGGCAGTAAACGGCGTGCCGCTAGCTGCGCTCGGCGGCGAAATTGGCTGCCGCCAGACGATGGCTGAGCTCGGCGTGGCGCACCTCGCGGAACGGCCGCGGAGCCTCGACCAGCGTCCAAGCCTCAGGATCGGCAAACATGGCCTTGAGCACGAGGCTGTTCAGACGATGGCCGCCGCGCTTGGAGCGGAAGGCGCCCAGGATCGGCGCCCCGGCAAGGGCCAGGTCGCCAACCGCGTCGAGCGCCTTGTGGCGGACGAACTCGTCGGCATAGCGCAAGCCCTCGCGGTTGATGACGCGGTCTTCGCCGATCGCCACCGTGTTCTCGAGCGAGGCGCCAAGGGCAAGACCCGCGGCCCACAGGCTCTCGACATCCTTCATGAAACCGAAGGTGCGGGCCCGCGACAGCTCGCGGCGGAAAGAGCCGGGATTGATGTCGATCTCGATTTTCTGGCAGCCGATGAGCGGCGTGTCGAACTCGATCTCGATGCCGAGATGGAAACCGTTATGGGGGGTCAGCTCGCCATAGGCGCCCCCGTCCTCGACGAGGATGGGCTTCAAAACCTTGAGGTAGCGGCGGGGACAATCGAGCTCCGCCAGGCCTACCTCGTCGATGGCCTCGACGAAGCTCGAGGCGCTGCCATCCATGATCGGCACTTCGGAGCTGTCGATCTCGATCACGGCGTTGTCGACGCCAAGCCCGCGCAGGGCCGCGAGGAGATGCTCGACCGTCGCGACCGAGGCGCCATTGCCGTCACCGAGCACGGTGCACAACGTCACGCCGGTTACACAGCGATGATCCGCTGCGATCTCGGTGGCTTCCGTATCGCCGTTGGAGAGAAGAAAACGTAGCCCCGAGTCACCGTCAGCCGGGTAAAGACTAATGGAAACTGGCGCTCCGCTGTGGACCCCCGTGCCGGTCAGTGAGATTTCGCTGGCAAGCGTGGTCTGGCGTGCCCCAATAAATCCCTTCATGGCCCCCAAGCCGTTTTTTGAGTTCCCAAAGCTCGAGGATCGATCCCCCGAGCCCCCCATAACCCGCGCTCCCTGGCGTTGTGCCGTTTTGGTTCCGCGGATCGGTTAATGAGGAACCATAACCCTTGGCTGAGACGGCCGACAAATCACGGTTTCTTTCAGTCTGTTACCGTCGGCGTCCCTTCTCAAACCATTGATCTGAAAGCAATTTTCGTGTTTCCCGTGGATCGGCGGAGGGAATAGTTAATGCGCCCTCAGGTGGCCCGCCGGCGCAGGAAGGCCGGAATCTCCAGATCGTCGTCATCAAGTGATTCGGGCGCCGAGCCGAGACTTTCCACGGCGGCAAGCCGCGGCTGCGCCTCGATGCGCTTCGGCGCTGCAGCAAAGCCAGCCTCGCCTCGGGGCCGCTCGATCTTGAGCCCCCGCGGTGCGGGCGCCGGCATCTCCGTCTGCAGCGACGCGGCCAAGGGGCGGGGTTGGCCGAATTCCGGCTCTTGCTTCAGGGTCATGATCTCCTCCTCGTCTTCCTTGCGGCCCCGGCCGACGCCCGCCAGGCGCTCCAGGAAGCCAACCTTCTTCTTCTGCGCCGCAAGCCCGAGAGCCGAACTCTGGCCGGCATTGGCCTTGATCGCGTTCTGCGCCACGAGCGGCAGTTCCTCGACATTGGGCATGCGCCGAACGGCGCGGCGGCCCGTGGCCGGCGGCGCGGGCACGAAGCTCGGCTGCGGCCGCGTTTGGGTTTGCGGCGGCACCGGGCGCGGCAAAGCGATGCCGGTCGACTGCGCCGGACGGCGCTCGATCGTCACATTGCCCGGCGCGCGCCAGACCTGGCCCTCTTCGGCCGGGGCGGCGGCTGGCTTCGCCTCCGCCCTCTCCATCGACGGCATGGCGGAGAGACCGGCGAGGCGCGCGCTGAGCTTGTCCATGGCGGGCGCCTTGGCCGCATCGGACAGGATGACCCCGAGCCCCGTGGCCACCACCGACACGCGGATGATGCCGTCGAGCTCGTCGTCATAGGTGGCGCCGACGATGATATTCGCCTCGGAATCGGCCTCGGCGCGAATGCGGCTTGCCGCCTCGTCCACCTCGTAGAGGGTGAGGTCGTTGCCGCCGGTGATGGAGACGAGCAGGCCGCTTGCGCCCTTCATCGACACGTCGTCGAGGAGCGGGTTCGAGATCGCCGCCTCCGCCGCCTCGACGGCGCGGCGGTCGCCGCTCGCTTCGCCCGTGCCCATCATGGCCTTGCCCATGCCCGCCATGATGGTGCGCACGTCGGCAAAGTCGAGATTGATGAGGCCTTCCTTCACCATGAGGTCGGTGATGCAGGCGACACCCGCACGCAAGACGTCATCGGCCATGGCGAAGGCGTCGGAAAAGGTCGTCTTCTCATTGGCGACGCGGAACAGATTCTGGTTCGGGATCACGAGCAGCGTATCGACATATTTCTGCAGCTCGGCGATGCCCGCTTCCGCCGCGCGCAAGCGCCGCTGACCCTCGAACTGGAACGGTTTGGTGACCACGCCGACGGTGAGGATGCCCTCGTCGCGCGAGGCGCGTGCAATCACCGGCGCCGCGCCCGTGCCCGTGCCGCCGCCCATGCCGGCGGTGATGAACACCATGTGCGAGCCGACAAGATGCGCCTTGATGTCGGCCATGGCCTCTTCGGCCGCCGCCGCGCCGATCTCGGGCTTGGAGCCTGCGCCGAGTCCCTCGGTGACGTGGGCGCCCATTTGAATGCGGCGCTCGGCCGACGAGCTCATCAGGGCCTGCGCATCGGTGTTGGCGACCACGAAGTCGACGCCTCGGAGGCCGGAGGCGATCATGTTGTTCACGGCATTGCCGCCCGCCCCGCCGACACCGAATACGGTGATGCGCGGTTTGAGCTCGGTGAGATCAGGAACTTTGAGGTTGATGGTCATGGGGGTCTTCCGTTCTCGATCCTTGCCTTGGTTCATTGTCGTTCAGCTCCCGTCAGGCTTCAGGCGGTGCGCGCCGGAGCCGAACTTGGTTGTCAAAAGTTGTCCCGTATCCAATCGCTGACGCGGGCGAGATAACCCGTGCCGGTACCCAAAAAGCGTTGCTCCGCGCGCCCGGAAAGCCGGTCGTCGTCGCGCCCCGACTGGCGCAAGAGTCCCGTGGCCACGGCGAAATCGGGGCCGATGCCATGGCTCAGCCCGTGCAGGGGCCGCGGGCGTCCGAGGCGCACCGGGCGGCCAAACATATTGGAGGCGAGATCGGGCAGGCCGGTGAGCTGGCTGCCGCCGCCCGTGAGCACGACGGTCTGGGCCGCCTCGGAGGCATGCGCGCAGGTGGCGAGCCGCCGGCGCATGAAGTCGAGGATCTCCTCGACGCGGGGGCGGATGATCACGGCGAGCTGCGCCTTGTTGATCTGGTTCATGCTGCGCGGCTCGGCCTCGCCCATGGTCGGATAGGTGATGATCTCGCGCTCGTCGGACGGCGTGGCAAAGGCGCTGCCATGCAGGGTCTTGAGGCGCTCGGCATGCTCCAAGGGAGCCCCCAGCGTGCGGGCGATGTCGGTGGTGATGCCGTTGCCGCCAAGCGCGATGGCGTCGGCGTGGATGAAATGGCCGTCGGCGAAGACCGAGAGCGTGGTGGTGCCGGCGCCGAAATCGATGCAGGCGACGCCGAGCTTGGCCTCGTCGGGGGTGATCACCGACAGCGCGCTCGCATAGGGCGCGGCGACCAGGCGCGCGACGCCCAAATGGCACCGCTCCACGCACAGCATCAGATTGCGCAGCGCCGCCTCGTCGGCGGTGACGGCGTGGATGTCGATGGCGAGCCGCTCGCCGCACATGCCGTGGGGATCGCGGATGCCCACCTGCTCGTCGAGCCGGTAGCTCGTGGGCAGCGCATGCAGCACGGTGCGGCGGTCGCGGGCGGCATATTGGCGGCCGCCAGCCAAAATGCGCAACGTATCGTCCTCGCGCACGATGCCGGTGGGCAGCGCCACGCTCGCCGAGAAGCTCTCGCTCTTGAGGCGTCCGCAGGTGACGGCGACATGGGCGTCCTCGACGGTGACGCCCGCCATGCGCTCGGCCTCATCGATCGCCGAGCGAATGCAGTGCTCGGCCTTGTCGAGATGGGTGACGAGGCCGCCCTTCAGGCCCTCGGCGCGGTGGTGACCGAAGCCCAGCACCTCGAACTGGACCGCATCGCCTTGGGCGCCCAAGCCAATCGGGCGCGCCTTGGGTCTTGGCGATCAGACAGCCGATCTTGCTCGTGCCCACGTCGAGCGCGGTCACGATGCGCTGGCGCTTGCTCCGATTGATGATGGCGTGCCGCATCCCCCTGCCCCGTCCTCGCTCAGGTGCTGCCCTTGGGCGCTCGGACCGCCGTGCCCGCGGTCGGAACGTCTTGCGGCGTCGTTTCGGCCGTCGGCACCTCCGTAGCCTCGGGCTCCTTGGTGCGGAGCCGCACGCTCACCCGGTCGGCGAGGCGCAGATCGACACTGGCGATGTTGCGGTGAAGCAGACCCTGGTCGCGGTCGAGCGCGACAAGGGTATCGAGCGCCTGGGCAATGCCGTCGTCGGGAAGCATGATCTCAAGCCCGGAGGCGAGCTTCAGCGTCCAGCGGCGGTCGCCCACGCGCATGGCGGCCACCAATTGCTTGGTGAGATCGGCATAGGAGGTGAGCGTCGCGAACAGGGGCGCGGCGCTCTTGCCCGCGCCGTCGCCGACGACGAGAGGAAGGTCGGCATAGGCCTCGCGCACGGCCGGCGTCAGCACCACGCCCTCGGTGTCGATCACATAGGTGCGGCCGCCGATCTGCCACACGGCAAAGGGGGTGCGCTCCTCGACCACGACCTGAATTGTGGAGGGCAGCAGCCGCATGACTTGGGCGTGCTTGATCCACGACACCTGCTCCAGACGCGCCTTGGCGGCGTCGGTATCGAAAGCGAGCATATTGGTCGAGGGACCGGCCTCGAGCGCCTTGGCGATCTCGGCGTCGCTCGTATGATGCTGCCCTTCGACGGTGATGCGCTTGACGCCGAAGCCGGCGGCGACCGTCACCGCCTCGACGCCATCTTCGAGCTTGGTGAAGAGCTGCCCGATCTGGCCGCCCACGGCGGCGCCATAGGCAAGGCCGCTGACGAGGAACAGCGCGGCGAGCAGGCGCCATTTCCCATTGGTGCGGGTCATGCCCCGGGCGCGGCGCCTGGAGCGGAAGCCGGGCAGCTCGATGGATCTGACGGAGGGGCGCGAGACCGCGATCGCGCGATGCATCAGCGCGTCGGATGGCTCCCGCATCTTCCCTCTCGCCCTACCCGGGCCTAGCGATCGCACGAGGCGTCCTCCACCATCCAGCGGACCAGCTCGCCAAAGGAGCGGCCGGCATAGGCTGCAAGCTCAGGCACCAGCGACGTCCCGGTCATGCCAGGCTGGGTGTTGACCTCAAGGCAGATCAACTCACCAGAACCGTCCGGCCGGTCGTCGTAACGGAAATCGGCGCGACTGACCCCACGGCAGCCCAGTGCCCGATGAGCCGCTAGGGACAGCTTCTGTACGAATTGGTAAACATTTGGTGAAAGCGCCGCCGGGAGCACGTGAATCGAGCCGCCGGGGGCGTATTTCGAGGTGTAGTCGTAGAAGGCGAGTCCCTCCGCCGGGAGGATTTCGATCACCCCCAGCGCCTCGTTGCCCATGACCGCGCAAGTGAGCTCCCGGCCGGGGATGAATCGCTCCACCATGACCTCCTCGCCCAGAGTCCATTCGGCGGAATGCAGCTCCTGCGGGGGGTGGGCCTGGTCCTCGCGCACGATAAAGACGCCGACGCTCGACCCTTCGGCCGGCGGCTTGATCACGTAAGGCGGCTTCATGGCGTGGGCTTTGGCGGCTTCCGCCCGCGGCAGCACCAGGCTTTCGGCGACGGGCACGCCCGCCTCGCGCAAGACCGCCTTGGCGCGCTCCTTATGCATGGCGAGCGCGGAGGCCAGCACGCCCGAATGGGTGTAGGGGATGCCGAGCACCTCGAGCAGGCCCTGGATGCAGCCATCCTCGCCGAAGCGCCCATGGAGCGCGTTGAAGCAGACGTCGGGGCGGAGCGCGGCGAGCTTGGACGCGACGTCGCGGCCGACATCGAGGCGCGTCACTTTGAAGCCTTCGCCTTCGAGCGCCGCGGCGCAGGCTTCGCCCGAGCGCAGCGATATTTCCCGCTCCGACGACCAGCCGCCCATGAGCATAGCGATGTGGGTTTGCTTTTGAGTCATGCGACGCCCCGTCAATTGGCAGGATTCAGGCGGACCATATTCGTCATCGCCCGGCTCGACCGGGCGATCCAGTATTCAGAGGCAGTGGTTACTGGATTACCCGCTTTTGCGGGTAATGACACGTGAGGAGACCGGTCGCGCTCATTTCGGAACGCCGAGGCGCTTGATCTCCCAATCGAGGTCGACGCCGCTCGTGGCTTTGACGCGCGCCCGCACCGTCTCGCCAAGCTCTTCGAGATCGGCGCCGCTCGCATTGCCCTCATTGATGAGGAAGTTGCAATGCATCTCCGACACTTTGGCATCGCCCACCTGTGAGCCCGCGGCAGCCGGCGGCGTCGATGAGCTGCCAGGCCTTGTGTCCTTCCGGATTCTTGAAGGTACTGCCGCCGGTGCGGCTCTTGATCGGCTGCGCCTGCTCGCGATAGGCGGCGATGTCGTCCATCTCGGCCAAGATGCGCGCGGGCTCGCCTGCCTCGCCCTGGAACAGGGCCTCGGTGAAGATGAGGTCGTCCGACGCGCCGCAATGACGGTAGGAATAGCCGAGCACCTGCACCGGCAGCACATGGATGCGGCCGCTGCGGTCGACGGCGCGCACCTCGACCACCACCTCCTTCGTCTCGCGCCCATGGGCGCCGGCATTCATGCGCAGCGCGCCGCCCACCGAGCCCGGAATGCCGCGATAGAAGGAGAGCCCGGCGATGCCGGCATCGGCCGCGGCGCGGGCCACTTTCACGTCGGGCACCGCCGCGCCCACGCGCAGCCGATATCCGTCCTCGATGATGATCTCGCCGAAGCCGCGCCCCAAGCGGATCACCACGCCCGCGATGCCGCCGTCGCGCACGAGCAGGTTGGAGCCGAGCCCGATCGACGGTGATGGGAATGGTGAGCGGCACGCGGGAGAGGAAATAGGCGAGGTCGGCCTCGTCGGCGGGCGTGTACAGGATTTGCGCCGGGCCGCCGACGCGAAACCAAGTGAGATCGGCGAGGGACATTGCGGGTTTGAGGCGGCCGCGCAACTCGGGCAGGAGCGCCGCCAACTCGCCGGCGAGACCGTCGGCAGGGCTGATGGGATCTTCGGCCACGCTTACGCTGCTCATGGACGTGCCTTCTTGGTCTTGAGCCGCCGCGGCAAGGCATTGATCCATTCGCTGATGGTGCCGGCGCCCAAGCCGAGAACGAGGTCGCCCTTCTTGGCGATGTCCGCCACCGTCAGGGCCAGCTCGTCCTCGCCCTCCACCGTCAAGACATGCTGATGGCCATGGCGGCGCAGCCCGAGCGCGAGCTCGTCGCGGTCGATGCCGGGGATCGGCGCCTCGCCCGCCGAATAGACGGGCGTGACGATGGCGATATCGGCGTCGTCGAGACAGGCGGAGAACTCGTTGAACAGCGACTGCAGCCGCGTATAGCGGTGGGGCTGGAGCACGGCGATGACGCGGCCCGATCCCGGCACGCGCACCGCGCGGAGCACGGCCGCGATCTCCACCGGATGATGGGCGTAGTCGTCATAGACCTGGACGCCTTGCCATTCGCCCACATGGGTGAAGCGCCGCTTGACGCCGGAGAAGGCGGCGAAGGTCGCGCGGATCAAATCGTCGCCCACGCCCGCTTCGGTCGCCACGGCAAAAGCGGCGAGCGCATTCAGCGCATTGTAATGGCCCGGCACCGGCAGCATGAGGTCGGTGAGCTTGCGCGCGCCGCCCTTCACTCCCGGCCCGAGATCGGCATCGAACAGGATGCGGTCGCGTTCCCCGCGCAGATTGACGAGGCGGATGTCGGCGTCGCGCGCCACGCCATAGGTGAGCGTGCGCCGGCCATTGGCGGCGCCGCCGAGCTTGGCGAGAAGCTCGCGCACCACGGGATGGTCGATGCAGGCGACGGCCAGCCCATAGAACGGGATCGCCTCGATGAATTGCTGATAGGCCTGATGCAGCGCCGGCAGAGACGGCCAGTAATCCATGTGCTCGGGATCGATATTGGTGATGACGCCGATTTGCGTCGGCAGCTTCAAGAAGGTGCCGTCGGATTCGTCCGCCTCCACCACCATCCACGCGCCCTTGCCGATGCGGGCATTGGTGCCCCAGGCATTGATGATGCCGCCGGTCAGCACCGTGGGGTCGAGCTTGGCGTTCTTGAAGATGTCGGCGATCAGCGAGGTGGTCGTCGTCTTGCCGTGGGTGCCGGTGATGGACACGGTGGCGCAGGGGCGCATCAGCTCGGCCAGCATCTCGGCGCGGCGGATGACGGGGATGCCCCGCTCCTTCGCCGCCTCGAATTCCGGATTGCCGGGCTTCACCGCGCTCGAAATGACGAGATAGGCGGCGCCGCGGATATTCTCGGGGTCGTGGCCGATCTGGCAGGGGATGCCCTTGCCCCGCAACCGCTCCAGATTGGCGCTGTCCTTGAGGTCGCTGCCCTGCACGGAATAGCCGCGAATCTTCATCACCTCGGCGATGGCGCTCATGCCGATGCCGCCGATGCCCACGATGTGGAACAGACCGGTCTTGTCCGGGGGCGGCATGTGCATCGATGCGCTACTCCTTCTCGGGCGCGAGCGTTCGGCGCCCGCAAGCTCGCCCGCGAGGTCGGCAAGCTTGGCAACTGCGTTGGTTTCCGCCATGCCCCTCGCCTTCAAGGCCGCGCCCGCCAAGAGATCGGGCGATCCGAACAGCCGTTCCAGCTCTTGGGCCAGGCGTTCCGGCGTCAACTCCCCTTGGCGGAGGCACCAGCCGCCGCCGCCTTGCTCAAGCCGTGTTGCATTTTCGAGCTGATCATTGTCAAGGGCATGGGGCAAGGGCACGAGCAAAGCGGGCCGGCCGATGGCCATCAGCTCGGCCAATGTCGAGGCGCCGGCGCGGGCGATGACGAGATGGGCATTGGCGATGCGCTCGGGCAGATCGCGGAAGAAGGGCGCGAGATGGGCGGCAAGCCCCAAGCCGCGATAGGCCTCGCGCAGTTGATCCAAGTCCTCCTCGCGCGCCTGCTGCACGAGCGTCAGCCGGCTTCGCATGGCCTGCGGCAGGCGCTGCAAGGCAGGCGGCATCACCTCGGAGAAGAAGCGCGCGCCCTGGCTGCCGCCAAAGACGAGCAGCAAGAGGCGACCGGCCGGCAAGGGCGGGGTGTAAGGCACGTCGCGAAAAGCGAGCACGGCGTCGCGCACCGGCGTGCCGGTGAGCCGCACCTTCTCCCGCGCCTCCTCGGGCACGAGCTTGGTCGGCATGAAGGAGACCGCGATGCGGGTCGCAAAGCGGGCGAGCAGCCGGTTGGCGCGCCCCATCACCGCGTTCTGCTCGTGGATCGCGCAAGGGATGCCGAGCGCGCGCGCGGCGATGAGAGGCGGCAGCGTGGGATAGCCGCCGAATCCGATGACCGCGCGGGGTTTGATGTTGCGCAACAGCGCGAGCGCGCCGAAGAAACCCACCCCTAGTCGCGAGAAGGTCGCCACCGCGGCGAGCGGCGAGCGGCTGGTCAAGGTCGCCGAGGGAATGCGGTGGATCGCGTCGGCGGGAAAGTCCCCGCCATATTTCTCCGCGCGCATGTCGGTCGCAAGCTCGACCGCGATAGCCCCGGCGGCGCAGCTCCTGCGCCAGCGCCGCGGCGGGGAAGAGATGCCCACCCGTGCCGCCCGCGGCGAGCAGGATCGGGCGCTTGCTCACGCCACGTGCTCCTTGGCGCCCGCGGCGGCGGAAGTGGAGACGTCCGGAACGGGCGCACGCTCGAACCGCCCTGCCGTGGGTCGTCGCCGCGTCAGCCCAAGCGCAAAGCCCATGGTCAGCGCCATGGCAAGCAGGGACGAGCCGCCATAAGAGATAAAGGGAAGCGTCATGCCCTTGGCGGGCAAGAGCCCCACATTCACCGCCATGTTGATGATCGCCTGGAGGCCGAACAGCATGATCAGCCCGGCGGTGGCGTGGCGAATGAAGCCGTCGGGCTCCTGCGCCGCCTTGGAGAAACCGCGCAGCACGATGAAGGCGAATAGCGCGAGCAGGATCAGGCAGGAGATCAGGCCATATTCCTCGGCCACCACGGCGAAAATGTAGTCGGTGTGGGAGTCGGGCAGCACGTCCTTGACCGTGCCTTCGCCGGGCCCGCGTCCGAGCCAGCCGCCATGGAGAAAAGAATCGAGCGCGCGGTCGGCTTGATAGGTGTCGCCGGAAGCGGGGTTGAGAAAGCGGTCGATGCGCGAGGCGACGTGCGGCACGAAGGCATAGGAGCTGGCGACGCCGGCGAGACCGGCCACGCCCAAGGCGCCGATCCAGACGAGATTCATTCCCGCCATGAAGAACAGCGTGGCCCAGACGAGGGTGATGAGCAGCGTCTGGCCGAAATCGGGTTGCAGCACGAGCAGAAGGGCGAAGATCGCATAAAGCGCGATGGCGAGCTCGGTGCCGGGAATGTCGCGCCGCTTCTGCGCCTCGTTGAACAGCCAGGCGACGAGCACGACGAAGGCGGGCTTGACGAACTCCGAGGGCTGAATGGAGACGAAGCCCAATTGCAGCCAGCGCCGCGCGCCTTTGATCTCGGGGCCGATCAGCATGGTGAGCACCATGAGCGCGATGCCGACGATGAAGATGACGAGGCTCGCGCGCCGGATCTGTTTCGGCGTGAGCGTCGAGGCGGTGAACATGATGGCGATGGCGGGGAAGAGCAGCGCTGCATGGCGGCGCACGAAATAATAGGGCTCGAGATGATATTTGGCGGCGATCGGCGGGCTCGCCGCGAGCGACAGCACGACGCCGGTGCCCATCAACAGGAGCAAGCCGAAGAACATCAGGCGGTCCACGGTGAACCACCAATCGGACAGGACGCTGCGGTCGGCGCGGGTGATCCTCATGCCGCCCTGCCCTTCTCCGGGCTCACCTGCTGCGCGCCGTCGAGGCCTAACACCGCATCGCGGAAGGCTTTGCCGCGCACCTCGAAATTGGCGAACTGGTCGTAGGAGGCGCAAGCGGGCGACAACAGCACCACGGGCTCATCGGCATCGGAGGCGCCGGCATCTTGCGCGGCGGCGAGAAGCGCGCGGTCGAGCGTGCCGCAGATGACGTGCTCCACTTTGTCTCCGAGCTGCGCGGCGAAGGCATCCGCCGCCTCGCCGATCAGATAGGCCTTGGCGATGTTGGGAAAGAGCGGCTCGAGCCCCGCCAAGCCGCCCGCTTTCGGTCTGCCGCCGGCGATCCAATAGATGTCGGTGAAGCTTGCCAGCGCCTTGCCCGCGGCGTCGGCATTGGTCGCCTTGGAATCGTTGACGAAGAGCACGCGGCCGATGCGGGCCACCTGCTCCATGCGATGGGCGAGCCCGGCGAAACTCTTGAGGCCCCGCGCGATGGCCGCTTGGTCGAGCCCTTGGCGAGCGGGCGAGCGCGTAAGCCGCCGCCGCGTTCTGCCAATTATGCGCGCCGCGGAGCGCGCCGATGCCGGCAACGCTCGTCTGCGCGCGCATCACGCCATCCTCCATCTCGAACAGCGTGGCGTCCTTGGCCCATACGCCGGTCTCCACCGTCGTGCCCACCGAGATGCGCGCGACTTTGAAGGCCCCGCGCAGACGATCGGCGATGGCGCGGCTTATGGCATCGTCGATGCCGATCACGGCGGTCCCGTCGGCGGGAAGGTGCGCGAACACCCGCGCCTTGATGGCGGCATAGGCTTCGAGGGTGCCGTGACGGTCGAGATGGTCGGGGGTGACGTTGAGGAGACAGGCCGCGTCGGGCGCGAGAGACGGCGTGAGATCGATCTGGAACGAGGACAGCTCGAACACATAAGTGAGATCGGGGGCGAAGGGCGCAAGGTCGAGCACCGCCGTGCCGATATTGCCGCCGAGCGCCACGCGCCGTCCCGCCTCCTGCAACAGATGGGCGGTGAGCGCGGTCGTCGTGGACTTGCCGTTGGTGCCGGTGATCACCACCACCTTGCCCGGCGATCCTTGCTTGGCGCGCTCGCGGAAGAAGAGCTCGGTATCGCCGATGATCTCGACGCCCGCCTCGCGCGCCTTGGCGACGCTCCAATGGGGCGTGGGATGGGTCAAGGGAATGCCGGGCGCGAGAACGAGCGCGGCGAAGCGCGACCAATCGGCATCCGCCAAATCGGCGGTCGCCACGCCTTGCGCCGCGGCCGCGTCTTTCGCCTTCGCGGTGTCGTCGGAGGCGAAGACGCGCGCCCCGCCCGCGGCAAGGGCGCGGGCGGAGGCGATGCCGCTCAAGCCCAGCCCGAATACCGCAACCTCGCGGCCGGCGAAAATCGTGACGGGAATCATGGTGGGGGGAATTTAGCGCAATTTCAGCGTGGCGAGGCCGGCAAGCGCAAGCACCACCGAGATAATCCAGAAACGGATCACCACCGTGGATTCCGGCCATCCCTTCTGCTCGTAATGATGGTGGAGCGGCGCCATGCGGAACACGCGCTTGCCGGTGAGCTTGAAGGAGGAGACCTGCACGATCACCGACACGGCTTCGAGCACGAACAGGCCGCCGACGATGGCGAGCACGAGCTCGTGCTTGGTGGCGACGGCAATCGTGCCGAGCGCGCCGCCCAGCGCGAGCGAGCCCGTGTCGCCCATGAAGATGAGCGCGGGCGGGGCGTTGAACCAGAGGAAGCCGAGCCCGGCGCCAACGAGCGCTCCGCACACCACGGCGAGCTCGCCGGTCCCTTGCACGAAATGGATCTGCAGATATTCGGCGAACAGCGCGTTGCCGACGAGATAGGAGATGAAGCCGAAGGTGGCGGCGGCGATCATCACCGGCACGATGGCGAGCCCGTCGAGGCCGTCGGTCAGGTTCACGGCATTGCCCGCGCCGACGATGATGAAGGCGCCGAAGGGAATGAACAGCCAGCCGAGGGGAACGAGCACGTTCTTGAAGAAGGGGATGGCGAGCGCGGTCGACAGCGGCTCCTCGCCCGCAGAAGCGATCACGGCGGTGGCGATCACCGCCACGATGGCCTCGATGACAATCTTGATGCGGCCGCGGAAGCCGGCCGCCGACTGCTTGGTCACCTTGAGATAGTCGTCATAGAGGCCGACCGCGCCATAGACGAGCGTCACGAGCAGCACCACCCAGACGTAAGTGTTGTGCAAATTGCCCCAGAGCAGCGTGGCGAAGGTGACCCCGGACAAGATCATGAGCCCGCCCATGGTGGGCGTGCCCTGCTTCTGCACGAGGTGACGCTCGGGACCGTCCTTGCGGATCGGCTGCCCCTTGCCCTGGCGCACGCGCAGCGAGCGGATGATGCGCGGTCCGAACAGGAACACGAACAGCAGCGCCGTGATCAAAGCGCCGCCGGTGCGGAAGGTGATGTAGCGGAAGATGTTGAAGACGCTGAGCTCGCCCGCAAGCTCGGTCAGCCAGAAGAGCATGCTGTCATCCCCCGCCTGGCCCGCGCCTAAACGCTACGCGCTGACCGCTTCGAAATGCCGTTGCAGGGCCTCGACCAACGGCGCCATGCGGCTGCCGAACGAGCCCTTGATCATGACCACGTCGCCCGGTCCCACAGCTTCGGCCAAGAGCGGCGCAAGCTCGGCCGCCGTCTTGGCATAGCCTCCCTGGCGGCCCCCAGGAAGGCTTGCGTAGAGCCCCGCCATCAGCTCGCCGCAGGCAAAGACAACATCTACGCCCGCCGCGTCAATGTCCTCGGCGAGCTCAAGATGCAGCTTGGGGCCCTGGCCGCCGAGCTCCAACATATCGCCGAGCACCGCCACCCGGCGGGGGAACTCCGCCCGCGGCGTCAGCGCGAGCGTGGCAAGGGCGGCACGCATGGAGGCGGGGTTGGCATTGTAGGTCTCATCGATCACGGCGAGCCGTCCGCCAGGCGTCGCAAGCACGATGCGCTCGCCGCGTCCGGACTGGGCCTGCCAGCGCGACAGCGCGCGGGCGGCGGCGATGAGATTGGCGCCCGCCACCTTGACCGTGGCGAGCACGGCGAGCGAGTTCTGCACGAAATGCCGCCCGGGGGCGCCCAAGCGGTAGGTGATGGTCTCGCCCAGAATGTCCGCCTTGACCTCGGAGCCATCGGGGCGGAGATCGACGGAAAGGAGCCGCGCCTCGGCCCCCTTGGTTTCGCCGAAGCTCACGATCTTCGCGTCGTGCTGCAGCGCATGGCGCCGCAGCCGCTCATAATAAGGATTGTCACGGTTGAGGATCGCGGTGCCTCCCCGCTCGAGGCCCGCGAGGATCTCGGCCTTGGCGTCGGCAATCTCCGCCACCGAGCGGAAGAAGCCGAGATGCACCGGCGCGATGGTGGTGATGATGGCGATATGCGGGCGGATGAGCTTGGCAAGACTCAGGATCTCGCCCGCGTGGTTCATGCCCGCCTCGAACACGCCAAAGGCGATGGCGGGGCGCATATTGGCGAGGGAGAGCGGCACGCCCCAATGATTGTTGTAGGACTTGGCCGAGACATGCACCGAGCCTGATGGACCAAGGGCGAGCTTGAGCCCCTCCTTGGTTCCGGTCTTGCCGGCGCTGCCGGTGACGCCGATCACCACCGTGCGCTGGACGCGGGCGCGGGCCGCGCTGCCGACGTCGCGAAGCGCCGCGAGCGTATCGGCGACGCGCAGCAATTTGGCTTCCATGCCCTGACCGGGGAAAGCCTTGTCGACGATGGCGCAGGCGCCTCCTTCGGCGAGGGCCGCGGCGACGAAACGGTGGCCATCGTGGTTCGCGCCCCGGATGGCGATGAAACATTCGTGCGGCGCGATCGAGCGGCTGTCGATGGACACTCCGGTAACGCCGGTATCGGGCGCGGCGTAGCATTTGGCGCCCGTCGCCTTCACCAGCTCACCGACGGTCCATAGCGGCCTAGCCACGCGCATCTCCCCCAACTACGGCACCCGCCCCCAAGGCGGCCGCCACCGCATCATGGTCGGAATAAGGAATGACAGTATTGCCCACGATCTGGCCCGTCTCATGACCCTTGCCGGCGATGAGCAGCACGTCGCCCCGGCGCAGCCCGGCGATGGCGCGCTCGACCGCGCTGCCGCGGCCTTCCACCTCGATCGCGGACGGCGCCGCCGCCAGAATGGCGCGGCGGATCAAGGCCGGATCCTCGCTGCGCGGATTATCGTCGGTGACGAACACGAGATCGGCCTTGGCCTCGGCGACCGCGCCCATCTCCGGCCGCTTGCCCTGGTCGCGGTCGCCGCCGCAGCCAAAGACCACGATCAGGCGTCCTTGCACATAGGGCCGCAATGCGTCGAGCGCCTTGGCGAGCGCGTCGGGCGTGTGGGCGTAATCGATGAAGATCGGCGCGCCGGATTTCGTCGTGCCGGCAAGCTCGAGGCGGCCGCGCGCACCGCGCAGACCGGCAAGCAGAGGCAGCACCTCCTCGGCCGTCCCGCCCGTGGCAAGGCAGAGCCCCGCGGCCACGAGCGCATTGGAGGCCTGAAAGTCGCCGACGAGCGGCAAGTCGCACTTTATAAGTCTTGCCCGCATGCTCGATTTCGAGGCGCTGGGCGAAGCCGTCGCGGGCCGCCGAGACAAGGCGCAACGTCTCGCCCGCGCGCCCCACGGTGATGAGGTTAAGCCCGTGCGCGGCGCACGCCTCGGCCACGCGCTTGCCCGCCTCGCTATCCACGTCCACCACGGCCGATGCCCCCGGCGGCAGAAGCTCGCCAAACAGGCGGAGCTTTTGCGCGAAGTACTCCTCGAAACTCGCGTGGTAGTCCAAATGATCCCGCGAGATGTTGGTGAAGGCGCCCGCGGCAAGCTCGACGCCGTCGATGCGGCGCTGCTGCAGCCCATGGCTCGATGCTTCGAGCGCAAGATGGGTGACGCCCGCTCGCGCAAGCTTGGCGAGGATCGCGTGCAGGGCGACGGGGTCGGGTGTCGTATGGGCAAGCGTCTCGGTGCCCGACGGCGAAACCACGCCGACGGTGCCGAGGCTTGCCGCGCGGAAGCCTTGGCCCTCCCAGAGCTGGCGCGTGAAGGCGGCGACCGAGGTCTTGCCGTTGGTGCCGGTGACGGCGACCTCGATCTTCGGCTGCGTGCCGAAGAAGCGCGCGGCGATGAGCGCAAGCCGCCGGCGCGGATCGGCATCCTCGACCACCGGCGTCCCGTTCAGCTGCGGGCGCGGCGCCCTCTCCCAGCAAGGATCGCGGCCGCGCCCTTCTGGACGGCTTCGGCGATGAAGCGCGCGCCGTCGGTCTTCACCCCCGGCAGGGCCGCGAAGAGATAGCCCGGCTGGACGGCGCGGCTATCGGCGGTGAGCCCGGTGATGGGAAGCTTGGCCCAGGCAGGCGGCAGTCCCGGCTCGGGCCCGATCAACTCACCAAGGGTCATCCGTGCTATCGCCTTTGGAGCGGTTCCGTCTCGGTTCACGCGAGCCGCCCTAATATATTGATTTTGCGCAGTTTCTTCAGGCGCAAGCGGCGCTCCACCGCGGCCCAGAACGGCGCCTTTAGAGCCCGTCTTCGTCCCCTGTCCCATGGGCAGGGACGGTCCCCAAAAAGGGGACCTCTTCTAATAGGAGGCCAGCACCTTCTCGTCAAACTTGCGCTGGTCCTCCGGGAGGCGCGGCGGCACGCCAAGGATGGGCGCGATGCGCTCGACGATCTTGCCCACGGTCGGGGCGGCATTGACGCCGGCGGTCGCCTGATTGTCGCTCGCCGGCACGCGCTCGGGCTCGTCCAGCATCACCAGCACGAGATATTCCGGCGCGTCGGTGGGAAAGGCGGCGAGGAAGGAGGTGAGCAGCGCCGAGTGGGAATAATGACCCCCCACCACCTTCTCGGCGGTGCCGGTCTTGCCGCCGACGCGGTAGCCTTCCGCATTGGCGCGCTTTCCCGTTCCTTTCAGCACGTTGAGGCGCATCAGCTGCAACATCGCCTTGCTCGTCGTTTGCTTCAGCACCCGGGGCGCGCGGGCTTCCGCCTCGACACGCGACCGCGGCAGGAAGGTGGGAGTGACGGCAAGTCCGCCATTGACCAGAGGAAGAGCGGCGGCGGCGAGCTGCAAGGGCGTCACCGACAGGCCATGACCGAAGGCGATGGTCATGGTGTTGATGCGCTCCCAATGGGCGGGAAGGATGGGCGCCGCGCCTTGGCCGATCTCGGTGGTGAGACGGTTCAGCAGACCGAGCTTGGCCAGCGCCGCGCGGTGGCGCTCCACGCCAAGATCGAGCGCCATCTTCGCCGCGCCGATATTGGACGAAAAGATGAAGACCTCGGGCGTCGTCAGGCGCCTGCGCTGGGGGTGAAAATCGTCGATGGTGAAGGAGCCGACATGGATGGGGCTCGTCGCGTCATAGCTCGAACGCATGGTGCCCACGCCGGCGTCGAGCATGCTCGCCACGGTGAACACCTTGAACACCGACCCCATCTCATAGGTGCCGGAGTTCATGCGGTTCAGCCGGTCGTTATCGAGCGCCTGCTCGCGGTGGTTGGGGTCGTAGTCGGGCAGCGAGGCGAGGCCCACCACCTCGCCGCTATGCACATCGATGATGACGCCCGCGGCGGCCTTGGCGCGATAGGCGGCAAGCGCTGCCGCCAGCTCCTCGCGCAGCACGTGCTGCACGCCGAGATCGAGCGAGATGCTGACCGTCTCGCCGCCTTCCGGGGTCTCCGGGTGGGACATGGCGAGCTGGGGGTTGTCGTCGACGAATTTCTCGATGCCGGTAAGGCCCTTATTGTCGACGTCGACCAGGCCGACCACATGCGCGGCCGTGGCGCCCACGGGATAGACGCGGCGATATTCTTCGATGAAGTCCAAGCCCGGCTGCCCGAGCTCGTGGATTTCGGCCTGCTGCTTGGGCGTCAATTCGCGCCTGATGACCACGAAGCGCCGCCCCTGCTTCAGCCTCTCGCGCAGCTCCGCGGTATCGAGGTCGGGGAGCACGCTCGCCACCTGCTCGACCAGCTCGTCGCGATCGATGATGCGGGCGGGGTCGGCATAGAGGGTGGCGCCCTTGATGTCGGTGGCGAGCAGCCGGCCGTGGCGATCGAGGATGTCGGGCCGGTGCACGGTGGTGGAGATGTCATGCAAGCCGCCCGCGCTTGGCTCCGTGGCGGCAAAGCCGAAGCCCACCAGGCGAAAGGCGATCAGCGCGAAGCTCAAGGCAAAAGCGAGGCAGGCGAGGCGATAACGCGGGCGGCTCCGCGCCAAATAGACCCGCTCGGCGCGTGGGTCCGCCTGGGTTTTGCCGATCTCTGCCACTTTGCGTCCCTTCGCCTTCAGTCGATGGGCGCGGCAGCAGAAGCGGGCGCGGGCTTGGCCGCTTCCGCGGGCGCCGCGCTCCGGGCACGGGCGAAATCGCGGTCGGTCAGGCTGTCCAGGGTCACGAGCTGGCGCGGCGCGGCCGGCGCAAGCTTCAGATATTTCGCGGCCAGCCGCTCGATTCGCTCAGGCCGGTTGAGCAGGCTCCATTCGGCGCGCAGCACGGCGATGCCGTCCCGCTCGCTCTCGATCTTCTGGTGCAGGCCGGCGATCTCTTCATCGAGCCCACGGGCCTCGTATTTCACCTGATAGATGACGGAGGCGAGCGCGGCGAGGCCTAGGACGAGGCAAATATTGACGAAACGCAGCATGATACACCCGCTTTATGAAGGCTCGGGCCCGGACGTCACATGGCAAGCCGCGGAACGCCAAGCTCGGCAAGGTCGAGAGCATGGGCGGGGGCCGCCGTCCGCTCGCCCGCGCGAAGCCGCGCCGAGCGGGCTCTGGGGTTCGCCCTCAACTCCTCCTTCGTCGGTGATAAAGGACGTCGGTTAAGAAGCCGGAAGCTTGGGGCAAGGGCGGCGCCGGTTTTTTCCGGCAAATGGCGGGAGCCACGCGGGGGCGGCGTGCTGCGGCTCGAAAAGAACCGCTTGGCGATGCGGTCCTCGAGCGAGTGAAAAGTGACCACCACGAGGCGTCCGCCGGCCTTCAACAGGCGCTCGGCCGCGCTCAAGCCCAGCGCAAGCTCCTCGAGCTCCCCATTCACATAGAGGCGCAGCGCCTGGAAGGTGCGGGTGGCGGGGTGCTTTAAATCATCATGCTTGCGGCCGAGCACGCGCGAAACGATGTCGGCGAGGTCGAGGGTGGTGAGGATCGGCTGATCGTCGCGGCGGGCGACGATGGCGCGGGCGATGGCGCGGGCGCGCTTCTCCTCGCCCAGCACGGCGATGACATTGGCGAGCTCGCGCTCGGGGAGGAGATTGACCACGTCCGCCGCCGTCGGCCCCTCCTTGCCCATGCGCATGTCGAGGGGGCCCTCCTGCATGAAGGAGAAGCCGCGCTCACGCGCTATCGAGCTGCATGGACGACACGCCGAGATCGAGCGCCACGGCGTCGACGGCCGCGTAGCCCTGAGCTTCGGCGATGGTCTCCATGTCGGCGAAACGGCCAAGCACGAGGTGCAGGCGGCCGGGAAAGCGCTCTTCCAGCGCGCGGGCGTCGGCGATCGCGTCAGGATCGCGGTCGATGGCGATGAGGGTGCAGCGGGCCGCCTCGAGGATGGCGCGGGCATAGCCGCCCGCGCCGAAAGTTCCATCGATAACGACTTCGCCGTCTTCAGGCGCAAGTGCCGCGAGGACCTCCGAGAGCATCACGGGAATGTGGCGGGCCGGTCCGCCGGCGGCGGTCAAACCCACGCCGCGACCCGCCATCATTCCCGTGCTCCCTCTGGCCCGCCGCTTCCGCGACGCCCCGCGCCGAGTAGCTTGCGGAGGTCGCGCACTTTCTTTCGTGCCTCCGCCAAATGGGTTTCAAATCGGTTGGGCTCCCACATCTGAAACTTCTCGCCAAGGCCGACGAAAGTGATGTGGGTGGTGATGCCGGCGTGCTCGCGCAAGCGCTCGGGCAAAATGGTGCGTCCGTCTTGATCGATGGAGAGAATCTCGCTCGTGCCGAACAAAGCGGTGGCGAGATGATCGCGCTCGTCGGAATAGGGCGCCAAATCTTCGACAAGGCCGTTGATCTTGTCGACCAGCCGCTGGCCGCCAGCGTCGAGCGCCGGCGCATCGAGCGATGGATAGCAATAAATGCCCTCAAGGCCGTCTTTGGCGAGCACGGTGCGAAAGGAGGCTGGGACGGAGACGCGGCCCTTGGTGTCGATCTTATTGGTGAATGTCGACACAAACTGGTCCATCTCCCCCTCTCGGGCTGCCCCTCGCTGACGCGGGACTAGATGTGCGGGTGCAAGACCCAGGACTCTTAAGAATTGGTGGGAGAGGCGGCGCAGATCCCCCCGTGGCCTCTAAGGAAGCGCGACCGAAGCCTCCCCCACCCATCACCGAACGGGCATGTTTGGGATAGCATGGGATTTCATGGGCGTCAATGGAAAGCGATGGGCACAAGCGGATTCGCGCGCCGGTTTTCCACACTCAGGCCGCGGAGGTGTGATGTGCCCCGTGTCATGCGCGCGGGAGCAGAAGGCCGATTGCCGCTCCAGGGCGAAGCAAGTAGAACCGGAGACTCAAACGGGGTGCGTCGCTCAAATCCACGCCCGCTTCCGGGATTCATCGAGGCTCGGGCAGCGGAACAGTTCGCGTCTCGTTTTGCGTTAAACATTGCGATGCGGGCAAACGGGTGGCGGGGCGGACGCCCATGACCTTGAAACGATACGGCGGCGACGCTCGGCCTTTTGGCCCTTGCGCTCTCGCTTTGCGCCTGCGGGTTCGGCGCCGGCGACCCGAATGCGGCGTCCTTCGCGCGCACGCTCGGGCCAGTCGAGGCGCCCGTGCGTCTCTATGTGACGGAGCAGGGTGAAGGCCCCCCGCTCCTGCTCATCCACGGCTTCGGCACCAGCAGCTTCACCTGGCGGCGCGTGGCGCCGGAGCTCGCGCGCGACCACCGGGTCATCGCCGTCGACCTCAAGGGCTTCGGCCAATCCGACAAGCCGTTCGACGAGCGCTATTCCGCTTCCGACCAAGCCGAGCTGCTCGCGCAGCTCATCGAGAATCGCGACCTGCACGACGTCACCCTCGTCGGCCATTCCTTCGGCGGAGGCGTGGCCCTCATGCTCGCGCTCGAGGCCGACACCAGGCTCAAAGGGCGCATCACCAGGCTCGTGCTGCTCGACTCGATCGCTTACGCGCAGAAGATCCCGACATTCTTCAAACTGCTCAATATGCCGGTGATGTCGCAGCTCGGCGTGCGCATGGCGCCGCCCTCCTGGCAGATCGAGGTTGCGCTCAAGATCGCCTATTACGACGACAGCAAGATCGATCCGGCCGAGGTCGACGCCTATTCCGAGCCGCTCAGCACCGCGGCCGGCAAGCACGCCATCATCTATAGCGCGCGGCAGATCGTGCCGGACGATCTCGCGCAGATCTCGGCGCGCTACAAATCCATCACGCTGCCGACCCTCATTTTGTGGTGCGACCACGACCGCATCGTGCCGCTCGACATCGGGCTCAAGCTCAGGCGGGCGATGCCCAACTCCACCTTCAAGCTCGTCTCCGAGTGCGGTCACATGCCGCAAGAGGAGCAGCCCGACGTGACCGTCCGCCTAATCCGCGGATTCCTCGACGGTAAGGCGCAGCGATAGGTTTTTCTTATCGTCTCCAGTCGGCAAATATTATTTGCTCTGATGGTGCGCCGCATGCGATGCTCGCGCCCCCTGCCAAGATCCGTGCTTAGGGCCCGAAGAAAATTACAGAACACGATCGGAGAGAAACATGGACGCAAAGACTGACAAGAGCGCGGGCAAGTGCCCGGTCATGCACACGAGCTGTTGGAGCGAGGTCGAACCGGGACTGGTGGCCGAACCAGTTGAACCTCAAGATTCTCCACCAGAACTCTCCCCTGTCCAATCCCATGGGCGAGGAGTTCAACTACGCCGAGGAGTTCAAGAAGCTCGACCTCAAGGCCCTGAAGAAGGACCTCTACGCGCTGATGACCGACTCGCAGGACTGGTGGCCGGCCGACTACGGTCACTACGGGCCGCTCTTCATCCGGATGGCGTGGCACAGCGCGGGCACCTACCGCATCGGCGACGGCCGCGGCGGCGCAGGGTCGGGCCAGCAGCGCTTCGCGCCGCTCAACAGCTGGCCGGACAACGTGAACCTCGACAAGGCGCGCCGGCTGCTCTGGCCGATCAAGCAGAAATACGGCAACAAGATCTCCTGGGCCGACCTGATGATCCTCGCCGGCAACTGCGCCCTGGAGTCGATGGGCTTCAAGACCTTCGGCTTCGGCGGCGGGCGCGAGGACGTCTGGGAGCCGGAAGAAGACATCTACTGGGGCGCCGAGGACACGAGTGGCTTGGCGACAAGCGCTACACCGGCGACCGGGAACTCGAGAATCCTCTCGCCGCCGTGCAGATGGGTCTGATCTACGTGAACCCGGAAGGGCCGAACGGCAAGCCGGATCCGGTCGCCTCCGGCCGGGACATTCGCGAGACCTTCGCGCGCATGGCGATGAACGACGAGGAGACCGTCGCGCTCACCGCCGGCGGCCACACCTTCGGCAAATGCCATGGCGCCGGCGATGCGGCGCTGGTCGGTCCTGAACCCGAGGCCGCCGGCATCGAGGAGCAGGGCCTCGGCTGGAAGAGCAGCTTCGGCAGCGGCAAGGGCGGCGATGCGATCGGCAGCGGCCTCGAAGGCGCCTGGACGCCGAACCCGACGAAGTGGGACAACGGCTATCTCGACATGCTGTTCGGCTACGAGTGGGAGCTGACGAAGAGCCCGGCCGGCGCGCACCAGTGGACGCCGAAGGACGTCGCCGACAAGGACATGGCGCCGGCCGCGCACGATCCGTCGAAGCGGGTCCCGACCATGATGACCACCGCGGACATGGCGATGCGGATGGACCCGATCTACGAGCCGATTGCGCGGCGCTTCCACGAGAACCCGGAGGAGTTCGCGGATGCCTTCGCCCGGGCGTGGTTCAAGCTGACGCACCGCGACATGGGCCCGCGCTCGCGCTATCTCGGCCCGGAGGTCCCGGCGGAGGAACTGATCTGGCAGGACCCCGTCCCCGCAGTCGATCACAAGCTGATCGACGCGAAGGACATCGCCGACCTCAAGGCCAAGATCCTCGCATCGGGACTGTCCATCTCCCAGCTGGTCTCGACCGCCTGGGCCTCGGCGTCGACCTTCCGCGGCTCCGACAAGCGCGGTGGGGCGAACGGGGCGCGCATCCGCCTCGCGCCGCAGAAGGACTGGGAGGTCAACCAGCCGGCCCAACTGGCGAAGGTGCTCGAAGACCCTCGAGGGCATCCAGAAGGCGTTCAACGACGCGCAGTCCGGCGGGAAGAAGGTTTCGCTCGCCGACCTGATCGTGCTGGGCGGTTGCGCAGCCGTCGAGCAGGCGGCGAAGAACGCCGGGCACGACGTGGAGGTTCCCTTCACGCCGGGCCGCACGGATGCGTCGCAGGAGCAGACCGATGTGGAGTCCTTTGCCGTGCTCGAGCCGATCGCAGACGGGTTCCGCAACTATCTCAAGACCCAATACTCCGTTTCGGCGGAGGAACTGCTGGTCGACAAGGCGCAACTCCTGACGCTGACCGCGCCGGAGATGACGGTTCTCGTCGGCGGCATGCGCGTCCTGAACGCGAATGTCGGGCAGTCCCAACACGGCGTCTTCACCAAGCGGCCGGAGACGCTCACCAACGACTTCTTCGTGAACCTGCTCGACATGGGCACGGAGTGGAAGGCGACCTCGGAAGACGAAGATGTGTTCGAGGGGCGCGACCGCGCAACGGGCAAACCGAAGTGGACCGGCACCCGCGTCGACCTCATCTTCGGTTCGAACTCGCAGCTCCGCGCCCTTGCCGAAGTCTATGGCTGCGCCGACGCGCAACAGAAGTTCGTGCATGACTTCGTGGCGGCCTGGAACAAGGTGATGAACGCTGATCGCTTCGACCTTGCCTGATCGCCGGGGCAGCGACCGTCCAGGCAGCAGAGTAGTCTGAAGCGCCTATCCTCCCGCGCTTCTTACAAAGAACGACTCGTCTCGATGGGGGAAGAATATGGAGGCCGGCGCGCGGGGGTCACCCACGCGCCGGCCATATTATGTCACCAAGCCTGTAAGCCGGGTTCTGTACCGCGCTCAGGCGAGCGCGGTGATGGCCATTCCTCTGGGGCGCCGCTTGCGCGGCACCTCGTGCAACCAACCCGGGCGGCTCGTCTGGAAATGAGACTGGCGGGTCTCCCCGCCGCGCCACCCCTATTCGGTCTTGCTCCCGGTGGGGTTTGCCGTGCCGCCCCTGTTGCCAGGCGCGCGGTGCGCTCTTACCGCACCCTTTCACCCTTACCCGCCGATCCATCTCTGGTCCGGCAAGGCGGTTTGCTTTCTGTGGCACTTTCCCTGGGGTCGCCCCCGCCGGAGGTTATCCGGCACCGTATCTCCATGGAGCCCGGACTTTCCTCTCCGCCCGCCGATACGCTGGCACTAGCAGAGCGGCCATCCGGCCTGCTGACAAGGGTAATAAGGGGCTTTGGCGTTGCTCCGTCAAGGCCAGGCAGCAGCCCGGCGGCAGGGGCTTTACCAGGTCACGCATCCTCCCATTCATGTGATTGGCCCACCCCGGAAGGAGGGTCATAATGGGCCGCTATCCTAGGCCCTCAATGGGAATTGATGCGGATGCAAGCGGTCCAAACACGGCCGACGCCTGACCAAGACCTGACGGCGCGCTGGCTCGACCTTTTTCCGGCGCTCTCCACGCTCGAGCCGCAGCATCATGCCGAGCTCCTCGCCGCGGTGCGGTTCAACCGGCTGAATGAGGGCGACGTCGCCTATCGCCAGGGCCAGCGCTGCCACAACTATGTCATGTGCATGGATGGACGCACCCGCGTGTTCAAGACCTCCGAATCGGGCCGCGAGATCCTGCTCTACCAGGTCGGCGCGGGACAGACTTGCGTGCTCACCACCTCCTGCCTCATGGCCGACAGCGGCTTTCCGGCAGAGAGCACGGCGGAAACCGATGTGCTGCTCGCCGCGTTGCCGGCATCCGTTTTCCATGGGTTGATGCGGAGCTCCATGCCGTTCCGCCAATTCGTGCTCGACAATTATGGCGACCTCCTTTCCAGCCTCATCACGCTCGTCGACGAGGTGGCCTTTGCCAGCCTCGACCTCAGGCTCGCCCGCCGCCTATTGGCCGAGGCCGACGCCCAGGGCATGGTGCTCAAGACCCACCAGCAGCTCGCTCAGGATTTGGGGAGCGTGCGGGAGGTGATCAGCCGCTATCTCAACGATTGGGAGCGCATGGGCTGGGTGCGCGCCTCCCGCGGCAGCGTCGAAGTGCTGAACGCCGCCGCGCTTGCCAATTATGGCGGCGACACACGGTGACTCCGGTCACAGACCAACCGCTCCAATCGGCCTAAAGCCGAAACTGCGGAAGACCCTCAGGAAACGGCCAAGGAACAAGAACGATGATCTCCATTTCATTCGAGCGAAGGTTCATTCTCGCCGCGGCCATGGTGGTCGCCGGCAGCCCTTGGCGCGGGTATGGCGCTGGCCGAGGATGCGAAGCCGGCCATGAGCCCGGTCCCCGGCAACGCGTCGCCGGTCAAGGGCGAGTTCGACAATAGCTGTGCCGAGGGGCTGGCCGAGGGGCAGACGGTGAAGACCGATTGCTCGGTCAATTGGACCGCGCCCGACGGCAAGGTCTATTGCTTCTCCACCGAGGCGTCGAAAGACGGCCTTCCTCAAGAATCCGGACGAGAACATCCAGAAGGCGACGCGAATTCTACGTCGCCAAGCCGCGGCGCCACAAGCGGCGCGACCGGCCCGAGCAAGGAGTTCACCGAGGACGACGTGAACGCGGCGGTGAAGAAGACCATCGACGAGAAGACCAAGGACGGCGCCTTCGTCTTCCACGATCCCAAGCTCGATGCCGATCTCAATCTTCTCTTCGAGCAGATCAAGATCGTGCGCGGCATGACCGGCTATGGCTGGTTCGCCAATGTCATCTTCCACGACAAGGACGAGCCGAAGAAGCAATACGCCATCGACTTTTGGTACAAGCCCGACGGCGATCAGCTCAGGCTGATGGACATCCGCGTGCAGAAGGGGCCGAAACAGGACGGCGACAGCTATTACATGATCACGCGCATGCCGGTGGCGTGGTGGTGGCTGCCGGTGCAGGAGCATCCGGGCGACATGGAGGTGACGCGCGCCTGGCAGGTCATGGCCGCGATCCACAAATACATCGCCGACCATAAGGATGCGAACGGCGATCTCGGCGTGAAGGATCCGAAGGGCGACACCGTGCCGCTCGAATTCGTCGAGATCCATCAGCCGGTGCGCCACCTGAAGAAGGACGGCGAATATTTCGTGTGCACCGACTTCCGCAAACCCGGCAGCAAGGACGAATATTACGACATCGATTTCTGGGTGAACCAGAAGACCGGCAAGCTCGAGGTCGACAACGTCAAGATGCACAAGGTCCCGGTGCAGGAGGACGGCATCTGGACGCAAAAGCCCCTCTACACCTTCGAGGGAATGGATTTCGACGTCACCAACTGATCAGGCGATCCGCCGGTCTTCAAGCGCGCCGAGCAGCCGCGCAAGCGTTTCTTGCGTGGAGGCGTCGGCGCGGCCGTCGATGCGCGCGGGACGGAAATGGCGCTGAAAGGCTTCGACCACCTTCTCGAGACCCGTGCCATAGGTGGATGTCACCTCCACCCCGTAGCCGAACGCCAACAGCTGACGCTGCAGCTCGGCAACGCGCATCCCTTCATCACCGGGGCCCAAGCCCGCATCGCCGCCTAGCGGCGCGGGCTCGACCCACAGCCCGATGCCGGCCTTGGCCAGCCGTTGCCAGTCGAACTTCTCGCCCGGGTCGCGCTTCCTGCCCGGCGCGATATCGGAATGGGCGAGCACCCGCTCGGGCGGAATGGCGTGGCGCGTGAAGATGTCGAGGCACAGCGCCTCGACCGCGCGCATCTGCGCGTCGGGAAATTCCTGATAGCCCAGATCGTGCCCGGGATTATGGATCTCGATGCCGATCGAGCAGGAGTTGAGATCGGTCTCGCCGGCCCACAGGCTTTGGCCCGCATGCCAGGCGCGCATCTGTTCCGCCACCATCTGGGCGATGCGCCCCTCCTCGTCGATGAGGTAATGGGCCGAGACCTTGGACTCCTCCCGCGTCAGCCAATCGAGCGCGGCTTCCGCCGAGTCCATGCCGGTGTAATGGAGAATGAGCATGTCGGGCGCGCGGCCGTCGCGGCGCGGCTCATGGTTCGGCGCTGGGCACCACAAAGTGGCGAGCGGGCTGTCGGGGGCAAGCGTCATCTCAACTCACTCGGCGAGAAGCCGCGAGTTAGATCCCGCGCTCCTTGGCGATCTGGGCATAGGCCTCGTTGATGGCGGCGACCTTCTCGGTGGCGATCGCCACGAACTCCTTCGGCACGCCGCGGGCCATCAGCTTGTCGGGATGACTCTCGGCGACGAGCTTGCGGTAGTGGCTCTTCAGCTCGTCATTGCCGACCGCCGGCGTGACACCGAGCACGTCGTAGGGATTGCGCTTCGACACGATCACGTGCCGCGCCTTGATGTAGCTGAACTCCGTCTCGGTGATGCCGAAGCGCTTGGCGACCTGGGCCAGGAACTGCTCCTCGTTGGGATGCAACGTCTCATCGGCCTTGGCGATGTGGAACAGGCCTTCCAGCACGTCCTCGAGCAGCTTGCGGTTGCCCTTGAACATGGCGGCGAGTTGCTCGGCATAGGCCTCGTAGCCGGCCACGTCCTGCTTGGCGAGATTGAACACACGGGCGACGTTCTTCATCTCGCCCTCGGGCACCTTGAACACCTCCTTGAAGGCGTTCACCTCATCGAGGGTGACGACACCGTCGGCCTTGGCCATCTTGGCGCCGAGCGCGATGACGCCCACGGTGAAGGCGACCTGGTTCTCCGCCGGCCCATCCTGCTCCCCGTCGCGATCGATCACATAATGGCCGGCGACGCCGCCGAGCAGCGCGCCGATCGGGCCGCCGATCGCCAAGCCCGCCGCGGCGCCCGCCAATTTTCCCCAAATCGACATTACTGAGACCCCCCAGACTGAAGCCGCCAAAGCATAAGGAGTTTTGCGTCTGGCCGCATGTGGAGAATCGCCCCACGCAGGGCGCGCCGGGCGTCCGTCAGGTGCCGCGGAAATTGGCGAGAATGGAGAGCTTGGGCTCGTCCACCTCGAGCCCCTGGCGCAGGCGCCGCTCCACGTGCCAGGACCGGGCGAAGCACCATATTGCGAGCCAAACGGTGGCAACGCCGATCAGCACGCTTGCCGCGAGCACGAAGGTTTGGCCGAGGCCGAACTGGCCCGCGGCCGAGACGACGAAGGCCTCGAACACGATGCCGAAGCCGCCGGCGACGCAGATCGCGGCGCAAAGCGAGGTGATAAAGACCGCAATCGGGCTCGCGGTGCTGCGCGCAAAGGGCTGGGCGGGGGCTTCGGTGTCCATGGATCGCTTTACTTAACGGGCGGCGTGGGTTGCGGGCCCCGTCATAGCCGGGGGGGCCGGGGGTTACAAGGGGAGGAATTGCGCTATTTCGGCAGGGGTAGGATCCCGGCGCACGCTTTGCCCTCTTCACGATTATTGGATTTTCCGCCCACGTGGCTCATGACACGACACGCGCGCGGCGTGGTATCCACATTTCACCGGAAGGGAGAAGCGCATGGGTCTCTACGAGCTCGACGGCGAGGCGCCCGAGCTTCCCGAGGACGGGCTTTATTGGGTGGCCGAGACGGCCATGGTCGTCGGCCGCGTGCGCCTCCATTCCGATGTCAGCATCTGGTACGGCTCGGTGCTGCGCGGCGACAATGAATGGATCGAGATCGGCGCGCGCTCGCAGATCCAGGATAATGCCACGCTGCATACCGATCCCGGCTTTCCGCTCACTATCGGCCGCGATTGCGTCATCGGCCATAATGTCGTGCTGCATGGCTGCGCGATCGGCGACAACAGCCTCATCGGCATGGGGGCGATCGTGCTCAACGGCGCGCGCATCGGCAAGAATTGCCTGGTCGGCGCGGGCGCGCTCGTCACCGAGGGCAAGGAGTTCCCCGACAATGCGCTGATCGTCGGCGCGCCGGCGAAAGCGGTGCGCGAGACCGACGACAAAGCGCGCGCCATGATCGCGCGTGCGGCCGACGTCTATGTGAAGCGGTGGAAGCGCTACGCCAAGGGCCTGAAGCGGATCGGATGAGGCCCAAGCGATCCTCAATGGGCCGGCGCCGTGCAGACCACCCCTCCATTGAGCACGTAGCAGACGCTCACCTCGCCGGTCCGGCGATTGACGCGAATGATGCCGCCCTCTTGCGCAAAATTGCTGGCCACGAGTCCATAGTCTCCGTCGGCTTGCGAACCGCCGCCTTCGCCGGCCGGGTAACAGACGGTGCTGCCGATGGCGCCCGGCTTGGCGACAAACTCGCAGGCGCCCATTTCGCCGGTGCTGCGGTTCACCCGGTATATGCGCAGTAGATTGGTTGCGGGCGGCACCGCAAACTCGAAGGTGGCATCCGCGGCTCGGGCCGAGAACGGGGCCATCGCCAAGAACGAACACAGAAGCGCAGCAACAAGCATCAATCGGCAAGCCATGACGATCCTCCCTTGCAGCACGTTGGCCCAATCTAGCAAAAAGGGCGAGAAACCGATGCGCCGCTTTATGCCGCGCTCGCGGTCCGCGGAAGGGAAGTCCTTGCCTCGATTCAAGCGACGCGCATAACTCCGATTCATGACATCGGCGGCGGCACATGGCAGTTCTGCATCGACCGGGGCGGCACCTTCACCGACATCGTCGCACTCGCGCCTGACGGCAGCCTCCTCACCCACAAGCTCCTCTCCGACAATCCGGAGGCTTACGCGGATGCGGCCTTGGCCGGCATCGCCGATCTCTTGGGCGTCCCACGCGGAAGGCCCCTGCCCGCCTCGCTCATCGCCAGCGTCAAGATGGGCACCACCGTCGCCACCAACGCGCTGCTCGAGCGCAAAGGCGAGCCGGTGCTGCTGCTCGTGCCCCAGGGTTTCCGTGACGCGCTCGAAATCGGCAACCAGGCGCGGCCCAAGATCTTCGCGCTCAGAATCGAGAAGCCGTCCATGCTCTATGCGCGCGTCGCCGAGGTGCCGGAGCGCGTGCGCGCCGATGGCAGCATCGAGACGCCGCTCGATCTCGACGCCACGCGGGCGGCGCTCAAGGCGGCGCGGGCCGAGGGCATCACGGCGATCGCCATCGTATTCATGCACGCTTACGCCTATCCGGAGCATGAGCGCCAGGCGGCGCGGCTGGCGCGCGAGGCGGGCTTCACGCAAATCTCGGTGAGCCATGAAGTGAGCCCGCTCGTCAAATTCGTCGGGCGCGGCGACACCACGGTCGCCGACGCTTATCTCTCGCCGCTGCTCCGCCGCTATGTCGACCGCGTCGCCAGGGCGCTGTCTCCCGGTGGCGTACGGACAGGCTTCGCCAACCGGCCTCCGCGCCAGGCCGGGGACGCCGCGCCTCCTCTTCATGCAGTCCTCGGGCGGGCTCACTTCGGCCCATCTGTTCCAGGGCAAGGACGCGATCCTGTCCGGACCCGCGGGCGGCGTGGTCGGCGCGGTGGAGACGGCGCGCATCGCCGGCTGCGAAAAGATCATCGGCTTCGACATGGGCGGCACCTCCACCGATGTCTGCCATTTCGACGGCACCTATGAGCGGACCTTCGACAGCATGGTGGCCGGCGTGCGCGTGCGCGCGCCGATGATGCTGATCCACACGGTGGCGGCGGGCGGCGGCTCGATCGTGCATTTCGACGGCGCGCGGCTGCGCGTGGGGCCGGATTCGGCCGGCGCCGATCCCGGTCCTCTGAGCTATCGCCGCCGCGGGCCGCTCACCATCACCGACGCCAATGTCATGGTGGGCAAGCTCCAGCCCGATTTCTTCCCGCATCTGTTCGGGCCGCGCCAAGACGAGCCCCTCGATGCCCGGGCCGTCGCCCGCGCCTTCGCGGCGCTCGCCAAGGAGATCGGCGATGGGCGCGAGCCCGAGGAGGTCGCGGACGGCGCCATCCGCGTCGCGGTCGAGAACATGGCGAACGCCATCCGCTCGATCTCCGTGCAGCGCGGCTATGACGTCACGGAGTATTTGCTGAATTGCTTCGGCGGCGCGGGCGGCCAGCATGCCTGCCTCGTCGCCGACGCGCTCGGGCTCGAGCGCGTGTTGATCCATCCCCTCTCCGGCGTGCTGTCGGCCTATGGCATCGGGCTCGCCGATTTGCGCGCGAGCCGCACCGCGAGCGTGCTCAAGCCTCTCGATACGCGGGGACTGGCCGAGGCGTCCGCGCTTGCGGCAAGGTTGCAGAAAGACGCCGAGGCCGAGCTCGTGGCGCAGGGCATCGCAGCGGACGCGGTGCGGAGCGCGGCTCACGCGCATCTCCGCTACGCCGGGACCGATTCTGCCTTGCAGATCCCCCTTGCCAGCTTCGCCGGCATGCGCGCGCTGTTCGAGATCGCCCATCAGCAGCGCTTCGGCTTCACCAGCCCCGAGAAGGAGATCGAGATCGAGGCGATCGAGGTGGAGGCGCTCGGCGGCGGCGAGAGGCCGGAGGAGCCCGACCTGCCGGTTGGCCCCGAGACGTACCCTGAGCCCCACACCATCGCCCGCATCTTCACCCATGGCGCCTGGCATGCAGACGCCGGTGTTCCTGCGCGACGGCCTCGCCGCCGGCATGCGCATCGAAGGCCCGGCGCTGATCATCGAGGCGCATCAGACGGTGGTGGTGGAGCCCGGCTGGCAGGCGGAGGTCACGGCAAAGAACCATTTGCTCCTCACCCGCATCGAGACGCGCAAAGCGCAAGCGCGGCCGCGCAAGGATGCCGATCCCGTCATGCTCGAAGTGTTCAACAATCTCTTCACCTCGGTCGCCGAGCAGATGGGCTACGCGCTGCAAAACACCGCGCGCTCGGTGAACATCAAGGAGCGGCTCGATTTCTCCTGCGCCATCTTCGACGTGCGCGGCCGCCTCGTCGCCAACGCGCCGCATATCCCCGTCCATCTCGGCTCCATGGACCGCAGCGTCGCCACGATCCTGAAGGAAGTGGGCGACGCGCTGCGGCCGGGCGACGTCTATATGCTGAACGCGCCCTATAATGGCGGCACGCATCTGCCCGACATCACCGTGGTCACGCCCGTGTTCGGCGAGCGCAGCCCGGACCTCCTGTTCTTCGTCGCCGCGCGCGGGCATCATTCCGACATCGGCGGGATCGCGCCCGGCTCGATGAGCCCGGAAGCGCGGACGATCGAGGAGGAAGGCGTCTATATCGATCCGTTCAAGCTCGTCGCCGGCGGCCGCTTCCAGGAGGAGGCCGTGCTCAAGCTCCTGCGCGAGGCGCGATACCCTGCCCGCAATCCGGCGCAGAACGTCGCCGATCTGAAGGCGCAGGTCGCGGCCAACGCCAAGGGCGTGGCCGAGCTGCACAAGCTCGTCGCCCATTACGGGCTCGGCACCGTGCGCGCCTATATGGGCCATGTGCAGAACAATGCCGCCCAATCCGTCGCCCGCGCGCTCAACTCCTTGAAATCAGGGCGCTTCGAGCTGGAGACCGACCAGGGCGCCACGATCCGCGTCGCCATCCGCATCGACCGCAAGAAAGGGACGGCGGAGGTCGATTTCACCGGCACGAGCGAGGAGCAGCCCGACAATTTCAACGCGCCGGAGCCGATCGCGCGCGCCTGCGTGCTCTATGTGTTTCGCACCCTGGTCGATGACGACATCCCGCTCAATGCCGGCTGTCTCAAGCCGATCAAGATCGTCATCCCCAAAGGCTCCATGCTCAGGCCCCGCTACCCGGCGGCGGTCGCGGCCGGCAATGTGGAGACGAGCCAGGCGATCGTGAATTGTCTGTTCGGCGCGCTCGGCGTGCTGGCCGCGGCGCAAGGCACGATGAACAACCTCACCTTCGGCAATGAGGCCTACCAATATTACGAGACGATCTGCTCGGGCGCGCCGGCCGGCAATGGCTTCGACGGCGTGGCGGCGGTGCAGACGCATATGACCAATTCGCGGCTCACCGACCCCGAGGTGCTGGAGCTGCGCTACCCCGTGCTCGTCGAGCGCTTCGAGATCCGGCGCGGCTCGGGCGGCAAGGGCGAATGGTGCGCGGGCGACGGGACGCTGCGCGCGATCCGGTTCCTCGAGCGCATGGACTGCGCCATCCTGTCGGGCTTCCGCAAGGTTCGGCCCTTCGGGCTCGCCGGCGGGGAGCCCGGCGAGCGCGGCGAGAATTGGGTGCGGCGCAACGATGGGCGGCTCGAGCGCCTGCCCGGTTGCGCCCAGACCGTGCTTGAGCCGGGCGAAGCCATCATCATCAAGACGCCCACCGGCGGCGGCTATGGGGAGGCGACATGACGGGCAAAGTGCTCATCTGCGGTGCCGGCATCGCCGGGCTCACCCTGGCGGTGCTGCTCAAGGAACAGGGTTACGCGCCGCTTCTGATCGAGCGCGAGGCCGAGCTGCGCCGCGAAGGCTATATGATGGATTTCTTCGGCTCGGGCTGGGACGTGGCCGAGCGCATGGGGCTCGTGCCCGAGCTCCGCGCTATACGCTATCCGATCGAGTCCCTGCAATTCGTCGACGATCAGGGCAAGACGTTCGACCGCGTCCCTATCGAGGTGGTGCGGCGCGCGCTTGGCGGCCGCTATGTCTATCTCCGCCGCGTCGATCTGGAGCGCATCCTCTATGAGCGCGCAATGGCCTCCCAAGTGCCCTATTCGCTTCGGCACCAGCATCGCCGCGCTCGACCCCGGCGTCTCCGACGTCTCGGTGCGTTTCACGGATGGGTCGACGGCACGCTTCGACCTCGTCTTCGGCGCCGACGGGGTTCATTCGACCGTGCGCAAGCTCGTATTCGGACCGTCGCAGCAGTTCGAGCGCTTCCTCGGGGCCTATGTGGCCGCTTTTCATCTCGAGAAGCATCCCTTCGATATCGGCCGCGCGCTCAAGCTGCATGAGGAGACTGATCGGGTGGGCGCCTTCTATCCGCTCGACGCGCATCGCATGGACGCGACCTATGCCTTCCGCCATGACGAGGTCCGTGTGGCATCCGAGCGACGGCTCGATTTCGTGCGTCAGGAGTTCAAGGGCGCGGGCTGGATCCTGGAGCAGCTGCTCGATCAATATCAAGGCAGCGCTCCGATCTTCTTCGACTCCATGACGCAGATCGTGATGCCCGAATGGCATCGCGGGCGCGTGGCGCTGCTCGGGGATGCCTGCGGCTGCCTCACGCTGCTCGCAGGCCAAGGCTCGCATATGGCCATGGCCGGCGCCTATGTGCTCTCGCGCGAACTGGCCCGCCATGGCGGCGATTACGAAGCGGCGTTTGCCGGCCTATCAGGCTTTCCTCAAACCGGCGGTGGACCGGCGCCAGGCGGACGCCGCCCTGTTCGCCAAAGTGTTCATCCCCTCGTCGCGGTCGCGGCCGTGGCTGCGCCGCCTCACCATCCGGCTGATGTTCAACGCCCTGATCTTTCCGCTCGTGCTGCGCTGGTTCGGCGCGCGAAGCGTGCTGGCGGACTACGCGACATAGAGAACGCGGCGGCCCTTGGCCGGTCGCCATGCTAGACTGGTTGCAAGGGAGAGAGACATGGCCCGGTCAAAGAAAAAACAGGCCGACGATCCGAATTCTCCTCCAGCGGCAAGCGCGCCGGCCGCTGCCCCGATCGTTGCCGCCACGACGGACTATGAGCGCTGGCTCCGCAAGCGCGTCGATGTCGTCGAAGCCGATATCGAGGCCAAGCACAAACAGATGACGGGCTCGCTGTTCGCGTTTCTGCGCGCGACCTTCTATCGCTGGGCTTCGCTGTGGCCGGAGGTCTGCCCGGACCTTGCCAAGGCGCCCCGCCTGTTGGGCGTGGGCGATCTCCATGTGGAGAATTTCGGAACGTGGCGCGATAGCGAAGGGCAGGCTCGTTTGGGGCGTCAACGATTTCGACGAGGTGGCCAACATGCCCTATGCGGTCGATCTCGTCCGGCTGGTCACGAGCGTGATCCTGGCAAAGCACGAGAATAAGCTCGCCGTCGACGCCGGCGGCGCTGCGACGGCCGTGCTCGAGGGCTATGCCGGAGCGCTGGAGGCGGGCGGCAATCCCTTCATTCTCGAAGAGAGCCATCCGGGTTTGCGCGAAATGGCGCTTGGCGCGGAGCGCAATCCCGCTCATTTCTGGCCCAAGCTCACCAAGCTCGCCCCCGTGACGCCGCCCAAGCGCATTCAGCGGCTGCTGCTTCGGTCGCTCCCGGACGACGCCGGAGAGGTCGCATTCGCGCACCGCACCGCCGGGGTCGGCAGCCTCGGCCGGCCACGCTATGTCGCGACTGCCCTCGACAATGGCGGTCTGGTCGCGCGCGAGGCGAAGGCCTGGCTCCCCTCGGCTTGGGGCTGGGCCAGAGGACGGGTGAAGGAACGCGCTCTTGCCGTTCGGCTGCTCAAGCGCTCGGTGCGACAGCCTGATCCCTTCTATGCCGTCGAGCATGGCTGGGTTGTGCGCCGGTTGGGCCCGCATTGCGGACGAATCGAGCTGGCGCAATTCCCGAAGCGGCGCGACGAAAGACTCATCCTGAGAGATATGGGGCGGGAGACCGCCAATCTGCATCTGGCGACGGCGGATCAGCGCAAGAGCGTGCTGCGCGATCTAAGCGAGCGGGGCCCGGACTGGCTCTTCACGGCCGCGCTGGCCATGGCCAAGGCGACGGAGCAGGACTGGCAGATGTTTCGCGCCTCGCCCTTGGCGGTGCGCACTCTAGCGCAAACGAAAGGGCGCGGAGCTTAAGCCCCGCGCCCTCGCGTAACGTTGCCTCTCAAACTCTGTGCGCGCGCGATTAGGTCGTGGAGACCGCGCCGCTGCGGCGGTCGGCCATGAACTGGTCGAACTCCGCCTTGTCCTTCGCCTTGCGCAAGCGGGAGAGGAAAGCCTGGAACTCGTCGGCCTCCTCCTCGAGCCGGCGCAGCGTCTCCTCGCGATATTCGTCGAAGGCCGCGTTGCCGGACGAGCGGAACGGGCTCATGCCGCTCCGCCAGCGCATCATTTCGCGACCGAAGTCGCTCGCTTTCCAGTCACGTCGCATTCCACATCCCATGCGTCCACTCCATATCGTGTAGCCCAATACGCCAAGTCCGAGCGGCCACCAGAGCAGGAAGCCCACGATCATGGCCGTGATCCAGGCGGGCTTCCCGTAATCGTCCAAGGTCTGAACTAGCTGCATGCGAGGCCCTTCCTTAGGTGTGAATGTTATTCACATTCACATAAATTGGCGCGAGCGGTCAAGAGTTAAGGGGCGGACATCAAACGTGATCGGCCGCGCCCACAGAGTGACGCCTTCGTCCGACATAGGAAGCAAAGGCGCATCGTGCAAAGGGGCCGCGCGCCCCTGTCGCGGGCGCCTGCCCCGCGGGGCTTGAGAAATCTTAACCCGCCCGGGCTAGAGGTGCCTTTAGAGGGAAATTATTCTGCTACGGATCTGCGTTAGGGGGACGCCAGCACCCATGATCCTTCCTGTCCGCATCCTCGGCGCCGCGCTCCTGTGTTCCTCTGTGCCGGCGGCGGCGCGCGCGCAACAATTGCGGATGTCCGACGTCAAAGCCCATGACGGCGTGGCCCGCGCCCATACCATGCCGGTGCAGGGCATCGACGTGTCGGCATGGCAGGGCGACATCGATTGGCGGCAAGGCGCGCGCCGCCGGCATCGCCTTCGCCTATATCAAGGCGACCGAAGGCGGCGACCATCTCGACCCGAAATTTCTCGACAATTGGTACGCGGCTAGAGCGGCGGGCGTGGCGCGCGGCGCCTATCACTTCGTCTATTGGTGCCGCTCCGCCGAAGAGCAGGCGCTGTGGTTCTTGCTGAACGTGCCGGACGATGCGGACGCGCTGCCGCCCGTGCTCGATGTCGAGTGGAACGGCAATTCCAAGACCTGCCCGAAGCGCATCGACCGCGAGCAAGCGCTGCAGAAGATCCAGGTGCTGCTCGCGGCGATGCAATCTCACACCGGCAAGCGGCCGATCATCTACACCGATCCTGTCTTCTTTCGCGAGGTGCTCGCCGGCGCGTCCATCGACTATCCGCTCTGGCTGCGCTCGGTGGCGGCGGAGCCGGAAGAGGTCTATGGGGAGCGACCCTATGTGCTGTGGCAGTTCACCACCACGGGGCGCGTGCCGGGCATCGACGGCAAGGTCGACCGCAATGTCTTCAACGGCGCGCCCGCCGAGTGGAATCGCATTCTGCAATCCCTCTACGCGGGCCGATAGTGAGCTTAAGTGCTCGCCGTCTTGTCGTCGGGCAGGATGCCAAGTCCGCGCAGATAGATGAGCATGGCGCTTTCGAGAATTTCCTCCGCGCTCATGGGCACGGATTTCGGCTTGCGTCTCCCCGCTTTGCGCAAACAGCGTGGCGACGCCATGGGAGATGGCCCAGATATGCAGGCTCATCAGCCGCACCGGCGGCCGCTCCTTCTCCGGCAGTCCTCGGCACAGCGCCGCGGCGGCCTTGAGCAGCACGTCGAAGGCCTTGGTCGCGCCCGGCATGCGCGCGGCATCCTCGGGCTGCAGCCCCGCCTCGAACATCACCGCGTAGCTCGCCGGTTCCTCGCGGGCGAAGGCGAGATAGGCGCGGCCGAGCGCGTCGAAGGCGGCGAACGGCGTGGGCACGCCATTGTTCCAGGCCATGTCGAGACGCGCGGCGAAGCGATCGAACCCGCTGCGGGCGACCTCGGCGAGCAGCGCCTCGCGGTCGCGGAAATGGCGGTAGGGCGCGGCGGGACTGACGCCGGCAAGCCGCGCCGCCTCGGTCAGGCTGAAGCCGGCCGGCCCATATTGCTCGATGAGCGCGCGGGCGGCCTCGAGCAGGACCTCCTTCAGATTGCCGTGATGATAGGAACGCGGGCGGCGCCAGCGGTGGTCGGAGGAAGGCATGTAAGCGGCTTTTACTTCAAAGCGCGGCCCGAGGCCAGACGCGGGAGGGCAACCTTCCGGCATTGTTCACCTCATTTGCTCCTCGCGGCGAATTGCCACCCGAGCTAATTTCGCCTCAGCCGCGCCCTCCCGCCATGCTGAAAGGCGCCCGGGGCCGGCGGAGGGACGCATGAATCAGCGCGAGACGCCCGCATCCGCACGACGCCTCAAGACGGACGACATCCTCGCCCGTCTCGCCCGCGAAGCGCCGACCATCGCGGGCATCGCCACCGCCATCCTCGTCTTCATTTTCCAGAAGCGCGCTTTTCGAGCGACCTCAGCAATTATCCGCGCACCATCCTTCTGTTCCTGTGGCTGTTCGGGGTGATGCTGTGGTGCGCGTTCGGCGTCGTGCGTCACGCCGATGCCTTGGCCGAGAAGCTGGGGGAGCCTTACGGCACGCTCGTGCTCACGCTCTCGGTGATCGTGATCGAGGTCTCGCTCATGACCGCGATCATGCTGCATGGCGAGAACAACCCCACGCTCGCGCGCGACGCCATGTTCGCCACGCTGATGATCGTGCTCAACGGCATGATCGGCACGGCGCTCATCATGGGGGCGCTGCGCTATTGGGAGCAGGAATACAATCTCGAAGGCGCACGCGCCTTCCTCGTGGTGATCGCGGCGGTCGCGGTGTTCGCCCTGATCATTCCGGATTACACCAAGACGGTGCCGGACCCGATCGTGTCGCCGTTTCAGGCGGGGCTGTTCGCAATCATCACCATCCTGTTCTACGGGGTGTTCCTGATCATTCAGACGATGCGCCACCGGGCCTTCTTCGCCGAGCCCAACGGCAATGGCGAGCGGGTGAAGGCCTATGACAGCCGCCGGCTGCACTCCCACGCGACGGGCTCGCTCCGCTATCACCTCGTCATGCTCGTGCTCACGCTCGTGCCCATCGTGCTCCTGTCGGAGTCGCTGGCCGTGATCGTCGATCTCGGCATCGAGCAGCTCGGGATGCCGCCCGAGCTCGGCGGTATCCTCATTGCCATCCTCGTGCTGTCGCCGGAGGGTCTCACGGCGATGCACGCAGCCCTCGCCAATCAGCTGCAACGCGCGGTCAATGTCTGCCTCGGCTCGGCGCTCGCCACGATCGGCCTCACCATTCCGGCCGTGCTGACCATCGCGCTCGTCGCCAAGCGCGACGTGCATCTTGGGCTCGACCAGCTGCAGGCCGTGCTCTTGGTGCTCACCTTGTTCGTGAGCGCGCTGACCTTCGGCGGCACGCGCACCAATGTGCTGCAAGGCGTGGTCCACCTGCTTCTGTTCGTGGTCTATATCGCGCTGATCTTCAGCCCGTGACGCTCAACCCGTGCTGCGGCGCGGGTCGTGGCCGTAGGTGTTGCGCTCCCGGATGCGGCCGTTCTTGCCATGCAGCAGCGCCTCGGAGCGTTCCTTGCGCGCGAGCGACTTGGCCTTCTCCCAGGCCTCGCTCTGGGTCTTGAAGATGGCGGAGGGCGCTTCCGCCCCGTCGGCGGTCACGGCCCAGCCCCGCTCATGGGGCGTGACATGCTGGTTTTTGCCCATGGCCCCTCCCGAGAAAGCCGCCTCACTATAGTGAAGGGGGACGCGCCGATGAAGCGCCACGGTATCGCCGACATTGGCAGCGGCGCGCTTCGGCCCTAAGACTGAGGCCGTGATGTTCCTTTCGAGACTACGGATCGCATGACCACAGCACGCCCACGGAAGGAGCGGTTGCGTATCGGCTGGCGCGAATGGGTGCGCCTGCCCGATCTCGGCGTGGCCGCCATCAAGGCCAAGATCGACACCGGCGCCCGCACCAGCGCGTTGCATGCCTATCGCATCGAGCCGTTCCGGCGCGGGGGCGGGCTGTGGGTACGCTTCGAGCTCCACCCTCTGCAGCGGAGCGACCGGCTTTCAGTCAAGTGCGAAGCCCGCGCGGTGGATGAGCGCGTGGTGCGCAATTCGGGCGGCCAGGCGGAGCGGCGCTACATCATCGAGACGATGCTGCGGCTGGGCGAGCTCGCCTGGACGATCGAGCTGGCGCTCACCAATCGCGACCAGATGGGCTTCCGCATGCTGCTCGGGCGCACGGCGCTCAAGCGCGGCGTCCTGGTCGAGCCCAACCGCTCCTTCCTTGCCGGCGACCGGCCGGCGAGCCTGCCGCGCAAAGTGCGCGTGTCCGCCCTTGAGCCGCACAAGGGGCTGCGCTAGACCGCTTCGCCCCCACCCAAGAGGCCTATTCCAATGAAGATCGCGATGCTCGCGCGCAATCCGCGCCTCTATACCCACCGGCGCATTTGCGCGGCGGCGCGCGAGCGCGGGCACGAGATCGAGGTCATCAACACGCTGCGCGTCTCCATCAACATCACCTCGAAGCGTCCGACGCTCTACTATCGCAAGCGGCGGCTCGAAGGCTTCGACGCGGTGATCCCGCGCATCGGCGCCTCGGTCACCTTCTACGGTCTCGCCGTCTTGCGCCAGTTCGAGGTGATGGGCGTCTATCCGTTGAACGAGTCGGTCGCCATCGGCCGATCGCGCGACAAGCTCCGCAGCATGCAATTGCTCGCCCGCCGCGGCATCGGGCTGCCCACCACCGCCTACACCAACGATCCGAAACAGGCCGAGGACATCATCGACCTCGTCGGCGGACCGCCGGTGATCATTAAGCTGCTCGAGGGCACGCAAGGCATCGGCGTCGTGCTCGGCGACACGATGAAGTCGGCGAAGTCGGTGATCGAGGCGTTTCAGGGGGCCGACGTCAACATCCTGGTGCAGGAGTTCATCAAGGAGGCGGACTCCGCCGACATCCGCGCGCTCGTCATCGGCGAGAAGGTGGTGGCGGCGATGAAGCGGCAGGGGCCGCCGGGCGACTTCCGCTCCAATCTGCATCGCGGCGGCGCGGGCGAGAAGGTGCGCATCACCCCGCAGGAGCGCGCGGTGGCGGTGAAGGCCGCGCGCACGCTCGGCCTCAATGTCTGCGGCGTGGACATGCTGCGCTCGAAGCATGGGCCGCTGGTGGTGGAGGTCAATTCCTCGCCCGGCATCGAGGGGCTGGAGCAGGCGACCGAGGTGGACGTGGCCGGGCTGATCATCGAGTTCCTGGAGCGCCATGCGCCGCACGGCAATACGCGCACCAAAGGCAAAGGATAGGCCCCTACCCTAAGGCTTCGGGCTCGGCTCGTCGGTCTTGACCGGCGGCTCGACGCCGCTCTCCGGCGCTTCGCTCTCAAGCGCGGGAAAGCCCGCGCGCAGATAGGCGACGATCTGCCAAATCTGCTCGCGGGTCAGCTCGGTCTTGAACGCCGGCATGGCGGTGTTGAATTGCTTGCCGCCCTCGTCGATGCTCCACAGCAAATATTGGTCGCCGGCGATCGGCTGCTGCACGAGATAGGCAAGCAGCGCCGGCGACGGCGTAGAGGTCGGGGGCGAGATCGCCATTGCCGAGGCCGGTTGCGCCATGGCAGCGCGCGCAATGGGCGACATAGAGGGGGCCGCCCGCGGCGATGGCGGCGATGGTGAAGCCGACATTATTCTCGGCCTCGAGATAGTCTTCGGGAACTTGCTTGTTCATAAAGGCCCAGGAGCGCGCCATGCGCTGGCGCTGCGCCGGCGCCATGTTCTTGAGGTTCCAGCCTGCGGGCGGCGCCTGCCAAACATTGGCGCCCCAATCGGGATGCTCGTCTTGCGGCGGCGCCTTGTCTTGCGCGCCGGCGCCCGAGGCGAGCGGCAGGAGCATCGCCGCCAGGAGCAAGCCCCAGACAGAAGCATGGGTCAAAGCGCGGCGCATCATTTCCCCGGCGCGAGGCTGTTGATATAGGCGATGATCATATCGGTCTCGTGATCGGAAAAAACGAAGGTCGGCATTTCGTCATGCGGCCGCGCGATCCCACGCGACAACGGCTCGCGCAGAGCGAGGATGGGATAGCCCCGTTGCAGATCGCGGAAGGCGGGCGCTCTTTTGTTGGGGCTTTCGCCTTGCGCGCCGATCGCGTGGCACGAGGCGCAATGCTTTTGCGCGAGCGCCTCGCCGTCGTGAATCAGCGCCTCGGTTTCCGCCGTCGAGGCGGGCGCGGCGCCCATGCGTTGCAAACCGTCTCTCGCCCCCACCAGCGAAGCGTCAAGCGCGAGCGCCTGACGAAAATCGTCGATGGCCTCCTTTTTCTGACCCTTGGCTTCGTAGACATAGCCGCGATTGTTATAGGCAAGCGCATAGCTCGGATTGAGCTCGATCGCCGCCGCGTAGTCGGCAAGGGCCAGGTCCAGCTCACCCTTCTGCTTGTGGGCGAGGCCGCGATTGTTCAGCGCGATGACGCTGCGCGGAGCAAGCTTGAGCGCCTCGGTGAAATCGGCGATGGCGTGGTCGAAATCGCCCTTGACCAGATAAGCGTAGCCGCGGCTGACGAAGGCCGCGGGATAATTGGGCTTCACGCGAATGGTCTCGGTGTAATCGGCGATGGCCCCGCCGAAATCGCCCTTGGCGAGCTCGGACTCGCCGCGGCCGGCAAAGGCGACCGCATAGTCCGGATTGAGCTTGATGGCCGCGGTGAAATCGGCGATGGCCTCGTCGTGCTTACCGATCTCGGCATAGGCGCTGCCCCGGTTCTTGTAGGCGCGCGCGGCATCCTCGGGGGGCTGACCGTGGCTCTCGATGAGCGAGGTGCAGGCCGCGATCCGGAGCTGCGCCGTCTCGCCCTCCGTGCAGTCGTCCACAGTCATCGGCGAGGGCCGCGCCCGCTGCGAGCGAAAATGCGAGGCAAAGAACGGCAGCTCTCACAATGATCCTCCTTCGCGCCCCATATAGGCGCGAGCCTTGCGATGAGCGTAGCGCCGCGCGGACGACCACGCTTGCGCCAGATCAAGACAGAGTAAAGCGCGTCATGACGGAGTTGGGCGCCTCGGCTGCGAGGCCCTGAGGACCGGGCGGTCCGCAGGCCAGAGCCGGCGGCCGTCTTTACTGTCCTTGCGACATGCAACCATCGTAATTCGTCTGGCACTGACTCTCGCAGCCCGACATGCCGTCGCATCCGGTCATGCATTGGTTGTAATTATACATGCAGGCGTCGGCATGCCCGTCCGCGAGCCGAACGGCGCTTTGCCGCGTGGTGCCTTGCGCGAATGCGGATGACAGGGCAATGCCTAAAGCGATTGAAATCATGCACAAATATAATGCCGCCAGTCTCATTTGAGTCTCCCCTCGGTTCATTCCCGCCCCGACGCGACGGGGGCGTGGATCGATTAGATAGCGGCATCGATTTGGCCGGAATGATGGCCGGATTGCCGGGCATCGGGCCTCGGCGAGACGCGACTCTGGCGGCAATTGACGGGGGAAACGCGGGCAGGCTCAATGCCCGCGGAAAGGGGCCGCCATGCTTCGCTCTCACGCTCGCAGCCTTGCTTGGCCTCGGGCTCATTGCCGCCGGGCTCAGCCCCGCTTGGGCCCAAGAGCCGACCAGGTGCCGCAATGCTGGACGCAAGAGGCGCTCGCCGGCACCAAAGCCGAGATCGCGCCCAGCCGCGCGCGGCATGCCTTCGACCTTGCGCCGCTCAAGGCGGTGACGCTGCCGGCGGCGACCCCCGTCGCGCCGGAATTGCGCGGCTCGATCCGCAGCGTCGCGCTGCCCGAGGGGGAGAAGCTGATCGCGCTCACCTTCGATCTCTGCGAGACGAATGGCGACGTGGCCGGCTATGACGGCCGCATCGTCGACCTGCTCCGGGCGCAGGGCGTGAAGGCGACCTTCTTCGCCGGCGGCAAATGGATGGAGACCCATCCGGAGCGCGCGCAGCAGCTTATCGGCGATCCCCTGTTCGAGGTGGGCAGCCACGGGCTCACCCATCTCAACCTTGCGCACGCGAGCGACGAGACGCTGACGCGAGAGATCACCCTCACCGAAGCGGCCTTCACGCGCGCCCGCGATGCGCTGGCGGCGAAGCAATGCGCGGTGGGCGCGGCCGACGCGCCCGCCGCACTGCCCGCCCGCATGGCGGTGATGCGCTTTCCTTACGGCCGCTGCGATACCAAATCGCTCGCCGCGGTCGCCGATGCGGGGCTGCTCGCCATCCAATGGGACCTCGTCACCGGCGATCCCGATCCGCATGAGGGCGCCAAGGCCATCGCCGGCCGGATCCTGACGCGCGCCCATCCGGGCGCCATCGTCGTGGCGCATGCCAATGGCCGAGGCTGGCATACGGCGGAGGCGCTGGCGCTCGCCATCCCCAAGCTCAAGGAGCAGGGCTATCGCTTCGTCACCGTGAGCGAGCTGATCGCGGCGGGGAAGCCGGTGATCGCGTCGATCTGCTATGAGAACACACCCAGCGATGCGAAGCGCGTCGCCCATTCCTCTGCGAAGCCCGGCAGCCATGACCTCCTCTCCATCTTCGACGGTCCCCATTGAGCTTGGCGCCGGGGCCGCTCGGGCGCGCGCGGCTCGTGCCGTTTCCGCCAAGCGCCGGCCCGCGCCTGGCCGCGGCCATCGTGGCGATCCCGCCCTGGTCGGTGATGGCCTACCCGGCGGAGCGGCTCGCCAAATTCCTTGCCACGGCGGACGGCGGCGCCCGCCGCCATCTCGTCGAGGTGGAGGGCCAGGAGGCAGGCTTGGTGTCGGTGCGCGACCCCTGGCTCAAGGGACCGTATCTCGAGCTGCTCGCGCTCTTGCCGCCGTTTCAGAGTCAGGGGCTTGGCAGCGCCATTCTCGCCTGGCTCGAGCGCGAGGCGGTCGCCGGCGGCGCGCGCAATCTCTGGGTCTGCGCCTCGTCCTTCAACGAACGCGCCTTGCGCTTCTATGAGCGGCACGGCTTTACCCGCGCGGCAATCCTGCCGGGTCTCGTCGCCGACGGCTATGACGAGATCCTGCTGCGCAAATTTCCCCTTTAAGAGGAGCGCTTCGGCTACTGGCCTTGCGGAACGGCGGAGGTGGAGCTGTCGGGCGCCGCGGAATTGGAGGGCGGCGTGGCATTGCCGGGGCCCGAGGCTTCGGTGTCGGCGTCGGGATCGACGTCGGGCAAATCCTCGTCGTCGGCGTCGGGCGAGGAGTTGACGAAGATGACGCCGCCCTCGATGGAAACTTCCTCGCTGCCCTTCAGGTCGTACTCTTCGCCATTCTCGAGCTTGACCTTGCAACCGTCGGCACAGGCGGCGTCGACCTCTTGGTCCGGCGCCACCGTCAGCTCCTTGGAGTCGCTGCCGACGGTCACGGTGATGGTGTGCGCCTCGGGATCGGAATTGGAGATGCTCAACGCCTCGGCCGGCGAGACCGCGAAGAGGCTCGATAGCCCAAGACACAGCCCGGCGAGGCTCAACACCTTCATTGTCGCGTCCCTCCCGCCGCCTCTTGGGGCGCAGCCCCGACCGCGGCGCTTCTTTTCAACCCGTCAGCTTAGCCGCTCCTAGCCCAGGAGCGCGCCGAGATTTTGTTGGCCGGGCGGCCAAACTGTGAGGTCCCACCCGGTTTTCCGGCCCTTATGCACAGGAGCAAATCGGTGCAAGCGGCCGCCATTAGCATGATTGTGGCGGCGCCCGGCAACAGTTTCCCCGGCCCGATCCCCGTTTTCAAGGACAATTGCGACCAGGGAACCGCGGCCTCCCCTTCGGCGTTTTGGGCGTCAGCTGCAATGCACGCGATTTGTGCGCTGCAACATAGAAAGGGCTTGGCAGCAGGGGGAGGCCATCCGTACACTTCCTCCCATAGGCCGCCAAGGCACCCTCCAATCGGGAAGGAGGCTTCCGATGGAATATACGGGCATGGTGACCGCCATCGTGGCGATGATCTCGTTTGGCTTTGTCGCTGCCATCATCCTCGGGATGATCTAGGGCAGCCCGCGCATAAGCGCCCCGACCACGCCGCATAAACCCCGATCCGGCTTCTTGACCTCGCAGCTTTGGCGAGGTCCCGCCGCTATTCCGCCGCGGTTGCCACTTTGGGGTCGTAATTGAGGATGGGGCCGAGCCAGCGCTCGGCCTCCTCCTGGCTCCAGCCTTTGCGCGCGGCATAGTCCGCGACCTGGTCGCGGCCGATCTTGCCGACGCCGAAATAGCGGCTCTCGGGGTGAGAGAAATAAAGCCCCGACACGGCGGCGGCCGGCCACATGGCGCAAGACTCGGTGAGCTTGAGCCCGGTCGCCTTCTCGGCATCGAGGAGGCGGAAGAGCGTGCGCTTCTCGGTGTGGTCGGGCTGGGCCGGATAGCCGGGCGCCGGGCGGATGCCGCGATAGGCCTCCGCGATCAGCTCCTCATTGCTGAGGCGCTCGTCCGGCGCATAGGCCCATAGCTCCTTGCGCACCCGCTCATGCAAAGCTTCGGCGAAGGCCTCGGCGAGCCGGTCGGCGAGCGCCTTGACCATGATCTTGGCGTAGTCGTCATTGGCGCGCTCGAAGCGGCGCGCCACGTCCTCCTCGCCGATCCCCGCGGTCACGGCGAAGGCCCCGATATAGTCGGCGACGCCCTGACTCCTTCGGCGCCACGAAGTCGGCGAGCGCGAGATTGGCGCGCGACCCGTCGCGGGCCATTTGCTGGCGGAGCGTATGCAGCGTGGCGATCGGCTTGCCGCGGCGCTCATCGGCATAGAGCTCGATGTCGTCGCCCACGCTGTTGGCGGGCCAGAAGCCGACGACGGCGTTGGCGGCGAGCCATTTCTCGGCAATGAGCTGCTTCAGCATGGCTTGGGCGTCGGCGAAGAGGTGGCGCGCGGCCTCGCCATATTTGTCGTCGTCGAGGATGCGGGGAAAGGCGCCCCTCAGCTCCCAGGCCTGGAAGAAGGGCGTCCAGTCGATATAGCGGGCAAGCTCGGCGAGATCGTAGGCCTTGAAGGCGCGGGTCCCCGAGGAAGGTGGGCTTGGGCGGCACATAATCCGCCCAGTCGAGCTTGAGCCGGTTGGCGCGCGCCTGGGCGAGCGTGGCGCGGACTTTCTCCGCCTGGCCGCGGGCGTGGGATTCGGCGAGCCGCACATAGTCCTCGCGGACCTTGGCGATGGTGCGCGGGCGCTCCTCCGCCGACATCAGGCTCGACACCACGCCCACGGCGCGGCTCGCATCGGTGACATAGACCGCCTGGCTGCGCTTGTAGTTCGGGCTGATCTTGACCGCGGTATGCACCCGGCTCGTGGTGGCGCCGCCGATGAGCAGCGGCAGGTCGAAGCCTTCGCGCTCCATCTCGGCCGCCACGTGGCACATCTCGTCGAGCGAGGGCGTGATCAGGCCGGACAGGCCGATGATGTCGATGTTCTTCTCGCGCGCGGTGTCGAGGATTTTTTGCGCCGGGACCATGACGCCGAGATCGATGACCTCGTAATTGTTGCATTGGAGCACGACGCCGACGATGTTCTTGCCGATGTCGTGCACGTCGCCCTTGACCGTGGCGAGCAGGATGCGCCCGGCGGGCTCGCCTTGGGCGAGCCCCTGCTCCTCCTTCTCCTTCTCCATGAAGGGCATGAGATAGGCGACGGCCTGCTTCATCACCCGCGCCGACTTCACCACTTGCGGCAGGAACATTTTGCCGGCGCCGAACAGATCGCCGACCACGCTCATGCCGGCCATCAGCGGGCCCTCGATCACATGCAGCGGGCGCGCGGCCTTGGCGCGGGCCTCCTCGGTGTCCTGTTCGATGTAATTGGCGATGCCGTGCACGAGCGCGTAGGTCAGGCGCTCCTCCACCGGCTTCTCGCGCCAGGCAAGATCCACCTCGCGCTTTTGCGCCCCCTCGCCGCGATAGCGTTCCGCCGCTTCGAGCAGGCGGTCGGTCGCGTCACGGCGCCGATTGAGGATCACGTCCTCGACGAGGGTGCGCAGCTCCGGATCGATGTCGTCATAGAGCGCGAGCTGGCCGGCATTGACGATGCCCATATCCATGCCGGCCTGGATGGCGTGGTAGAGGAACACCGAATGCATGGCCTCGCGCACCCGCTCATTGCCGCGGAAGGCGAAAGAGAGGTTGGACACGCCGCCCGACACATGCACGTAAGGCAGCTCCGCCTTGATGCGGCGGGTGGCCTCGATGAAGGCGCGCGCATAGTCGCTATGCTCCTCGATGCCGGTGGCGACGGCGAAGATGTTGGGATCGAAGATGATGTCCTCGGGCGGAAAGCCCGCTTTTTCGGTCAAGAGCTTATAGGCGCGCCGGCAGATTTCGAATTTGCGCTCGGCGGTCTCGGCCTGGCCCTGCTCGTCGAAGGCCATCACCACGACGGCGGCGCCATAGCGGCGCACTTTGCGCGCGTGCTCCAGGAACGGCCCCTCGCCTTCCTTCATGCTGATGGAATTGACCACCGCCTTGCCTTGCACGCATTTCAGCCCCGCCTCGATCACCGACCATTTCGAGGAGTCGATCATGATGGGCACGCGGGCGATGTCGGGCTCGGCGGCGATGAGGTTGAGGAAGGTGGTCATGGCCGCTTCGGAATCGAGCATGCCCTCGTCCATGTTGACGTCGAGCATGTTGGCGCCGCTCTCGACCTGCTGACGCGCGACTTCGAGCGCGGCGGCATAGTCGTTCGCCTCGATCAGCTTGCGGAAGCGCGCGGAGCCGGTGACGTTGGTCCGCTCGCCCACCATGACGAAGTCTTGCGCCGCGTTGGTCACGTCAGGCTCACCCATGCACGAAGGGCTCGAGGCCGGAGAGGCGGAGCTTGTGCTCGACCTCCGGCACCTGCCGCGGCGGATATTTCGAGACCGCGAGCTGGATGGCGCGGATGTGCTCGGGCGTGGTGCCGCAGCAGCCGCCGACGATGTTGATCAATCCGGCGCCCGCCCATTCCTCGAGCAGCCCCGCCATGTGCTCGGGCGTCTCGTCATATTCGCCCATGGCGTTGGGCAGGCCGGCATTGGGATAGACGCTGATCAGCGTATCGGCGACGGCGGCAAGGTCGGCCACCGACGGCCTGAGCTGCTCGGCGCCGAAGGAGCAATTGAGCCCGACCGAGAAGGGGCGCAAATGCTTGAGCGAATACCAGAAGGCCTCCGGCGTCTGGCCGGAGAGATTGCGCCCGGAAAGATCGGTGATGGTGTCGGACAGCATGATCGGCAGCACGACGCCCGTCTCATCGAACACCTGCTCGACGGCAAAGCCCGCGGCCTTGGCGTTCAACGTGTCGAAGATCGTCTCGATGAGGATCGCGTCCACCCCGCCTTCGATCAGCCCGCGCGCCTGGGTGGCGTAGGCCTCGACCAGGGCGTCGAAACTGACATTGCGGAAGCCCGGATTGTTCACGTCGGGCGAGAGCGAGGCGGTGCGGTTGGTGGGGCCGATGGCGCCGGCGACAAAGCGGGGCTTATCGGGTGTCTTCGCCGTCCAGGCATCGGCCGCCTCGCGGGCGAGCTTGGCCGCGGCGACGTTCATCTCATAGGCGATGTCCTCGAGCCCATAATCGCTTTGGCTGATGGCCTGCGCATTGAAGGTGTTGGTCTCGATGATGTCGGCGCCGGCCGCAAGATAAGCGTTGTGGATCTCGCCGATGATGCGGGCTTGCGTCAGCACCAGCAGATCGTTGTTGCCGCGGAGGTCGCTCGCGTGCTCGCGGAAGCGCGTGCCGCGATAGGCCGCCTCGTCGAGACGATGGCGCTGGATCATGGTGCCCATGGCGCCGTCGAGGATGAGGATGCGCTCCTTCGCCTCCCGCTTCAGCGCGGCGATGCGCTCGTCGCGGGTCATTGCGCGGCCTCCGCTTTGGTCGCGGCCGGCACCGGGCGCAGGCCGAGCAAATAGCAGATGGCGTAGACGAGGTCGGCACGGTTCAGCGTGTAGAAATGGAACTCGGTGATGCCGCGATCGACCAGGCCCATCACCTGCTCCGCCGCCACCGCCGCGGCCACGAGGTGGCGCGTCTCGACGTCCTTCTCCAGGCCCTCGAATCTGTGCCCGAGCCAGGAGGGCACGCTCGCGCCGGATTTGGCGGCGAAGCCCGCAACCTGCTGGAAATTGTGGATCGGGATCAGCCCGGGCACGATGGGGATGGTGATGCCGCGGTCGCGCACGCGATCGAGGAAGCGGAAGAACATTTCGTTGTCGAAGAAGAATTGGGTGATGGCGCTGGTCGCGCCCGCATCGATCTTCGCTTTCAGAAAATCGATATCGGCCTCGACGCTCGGCGATTCGGGATGCTTCTCCGGATAGCAGGCGACGGAGATTTGGAACGGGGCGACATTCTTGATGCCTTTCACGAGATCGGCGGCATTGACATAGCCGCCGGGCGTCGGCTCGTAGCGCGCGCCCACGCCGCCCGGCGGGTCGCCGCGCAGCGCCACGATGTGGCGCACGCCCAGCCGCCAATAGTCGCGGATCACCTCGTCGACCTCCTCGCGGGTCGCGGACACGCAAGTGAGATGGGCGGCGGGCTTGAGCTTCGTCTCCTTCAGAATGCGCGCGACGGTCGCGTGGGTGCGCTCGCGGGTGGAGCCCCCGGCGCCATAGGTGACCGACACATATTTCGGATGCAGCGGCTCGAGCCGGCGGATGGAGCGCCACAGCGTCTCCTCCATCGCCGCGCTCTTCGGCGGGAAGAACTCGAACGACACGTCGATGTCGCCGTCGCCGAGGAAGCGGCTCTTGCGGTCGGGAGCATTGAGCATCACGCGGCGGCCTCCACCGAGGCGCGCGGGCGCCTCACTTTGCGCTCCGCGGCGCGCTTGGTGGCGAGCCAGAGCGAGACGGTGAGCTTCTCGGGGCTTACCCCCCTGCCCGGCGCCAGATCGCGGTGCTGCTTGAGTGCGAGCCCCGCCTCTTCGAGCCAAGCTTTGAGCTGCCCATTGGCAAAACCGAGGCGGCGATGCGCCGACTGGTCGCGCAGGAATTCGAGCTCGTGCGGCGCGAAATCCACCACGAGCAGCTTGCCGCCGGGCGCGAGCAGCCGCGCCGCTTCGGCGATCGCGCCGGCGGGGTCGTCGAGAAAATGCAAGACCTGGTGCAGCACGACGGCGTCGGCCACGCCATCGGGCAGCGGCACATTGAACAGATCGCCATGGCGGGCCTGCGCCTGGGTGAGCCCCGCGCGCTCGAGCTTCATGCGCGCATAGGCCAGCATGTCGTGATTGAGATCGAAGCCGAGCGCGCGTTCGGCGCGGGGAGCAAACAATTCGAGAATGCGCCCGGTGCCGGTGCCGAGATCGACCAGCAGCGAGAACGGCCCCTTGCCGAGCGCCTCGCCCATGGCGGCTTCCACCTGATCCTCCGCCACGTGCAGCGCGCGGATTTGGTCCCAATCGCGGGCATGGGCTTTGAAATAGGCTTGCGCCGCTTCGGCGCGGGCGCGTTGCACGCCTTCGGCGCGGGCGCGGTCGCGGGCGATCGTCAAATCGCTCGCGTCGAGACTGGCCACGATGGCGCGGGCGAGCGCGGCTTGGGAGCCGGCCTCGGCCAGACGGAAGAACACCCAGCTCCCTTCGCGGAAGCGCGTGATGAGGCCCGCTTCCGCCATCAGCTTCAGATGCCGGCTGATGCGGGGCTGGCTCTGCCCCAGGATCTGGGTCAGGTCCTTGACGTTGAGCTCGGCATGGGCGAGCAGCGCGAGAATGCGCAAGCGCGTGGCTTCGCCGGCCGCGCGCAGCGCGCCCAGGGCTTGGGCGCGGGACAGGCCTGGGGTTATGGCAGAGCGCTCGGCATCACCTGACATAAAGATATGTTTATACGTTTACGGCGACCGCCGCAAGCGGGCTCTCGCCCCCGGGTCAGGCGCGGGCGAATTTCTTGTATTTGATGCGCTTCGGGATCACGGCGTCCTCGCCCAGCCGCGCTTCTTGTCCTCCTCATAGTCGGCGAAATTGCCCTCGAACCATTCCACATGGCTGTCGCCCTCGAAGGACAGAATGTGGGTGGCGATGCGGTCGAGGAAGAAGCGATCGTGGCTGATGATCACGGCGCAGCCGGGGAAGTCCTCGAGCGCGGCTTCGAGCGAGGACAGCGTCTCCACGTCGAGATCGTTGGTGGGCTCGTCGAGCAGGATCAGGTTCGCGCCCGATTTCAGCATCTTGGCGAGGTGAACGCGGTTGCGCTCGCCGCCCGAGAGCTGGCCCACCTTCTTCTGCTGGTCCGGTCCCTTGAAGTTGAACCAGCCGACATAGGCGCGTGACGGCACCTCGCGCGTGCCGAGCTTGATCACGTCGTTGCCGTCCGAGATCTCCTCGAACACACTCTTCTTGCCGTCGAGGGTGTCGCGCGACTGGTCGACATAACCGAGCTTGACCGTGTCGCCGACGCGGATGGTGCCATGATCGGGCTTCTCCTGGCCCACGATCATGCGGAACAGCGTCGTCTTGCCGGCGCCGTTCGGGCCGATGACGCCGACAATGCCGCCCCGCGGCAGCTTGAAGGAGAGATGGTCGATGAGGAGAGTGTCGCCGAAGCCCTTCTCCAAATCGTCCGCCTCGATCACCATGTCGCCGAGGCGCGGACCGGGCGGGATGGTGATCTCGGCCTTGCCCTGCTTGTCGCGGCCGGCTTCCGCCACGAGCTCGTCATAGGCGCGAATGCGCGCCTTCGATTTCGCCTGACGCGCCTTGGGGCTCGCCTTGATCCATTCGAGCTCGCGCTGAAGCGTGCGCTCTTTGGCCTCGTCCTGCTTGCCTTCCACCTCGAGGCGTTTGTGCTTCTGCTCGAGCCAGGAGGAATAGCTGCCGTGATAGGGGATGCCCTGCCCGCGCTCGAGCTCGAGCGTCCATTCGGTGATGTTGTCGAGGAAGTAGCGGTCATGGGTGACCATGACCACGGTGCCGGGATAGTCGCGCAGATGATGCTCGAGCCAGGCGACGCTCTCGGCGTCGAGATGGTTGGTGGGCTCGTCGAGGAGGAGAATGTCGGGCTTGGCGAGCAGGAGCCGGCAGAGCGCGACGCGGCGCTTCTCGCCGCCGGATAGCGTCTTCACCGCGGCGTCACCGGGCGGGCAGCGCAGCGCATCCATGGCCTGCTCGACTTGCGCGTCGAGGTCCCACAGCCCTTGGGCGTCGATCTCGTCCTGGAGCTGCGCCATCTCATCGGCGGTATCGTCGGAATAATTGAGCGCGAGCTCGTTATAGCGGTCGAGCTTGCCCTTCTTCTCCGCCACGCCCTCCATCACATTGCCGAGCACGTCCTTCTTCTCGTCGAGGCGCGGCTCCTGCGGCAGGAAGCCCACGCTCACGCCGTCCGCCGCCCAGGCCTCGCCCAGAAACTCGGTCTCCTCGCCGCCCATGATGCGGAGCAGCGTCGATTTGCCCGCGCCGTTCAAACCCACCACGCCGATCTTGGCGCCGGGCAGGAAGGCAAGGGTGATGTCCTTCAAGACCTGCTTGCCGCCCGGATAGGTCTTGGACAGCTTGTTCATGACATAGACATATTGGGGCGTGGCCATGGGCGCTGCCGGAGCTCCTCGGAACGTGCGGATGCGGGAAAGCGAGCTCGCTTCTAGCCAATCGGCGCGCGGGACTCAACCGCCACGAAAGAGCTCGGGCAGGCGCTGTTTGATATGCGCGGCGAGCGCGGCGAGCGGGTTCTCCTTGAGCGGCTCGATTTCCGACAGCGCTTGCGCAAAGCTCTCCGGCGTGAGCGCGGCAATGGGCAGCACGCGGCACCAATTGTTGCGCACGAGAAATTTCCGATATTCCGCCTCCTCATCGGTGAAGCGATGGGCGGCAGGCGCCACCCCCACCACCGGCAGCCGCGCCGACACGGCTTCGGAGATCATGGTGCTCGAATCCTCGGTGGCGAGGATCACCTCCGCCTCGGCGAAGATCTGCGGCAGCGTGCCGGGGCCCGCGGTGCGGAAGTCGACAAAGCGCGCGATCACGCTTGCATCTTGCGCGAGCGCGGCGAGCCGGTCGGCCACATAAGGCGGCGTGCGCCTGGAGGTGGAGACGAGCCACCGGATGCCCCAGGCTCTCGCCACACTTCGCACGAAATCGAGCAGACGCTCCCATTCGGCGCGGCGATAGCGGAAGGGGCCGGCATTGCCGCCGATGAGCAGGCCCGCAATGCGCGGGTGGCGCGCGGGTCCGTAACGCGGCACCTCGACCGGGCGGCCAAGCGCATCGGGATCGATGGCCGAGGGCTTCAGCACGACGAGATGGCGCGGGCTTCCCGCATCGCGGTCATAGGAGGAAATGACGAGGCTGAAATTCTCCGCCTCCAATCCGCGCAGCAAGGAGCCGCAATAGATATTGGGCACGCCCAGGAAGCGCGAGACGCAGATGTTCGGCATCAGCGTCTCGCCGCCGGCCGAGATGACGAGGTCGGCTTTGGGCAGCGCATAGGCGTCGATGCGATAGGCCATGCGCAGCATGCGGGGCGGAAAGAAATTCTCGCTCGCGATGCGCCGGCGCAGCCAGCGCGTCGGCACGATCCAGCGCCGCATCACGGGCACCCGGGTGACCTCGACCGGGCGCAGGCGCGCAAGCGCGGCAATGACCCCTTGCGCGAGGTGGTAGTGTCCGGGCCGCGTATCGGCCAGGAAGATGAGCTTGAGCGGCGTCACGGTCCAACAGGGTTAGCGGCAGGGGCTTTATTTCGTCCGCGTCATAGCGCACCCTTGCGCCAGGCTTCAAAGCGAAGTTTCTCGGCCTCAGGCCGCAAGGTACGGAAATCGGCGGTTCACTGGCCTGAAGGAGCGGGAATTGGCAGACCAGAAAGACGCAGCAAGGGGCTGATTTCATTCTCATGGCCATGGTGGCGATGGCCGCGGCCGACGGCAAGCTCGACGAGCAGGAGATCGGGCTCATCCAGCAAATCTATCGCGACCAATCGGGCCGGTCGCTGACGCCGGAGGACATCAGAGCGGTGGAAGAGGCCAATATGCGCGACGGCGGGCTGCTCGCCATGCTTGCCGCCGCGGCCGACAGTCTCAACATCGAGACCAAAGAGGAGATCATCCGGGCGTCCTATCTCGTGCTGCTCGCCGACGACCGTATCGCCGGAGAGGAGCGCAAGAAACTGCAGGACATCGCCGCCGCGCTCAGAGTTCCGGAGATTCATTTCGGCGCGATCCTCGAGGACCTCGCCATTTGGCTCGCGGGCCAGAAGGCGTAAGCGAAGGACTGTTTCAGGCGCCGATGATCGTCAGCCACGCAGACACAAATTCATCTTCCTCAAGACCAAGAAGACGGCGGGCACGAGCATCGAGCTTGCGCTCTCCAAGCTCTGCGGTCCCGACGACATCATCACGCCGCTCACGGCCAATGACGAGGCGCTGCGCGCGGGCGGCCGGGCGGCGCAGAACTGGCGGCTGCATGGCTGGTGGAACAGTCCGCGCCCGCTGTGGAAACGCCGCTTCCGCAAATTCACCGCCGCGGATTACGGCTTCTACAATCACATGCCGGCGGAAGAGGCGCGCGCGCTGCTGAACGATGACCGGGCGTGGCGCAGCTATTTCAAATTCGCCTTCGAGCGCAACCCCTGGGACCGGCAGGTCTCGTTCTATCACCACCGCTATCGCCGCGAGACGACGAAGCCGCCCTTCCCCGACTTTATCCATGGAGATCGCCACGCGCGCCTCGACAATTACGAGATCTATTCGATCGGGGGCGACGTCGCGGTCGATTTCGTCGGCCGCTTCGAAAATCTCGCCGACGATCTCGCTCACGCGCTCGGCAGGTCGGGCTCAGGCTCGAGGCGGAGCTGCCGCGGGCGAAGACCACGACGGGGCGGAACGCCGCGCCCTATCAAGACTATTATGACGCCGACACGCGCGACATCGTCGGGCGGTGGTATGAGCGGGAGATCAGAGCTCCTGGATTACAGCTTCTGAACGCCGCCCCATGATCATCAGCCACGAGCACAAATTCATCTTCCTCAAGACGAAGAAGACCGCGGGCACGGCGATCGAGGCCGCGCTGTCGGAGCTGTGCGGGCCGTCCGACGTGATCACGCCCTATCGCGAGGAGAGCGAGCAGGAGCGCAAAGGGCGGGGCCCGCAGAATTTCCGCATCGAGCATCCCTCGAAGCCGAAGCGCCCGCTATGGCGCAAGCTGCTCGGGCGGCCGGAGCGTTACTATCACCCAAGCGTCGGCTTCTACGAGCATATGCCGGCTTCGCTGGTGCGCGCCTATGTGGGCGAGGAGGTGTGGCGCTCCTATTACAAATTCGCCTTCGACCGCAATCCGTGGGACCGCCAGGTCTCGTGGTATTTCTACAAGACGAAGTCGAAGCGGATGCGGCCGAGCTTCGAGCAATTCATGCAGAGCCGCCGCCGCGCTTATGTCGACAATTACGAGATCTATACCGAAGGCGGCACGCTCGCGGTCGATTTCCTCGGCCGTTACGAGCGCCTGGATGCGGATTTGAACGCAGGTGCTCGACGCGATCGGGGTGAAGCGCAAGCTCGAGGTGCCGCGCACCAACGTCAATCCGGCCCGCGACGCACGCGGGCGTGACGCGCGCGACTACCGCAAGCTCTATAGCGACACGACGCGCGAGTTAGTGGCCGAATGGTACGCGCCGGAGATCGCGCTGCTTGGGCTACGAGTTCTGATTTCGCCGCGGTCGGCTCGCGCCGCTAAGCCTTGGCTTTCCCTTCGCGGTGCTTCACCGCGAACTCCTCCTCCGGAGAATAGACGAGCGTCTTCCGCCCATAGGCCGCGAAATAGAGGATCGCCAGCGCGTACCAGATCGCCACGCCGATGACGCCGGTGCGGTAGACGGGATCGGCGAGCTGGAAGCCGATGGTCACGAGCGCGATGACGATGGTGAGCACCGCTCCCGCGATACCGAACGGGCTGCGATAGGGCCGCTCGATCTTGGGGAAGCGGCGGCGCAGCTGGATGAAGGTGAGCGCCTGGAGCAGATAGGAGAACATCGCGCCGAAAACGGCCATGTTGAGCAGCACGCCGCCGATGAACGAGCCTGCCGCCACGCCGCCCATGGCGAACCACACGATGAGCATCACGGCGAGCCCGGCCACGCCACCGGCGATCAGGGCGACGTTCGGCGTTTTGTGCGTGCCGTGGGTCACCGACAGGAAATGCGGGAAGTAGCCCGCCCGCGACAGCGAGTAGATCTGCCGGCCATAGGCGAAGATGATCGAGTGGAAGCTGGCGACGAGCCCGATGACGGCGAGCCACGCCAGCGCCTTCGCCGCGTTCGAGCCGAAAATCACGCGGAAACCGTCGAGGATCGGCTCACCCGACGTGCCGAGCGCGAAGGCGCCGTGGACGGTCGTGGTCAGGCCCGCGGCGTCGGTCACTTCGCGCTCGATCGGGATCGACGGGTTGAAGAGGAGAACCAGGAAGCCAAGACCGATCAGCGTAAACATGCCGAGCATGATGCCCTTGGGCATGTCGCGGCGCGGGTCGGCCGACTCTTCTGCCGCAAGCGGCAGCTGCTCGATGGCGAGGAACAGCCACACCGCAAAGGGCAGCGAAGCGAGGATGCCGTGGATGCCAAAGGGCAGGAAGGGCCCATGGCCATCCGGCAGCTCCACGGCCAACCCGGTCGACGGATCGGCGCCGATATTCATCGCGTATTTGCTGAAGTCGAAGAACGGAATGGCGCTGACGAAAAACACGAGGAGGACGCCGATCGCGAGCAGGGTCGCGACGATGGTGACCATGAAGGACAGCTCCACGCCCCGCGCGTTGAGGCCGACAAATATCACGTAACCGACGATCCACCAGAGAGGTTGGAACGCCGAAGGCGATTCAAAAATCGCCGTGAGATAGGTGCCGATGAAATAGACGATCACCGCCGGGGTGAGCACGTATTCGATGTTCTCGGCGACGCCGGTGATGAAGCCGCCCCACGGTCCGAAGGCCGTGCGCGCAAAGGAATAGGCGCCGCCCGTATGCGGCAGCGCCGGGCTCATCTCGGCGATGGAGTTGGTGAGGCCGAGATACATGATCGTGATGATGATGGTGCCGACGAACATGCCGCCCCAGCCGCCCACGGTGAAGCCCAGGTTCCAACCCGAGAACTCGCCCGAAATGACCGCGCCGACGCCGAGCGCCCAGAGCGACAAGACGCCCGCATGGCGCCTGAGCTCGCGGTCCTCGAAATAGTCCTTGCCGGGGGCCTGATAGGAAACCCCGCCTTCGTGTCGCTTCTTGACCATTTCCCGATCCCCCACGTCGTCCGCGGCGAGCTCCTGATTAGGGTGGTGGGCCCGGGAGGGCTCGAACCTCCAACCAGACGGTTATGAGCCGCCGGCTCTAACCAGTTGAGCTACGGGCCCCTCTTCGCACTCCCACAATTCCGCCTCATAGCAGAGTTCGTCTCATTCGCGAACTGGTCCGGGGCCGTTGTGCCCACCCCTCCCCCGCGCGGTCCTGAGTTCAGGCCCGCTCACACGGAAGAGACTCCATGCGTTTGAAATCGGCTCGCTTTCTCGCGGTCTGGCTCACCCTGCTGGCCGCCGGCGCCCATGCCTTTGCCCCCGCTTCCGCCGAGGAGGCGCCGAAGCGCAGCCTCTCGCTTTCCGCCACCGGGGCGGTGAAGGCGGCGCCCGATGAGGTCACGATCTCAACCGGCGTCACCAGCGAGGCCGGAACCGCGCGCGAGGCGCTGGACAAGAACACCGCCTCCATGGCCCGCATGGTCGAGGCGCTGAAAGCCGACGGCATCGAGGCCAAGGACATCCAGACGACGAATTTCTCGGTGCAGCCGATCTACGAGGCGCGCAAAGAGGGACAGGCGCAGCGCATTGTCGGCTATCGCGTGACCAATTCGGTGCGCCTCGTCCTGCGCGACATCGCCAAACTCGGCACCGTGCTCGACGAGGTGGTGAGCCTCGGCGCCAACGACATCGGCGCCATCGAGTTCGGCGTGGCCGAGCCCGAGGCCCTCAAGGACGAGGCGCGCAAGGCGGCCATGGCGAAGGCGATCGCCAATGCCAAGCTCTATGCCGAAGCGGCGGGCGTCGAGCTTGGCCCCGTGCTCAGCATCAGCGAGGAGGAAGGCATCTTCCAGCCCCGCTATGCGGGGGCGCCCATGGCCATGGAGGCGTCGAAGGCGGTGCCGATCGAAGCGGGCACCACCACCATCGAGGTGAAGGTGCATGTCAGCTGGGAACTGAAATAAAGGCGACATATCAGGCAACTAAGCATAAACCACGCGAGCGACCGGCGCTCTTGGCACACGCCCGCGCCTCGCTAGACTGGAACCGCGGTCCGGCACGCGGCTCTAGGCTGATCCAGATCAAGGCTGAACGGCCGCCCGCTTTGGTAGGTGATTGGCAATGACCATCCTCCGCGCCGAACGTTCCGACAGGCGACGACCGCCACGCCCGCGACCGGGCCATCATGGTCGAGCGGCATTTGCGGGCGCGCGGCATCGCCGACCCGCTCGTGCTCGCCGCCATGGAGACGGTGCCGCGCGAAGCCTTCGTGTCCGAACCCTTGCAGGAATTCGCCTATGAGGACGGCGCGCTGCCCATCGAGGCGGGGCAGACCATCTCCCAGCCCTATATCGTCGCGCGCATGATCGAGCTCGCCCAATTGAAGCCCGGCGACAAGGTGCTCGAGGTCGGCGCGGGCTCGGGCTACGCCGCCGCCGTGATGAGCCGCATCGCCGGCAAGGTCTATTCAATCGAGCGCCATGCGGAGCTTGCCGAGCTCGCCCGCGGGCGCCTGACGCATCTCGGCTACAGCAATGCCGAGATCATCTGCGCCGACGGCACTCTGGGTCTGCCCGAGCAGGCGCCGTTCGACGCGATCGTCGTCTCGGCCGGCGGACCGCAGGTGCCCGAGACCTTGAAGCGTCAGCTCGCGCCCCATGGCCGTCTCGTCATCCCCGTGGGCACGGGCGCCTATCAGAGCCTCATTCGCCTTCGCCGCAAAGCGGACGACAGTTTCGAGGAGGAGGATTTCGGTCCCGTCACCTTCGTGCCGCTGATCGGCGCCGAAGGCTGGCAGGAGCCCGCCGCCAAGCAAGTGCCGGTCGATGCGAAAGAATCGGGCTTCGCCGCGGGCCTGCTCGTGCCGGCCAAGCGCGCGAAGTCGATCCAGACGACCGTCAGCCACCTCATCGCCGAGGCGGCGGAACCCTTCGGCGATCTCGACGCGCTGGCCCGCATGGCGGAGCGCTTCGCCGACCGCCGCGTGGTGCTGCTCGGCGAAGCGACCCACGGCACCGCCGAGTTCTACGACGCGCGGGCCGCGATCACGGCGCGGCTCGTCGAGCAGCACGGCTTCAACATCGTCGCGGTGGAGGCCGATTGGCCGGACGCCGCGGTCTACGATGCCTATATAAGAGGCTTGCCCAAGCCTGCGGTGCCGGCGCGCGTCTTCTCGCGCTTCCCCACCTGGATGTGGCGCAACGCGCAAGTGGCGGCGCTGCTGCACCGGCTCAAAGCCATCAACGATCAGATTGCCGATCCCGAGCGGAAGTGCGGCTTCTACGGCCTCGACATCTATAGTCTCTCGGCCTCGATCGAGGCGGTGCTTGCCTATCTCGACCGCATCGACCCGGAAGCGGCACGCACCGCGCGCGAGCGCTATGGCTGCTTGGCACCCTGGCGCGCCGAGCCCGCCCGTTATGGCCGCATGGCGCTGTCGCGCGGTTTTGCCGTGTGCGAGCGCCCGGTGACCGACGCGCTGATCGCGCTGCTGCGCAAGCGCCTCGATTATCTCGTGCGCGACGGCGAGGCCTTCTTCGACGCCGAGCAGAACGCCCGCATCGTCGCGGCCGCCGAGCAATATTACCGCGTCATCTATTATGGCGACGCCGTGTCGTGGAATTTGCGCGACGAGCATATGTTCGAGACGCTCGAGCGCCTGCTCGCCCATCGCGGGCCCGACGCCAAGGCCGTGGTGTGGGCGCACAACTCCCATATCGGCAATGCCGAATTCACCGAGATGGGCCAGGTCCGCGGCGAGCACAATATCGGCCAGCTGGCGAAGAACCGCTTCGGCGAGGATTGCGCGCTGATCGGCTTCGGCACCGACCGCGGCACGGTCGCGGCGGCGTCGGATTGGGACGGGCCGATGGAGATCAAGCGGGTGCGTCCGGCGCGGGAGGATTCCTATGAAGGCCGCTCGCGCGACGCCGGGATCCCCGCTTTCTTCCTCGAGACCGGCCCCGGGCAAAAGGAGCATATCCGCGAAGCGCTCGCCGAGCCCCTGCTCGAGCGCGCCATCGGCGTCATCTACCGGCCCGAGAGCGAGCTCCTGTCCCACTATTTCCAGGCGGAGCTGTCGCGGCAATTCGACGCCTGGGTGTGGTTCGAGGAAACCGAGGCCGTGGCGGCGCGGCCTTCGGCCCATCCGCACGGTCCCGACGAAACCTACCCCTTCGGGCTCTAACCCCCGTTCATATCCTTGCCGTTTTGTAACGGTCTCATCGCCGCCCTTCGTGCTATGGGCGATGGCGAAGGGTGGAGCGGGCTCGCGCGATGGCAAAGGGTTGGCTGACGCTTCTGCTTGTCGCGGCGCTGGCGGTCGGCGGCGGCTATTATTATTGGCAGCAGCGCGCGGCCGCGCCCCTCGACATCCAGACGGTTAAGCTTACCCGCGGCGACGTGCGCCGCGTCGTCTCGACCACGGGCGCGGTCAATGCGCTCGTCACCGTCGACGTGGGCTCGCAGCTCTCGGGCAAGATCGGCGAGCTCAATGTGGATTTCAGCTCACCGGTCAAGCAGGGCCAGGTGCTCGCCCGCATCGAAGCCTCGACCTTTGAATCGGCGGTGCGCGAGCAGGAGGCGGGCGTCGCCATTGCCGAGGCCAATATCGCCCTGCAACAAGCGGGCGTGGAGCGGGCCGACGCCAATCTGCACAAGGCCGAGCTCGACCTTTCCCGCGCCCAGCAACTCGTGGTGAAGGGCGCCGCTTCGCAATCCACGGTCGACGCCGCGCTCGCCGCCCAGCTCAGCGCCAAAGCCGACCTCGCCACCGCCAACGCACAGGTCGACAATGCCAAGGCGACGCTCGCGCAGCGTAAGGCCACGCTCGACAGCGCGCGCATCGATCTCGACCGCACCTATATCCGCTCGCCCATCGACGGCGTCGTGATCGACCGGGCCGTAGAGACCGGGCAAACCGTGGCGGCAAGCCTCTCGGCACCGAAACTGTTCACCATCGCCGAGGATCTGTCGCATGTGCAGGTCCTGGCGCAGGTCGACGAGGCCGATATCGGCCAGGTGGTCGCCGGCAACCCGGTGACCTTCACCGTCGACGCCTATCCCGATGCGAAATTCGCGGGCAAGGTCGAGCAGATCAGGCTCGCGCCCGTCACGCTGCAAAACGTCGTCACCTATACGGTGGTGATCGCCGCCGAGAATCAGCAAGGGCGGCTCCTGCCCGGCATGACCGCCAATGTGGAGATCATCACCGGCGAGCATCCCGGAGTCGTGATCGTGCCGAACGAGGCGCTGCGCTTCCAGCCCGTGGGCCCCTCCGCCGCGCTCGTGCGCGATCAGAGCGAGACCGGGGCAATCAAGCCCAGCGCCGAGGATCGCAGCGCGCGTCTGCTCGAGCGGCTGAAGACGGGCCTCGGCTTGAGCGAGGAGGAGCTGGCCAAGGTCCGCGCCGGGCTCGAGGCGGAATTCGCCACCATCAAGAATGCCGGTCCGCCGGGATCGGCGCCGACCGAGACCGACGCGCGCGAGCAGGCGCGCATGCGCATCGCCAAGGTGCTGCGCGTGGCGCTGACGGCGGAGCAATATCAAAAGTATCAAGACATGCAGAAGCAGCGGCCGACCGGATCGCGCAAGGCGACGCTGTGGACCTATGAGGCGGGCGGACTCGTGCCGCATGAAGTGCGGCTTGGGCTCGCCGATCAGAGCGGGACCGAGATCGAAAACGGCCTGCCCGAGGGCACGAGCGTCGTGATGCGCGTGCGCGAGCAAACCCCGTGAGCCGAAGAGCGCAAAGCGCGCGCCCGGCGCCGGACGCGGCCGCGCCGCCCCCGCAGATCGCGGCCAGCGATCTGGTCAAGACCTATAGGATGGGCGGCAGCGTGATCGGCGCCCTGCAAGGCATCAGCGTCGAGGTCGCGCGCGGCGAATATCTCGCCGTCACCGGCGCCTCGGGCTCGGGCAAATCGACCTTCATGAATTTGATCGGCGCGCTCGACACCCCGACCAGCGGCTCGCTCAAGATCGAGGGACACGAGCTTGGCGGGCTCTCCTCCGATGCGCTCGCCCACTATCGCAATGAGAAAATCGGCTTCGTGTTCCAGACCTTCAACCTGCTGGCGCGGACAAGCGCGGTGGACAATGTCGCGCTGCCGCTCCTCTATGCGCGGCGCGGCCACAAGGAGGCGCGCGAGAAGGCGCGTGCGTGCCTGGCCAAGGTCGGGCTCGACCATCGCGAGCGGCATCAGCCGTCGGAGCTGTCCGGCGGTCAGCAACAGCGCGTGGCGATCGCGCGCGCGCTCGCCAACGATCCGCACATCATCCTCGCCGACGAGCCGACCGGCGCGCTCGACAGCCGCACGACCGAGGAGATCATCGGCCTGTTCGAAGAGCTGAACGCGGGCGGCATTACCGTGATCCTCGTCACCCATGAGCCCGACATCGCCAAACGGGCGCACCGCCGCCTCCTGTTCCGCGACGGCAAGATCGTAGAGGACGTGACGCATTGAGCCTGTTCGACTCCTTCAAGGTCGCGCTCGCCGCGCTCAAGCTCAACGCGATGCGGAGCTTCCTCGCCATGCTCGGGGTGATCATCGGCGTGGCCTCGGTGATCGTGATGGTGTCGGTGGCGACCGGCGCCGGCCAGGCCATCGAGGCGCGCATCAAGGCGCTCGGCACCAATCTGCTCGTGCTCCAGCCCGGCTCCTTCACCTCCGGCGGACGGCGCGCGGGCGAAGGCACGGCCATTCCGCTGTCGGAGCGCGATCTCGCCGAGATCCGCAGCAAGGTGCCGGGGATTTCGGCCGTGGCCGGCATGGTCAGCGGCTCCGCGCCCGTGATCGCCGGCAACGCCAATTGGACCACCTCCGTCGACGGCGTGAACGAGGATTATCTCGAGGTGCGCGACTGGCCGCTCACCGAGGGCCGCAGCTTCACGCCGGCCGAGATCCGCTCGGCGGCCAAGGTGGTGATCCTCGGCGCCACGGTGGCGCGCGAGCTGTTCGGCGCCGGGCCCGCGATCGGCCAGCAGATCCGCATCATGAACGTGCCCTTCACCGTGGTCGGGCTGCTCGGCATGAAGGGCCAGTCGGGCTGGGGCACCGATCAGGACGACACCGCGATCGTGCCGGTGACGACGGCACGGCGGCGGCTGTTCGGCAGCGACAAGACCGTGCCCGACAATCTCCGCTCCATCATGGTGGAGGTGGCATCGGCCGAGGCGATGAGCGATACGCAGAGCGAGATCGAGACGCTGATGCGGGAGCGGCGGCATGTGCGCGGCGACGCGCCCCCCGACTTTCAGGTGCGCAACATGGCCGAGTTCATCCGCACCCGCAGCGAGACGCAGAGCATCCTCAGCGTGTTGCTCGGCGCCACCGCCGCCATCTCGCTGATCGTGGGCGGCATCGGCATCATGAACATCATGCTCGTCTCGGTGACCGAGCGGACCAAGGAGATCGGCCTGCGCATGGCGGTGGGCGCGCGGCGCCGCGACATCCTCAGCCAATTCCTCATCGAGGCGATAACGCTGTGCTTGACCGGCGGGCTGATCGGTCTCGCCATCGGCGGCAGCGCGGCCTGGCCATGTCGCTGTGGGGAGCGTGGCCGATCGCGCTTCAGCCGAAGCTCGTGCTCATCGCGATGCTGTCGGCGGGATTGGTCGGCGTGTTCTTCGGCTATTACCCGGCGCGGCGCGCCTCGCTCATGAACCCGATCGACGCACTCAGATATGAGTGAGGGTCAGACCAGCCGCTCGATCTCGTTGCCCTCGCCGAGCACGACCACCGAAGGACGGTAGTTGCGGGCTTCCTCGGCGGGAAGCTGGCAATAAGCGACGATGATGACCTTGTCGCCCTTCTGCACGAGCCGGGCCGCGGCGCCATTGACGGCGATCTCGCGCGAGCCGCGCGCGGCCTCGATGGCATAGGTGGTGAAGCGGCCGCCGGTGGCGATGTTAAGCACGTCCACCTGCTCGTGGGGCAGGATGCCCGACGCGTCGAGCAGGTCGCGGTCGATGGCGATCGAGCCCTCATAATCGAGGTCGGCCCCGGTCACCGTCGCGCGGTGCAATTTCGCCTTCAGCATGGTGAGGTGCATGGTCGCCTCGTCGATCCCAGCAAGGCGCAAACCCCGCGCCCGTCTGCCCCCCGATATAGGTCAAGGCGCGGTCTGGTGCAATGCAGCATAAGCGCCCAGGGGGCGCCAGGCGCCGCTCAAATCGGTAAGCCCCGTTGTGGGCTATGATGGCGGCCTCGCGCGGGACGCCTCGTCCCCCGCCAAAGCCTTGGGGATCAAAGCCATGTGGCCAGCACAGCTCGACCCGCTGATCGCGGTCGGCGTGGTCGCGGCAACCGCCACGACCGATTTCGTCTATGTCATGTTCACCAATGCGGTGGTGAAACGCCGCCGCCTGCCGGCCGCCAGCTGGAGCAGCATCTGGTATCTGCTCTCGTCCTTCGCCGTCATCAGCTACACCAACCATTGGTTCTATGTGCTGTTCGCGGCCGCGGGCTCGTTCATCGGCGCCTATGCCTCGATCAGCTATCTGCATGGGGCGAGCGCCAACCATTCCACCGCCGCCGGGCTCGGCGCCCCGATGAGGCGCGGGCTGCACCGTCCCGGCTCGGGACCGCGCGCGCTTTAGCGAAAATTCGATGCATTTTCGCCTATCCATCCTCAACCTTCTTAGAGAGGTGCTGTGGCACAGCTGGCAGCATGAACTCGGAGGCGTTCGGCGCCTGACCGGGGGAGCTGCCAAAGGAGTTTCTGTCCATGTCTCACCACACAATCAAGACTGCCGCGCTCGGCCTCGCGCTCGCGCTTGCCGCCGGCGTCGGCGCGGCGCAAGCCGCCCATTACGGCCCGAGCTATCGCGACGACGATCGCGCCTACCAGGACCGTCAGCACGGTTATGACGCCGTCGGCCGGCCCTATGGGCACCAGGACGACGAGATCCACGCGTTGCAATATATGTTCCCGCAGACCTATGGCTGGCCGCGGGGCACCGACAACCAGTTCTAAGTTTCGCACCACCCTGACTGCTTGAGCGGCTCGCGCCCACAAGGCGCGGGCCGTTTTCCTGCTCGGCCCTCGCATTCCTTCCGCATCGACGCGCGCGAGCGCACGCGCTAGGGTCATGCATGAGCGACTGGACCCTCGGCAGCGTGAAGGCGCACCATCTCGCGCTCGAGGCCCATTGCGAGGCGGAAGGCTGCCGGCGCTTCTACCGCTTCGACCTCGACGGCTTGATCGACGAGGCGGGGCCTGAATTTCTCATCGACGACATTCCGCCGCTCACCTGCGCCGCCTGCAGCGGTCCGCTCAAGATCGTGCTCGCCTCGATCCCGCCCGGCTCGGAGGATGAGTAGCGCACGCATCACGTTAAGCGCTCGTTGGGTAGCTCGAGGGTAATTTTGCCGGGTCGCCAGTTTGGGAGCGCGAGATGCAGCGTGTCCGTGCGAGAGCATTGAAGCTGAGCCGCCGGCATATGCTGGCCGGCAGTCTCGGTGCGATGGCGCTGCCGGTCATGCCGTTGCGGGTCGAGGCGCGCGCCATTCAGCAGCCGGCGAGCCAAGAGGATGAGCACTTCATGCGGCTTGCGCTGGCGGAAGCCGCGCGCGGCGACTATCCCTTCGGCGCGGTGATCACCAGCAAGGGCAAGGTGCTGGCCAAGGGGCGCAATCTCGGCAAGCAGGAGCATGATCCCACCGCCCATGGCGAGATGGTCGCCATCCGCCGCTTCCTCAAGCGCTACGGCCCGGAAAAGCTCAAAGGCACCACGCTCTATACCTCGGGCGAATCCTGCCCGATGTGCATGGGCGCCATCGTGTGGTGCGGCATCGCCCGCGTCGTCTATGGCGCCTCGATCGCCGAGCTCGCCACCAAGATCGGGCAGATCATGGTCACCGATACCGAGATCGCCGACAAGACGCCGTTCGCCGATATCGACATCACGGGCGGCGTGCTCAAGGCGGAAGCGCTCGCGCTGTTCAAATAGCGATTTTGGCCCCCTCCCCGCGCGAAGCGATCACCTCTTCGTGTGCGTCGCTGCGACTGTAACCGAGGTCACAGAGCGCCGGGCGCACGCGGGTGTTAGACGCAGGCTCAGGGCCACAAAGCCCCCTCACCCCAAGGAGCATCAAGATGATCAGAGCTACCCTTATTTCCGCCGCGGCCGGCGCGCTTCTCTTCGGTCTTGCCACGGCGGCGCTCGCCGCCAACGGCGAGTTCGACAATATGTGTGCCGAGGGCCTCGCACTCGGCAAGAACATCAAGACGGATTGCTCGGTCAACGCCACCATCGACGGCAAGACCTATTGCTTCGGCAACGAGCAAGCCAAGACGGACTTCATGAAGGACCCGAAGGGCAATCTCGCCAAGGCGCAGGGCTTCTATTCCAAGAAGAACCCGGGCTAGTTCCGGGCTATCTCATGCGTAAGCTAAAAGGCCCTCCGTCTCCTCCACGGAGGGTCTTTTTTCGCAAGCCCCCGGGGGGCGGGGCGGTCCCCCCAATTCGCCGAAATTTGCGCATCCGGTCCTAACCCCTCCCCGCGCCCCGCATGGCAAGGTCGGGGCCAGGCCGCCCGATCGTGATCCGGCCATCGGGGCTTGGATGCGGGTGGCAACGGAGACAGCCATGCACCTTCCCGTCAGCACCACATTCGCCCTGCTCACCGTGACGCTTCTGGCCGGCGCCGCCCAGGCCGCGCCCTCGCCCCGCACTCGATACCAAACCGAACCTCGTCATCAGTGTCGCCGACGACAGCCGCGGCGAAGACCAGGCGATCGAGGGCGAGCAGGGCAAATTGCCCAACCAAGCCGGCGCCCCCGCCAACGCACCCCGCCGCCACCGGCCAGCCGTCCTCCGGCGGCAATGCCGAGCGCAAAGGGTTCAAGGAAGAGGGCCAATAGGTCCCTTGGCTCCTTCGAGCTCACCCCCGGAGCCCGCGCTTCGGGGGTGACGCCGTTCCCTTCTCGACAATTCGCGCCAATTTGCGCAAGCGCGCCTAAGGCAAAGTTGGGACGCCTTGTGTATGGTTAAGCCCGCGCCGCCCGAGAAGCCCGAGCCGCGACGGCTTGGGACGCGGGACGGCAATGGAGAGACCCATGCAGTTTCCTGTGCGCACCAGCCTTGCCGTTTTGACTTTTGCCCTGCTCGCCTCCGCCGGCTTCGCCCAAGCCGCGCCGCGTCATGCGGGCGACACCGACACCACGCTCACCCTCGCCCAGAACGAGAGCCAGGAGGTCGAGGGCGAAGAGGGCAAGGACGGCCAAACGCCCGCGACCAGCAACGGCCAAGAGGCCGGCGGCCAAGGCGGCGCGATGACGGCCCCGCCCGCGACCGACAGCGCGCCCAAATCCCCCGTCAACACGCTCGAGGAGAAGGGGCTGCAGGAGGAAGGGCGCGAGCCGCAATAGGCTCCGCTCCGCTCTCCTACCTTCTCGTCATTGCCGCTCCATTCCCGTCATTGCCGGGCTCGTCCTCGGCATCCAATGCCGATCGTGCCGACTGCGGCACCGGCAATTGGATGCCCGGATCAAGTCCCGGGCATGACGCGCAAGAGGCAACGCACGCCTCCCCATCAAGGGGACGGATCACGCGCGAAGCTGCCTCGCCGGGCGTTCGCACCGCGAGGATGAGGGGATGGCGCGCCGAGAAGCGCAAACCTATGGCTCCGCGTGTTTGCGCACGCGGCGGGCGCCTCGCGGCGCGCCATGAGCGGCGATTTCGCGAACACCGGGCCCCGCTTTCGCCGTCAGTGCCCCGTTTCCCCGACGGATCCGAGAGTCGACATGGGGGTCGCGTTTGGATAGGCCAGACGGTCGTCAGCCAGCTCCTGGCAGGGCTTCGTATTGAGCCCGGGGGGAGCCCCGGCGCCGCCCGGGTGCCGGCATCACGTCGAGCCGGCCCGCGGGCGCCGCGCCCCGTCCCGCTTCCACGACGCCTCATGAATGCGCCCCTCGGCGGACGAGGTGGCGCGAGTGTAGAGGCGGCGCGGCGCGCGGGGATTAGTTTCGCGAACGAACGCCCGCTTTAATCGGATGTTGCAGGACTGCGGCTAGGGTGCGTCGGACTTGAAGCCGCCCGCGCGCGGGGTGCGCACGGCGCCATCGAGGAGGAGCCAATGCTATTCGTCTGTTACGTCACCATCGCGCCGGAGAATCGCGACGAGAGTTTCCGGCGGCTCAAACAACACGGCATCGGCGCGCAGCAGGGCGTCAAAATGCTGGGCGCCTGGATCTCGCTCGCCCAACAGGAGACCTGGGCCATCTTCGAGGCGGAGGACGCGGCCGCGATCATGCGGCTCTACCATCCCTGGACCGATCTCAACGTCCACCGGATCGAGCCGGTCATGAGCTTCGACGCGCTCAAGACCATCGTGGCCGAGGAATATTAGCGCAGCGGCGGTCGCGGGCGGTTCGTACCCTCAGCGCTCGCAGGCGCACCCCTCGGCGCCTTAGGTGCACGACCGTGGGGATAGTGTCGCGCGAATCTGGCCCTGGGCTGGGGCGTGCAGCATGGACAAGGAATGGTTACAGCCAACTCGCTGCTCTAGGAATCGGTGTCCTCCATGAACGGCGCCATGAAACGACAGCAGCTAGGCCCATGAGATGGGGGACGATTCTACGTCGACGCGCGGTACGGGGACATCCGGCAGGAATAGAGGGCCTGTTGTCCCAGATAGCCCCGATCCTAGCGGGGCTCCAGCGACGGCATCCTTTGGTCGCTAGGAGCCCAGTCCAGCCACGACCAGTTTCGACGTGCTATGGGCCCGATGGCGCTGCTCGACGAGGTCGCGAGCCAAGCTGGACGGTGGGCTGCGAGCCGCTGATGGCTCACAGCGCCATCGGGCCGGACGCGATCAGCGAAACGACCGAAGAGGGCAAAGCGCCGGGCGGTCGGCCGACACTGATGCCGAGGGTCAAGGGGACCGCCCCGATAAAAAGCCATTGCGAGCCCGGCAGAGCTCGTGCGCTGAGCCCGGCATGATGGGGCTGCGCTGGGGCGACCTCGCGTTGCGATTGCGAAAGGCTCAAGATCGATGCCTTCCGTGCAGAATCGTCAGCCAGCGCTGCGCATATGTCGCGCGCCTTCACGGCGAATGGTGGCCGACGGCCAAGCCCTTCCTCGCGCAAGGCGCTGCACGTGTGCAGTGCGGCGATCGCTCGACCATGACCGGCAATCCACTCGCGCACCTGGCGCTGCGGGTCGAGGCATCGCCGAGCACGTAGGCGGCATTGCGGAGGCCGGGCGTCGCCGCATGGCGACAGTACGGGGGTCGGAATGGCATCGCCCGACTTGGTGCGGGAGGTCCGGCCAGCGCCACCGGGCGACACGAGGGGGAGGATGTGAATCGAGCTCGCCCGACCGTCATGCCGCGCTCCAGGCGTCCACGCTCTGCGACCGAGTCAGACGTGAGGGCAGGCGCTAATTGTCGAGGAAGCTTGCGGAGTTTGCGGTGAGCGGCTGACGGGTGCTTCAGCTTGCGCAGCGCCTTGGCCTCGATCTGGCGGATGCGCTCGCGCGTCACCCTGAATTGCTGGCCGACTTCCTCCAGCGTGTGGTCGGTGTTCATGCCGATGCCGAAGCGCATGCGGAGCACGCGCTCCTCGCGCGGGGTGAGCGAGGCCAGCACGCGCGTCGTGGTCTCGCGCAGATTGGACTGGATGGCGGCGTCGATGGGCAGCACCGCGTTCTTGTCCTCGATGAAATCGCCGAGATAGCTATCCTCCTCGTCGCCGATCGGCGTTTCGAGGGAGATCGGCTCCTTGGCGATCTTGAGAACCTTGCGCACCTTCTCGAGCGGCATGGCCAATTTCTCGGCGAGCTCCTCGGGCGTCGGCTCGCGGCCGATCTCGTGCAGCATCTGGCGGGAGGTGCGCACGATCTTGTTGATGGTCTCGATCATGTGCACGGGAATGCGGATGGTGCGCGCCTGGTCGGCGATGGAGCGGGTGATCGCCTGGCGGATCCACCAGGTGGCGTAGGTGGAGAATTTGTAGCCGCGGCGATACTCGAATTTGTCCACCGCCTTCATCAGGCCGATATTGCCTTCCTGAATCAAATCAAGGAATTGCAGGCCGCGGTTGGTGTATTTCTTGGCGATGGAGATCACGAGCCGGAGATTGGCTTCCACCATCTCCTTCTTGGCCTGGCGCGCCTCGCGCTCGCCCTTCTGCACCACATTGACGATGCGGCGGAACTCGGTGATCTGGAGCCCGGTCTCGGCGGCGAGATTGTGAATTTCGCTGCGGATGTCCTTGATCATGCCGCGCTCGTCATGGACGAAATCGGCCCAGCCGCGCTTCTTCAGGCGGCCGACGCGGCGCAGCCAGTTGGGATCGAGCTCGTTCGACTGATATTCGTTGAGGAAGTCGTCGCGGATGATGCCGTAGCTCTCGGCGAGGCGCAGCAGGCGGCCCTCATAGCCGAGCAGCTTCTTGTTGATGTCGTACAGCGTCTCGACCAGGCTCTCGATGCGGTTGTTATTGAGGGAGAGCGACTTGATCTCGGCGACGATCTCGTCCTTGAGCACCTTGTAGCGCTTCTCTTGACCGGAAGAGAGCTGATCGTTCTTGAGCGCGCGCTCGACCACCTGGTCCTGGAGCTTGCGCAGCTTCTTGTAGTTGGTGGCGACGAGGTCGAAGGTCTCGAGCACCTTGGGCTTCAGCTCCGCCTCCATGGCGGCGAGCGAAAGCGAGTTCTCGAGATCGTCGTCGTCCTCCTCGAACTCCTCCGGCTGCGGGGTCTCCTCGCCGTCGCCGGACTCCGCTTGGGGCTGGCCTGGCGCGGGCGCGCCTTGGCCATCGCCATTGACCGCCTCGCCGGGCAAAGGCTGCGAGGGAGCGGGCTTGGCGTCGGGGCCCTGATAGGTGGCTTCGAGATCGATGATGTCGCGGAGCAGAATCTTCCCCTCGTTCAGCTCGTCGCGCCAGATGATGATGGCCTGGAAGGTGAGCGGGCTCTCGCACAGCCCGGCGATCATGGCCTCGCGGCCGGCCTCGATGCGCTTGGCGATGGCGATCTCGCCCTCGCGCGACAGGAGCTCGACCGAGCCCATCTCGCGCAGATACATGCGGACGGGATCGTCGGTGCGCTCGGCGGGCTCGGATTTCGTCTCGGGTTTGGCGATCGGGGTGACGGTGGCGACGGGACGCGGCGCGGGCGCCTCGGCGCCGTCCTCTGCCGGCGGCGTCTCCTCGGCCTCGTCGGTGTCGATGACGTTGATGCCCATGTCGGACAGCATCGACATGGTGTCCTCGATCTGCTCGGAGGAGACCTCCTCGGAAGGAAGCACCTCGTTCAACTCGTCATAGGTGACGAAGCCCCGCGCCTTGGCGGTCTTGATCAGCTTCTTCACAGCTGCATCGGACATGTCGAGCACGGGACCGTCCTGTGTCTCCGCCGGGGCCTGTTCCTGATCCTCGGCTTCAGCCGTCTTGGTTGCCATTCATCTACTCCGAAGCGTCCTTATTCTTCCTTATGCGCCTGCCCGGTGCGGCTTAAGAGCCGGCGCAGGGTGCATGCTCTTGTGCCGGGAGCCAAGCGACTCACGGGCGGGATCCGGCCCATGCTCACGATTAACGGCGGCCTTCGTTAAGCGTCGATTAAGCATGGCATAAGCCCCGCCTCGGTACCAGTTTTGCCAGACTGGCCTTGATCTTGGGTCGATTGCGGCTTTGACCTACCGGTCAGCCGCTGGAACAGCGCGATTGCAACCCAATGCTGGCGCGATGTCCCGAGGGCCATCCGCCCTCCCCCGTCACCTCCAGCTCGGCGCTTAGCATGGCGCCTGGCTTAAATGAGGCCCGTAGCCCGCGGGCCTCGCTCCTGCCCCATGGAATTGGCGAGGAGCGGGGCCGCTGTCAAGGCCGCAAAGCCGCTGCCGGCCAATGTTTTCTCGGTTTTTCGCCCTCCCTTAAGGCCAAGCCCGGCGACCGTCCCGGATGCGGCCTCCTCCCTGCAAGAGGAGTGCCGCTTTAGCGGACCCCGCGAGGCCTTTCACGAGCGCTCGCCGCGGTGATCGGGGCGCCGCCCCTTCTGCCATGCCACCCTTCTCGCGCAGCACCTCGGCGATCTTGGCCTTGAAGCGCTCCTCCGCCTCGCGGTCGCCGGCATCGTCGGCGGCATGGCGGCTGCCGGCATTGGCGACCTGCTGCTGCAGCTCGGCAAAATGCTCGAACTCCGCCTCGGAAAGACCGGCAAGATCGGGGGCGGCGTCCCACACCTCGCGCTCCAGCGCCGGCAGCGCCCGCCAGCGGTAGAGCAAATCGGCGAAGGGCTCCTCGACTTCTTCCCGCGGCGTCTCCGGTTGCAGGAAGGCCAGGCGCTTGAAGGCAGAGTTGTGGGCTAGCCGGTCGAGCAGCTCGCCATGGCGGCTCTCGGCGAGGAATTCGGCCACGCGCTCCCGGCCGATGCCCGGCCGGTCGAAGATGGTGCGGGTGAGGAAGGCGAGCAGCTCGGCGAGCGGCTTCGGCTTCAGCTCCAGCGTCGCCACCTCCTCGGCGAAGCGGTCGAGCAGCCAGGGATGGTTGGCGAGCGCCAAGATCACGCGTGATGGGGAAGCCTTGCGCGGACGGGGGCGGGCTCGCGCCGCCGGAAGCCGCGCGTGCCAAGGGCGCAGTTTGTTGCCCGAACGGCGCACGCCTTCCCTTCTCGCGCCACAGCGCAAACAGCCGGTCCTTCACCTCGCGGCGATAATGGTCGCGCACGCGCGCATTGGTGATTTGCGTGAGCAGACCCTCGAGCCGCGCCTCGAAGGCCGCGCGCCGCTCCGGCGTGTCGATGTTTCCGGCTTTCAGCTCGCGCAGCCACACGACGTCGATGAGGGGCGAGGCCGCGGCCAGACATTGGGCGAGCGCGCTCGCGCCTTGCGTGCGCACGAGGTCGTCGGGATCGGACCCCTCGGGCAGGAAGGCGAAGCGGAAGGAATGGCCTTCGCGCAAATGGGGCAGCATGCGGTCGATGGCGCGCGCGGCGGCCGCTTCGCCCGCGCGGTCGCCGTCGAAACAGATCACGGGCTCGGGCGCGAGCAGCCACAGCCGCTCCATCTGCCGCTCGGTGAAGGCGGTGCCGAGCGTGGCGACCACATTCTCGAAGCCCGCCTGGTGGAGCGCGATCACATCCATATAGCCTTCGACCACGATGAGCTCGCCCGAGGCGAAGGCGGCTTTGCGCGCGGCGGCGAAGTTGAACAGTGTCGCGCCCTTGTCGAACAGCTTGGTCTCGGGCGAGTTGAGATATTTCGGCTGCGCGGCGTCGTCGAGCGCGCGGGCGCCGAAGGCGATGACGCGGCCGCGCGGATCGAGGATCGGGATGATCAGCCGGTGGCGGAAGCGATCGAAGGGGCTGCGGCCGTCATCGGGCTTCACCAAGAGGCCGGCCTCGAGCAGCTGGCTCTCGGTGAAGCCGCGCTTGAGGAGCGCGCCCTTCAGCGCATCCTTGGTGCCGGGGGCGTAGCCGATGCGGAACAGCTTGAGGGTGTCGGGGGTGAGCCCGCGGCGCTCGGCGTAGCCGAGAGCATCGCGGCCGTCTCTTTCATGGAGCGCACGCTCGAAGAAGGCGGCGGCGGCTTCGAGCGCATCGAACAGGCCGAGCCGCTCCTTCTCCACGCGCTCGAATTGGGGGTCGGGCTTGGGCATGGGCAGGCCCGCCTCGCCCGCGAGCTTCTCCACCGCTTCCGGAAAGGAAAGGCCCTCGGTCTCCATGACGAAGGCGAATTGGTCGCCATGCTTGCCGCTGGAGAAGCAATGATAGAAGCCCTTCTGGTCGTTGACGGTGAAGGACGGCGTCTTCTCCTTGTTGAAGGGCGACAGCCCCTTCCATTCGCGGCCTGCCCGCTTCAAGGTCACGCGGCGGGAGACCACCTGGCTCACGGGCAGCCGGGCGCGGATCTCATCGAGGAACGAATCGGGGAACTTCATGCTTGGAGTGGGCGCCGCTTCGCCCCTCAAGCCCACATGGCTTGAGCGAGTCATCACCGCTATTCACTGCGAACAAATAGCGAACATGGGCCGGGCTGTCCAGCTTTCGTCAGAGGCGCGGCTTCGCCCATGTGCAGAAAAGACTCGGGCGGGGCCTCGCGACCCCGCCCGATTGCCGTTTAGGCGTCTCCAACTAGACTTGGCCGATCAGGGCGGTCAGTCGTTGCCGGTCGCGCCGGTACGGATCAACTCGGCCGGAGCCACGACGGCAAGGGTCGAGGCGTCGGCGCCGCAGAGCAGGTTCATCGACAGATGCGCGCCGTCGAAGCGAACCATCTCACCGGGGCGCAGGCTCAGCCTGACACGAGACGATGTATAGGGCGCATCGAGCCCCGCGTCCTTCCACATGATCGTGTTCACCGCGCAAGAGCCGCGGTCGGGCACGAAGAAGGCGATGACGCGCTGCCCGCCAATGTTGGCAAGGATGGGCTCATTCGGTCCGACGGGGCCGAAATTGGTCGCGTACTCGTCGGCGAGAGCCGGCACGCTGAGCGCGGCCAGGGCCACAAGGGCGCCGGAAGCGGCGAGGAATTGAGAGCGAGAGAATAGGACCATGATGGCCTCCTTGGTTTCGCGCACGAATCAGTTCGTGCTGCATTGCACCGTGAATAGTGCGGTGCAATGACGGAATGATGTTGCAGTGCAAGACAAATGGCCGCGCGTTGCGCCGCCGCAGGGTCTTGCCGAATGAGCGATCGGAATTTCCGATCGACGCGTGGGCGCTGTCATTCCGGCGGCGGAATCCGTATCGCCCTACGATTTCTTTGCGATCGGTCTTGGATTCCGGTCAAGCCGGAATGACAAATCTAGCCGAGCTTCGCCTTCACGAGCGCGCTCGCTTTGGCGAAATCCATCTGCCCCGCATAGCGCGCTTTCAGCGCCGCCATCACCTTGCCCATGTCCTTGACGCTCGCCGCACCCGCTTCGGCGATGGCCTCGGCGATCGCCTTCTGCATGTCGGCGTCGGAGAGCTGCTTCGGCAGGAACTCGCGGATGATGGCGATCTCTTCGGATTCTTGCGTGGCGAGCTCGGCGCGGCCGGCATCGGCGTAGATCTTCTGCGACTCCTCGCGCTGCTTGATCATCTTGGCGAGGAGCTCGAGCAGCTCGGCGTCGGTCGCGCTCTCCTTGCCGGCGGTGCGCGCGGCGATGTCGCGGTCCTTGATGGCGGCGCTGACCAAACGCAGCGTCGACATGCGGCGCTTGTCTTGCGCCTTGGTCGCAGTCTTCAGCGCAGCGGTGATGGTCTCGCGCATGGATGGAAGGTGGAGACGGAATCGAGGAAGAAGTTTCCAACCTAATGGAGCGGGGCGAGACGGGCAAGCAAATTTGCGGAGTTAAGTTCTTGTTTTCACAAGAAAATGTTTTTGCTGCCACATTGACCGCGCCGAAGCGCTGCTCTAGAAGTGCGTTTCGTTGGAAGTGTGCCGAGGGTCCGGCTTGACGTTGCCGGACATGCACCCGACCTCAGCGCTTGCAGCCCGCGTCGCTTCGCGCGCGGCAACAACGAAAGCCGATGATCGATCATCCCGAAGCTCCGGCCTCCGCGGCCTCGAACCCTGACGCGCGCCGGACGCCCGTGTGGGCGGACGAAGCGCCGACGGCGCTGCTCGTGCTCGCCGACGGCACAATGATCGAGGGCAAGGGCGCGGGCGCGACCGGGCACGCCGTGGGCGAGGTCTGCTTCAACACCGCCATGACCGGCTATCAGGAGATCCTCACCGATCCGTCCTATGCCGGCCAGATCGTCACCTTCACCTTCCCCCATATCGGCAATGTCGGCGTCAACGCCGAGGACATCGAGACGGCCAATCTCGCCGCCTCGTCCGGCGTGCGCGGCTGCGTGCTGCGCGCCTCCATCACGGCGCCGTCCAATTGGCGCGCGAGCCAGGATTTCGACGCCTGGCTCAAAGCGCGCGGCATCATCGCCATCACCGGCGTCGATACGCGCGCGCTCACCGCGCTCATCCGCGAGAAGGGCATGCCGAACGCGGTGATCGCGCACAGCCCCGACGGCACATTCGATCGTGGCGGCGCTGAAGCGCGAGGCGGCGGAGTGGCCGGGCATGGTCGGGCTCGATCTCGCCCAGCGAGGTCACAAGCGGCCAGAGCTGGAGCTGGGACGAGACCGAGTGGCAGTGGGGACGCGGCTATGGGCGGCAGGAGCGCCCGCGCTTCCACGTCGTCGCCATCGATTATGGGCTGAAGCGCAACATCCTGCGCGCGCTCGCAAGCGTCGGCTGCCGCCTCACCATCGTGCCGGCCACCACCAGCGCGGAGGAGATCCTGGCGCGGAAGCCCGACGGCGTGTTCCTCTCCAACGGTCCGGGCGATCCGGCCGCGACCGGGGTCTATGCGGTGCCCGAGATCGTGCGGCTCGTGGAATCAGGCTTGCCGCTGTTCGGCATCTGCCTCGGCCATCAAATGCTGGGCTTCGCGCTCGGCGCCACCACCGCCAAGATGCATCAGGGCCATCACGGCGCGAACCACCCGGTGAAGGACTTCACCACGGGCAAGGTCGAGATCACCTCGATGAATCACGGCTTCGCCGTGGACCGCGCGAGCCTGCCGGCGAATGTCGAGGAGACGCATGTCTCGCTGTTCGACGGCTCCAATTGCGGGCTCAAACTCAAGGACCGGCCGGTGTTCTCGGTGCAGTACCACCCCGAGGCCTCGCCCGGCCCGCAGGACAGCCATTATCTCTTCACCCGCTTCGTTAGAGCTGATGGAAGAGCGCAAGGGCGCCCGCGGCGAGCCCGAGTAAGCATTCCGTTGCAGGTTGAGGCCGTTCCTTTATAAGCGGGCGACCGTCCCCCATGCCCAAACGCACCGACATAAAGTCCATCCTGATCATCGGGGCTGGGCCGATCGTCATCGGCCAGGCCTGCGAGTTCGATTATTCCGGCACGCAAGCCTGCAAGGCCCTGAAAGAAGAGGGCTATCGCATCGTGCTGGTGAACTCGAACCCGGCCACGATCATGACCGATCCGGGCGTGGCCGACGCCACCTATATCGAGCCGATCACGCCGGACTTCGTCACCAAGATCATCGAGAGGGAGCGCCCCGACGCGCTCTTGCCCACCATGGGCGGGCAGACCGCGCTCAACACCGCGCTCAGCCTGCACCGCACCGGCGTGCTCAAGCAATACGGCGTGGAGATGATCGGCGCCAAGGCCTCCGTCATCGACAAGGCCGAGGACCGCGAGCTGTTCCGCGAGGCGATGACCAAGATCGGGCTCGAGACGCCGCGCTCGCGGCTTGCCGACGCCGCGGCGCTGAAGCGCGCCGACCGGGAGAAATACAAGAGCGAGATCGCGCGCATCGGCGCGGAGGCGTCAAGCGACGCCGCGCGGGCCGAGGCGCTCGCCCGAATTCGAGCAGGCATGGGCGCAAGGCGAAGGCGCGCGGCGGCGGCGCTATGTGGAGAGGGGCCTGATCGAGGCGCTGGAGGCGCTGCCGGATATCGGCTTGCCGGCCATCATCCGCCCCTCCTTCACGCTCGGCGGCACCGGCGGCGGCATCGCCTATAACCGCGAGGAGTTCCTCGAGATCGTCGAGCGCGGGCTCGACGCCTCGCCCACTTGCGAGGTGCTGATCGAGGAATCGGTGCTCGGCTGGAAGGAATACGAGATGGAGGTCGTCCGCGACAAGGACGACAATTGCATCATCATCTGCTCCATCGAGAATATCGACCCGATGGGCGTGCATACCGGCAACTCGATCACGGTGGCGCCGGCGCTGACGCTCACCGACAAGGAATATCAGATCATGCGCAACGCCTCGATCGCGGTCTTGCGCGAGATCGGGGTGGAGACCGGCGGCTCCAACGTGCAATTCGCCGTCAACCCCGATGACGGGCGCCTCATCATCATCGAGATGAACCCGCGGGTGTCGCGCTCCTCCGCGCTCGCATCCAAGGCCACGGGCTTTCCCATCGCCAAGATCGCGGCCAAGCTCGCGGTCGGCTACACGCTCGACGAGCTCGCCAACGACATCACCGGCGGCGCCACGCCCGCAAGCTTCGAGCCCACCATCGACTATGTGGTGACCAAGATCCCGCGCTTCGCCTTCGAGAAGTTCCCGGGCTCCAGACCAGTGCTCACCACCTCGATGAAATCGGTGGGCGAGGCCATGGCCATCGGCCGCACCTTCCAGGAATCGCTGCAAAAGGCGCTGCGCTCCATGGAGACGGGCTTGACCGGGCTCGACGACGTCGCCTTCGAGGGGCTCGGCCAGGGCGACGACAAGAATGTGATCCGCGCCGCGCTCGGCACCCCCTCGCCCGACCGCCTCCTCAAAGTGGCGCAGGCGCTCCGGCTCGGCTTCGACGAGGCGCAGATCTACGAGGCCTGCCGCATCGATCCGTGGTTCATCCGCCAGATCGAGGAGATCGTGGCGACGGAGGCGCGCGTGCGCGAGCATGGGCTGCCGCCAAGCGCCGCGCAATTCCGCGCGCTCAAGGCGCAAGGCTTCTCCGACGAGCGGCTCGGCACGCTGACCGGCCTCGACGCCAAGCGCGGTGGCGGAGCGGCGCCGCGCGCTTCACGTGCACCCGGTCTATAAGCGCATCGACACGTGCGCGGCGGAGTTCGCCTCGCCCACGGCCTATATGTACTCCACCTATGAGACGGGCTTGGCGGGCCTGCCCGCCTGCGAGGCGCGGCCCTCGGCGGCGAAGAAGATCATCATCCTCGGCGGCGGTCCGAACCGCATCGGCCAGGGCATCGAGTTCGACTATTGCTGCTGCCACGCGGCGTTCTCGCTCTCCGCCGCGGGCTTCGAGACCATCATGGTCAATTGCAATCCGGAGACGGTGTCGACCGATTACGACACCTCCGACCGTCTCTATTTCGAGCCGCTCACGGAAGAGGACGTGATCGAGATCGTGCGCAAGGAGGAAGAGAACGGCACGCTCATTGGCGTCATCGTCCAGTTCGGCGGGCAGACGCCGCTCAAGCTCGCCCAGGCCTTGGAGCAGGCGCGCGTGCCCATCCTCGGCACCTCGCCCGACGCGATCGACTTGGCGGAGGACCGCGACCGCTTCAAGGCGCTGATCGAGCGGCTCGGGCTTGCGCCAGCCGACGAGCGGCATCGCGCGCTCGGCCGAGGAGGCGCGCGCCATCGCGGCCGCGCTCGGCTTCCCGCTCATCATCCGCCCGTCCTACGTGCTCGGCGGCCGCGCCATGGAGATCGTGCATGACGACGCCCAGCTCGCCCGCTACATCGCCGAGGCCGTGGTCGTCTCAGGCAAGAGCCCGGTGCTGCTCAACTCTTATCTGCGCGACGCGATCGAGGTCGACGTGGACGCCATCGCCGACGGCAAGGACGTGTTCATCTGCGGGGTGATGGAGCATATCGAGGAGGCGGGCGTGCATTCGGGCAACTCGGCCTGCTCGCTGCCGCCCCATTCGCTCAAGCCCGCTATCGTGGCGGAGATGGAGCGGCAGACGGTCGAGCTCGCGCGCGCGCTCAACGTCGTCGGCCTCATGAATGTGCAGTTCGCCATTCAGAACGACGAGATCTACATCCTCGAGGTGAATCCGCGGGCGAGCCGCACCGTGCCCTTCGTCGCCAAGGTGATCGGATTGCCGGTGGCCGGCATCGCCGCCGAGGTCTTGGCGGGAAAGCCGCTCGCCTCTTTCGGGCTCGCGCGTCCCTCCTTCGACCATATCGCGGTGAAGGAGGCGGTGTTCCCCTTCGCCCGCTTCCCCGGCGTCGATCCCGTGCTCGGCCCGGAGATGCGCTCCACCGGCGAGGTGATGGGCATCGACCGCGACTACGCCATCGCCTTTGCCAAGAGCCAGCTCGGCGGCGGCTCCAAGCTCCCGCTCGCCGGCACGGTGTTCGTCTCGGTCAAGGATTCCGACAAGGACAAGGTGGTGGCGCCGATCCGCAAACTCGCCGTGATGGGCTTCCGCGTCATCGCCACGCGCGGCACCAAGCGGCATCTCGACACCCACGGCATCGCCGCGGAGCGGGTCAACAAGGTGCTGGAAGGCCGGCCCCATATCGTCGACGCCATCACCAATGGCGAGGTGGACATCGTCTTCAACACCACCGAGGGCGCCCAGGCGCTGGCCGATAGCTTCTCCATCCGCCGCTCAGCCTTGCTCTACCATATCCCTTATTATACAACCCTCGCCGGCGCGCTGGCCGTGACCGAGGCCATCGAGGCGCTCAGGGCCGGCGCCCTCGACGTCGCCCCGCTGCAAAGTTACGTGGGCAAACGCGCATAAGCCCGCGTCGGTAGCTGAAAATCAGTCATTTCAACGGATTCTTGACTTAGACTGGGCAATTCCTGGACAGTATCCGGGGGGCCCCAAGGGAGCTTTGAGAGAATGGACAAGGTGCCGATGACCGCGGAGGGCTACGCTGCGCTCGAGGCTGAGATCAAATATCTCAAGACCGTGGAGCGGCCGCGTATCATCAAGGCGATTGCGGAAGCGCGCACGCATGGCGACCTCTCCGAGAACGCCGAGTACCACGCCGCCAAGGATCAGCAAGGCATTACCGAGGCGCGCATGGCCGACCTCGAGGACAAGCTGTCGCGCGCCGATATCATCGACGTCAGCAAGCTCAAGGGCGACCAGGTCATGTTCGGCGCCACCGTCACGCTGCTCGACGAGGACACCGACGAGAAGGCGAAGTACCGCATCGTGGGCGAGATCGAGGCCGACGTGAAGAAGGGCAAGCTGTCCATCACCTCGCCCATCGCCCGCGCGCTGCTCGGCAAGCGCAAGAACGCCATCGTCGAGGTGTCGACGCCCGGCGGCGGCAAATCCTACAAGCTGCTCAAGGTCGAGTTCAAATAGGCCGCGCCACTCGGCACTTGATGCGGGCCTCGTTTCCTTGCCTTGCTGCGGCGTGCCGTAGGGGATCTTTCCCGTGGTCGATTTCAACGCGCTCATCAAGCGGCCCGTCGCTTATTACGAATTTCCGTGGGCGGTTGAGCGGCATATTCTCGACGCCCAAGCGCGCATGCGTTCGCTGTTGCGGCCGGATGGCGTCGACTATGTGTTTGCCAAATCCATGCCGCGCAGCGGGCACCGGTTCCTGGCTGGGAGCCTCAAGCAATATTTCGCCGACCGGCTGCATTATTGCGAATATTACGCCGGGCGCGGCTGTTGCAGCACGATCCCCTGCGCGCGGCCTTACAATGAGGCGCGCAGCAATCGTCTGTTCATGCAGAAGAGCCACGATTTCGGCTTCCGCGACGTGCCCTTCCTCAAAGGCAAATATCTCATTCAATTCCGCTCGCCGATCCCGCGCCTGCAATCCAATTTCGATCTTTATGTGCGCGACACCGGGGAAAGCGACGCGGCGAGCTTCCACGCTTTTGCCGAGCGGGAGACAACCTATTTCATCAACTTCTACCGGAAATGGATCGCTAGTCCGCCGCGTCAAGCCTTCATCCTGTCTTACGAGGCGCTGACGGAGGACCAACCAAAATCGCTCGCCGCGGTCGTAAGCTTCCTAGAGGACGGGGGTTCGGTCGATCAGGCTGCACTCGACCGGGCTTTATCGATCATCCCCGCCGGGGCCAAGCGCCCCTCTGCTCCGGAGGGCGGGTTGCGCGACCCGCGCGCCTCGACCTATTTCGACCTGGCGCTGTTTCGCAGGCTCGAGCAGCGCGTGGCGGAAGCGTGCGGGACAACGGCCATTCGCTTTCACTTCTTGTAAGGGGGCGCTTGGCGCGCCTTGCGGGTTACAGCCAATAAACGATGCGGTCGCGGAAGCGGCCGTAGAGGGGCAGCGCCACCGCCAGCCCCGCGAGCGTGATCAGGATCGCCACGGCCCAGATCTCGGGCGACCCTGGCCTGCCGAGCAAGGGCTCCCGGATCAGCTCCAGGAAATAGTAGAAGGGATTGAGCCGCGAGATCGCCTCCCGGCCCGACACTTGGTCGGGGCGCCACAGAATAGGCGTCAGCAGGAACATCATCTGCATGATGGTCGTGACGATGGGTGGAATATCGCGGAAGCGCGTGCACAGCGTGCCGAGCACCATCCCGATCCACAGCGCGTTGAGGCATATGAGGAGGAGTGCGGGGACGACAAGCAGCGTGGCCCAGTTGGGATAGAGGGCGAAGGCGAGGGCAATGAGGACGTAGAGGGCCATGTTGTGGACGAAGATCAGCATGTTCCTCCAGATCATGCCGAAGATGTAGATGCTGAGCGGCGCCTTCATTTGCCTGATGATTTGTCCGTTGGCGACAAAGACGGTGCAGCTTTCGGCAACGATCTGAGAAATGAGCGTCCAGGCGATCAGCCCTAAGGCCAAGAAGGGCGTGTAGTCGGCGATCTGGCGCCCCAGCAGCGGCCCATAGAGGAAGCTCAAGGCGGCGATGAACACCCCGATGCTGATCGTGATCCAGAACGGCCCAAGCACGGAGCGCCGGTAGCGCTTCTGCACGTCATACCAGCCGGTGACCAACCAGAGTTGCCGGTAGTCCCGCCATCCCTGCCATAGATCCTGGAGCGCCCTGGCGGGGGGAAATGGGCGCTTGGGGTGAGACTTGGTCAACTCTTGCAGCACGACGTGCATCCGCTTCCGATCTTCGACATTGTCCGGCTCAACAGCCCGCTCTTCTTGTCCTAGCGAAGAGCGCTCAGCCCGCCCGGCGTCCGGCCGCGGCGGGGACCCGTGCCAACGCGCCCAGCGCCTCAAGGCGTTCGCGCATCAATCCGCCCACTCGCGCCGGGCTGTACTGCGTGGCGATGAAGCGCTGGCCGCTTTGGGCAATGCGGCGCGCCTCCGCCGGTCGCTCGACGATCGCGCGCATGGCGGCCGCCGCCGCATCCACATCAGGCTCGGCCCAGACCTGGCCTGCGTGATCGGGATATTCGCCCGACTTCACCGGCACGAGGGTGAAGGGGACGGGATAGCCGGTGTCGGGGTTGAGGAAATCGGCGCTGCCGGAATAGGCCGTGCCGATCACCGGCAGGCCGAGCGCCATGGCCTCGGCGAGGACCAGACCGAAATCCTTCGGCGCGGTGGAGCGAGACGTAAGCATCGCAGGCCTGAAGCAGGCCGTTCATCTCGAGCCGGCTCATGGTCCGTTCGAGAAGATGAATGCGCGGGTCGCCGGCGATGGACGCCTTGAGCTTGGCGAGCGCCTGCGCGTGCGGCCCGGCGGCCGAGGCCTTGATGACGAGACCGACATCGCTCCCGCTGCCTTCAGGGAACGCGCGCTTGAAGGCCGCGATCAGTGCCGCCGGATTCTTGCGGGCGACGAAGGAATGCGGGTCGAAGGCGAAGAGGAACAGAGTCGCGGCTTCAGGCAGGCCGAAGCTCGCCCGGCTTGCGCGGGGCGCCGCATCGAGCGCGATGGGAAGCGGCATATGCAAGACGGGAACGTCAATGGACGCCGCAAAGGCCGCGCGCACGAATTCCGACGGCGCCCAGATCTCCTGGAAGCGATGCAGCAGCGGGGCATAACGCGGGGGGACCTTCGCCAGCTCCCAGAAGGGGCGCAGAATGGCGGTGCGGCCGGCAGAGGCCTCGGGCCGCAGCGAGGAGAGCGCAACCTCGACGCCGACGATGCCGTCGCAGAAAAGATTGACGCGCCGGTCGAGGCAGGTGCCGGCATGAGCCGCCATGCTCTCATCTTCCAGACGCGCGGTGGTGTAGCCGCCGAGCCCGACCAAAGTGAAGGGCACGCCGGCCGCGGCAAAGCCCTTGGCCGTGGCGCGCAGCGCTTCGCCGATCCCCGATTCCGCGTAGGGATGGCCGATACAGGCGACCCCCTCGCGCAGAACGTTCGGCGCGGCGATGGTCAGCTCGCTCGCCAAGGGCGCCTTGACCGGGGCGCCGTTCCAGCCGATGCGCACGAGCGCGGTGACCGCGCGGGCGCGCCGCTCAAGCCCGATCTGGCGGTAAATGGGCCGCAGCAAAGGCGCGGAAAAGCGCAACAGCCGGTAAACCTGTCGCGCGGCGCTGCGGGCCATTGCCTCGGGAAGCGGTTCTGCCATGGGTGTGGTCTTGCCCCCCGGATATCGGCCCTGGGCCGCACAATAGCCCCCATGCATAGGCGGTGGGGCGGTGCCGCGCAATGGCTTGAGGGGCCCCGCGGGATGGCTTTGGGCGGGCGTCCCGCTATGCTAAAGCATTGAATTCGAAGGCTCGCGAGGGAGGTTATGGGCGAGGTCTCGCCATTCATTCTATGCGGCGGCTCCGGCACCCGCCTGTGGCCGCTGTCGCGCGAGGCGTTTCCCAAGCAGTTCCTCAAGCTGACCGGCGAGGAGACGCTGTTCCAGCAGACCTGCCACCGGCTTCAAGGTCCCCTGTTCGGCGACCTCTTCGTGCTCAGCAATCACCGCCACCGCTTCCTCATCGCCGAGCAATTGGAGGCGCTGGGGCTGCCGGCGACCAATATCGTGCTCGAGCCCGTCAGCCGGAATACGGCGCCCGCAGCCTGCATCGCGGCGCTGATCGCGAGCGAAACGGACCCCGACCGGCTCGTGCTGCTCACGCCCTCGGACCACATGATCGCCGATCAGGACGCCTTTGCCGAGGCCGTGACGGCGGGGATCGCGGCGGCAAAAGCGGGCGCGCTCGTCACCTTCGGCATCGCGCCCGACTGCCCGCATACGGGCTACGGCTATATCGAGACCGAGAACAGCAACGCTCCCGTGCGCAAGGTGAAGCGCTTCGTGGAGAAGCCGTCGCGCGAGACGGCGGAGGCTTATCTCGACCAGGGCGGGTTCTATTGGAACGCCGGCATCTTCCTGTTCCGCGCCAAGGACCTGCTCGCGCTGATGGAAGCCTATACGCCCGAGATCCTGGCCGCCTGCCGGCAGGCACTCGCCGGCAGCGTGGAGGATCTCACCTTCAAGGTCTTGGGCGAGGCCTATGGGCAGGCGCCGTCCATCTCGCTCGACTACGCCATCGCCGAGAAGGCGCCGAACCTCGCTTGCGTGCCTCTTGCCACGGCGTGGAGCGATGTCGGCTCGTGGTCGGCGGTGTGGAACTTCATGGAGAAGGACGCGGCCGGCAATGTGATGCAAGGCGAAGGGGAGATCATCCTCGCCGCGACGCGCAACAGCTTCGCCTATAGCGAGCAGCCCTGCGTGGCGTTGCTCGGCGTGGAGAATGTCGTGGTCGTCGCCATGGAGGACGCCGTGCTCGTGGCCTCGAAGGATTACGCCGAGGACGTTCGCGGCATCGTCGAGCAGCTCAAGGGCAACGGCCGCGCGCACGCGCTCGAGCATAACCGCGTCTATCGCCCGTGGGGCTGGTATCACACGCTGAACCGCGGCGACCGCTATCAGGTCAAATGCATCATGGTGAAGCCGGGCGGCATCCTCTCGCTGCAAAGCCACCAGCACCGCTCGGAGCATTGGGTCGTGGTCAGGGGAACGCTCGAGGTCACCAAAGGGAGCGAGAGCGAGCTCTTGAGCGAGAACCAGTCCACCTACATCCCCATCGGCAAGCCCCATCGCCTCGCCAATCGCGGGAAGATCCCGGCCTTCCTCATCGAGGTGCAGTCGGGCGCCTATCTCGACGAGGACGATATCGTGCGCTTCGAGGACGTCTATCGCCGAGGTCGCGCGAATAGAGTGCGTCCCTCACGGCCGGGTGAGCGTGCCGCCGCCGGCGCGAAGCGCGGCGCTGAGGCCCGCGGCGGCCCCACGCAGCGCGGCATTCTCGGCGAGAATGACATAGAGCGGGATCGGGGCGAGCAGGCTCCGCATGCGTCCCTTGTCCTCGAAGGCGCGGCGAAAGGCGCCCGTCTTGAGCGCCTCGATGATCTTGGCCGGGATGCCGCCGCCGAGATAGACGCCGCCGCGGGCGACGAAGAAAAGCGCCGCGTCGCCCGCGAAACGGCCGAGCCAGGTGACGAAGGCGGCGAGCGCTTCCGCGGCGAGTGCATCGCTCCCCGCGAGCCCGCGCGCGGCGACCTCGCTCGGGGTGAGCGGCGCGACGCTCTTCCCCTGCATGGACGCGACCGCCTGATAGAGATCGGACAGGCCGGGGCCGGACAGCGCGCGCTCGACGGAGACGCGCTCCCGGCCCCGCCGGAGCTGCTCGATCAGGGCGAATTCGTGGGCGTCATGCGCGGCGAGCAGGATATGGCCGCCTTCGCTCGCCACCGGCACCCAATCCTCGCCCGACGCAACAAGCGCGCCGACGCCGATGCCGGTGCCGGGCCCGAGCACGAGCTTCGGCGCGTCAGGAACGGGCGCGCCGCCGCCGATCTGCGCAAGCTCCGAGGCGGCGAGATAAGGCAGCGACAAAGCGAGCGCCTGGAAATCGTTGAGCACGAGGAGGCCGTCCAAGCCCGCTCCCCGGCAGAGCTCGGTGCGGGCGAAGGACCAGGGCGAGTTGGTGAGCTTGATCTCCTCGCCCGCCACGGGCGCCGCGACGGCAATGGCCGCATGAGTGGGCGGATGGGGCACGGCGTCGAGATAGGCGCGCATGGCCGCGGCGAGCGTCGGATAGGCGGAGCACAGGAACTGCCTCGGCTCCGACAGTTCGAGGGAGCCGAGATCGGCCAAGGCGAAGCGGGCATTGGTGCCGCCAATATCGGCGACGACCGCTCTTTCCGGCAGCGAGGACATCGGGCGTCTTCCGGCGAGGCAAGGACCCGATTGGTAGCCTATATCGCGCCGGCCCGCGAGGCGGTCATCGCGCAGGGCAAGATCGGGACGGTCAGTTCTCGACGGGGGCGGGCGAGGGCATGGGGGTGGCGACGCGTCCTCGAGGTTCGCTGCGCTGCCACCGCATCAGGCCCAGGATGATGGCGACGGTCAGGCCATAGACGACAAGCTGGGCCGCCGTCGGCCGGTCGGTGTAACCGACCAGCGTATGGAGAAGGCGGCCGACCAGACTGCTATCGGGCAGCAGCCAGGACGTGTCCCAGGCGGTCCAGGTGAGGAGATCGACATAGCCCGCCTGCTGGAGGAAGGCGACCGCCTGCGCCGCAAGCCCGGCGGCGAGCAGCGTGATGAGGCCCGAGGTGACGGAGAAGAGATGCCGCGCCGGGATGCTCAGCAGGCCGAAATACATGAGCGCCGAAACGGCCGCGCCGGCAAGGACGCCGAGCAGGCCTCCCGTCACGATCCCAAGCGCCGTCGTTCCGCCGGAGGCGGCGACGCCATAGAGGAAGAGGACGATCTCAGATCCTTCCCGCAGCACGGCCACGCCGCACACGATCGCCAGCGCGGTGAGCGGCTCTTCGCCCGCGGCGACCGCACTCCCCACCCGCCGCATGTCCTGCGCGATGGCGCGGCCATGGCTCGCCATCCACACATTGTGCCAAGTGAGCATGACCACGGCGAGCAGCAGGATCCCGGCGTTGAACAGCTCCTGGCCGGTGCCGGCGAAGAGGCTGCCGATTTCACCCGCGAAGGCCGCCACGAGGCAGGCGCCGGCGAGACCGCCGGCCACGCCGTAGCTCACCCACAGCGCGCGGCGGGGCACGCCCTTGGTCGCGGCGAGCACGATGCCGACGATGAGCCCGGCCTCGATGATCTCGCGGAAAACAATGAGGAGCGCCGCAAGCATGCTCTTTCCGTTCCTTCGCGCTATTTCGCGATCAGGGATCCCTTGGTCTCGCCATGGAAGTCGTCGAAGAAGCCGTAGGTCCCCGCTTTCAGCGGCCCGATATAGACGCTCACCTCGCCGCCCGCCGGAACGATCTTCTCCGCCTTGAAGGCGTGGCTTTCGAACTCAGCCGGCATGGTATCGAGATTCTTGATGGTGAGTTTGAGGCGCCGGTCGGCGGGCACGGTCAGCTCGGCGGGCGTGAATTGATGATCCTTGAGGCTGAGCTCGAAGGTGGGGTCGTCCGCGGCGAGCGCCGGCAGGCTCGCGGCCAAACCCGCGACAAGGACCGGAATGATGAGAGTGAAGCGCATCGTGCCTCCTGGGGGTTCGATTTCCGGCCCAGATTACGAGCATTTGCTGGGATGCATATAATGAATGCTACGCAGCCTAATAGTTGCATGATTTGCATAGTCAATGCTGGCTAGAACGTCCAGGCCTGCCAGATATGCGCCCAATCGCCGCTTGAGACCGCCGTCAGGGTCCGTCTAGGATGTCGCATGGGGCTGGTTTTCATGCATCGCCGCCGCCGCTTAGGCGCGACGCTCGCTTTGCTCGGCATGGCGTTCTACGCCGTGCTCATCCCCTGGCACACGGTCTCGCAGGCCACCCTCGCGCTCGATCCTGCGCTGGCTTGGGCCGATGCCGCGCCCATGTGCCACAGCATCACGAGCGGATAGCCAGCAGCCGAACAGCTCGAAGCCCGCCGCGCCGAAAACCCATTGTCCGATCTGCAGCGGCTTCGCCGCACTTCAGTTCGCGCTCGCGGGCGCGTGGATTGCCGTCGTCCTTCCCACGGACACCGGCGCGGTCCTTGCCGACGGCACGCAGGAGCATCTCACTGCCATTGCCGTCCGCGCCCCGCAAAGCCGCGGCCTCCCCCTCTCCTCGCCTGATCTCGACTGCACCGATCCGTCCGACCCGTAATCCGGGCCGGCGGTTTTCAGCGATGGCCTTCGCCGGACGCTGAGCTCGCTCAAGGCGAGTTCGAGCCGGCGATGGGCCCCGCGCCTACGGAGTTTCAGGGGGAAATGATGAAACCTATCACCAGCCAAATAGTGCTTGCGATCCTGCTTTTCGCTCGGGTTCGCGCTGCCGGCGAACGCCCATTGCGTCGTCGGCAACCGCTTCTTTCCGGCGACGCTCGCGGTCGACGACCCGTGTGTCGCCGACGAGCTGTCAATTCCGACAATCGCCGGATTCAAGAATGGCGACGATCCATCGGCTCAGGAGCTCGACATCTCGGGCGAATATTCCAAGACCATCACGCGGAATTTCGGCGTGTCCTTCGAGGAGGAATGGATCCATCTCAGCGTCCCCGGCGGGGGCGCAAAGGCGGGCTTCGACAATCTCGGAACCAGCTTCAAATATCAATTCGTGAGGAATGCGGATGCGGAGCTTGCCATGTCCGCCTCGCTCGACGTCGATTGGGGCGGAACGGGCAGCGACGCCGTCGACGCGGAGTCCTTCACGACGCTGACGCCGACTTTGTTCCTCGGCAAGGGCTTCGGCTTTCTTCCCGAACTCCATGAGGCTGTTCAAGCCGTTCGCCGTGACCGCACAGCTCGGCTATGCGGTGCCGACCCGATCCTCGACGAGCGCGATCGATGAGGAAAGCGGGCTTCTGGCGATAACGCCCAATCCGCGCTCCTTGGTCTGGGGCGGCACGCTGCAATACAGCATGCCCTACCTCAAATCGGCGGTGCGCGATTTCGGCCTGCCGGAATTCGTCAATCGCCTGATCCCGCTCGTCGAGTGGAACCTGTCCACGGAGGTCGCCAATTTCGACGGGGAAGAGCGCACGACCGGGACCATCAATCCGGGCGTGATCTACGTGGCCGACAAATATCAATTGGCCGTCGAGGCGATCATCCCGTCAATCGGGCAAGCGGCGACGATGTCGGCGTGATCGGGCAGGTGCATCTCTACCTCGACGACCTTTTCCCCAACTCGCTCGGCAAGCCGCTGTTCGGCGCCGTGGCGGATGCAACGGAGTAGCAATCATGCGCACTCTCACCATCGCCGTCTTTCTCATGACCTGCCTGGGCTGCGGCACGGCCGCTCAGGCTCACGCCATGCTCGACCATGCAAGCCCGGCGGTCGGCAGCACCGTCGCCGGGTCTCCCGGTGCCGTCACGCTCTATTTCACCGAGAGCCTCGAACCCAAATTCAGCGGAGGCGAGGTGCACAATGCGGCGGGCGCCCGCGTCGACCACGGAGCGAGCGTCAGCGGCAAGGTCATGCGTCTCAGCGTCGGGGCGCTGCCGGCGGGGAGCTACAGCGTCCGGTGGCACGCGCTATCGGTCGATACACACAAGACGCAAGGGAGCTTCAGCTTCACCGTGGGGAAATAAGCATCTGGCCGGGACGCCTTCGCGCTTCCCGGCCGCTCACGACAAGGAGAAAACGATATGCGCCATTCGTTCCATGCAGCCGCGCTCGCGGCAATGCTGCTCATCCCCAATGCGCTCTCAGCCGAGGGGGCAAAGGCCGGATCCATCTCGGTGGAGAACGCCTGGTAGCGCGCGACGCCCGCAGGCGCGGCAGTCGGCGCCGGATATCTCACCATCAAGAATGACGGCGGCGGTCCCGACCGGCTGATGGCGGCGAGCGCCGCAATCGCGGGGCAGACAGAAATTCATCAAATGAGCATGGAGGGCGGCGTGATGAAGATGCGCCGTCTACGGGACGGACTACCCGTTCCAGCCAAGGGCTCCGTGACTTTGGACCCGAACGGCTACCATCTCATGTTCATGCAGCTCAAATCACCGCTGAAGGAAGGTGAGGATTTCAAAGGGAGCTTGACCTTCGAGCACGCGGGCACCGTGGACGTGACGTTCCATGTCCCGGGCATGGGCACCATGTCGCCGAAAGCATCCGAGCACGATCACTGAGTGGGTGAAAATCAAATGGCGCTCGCGCTGATGCGCGGCGCCTTCGTGGCGAGCGTGCTGTCGAGCTTCGGCGGGACGCTCTTCTTGGGCGTGGTCGTGCCACCGATCGGCTGCGGCTCGAGCCTGGCGCCGCTGCGCCTGATCGAGGTACGGTGCCGGCGTCTCGTGTGGTGGAGCCTGCTCGCCGCCTTTGTCGCGGGCGCCGCCTGGCTCGGGCTGGAAGCGGGCGCGATCGCCGATGCCGACACGGCCGGACAGGCGGCCGCGGCGCTGCCCGTGGTGCTGTTCGGCACACGCTTCGGCCAGGTGCTCCTGGCGCAGGCGCTCGCGCTTGCCGCATCTGGCGCGGCGCTGGCGGCGCGCCGCCCAGCGGCGGCGGCATGCCTCGCAGGGCTCGCGGTTTTGCTCGAAGCCGGTCATGGCCATGCCTTTGCCATGGCGCATGGACCGAGCGCGCTGCTCCTGTCGCAGGCGCTGCATCTGCTCGCGGCCGGCGCGTGGCTCGGCGGCCTCCTGCCGCTCTTCATCGTGGTGCGGGAGGCGCCGCTCGACGTCGCCGCCTTCGCCGCGCGCCGCTTCTCCACGCTCGGGCTCGTTGCCGTGCTGACGCTGGCGGCCACCGCCCTGTTTCAGGGATGGGTGCTCGGGGGCGGATTGACGGGGCTCACGGGAACCGCCTATGGCGGGGTGCTCCTGACCAAAGCCGTACTCTTCGCGCTGATGATCGCGCTCGCCGCGTGCAACCGCTTTCGCCTCGCACCCGGCTCTATGGCCCGCAAGGCGCGGGATCAAGACGCCTGCTCCTGCGCGCTATCGTTGTGGAAACAGCACTGGGCCTGGGTGTCGTCCTCGCCGCCGGGGTGTTGAGCGGGCTCGAGCCCGGCATGCACCAGGTCTAGCCGACTTGCCGAAGGCGCCCTCCCCGTCTAGGCTTTGCCCATGCTGGCTGCGCTCAGGACAGGACGGTATTTCCGGGTGGCCTTCGCGCTCGCCGCCTTTGCGGTGGTTTGCTTCGTCGCGCCGCCCGCCGTGCTCGCCTTCGGTCATGGCGGGAACACGCTGCATTGCTTGAGCCATGCGGATTCGGTGAACCACGCCATGGGCGTCACCGCCAAGGCGGCGGGCCACGACCATGGCACCCTGCCGGCCGTGCCGGTACAGCATCATCCGGGCTGCTGCGGGCTGTTTTGCTTGAGCGCGCTCATGCCGGCGCCGGCACCCCTGCTGCAACCGGCCGCCTTTGCGCTTGCTTTCGCGCCTTTCGCCGCTATCGGCTTTCTCAGCGACGTCGCCGACAACCCGGATCCGCCGCCCATCCTCGTCCCCTCAGTCTAGTTGCTCCGGCCCCGGGCCCCCGGCCCCGCGTCGAGCTATTTCAACGACAGACGAGGGATGACCCATGTCCTCTGCACTTTGGGGCTTGCGCGCCGCTTCAATCGCGGGCGCGGCCCTGCTTAGCGCTTGCACGACGCTCTCCCCGATAGCGGGATGGGAACGGTGGCGGCCGTCGCCGGCCAAGAGCTGAACAAAGACGTGGTCAAGGTGCGCTCGGCAGAGGATGCGGGCCGCGCCCACGATGCGGTTGCGCGCCTCTTGGGCAGCCCGCTCACGGTAGACGCCGCGGTGCAGATCGCGCTCCTCAACAATCTCGACCTGCAGGCCGCCTATAATCGGCTGGGCATCGCCGAAGCCGTCGCGGTGCAGGCGAGCCGGCCGCCGGTGCCGAGCTTCTCCATCTCGCGCATCTCAACCTCGCTCGAGCTCGACATCGAACGGCAAATCATGGCGAGCATCCTGTCCCTCGTCACGCTGCCGGCGCGCACGCGCGTCGCCGACCGGCAGATCGAGCAGGCCGAGCTCGTGGCGGCGGAAGAGACGCTGCGGGTCGCGGCGGAAACCCGGCGCGCTTATTGGCGCGCGGTGGCGGCGCGGCAAATGGTGGCGGCGCTTGACCAAGCCAAGGGCAGCGCCGAAGCCGCGGCCACCCTTGCCACGCGTCTCACCGAGACCGGCGCCGTCAACAAGCTCGACCAGGCGCGGCGACAGGTGTTTGCCACGGAGGCCGACGCGGAGCTCATGGCGGCGCGCCAGCAGGCGGTCGCTGCCCGCGAGGATCTCACGCGCGCGATGGGCCTGTGGAATACGGATCTCGCCTCCAAATTGCCGTCGCGGCTGCCGGCCATGCCGGCGCTGCAAGGTTTGCACGCCGTCGAGCAGCAGGCGATGGACCGGCGCATCGATCTGCAGATCGGCCGGGCCGAGGTCGACGCGCTCGCGCGCTCTTACGGGCTCATGCGCACGACGCGGTTCATCAATGTGCTCGACGCGGGCGGCGTGTCGAAGACGCAGAAGGATCGAGGCGAGCCACATGCCGATGGCGGCGGCTTCGACATCGTGTTCGAGGTGCCGATCTACGATTTCGGCCGCGCGAAAACGCGCGAGGCGGAGCAGCGTTATCTCGAAGCGGTGAACCGCCTCGGCGCGAACGCGGTGAACGCCCGCTCCGAGGCGCGCCAGGCCTATGCCGCCTACAAAGCGAGCTACGCGATCGCCGCGCAATATGAGCGCGAAGTGCTGCCGCTCCGGCGCACCATCTCCGAGGAGACTCTGCTGCATTACAACGCCATGCAGGTGGACGCGTTCGCGCTGCTCGAGGCGGCCCGCGCCAAGGCCAAGGCCGAGGTCGCGAGCATCGAGGCAAAGCGCGGCTATTGGCTCGCCGCGACCGATCTCGGTGTGGCGCTGCTCGGCGGGGGACGCATGGAGGGCGCAGCCGTGCTCGCCGCCACGAGCGGCGGAACGGCGGGCGAGTAGAGACGCGACCAGAGACAAGGATCACACCCATGCTTTCCCGACGTAAATTTCTCACCGGCTCCGCAGTGGCGCTTGCAGGTGCGGCGGCGATCAGAACCCGCGCCGAGGCCGCGGCGATCCCGGAGGCTCCCACCAATGCCTCGCCCGCGATGCAGCCGCCGCTTCAACCTCAGAGCGGCCAGGATTATCAGCCCGTGGTGACGTTGAACGGCTGGACGCTGCCCTGGCGCATGAACGGCGAATGGAAGGAGTTCCATCTCGTCGCCGAGCCGGTGAAGCGGGAGTTTGCCCCCGGCATGATCGCCGATCTGTGGGGCTATAACGGGCAGACGCCCGGCCCCACCATCGAGGCGGTGGAGGGCGACAGGTCCGCATCTTCGTCACCAACAAGCTGCCCGAGCACACCACGGTACATTGGCACGGCATGCTGGTGCCGAACGGCATGGACGGCGTGGGCGGCCTCACCCAGCCGCATATCCCGCCGGGCAAGAGTTTCGTCTACGAGTTCGCGCTCAAGAAGAGCGGCACCTTCATGTACCATCCGCATTCCGATGAGATGGTGCAGATGGCGATGGGCATGATGGGCATGGTCGTCGTGCATCCCAAGGACCCGCAGTTCCGGCGCGTGGATCGCGATTTCGTCTTCATCATGAGCGCCTACGACATCACGCCCGGTGCGTCCCTGCCCAATGTCGCGGAGATGACGGAGTTCAATCTGTGGACCTGGAATGCGCGCGTCTTCCCCGGCATCGATCCCCTGCCCGTGCGGCTCGGCGACCGGGTGCGCATCAGGATGGGCAATCTCACCATGACCAGCCATCCCATCCATCTGCACGGCCACGATTTCCGCGTGACCGCGACCGATGGCGGCTGGGTGCCGGACACCGCGCAATGGCCGGAGGCGACGACCGACGTGCCCGTGGGCGCGGTGCGGGTGATCGACTTCGTGGCCGACGCTCCGGGCGACTGGGCCTTCCACTGTCACAAATCGCATCACACCATGAACGCCATGGGCCACAAGGTGAAGAATTTCATCGGCGTGTCGCAGCGCGCGCTCGGCACGGCGCTGGCGCAAGCCGCCCCGACGCCATGGCCATGGGCACGACGGGCATGGCGGAGATGGCGGCCATGGCCATGCCGCTGCCGCCCAATACCTTGCCGATGATGACCGGCACGGGCCCCTTCGGCGGGATCGAAATGGGCGGTATGTTCTCGGTGGTGAAGGTGCGCGAGGGTCTTGCCGCCAACGACTATGCCGATCCCGGCTGGTATCAGCATCCGCCGGGCACGGTCGCCCATGAGGTGAGCGCGGGCACGGCCGGCGAGCCGCCGCGTCAGGGCGAAGCGCCGGCGATGGAAGACATGCCGGGGATGGCGCCCGGCCATCGCCGAGTAGAGAGGGAACGTCGATGCGTTTCGTGCTTGTGTGTTTGCTTCTGTCTTGCTGTGGCGCCGCGCTTCTCATCAGTGTCATCGGTCTTCGCCTGCCGCTTGCGTTCGCCCATGAGGGCGCGACCGGCGTGGTCAAGGAGCGCATGGATCTGATGAAGCAGCAGCAGCAGGACATGAAGCTGCTCGGCGAAATGGCCAAGGGCAAGACGCCGTTCGACAGCGCCAAGGCCGCCGCCGCCGCCAAGGATCTCGCCATTACGGCCAAGAAGATCCCCGATCTGTTTCCGGAAGGCAGCAACGGGCATCCGAGCGACGCGCTGCCCGCCATCTGGAAGGACTGGGACCGATTCACCGGCAATGCGGGCGACCTCGAGACGAATGCGAACGCGCTCGCCGAGCATCTCGATGGCGCAAGCGGGGACGGCTGGACCGGCGCCTTGCAGAAGGTGACCGATAGTTGCAAGGACTGTCATGAGAGCTTCCGCGCCAAGAAGGAGCAGGGCCATCACTGAGCGCGTTCCCCATAGGTATCGCGCAGGCGCGCTCGTCGCGGCGGTCGCCTTGCTCGCGGGTCTGCTCGCCGCCGCGCCCGCCAGGGCCGAGACGGGAATTTGCGCCGACAATGCGCTGCCGGTGGAAGTGCCGGGCAGCGATCGCGCAGCAGGTCGAGGCGCTGATCAAGCAGGGCCTCGTTTGCGCCCGGCAAGGCAAGCGCGCGCCGGCCATTTCCTTTTTCAGCGAGGCGATCCGCCACGATCCCACCAGCGCCGCCGCCTATCTCAATCGCGGCAGCGTGCAGGCGAGCCTCGGCGAGGTGGCGCTCGCCATCGGCGACTACAACACCGCGATCAGCCTGCAACCCGACCTCGTCGAGGCCTGGTACAATCGCGGCACGACCTTCACCCATATGCGGCAGTTCGAACGCGCCATCGCCGACTTCACCGAGGCGCTGCGGCTGAAGCCCGATTTCGCGCTCGCTTATTGCAATCGCGGGGTGGCGAATTTCGAGCTCGGCCGCTACGACGACGCGCTGGTCGATTATTCGGTGGCCATCGACCATGATGCCAAGCTCTCTTATTGCTATTTCAGCCGCGGCAGCCTGTACCTCACGCTCGGCGAGTATCAGAAGGCGGTGAGCGACCTCACCACCGCGCTCGGCGACCATCCGGCCGATGCCATTGCCTTGAGCCGCAGGGGCCAGGCTTACGAGGCGCTCGGCCAGAAGAGCCAGGCGCTCGACGATTTCCGCGCGGCGGCGGAGGCGGACCCGAAGCTGGAGAGCGCGAGGGAAGGCTTTGCCAGGCTCATGGCCGAGCGCCAGCAATCCGACGGCGCCAAGCGGTGCCGGGGAAGATCGGCGCTCCCTAGCCTCCTGCCCGTTCCCTGCCCTCCCCGCCGCTCTGGCGCTTGTCATCGCTTCTTGCGATGATAGGAGCGCGCCAGCCACGAACCCGCGACCATGCACGACAAGCTCGAATTCATGTTAGCGCTCGCCCGCGAGCAGCATTTCGGCCATGCGGCCGAGGCCTGTGGCGTGAGCCAGCCGACGCTATCGGCCGGCATCAAGCAATTGGAGGACGCGCTCGGCGTGCTCCTCGTGCAGCGCGGCTCCCGCTTCCAGGGCTTCACGCCGGAAGGCGAGCGCGTGCTCGATTGGGCGCGGCGCATCGTGGGCGACACCCGCGCCATGCGCCAGGAGATCGATGCGCTGAAGCATGGGCTCGCCGGCCATATCCGCATCGCCGCGATTCCGACGGCGCTCGCCATGGCGGCCATGATCACCACGCCCTACCGCGCGCGGCACCCCGATGTGAGCTTCACCATCCTGTCGCGGAACTCGATCGAGGTGTTGGGCCTGCTCGAAAATCTGGAGGTGGACGCCGGGCTCACTTATCTCGACAACGAGCCGCTCGGCCGCGTCAAGACCGTGCCGCTCTATGACGAGGAATACCGGCTGCTCACCTCTCCCGACAGCCCGCTCGGCCAGCGCGACTCCGTGACCTGGGCGGAAGTGGGCAAGGTGCCGCTCTGCCTGCTCACCCCCGACATGCAGAACCGGCGCATCATCGAGCAGCTGTTGCGCGAGGCGGGCGCGGAGGTGGCGCCGACCATGGAATCCAACTCCATCGTCGTGCTGTTCGCCCATGTGCGCACCGGGCGCTGGGCGACCGTGATGCCGGCGAAGCTCGCCGAGGTGCTGGGGCTGACCGAGACGGTCCGCGCTATACCCATCCTCGAGCCCGAGGTGACCCATTCGATCGGCCTCGTCGTGCCCCATCGCGATCCCATGACGCCGCTCATCCATGCGCTCGTCGCCGAGGCCAAGCAGCTCGCGCCGATCCTGGGGGGCAAGGGGTTCAGCCTCAAGGATATCGCCCGGCTCGATCCCAAGGCCAAATCGCCCAATAAAGTATTGTGATCACAGGGAGAAATCTACCCCTTAGCGGCCTTGCAGGGCGGCGCGCGGCCGCATATTTCCGTGATAGTGTCAACCGCCCCTCGGCGGAGGACAGGCGGGGCAAAGGGCGATAACAAAAGCCGATCGGGCGATGGGCCCTCTTTATTGATTCACATGGCGTTCTTCTTCATTTTCCAAGGACTCACAAAGAGAAGCGGCCTCTAGAATGTCCAGATACGAGCCATGGAACGCCGAGCGCGCGAGCGCGATCATCGCGCGCGAGCAGCACCGGCCGGGCGCGGTTCTCCCCATTTTGCATGGCTTGCAGGCGGTGTTCGGCTGCGTGCCGGAGGCGGCGATCCCCATGGTGGCCGAGGCGCTGAACCTCTCCCGCGCCGAGGTGTGGGGCGCCTTCACGTTTTACCATGATTTCCGCAAAGCACCGCCCGGGCGGCATGTGCTCAAGATCTGCCGCGCCGAATCCTGCCAGGCGGCCGGCGGCGACGCGCTCGCGGCACGCGCCGAGGAGCGGCTCGGGGTGAAATTCGGCGAGACCACCGCCGATGCGCGCGTCACGCTCGAGCCCGTCTATTGCCTCGGACTGTGCCATTCCTCGCCCGCCGCCATGCTCGACGAAGAGCGCGTCTTCGCCATGCTCGACGAGAAGAAGCTCGAGGCGCTGCTCAAGGAGGCGCAAGCGTGAGCGCGCGCCTGTTCATCTCCCGCGATTCCGGCGCGCTGGCGCTCGGCGCCGACGAGGTCGCGTCCGCTTTCCACAAGGCGGCCGAGCGGAAAGGCCTCAAAATCGAGATCGTGCGCACCGGCAGCCGCGGCATGTATTGGCTCGAGCCCTTGGTCGAGGTGGAGCGGCCCGAGGGCCGCATCGGCTATGGGCCGGTGACGGCGGCCGACGTCGAGAGCCTGCTCGATGGCGGGATGCTCGAGGGCAAGGCGCACCGCTTGAGCCTCGGGCTCGTGGACGACATCCCCTTCTTCAAGCGCCAGACGCGGCTCACTTTCGCGCTGTGCGGCATCATCGATCCCCGCTCGCTCGAGGATTACAAAGCCCATGGCGGTTACAAGGGCTTGGCCAAGGCGCTTGCGCTCGGGCCTGCGGCCACCGTCGAGGAGGTGGTGAATTCGGGCTTGAGGGGCCGCGGCGGCGCGGGCTTCCCCACCGGCATCAAATGGCGCACCGTGGCGCAGACCCCGCCGCAGCAGAAATACATCGTGTGCAACGCCGACGAGGGCGATTCCGGCACCTTCGCCGACCGCATGATCATGGAGGGCGATCCCTTCTCCCTCATCGAGGGCATGACCATCGCCGGCATCGCCGTGGGCGCCACCTATGGCTATCGTCTATATCCGCTCGGAATATCCCCATGCCGTCACGGCCATGGAGATCGCCATTCAAGAGGCGCGCAAAGGCGGCATGCTCGGCAAGAGCGTGGCGGGCTCGCCCTTCGCCTTCGACATGGAGGTGCGCGTCGGCGCCGGCGCCTATGTGTGCGGCGAGGAGACCTCGCTGCTCGAAAGCCTCGAAGGCAAGCGCGGCGAGGTGCGGGCCAAGCCGCCGCTGCCGGCCCATATCGGCCTCTTCGCCAAGCCGACCGTGATCAACAACGTGCTGTCGCTCGCGACCGTGCCCTTCATCCTCTCCCACGGCGCCACCACCTATCGCGATTTCGGCATGGGCCGCTCGCGCGGGACCATGCCGATCCAGCTCGCCGGCAACATCAAATATGGCGGGCTGTTCGAGACGGCGTTCGGCATCACGCTCGGCGCGCTCGTGGACGATATCGGCGGCGGCACCCGTCGGGGCGCCCGGTGCGCGCGGTGCAGGTGGGCGGCCCGCTCGGCGCCTATTTCCCGCGCGCGCTGTTCGACACGCCCTTCGACTATGAGGCCTTTACCGCGGCCGACGGGCTGATCGGCCATGGCGGCGTGGTCGTGTTCGACGACAGTGTGGACATGGCCAAGCAGGCCCGCTTCGCCATGGAGTTCTGCGCCATCGAATCCTGCGGCAAATGCACCCCCTGCCGCATCGGCTCGGCCCGAGGCGTCGAGCTCGTCGACAAGATCGTGGCGAACGAGGACCGGGCGGCCAATATCGCCGTGCTCGAAGACCTCTGCCACACCATGAAACTCGGATCGCTCTGTGCCCTGGGCGGGTTTACCCCCTACCCGGTTATGAGCGCGCTAACCCATTTCCCCGAAGATTTCGGCGCGCCGAAGCGCCTCGAAGCCGCTGAATGAGGACACTCCCATGTCGCTGATCCAGGAAATCGACTACGGCACGCCCCACTCGAAGGCCGAGAAGACGGTCAACGTGACCATCGACGGCGTCAAGCTCGCGGTGCCCGAGGGCACCTCGATCATGCGCGCCGCCATGGATGTGGGGAACCAGATCCCCAAGCTCTGCGCCACCGACATGGTGGAGGCGTTCGGCTCCTGCCGGCTCTGCCTCGTCGAGATCGAGGGCCGGGCCGGCACGCCCGCCTCCTGCACCACGCCGGTCGCCGAAGGCATGGTGGTGCACACCCAGACCGAGCGGCTGAAGCGCCTGCGCAAGGGCGTGATGGAGCTCTATATCTCCGAGCATCCGCTCGACTGCCTCACCTGCTCGGCCAATGGCGATTGCGAGCTGCAGGACATGGCGGGCGCGGTGGGCCTGCGCGAGGTGCGCTACGGCTATGACGGCGCGCGCCATCCCAATCCCGGCCTCGACACCTCCAATCCCTATTTCACCTACGAGTCCGTCCAAATGCATCGTCTGCTCGCGCTGCGTGCGGGCCTGCGAGGAGGTGCAGGGCACCTTCGCGCTGACCATCGCCGGGCGCGGCTTCGAATTCGGTGGTATCGCCCTCGATGCAGCAGCCGTTCCTGGATTCCGAATGCGTGTCGTGCGGCGCCTGCGTGCAGGCCTGCCCCACCGCGACGCTGAACGAGAAGAGCGTGATCGAGATCGGCACGCCCGAGCATTCCGTCGTCACCACTTGCGCCTATTGCGGCGTCGGCTGCGCCTTCAAGGCCGAGATGCGCGGCGACGAGGTCGTGCGCATGGTGCCCTACAAGGACGGCAAGGCCAATCGCGGCCATTCCTGCGTCAAGGGCCGCTTCGCCTATGGCTACGCCACGCATAAAGACCGCATCCTGAAGCCGATGATCCGCGAGAAGATCACCGACCCGTGGCGGGAGGTGTCGTGGGACGAGGCGATCGCGCTACGCCGCGTCGGAGTTCAAGCGCATCCAGGAGAAATACGGCAAGGGCTCGGTGGGCGGCATCACCTCCTCGCGCTGCACCAACGAAGAGACCTATCTCGTGCAGAAGCTCGTGCGCGCCGCCTTCGGCAACAACAATGTCGATACTTGCGCGCGGGTGTGCCACTCGCCCACCGGCTACGGGCTCAAGACCACCTACGGCACCTCGGCCGGCACGCAGGATTTCGATTCCGTCGAGCAGTCCGACGTCATCCTGATCATCGGCGCCAACCCGACCGACGGCCATCCGGTGTTCGCCTCGCGCATGAAGAAGCGGCTGCGCGAGGGCGCCAAGCTGATCATCGTCGATCCGCGCCGCATCGACCTCGTGCGCACGCCGCATATCGAGGCGGACTACCATCTGCCGCTCAGGCCCGGCACCAACGTCGCCGTGGTCACCGCGCTCGCCCATGTCATCGTGACCGAGGGGCTGGTGAACGAGACATTCGTGCGCGAACGCTGCGACTGGGACGAGTTCCAGGACTGGGCGGCCTTCGTGGCGCAGCCGCGCCACAGCCCTGAGGAGGTGGAGAAGATCTCCGGCGTCCCGGCGGAGCTGATCCGCGGCGCGGCGCGCCTCTATGCCACCGGCGGCAATGGCGCCATCTATTACGGGCTCGGCGTCACCGAGCACAGCCAGGGCTCGACCACGGTGATCGCCATCGCCAATCTCGCCATGGCCACCGGCAATATCGGGCGCGAGGGCGTCGGCGTGAACCCGCTGCGCGGGCAGAACAATGTGCAGGGCTCGTGCGACATGGGCTCCTTCCCGCATGAGATGCCGGGCTACCGCCACATCTCGGAAGACGCGACGCGGGCGACGTTCGAGGCGCTGTGGGGCGTGCATCTCGATGCCGAGCCCGGCTTGCGCATCCCCAACATGATCGACGCCGCGGTCGATGGCTCGTTCAAGGCCATCTACATCCAGGGCGAGGACATTCTGCAGTCCGACCCCAACACGCAGCATATGGCGGCGGGGCTCGCGGCCATGGAATGCGTCGTGGTGCAGGATCTGTTCCTGATCGAGACGGCCAATTACGCCCATGTGTTCCTGCCCGGCTCCACGTTCCTGGAGAAGAACGGCACCTTCACCAATGCCGAGCGGCGCATCCAGCCGGTGCGCAAGGTGATGGCGCCGATGAACGGCTATGAGGATTGGCAGATCACCGAGCTCCTCTCCAACGCGCTCGGCTATCCGATGCATTACAACCACCCGTCCGAGATCATGGACGAGATCGCGGCGCTGACGCCCACCTTCGCCGGGGTGTCCTACAAGAAGCTCGACGAGCTCGGCTCGGTGCAGTGGCCGTGCAACGCCGCCGCCCCGGACGGCACGCCGATCATGCATGTCAACGGCTTCGTGCGCGGCAAGGGCAAGTTCGTCATCACCGAATATGTGGCGACCGACGAGAAGACCGGCCCGCGCTACCCGCTGCTGCTCACCACCGGGCGCATCCTCACCCAATACAATGTGGGGGCGCAGACGCGGCGCACCGCCAACGTCGTGTGGCACGAATCGGATCTGCTGGAGATCCATCCCCACGACGCCGAGCAGCGCGGCGTCCGCGACGGCGATTGGGTGAAGCTCGCGAGCCGCGCGGGCGAGACGACGCTCAAGGCCAAGATCACCGAGCGCGTGGCGCCGGGCGTGGTGTACACGACCTTCCACCACCCCGAGACCCAGGCCAACGTGGTGACCACCGAATATTCCGACTGGGCCACCAACTGCCCGGAATACAAGGTGACGGCCGTGCAGGTGAGCGCGTCCAACGGGCCCACCGAGTGGCAAGAGGAATATGACGAGCTCACCAAGGTCTCGCGGCGGATTGCCGAGCCCCTGATCGCGGCGGAGTAAGGCCCGCTTAGATGGCGCCTCCGGTCGTTCGCGTCCCTGCTCGATCTTCCGCCCCTCGGGCGTGAAGGACGGGGTGCGCGCGATCCCCGAAGAGACCGCAATCGCCTTCACCTACAATGCCGCCACCTATGCGGTGATGATGGCGACGCCGCAGGACCTCGGCGATTTCGCCGTGGGCTTCAGCCTGACCGAGGGCGTGGTCGAGAGCGCGGAGGCGATCCGCGAGCTCGACATCGTCGAGAGCGAGCTTGGCATCGAGCTGCGCATGTGGCTGGGCGATGCCGAAGCCGCCGAGCTCTCCGGGCGCCGCCGCAAGATCGCCGGGCCCACGGGCTGCGGGCTGTGCGGCATCGAGAGCCTCGCCGAGGCGATGCGGCCGCCGCCCGCCGTGGGCGAAGGCCGCGTGTTCACGCCGGACGAGATCATGAGTGCGATGGGATCGCTCGCGCCGGCGCAGGCGCTGAACCAGGCGACCCGCGCCGTGCATGCCGCCGCTTTATGGACGCCGGGGCAAGGCCTCGTGGCGTTGCGCGAGGATGTCGGCCGCCACAACGCGCTGGACAAGCTCGCGGGCGCGCTCGCCCAGAGCGGCGTCTCCGCGGCGGACGGGCTCATCGTGCTGACGAGCCGGGTTTCCATCGAGATGGTGCAGAAGGCGGCTTCCATCGGCGCGCCGACGCTCGTCGCGGTCTCGGCGCCCACGGCCCTTGCCGTGCGCATGGCCGAGGAGGCGGGCATCACGCTCGTGGCGGTGGCGCGCGCCGACGGCTTCGAGGTCTTCACCCATCCGCATCGCATTCAAGGAGAGCAGGCAAGCCATGTCGCCTGACAGACTGGTCTATATGGCAAACCAGATCGGCAAATTCTTCGAGGTGCAGCGCGCCGACGAAGTCGTTCCCGGCATCGCCAATCACATCAAGAAGTTCTGGGACCCGCGCATGCGCAAGGCGATCTTCGCCTATCTCGACGAAGGCGGCGACGGGCTCGACCCGCCGGTGCGCGAAGCGATCGTGCGGCTGAAGGCCGAGGCGGAGGGGACCGCCACGCACGCGAAGCACGAATCGAGCTTCCAAGGAACCTAACCCCATGCAACACACGCTTCACCCGACGCGGCCTCGTTGGGCTGCTGGCCGCCGCGGCTATCGGTTTCGCTCTCCTTCCCGTTGATGCGCGTGCCGCCGACACCGGTCCGCTGGTGTTCGCCGCGGCGAGCCTCAAAGACGCGCTCGATCAAGTGAACGCCGCCTGGCGGAAAGCGAGCGGCAAAGAGGCGACGATCTCCTATGCGGCGTCGTCGGCGCTCGCCAAGCAGATCGAGCAAGGCGCGCCGGCCGACATCTTCATCTCGGCCGACGAGGATTGGATGGACTATCTCGCCGCGCGCAAGCTGATCAAGCTCGACACGCGCTTCGATCTCCTCGGCAACACGCTCGTGCTGATCGCGCCTGCGGACTCGCAAGCTTGCGGCCAAGATCGCGCCGGGCTTCCCGCTCGCGCAGCTGATCGGCGACGGCCATCTCGCCATGGCCAATACCGACTGCCGTGCCGGCCGGGAAATACGGCAAGGCCGCGCTGACCAAGCTCGGCGTGTGGGATGCGGTGAGCGGCAAGGTGGCGCAAGCGGAGAATGTGCGCGCGGCGCTGCAGCTCGTCTCGCACGGCGAGGCGCCGCTCGGCATCGTCTACGCCACCGACGCCAAATCCGATCCCAAGGTGAAGGTGCTCGACACCTTCCCCGGGGATACCCACACGCCGATCACCTATCCCGCGGCGCAAATGGCGGCTTCGACGCAAGCCGATGCCGAGCGCTTTCCTCAGCTTCCTGCAAACCCCCGCCGCGCGCAGCCTCTTTGAAGCGCAGGGCTTCAAGGTGCTATCAGATACGAGTGCCGACGCTCACACCGGAAGAGATCAACGCAATTAAGCTGTCGCTGCGGGTCGCGCTCGTGGCGACCGCGGCGAGCTTGCCCTTTGGCGTGCTGGCGGGCGCTTGCGCTCGCGCGCGGGCGCTTCTTCGGCCGCTCGCTCCTGAACGCGCTCGTCTTCTTGCCCTTGATCATGCCGCCGGTCGTGACCGGCTATCTCCTCTTGCTCCTGTTCGGGCGCCAGGGCCCGCTCGGAAGCTGGCTCGCCGAGCATCTCGGGCTCGTCTTTGCCTTCCGCTGGACGGGAGCGGCGCTCGCCTGCGCCGTGATGGGCTTTCCGCTGATGGTGCGCGCGATCCAGCTCTCGGTCGAGGCGGTGGACCGGCGGCTCGAGCAGGCGGCGGCAACGCTCGGCGCCAATCGCGTTTACGTGTTCGCCGCCGTCACCCTGCCCTTGATCCTGCCGGGCGTCATCGCCGGCGCGATCCTGTGCTTCGCCCGCGCCATGGGGGAGTTCGGCGCCACGATCACCTTCGTGTCCAACATCCCGGGCGAGACGCAGACGCTGCCCACGCTCATCTATACGCTGACGCAGGTGCCCGGCGGCGACGCGGCGGCGTTCCGGCTCACCCTGATCTCGGTCGGGGTGTCGCTTGCCGCCCTCCTCCTGTCGGAGGCGCTGGCGCGCCGGCTGCAGCAGCGCCTGCAGGCGCCGTGAGCCTCGGCTACGGCATCACGGCCACGCCCCAGGGCAAGCGGCCCACGGGCACGGACTTCTCCGCCTTCTGGCTCGCCGTGTCGATCACGGTCATGTCGTTGGTGAGACCGTTGGCGACATAGAGCTTCGAGCCATCGGGGCTGAACTCCAGATGCCAGGGGCGCTGGCCCACCAGGATGTAGTTCACGACGTCGAGGGTCTTGGCGTCGATCACGGCGACGCGGTTGGCCGGCCCCAGCGCCACGAACACAAATTTACCGTCCTTGGTGAACTCCATGCCCACGGGCTGGAGCAGCTCGGGCCGCACGCCCGGCACCTGGAAGCGGATCTTCTTGATCACCTTCCAGGTCTTGGGATCGATCACCGAGATCGAGCCGCCGACCTCGGAGGAGACCCAGAGCTGGCTGCCGTCGGAAGTGAACTTCGCCTCGCGCGGGCGCGAATCGACGAGCACGTTGGCGATCAGCTTCATCGTGGAATTGTCGATGACGTGGGCCATGCTCGTCGATTTCGGAGGTGGCCACGGTGTATTTGTTATCCGGGCTCACCACCATGCCTTCGGGCTCGACGCCCACGGGCACCTCGCCCAGCACGTCGCCGCTCTTGATGTCCATGATGGTCACGAGCGAATTGTCCTCATTGGCGATGTAGATCTTCTCGCCCTTCGGGTCGATCGCCATGAGCTCGGGATCGGGACCGGATTCCAACTCGCGCGTCTTCTTCAGCGTCTTGGTGTCGAAGACATCCATGATGTCGCCGTCGCCGGCGGCCACGAACAGCTCCTTATAGTCCGGGCTGAGGACAATGCCGCGCGGACGCCGGGCGGTCGGGATCGTCTTGATCACCTCGAGCGTCTTGCCGTCGATCGCGGTGATGGTGTTGTCCTTCTCGTTGGAGACGAAGATCGTCTCGGCGAAACAGGGCCCGGCGAGGAGAAGCAGTGCTGCCGCGGACGCTGCGGTGGCGGTGAGGCGGTTCATGTCGGTGTTACCTTCATTCTGGAGCTATTTGAATTTGCACTTGGTCTCCGGCTTGTCGTAGCCGAGCGTGTCGGTGATGTTGGTCTCGTGCAGGAAGCCTTCCTGCGGCGATTTCGAGACGACGGTGCGGGTGCCGCCGCCGAGCAAAACCGGCTGGCGCATCTGGTGATCCCAATCGCGGAAGTTCAGCGCGATGCCCTTGAAGCCTTCGAGATTGAAGCCGTCGGAGAGCAGGAACGCCTTGAACTCCGGCACGGTGGTCTTGCCCGAGCGCATCACCGCCGTCGGCAAGAGTCGCGCGCCGAGCCAGGCCGTGTAATCGCGCTCGACCGGGCCCCGCTTGGCCCGCTTGCGGATGGCGTTCTGGAAGCTCATGGCGCCGTATTCGGTATAGGACGGGTCCCAGGCGAGCGCCTGCAGGCCTTGGGTGCCGCCCGACGGGCCGGGGCTCATAGGTGCGGAAGGGCAGATAGTCGCCGAAGGCCTCGGCGGTGTCGGCCACGATCAACATGTCGTAGTCGGGCGCGCCTTCGGTGGCCATGGGCATCTGCGCCTGCACCTGCTGATGGCCGGAGTCCAGATTGCGGGCGCCGGGCGGGAAATTGTAGACGCGCTTCTCGACGATCTTGCCGCCATAGCGCTTGGCCGCGCGCTCGATCTGGGCGACGAAGTCCTTGTCCTCCGGCGTGTCGCCGGTGAGCACGAACCAGCGCGGCCATTTCTTCCAGATCAGATATTGGGCGAGCGCATCGGCGCGCATCGCCCAGTCGGGAATGATGTGGAAGACGTTGGAGCGGCAGTCTTCCTGGCGCAGGGCCTCGGTGCTCGAGCGGATGTTGACGATGATCGAGTTCTTCGCCTCGGGCAGGTCGGCCACCGCCAGCAGGTCCTTGGGCTCGAGATCGGCGACGATGAGGGCGTCGCCCTTGGCGAGGATCTCCTTGGCCTTGGCGACGACGTCGCCGTTCTTGGGCACGATCTCCTCGTCGAGGGCGAAATCGCGGCCGACGAAGGCGCCCGACTTCTTGCTCTCGTCGACGGAGAGGCGCGCGCCCTGGATGCCCTTGTCGGTGATGATGGGCTCGGCATAAGAGAGCGGCAGCGGCTCGTCATAGTCCTTGCCGAGATAGACGATGGTGGATTTGAACGGCGCCGGCGCGTCCGTGGCGGCGCCGGCGGGCCGGGTGGGCGGGCCGGGGTCGGCGGCAGGCGCCGGAGCGGCGGGCGCGGCCGGCTCTTCGGCGCGCGCGTTCGCGGTCAGCAGAAACAGGCCGAGAAGACCGATTGCGAGGCCGGCAAGGCCGGCGTCACGAGGGGGGACGGACAGACTCCACATAGAAACAGGCTTCGCTCCTTATGCGTCTCAGCAGCTCGGCCCGAGAGGATGGGGGCCCGCGCTGCTGCTCCCCCGAAACGATCTTGTTGGCACCACTGTCTCTCAGAGATGCAGCGCATTATCAATGCGCAGTGCACAACATGGCAATCTTTTTGCCAAGTTAAAGTCCCGCAAGGTTGCGCGCGCGAGTCATGAAAACTTAATGAAACGACATTGGCCGGCAATGAAACAGCCGCCAAGCTACATCTCAGCTTGGCGGCTGACCCAATATAGTGGCGAAAAGCCTAATAGGGGTTCGGCGCGTAAGCATCGCCTTCATGCTTCTCCGAGCTCGGGTTCACCGAGCGGATGAAAGCGATCACCTTCCACAATTGGTCGGAGGTCTTGATGATGCCACCGAAGGGCGGCATTGGTCCCACCACCGTCTCGTGCTTCACGCGAGTGTAGCCCTGCTTCTTCAGCTCGTCCGAACCGAGCGTCACCAAGCGGAACAACGTATCGTCGCCGGCGCTATAGACCCAGGTGTCGTTGGTGAGCGGCGGGCACATGCCGCCGCCGCCGCCGCCGCCATGGCAGCCATTGCAGCCGAGGGATAGAAAGTCGTGGTGACCCTCTTCGGCGATCTCGGCGATCTTGTCGTTATAGGGATTGTGCAAGCCATCCTTGGGCGTGGCCTTGACGAGGTCGAGGGGCGGCGTGGTGTCGCCGGCCTTGCAGCAGGCGCCGGCGTCGCCCGCAGGGGCTGCCGCGGCAGCCGGTTGATCACCTGCCGGCGGGGGCTGCCTCATCGGCCGCGTGGCAGGTCCACAGCCCCGCTCCCACGCCAATAAACCCCAATGCCAAAAGTCCGATGATGATTTTGCGCACTGTTCTGTTTCCTTACCCTAGTTGCTTTGGTTCGTTGAGCTTAAGGCGAGAGGCTGGGGGTCTTGTGCCCCTTCACCTCTCTCCCTTGAGGCACAGACCCTACCCTCCGTTCAGCGAGTTCTGCAATCTTGCTGTCATAGGGATTGAGTAATCCAGCCCTTGGGCGTCGAGATCGAGAGGTGCCGCAGGCATCGCCGGCCTCGCGGCAAGCCTGCTCGAGCAAGGAGACTAGCCCGGAGGAGGAGCGGTTCTCCCGGGGACCACTTTTTCGGGAGGATTGGCTCCAGGAGGATTGATCGAACGAATGAAGGCGATGATTTTCCAAAGTTCGTCCGAGGTCTTGATGGAGAAACCCATCGGCGGCATCGGCGCGTGCACGCTGCCATAGGTTATGCGCGTGAAGCCCGATTTTTCCAGCTCCGCGGAGCCCAGCGTCACGAGCCTGAACAGCACGTCATCGGTGTTGCCCCAGAACCAGATGCCTTGAGTCAAGGCTGGGCACATGCCGCCGCCGCCATTGCCGCCGTGACACTCGTTGCACCCCGGCAGGCGGAAATTCTTGACGAGTTCCTCCTCCTTGGCGAGCTTGGCGTAGTCCTGATAGGGACTATGCAGTCCTCCGATGCGGCACCTGCTTTCACCAATCAACCGGCGGCGTCGTGTCACCGGCCTTGCAGCACTCGCCGCCGGCAGCTTCCGCCGGCTTCGCCGTCTCATCGTCAGCCGCGCAGGCTTTCCACGCGACTGCACCCAAAACTCCAATGAAAGCGACTGCCACAACTCCAGAGATAATTTTGCGCACAGCTTGTTTCCTTACCCTAGTTGCCTTTTGTTTCGTTGAGCTCATGACAATAAAGATCGGTGAGGACGGACGTCCCCACCGAGGACGGGGGAGTATAGCGAAGGCAGACCGGCAAGGTTCACGCGCCACATTAGCGCGGTTCGACCTTTGCTCACTTTGCGCGGGCTTTCGGATTTCCTGCCCATCGAACACCACATTGGGGAACCAGCCGTCGCCGTGCAACCTACGCACGAGACCTAGGCCAAGCGCGGCCTCGCGGCCAGTCCAGGAGTGCTCAATGGTAAATGTGGCCGCCTTGGCGGGCAGGCGCAGCGAGAGAGAGCGAAGGCGAAGGCCACATGGGAGATTCGAGGGGATCGTCGTTGGCGGGGAGATCAGTTGGTGACGTCGAAATCCATTCCCTCGAAAGTGTAGAGGGGCTTTTGCGTCCAGATGCCGTCCTCCTGCACCGGGACCTTGTGCATCTTGACGTTGTCGACCTCGAGCTTGCCGGTCTTCTGGTTCACCCAGAAATCGATGTCGTAATATTCGTCCTTGCTGCCGGGCTTGCGGAAGTCGGTGCACACGAAATATTCCCCACCCTTCTTGAGGTGGCGCACCGGCTGATGGATCTCGACGAATTCGAGCGGCACGGTGTCGCCCTTCTCGTCCTTCACGCCGAGATCGCCGTTCGCATCCTTGTGGTCGGCGATGTAATTGTGGATCGCGCTCATCACCTGCCAGGCGCGCGTCACCTCCATGTCGCCCGGATGCTCCTGCACGGGCAACCACCACCACGCCACCGGCATGCGCGTGATCATGACATAGCCGTCGCCTTCCTGCTTCGGCCCCTTCTGCACGCGGATATCCATGAGCTTGAGATCGTTGCCGTCGGGCTTGAACCAGAAGTCGATGGCGTATTGCTTCTTCGGCTCGTCCTTGTCGTGGAAGATGACATTGGCGAACCAGCCATAGCCGGTCATGCCGCGCACGATCTTGATGCTTTCGAAGACGAGGTTGAGATCGGCGTCGAGCTTGGGATCGTGGAACACGAAGGCGCCGTCCTTGGTCTTCGCGTCGATGGTCTTCTTCACCGCGGCGTTGACGTCCTCCTCGGTGAACTCCTTGCTCGGGCCGGTCGCTGCGGCGGCCGGTGCGGCGTCAGTGGACGGTGCGGCGTCCTGGGCCACATAGAATTCGCGCGCCTTCTGGATGTTCTCGTCCGCATTCTTGAGGAAGGTTTCTTTCGAGGCCTCGGTGGAGAAGCAATAGACCTTGCCGTCGGGCGCGGTCCAATTGACCGAGCAATCGGTCTTCACCGTCTGCCCCGAGGCGAGCCCCATGGCGCAGGCATCGCTGAACTCGCCCTTGGGCGGCATCCTCCGCGCGCGCGGAGCCCACACCCAGACAGCAAAAAGCCACGGCAATCGCCGTGGCCCCCGCGACAACAACCAGCCTCCGGTAGAGCGGCATGCCCGTCATTGGCTCGTGGTCCCCTGGCCGTTTGGCGTCTGCGGCGGCTTGGCGCTCGCCGACAGGTTGGTGCCCAGCACCGCGATCGCGCGCGCGGCTTCCTGATTGCCGTTGAGCACGGCCACGTCCTGCGCCGTTTGCCCTTGCGCATCCTTGGCGTTCACGTCGGCGCCCGACTGAATCAAGAGCCCGATCATCGGCGGATTGTTGTGGGTGGCGGCGATCATCAAGGGGGTGACGCCCTTGGTCGATTTGGCGTTCACATCGGCGCCGCGCTCGATCAGGCCCTTGGGCGATGTCGATGGGCCGGGTCGAGCCGGGCAGGAACATGGCGCCTTCGGCCGGCGCGCTTTGGCTCGCGGCGACCATCAGGGGCGTGAGCTTCTCATTGCCCGACGGCGTATTGACATTGGCGCCGTGGTCCATGAGGGACTTGGCCGCCTCATATTTGTTCTCGGCGATGGCCATGGCCAGAGGTCCGAACCCTTCCGGCCCCAGCTGCTCGATATTGGCGCCGTGGGCGAGCAGCAATTCGACGGTCGGCACGTCGTCGCGCATCACCGCATGCAAGAGCGGCGTCATGCCGTCCTTGTCGGGCTCGTTGACATTGGCGTGGAGGTCAATGAGCAGCTTGACCATCTCCGGATGCTTCTGGCGGGCGGCGGTGTGGAGCGCCGCGGCGCCTTGGCTGTTGAGCTTGTTGACGTCGGCGCCCTTGCTGATCAGGAATTTGACGCGGTCGGGATCGTTCGCATTCACCGCGTTGCCGAGCTCCTCGGTCGGGTCGGCGCCTTCCTCGAGCCATTTTTCCACCTTGGCCTCGGTGACCACCTGGTCGGGCGAAGCGAGGTCGGGACGCGCCTTGAAGTCCTTTTGCGCCACCTCGACATAGCCGCCATGGGAGGGAAGATCGCCCGGCACCAGGCAGCGGCTGCACTGCACGAGCGGCACGCCGTAATCCTTGAGGATCTTCTCGATCTCGTCCTTGTGGTCATCGAGGGCGAATTCGAGCATGTATTTCAGGAAGGCATCGGTCCTGCGCACGCCGATGGCGAGGTCGAATTCGAGCGGCACCTTATCTTCCATAAGGTTGACCGGCATGATGGTGATCGGCGCATCCTTCATCGTCTTCAGCCAGCCGGCGAACGGCCCCCACACGGCCGCCACGTCGAGATCGCCGTTGATCACCTTCTGCACCACGTACCAGGGCTGATGCTCGACGACCAAATCGGCGTCGTGGCTCTGCACTTGCAGCGACACGTTGTTGATGATGCCGCGCTTGGCGAGCGCCTCGCGGATGCCGGAGGTCTGGAACACGCCGATCTTCAGGTCCTTCAATTTGGGATCGTCGAGGCCGGTCAGATCGAGGCCCTTGTCGTTGCGGAAGACGAGGACATAGGTCGAGCGATAGACGGGGGTGGTGGTGAGGAGACGCCCATAGTTGGCGGGCATGTCGAACATCACGTCGCACACGCCCTCGTCAAAGGTCTGCCGCGTCAGGCCGCGCTCGAGGAAGGGACGCCAGGAATAGGTGACACGCGCGCCCATGGCATCGGCGAGCACGCTCGCCATCTTGTTCTGGAAACCTTCGAGCTTGATGTTGGACAGCGGCATGTTGCCGGGGTCGGCGCAGACATTGAACGATTTCACCTTCTTGGCCTTGTAGGCCACTTTCGCCGCGGCGCGGATGGCGATCTTCTCGCTGGGCAAGAGATCGTCGAACTCCTTGCTCAGGTCCCGCCGGAGGTCCCCCTTGGCGGCCATAGCCGGGCCGAGGGCGAGCCCCGAAACGGCGAGACAGAGGGCGAAAGTCAAGGTGCGCATCAGCATGGGAAGCTCTTTCGTCGTGTGGTTTCGCTGGCTCGTAAGGGGAACGCAGGGGCTAGGCCCTAGCGCATTCAACCCTTCTACGGCTTCAATATCACCAACACGTATATAGGAAAAGGACGCCCGATGCCGCAAGGGCACCGGGCGTCCCAATTAGCCTAAAACCTCTCGACTACTCGAAGAGCCGGAAGGTGTGCAGCGTGCCGCCCTGAGGAATATGGTTCAGGCCAGCAGCTTTGGTCATAGCCGTAGCACCGATGGCGCCGAACTTGTCGCTGAGGTCCAGGCCAGCAGTCACGGGCAGGCCAATCCAGCCGCCGATACCGCTGTAGACACCAACGTACTGCTTGCCACCGAGCTTGTAGGTGATCGGGTTTCCGATAATGCCCGACGCAAGCTTACGGCTCCACAGGATCTTGCCCGACTTCCGGTCAACAGCACGGAAATCACCGCCGAGGCTGCCATAGAACATCAGGCCGCCATCGGTGACCATGGTGCCACCCCAGTTCGGATAAGGATCCGGGATCTCCCAAACGGTCTTGCCGGAGATAACGTCGTACTTCTTGACCTTACCAGTCGTGCCGGGCTTCTCAGGATACATATACACGTTCGCGAACACGTAAACCGTGCCCTGGTTCGTGTGCGTGCGCTCCTGAGGCTCGAGCTCCATGCACCAGTTGTTGGTGGGCATGTAGAAAATGTTGCCGCTCTTTCGGGTCAACAGAGCCGGGCTGCTGGTCTTTGCCGCCCATAGCTGACGGGCAGGCTTCGACGTTGCGGCCACGCTCGAGCGGAGAGTGCTCACGCACCTTCACCGGACGGCCAGTCTTCATGTCGATCTTCTCGGCCCAGTCCACCGTCACGTATTTCGTGGCGGCGATAATGGTACCGTCGGTACGATCGAGCACATAGGCAAAGCCGTTACGATCAAAGTGAGTGAGTGCCTTCACCTTCTTGCCGCCGACGTCCATGTCGGTCAGCATATTCTCGTTGATGCCATCATAGTCCCACTGATCGAAGGGGGTCATCTGATAGGCAAAAACGGCCTCACCGGTATCGACCTTGCGGGCGAAGATCGTCATCGACCACTTGTTGTCGAAATCACCGGCGTTGCACTCCTCATGCGTCTTGTCCGGGCAACGATAGGCCGGGCTCCACAGGCCGGGGTTACCGGTCGAGTAGTAGACGAGCTTCAGGTCGGGATCATAGCTGTACCAACCCCAAGCCGCGCCACCACCGATCTTGTAGTCCTCGCCCGGGAAGGTCTTGATGCCAAGATCCTTGCCAGCCGTGCCGTACTCGGGATGGGCCTTATTGGTGTTCTCAGTCAGGCACACGTCCTTGTCGGAACCGGTCGATTGGCAAACCCAAGCCAGCGAGCCGTCCTTGAGGTTGTAGGCCGTCATGCGACCGCGAGCGGCGAACTCGTCGCCACCGAAGCCTTCGATCACCTTGTCGTCGGCAATCAACGGAGCCGGGGTGATGGTCTCGCCATGCTCAGGGTAAGCAGCTTGACAACCCAGACTTCCTTGCCGGTCTGGCCGTCGAGGGCGATTAAATAGCCATCGAGCGTGCCATACACGAACTTGCCGTCAGCATAAGAACCGCCACGGTTGACCGTGTCGCAGCAAGCGCGCGGAACAGCGGACTCGTCACGATCGGTCAGCTTCACATAGCTCCACACCTGGGTCGGATGATCAGCATCCGTCAGATCGAGAGCCTGCACCACGTTGCAGTTCGACATAGCCGGGCAGCCCGAGACCATGAAGAGCATCGGCTTGCCACCGACGTCCTTGACGACCAGAGGTTGACCCTCATGACCCCGCAGAGCGTTCGTGCCCTGCTCCCAGATCATGTTGAGCTTACCAACGTTGCCGGCATTGATGTCGGCCAGTGGGCTGTGACGGGTCAGGGCGAAATCACGGCCGGGGGCCGGCCACTGATCCGGGTCTTTCATTCTTGCCAACTGCTCCTCATCGGAGCCGGCAAGAGCTGCCCCCGACAAACTCATCATAATGGCGATGAGCCCGCCGAAGACAACGCTACCTTTTACGTAGTTCATCTGTTTCTCCTCTCCCTAGCTACTCAGTTCACCGAAGCTGAGTTGTTCTAGTCTGCTTAAATTTCCCACCCCAGAGCTAAATGCTCCAGGCGAGCACCGAGCCCTTGCGAGTTTGTAATTGTCACGGTGGATGATGGGGGGCTGCCCAAACGCGGCAAGGCAATTAACACGCCTCGCGCCCGCCTTTGGTAGCGGGTTTTCTGATGACCACATCACGCAGTGACACCTCACGAGGAATCACAGCTTATCGCGGAGTGAGTCCGGGGCGTTATCGAATGAAAACGGACGGTTCACTCGTTGCAAGCTGCCCGCTCATAATTGCCAAATGTCCCCGCTTTGCAAGTGAAAAAGTACTGCGGGCGCTAAAATGAGTTGAACTTCTATTCGTTTCGCTGCAGTGCGTTAGCGGGCTGAGCCGCAACGTCAGGTTTTGTTGTGCGGTGCAACCGAAGACGCGCGAGAGATGCCTAAATTCGCGCCGCGAAATGACCCATCGCGGGACTTCGGCGAGACGCTGTGTCGAATCACCGAGCACTGCATTGCGCGGGTCATCCGCGCACGGAATTGCGCCGCGACCGTTCAGGTCCACTCTTTTGTCCCGCGCGCCGGGCTTGCGGCGGGAAGGTGCTGGATAGCGATGCGCATCAGCTCGGGCAGCGTGCGCACGCCGAGCTTGGCTTTGAGCTGGGTGCAGGTGTTGGCCACGGTTTTATAGCTCACATGCAGATGCTCGGCGATGACGCCGTAGGGCTTGCCCTCGGCCACGAGCGCGAGCGTCTGCAGCTCGCGCACCGTCATGCGTTTCAAGGGATTGGTGGTGCCCCTCGCCTCCATGAACGCGACCTCCGAGGCGAGGTCGTGGCTGAGATAGGGCCGGCCGTCGCGCACCTTCTTGAAGGCCTTGAGCACCTCGTCGGAAGAGGTGTCCTTGAGCACATAGCCGGTGGCGCCCATCTCGAGCGCGCGGCTCACGATCACGGGATCGCTGTGCATGGTAAAGACGAGGATCGGCGTGCGCGCATCGTGCAGCCGCAACCGGCGGATGAAGGACAGGCCGCCCAAGGCGCCGGTGCGCATGGCGAGGTCGACGATGATCACGTCGGGGCGCTGCACGCGGTAGAGACGAAAGCCGTCGGCGAGGGTCTGGGCCTGCACGATGTTCTCGACGCCCGCGTCTTCGAGCAGCTGGCGGCAGCCTTGCAGCACGATGGGATGATCGTCGATGACGAGGACGCGGGTCACGACGCCTCTCCGACCAGCTCACGGCGGGCGGCGCGGGGCGCGGGCGCGCGTTCCACCGGAATCTCGATGTGGAGGGTCGTCCCCTTGGCGGGCTCGCTCGCGAGCGAGCAAGAGCCGCCGAGCGAGCGCACGCGCTCGGTCATGGTGGAGAGACCGAAGCCCTTGGGCGTTCCCCTCGCCATGCCGTTGCCGTCGTCGCGAATGCTGAGGCGAAGCATGGAGGCCGAGCGGGCCCCCTGCCCGGCCAATTCCTCGGCGAGATCCACGGCGATGTTGCGCGCCTTGCCATGGCGGATGGCATTGGTGATCGCCTCTTGCACGCAGCGATAGAGGGTGAGGTCGATCGCCTCGCCGTAGGAGGCGGCCAGCGTGCGCATGGCATGGGCAATCTTGGTATCGGGGTGACGCCGCTCGAAGCCCGCGATCAGCTCATCGAGGAGCTCGGCGAGCCCGACGCGGCCGAGCGAGCCCGGCCTCAGCTTCTTGAGCAGGGCGCGGTTCATCAGCTTGAGCCGCTCGGCAATGGATAGGATCTCGCCGACGCGCTGCGAGATCTCGGCATGGCGCCGGTCGCGGAGCTGATCGGCGAGGTTCTTGACCGAGGACGCATTCGCCGTGATGCCGAACAGGCAGGGCCCGGCCTCGTCATGCAGCTCGTTGGCGATCTGCCGCCGCTCCTCCTCCTGCACGGAAATGAGCTCGCGATAGAGGCGGCTGTTCTCGTCGCGCGCCGTGTCGAGCGCGCGCGCCAGGGTGTTGAAGCGGTTGGTGATGACGGCGAGCTCCTTGACCTTGGGCGCCTTCAGCCGCGTGGCGTAATGCCCGTCCTCGAGATTGAGCATGCCGCGCGACAGGCTGCCGAGCGGGTCGAGCACGCGGCCGAGCACGATATAGAGAACGATGAGAATGAGGGCATCGAGGCCGAGCCACACAAGCGCTAGCGAGGAGAAATCCCGCCAGGCCTCGGCGATCTCATCGGCGGGCTCGCCGACGATGACCACGGGGTTGGCGCCCTCGGCGGTGACCACGCGGACGGCGCGGCCGACGGGCGCCGGCCGCACCAAGGCGGCGAACCAGCGCGGCGCGGCCGGGGTTTGGGCCAAATCGCTCGCCGTCTGGGGCGACACGACGGCGAGCTGGCCCATCGGATCCATGATCAGGATGCGCACATGGCGGAGATGCTTCAGCTGCAAGGGAAGCTCCTCGTCGAGCTGATCGAGTTTGCCTTGCGCGGCCAGATCTCTGAGCGTGGCGCCGACGAAGCGCTGGGCGACTTCGAGCGAGGCCTCGATCTCGACGCGGGTGGCGGTGCGCGTATTGAGGATGGACACGGCGCCGGCGGCAAAGGCGGCGAGCAAATTAATCAAGCCCACGGCGACGAGAAGCTGGGTGCGGACCGGCCGGTCGTACCAAAGCTTCTGCCTCACGCCCTTAAGGCCGCCGAGCCAGGAGCGCAGGAAGCCCGACGCGACGGCGAAGAGATGGGCCAGGCGCGCGCCGGCCAGATCGAGGCCATGCGGGTCCCGCGGCAAACTGGCGGCGTCTCTCGTCGGCTGCTTCATGTCTTTCAATAGGATGCCGAGTTTTCCTGCTCGTTCCACCCCTCAGCAGGCATATGGACGAGGCGAAATAGCAAGGTCAAGGTTGGCAATTCCATTGCCAAACTATCCCGGCCACTATTGGGACAAGAGGTAGAGACGGGAAGGCGCCCCGCGCACTAGCGTTAAGGATTGAGCGGCCTTACGCCGCGGCACGACCGCGGTTGAACAGGGCGATCGAGGAAAGGTTTAGCTCAACCGGCGGGAACGTGGCTTCAGTCGTCTCCTTCCTGGGAGCTGCGATCTAGGCGATTATCCGCTTGCGCCGTCGAGGGTGGGGGTGCGGCCCTTAAGGGGTTCGCACCCCTCAGCCTTTGTGCTTTTCCCACCGCGCGCCTCCCAATGACCCATTTGCCGCAGGAACCGTTCCGCCTGCCGTTCATTGACCTCACGATAGACAGCAGACCCCCAACAGAGGAGTGCAAGCGATGACACTAACTTCCCTGACACGCGCGACCGTTCTGTTCGCTACGGGCGTTCTCCTGACCGCGGGAACGGCGCTGGCCGAAAACAATCCCGCACCGCTGGACGACGCCAAATGCGGTGCCGCCTGGACCATGGCCTCGCCCGGCGGCGACACGCTGTCGAAGGACAAGGCCGAGCCCTACGTCCTCAACTTCACCATGGTCGACAGCGACGCCGACGGCAAAATCTCGGCGGCGGAGTTCAAGAAGGGCTGCGCCGGCGGCCAGATCAAGGGCGCCGACCAGACAACCGCCAAGGACATGGAAGGCAGCAAATAGGCATTGCCGCCCGGGTCACGGAACGAGGGCGACTCCCCAGGGCAGTCGCCCTACCGGGACCGATTTCTCCGCCTTCAGCGTGGCGACATCGACGACGGTCATGTCGTTGGTGAGGCCATTGGCGACATAGAGCTTCGAGTTATCCGGTGACAGCTCGAGGTGCCAGGGGCGCTGGCCGACGAGGATGTATTGCTTCACCTCATAGGTCTTGGGGTCGATGACGGCGACGCGATTCCCGGGTCCCAGCGCCACGAACAGATATTTGCCGTCCTTGGTGAATTCCATGCCCACGGGCTGCAACAGCTCGGGCCGCACGCCCGGCACCGCGAAGCCGATCTTCTTGACGATCTTCCAGGTCTTGGCGTCGATCACCGAGATGGTGCCGCCCACCTCGGAGGAGACCCAGACTTGGCTGCCGTCGGGGGTGAATTTGGCCTCGCGCGGGCGGGTATCGACGAGCACGTTGGCGATGAGCTTCTTGGTCGCATTGTCGATGACATGGGCCATGCTCGTGCTCTCCGAGGTGGCGACCGTGTATTTGGAATCGGGGCTGACGCCCATGCCTTCGGGCTCGACGCCCACGGGAATCTCGGCGAGCACGTCGCCGCTCTTGATGTCCATGACCGTGACCATGGAATCGTCCTCGTTGGCGATGTAGAGGACGCCGCCTTTGGGATCGACGGCCATGAGCTCGGGGTCGGGGCCGGAATCGAGCTCGCGCGTCACTTCGAGCTTCTTGGTATCGATCACGTCCATGATGTCGCCGTCGCCGGCGGCGACGTAGACCTCCTTGCCGTCGGGGCTGGCGATGATGCCGCGCGGACGCCGCGCGGTGGGAATGGTCTTGAGGACTTGCAGCGTCTTGCCGTCGATCACCGTCACCGTGTTGTCCTTCTCGTTGGAGACGAAGAGGGTGAGGGCGATGCGGGGGAAGCCGCGCCGAGGAGGAGCGTGGCAAGGGTCGCGGTCAAAATGGGGCGTTTCATCTCCGGGTCCCATTTTTTGGTCGTCTTCAGTTCGAAAACTTGCACTTGCGTCTCGGGCTCGTCGTAGCCGAGCGTGTCGGTGAGGAATTTCGGGTGAAGGAAGCCTTCCTGCGGCGACATGGAGACGAGGAGCGGGCGCCGGTGATCAGCATCGGGCTGGCGCAGCTGATGGTCCCAGCAGCGGAAGGAGAGCCCCTCCCCCTTGAAGCCGGCGACGGTGAACTCCGGCGACAGGATGTAGTCGCGCAAGGACGCGACGTCGGTCTTGCCGGTGCGGGCGCGGCCTCGCCGATGGCGCGCACCGCAAGCCAGGCCGAATAATCGCGCTCGGTCATCACCCGCTTGGCGAAGCGCTCGAAGCGGTGCTGCATCTGCGTGCCGGCATATTGCTCGTAGGATCGATGCCAGGCGACGGCGATGAGCCCTTGCGTGCCGACCACGGGTCGCGGATCGTAATCCCGGTAGGGTACGTATTCGCCGAAGCGCTCGACCGTGTCGGCGACCCAGACGACGTCGTGCTCGGGCGCGCCTTGCGTCACTTCCGGCATCTGCGTCTGAATTTGCTGATGGCCGGAATCGGTGCGCGGATTGGCGGCGTCGAAGGTGTAGTTCGCGCTCTTCGACGATCTTGCCGCCGAAGCGGCGGCGGCGCGCTCGACGGCGGCGTCATATTCCTGGTCGGAGGGAGCGGTGCCTTTGAGGATGAACCAGCGGGCCATTTCTTCCAAATGAGATATTGCGCGAGCGCGTCGGCGCGCATGGCGTAGCTCGGCGCGATATGGAAGACATTGAAGCGGCATTGCTCTTGGCGCAGCGCGTCGTCGCTGTCGCGGATATTGAAGATGACGGACGTCCTTGGCCTCGGGGAGATCGGCGACGGCCAGCAGATCCTTCGCCTCGAGATCGGCGACGACGATGGCGGGGCCTTGGGCGCAGCATCTCCTTGGCCTTGGCGGTCACGTCCCCGTCGGCCGGCACGATGTCCTCGACGAGCTCGAATTGCTGGCCGAGAAACTGGCCGCTCTTGTTGTTGTCGGCGATGCCGAGGCGTGCGCCCTGCACGCCGTTGTCGGTCAGGATGGGATCGACGAGGGAGAGCGGCGGCGGCTCGTCATAAGCCTTGCCGAGATAATGGATCGGACGATCGTCGCGGGCGGCGTGTCCGGCAGCGGCAGGCATGCGCGCCGGTCGCTGTGTCGGCGGCGATGCGGCGGGTCCGAGCGCGGCAAGAAGGCAGAGGAGCGAGGACGGCACGGCCGCGACGGCGCGACGCGTCGCCGACTTTGGCGCTTCCGCGAGGCGCGGGCAAAATGAGACATGGACACGAGGTAGAAATTTCAAAGCGGACTCTTCCCGCGAGGGAACGCGGCGCACGGCTCGCGCTCGCGACTCCATATGATCGGATGTGGTTGCGGATCAACTCGGTGGCGGAGCGAAGCTAGCCCATCGACCGCGGGAAGCGGTGCCAATAGTCCGCAGCAAATGGCCAACAGAGAGGTGGAAGTCTTGCTGGCCTGCTTTGCCGGTATTTCCCGAAGGGCGGCCCTTCGGGATTGCCCAGCGGCAGGGACACGGCAGCGGCGGCTATGGCATTTCGCGTCAAGGCCGCGCCCGTCGTTAAGGCGCCTGTCATAATGTCATCGCTTGGATAGAGTCTTCATTGACCCCGCGCCATGACCATCCGCAACCTCGACCACGCGCTCTGCCCCCGCTCCTTGGCCGTGATCGGCGCAAGCCCGGAACCGGGCTCGGTCGGCGCCACGCTCACCAGAATGTGCTCAAGGGGGGCTTTCGCGGCCCGATCTATCTCGTCAATCCGCATCACAAGGAGATCGGCGGCGTAAAATGCTTCGCCGATGTGGCGGCGCTGCCCGAGGCGCCCGAGCTTGCGGTGATCGCAGCACCGCCCGCGGCCATCCCGGCGCTGATCGGGGCGTTGGGCGCCAAGGGCACGCGCGCGGCGGTCGTCATCACCGCAGGGCTCGGCCCGGAGATCAAGCAGGCGATGCTCGACGCCGCCCGCCCCTCTTGTCTGCGCATCATCGGGCCGAATTGTCTCGGCATCGCCGTGCCGGCGCTCGGCCTCAATGCCAATTTCGGCTTCAACCAGCCCATTCCCGGCAAGCTCGCCTTTCTCTCCCAGTCCGGCGCGCTCGTGACCGGCGTGCTCGACTGGGCCGCCGCGCATGGGATCGGCTTCTCTTATGTGGTCTCCATGGGGGACATGGCCGATGTGGATGTGGGCGATCTGCTCGACATGCTCGCCTCGGACATCTCCACCGCCGCGATCCTGCTTTATCTGGAGACGATCCCCGCCGCGCGCAAATTCATGTCGGCGGCACGGTCGGCGTCCCGCGCCAAGCCCGTGATCGTGATCAAATCGGGGCGGCACGCGGCCTCGGCCCGGGCGGCGGCGACCCATACCGGCGCGCTGGCCGGCAACGATGCCGCGGTCGATGCCGCGTTTCGCCGGGCGGGCTTGGTGCGCGTCGGCGATCTCGAGGATCTGTTCGTGGCGGCGGAGACGCTCACTTGCCTCAAGCCCATCGCCAGGAACACGCTGCTGATCGTGACCAATGGCGGGGGCGCCGGCATTCTCGCCGTCGACGATTTGATTGACTTCGGGCGGGCGCCTCGCGCCGCTCGACGACGCGCTCAAGACCGAGCTCGACGGCATGCTGCCGGCCAATTGGTCGCGCGCCAACCCCATCGACATCATCGGCGACGCGAGGCCCGACCGTTACGCCGCGGTGATGGGCGCGGTGCTCGCCCGCGACAAGGATCAGCCCATCCTCGTCCTCAATTGTCCGACGGCGCTCGCCTCGTCGAGCGAGGCCGCGGCGGCGGTGATCGACGCCGTGGCCGGGGCCCACAAGAACGGAGGCGTGCCGCCCATCCTCACGAGCTGGCTCGGCGAGGCGGCCGCGACCGAGGCGCGGGCCAAATTTCGCGCCGCGCAAATCCCGACCTATGAGACGCCCAATCAGGCGATCGAGGGCTTCGGCTATTTGTGGCAGTACACGCAAGGACAAGAGGCGCTGATGCGCACGCCGCCCCGGGAGGCGGATCTGTCCCAGATCGACCGCGCGGCGGCGCAGCAAGTGATGGCCGGCGCGGTGAAGGCCGGCCGCACCATGCTCACCGAGCCCGAGGCCAAGGCGGTGCTCACCGCTTACGGCATTCCCACCGTGCCCACCCGCGTCGCCCGCACGGCAGCGGAGGTCGAGGAGGCGGCGGCGGATTCTGCTCGAGGATGCGGCGCGCGCTCGTGGTCAAGGTGCTGTCGGAGGATGTGCCGCATAAATCCGATGTCGGCGGGGTGAAGCTCGGGCTGCGCTCGCCGCGCGAGGCGCGCGAAGCGGCCGAGGCGATCTTGGCGAGCGTCGGCAAAGCAAAGCCCGACGCGCGCATTCAAGGCTTCACCGTCGCAGCCGATGATCGCGCGGCCGAACGCGCATGAATTGTTGCTCGGCGTGTCCGACGACCGCCTGTTCGGGCCGGTGATGCTGTTCGGCGCGGGCGGCACCGCGGCGGAGATCATCCGCGACACGGCGACGGCGCTGCCGCCGCTCGACGTGGCGCTCGCGCGCGATCTGATGGAGCGGACGCGCATCTTCAAGCTCTTGCGAGGCTATCGCGACCAGCCGGCGGCCGATCTTGCCGCCATCGCCGACACGCTGGTGCGCCTGTCGCAGCTCGTCGTCGATTGCCCTTGCCTGCGCGAGCTCGACATCAATCCCTTGCTCGCCGACGCGCAAGGCGTGATCGCGCTCGACGCCCGCATCCGCATCGATGCCGCGATGATCGACACGCCCGCGCCCAACCCGCGGCTCGCCATCCGGCCTTATCCCAATGATTGGGAGACGATCGTGGAGACGATCGAAGGCGCGCGCGTGGTCGTCCGGCCGATCCGCCCCGCGGACGAGCTTCTATACGGCGCCTTCGTCGCCAAGCTCGAGCCGGAGGACATCCGCTTCCGCTTCCTCGCGCCGCGCAAGGAATTCTCGCACGCCTTCATCGCGCGCTTCACGCAGATCGACTATGCCCGCGCCATGGCCTTCGTCGCGCTGGACGCGGACGGCCAAGAGCTGCTCGGCGTGGCGCGGCTCGCGACCGATCCCGACTACACGTCCGGCGAATACGCGATCATCGTGCGCAGCGACCTCAAGGGCAAAGGGCTCGGCTTCGTGCTGTTGCGCCAGCTCATCCGCTATGCCGAGAGCGAGGGCTTAAGCGATCTGCATGGGACCGTGCTCGCCGCCAACGAGCCGATGCTGCGGATGTGCCGCGAGCTCGGCTTCCACATCGGCCCCGATCAGGACGAGCCCGGCCTGCTCAATGTCACGCTCAAGCTGCCGGTCGATCTCGACGATAAGGCCCTGTCCCGCTCCGCCTAGAAATGGCCGGCGAGATCGTGGTCGGGGACCTTGGTCAGGTCCTTTTGCAGGTCGCCGACGACGCTTGCGGCGACGGGCTTGGCGAGCTCGCCCTTCAATTTGGTCAACACGCCCGGCGGGGCGACGAGCACGAGCCCGTCGAACTGGCCTTGGCCATGCTCGGCGGCAAGCGCCTCGGCCACGGTGCGGAGGAAATCCTCCTTGGCCGCTTTGTGCAAGTCGCGGCGCGGCTCGACCGAATGACGCGTCGGGGTCGCGCTCTCCTTGACGCGGGCCGGACGGTCAAGCCCAAGATCGCTCGCGCGGTCGTGCAGCTCGGTCGAGACGAAGCTCTCGACGGTCCGGAACACGCCATTGGCGTCGCGCTCGACAAAACGCGCGCGCCCGCCATCGGCAATGACGTACCACAATTTCTTTTGCTTCATTTCTTGGCTCCGGTCTTGGTTCCGGGTTTGGCTTTGGTCTTTGCCATGGACTTGGCTCCGGTCTTTGCCCCAGTCGTGGTCAGCGCCGGGCTCGGGCTTTTCGCCGGCGTGCTGCGACGGTGGAACACGAAATAGCCATGGGCGGCGAGCACGACGGCCCAGGCGAGCAGCGGCCAATAGAACCAGTAAAAGCCGGTGACTGGCGATAAGGTTCACCACGATCAGGAGCGCGTTCACCGCCACAAAGACGAAGGCATGGATGAAAAATCCGCGCACCGCCGGATCGGTGAAGATCGCCTCGCGCCGGGGGATGCGCGCGAGCAGCAAAGCGAGGTCGTGCGCGGCGACGCCGATGCCCCAGCCGGCCAGCACCCAGATGAACCAGATGTGGTCGGGCCGGCGCAGCAGGTTGATGGTCGGCAAGGCCGCCGACGACGAGCACGAAGATGGCGAGGTGGATCACGAAAGCCCGCATCGCCGGATCCTTGCGCATCATGTTCCCCTCCCCTCGGTTGCCGGCGTCATGGACGCCCCGCTCGCCCGATGCGGCGTTGACGAGATCAATATCACAAACTCCTGCCCTGCGGCGCGCAAGCTAGGGCTTATCGCGCAAGGTCATGATGTAGGCCGCAAGATCGGCGAGCTCGCCCTTGGTCAGGGGGATTTGCGGCATCGGATGCTTGGGCAGGATGATATGGGCGATGATCGTGCCGGCCGTCTGGTCCTGGCGGTTGGCGATCTCATGGAAGCTCGGCACGTCGGCAACGGCGTGCTCCTGCTGGGCGCCGCCGATGAGATGGCAATTGGTGCAGAGCTTCTCCGCCAAGCCTTTGCCGGCTTGCGGGTCGGGCTGGCCCGGCACGGGCGCGGCGGCGGCGGCGCTCACCAAGAGCAAGGTGGTCACGGTCATAGCGGAAGCAAGAACGGCAATCCTGGCAGGCATGCTCGGGCCTCACTCTCAATGATGATCGGCCCTCACCCTTGACGAAAGTCAGGGGGAAGCGCAAGGCGCAAAAAGGCGCTGCCCGGTCAGCTGCCGAGCGCCGTCAGCTGCTCGAAATCGAGCACGTGAACGCGCCTCGCCCCTTCGAGCTTGATCGCGCCCTTGGCTCTGAGCTCGGCGAACATGCGCGACACCGTCTCGAGCGTCAGCCCGAGATAGTCGGCAATATCGTGGCGCGGCATGGCAAGCTCGACGAAACGCGTCTTGCCGGACCGCTGGCACATCTCGACCAGGAAGGCCGCGACGCGCTCGAGCGCGTTCTTCCGCCCGATCAGGAGCAGCTGCTCCTGCGTGTGGCGCAAGCCCTTCATGGTCACGTGCAGCAGCTCGCGGATGAAGGCGCCGGACCCCGTGCCCACGGCAATCAGGCTCTGCCATTTATAGGCGACGAGCTTGGTCGGCACGACCGCCTCGGCGGAGAAATGGCGCAACTCGTCCGGCTCGAAGCCGAACAGATCGCCCGCCATGTGGAAGGCGCTGATCTGCCGCCTGCCGTCGGGCAGGAGCTTGGAGACGCGCACCACGCCCGACACCACCATATAGATGAGGCCGGACTGCTCCGCCTCGCCGAAGATCTCGGCGTTGCGGGCAAAGTTCATGGGGATGCCGATCGGGCCAGCCTCGTCGAGGCGCCGGGGGGCGCGCTCCAATCCTCGGCGCAAAGGAAGGCTCGGCTGCAAACAGAGGGGATGGGGAAATTGTGGGCTGGGTCAGCATCGTCACTCCTCCCGATTCATGTGACCAGCCTATGGGAGGGACGGAGCGCGCGGATATTCGGAGCACGCCTTAAGGGATTCTACGTAGCGGGACGCGCTGGCCGCGTCAGACGTCGTCGACGGCGCCTTCGGGCCAGAGCAGCCAATCGCGGGCCTTCTCCTCCTCGTCGGGGCGGAAATAGGTGACCTCGCATTCGATGAAGGGAGCGACGATCGCCGACCACAAAGCGAGCCATTTGGCGTCGGTCACGATCGCGCAGCGGCTGAAATCGGTAAGATGGCGCAGGCTGAACTTCAGATCGTGCCAAAACGCGGCGGCGTCCATGCCCTCGAAATCCTTGATGATCTCGAGCACGCGGACGCGGCCGTGGCGCGCGATGAAGGCCTCGAGCTTCTTGGCGGTGGCGTCGAACTCCTCCGTCGAGACACGGTGGTCGATCACAATCTCCACCGCCGCGAGATTGTCCATTTCCTTATAGGACAGCATGGTGGAGCTTAGCCTTCCTTGTCCTGTTCAAGCCTTGCCGTCATCCGCGCCGCACTCCTCCAGCGCGTTGCGGATCGCATCGAACAGTACACCACCAAGCAGGGGCTTTTCGACCACTCGCTTCACGCCCGCGGCCTTGGCCCTTTGCAGCAGGCGCTGGCTCGTCTGGCCGACCATGAGCACCACGGGAATGCCGATATTTTGCAGGCTTTCCACCCCGGTCCGGCCGTCCAGGCGCAGGAACACGTCCTGGTCGAGCACGACCACGCCCGGCGGGTGTTCGGCCACCGCCGGCAGGAGGGAGGATTCGTCGCAAAGCTCCGCCGTGTAGCCCTCGAGCTCCAGCGAGAAGCGCAAGGAATCGGCAAGCACGCCGTCCTCGACGGCGATGAGAATTGTCCGCGCCTCCGTCACCTGCACACCCTTGCGACGCGGCCTGCACCGGCCTGTGGTTACGGGGGCCATGGTGGCAGGCGCGCCCATTGCCGCTTTGAGCTGCATCAAGGGAGAGGTCAGATCGGCGCGGGCGTCAGCCGTAAGGAGGGGCGAGCAAAGCCATGCGGATCAGCTCGGACAGGCTCTTGGCCTGCATCTTGGCCATCAGATTGGCGCGATGGACCTCGACGGTGCGGGGGCTGATGCCGAGCTGTTGCGCAATGACCTTGTTCGAATGGCCGGCGACGAGACCCTCCAGCACTTGCCGCTCGCGCTCGGAGAGCGAGGCGACGCGCGAGGTCATGGCCGCCATGTCGTGGGGCTCGCGGCCGGTTAACGCGGCCCGCTTCTCCGCCAAGCGCACGGCGCGCAAAATCGTCTCCTCCTCGAAGGGCTTCTCGATGAAATCGACGGCGCCCGCTTTCATCGCCTCGACCGCGAGCGGAATGTCGCCTTGGCCGGTGATGACGATGGCCGGCAGCGGCACCGATCGCGCGCCGAGCTCGCGCAGCAGCTCGAGCCCCGTCATGCCGGGCATGCGCACATCGGTGATGAGGCAGCCGCCCTGCACGCCCGGAAGCGCCGCCACGAAGGACGTCGCCGAATCATAAAGACGGACCGGGATGCCGGCGGTGCTCAACATAAAGGCGAGCGACTGGCGCACCGCCTCGTCGTCGTCGACGATGTGGACCACGAAATTATCGGCCATCGGCGCCGCTCGCATGGCTCGATAGCTCCAAGGTGAAGCGGAAGGTCGCGCCGCCGCCGGGATTGGGCTCGGCCCACAGCTCCCCCCCATGGGCGTCGATGATGCGTTTGGAGATGGACAAGCCCACGCCCATGCCATGCGGCTTGGTGGTGACGAAGGGTTGGAACAGCCGCGCCATGACCGCGTCCGACAGACCCATGCCCGTATCGGCGACGCTCACCCCGACCATGCGGTCGCCCGCCGATTCGGTCGTGACCACCAGCTCCTTGCGGTCGAAGCCCTGCATCGCCTCGATGGCGTTGCGGATGAGATTGACGACCACCTGCTGGATCTGGACCTTCTCCACCAGCACGGGACCGAGCCGCGTATCGAAGCGGAAGATCGGCTTCACCCCCTCCTCCTTGGCGCCGACAAGGGCGAGCGCGCTCGCCTCCTCGACGAGCTTGTTGATGTCGTGCGGCGCCCGCTCGCTCTCGCCGCGGGCCACGAATTCGCGCAATTGGCGGATGATGTGGCCGGCGCGGAGCGTCTGCTTGGTGGTCTCGGCCAGCGCGTCGCGGATCTTGGGCGCGTTCGGGTGCTCGACACCCTCGATCAGGCGTCCGCAGCCTTGCAGATAGTTGGCGATGGCCGACAGCGGCTGGTTCATCTCATGCGCGAGCGTGGAGGCCATCTCGCCCATGGCGGTCAGGCGCGACAGGCGGGCGAGCTCGGATTGCAGCTCCTCCAATTTGTGCTCGGTCTGCTGGCGCTCGGTGAGATCGCGGATGAAGCCCGTGAAGTAGCGCTTGTCGCCCGACTTCGTCTCGCCGACGGCGAGCTTGATGGGAAAGGTCGAGCCGTCCTTGCGCTGGCCGGTCACGACCCGATCGATGCCGATGATGCGCCGCTCGCCGGTGGCGAGATAGCGGTTGATATAGGCGTCGTGGTCGGCGCGATAGGGCATGGGCATCAACAGGCTGACATTGTGCCCGATCGCCTCGGACGCGCGATAGCCAAAGAGACGTTCGGCGGCGACATTGAAGGAGTGGATGATGCCGCCGGCATCGATCACGATGGTCGCGTCGGGGACGGTATCGAGGATCGAGCGCAAATGCGCCTCGCGGGCGGAGAGCGCGCGGGCATTCTCCTCGATCGCGGAGGCGGGCGCGGCGGAGCTGCTCGCCGAACCAGGCGGCGCCCACTCCGACCAGGGCAAAGAGAGCCGCCTCGATGAGCTGCGGATTGGTGATGCCGCCCATGCCGCCGACAAAGTAGACGCCGAGGCCAAGCCCCAGCGCGGTCGCGAGCAGCCCGGGCCCAAACCCGCCGAGCCCTCCGGCCAGCAACACCGCCGGCAGAAATATCAGGAAAGGCGCGCGGTCCTGGAGCCAGGGCTGCAAGGCCGCGTGCAGCACGAGCAGCGCGGCGGTTAAGCCCAACGCCAACCAATAGGGCATCGTCGCCTGGAGAGGCTTGAGAATTGCGGTGCCGAGCCTCTCCTCCCGACCGGCTTCCGTCTGCAGCGCCACGATAACGACCTTGCCATTGAACGAGCCGGACCCCGCCTGCGCGCGCGCTCGGCGGGGTCGCGGTTGACGCAAATCAAAGCCATCGGGCGGGAGGGGTTGTCAATTGGCGCCGCAACGGAGCATGAACAGGGAGTGTCCCATGGGCAGCGTCAACCCCAATAAAGCCGGCCTCGTGCTCGCGGCAATCCTTGCCGGCTGGCACCTCCTATGGGCGGCGCTCGTCGCGCTCGGGCTGGCGCAGGTCGTGATCGACTTTCTATTTTGGATCCACTTCATCAAGCCTGTTTATGTCGTGGAGCCGTTTTCGCTCGGGCGCGCGGGACTTCTCATCCTGGTCACCGGGGCCATCGGCTATGGGGCGGGGCTCGCCTTTGGCGTAATATGGAACCGACTTCATCGTTAGGCTTGTCTGCAAAGTGTAAGGAGGCCAACCCATGGCGCCGAAAGATGTCGAGATGCCGGCCGGTCAGCGGCTCGGCGAGGACGCCCAAGAGATCGCCAAGCATATCCAATCCATCCGCCACGACATCGAGAGCCTGGCGGCGAGCGTGAAGCGCATGGGCGGCCATCAGATGGATCAGGCCAAGAGCGCGGCAGGCGAGGCCGCTTCGGAGTTCGAGGCATCCGTCCGCCGCAACCCGCTCTCGGCGATCGCCATCGCCGCCGGGCTCGGCTTCCTCTATGGCGTGCTGACGCGGCGCTGATGTGAAGCGCCCTGCCCCGGCCGTGCCGGGGTGGCGTTATTTGCGCTCGCTCGCGTCCCTTGAGGTCGAGGATGTAGGCGATGACGTTGAGCATGTCTTGGTGCGACACGACGATGTTCGGCATGGTGGGATGGGAGGTTTCCATCCACACGCGGAGCGCCGTCCCGGTGATGCCGGGCCGATCGGCGATCTCCCTAAATCGCGTCGCCTTCGGCAGCGGCGATTTCTCCGCGGAGATGCCGTGGCATTTGGAGCAGACCTCCTTGGCGTAGGTAAAGCCGGCTTGCGGATCTCCCACCTGCCCGGCCAGCGCCGGGCCGCAACCGGCGAGAAGGCTTGCGATTAACGCCACGCGTCGCATGGGGAACTCCTTCCTGACACCCGGCCCAAACGTTTCGATAGCGCAAGCATAGGCGCCTGCCTTGATGCGGGTCAAAGGTCGTGAGCGCCGCGGCGGTTACGACCCGAGCCGGTCGAAGATCCGCTCGGGCGACAGCGGCAGGCTGGTAAAGCGGATACCGGTCGCGTCGGCGACGGCGTTGGCGATCGCCGGGCGCGACCGGATTGATGGCGCATTCGCCTTGCGCCTTGGCGCCCAACGGCCCGACCTTGTCATAGGTGTCGGCGAAATAGAGCTCGCTGCGGGGCACGTCGGCAAAGGCCGGAATGCGATAGTCGCGCAGCGCCGGGTTCACCATGGCGCCGTTCTCGTCATAAACCATCTTCTCATAGAGCGCCCAGCCGAAGCCCATGGCGATGGCGCCGTCGAGCTGGCCGCGGCACTGCATCGGATTGATCAACCTGCCGATGTCGGCGGCATGCACGCTCTGCAAGATCATGATCTCGCCGGTGACGCGATGCACGGCGACGCGCACGCCGTGCACGTTGAAGCCGACCGACCGCGGCGACAGATAGGCCTTGCGCCTGACCACGAAGCGATCACCCACTTTGGCGCCGGCGGCATGCAGCTCGGCGAGCGGAATCTTCCGGTTGGCGCAGATGATCGCGTCATCCTGCAAACGGCAATCGGCCGGCTCGCAGTCGAAATGACGGCTGGCGAAGTCAATGAGGACGTCACGCAGCGCAGCTGCGGTTTTCTCCACCGCTTGCCCGGCCACGACCGTGCCGGTGCTCGCGAAGGTGCCGGTATCGTAGGGCGTCTGGTCGGTATCGCCGTTGATGATGGCAATGTTGCCCGCGCGCGTGTCGAGCACGGAGGCGGCGAGCTGGCGGTGCGAGGTGGTCGAGCCGTTGCCCATCTCGGTGGAGCCGACCGCAAGATGATAGGTGCCGTCGGGCAAGAGCCGCATCTCGGCGCCGGAGCGGTGCTCGGTCGGGGGTCCGGAATCCAGCATGGCGAGAGCGACGCCGGTCCCCTCCAGCCAGTCGTCGCCTTCGGGCTTGGGCAGTCCCCGGCCGCTCGCCAGCGCCTGCTCGACGAGATCGAGACATTGATCGATCCCATAGCTGCCGAACATGACGTCGGAGGGGTCCTTCCAGATCGACTCGATCCGGTCGGTCTCGCCGGACCTTGTTGATGCGCCTGATCTCGAACGGGCTTATCCCCAGCAACTTCGCCAAGATCGTCCATGGCGCATTCGATGGCGAAGGTCGTCTGCGTGGCGCCGTAGCCGCGAAATCCGCCGCGCCGGAACCATGTTGGTATAGACGGCGTAGCCATCGGCCTTCTTGTTGACGCAGCGATAGGCGGCGATCGGGCTGCCAAGCGCGGCCGCCAGCGTCTCGCCCCCATGGCCGCCATAGGCGCCGGTGTTGGACACGACGCGCACTTGAATTGCGGTCAGCGTGCCGTCGCTCTTGGCGCCGAGCTTCACATGCGTGGTCATGGGATGGCGCGTGGTGGCGCCGATGAATTGCTCCGCCCGGGTGAACTCCCACATCACCGGACGCCCGGTCTTCAGCGCGGCCAGCGCGCACAAATCCTCGGAGATCATCTCCTGCTTGCCGCCGAAGCCGCCGCCGATGCGCTCGGTGAAGACATGGACGTCGCGGTCATACAGCCCGAACAGATAGCAGAGCTTCTGCTTGGCGATGAACGGCGCCTGCGAGCTCGTCCGCACATGCAGCCGGCCATCGTCGCCCCGCCAGGCGATCGAGCCGTGCGTCTCCAGATGCACGTGCTGCGCCCGCGAGGTCGAATAGGTCATCTCGTGGATGGCGTCGGCCTCCTTGAAGCCTTGCTCGACGCTGCCGAGCTCGCCATGGATGTCGACATAGACGTTGTCGCGATAGGCGACGCTCTTGTCGTGCAGGATCGGCGCGCCGGGCTCCATGGCGACTTCCGGATCGAACACCGGCGGCAGTAGCTCGTACTCGACTTCGAGCAGGCGGCAGGCTTCTTCCGCGGCGCCTTCGGTTTCGGCCACGACGGCCGCGACCCGCTGGCCGACGAAGCGGACGACATTGTCGAGCATGTAGGTGTCGTCCGGGTCGACAAGGTGATCCTCATGGGTCGCGGTCGAGTAGAGTTTGCGCGGCACGTCCTCCCAGGTGAAGATGGCGACCACGCCGGGAACGGCAAGAGCCTTATCGCGCTTGATGGATTTGATGCGCGCATGGGGATGCGGCGAGCGCAGCACTTTCAGATGCAGCATGCCTTCCGTCGGCACGTCGAGCGTATAGCGCGCTCTGGCCGGTGACGATCGCCTCGGCGAAGGGACTGCGCAGGCTCGCGCCGCACGCCTTTCCGGCCACGTCCTCCTCGGCATTGACGACGCCGTGCAGCGCATCGTCGATGCTGTGATAGCCCGTGCAGCGGCAGAGATTGCCCTTCAGCATGCGCGGCAGGTCTTGGCGCGCCTGCTCGTCGAAGGTCGCGGCGGTCATGATCATGCCGGCGGCGCAGAAGCCGCATTGGAAGGCCTGCGCATCGAGAAAAGCCTGCTGCATGGGATGCAGCTTGCCGTCTTGCGCGAGCCCCTCGATGGTCGTGACCTTGCGCCCCGCGGCGCGATAGGCCGGCATCAGGCAAGAGTGGAACGGCACGCCGTCGAGCCAGACGGTGCAGGCGCCGCAATCGCCCTGGTCGCAGCCTTTCTTGACGCCGAACCAGCCATGCTCGCGCAAGAAGGTTCTGAGGCACTGGCCGGGCGCGGGCTCCGCCGAGAGCTTCTTGCCGTTGACGGTGAGGTTCATGCGCGCGGCGAGCTCCGCGCGGATCTGCTCGGCGTAGTAATAAGTGAGATGGCGCTTATAGGGGGCCGAGCCGTGCACGTCGTCGAACCAATCCTTATCGGCGATATGCGCATCGATGGCGTGGCGCAGCTTGGCCGCGGTCGGCACGCGATCGAAATGGAGCTGCATGGGCCTGGCCGTGGCCGCGCTGATGGTGAGCGTCAGGTCAGGGGTGCCCGCGCTCTTGGTGCCGATCACGAGCGCGGCCGACCGCCCGAGATGGGTGAGCGAGGAGCGGCGGAAGGCGAAGCGTTTGGCGAGCGCGCTGGCCGGGAGATGGATGCTGCGCAAGAGCTCGCCCGGGGCAAGCACGTTGCTGATGGTTGCCGGTGACGAAATCGATCGCGGCGACTTTGCGCGGCTTCCCGTCCCGCGGCCACAGCGTGTAGCTGCCTTCGAGCGACGTGGCGAGCGAGATCATGGCGCCGGCCGGCAACGACATGCAGATATTGCCGCCGACGGTCGCCGCATTACAGATCTTGAACGACATCAGCAGCGCATGGCAGCACAAGCGCAACAGCGGCGCGGCGGTCCATTCGGCCGGCGCCTTAAAGCGGTCGAGCTCGGCGATGGTGCAGGTCGCGGCGATATCGAGGCCGCCGGCCGTGGATTTGAGCGCGGGCCAGCGCAGCGATTCGAGATCGATCAGCGTGTGGGTGTCGATCTGCGGCGTCGAGAACAGCCAGGTGCCGCCGGCGAGCCAGGCATAGCCCGGGCGCCACTCGGCAATTTCGTCGGCGGATGCGGGCCGCTTGATCTCGGTAATGGTATTCAGATTCATGGCCGCCGCCTCATGGCCCGTGGGCAGGCCGACCATGCCATGATTCATCGCGCGGCGGATAGCGCAACCGCGCGCGCCGTGTTGGGATTATACTCCTTGCGCGTCAAGGCAATAAGGCGCCCCAATTTGCCATGAGCGCATCAGGTCCATTCGTCCTCGCCAAGGCCCTCGACTGGCTGGCCGAAGGCCGCCGCGTGGCGCTTGCCACCGTCATTCAGACCTGGGGCTCGGCGCCGCAACCCATCGGCAGCCAGCTCGTGATCGACGCGGAGGGCAATTTCTGGGCTCGGTGTCGGGCGGGTGCGTCGAGGCGGAAATCATCACCGAAGCCGCCGAGGTGATCGCGACGGCCAAGCCCAAGGCGCTCGAATTCGGCGTCGAGGACAACAAGGCCTGGAGCGTCGGGCTCGCTTGCGGCGGCGCCATCCGCATCTTCGTCGAGCCGCTGGCGCCACGCGGCCCCTCCCCGACGGGGTGCTGCCTCTTCTCGTCGGCGATGTTGCGGCGCGCCGCCAGGTGGCGCTGGTCACGCATCTTGCGACCGGCGCGCGGAGCCTTGCCCATGCGCCGGACGATCTCGGCGAGGACCTCGCACCGGCGCTTGCGGATGCGTTTCGCCGCGACAAAAGCGTGGCGGTGGCGGGGAGCGACGGCGAAATCTTCATCAATGTGTTCAACCCGACGATCCGCCTGATCATCGTCGGCGCCGTGCATGTGGCGCAGCCGCTGGTGCCCATGGCCCGCGCGCTCGGCTACGATGTGGTGATCGTGGATCCGCGCTCGGCCTTCGCCACGGAGGAGCGTTTCGGCGATGCGGCGATCTTGCGCGAATGGCCCGACGACGCGCTGCCGAAGATCGGCATGGATCGCCGCACCGCGCTGATCGCGCTCACCCACGACGCGAAGATCGACGATCCGGCGCTGATCCACGCGCTCGCCTCCGACGCCTTCTATGTCGGCGCGCTCGGCAGCAGGAAGACGCATGCCAAACGCCTCGAGCGGCTGGCACAAGCAGGCGTCCCGCGCGCCGCGCTCGACCGCATTCATGCCCCGATCGGGCTCGACATCGGGGCGCAAGGCGCCGCCGAAATCGCCGTCTCGATCATCGCCGAGATCACCGCCGTGCAACGGGGCAAGGGAAACCGCCGATGAGGATCGCGGCCATCGTGCTCGCCGCGGGGCGCTCTTCTCGCATGGGGCCGCGCAACAAGCTGCTCGAGCACGTCGGGGGCAAGCCGATCGTCGCGCGCGTTGCCGGCGCGGCGCTCGCGAGCGGGGCCGACCCCGTCATCGTCGTCACCGGCTTCGAGGCGCCGCGCATCGCCGCGGCGCTGAGCGGTCTTAAAGTGACGCTCGTGCACAACCCCGCTTTCGCGGAGGGCATGAGCACATCGCTCCGGGCGGGCTTGAGCGCGCTGCCGCCGGACAGCGATGGCGCGCTGATCCTGCTCGGCGACATGCCGGAGATCGACGGCGCGGTCCTCCGCGCCTTGATGGAGGCCTTCACCGGGCGGCAAGCGACGCGCGGGCGCGTTTGCGTTCCGGTGCGCCACGGCCGAAGGAGGCAACCCCGTGCTGTGGGGGCGGCCTATTTCGCCGAGATGATGGATCTCAGCGGCGACGTTGGGGCGAAAGAGCTGTTGGCGCGGCACGCGGAGCGCGTGATCGAGGTGCCGGTCGAGTCGGACGGCATTTTCGCCGATGTCGACACGCCCGCCGATCTGGCGCGCCTCAAACCGAGCGGATCGATCCTCCTAAAACAGCAGGTGCCACAGGAGCGCGATCTCGACGACGTAGCAGAGCACGAGCACGAGCGGCATCGTCATCACCATCCAGCGCGGCTTGTTTTCCGGAAACAGCCAGGCGTGGAAGCCCCAAATCGCCAGCGGCATCAGCGGCCAGGTGGTCAGCGCGACGCTCAGCGCGTTGCCGATGAAGGTGCGGAGCGCCGGGTTGAGCGCCTCCAGATGCGGATTGAGAAATCTGAGCTCCAGCATGACGACGGGAAAGAGCGTGAGCAGGACGAGGCAGGCCGTCTTCCACATATTGGGCGGCTTGCCGGTGGCGGGATCGTTCGCGACCCAACCCGGAAACGATGTGTCGACCCGCTGCGCGTGGAAGGCTCCGACCAGATCCTCGCTCTCCTTCACCATGGCGGCGCGCGCGTCCGACTTCAGCCACCGCTCCAGATTCGCCGCCGAGTCGAAGCGCAACACCGTGGTCCAGCCGGTCTCGTTGTGCTGCGGCGGCTGGACGAAAGAGCCGACATAGCCGGGAAACGTCGCCTGGAGCTTTTGAATGCGATCGGCCCAAGCGCGATAGGCCGCTTCCTTTCCGGGCTTGATGTCGGTGACCATCACCATCGTCACCCCGTGCTTGACGGAATAATCGACCGCGGCCTGCCCCACGAGCTGCATCACCAAGCCGCCTTCGACGAGCGGCGCGGCCTCGTCGACGAGCTCGCGATTGCGGTCGCCGCGCCGCCATTTGCGCAACGCTGTCGACCGAGGTGAAGCGGGCCAAGGCCACCACTTCCAGCTGATCGGGCGGCGCCGGCGGCCAGAACTCGACGCTCACCGCCCCGGCCGACCGCGAGCACCGCGGTCTGCCAGCGGACCTGCCATTGGGCAAAGGCGGGCTCGCTGCCCGGACGAACCCGCGCGCAAAGGAGAAGCGTGGTGAGGTCGTCGCTCACGGTGCGCTCAATCGCCGCCGAGCATGGCCGGCAGCGATCCTGCCGCCGAGGCGACCTTGCCGAGTTGCACGGCTTGCAACATGACCGCGGCAGGCGTCGGCCTGACGAATTGGTATTTGAGAACCTGCACGGTGTTGTCTTGCGGCGAGACGCCGCTCACGAGGAGGTCGGCACCGGTCGTCGTGCTCGTCGTGGCCACGCGCACGCCGGAGGCTCCGCCGAAGGGGGTGAAGCTCGCCGCCTCGGTAAAATCGACGACGGGGGTGTGCTGCATCGCGCTGTCCAAATAGATCTTCGGGCCGCCTTGCAGCGCCGAGCCGCTCGAATAGACCTTCACCGTGCCGGGGCCGGTCAATTGGCCGACGACGATCCGCTTGGCGCCGCCCAGCGCTCCGGTGAGCCAGCCGGTGGCCAAGGAGACGCCGCCGCGATAGTCGAGGCCGAAGGGCATGAAGGCGGCGGTGATGGCCGCTTGCCGCGGACCCGGACATTGCTGCCGCCGCGCCGCCGGCCGGCGGCTATCGAGCGGCGTCATCAGCGAGAAATTGAAGACCTTCACCTGCGCCGGGCTGCCGGGGCCGGGAGCGGTGACGATGCTGTTGCGGCCCGAGGAGAAGTCGACAAAGCCCGAGGCGACGCTCACGCCCGAGCGATCGTCCAGATAGGGGCTGAAGCTCGAGAAGAGCGGAGGCGCCGTGCCCGGCGACGCCGGCAGCTCCGAGCCGAACACTTTGACCTCGCTCGGGATGCCGGGTCCGGAGCCGACGATGATGTTGTCGGCGGTCGTTCCGTCGATCTGCGTCGCGGTCACGCTGACGCCGCCGCGCGCGTCGGGAGCGAAGGCGTCAAAGCGGGCGAGCTCGGTGGCGAAGGCAGCTTTGCCGCCGTTCGCCTTCCCTGAATAGGCGACGACCTCCGGGGCGTGGTCCTTGCCGGCGCCGACGATCAGGTCGAGCACGCCGTCATCGTCGACATCGCCCATGGCCACGCTCGGATTCCCCTCATAGCCGGGGAACGGCGTAACCGTGGCGAGCAGCCGGTCGCCGTTGCCGTCGTAGACTTTCACTTCCGCCGCATGGCCCGCCGAGCCGGGAACGGCCACCGCATAGGTCGAGACGGCGGGGATGACGTTGACCAGCGCCATGAGCCCGTTGTCCTCGTGGTTGAGGCGATGGCAATGCATCACGAAGAGGCCGATGAAATCGTCGAACTTCATGCGCAGCGTCAACTTGCCGGGCTGGACCACCGCCTCCTCCGCGCCCATGGTCGGCGCCGGCACGTTGGCATTGTCGACGCCCCACATTTCCGGCCCGGTCTTGAGGCCGGTGGTCGGATCGAAATAATGCGTGACCTGAAAGTCGTTGACGTGAATGTGGATCGGATGCTCGTCGTTGTTGTTGTTGACGAACCTCCACTCCTCGACCGAGCCGAGCCGCGGCTGGATCAGGGGCACGTTGGGAAACGCCGTGCCGGCGAAGGCGTAGACGAAGGCCTTGGAATCGGACTTGCTCGCGAGGTCGTTGAGGAATCCGCCGGAGATCACCAGGTCCCGCTCGAAGTCGGGCGTGACTTTGGAAATGTCGGTGAAGGCGGTGTAGGCGTTGAGCGGTTGTCCTTCGGCGAATTTCGTCGTGACGCCTTTACCGCCGGCGGTCGTGGCCCTGGCCAGGATCTGGGTCGGGGAGACGAAGAACCCATCGTAGTAGCTGATCGCCGACGGCAAGACGCTCAGATTGCCGAGCGTGGCCGGGGGATTGTCGGTGCCGTCGTTGGTGTAGAGGATCCCCGGCGCGCTGATCGTCATGGCGCCGCCGCCCCTCGGCGGCATCTCCAGGATCAGGTCGCCCTTGGCCGGCATCGTCACCGCGATGGCGTAGCGGGTTGCCGGCGGGATGAGCAGCTTCGTGCCGTTCTCGAAGACGGGATAGTGGACTTGCGGATAGGGAATCCCGTCCTGGCCGACGATGGCGATCTTCGGGTGATTGCCGGTTGCCGTCTCGGTGAGCTCGACGGGCATGTAGGCGATGTCGCTGACATTGGCGAGCACCCAGATCTCGGTCTGCCCCGCTTTGCTCTTGATCACCGGTTGGAACTGCCCGTTCACGGTGAACTGCACGTCGCGCTGATAGTCGGGAAGCGACGGGTCGGCCGGGACGTCGTTGCCCGGTCCGCCGGATCTGGCGGTGAAGCGCTGCAGATTGCTCGGGATGAATTCAAAGCGCCCACGCTCGTTGCGGATCGACAGCGGGCCCGCGTACCAGATGGTGAAATAGTGCTCGCCCTTTTTCGATTGCGCGAAGTTGACCGGCGCAAGCAGCGGCCGGTAGGTGCCCTTCGCCAGCTCATCGCCTTGCGGCGGCTTGATCGTGCTGACCCATTGCGGCCAAGTGTAATTGTTGAGCTGGGCAAGGCCGCCGGCCCGATCGAACACGAAGTTGTATTGCAGAACCATGTTGCGGATCGGGATGCGGTTCGCCGTGACCAACGGAATATTGCCGTCGGTGCGCCCGATCGCGAGCAGGCCGGCGAGCCCGAGATAGGTCTGGGCCGCGGTGAGCGTGTGCAGATGGCTGTGATACCAATAGGCGCCCTGCGGCATGCTCTGTGGGGATGCGATAGGTGTAGGTGTTCGACATCCCCGGCGGGATGTTCAGCATCACATTGTCGGCGTTGCCCTTGGGGCTGACGTGCATGCCGTGGGTGTGCAGATTGATCGGCGACGAGGTCATCTGCGCGGGATAGAGCGGCACCTCCTCGCCCTTGGCGATGTATTTCGGATCCGTGAAATCGCGGATGGTCAGGCCGGTCAGGCGCGTTGTCGAGATGGACGATCAGCGTCTCGCCCGGAAAGACCTGCAAGGTCGGCGCGGGATAGAGATTGTCGCCCGACATCTGCCCGTTGGACGCCGTGCCGCGAACCACCTCGTAGGCAAAGACCAGGAAGTTCTCGACGGGCGCGGCCACCGTATCGAGGCTGGCATGGCCCTGATGCGCGGTGAGCGTCACCTCGAGAACGCCGTCCTTGCTCGCCAGCGTTACCGGCTCGCTGAAGTCCGGCCGAACGGACGGATCGAATTTGGCGCCGGCGTCCTTCGCATGGGCGAAGGGCCCGTGCCTGCCGCCGCGAGCACAAAGGCAACCGCGATGCCGCCCATGACGAGCACGCGCCAAGACCGATCCATGTCCATCCTTCCGGGAGGCAACCGTCGATTGAAAATAGAGTAAGTCGTCCCGGGGGTTGAGTCACTTCTTCACCGGGGCATAAAAGACGCTGTCGATCTCCACGATATCGTTGTCGAACAGGCGATTCACCTCGACCATGGTTCGGGGTGGATAAGGCGGCCCGCCCCAGAGCTCGGCTTGCGCCTTCTCCACCATGGGCGCGACACGGCGCAGGTCGTTGACGTAAACCGTGAGCCGCACGCAATCCTTGAGGCTCGCGCCCTCCGATTGGGCGATCAATTGGAGATTGAGGAAGGCGCGACGAACGCGGGCTTGAGGGTCCTTCACCAAAATGTTGGTCGCCGGATCGATGCCTTGCATGCCGGCGACAAAGACGAAATCCCCTGCCCTCGTGCCGAGGCTCCAGGTCCCCTCGGCCTTGATGGCGCCGGGAGGATCGAGCGTCTTGACCCCGTTCGGCGATGGCGATTGGGCAGAGGGCGAGACCTGACGTCATGACGATTGCCATGAGGCAAGAAAGAGCAAGGCGCTGCAACATTGGGGTGCTCCGTTAGCGGCCGGCCACTATTCGTCTACACCTTCTTATGGCGGGACTTCAGCCGCCCACCATAACCTTCTCAATCGGGGGAATCGGCAGGCCAGTGCCGTCCCCGGACCGTTTCGTTCAGGAAATGGAAGGCACGTTGCCGGGAGGTATTGGATCGGGAGAAGCAGCGCCGTTAGGCTGGAAAGCGCTGCGCAGGAGGATGGTGATGGAAACGGCAAAGATCTCCTGCCTTGCGGTTGCCCTCGCGGCCGCCTTGCTCACGCTCACGTCAGCAACGTCCTTCGCGCATCCGCGCCATTGGCATCGGTGCGCGACTGCCGGGCTCTGCCCGCCGCCGCGGCGGCAAGCCTTCTGGTGCTGCAACCCAAACGGATATTTGCCAGCTTGGAAGTATCGTCGTGCCGACGAGGAGTGGGGCACGGATTGAACCACTTGGTCCGGATGCGGCGTCGCGCCTCGTCGTTCAATTCCGGGGACACGTCCCTTTACGAGCGCGCTGGAACGCTGCAGAGTGCTGAGATTAAGCCGAACGCTGTAGCGCTCGCGCTCAAGTCGATCTAGCCCTCGTTGACGCCGTCAAGCATGGCGATGCGCGGCGTCGGGTTCCTCATCCCTGCAAGCTGCCCTCGTAGCCGGCTCGTCCTCCGGCCGCATATTTGACGCGACGAGAGGCGAAGATTAAATGGGTGGGCCTGCCGGAGCCCCTTCCGATCCTCCACCCAAACTGACGTCCCCCGCGAGAAATTTGCATGCTTGGCCGTGGCGAGATCGACGCCCTCTTCGCGAGCGACTTGCCGGAGGCAAGTCATTGGGAGCGTCTGTATCCGCCACGAAGTTCTACACCTGGGGCGGAGGTTACGCGGTTTTGCCCAAGCCCGACCGGCGCGCTTCACCTCGGGGGAACCTTCGTTGCCATGCTCGACCAAGCTATCGCTCACCAGAGCGGTGGGATTTATCTGATCCGTATCGAGGACACCGATCAGGAACGTGAGGTTGCGGGCGCCGTCGATGAAATCGAAGGGATGTTAGAGTGGTGGGGCCTCTCCTCCGACGAGCCGGCCGGCATAGGCCGGTATGGACCGTACGTTCAGTCGCAGCGCTCTGAAATCTACATGACGTATGTGCGGGACTTTCTCCGTGCCGGTAAGGCCTACCTCTGCTTCTGCACGAAAGACGAACTCGCTGCGTTCGCCGCCGAGCAGCGGGCTGCTAACGTGTCGACCGGATATTACGGCCGCTGGGCACCCTGGCGCGATGCTCCGGACGAATTGGTGCGCGAGCGCTTAGCCGCCGGTGTCCCCTACGTCGTACGCTTTCGATCGCCCGGTGAAATCGTCCGCCGCATCCACTACACCGACGTCATCCGCGGCACCATCTCCGCCGACGACAATCGCAACGACATCGTGATTCTTCAAGAGCTCGGCGAACGAGTTGCGGCTCCCGACCTACCACTTCGCGCACATGGTCGACGACCATCTGATGCGCGTGACGTTGGTTATCCGGGGCGAGGAGTGGATTCCCTCGGTGCCCGTTCACCTCCAGCTTTTCGACGCGGCTGGGTTTGACCGTATCCCATATGCCCACGTGGCTCCTCTGATGAAGCAGCAAGGCTCCACCAAGCGCAAGCTGTCCAAGCGCAAGGATCCGGAGGCGTCGATCGAGTTCTACATCGCCGCGGGCTATCCCAAGGACGCCGTCACGTACTTCCTTCGCGGCCTGGCGAATAGCCGGCTTTCTTACCTGCCGATCTCGGTGGCGTTGAAGGAACCGTTGCGACTTGAGGAGTGCGGTACGGCGGGACCGTTGCTCGATCTCGCGAAGCTCGAGGACATCGCGGCCGACGTTATCGCCGAGATGCCGAGCGACCACATATTCGATTCCGTGCTGAAGTGGGCCAATACGTATGACAAGGAGCTCGCGGCCGCCGTCGCCCCACGCCGTGAGCTTGCACTACGAGTCCTTGACATCGAACGCGTCGGTGTCGACCGCCCACGCAAGGATCTACGCAAATGGTCCGATTTCCGTGGCGTCTATGGGTACTTCTTCAACCCCCTATTCGAACCGGTGACGGACCCAGCCGACGCGCGTTTCGGGGGCATTCCCCCCGAGGCGATCCGCAAGCTTTGCTCGGATGTTTACGAAAACTACCATGGATGGGAGATGTCGGATGAGTGGTTTGGGCAAATTTGCACCGCGGCGGTCGCAAACGGCTTCGCACCGACCGTTCGCACCTTCAAGGACGCCCCGTCGTCCTTTGTCGGATCAATCCGTGAGGCGTCTCAGGCGATTCGCATACTCTTGACGGGAACGACCCGCAGCCCGGGACTGGATCTAATCGCCAACGCCCTCGGAGAAGAAGAGGTGAGACGCCGGATCGGCGCGGTGCTCTTGTCTCGATGACCAGCCGATCGTTTTACGGCCCGGGCTGAGTACCTTGCGTAACATAAGGGGGTCGCGCCGATCAGTCCCGACATTATTGTCATCAACCCTTCGGCTTGCGCCGAACGGGTGGAAATGCTGGCTGGGTTGGGAGCTTGATCCTCGTACTGGTCGGTCCGAAGGCCGGCGCGGGCGGGAACAGACCGGCCAAGGGGTCGACCGGCGCCTTGCCCCCGGTTTTCAGAAACTCGGCCTGGCTGATGAGACCGGCGAGCTGCCCGGGTCGCGCATTGCGCGCGGCGGTGCGGTACCGCTCGTACGCCGCGCGGTTCAGCGACGACGCCTTCGCCAACCGAACGCCCTGGTAAAAGCCCTTGGCGATCAGGAGCAGCGTGTAAACCGGGCTGCTGAAGAGAAATGCGCTATCCAGATCCAGAACTTCAGGCGTCGTGTGCCGCCACACTTTGAGATTTTCTTGGAGGCGCTCCGAGAGCTTCATGCCGTCGCGCGCCGCCCTCCAATACTCCGTGTCCTGACGATTGTTGAGATGATAATGCGGCTGCACGAAATCGCGCACCTCATCATATACGCGCCTTGTCTGGCGATTGTATGCGGCGGCAAGTTCGGGTTCGAAATCCTGCGTCGGCAGGTAGTGCTGGAGCCAGCGCGCCCCCAGATCGGTCATGAAGATAGCCGTCGCCTCCAGGGGCTCGATGAAGCCGCCGGCAAGGCCTAGTGCGACGCAGTTCTTGACCCAGGCATTGCGCACACGGCCAGTCCGCATGGGGATTACGCGCGGCTCGCAGCCCTTCGCTTGATCGCCGTAAAAGGCGAGAAGCTCCTCGATGGCCTTCTCGTCGGAGATGAATGGCTGGAAAAGATATAGCCCGTACCGACGCGCGTCGTCAGAGGGATTTGGAAATTCCAACCGGCTGAAAAGGCTGTCGCCCGCGTGGTCGGTGCCATGATGCGGGGATCCTTGTGCGGAATTTGCACGACGGCGGCGCGGTCGTTCAGCAGATAGTCGCCATAAGGCTCGAAGGGCTCACCCAACGCCTGCTGAAGAATCGAGCCGCGAAAGCCGGTGCAATCGATGACAAGGTCGATGGCGTGCTCGCCCCGGCGGCGCAGGTTAAGCGATTTGACGAATCCGCGCTCGTCGAGATTGACGGCATCCACATCGTCCAGGACGTGTTTCACACCGCGGCTCGTGGCGACGTCTTTTAGAAACGCGGCGAGCTTGGTGGCGTCGAAATGATATGTGTAGCCAATCTCGCCGCTGAAATCAGGCGCGCCAGGTCGGCGCGGCGCGAGATTGTCACGAACGATCTCTACGACCGGCGAAAAAGAGCGCACATAGGCAAGGCCGGCGTCGGGCGCGGCGCGCGCCGGATCGAAGGTGATGAAATAGTCGGCGAGCTGGCGCCCATCGATCGCGCCGGGGGCGTTGAGGATATTCAGGAACTCGATCGGCCGGCCCTTGTCGTCGCGGTTCCAGCCAATGAAGTGCGCCGCGACTTTGAAGGTCGCATCCGTAGGCTTGAAGAATTCGGATTCCGAAACGCCGAGTTGATTTAGCAGCACGACCATGCCGGGCAAGCTCGCTTCGCCGACGCCGACAATCGGAATGGTTGGCGACTCGATCAGCGTTATCTCGAGCTTGTGTTTTGTATCTCGTGATTTGCAGAAGCGATTGAGAAAGGCGGCCGCAAGCCAACCCGCGGTGCCGCCGCCAACGATCGTGATACTGCGCAATGGTCGGCCCATTTTGCCTCCCCGGGGTGCACACCGAAACTAGACGCCCCGCCAGCGAGTGCCCGCGAGACTATAATCCTCATGCTATGCTAGTTTGGCGTGGAGGGTCACGGCTGCGCAGGGAGTAGAAAAATGAAGCTAGCAACTCTGACAGCCGCGGCAATATTGCTTAGTGCTGGCTGTGCCCTCGCCCAAGGAACGGCGAATACCATGACTTCGGGTCGCCCAAGTGCCGTCCTCGATGATGCTCAATGCCAGACCGCATGGCAGATGGCATCGCCCAATGGGGCAACCCTATCGCAAGATCAGGCCGTGCCCTATATCGTCAACTTTTCAATGGTTGACGTCGATGGCGACGGCAAGATCACGGCGGATGAGTTCAAGGCCGGCTGCGGTAAGGGTCTCGTGAAGTCGACTAAGCCCTAATTTTAGCGATCCGA
>CAWBUT010000002.1:0-119745 GCA_963792045.1 uncultured Alphaproteobacteria bacterium
GGGCGGTAGGCCGCCACACCGGAAGATTTAACTCCCGCGCGCGCCAGTGATGAATAGACCACGATTCGCTGCGATGACGCATAGGAGGACACCCGCCGGTCGCGCCGCATTCCATTGGCGGCAGCGGCAAAGCCTTGCTTTGCCAAGGGGTTGTTCCCATGTGTTGAACTTGCATCGCAATCCTCAAATGCCGCGATTCCGCGGCCTGAGAAGCTCTTCCGGGCGGTCGCTGTCACCAGACCGCCGTCTTTCCGCGTGCCGGTCGTGCCTCGACGAGGCCGGGCGCGAGAAATCAATTCTGCCCATACCCGCAATTGCCTGACGGCAGAGCGCGGCGGGCGCGACTCCCCTCGGATAGAGGTGAGTCACCCCTTATTACGTGTTTGCCGGGAGATTTGGCAAGCCCCTCGGGAGGCACCGCCGGACAATCCGTCTGGGCTCCAGCCCGTCGCGATCGGCCAGGCGCCCCCAAAACGTCACAAGCTTCGCTTAACCAGCCCTCGCTAGGATTTTGCTCGAAAACGACTGATTTGCCGCTTGCCGAGAGCGCGGGGCAGACGGGGCCCTGCACCCACGCGATGACGCGTCCGGCGGCGGCACCGGCCGAGGGCAACGGCGCTCGAAAGTCAATTGGGCGAGGGATCCATGCAAAGGGAGCTGGCTTTGCGGATGCCGTCTTGGGGAGTGGCGCTCGCGCTCCTCCTGGCCGCGCTCGGCCTCACTGCGCCCGCGGCAAGCGCGGCGCCGGCAAAACCCGCCATTGCCAATGACGCCCGGCTCGCCGGCGACAATACGCGCACCCGCTTCATCGCCGATCTCTCCAAGAAGGTGGATGTCAGCGTCTTCGCGCTCGATGATCCCTACCGGGTGATCGTCGATCTTCCCGATGTCAGCTTCCAAATGCCGCCGGGCCTCGGCAAGGAAACGCGGGGCCTCGTCACCGGCTACCGCTACGGCCTCTTTGCGCCGGGCAAGTCGCGCATCGTGCTCGACCTATCCGGACCCTTCCTCATCGACAAGGCCTTCGTCCTTGACGCGCGCCCCGACCAGCCCGCGCGCCTCGTCGTCGACCTCATTCCCACCGACCGGGCGACCTTTCTCGCCAAGTTGCGCGAGGAGAAGCACGCCGCGGCCAGCGAGACGCCGCCGCCGGCGGCGGAGCCGCCGAAGCAAGTCCTCGGTCCGCCGGTGGTGGTGCTCGATCCGGGCCATGGCGGCGTCGACCCCGGCACCATGAGCGCCGACGGCACCACCGAGAAGGACGTCGTGCTCGCCTTCGCCAAGACGCTTGAAGACGCAACTCGAAGCCGATGGCCGCTATAGCGTCTTGCTCACGCGCGAGGACGATACCTTTCTGCCGTTACGCCAGCGCGTGGAATTCGCCAAGGAGAAGGGCGCGAGCCTGTTCCTCTCGATCCACGCCGATTCCTTTCCCAAGCGCGTAGCCGAAGCGAGCGGCGCCACGGTCTATACCCTCTCGGAGCAGGCCTCCGACGACGAAGCAAAGGAACTCGCCGCCAAGGAGAACTTCTCCGACGCCATCGCCGGCGTCGAGTTGCCGAACGAATTCGGACGAGGTGGTGGCCAATATTCTGATCGACCTCGCCCAGCGCGAGACGCAGAACCGCTCGGTGATTTTCGCCAAATCGGTGGTCGGCCAGTTGAAGGGCAATTTGCACGCGAAGGCGCTCAAATCGGCGGGCTTTCGGGTGCTGAAAGCCCCCGACGTGCCCTCCGTGCTGCTCGAGCTTGGCTTCCTCAGCAATCCCGAGGACGAAAAGCACTTGAAGGACGAAACCTGGCGCCAAAGCACGGCAAAATCGGTTGCCGCCGCCGTCGACAGCTATTTCGCCAAGCGCTTTGCCCGCATGCCGTTTTAACTCTTCCGCTCGCCTGCGGTGAATTGATCTCCCGATCGCGCGATTTCCGGCGACCCCAGCGTTTTGTTGCCATATTGTTGGCTAGGGTTGCCTCAAATGCTCCGCGTCTTTAAGAACGGGGACGGGTCGGAAATCGATGGACATCACAGCTCCCATCAAGCCGCCGGAAGATCGGCGGCGTAGACGTCGGCGCGGCGGTTTCCTGCTGCGCTTCCTGGGCTTTGTCTTCGCCGCCGGCATGATCGTGTTTGTCGCCGTCGCGGGCGCCGCGGGCTTCGTGCTTGTGGAAGGTCTCCAAGGACCTGCCGGACTACGAGGTGCTCGCCAAATACGAGCCCCCGGTGATGACCCGCATTCACGCCAATGACGGAAGCCTGATCGCCGAGTTCGCGCGCGAGCGGCGCATCTACGTGCCCTTCACCGCCATGCCCGACTGCGTGACCCACGCCTTCATCTCCGCCGAGGACAAGAATTTCTACCAGCATGGCGGCCTCGACATTCAGGGCATCATCCGCGCCGCCGTCACCAATTTGAGCAGCATGCAGTCCGGCGGCCGCAAGGTCGGCGCTTCGACCATCACCCAGCAGGTGGCCAAGAACTTCCTGCTCACGAGCGATCAGACCATCGAGCGCAAGCTGAAGGAGGCGATCCTCGCCATCCGCATCGAGCGCGCTTTCACCAAGGAGCAGATCCTCGAGCTCTATCTGAACGAGATCTATCTCGGCGCCGGCGCCTATGGCGTGGCCGCCGCCGCGCAGACCTATTGGGACAAGTCGCTGCCGGAGCTCACCACCGCCGATTGCGCCTATCTCGCCACGCTGCCCAAGGCCCCCTCCAACTACAATCCGTTCCGCTTTCCGGAGCGCGCCATCTCGCGCCGCAACTGGGTGATCGACCGCATGGTCGAGAATGGCTACGTCACCCGCGACGCCGGCGAGGCTGCCAAGGCGGCAGCCGCTCGGCGTCACGGTGCGTCAGAGCGGTCCCGAGATCTTTGCCTCGGAGTTTTTCGCCGAGGAGGTGCGCCGCGACATCCTCGACCTCTTCGGCGAGGACAAGCTCTATGGCGGCGGCTTGTCGGTGCGCACCACGCTCGATCCCGGTCTGCAGCGCATCGCGCGCGAAACCTTGGTCGACGGGCTCGTGGCCTATGATCATCGCCATGGCTGGCGCGGCGTGGCGAAGAAGATCGAGCTCAAGGGCGATTGGGGCAAGACGCTTGCGGCCATGAATGTGTGGCCGGATATCGATCCCTGGCGGCTCGCCATCGTGCTCGAAACGACCAAGGACAAGGCCGTGATCGGCTTGCGTCCCAATCGCACCGACACCGGCGCGCTCGAAAAAGCGCGCGAGCAGGGCGAGGTTCCCTTCAGCGAGATGCAATGGGCGCGGCCGAAGCTGCCACGCGGCGGCATGGGCGCGTCGCCCCGCACCGTCGCCGACGTGCTCAAGCCCGGCGACGTCATCTATGTCTCTCCGCGCGAGCCCAAGGAGGGGAGAGCAAGGACACGGTCAAGGGCCAGTGGTCGCTGCAGCAGGTGCCCGAGGTGGGCGGCGCGATCGTGGCCATGGATCCGCATACCGGCCGCGTGCTCGCCCTCGTCGGCGGCTTCAGCTTCGCCCAAAGCCAGTTCGACCGCGCCGTTCAGGCGCATCGCCAGCCGGGCTCCTCGTTCAAGCCGATCATCTACTCGACGGCGATCGACAACGGCTACACGCCGTCGAGCATCATCGTCGACGGCCCGATTTGCATCAGTCAAGGGCCGGGCATGCCCGAATGGTGCCCGAAGAACTACGAGGCGGGCTCCTCCGCCGGTCCCTCGACCTTGCGCTTCGGCATCGAGCATTCGCGCAATCTGATGACCGTCCGTCTCTCCAACGAGATCGGGCATGCCGATCATTTGCGAATATGCGCGGCGGTTCGGCGTCTACGACAATCTGATGCCGGTGTTGTCCATGGCGCTCGGCGCCGGCGAGACCACGCTGCTGCGGATGGTCACCGCCTATTCGATGATCGACAATGGCGGCAAGCAGGTGAAAGCGACGCTGATCGACCGCATCCAGGATCGCTATGGCCGCACCGTCTGGCGCCACGACGACCGCGCCTGCGACAAGTGCGCGGCGCGGCAGTGGACGGGCCAGGACGAGCCCGAGCTCGTCGACAACCGCAAGCAGATCATCGATCCGCTGACCTCCTATCAGATGATCCACATCATGGAGGGCGTGGTCCAGCGCGGCACCGCGCAGAAGCTCAAGGTCCTGCAACGGCCGATCGCGGGCAAGACGGGCACCACCAACGACGAGAAGGACGCCTGGTTCATCGGCTATACGCCCGACCTCGTGGTTGGCGTGTTCATGGGCTTCGACAATCCGGCGCCGCTCGGCCACGGCGAGACGGGCGGTAACGTCTCGGCGCCGGTGGTGCGCGACTTCTTCAAGATTGCGCTCGCCGATCAGCCTCCCATCCCCTTCCGGGTGCCGCCGGGCATCAAGCTCGTGCGCGTCAACCTCAAGACCGGCTTGCCCGCCGGCCCCGGCGACAAGACGGCCATCATGGAGGCCTTCAAGCCGGGCCAAGAGCCGGTGGGCTCGGTCGTGAGCGAGGACGAGGGGAGCGGCGAGGCGATGAATGCGCGACGATAATACCGGGCAGCTGCCGCCCGCGCCGCCCGGACCGCCCATGGCGGGCCCGCCGCGGCCCTCGCAAGGCGTGTTCGCGCCCCCGGGCAACGACCGGGCTTTGACATCGGGCACCGGCGGCCTTTACTAGACAACGGAATTCCTGAAGGCAAGGTCGGGCGGTCAGCGTTGCCGCGCCCGGCCGCGATCCCATTTTCCTGCGAAGAGGTAACGATGCGCGCTGAAACCGAGGCGGTCGTCAACGACATCAGAGAGTCCTTGGCCCTGCTCAGGAGGCATCTTTGACCCCGACAGGGCGAAGGAGCGGCTAGCTGCGCTCGACCGCGAGGTCGAGGCCCCCAATTTCTGGAACGATTCGGCGCGCGCCCAAGGGCTGATGCGCGAGCGGCAGCAGCTCGAGGCGTCGCTCGACCGCCTTTGCGCGGCTGACGCGTGAGCTCGACGACAATATCGAGCTCGTCGCGCTCGGCGAGGAGGAGGGCGACGAGGCCGTCGTGGCCGAGGCCGAGAGCGCGCTCAAACGGCTGCGCGACGAGGCGCATAAGGGCGAGGTCGAGGCGCTGCTCTCCGGCGAAGCCGACGCCAACGACACCTATGTCGAGATCCATGCCGGCGCGGGCGGCACCGAGAGCCAGGACTGGGCGCAGATGCTCGAGCGCATGTATGTGCGCTGGGCGGAAGGGCGCCGCTACAAGGTCGAGATCATCGGCGAGCATCCGGGCGAGGAGGCGGGCATCAAGTCGGCGACGGTGCTGATCAAGGGGCCGAACGCCTATGGCTGGCTGAAGACGGAATCGGGCGTCCATCGCCTCGTGCGCATCTCGCCCTTCGACGCCAATGCGCGGCGCCACACGAGCTTCGCCTCGGTCTCGGTCTATCCGGCGATCGACGACACCATCGCCATCGACATCAACGAGAAGGACGTGCGCATCGATACCTATCGCTCGAGCGGCGCCGGCGGCCAGCACGTCAACACCACCGACAGCGCCGTGCGCCTCACCCACATGCCGACCGGCATCGTCGTGCAGTGCCAGAACGAGCGCTCGCAGCACAAGAACCGCGCCACCGCCTGGGCCATGCTGCGCGCGCGCCTCTACGAGGCGGAGCTGAAGCGGCGGGAGGAGGAGGCGCAAGCCGCGGCCGCCGCCAAGTCCGAGATCGGCTGGGGCCACCAGATCCGCTCTTACGTGCTGCAGCCCTATCAGCTGGTGAAGGATTTGCGCACGGGGGTGGAGAGCACCAATCCGAGCGCGGTGCTCGACGGCGATATCGACCGCTTCATCGAGGCGGCTCTCGCCGAACGCATCCACAGCGACACGAAGGCGTAGGCTGCGCGCAAGCTTCAGCGCCGCGCGTCTAAAAGGCGGAAATGGAAAGGCGAAGCGCGTCTATTCGGCCGCGCGACTGTGCTGCCCCTGGCCGCCGGCCGGAGTGGACCCGCTCTGATCCGAAGGCCGCTCGGCCCGCTGCTCGAAAGAGCTGGGCTTCTCCGCGCGCGTTTCGCTGCGGCTTGGCTTTTCGGCTGGCGCCTCGGTCTTGCCCGGAGGGGTCTTGTTGGCCGCCGCCATCGGATCGTCGGAGCGGCGGGACTTCCCCTCGAAATAGGCGCCCTGCTCGATCGCGAGGCTCTGGTGATAGATGTCGCCTTCGACATGGGACTGCGCCTGCAGGGTAACCCTGAGGCCGCGGATTGAGCCGACGATGCGGCCGCGCACGACCACGTCCTCGGCGATCACGCCGCCTACGATCTGCGATTTGTCGCCAAGCAGGAGCGAGCCGCAATGGACGTCGCCCTGGACCTCGCCATCGATCTGGATCTCGCCTTTCGACACCACGTTGCCCGTGATGGTCAGATCCTCGCCGATGATCGACGGCACGAGCTTGCTCGGGCTCGAGCTGCGCGTATAGCTCGGCGGCCGCTCGGCGAAGGGCGTCGTGGTCTCGCCGCCGCTCGACAGCGGACGATCACCCATTCGCGAGAGGGTCGTCGCCCTCGCGCTCCGGCTTCTTGGTGAACATGAGTACGGCCTCCCCAACTGAAAGAGATTACGCCCGCCGCGCCAAAAACCGTAAAGCGCTCAAGACCGAGCGAAATCAAGCAGGTCGAACGCTTAAGATCGCCGCAAAACAGCCCCCGCGGCCGTGTTAAGACCTCAGCGACGATCAAAGCGCAGAATATCGCTTCGCCTCCAGCTTGTCATGCTGCTTCTCGCGGCAGTTGCAGCCGGAGGACGCGCTAGACTGGGGCCGAGTGAGGCCCGGGGGACCGCCTTCCTTTGGCCGATATTCGCCGCTCTTATGCACAAGCTTTAACCCTGTCGTCGCCGGCCCTGGCCTCGCGGCTTGACGATGGGGGTGTATCCAGGGGGGATGCCGCAAATTGCGCCATGAGCCGACCGTGGCATCGCCTGCTACCGCGGGGCCGCCTGGGCTCTTGGTTGCACGGGCTTCGCCGCACAAGCCATAATAAGCGCCAGGGTGGCCGAGCGAGCCGATATTTCATGAACGAGCCGATCGCAGGTGCCCTGGACAAGCTGACCGAAGGTGGCAAGGCTCTCTTGACCCTACCGGCGCGCGGCCGCGCGCTCGTGCGGCGCGTGCCCCGGCCGATCCAGCTCGAGTTCAAGAAATTTTCTTCGCGCGGGGCCCATCTCTGCCGCGAGATCTTCGCCGGTATTCTGGTTGTGGGCCTGATCGCCATTGTCGGCGGCTACGGGCGCTTGAGCCGGGGCCCGATCTCGCTGCCGAGCCTCGTGCCGACGATCGAGCAAGCGATCAACGGCGAGCTGTCCGACCTGCATGTGAAGATCGATGACGCGTTTCTCCAGCGCGCGCCCGAGGGGCCCGGCGTGCTGTTCCGGCTGCGCAACATCCGTCTCATCGACGCCAACGGCTCGATCGTGGCGCAAGCGCCGCTCGCCGCCATCGGCTTGAGCGGCGCCGCGCTTCTTGGCGGCCGCATCGCGCCGGGCAGCGTCGACTTCATCGGTCCGCGGCTGCTGTTGTTCTATACCTCCGATCGAGGCCTCTCCTTGAGCTTCACGCGACCGGCGAGCGATGAGAGCGAGGCGCTGATCCGAGGATCGCTCCCCGACCAGGAGCTGCGTCCTGTCGCGCCGCCGCCGACGACGCCCGAGACCGTCATCAGCAAGCAGGGCGCCCCTGACGGACCCGATGAGCCGCCAGCTCGACGTCACCCGCACCATTTCCGATGTGTTCGAGCGCGCCCGCCAGGGCAACACCTCCTACCTCGTCCGCTTCGGGGTGAAGAACGCGCTTGTCGTCCTCGACCAGGACGGCGCGCAAACGTCCTGGCGCGTCCCCGACTTCTCCATCGACCTCGAGCACCGCGGCCAGCGCAGCATCCTGCTCGGCCAGGCCAACATCGCCGCCAAGAAAGGCGATTGGCAGCTCGAAGGTCCGCACCGAGCAGCGCACAAGGCGCCAGAGCCTCACCATCACCACCCTGATCAAAGACCTCGTGCCCTCGGGATTGGCGGAGAATTTTCCGGGCATCGCCGCGCTCAAGGCGCTCGACATTCCCGTCACCGGCGAGACGAGCGTCGAGCTGTCGAAATCGGGCAAGTTCCTCGCCGCCGAGGCCAAGCTCAAGGTCAATCGCGGCGCGATCGTTCCCCCTTGGGATCCCGACAACGCCATGCAGATCGATCGCGGCAATCTCGATGTGGTCTATAGCGAAGGCATGAACGTGGTCGAGATCAAGCCTTCGACTTTGAGCTGGGGCAAGAGCCACGCCACGTTCAGCGGCGAGTTCCGTGCCGTGCGCGAAGGCGAGGGGGCGCCGTCCTCGTGGAACTTCAAGCTCAAGGCCGACAATGCCGTGCTGGCGGCGGAGGAGTTCGGACTGGCGCCGATGAAGGTGGATGAGTGGCAGGCCGAAGGCAATCTTGCCGCCGACGGCCGCCGCTTGACCCTGTCCGCGGTTCATCATCCGCTCCGGCGCCGCTTCGATCGATCTCGCCGGCAGTATCGCCGCCGCACCGGGATCGCCCGAGGTGCATCTCAGCGGGCAGGTGAGCGCGATGCCGCTCGATACGCTCAAGCAGTTCTGGCCGAAATTCCTGGCCGGGGATGCGCGGAAATGGACCGGCGAGAGCGTCAAGGGCGGACAGGTGCTGGGCGGCAAGCTCGAGCGTCGACTTGAAGGCGGGCGAACTTGCGCAAGCTCAGCAGGGTGCCGAGCTCCCGCCGGAGGCCGTACGCTTTGATCTCGATCTTGCCGACATGAGCATCAGCTATCTGGACAAGATGCCGCCGGTGATCACCGGGGGGGCAAAGTTGCAAACTATCCGGCACCACCTTCTCCGTCGATATTCCGCAAGGCACGATTACCCTGCCGTCGGGAGAGGAGCTCGCCTTACATGACGGCCGCTACTTCATCGCCGACCTGCGGCCGAAGCCGCAGATGGCCGTGATCAGCTTCAAGGCGAATGCCACCACCATCGCCTCGCTTAAGCTGCTTGACCACGAGCCTCTGCACTACATACAGGCGGTTGGCTTGCGCCCCGAATATTTCGGCGGCACCGCCGAGGGCAGCTTCACCTTCACCATACCGATGCGGGAGGATCTTGACTTCAAGGACGTCAAGCTGCGTGGCATGGCGCGGCTCGACAATGCGATCGCCTCAAACGTGGTCGGTAACATGGATGTCGAGGGCGGCGCGCTCGACGTGAACGTGACCGAGCAGGCGGTCGATGCTCAAGGCGACATTGTGATCAAGGGCGTGCCGGCGAAGCTTGCCTGGCAGCGCCTGTTCTACGCTCCCGACGACCGCCAGCCGCCGATCCGGATCAGCGCAACCCTCGACGAGGCGGCGCGTGACAAGCTCGGCATGAAGGTGAACCACCTGGTACGGGGCCCGTTGCCCGTGACCCTTTCCGTGGTGCGGTCCGCGAATGGCGACCAGGCGGTGAGCATGCAGGGCGACCTCACCAATGCGCAGCTGATCTTCGGCAATATGGGATGGACCAAGCCCAAGGGGCGCCCCGCCACCATCCAGTTCGATGTCGCCAAATCCGCGGACGGCTCGACCGACCTCAAGAACCTGAACATCTTCGGCGACGACATCGCCATCAAGGGCTCAATCTCGCTCGATCCGGACCAGCATCTGAAGTCCTTCTATTTCTCCGATTTCTCCTTCGACTTCATCACCCATGTGGAGATCACCGCGGCGGTGAAAGAGGACAACGTGCTCGCGGTGGAGGCGCACGGCCCGACTTACGACGGCAAGCAGTTCTTCCAGTCGCTGTTCTCGGCCGGCCAGCTCGCGGAGGACACGCCCAACCCCAACGACGTTTTTGACCTCGACCTGACCGCCCGTCTCGGCACCGTGGTCGGCTTCTACGATACGACCGTCCAGAACGTGCAAGTCAGTCTGAAGAAGCGCCACGGACAGCTCGTGGCGCTCGATGCCAAGGGCCAGCTGAACGGCGCGGAGGCCATGGCGGTACAGCTCGAAAGCGGCAACCACGGACGGGTGATCAAGGCCGAGGCCCATGACGCCGGCGCCGCCTTCCGCCTCGTCGGCTTTTATCCCAAAGTCGATGGCGGCGAGGCCTCGCTGGAAGTCAGTCTCGACGCCGGCGAGCCTGGAACGAAGAGCGGCACGCTGTGGGCGCGGGACTTCGTGCTCCTCGGCGACTCCGTGGTGAGCGACGTGCTGTCCGATCCCCATGCGCAGGCGGCGTTCGGCACCCACAAGCAGCACACCGTCCAGACGCGGCTTGCCATCAACCAGCTGCGCGCGCCCTTTGCCGTCGGCAATGGGCAGTTCATCTTGAATGACGCCTATATGAACGGGCCCGTGCTCGGCGCCACCATGCGCGGCGGCGTGAACTTCAAGGCGCAGACCGTCGATCTCGGCGGCACCTATGTCCCGCTCTACGGTCTGAACTCGGCGCTCGGCCAGATTCCCGTCCTCGGCGGCATTTTCGTCGGGCGCCAGGGCGAGGGGCTCGTCGGCATCACCTTCACCATCCAGGGCAAGCTCGACGACCCGAACGTGCTCGTCAATCCGATGTCGGTGCTGACGCCCGGCATCTTCCGCCAGATCTTCGAGCGGCCGATGGCCGAATTCGGTCTCCACCTCGAGCTTCGGCGCGCCATCCTCGCCGCCGCCGCGCCGCTAGAAGCCTCACACCGGCCTGATCAGCGCGTGCCGCTTCTTGCCGAGCGAGAGCTTGATCACGCCTTCGGGCGTAAGATCGGCAAGCGTGAGCAGCCGCCGCTCGTCGGTGACGATCACGTCGTTGACCTTCAGCCCGCCGCCTTTGATCTGCCGGCGCGCTTCGCTCGTCGAGGTGACGAAGCCCACTTGGGTGTTGGCGGTGAGCACGCCGAGCCCCTTCTCGAGCTCGGCGCGCGGGACCTCGAAGGTCGGCAGCGCGGCGTCGATGGTCCCCTGCTCGAAGGTGGCCCGCGCCGTCTCCGCCGCGCGATCGGCGGCCTCGCGCCCGTGTAGAAGCGCCGTGGCCTCGGTCGCGAGCACCTTTTTCGCCTCGTTCAGCTCCGCCCCTTCGAGCCGTTCGAGCTTGCGCGATCTCGCGGCAGGGGCAGCTCGGTGAACAGCTTGAGGAAGCGCCCGACATCGGCGTCCTCGGTGTTGCGCCAATATTGCCAATAGTCGTAAGCGCTGAGCATGTCGGGGTTGAGCCAGACGGCGCCCGCGGCCGTCTTGCCCATCTTGGCGCCCGACGCGGTGGTCAAGAGCGCCGTGGTGAGCCCGAACAGCTCGGCGCCCTCGGTGCGGCGGCCGAGCTCGATGCCGCTCACGATATTGCCCCATTGGTCCGAGCCGCCCATCTGCAGGCGGCAGCCTTCTCGCCGGTAGAGCTCGACGAAGTCGTAGGCCTGCAGCACCATGTAGTTGAACTCGATGAAGCTCAAAGGATGCTCGCGCTCGAGCCGGAGCTTCACCAAATCGTAGGTCAGCATGCGGTTGACGCTGAAATGGCGGCCATAGTCGCGCAGGAAGTCGATATAGTTGAGATGGTCGAGCCAGTCGGCGTTGTTGACCAGGATGGCGTCCGTGGCGCCCTCGCCGAAGCTCACGAATTTGGCGAACACCGATTGGATGCCGGCGATGTTGGCGGCGATCTCGGCCTCGCTCAAGAGCTTGCGCAACTCGTCCTTGCCCGACGGATCGCCGACCTTGGTGGTGCCGCCGCCGATGAGCACGATCGGCCGGTGCCCGGTCTGTTGCAGCTTGCGCAGCATCATGATCCCGAGCAGATTGCCGACATGGAGGCTCGGCGCGGTGCAGTCGAAGCCGATATAGCCGGTGATCGGCCCGGCTTTGGCGAGCGTATCGAGGCCCGCTTCGTCGGTGACCTGATGCAGATAGCCGCGGGTCTCGATCTCGTGCAGGAATTCGGATTTGCGTTTGGTCATGGCGAGGCCGGCGGATCGGCGAGAGCGGCGTGGTCCTGAGGAAGGCGCGCCCGCAAGGGCGGGCAACAGCCTGTATCAGGTTTGCGCGGAGATTGCACGGCAGGGGAAGCGCGGGTGAGCAGCGTCGTCACCACCATTGGGCTCATGAGCGGCACGTCCATGGACGGCATCGACGTGGCGCTCATTGCCACCGACGGCGAGGGGACGCTCTTCCGCCGCGCGAGCCTCACTTATCCTTATGCGCCGCAGGAGCGCGCGCGGCTGGCCGAGGCGGTTGCCGCCGCGTGGCGGCTGTTGGGACCTGCGGCAAGCCGGGAGGGGGAGGCAGGCGACCTGGCGCTGCTCGCCGATGTCGAGCAAGAGGTGACGGCCGCCCATGCCGAGGCGGTCAAGGATTTCCTCGAGACCGTCGGGATTACCCATGACGAGGTGTCCGTCGTCGGTTTCCATGGCCAGACCATCTATCATGACGCCTCGCGCCGCATCACGCGCCAGCTCGGCGACGGCGAGGCGCTGGCGCGCGCGACCGGTATCGACGTGGTCTACGACTTTCGCGCGGCCGATATTGCCGCGGGCGGCGAGGGGGCTCCGATCGTGCCCGTCTATCACCGCGCGCTCGCGGACGCAGGAGGGCTGGAGCGCCCGCTCGCCGTGGTCAATCTCGGCGGGGTGGCCAACATCACCTTTATCGGCGCGGACGGCGCGCTGATCGCTTTCGACGTCGGGCCCGGCAACAGCCTCCTTGACGACTGGATCGCGGCTCGGACCGGCGCTGTGTTCGATGCCGGCGGCGCGCTGGCGCGCAGAGGCCGGGTCGATCCCTCGGTGCTCGCCCGATTGATGGCCCACCCCTTCTTTGCTCGGAAGCCGCCCAAATCGCTGGACCGGCGGGATTTCCCTGAGCTCACGGCACCCGAGCTTTCGACCGAGGACGGCCTTGCGACCCTCGCCGCTTTCACCGCCGAGGCGATCGCTGCGGCGCGCGCGCTTCTGCCCACGCCGCCGCGGCACTGGCTGCTGGCCGGCGGGGGCGCCCGCAATGTCGCGCTGGTCGAGGCCATCCGCAGGGCGCTCGACGCGCCCGTATCGCTGGCCGACGAGATGGGATGGTCGGCCGATCATCTGGAGGCCGAAGCGCTCGCTTATCTCTCCGTACGCTCGCTGAGGAAGCTGCCCTTGACCTTCCCCGGCACGACGGGGGTGAAGCAGCCCTTGACCGGCGGGCGTCTCGCCCGGGCGCCGCGGCGCTAGGCTGCCGACTCGCTCCGCTTCTTCCTTTTGCCGAGGCGCTTGTCGAGATAGGCGTCCACCACCTCCATCAGCCCGTCCATGCGGCCTTCGAAGAAATGGTTGGCGTCGGGCACCACCGCATGCTCGACGACGATGCCCTTCTGCGTCTTCAGGCGATCGACGAGGCCGCGCACGGCTTCCGTCGGCACCACGCGGTCCTTGGCGCCGTTCACCATCAGCCCCGAGGAAGGGCAGGGGGCGAGGAAGGTGAAGTCATAGAGGCTCGCCGGCGGCGCCACCGAGATGAAGCCCTCGATCTCCGGACGCCGCATCAAGAGCTGCATGGCGATCCACGCGCCGAAGGAGATGCCCGCGATCCAACACGAGGCGGCGTCGGTATTGTAGGTCTGCATCCAGTCGAGCGCGGTGGCGGCGTCGGCCAGCTCGCCGGGCCCGTTGTCGAACAAGCCCTCGCTCCGCCCCACGCCGCGGAAGTTGAAGCGCAACACGGAAAAGCCGCGCCGCTGAAAAGCGTAATAGAGGTGGTAGACCACCTGATTGTTCATCGTGCCCCCATATTGGGGATGGGGATGCAGGATGAGCGCGACGGGCGAGTTGGGCGCGGGATTGTGGTGGTAGCGCGCCTCGATCCGCCCCGCCGGGCCGCTGATATTCACCTCGGGCATGAACCACTGACCTCGAAAAAGAAATTCCGGCGACGAGCACGAGACTTGGGACGAGCGAAAGGAGTTTTAAAGGCCTTCCGCCGCCGCCAAACTTGACTTCGACGCCTGGGAATCCTATAGAAATCTAAGATTAGAACTGTTCCAAACAAGCTGTGCTTCGGCACACTGCCGCGTTTGGAGCCATCCATCTTCGGGTCGCGCTTCTTAGCATGCGCGACGGGGGCTCGTGCAAGCGCTAAGGGGCGGCCTTGAACCGCCAACTTGAGTATCGCATGACCGAGCGCGCTTACCTCGACTACAACGCCACGGCACCTTTGCGCCCGGAAGTCCGCGAGGCCATGGTTGCCGCGCTTTCGGCCTATGGCAACCCGTCCTCGGTCCATGCCGAAGGAAGGCAAGCCCGCGCCGCGATCGAATCCGCCCGCGACAAGGTCGCGAGCGCTCCTGCGCGCGCGGCCCGAGAACGTGATCTTCACGAGCGGCGGCACCGAGGCCAATGCGCTCGCGCTCGCGCCCATCGGAGGAGGATCAGCCCCTCTATGTGAGCGCCGTGGAGCACCCCTCGGTGCTGTCGGGCGGCCGGTTTTCGCCCGCGCGGACGGCGCGCCTTCCCGTCACCGCGGATGGCGTTATCGACTTGGATTTCCTTGCAAATGAGCTTGCCCGGCACCAATTAGAAAAGAGAGCAAGACCGTTCGTCGCCCTGATGGCGGCCAATAACGAGACCGGAGCCGTCCAGCCGGTCGCCGCGGCCGCCGCGATCGTGCATGGAGCGGGCGGCATCCTCTTAAGCGACGCCGTGCAGGCCGCGGGCAAAGTGGCCCTCGATCTCGAAGCGCTTGGCGCCGATCTCGTCAGCCTGTCGGCGCATAAGCTCGGTGGCCCCAAAGGCGTCGGCGCGCTCGTGCTCCGCGATCGGCGTCACAGTCGAGCCCTTGATCAAGGGCGGCGGCCAGGAGCGCAGGCGGCGCGCAGGCACCGAGAATGTCGCGGGGATCGTCGGCTTCGGCATTGCCGCCGAGATCGCCGCCGCCGAGTTGGACAAGGCGCAAGACCTCGCCGTGCTGCGCGATGAGCTCGAAACGCGCGTGGCGAAGATCGCGCCGGAGGCGGTGGTGCTGTCGCAGCGTGTGGCCCGCCTGCCCAATACGAGCCTGATCGCGGTCCCGGACACCAAGGCCGAGACCCTCGTCATCGGGCTCGATCTCGCCGGCGTGGCGGTGAGCGCCGGCAGCGCCTGCTCGAGCGGAAAGGTCGAGCCGTCCCATGTGGTGAGCGCCATGGGGAGAGCGAGCGAGCTGGCCGGGAGCGCCATCCGCGTGAGCCTTGGATTTGGCTCCACGCGTGCCGATATCGAACGGTTCATTCATGCCTGGGGCGCATTGATCAAGCGCCTCAGAGAAAGCCGCCAGGCGGCTTAAGAAGCGAAGAGGATTTGAGGTAGACCATGCCTGCTGTGCAAGAGACCGTCGCCCGCGTTCGCGAGATCGACGTCGACAAGTACAAATACGGCTTCACCACCAAGATCGAGTCGGTCAGGGCGCCCAAGGGCCTGAACGAGGACGTGGTGCGCTTCATCTCGGCCAAGAAGGGCGAGCCCGACTGGCTGCTCAATTGGCGGCTTGAGGCCTATCGCCGCTGGCTCACCATGACCGAGCCCAACCTGGGCGAACGTGCATCACCCCAAGATCGACTATCAGCAGCTCTATTACTATTCGGCGCCCAAGAGCACCGAGGGCCCGAAGAGCTTGGCCGAAATCGATCCGGAGCTGCTGCGCACCTATGAGAAGCTCGGCATTCCGCTGAGAGAGCAGAAGATGCTCGCCGGCGTGACGGTGGAAGATGGCGAGGAGGATCGCCCTTCCGATCGCCGCGTCGCCGTCGATGCCGTGTTCGACTCCGTCTCGGTCGTCACCACCTTCAAGGAGGAGCTGGGCAAAGCGGGCGTGATCTTCTGCTCGATGTCCGAGGCCGTGCGCGAGCATCCCGGAGCTGGTGAAGAAATATTTGGGCTCCGTGGTGCCCATCACCGACAATTTCTTCGCCACGCTCAATTCGGCGGTGTTCTCCGACGGCAGCTTCGTCTATGTGCCGCCCGGCGTGCGCTGCCCCATGGAGCTCTCGACCTATTTCCGCATCAATGAGCGAGCAGACCGGCCAGTTCGAGCGCACCCTGATCATCGCCGACAAGGGCGCCTATGTGAGCTACCTCGAAGGCTGCACCGCGCCCATGCGCGACGAGAACCAGCTCCATGCCGCCGTGGTCGAGCTCGTGGCGCTCGACGACGCCGAGATCAAATATTCCACGGTGCAGAACTGGTACCCCGGCGACAAGGAGGGGAAGGGCGGCATCTACAATTTCGTCACCAAGCGTGGCGATTGCCGCGGGCCCCGCGCGAAGATCTCCTGGACGCAAGTGGAGACGGGCTCCGCCATCACCTGGAAATATCCGAGCTGCATCCTGCGCGGCGACGGATCGCGCGGCGAGTTCTACTCGATCGCCATCTCCAACGGCTATCAGCAGGTCGATAGCGGCACCAAGATGATCCATCTCGGCCGCGACACGTCGAGCCGCATCATCTCCAAGGGCATCGCCGCCGGCCACTCCAACAACACCTATCGCGGGCTCGTCTCGGCGCACCGCCGCGCCGCCAATGCGCGCAACTTCACCAATTGCGACTCGCTCCTCATCGGCGACAAATGCGGCGCCCACACCGTGCCCTATATCGAGGCCAAGAACGCGTCGGCCACCTTCGAGCACGAGGCGACCACGTCGAAGATTTCCGACGACCAGCTGTTCTATTGCCTCAATCGCGGCCTGTCGGCGGAGGAGGCGGTGGCGCTCATCGTCAACGGCTTCGTGCGCGACGTGCTGCAGCATCTGCCCATGGAGTTCATGGCCGAGACGCAGAAGCTGATCGGCATCAGCCTCGAAGGGAGCGTTGGGTAACCGTCCATGCTGAAGATCCACAACCTGCACGTCACCGTCGATGGCCGCGAGATCCTCAAAGGTCTCGACCTCGAACTGCCTTTGGGCGAGGTGCATGCCATCATGGGCCCGAACGGCTCGGGCAAGTCCACCCTCGCTTATGTGCTCGCGGGCAAGGAAGGCTACGACGTCACCGCCGGCTCCATCACTTGGAACGGCCAGGACGTGCTCGCCATGGCGCCGTCGGAGCGCGCCGTCGCGGGCGTGTTCCTCGCCTTCCAATACCCGATCGAAATTCCCGGCGTCGCCACCATGACCTTCCTGCGCACGGCGGTGAACGCGGTGCGGAAAGCGCGCGGCGAGGCCGAGCTGTCCACCCCCGACTTCCTGCGCCTCGTGCGCGAGAAGGCCAAGAGCCCTCAAGATCGACCCCGAGATGCTGAAGCGGCCGCTCAATATGGGCTTCTCCGGCGGCGAGAAGAAGCGCAACGAGATCCTGCAAATGGCGCTGCTCGAGCCGTCGCTCTGCGTGCTCGACGAGACCGATTCCGGCCTCGACATCGATGCGGTGCGCATCGTGGCGGACGGCGTCAATGCGCTCCGCTCGCCCACGCGCTCCATGCTCGTCATCACCCACTATCAGCGGCTGCTCGACTTTATCGTGCCCGACCGCGTGCATGTGCTCTCCGACGGCAGGATCGCCCGCTCCGGTGGGCCTGAGCTTGCGCTCGAGCTCGAGCAGTCGGGCTATGCCGGATTCGGCGAGGAGGCCGCGTAAGAAGCATGGAGTTGCCGGTCAAGCAGTTCCAGACCCAAGGCGAGCAGGCCTTTCTCGATGCCTTCACCGCGGCCGAGGCCACGCTCCCCGGCGACAAATGGGTGGGCGAGCTGCGCCGCCAGGCGGTCAAGACCTACGGCATGCTGGGCCTGCCCCATCGCCGCGTGGAGGCCTGGAAATATACCGACCTCCGCTCGCTCCTGACCGAAGCCTATCCGCTCGCCGAGCCCAAACCCCGCGCCTTGAGCAAGGCGGAGATCGCGCGCGGCATTGGCGATCGCCTCGCCGCCATTCCCGCCTATCGGCTGGTCATCGCCCAAGGCGCGCTGGTGCCCGCTCTCTCCGACCTTGCGGGCCTTGCGGCGGCGGGTGCCGAGATCGTCTCGCTCGCCGACGCCTTACGCAAGCCCGCGCCCTGGCTGAAGAAAGTGCTGGGGGAGACGCGCTCTCCCTCCGACGCCGTCATCGCCCTGAACACCGCGCTCATGACCGGCGGCGCCGTGCTGCGCCTGGCCAAGAACCGGACTCTCGACAAGCCCGTGCACGTCATCCATCTCGACGGCGAGGGGAAGCCCGCCGGCATCGTCACCCGCACTATCGTCATGGTGGAGGAGGGCGCTTCGCTCACCCTCATCGAAAGCTATGCGGGCGCAAATGCCCGCGCGCTGCAACGGAACGCCGTGACGGAAGTGATCATCGGCGACAAGGCCGCCATCGACCATATCAAGCTGCAGCGCGAGGGAGAGGCGACCGTCCATCTTTGCACCTGGCTGGTGCGGCTCGGCGCCGATGCCCGCTATGGCGCCTTCCAATTCTCCACCGGCGCCGCGGTGTCCCGCAGCCAGATCTTTGCCGCTCTTCGCCGGCGAAGGCTCCTCGCTCAATATCTCCGGCGCGCTTTTGATGCGCGGCCGCCAGCATTGCGACACCACCCTCCTCATCGAGCACAAGGTACCCCGCTGCGTGAGCCGCGAGCTGTTCAAGGCCGTGCTCGACAACGAGGCGCGCGGCGTGTTCCAGGGCAAGATCATCGTCTCGCCCGGCGCGCAGAAGACCGACGGCAAGCAGATGGCGCAGGCGCTGCTGCTCTCCGAGTCGGCCGAGTTCGACTCCAAGCCCGAGCTTGAGATCTTCGCCGACGACGTGGTGTGCGGCCATGGCTCGACCTCGGGCCAGATCGACGAGGACCTGCTGTTCTATCTCGAGGCGCGCGGCATCCCGGAGGCGGAAGCCCGCGCGCTGTTGATCCAGGCCTTTGTCGGCGAGGCGATCGAGCAGATCGACCATGAGGATTTGCGCGACGCCCTTGGCGCGGCTGCCGCCGAATGGCTCGGCGTCGAGTTCGAGGCTAGGGAAGCGGCCGATGACCCTCCTCACACCGCGGACCAAGGATTTGAGCCTCGTCGAGGCGCCCTACGACGTCGCTTCCGTGCGCGCCGAATTCCCCATCCTGGCGCGGACGGTGAACGGCAAGCCGCTCGCCTATCTCGACAACGGCGCCTCGGCGCAGAAGCCGAAAGCGATGCTCGACGCGGTCATGCGCGCCTATAGCTACGAATATGCCAACGTCCATCGCGGCCTGCATTATCTGAGCAATCTCGCCACCGCCAATTACGAGCAGGCGCGCGAGACCGTGCGCCGCTTCCTCAATGCGCGCTCCGAGACGGAGATCGTCTTCACCCGCAACGCGACCGAAGCCATCAACCTCGTGGCGAGCTCCTTCGGCGGCACCCATATCGGCGAGGGCGACGAGATCCTGCTCACCATCATGGAGCACCACTCCAACATCGTGCCCTGGTATTTCCTGCATGAGCGGAAGGGCGCGGTGTTGAAATGGGCGCCCGTGTCGGACGCGGGCGAATTCCTGCTCGACGAGTTCGAGAAGCTGATCTCGCCCCGCACCAAGATGATCGCCATCACCCAGATGTCGAACGTGCTCGGCACCATCGTGCCCATCAAGGAGGTGGTGCGCATCGCGCATGCCCGCGGCATCCCCGTGCTCGTGGACGGCGCGCAAGGGGCGGTGCATCTCCCCACCGACGTGCAGGACCTCGACGTCGATTTCTATGCCTTGACCGGCCACAAGCTCTACGGCCCGACCGGCATCGGCGTGCTCTACGGCAAGGCCGAGCATCTGGAGAACATGCCGCCCTATCAGGGAGGCGGCGAGATGATCGGCACGGTGACGACCGAGCGCATCACCTACGCCGCGCCGCCGCATCGGTTCGAGGCGGGCACGCCGGCCATCGTGCAGGCGATCGGGCTCGGCGCGGCCATCGACTATGTGGAGAGCGTGGGCCGCGAGCGCATCAAGGCGCATGAGGACGCGCTCCTGGCCTATGCCACGGAGCGCCTGGACGAGATCGAGGGCTTGCGCATCTTCGGCCGGGCCAAGGGCAAGGGCAGCATCATCTCCTTCACCCTCGAGGGCGCCCATCCCCACGATTTGAGCACCATCCTCGACCGCTATGGCGTGGCCATCCGCGCCGGGACCCATTGCGCCGAGCCGCTGCTCGCCCGTTTTGGGGTGACCTCGACGGCGCGCGCCTCGATTGCCATGTATAATACCAAGGACGAGATCGACACCCTGGCCGAGGGCCTGCGCAAGGCCCGCGAGCTGTTCGGGTGAGGATGGATATGGACGAGAAGCTGCCAGAGACCAAGGACGAGGCCCGCGACGACAAGGCGGAGGCCGCAGCGCAAGCCTCCGAGCCTGCGAGCGGGACCGCGCCCTCCGGCGAGCATGATGCCCTCAAGGACGATCTCGTCGCGGCGCTTGAAGACCGTGTTCGATCCGGAAATCCCCGTCGACGTCTACGAGCTCGGCCTCATCTACCGGCTCGACGTCGACCCTGAGCGCAATGTCGAGGTGGACATGACGCTGACCGCGCCCGGCTGCCCCGTGGCCGGCGACATGCCGGGCTGGGTGCAGAACGCGATCGCGTCGGTTCCGGGCGTGGGCCAGGTCAAGGTCAATCTCGTCTTCGACCCGCCCTGGGATCAGAGCCGCATGTCCGAGGAAGCGCGCCTCACCCTCAATATGTTCTGAGCCAGCAGGGGACTTGACCCGACCCCCGCGCCAACCCAAATTTTGAGCCCATGAGCAACCGCACCCCACCGAAAGTGATCACCCTGACCGACGCCGCGGCCGAGCGCATCCGCGCGCTCTCCGCCGCCTCCGGCAAGGACAGTGGCGGCTTGCGCATCGGCGTGAAGAAGGGCGGCTGCGCCGGCATGGAATACACCATGGAATATGCGGAAAGCCCCGGCGCCCATGACGAGCTCGTCGAGGACAAGGGCGTGCGCATCCTGATCGATCCCACGGCGGTGATGTTCCTGCTCGGCACCGAGATGGATTACCAGGTCGATCGCCTGCGCTCGGGCTTCGTGTTCAACAACCCGAACCAGACGAGCGCCTGCGGCTGCGGCGAGTTCGTCGAGCTCACCCCGGCGGCGGAAGCCGCGCGCGCGGGCTTCGATCTGACCGAGCGGACGTCTTAACGCCCCACATGCAAACGGCCGGGGGATACCCGGCCGGCCATCAAATCATTCAGTGCTGGAAACTTAAGGGACGCGGACCGGCCGCGTCATAAAGGCCGGGACGTGATCGCCCATGCCGCGCTCTTTGCCATGCGGGCGGCCGGCGGGCTTGGGCGCGGGGTGCTGCTTCGCCTCTTGCGCCCCCTTGTGGTGGGCGGGCGCGTGCTTGGCGGGCGCGCTCTGTTGTGGAGGTCTCCGCTCACCCTGATCGCGCCGCTGCCCGTCGTGACTCTGCGCCTTTTGCGGCTGGGCGTGGCGCGGCGGCTGGGCGCTGCGCGGCGGATGGCTCTTGGGAGCCTCGCCACCCTTGCCGCCGCCGTGCCGGTTTTTCGACCGGGGACCGCGCCGGCGCCGTCCGTTCGACCGCTCGTCGTCATGGCTGCCGGCCTCTTGCGGCTCGGGCGCGCCGTCGATCCACGGAATTTCCTGATTGAGCATCCGCTCGATGGCCTTGAGCGCCTTGAAGTCCCTCGGCGTGACGAGCGTGGCGGCGAAGCCTTCGCGGCCGGCGCGTCCCGTGCGGCCGATACGATGGATATAGTCCTCGGGGTGGATCGGCACGTCGTAGTTGAAGATGTGGCTCACGTCGGGGATGTCGAGCCCGCGCGCGGCCACGTCGCTCGCGGCGAGGAAGGCGATCGTGCCGTTGCGGAAGGATTCGAGCGTCGCCGTGCGCTGATGCTGGTCCATGTCGCCGTGCAGCGCGCCCACATTGAAGCCGTGCTTCAGCAGCGAGCGATGGACGATGCTGACGTCCTTCTTGCGGTTGCAGAAGATGATGGCGTTCTTGACGTCGCTGGCCCGCATCAAGGCGCGCAGCGCCTCGCGCTTGCCCGGCGCGTCGTCCGGCGCCTTTTTCAGCCGCTGCACGATGGTGGCGGCGGCGGTCGATTGCGGCGCGATCTCGATGCGCTCCGGCTGATGCAGGAAGGTGTTGACCAGGCGCTGGATCTCCGGCGGCATGGTCGCGGAGAAGAACAGCGTCTGGCGCGTGAAGGGCAGGAGCTTGCAGATGCGCTCGATGTCGGGGATGAACCCCATGTCGAGCATGCGATCGGCCTCGTCGATGACCAGGATCTCGATGCCGTTGAGGAGGAGCTTGCCGCGCTCGAAATGATCGAGCAGCCGGCCGGGAGTGGCGATCACCACGTCGGCGCCGCGATCGAGCTTGCGGTCCTGCTCGTCATAGGACACCCCGCCGATCAGGAGCGCCACGGTGAGCTTGTGGTTCTTGCCGAGGATCTCGAAATGCTCGGCGACCTGCGCGGCAAGCTCGCGCGTGGGCGCGAGGATCAAGGAGCGGGGCATGCGCGCCCGCGCCCGGCCGCGCTCGAGCCGGGTCAGCATCGGCAGCACGAAAGAGGCGGTCTTGCCGGTGCCCGTCTGGGCGATGCCGAGCACGTCACGGCCGGTGACGGCGATGGGCACGGCCTGCGCTTGAATGGGGGTCGGGGTTTCGAAGCCAGCCGCGGTGACGGCGGATAAAACTTTCGGACTTAAGCCAAGATTGGAAAAGCTCATGCGTTAGCAAAAATACCGCGAGCGGCCGAAGCGCGCCTCGCGTCTTTCTTTCATTGGCGCTAGCGTTGCTGCAACGATTCGCAACGCCTGCGCAAGTACCTCTCGCATTGCGGGCAATGGCCCCCTGGAATGCTTCCCCACACATAAGGGGCAGCCGGAGGCGCGCGCAAGGGGCAAAGCCATTGTGACGCGGGGCAGGAGACCCCGCGCCGGACCCCTTAATCCTCCGTGCCCGGCTTCTCCGGCTTGGCCGGCGGCCCTTCCTTGGCCGGCGGCTCGGCGCCCTTGGGCGGCGTCTTTACCATGGTGTAGGTTCCGGGCGCGCCCGCCTTCACCTGGAGCACGATGTCCTTGTCGGCGTCCACATCGTAGGAGCCCACGGTGACGGTCACCTCATTGTCCTTGTTTTCCTCGCCCTCGAGGTCGATCGAGGCATTGGGCAGCTTCTGATCGTTGATTTCCTTGATCGGGATCGTCTTCACCACTTTGGGGATCGGGATTCTTTTCCTCGAAAGCGAGCCACTGCAGGTAGACATGGGCGCCGAAGGATTTCGCGTCGCCCGACATCACGCTGATGGCGCGATAGAAACCGCCCTGACCGCCTTCCGACCACGACCCGCCGCTCACCACGTCGGCCACTTGGGGCGAAAGGCCTTCCACCAAGGCGGCATCGTCCTCCGCCGCGGCGCTCGCCAAAGGCAGAGCGATGAAGGCGAGCAGGGCGGCGGCACGGAGGATCGTCATGGACATGGTGCACTCCTCATTGTGGGGGAGACGCCGTCCGCCCCCCTTTGGACCCGCTTTACAGGGCGATTTATAGAGTATTGCATGCATCTGCGACAGGGGGACGGCGGAGGCGGAGCCGCCCCGCCGGCGCGCGGCGGCAGCCGGCAAGAGGCCAAGCAATGAGCGACAGCGATCATGCCAATGTGGCGATCAAGCCGCCTTTCCTGTTCGCGGGCGCGCTTATCCTCGGATCGCTGCTGACCTGGCTCGTTCCCTTGGGCCCCGGGCTCGCCTCGGCCAATGGCGTGGCCCTTGCCGCGGGGCTCGGCCTCGCGCTCGCCGGCCTCGCGCTCACGGCGCTGTCGGTCCGCGCCTTCGCCCGCGCGGGCACGAGCGTGGTCCCGACCACGCCCTCGACCGCGCTCGTGACGAGCGGACCCTATGCCATCACGCGGAACCCGATCTATATCGGCTTCGTGCTCGTCTATTTCGGGCTGACCATCGTGCTGACGAGCGTCTGGCTCTTGCTGCTGCTGATCCCGGTGCTCATCGTCTTGCAGCGGGGCGTGGTCGAGCGCGAGGAGGCCTATCTGGAGCGGAGCTTCGGCGAGCCCTACCGCAAATATAGAGCGCGCGTGCCCCGCTGGCTGTGAGATAAGGCTTGGCTCAAATATCCAGCGCTTCGGGCTGCGGCGAATTCGGCATGCTCCTGGATGAAGCGGAAGCGGGCTTCGGGCTTGTTGCCCATGAGCTGATCCACGAGCTTGGTGGTCAGCGTCCGCTCGTCGGCGGCGACCTCGACCTTGAGCAGCGTGCGCTGCGCGGGATCCATGGTCGTTTCTTTGAGCTGCCGCATCGGCATCTCGCCCAGGCCCTTGAAGCGGGAAATGTCCACCTTGCCCTTGCCGTTGAACTCACGCGCCATCAGCTCGTCTTTATGGGCGTCGTTCCGCGCGTACAGCACCTTGCCGCCCTGGCTCAGGCGGTAGAGCGGCGGCACGGCGAGATAGAGATGCCCGCCGTCGATCAGCCCGCGCATCTCGCGGAAGAAGAAGGTGATGAGCAGCGAGGCGATATGGGCGCCGTCCACGTCGGCGTCGGTCATGACGACCACCTTCTCGTAGCGGAGGTCCTCCTCGCGATAGCGCGTGCCGGTGCCGCAGCCGAGCGCCTGGACGAGATCGGCGATGAGCTGGTTGTCGGCGAGCTTGGTCGAGCTTGCGCTCGCCACGTTGAGGATCTTGCCCCTGAGCGGCAGCACCGCTTGCGTGGCGCGGTCGCGCGCCTGCTTGGCCGATCCGCCCGCGGAATCGCCCTCGACGATGAAGATCTCCGTGCCTTGCGCCCCGCTCATGGCGCAATCGGCGAGCTTGCCCGGCAGCCTGAGGCGCCGCGTCGCCGTCTGCCGGCCGATCTCCTTTTCCTTTCTGCGCCGCACCCGCTCCTCGGCGCGGTCGATCACCCAATCGAGCAGGAGATTGGCCTGGGCCGGATTGCCGGCGAGCCAATGGTCGAAGGCGTCGCGCACGGCGTTTTCCACGATCCGCGTCGCCTCTTGGCTGGCGAGCTTGTCCTTGGTCTGGCCCTGGAACTCGGGCTCGCGCATGAAGAGCGAGAGCATGGCGGCCGCGGTGCCGAGCACGTCCTCGGCGGTGATCTGCGCGGTGCGCTTGTTGCCGGCGAGCTCGCCATAGGCGCGCAGGCCCTTGACCAGCCCGGCGCGGAATCCGGCCTCATGGGTGCCGCCTTCGGGCGTCGGCACGGTGTTGCAATAGGAGCTTAGGAAGCCGTCCTCGCGCGCGACCCAGACGATCGCCCATTCCACCGAGCCATGACCGTTCTTGTCGCTCTTGCCGGCGAACATTTCGCGCGTGACCATCTCCTGGCCCTCGATGCGGCTCGCGAGAAAATCCTTCAAGCCGCCGGGGAAGTGCAGCGTGGCGCTGGCCGGCGTCTCGCTGTCGCCTTGCAGCAGCGCCTTGGCGCAAGACCAGCGGATCTCGACCCCGCGGAAGAGATAGGCCTTGGAGCGCGCCATGCGGAACAGCCGCGCCGGTTTGAAGGCGGCGCCCTTGCCGAAGATCTTGGGGTCGGGCCGGAAGCGCACTTGGGTGCCGCGCCGGTTCTTGACCGCGCCCGACCGTCTTGAGCGGACCGTCGGGGACCCCGCGCGTATAGGACTGGCGGTAGAGCTTCTGCCCGCGCGCGACCTCGACCTCGAGCGTCTCGGACAGCGCGTTGGCGACCGAGACGCCGACGCCGTGCAGGCCTCCGCTCGTGTCATAGACCTTGGAGTTGAATTTGCCGCCCGAATGCAGCGTGGTCATGATGACTTCGAGCGCCGACTTCTTCTTGAATTTCGGATGCGGATCGACGGGGATGCCGCGCCCATTGTCGGTGACGGTGAGAAAGCCGTCCTCCGCGAAATCCACCTCGATGCGGTCGGCATGTCCCTCCACCGCCTCGTCCATGGCGTTGTCCAGCACCTCGGCGAAGAGATGGTGCAGCGCCTTCTCGTCGGTGCCGCCGATATACATGCCGGGGCGCCGGCGCACGGGCTCCAAGCCCTCCAGCACCTCGATATCGGCGGCCGTATAGGCGTCTTCCGCCGTCCGGCCGCGTGAGGCGGGCTTGGCCGCTTTGGCCGCCTTGCCCGGCCGGGCGGGCTTCCGCCGCGCCTCGTCCTCGACCCTGGAGAACAGGTCGCGGGAGGCGGTGGACTTGCGTCGTGATGCAGTGGTTTTGCGCATGGGGCCTTGAGACGCCGGACGCGAACGAATCTCTTTCGAGTTGGGAACGCTTGTTAGCTCGCACGCATATGCGGCTTTTTCAAGAGTCCCGACGGACCGTGGCCCCTAGGCGATCTTGCCGCCGCCGATCTTGGTGATGGCGAGCACCGAGGGCCTCGGCGGGGTGTCGGGATCGAAATCGGGCCAGCGGGTGGCGGGGTCGTCGAAAGTCGAGGCCCGCTCGAAGCCTTTGAATTTATCGGTGCCGTCGGTGCCGGGATGCTGCACCGCCACGAACAGCGTCTCCTGATCGGGCGTGAAGCAAGGCCCGCACATCTCCGCCCCCACCGGGCAGCGGAAGAAGAGCTTCGAGGTGCGGCGCCGCGGTCCTTCCGTCTCCAACGCGTAAAGCCCATCGGCCCGTGCCGTCTTCTCCGCCCAATGCTCGCCCTGGTCGGTCGCGACCCACAGGCGGCCTTGCGCATCGACGGCGGAATTGTCGGGGCAGGTGAACCAGCCATCGGCCGATGTCTCCGGGTTCCACAAAGCGCCGACATCGGCAATCGCGGGATCGCCGCAGCGGACCAAGATCTCCCAACGAAACGCGTCGGCGGCGTGGTCGCCGTCCGGAGGCGTCAATTCGATGATATGGCCGAACTCGTTGTCGGGGCGTGGATTGGCGGCGTCGACATCGCCCGCTTGGCGCTTCTCGTTATAGGTGAGGTTCACATAGACCTTGCCCGTGACCGGGTTCGGCTGCACGTCCTCGGGACGATCCATGCGCGTGGCGCCGAGCAGCTGGGCGGCAAGGCGCGCATCGATCATCACCTCGGCCTGGCTCGCAAAACCGTTCTCTGGCTGTGAGCGGGCCCTGGCCATGGATGAGCGGCAGCCAGGTGACGGTCCCATCCGCATCGAATTTCGCGACCGACAAAGTTCCTTCCGCAAGGAGGGTCCGGTTTGCCGCGCGGTTCTCGGCATCATAAGCGCGCGCGGACACGAAACGATAGAGATACTCGAAGCGCGTGTCGTCGCCGCAATAGACCACCACGCGCCCATCGCGATTGAGCGCGGTCTCGGCGCCCTCATGGCAAAAGCGGCCAAGGGCCGTATGCTTCACCGGCACCGAGCTGCGGTCGAAGGGATCGATCTCCACGATCCAGCCGAAGCGGTTCGGCTCGTTCGCCTCCTTGTCGACATTGAAGCGGTCGTGGAATTTGCCCCAGGCCTGCCACAGCCCCGGCACGCCGTAGCGCGCATAGCTCTTGGCCTGCGCCCCGCCGAGCCCCTTCGCAGCCTCGCCGCATTCGCTGCGCGCGTCGGTCCAGAAATAGCCGTGGAAGTTTTCCTCCGAGCTGAGATAGGTGCCCCAGGGCGTGATCCCGCCCGCGCAATTGTTGAGCGTGCCGAGAATGCGCGTGCCGGAAGGATCCTCGCGCGTCTTCAGCCGGTCGTGGCCGGCCGCCGGGCCGTCGACGGTGAACATTGTGTCGAGCGGGCTGATGCGGCGATTATACGGGCTGTCCAGCACCGGCTGCCACGTGTCGCCCGCGCGCACGATCTCGACGATGGTGACGCCATGGGCCGCCATCTCGATCTCGACGAGCTCCGCCGTCATGTCGGGAAAGCAGGTCGTGTCCTGGCGCTTGAGGCCGGGGAACATGACCTCTTCGTTGGTATATTCGTGATTGACGCAGAGCAGCCCCCGATCGGCATCCTCGCCGAGGGGAATGAAGCCCACATAGTCGTTGTTGTAGCCGAATTGCTTGAGCTGGGCCGCCGCGCTCTGCTTGCGCGGATCGAAGACGGGCGCATCGGGAAAGAGCGGGTCGCCCCAGCGGAGCAACACTTGGGCGCGATAGCCTTCCGCCACATGATGGGTTTCGTCGACGCCCGCCGCGATCTCCGTGAACGCGAAGCGGTCCTCGGAAGCCTCCGCGCGGGCACGGCGCGCGCCGAGCACCTGCGGCCCGAACAAGGCGGCCGCGGCCACGACGCCGAGGCTGCCGCGGAGCATGGCGCGGCGGCTGTAGCGCTTGAGGATGATGTCGCCGATCGAGTCCTGATCCGCCGGACTCAAAGGGACATCGTCATGCGCCTCGTAAGCCTCGGCCCTGTTGCAGAAGCGGTCGTCTTTCGCCATATGGCAGACCTTGAAGGATGCAGGGCGGCGAGGGTAGGGCGGCCCTGTGACAGATTTGCGAAGAGGATCGGTGATGGCGGAACAGACTCCCATTTGCGATTTCGGCTGGAAGGCGCCCGACTTCACGCTTCCCGGCGTCGACGGCAAGACCTACCGCCTCGAGGATTTGCGCGGGCCGAACGGCACGCTCGTGATGTTCATTTGCAATCACTGCCCTTACGTGAAGGCGGTGATCGACCGCATCGTGCGCGACGCGAGCGCGCTCAAGGCCTATGGCGTGCACTCTGTCGCCATCTGCTCCAACGACGCCACGACCTACCCGGACGATTCCTTCGCCAATATGCAGCGCTTCGCGCGGGAGCACGGCTTCACCTTTCCCTATCTGCATGACGAGACCCAAGAGGTCGCCCGCGCCTATGGCGCCATGTGCACGCCTGACTTCTTCGGCTTCAACGGCAAGCTCGAGCTGCAATATCGCGGCCGCCTCGATGCGAGCGGCCGGGAGCCGGCAGGGCAAAACGTCCGCCGCGACCTGTTCGAGGCGATGAAGGAGATTGCCGCGACCGGCGAGGGCCCCAAGGCGCAAACGCCCTCGATCGGCTGCTCCATCAAATGGAAGGCGGCCTGAGAGCGGGTCTCGACCGGTGCCCCGCGGGGGACGATATACCGCGACGGAACAGCCATTGACCGCGGCTTAACCCTACTGATTTCCCCTTTGTTTACGGCCGCTCCCTACACTTTGTCTCAAAGGCGGGGAGTGAGGCTCGATGGTGATGCGGTATGCGATGCTCGCGGCGTTGGCAGTAGCCTCGCTTTACGCCGCGCTCAGCGTCGGCGAGACGAGCGGCCAGCAGCTTCTGGTCGATGCCGGCCATGGCGTCGAGAATCCGAATGAGATTGGGTTTTGGATGCTGGGCGCAATTGCCGCGCTCACCGGCTTCTCGCTCGTTCGCTTCGTGATCTTCGGCATCCCGACGATGCTCGGGCGGCTGGTACCAGTCGAACAAGGAGTGGCTTTACACGCTCATTCTGGGCGGCGTGATCTGGGGCATGTTCTATTTGATTTGAGAGGGGAGTTGCCGAAAGCGTTTTTCGGGGGAGCCTGGCGAGAACTCCTATGACTAGCCCGCGTTACGGGGGTACGCGGGATCGGAGGGGTTCAGCAGGCCGGGCGTAAAGTGGGGCGGCCGTCTCTCTGCGGCCGCCCCATTGTTTTTACGTCTCTCGCGTCGGTTAGACGCTGTAATACATGTCGTATTCGATGGGGTGGGGCATCATCTCGAAGCGCTCCACCTCTTCCATCTTCAGCTCGAGATAGGCATCGATCGCATCGTCGGTGAAGACGTTGCCCTTCTTGAGGAAGGCGCGGTCCTTGTCGAGCTCTTCGCACGCCTGGCGCAGCGAGCCGCACACCGTCGGCACTTTCTCGAGCTCCTCCGGCGGCAAATCGTAGAGGTTCTTGTCGATCGGGTCGCCGGGGCTGAGCTTGTTCTCGATCCCGTCGAGGCCGGCCATGAGCATGGCGGCGAAGGCGAGATAGGGATTGGCGGCGGGATCGGGGAAGCGCACTTCGACGCGCTTGGCCTTGGGTCCCGAGCCGAGCGGGATGCGGCACGAGGCCGAGCGGTTGCGCGAGGAATAGGCGAGCAGCACCGGCGCCTCATAGCCCGGCACCAGCCGCTTATAGGAGTTGGTGGTCGGGTTGGTATAGGCGTTGAGCGCCTTGGCGTGCTTGAGGATGCCGGCGATGTAGTGCAGCGCCGTGTCCGACAGATCGGCATATTTGTCGCCGGCGAATACCGGTTTGCCGCCCTTCCAGATCGACTGGTGGGTATGCATGCCCGAGCCGTTGTCGCCGAAGATCGGCTTCGGCATGAAGCAGGCGGTCTTGCCGTAAGCCTGCGCCACCATGTGGATCACATATTTGTAGATCTGCATCGCGTCGGCCATCTTCACCAGCGGCCCGAACTTGATGCCGAGCTCGTGCTGCGCGGCGCCCACCTCGTGGTGGTGTTTTTCGGTAACGACGCCCATGTCGGACATCACGCTCAGCATCTCCGAGCGCAAATCTTGCGCCGAATCGACCGGCGGCACCGGGAAATAGCCGCCCTTGGTGCGCGGCCGGTGGCCGAGATTGCCCATCTCATATTCGGTGTCCATGTTCGAGGGCAGCTCGATCGAGTCGATCTTGTACCCGCAATTGAACGGCTCGGCGGCGAAGCGCACGTCGTCGAACACGAAGAACTCGGCTTCCGGCCCGAACACCGCCACATCGCCGACGCCGGTCTGCTGGAGATAGGCCTGGGCTTTACCGGCGATCGAGCGCGGATCGCGCTCATAAGGTTCGTTGGTCAAAGGCTCGAGCGTGTCGCAGAAGACGGCGAGCGTGCTCTGGGCGAAAAAGGGATCGATCACCGCCGAATTCCGGGTCCGGCATCAGTTTCATGTCGGACTCGTTGATCACCTTCCAGCCCGCGATCGAGGAGCCGTCGAACATGATGCCGTCGGTGAAGGCTTCCTCGTCCATCACCTTGGCGTCCATCGTGACGTGCTGCATCTTGCCCCGCGGATCGGTGAAGCGGAGGTCGACATATTTGATGTCATCGTCTTTGATTTTCTTCGTCACACTCTTAGCGTCTGCCATTGTACTCCCCTGTCATCGGCATGATTGAGCCGCCTCGCTTGGCTCCCACTTGTTCGGCGGCAGAAATGAAGCTAGCCGGGACGGCCGCCGGCCCATCGATCGGTGGCGTCCCCTCTAGATCGCGTCGTTCCCCGTCTCGCCCGTGCGGATGCGCACGGCCTCTTCCACGTTGGACACGAAGATTTTCCCGTCCCCGATGCGGCCGGTCTTGGCCGAGCTGATAATGGCCTCGATCGCCTTGTCCACCATGGTGTCGCCGAGCACGAGCTCGAGTTTTACTTTGGGCAGGAAGTCGACGACATATTCGGCGCCCCGATAGAGCTCGGTATGTCCCTTCTGCCGGCCAAAGCCCTTGGCCTCGGTGACGGTGATGCCCTGCAATCCGATTTCCTGCAGCGCCTCCTTCACCTCATCCAGCTTGAACGGTTTGATGATGGCCTCGATTTTCTTCATTTTTGCTCTCAACCTCCCCTGGACGCAAAACGACGCTTCGCCGCGCGCCTCCGCGTCGCGCGCTTGCGTCCCTCATTACCACGACCATGGCCGGGCCAAAGCACGCCCTATGCCAATCCTCGCCTGCGAGGATTTCCGTATTGTTTTCAGGTGACTGGCAAGCCCGTAGCAAAGCTCGTTCCGGCGGCTTGAAAGGCGCTGCCGAAAAGATGGGCAGTTTGCATAGAAATGCGGCAGACGCGCCCGGGCTTCTCTCTGGCCCCCGCCTCGTGCTTTACAGGGTCTCCGCCGGCGAAGGTTGATCCACGGCCATGCTTGAACTCTTGACCGCCAAGGAGATGGGGGAGGCCGACCGCCTCACCATCGCGAGCGGCGTGCCGGGCGCGCGGCTGATGGAGAATGCCGGCCGCGCCGTGGCGGAGGAAGTCGCCCGCCGCTTTCCCGACGCCGCCCGCGTCGCCGTTCTGTGCGGTCCCGGCAACAATGGCGGCGACGGCTTCGTGGCCGCGCGGCATCTCAAAGACAAAGGCTATGCGGTCGCGCTCGGCCTCCTGGGCGATCCGGCGAAGCTGCCGGCCGATGCCGCCGCCATGGCCAAACGCTGGGAGGGCCCGGTCGAGCCCTTGAGCCTCGACCTGCTCGCCCGCGCTGACTGTGGTCGTGGATGCGATCTTCGGCGCCGGCCTCGCCCGCCCAGTCGAAGGGATCGGTTGCGGCGCTCATCGACGCCGTGAATGAGCGCGGCCTTCCCGTGATCGCGGTGGACGTGCCGAGCGGCATCGACGGCACGACCGGCGCGGTCAAGGGGGTCGCCATCCGCGCCACCGCCACAATGACCTTCTTCCGCCGCAAGCCCGGCCATCTGCTGCTTCCCGGACGCCTCTATTGCGGCGAGGTCAGCATTGCTCAGATCGGCATCCCGGATAGCGTGCTCGAAACGATCAAGCCAAAGACCTTCGCCAATGAGCCGCAGCTGTGGCTCGCCCGCTTTCCGTGGCCGCAAGCGCAAGGCCACAAATATGCGCGCGGCCATGCCGTCGTGGTGTCGGGCGGGATCTCGAGCACCGGGGCGGCGCGGCTCGGCGCCCGCGGCGCGCTCAGGGCGGGCGCCGGCCTCCTCACCCTGGCCTCGCCGAGGGACGCGCTCGCGGTCAATGCCGCGCAGCTGACGGCCATCATGGTGCGCCCGGTTGACGATGCGGCCGAGCTTGCGAGCGCTGCTTGCCGACACGCGCAAGAATGCCGTGATGATGGGCCCGGGTGCCGGCGTCGGCGAGCACCTCATTGGGCTCGTGCGCGCGGCGCTGGCGAGTGGCGCCGCCCTCGTGCTCGACGCCGACGCGCTTACCTCCTTTGCCGAAGATCCGGATCCGCTCTTCGCCGCCATCAAGGCGCGGGCGGCGCCCGTGGTGCTCACGCCCCATGAGGGCGAATTTGCGCGCCTGTTCGGACCGCCGGGCGAAGGCTCCAAGCTCGACCGGGCGCGAGCCGCCGCCAAGCGCTCCGGCGCCGTGCTGCTCCTCAAGGGTGCCGACACCGTGGTCGCAAGCCCCGACGGCCGGGCCTCCATCAACGCCACCACGAGCCCCTGGCTTGCCACCGCCGGCACCGGCGACGTGCTCGCCGGCATGGTGGTGGGCCTGCTCGCCGCGCGCATGGAGGCCTTCGACGCGGCCTCGGCGGCGGTATGGATGCACGGCGCCGCGGCCCGCGCCTTTGGCCCGGGCCTGATCGCCGAGGACCTGCCGGAAATGCTGCCCAAGGTGCTGCGTGACCTTCTGGTGACCCTTTGTTGACACACTCCGACATTATGGGGGAGATGGGAGCGGCTTCGAGGAAAACGCGCTTCGCCGTTGCCATGACCCGGTCACGCTTAAGGATTTTCGGACTTGTGCTCGTCCTCTTCGCCGCGGCCGGTCAGGCCCAGGCCGAGGACGTCACGCTGTTGCGCGCCCGCGAGGGGGCGGCGGCGCTTTTGCGCGGCCAATATGACAAGGCCGTCGCCTCTTACGACGAGGCGCTGCAGACCCCGGACATCGCCGATTTCATCAAGGCGAGCATCTATAGCGATCGCGGGGTCGCCAAATGGCGCATGAAGCAGACCAAGGAGGCCGTCGCCGATTTCAACCTGTCGATCCAGCTCTCGCCCGAGAACGCCGTCGTCTACAACAACCGCGGCAACGCGCTCATGGATCTCGGCCACCCCGAGGAGGCGGTGAAGGATTTCGACCGGGCGATCGCGCTCTCGCCCAATTATGGCGCCGCCTACAACAATCGCGGCAATGCCCGCTCGTCGCTCGGCCAATACGAGCCGGCCTTCCAGGACTTCCGCAAGGCCGTCGAGCTGATGCCGGCGAGCGCCGTGCCGTTCAACGGCCGCGGCAAGGCCCATGCCGAGCTGAAGCGCTATCACGCGGCGGTGCGCGACTACACCAAGGCGCTCAGCATCAACACCAAATATGCCGCCGCCTACGAGAATCGCGGCGAGGCTTATCTGGCGCTCGACGAATACAAGGAAGCGGCCGACGACCTGACCCAGGCCCTGCAAAGCACGCCCGACCAGCCGGCGCAGCCGGAGGTCTTGCTCGATCGCGCCCGCGCCTATGTGGGCGATAAGAAATTCAACACCGCGCTCGAGGACCTCAACAAGGCGATCGAGCTCAAGCCGGATTTCGTCGACGCCTATATCGAGCGGGGCAATCTCTTCACCCAGGTCCGCCGCTTCGATGACGCGATCGGCGATTTGACGCGCGCGATCGAGCTTTCGCCGCAAAACGTCAAGGCCTATGCCATGCGCGCCCAAGCGAGGCTGCAGGCGGTCGCCAATGACGACGCTCTGCTCGACGCCCAGCAGGCTTTGACGCTCGCGCCCGACGATCCGCTTTCCTTGCGCGTCCGCGGCAGCGTCTATGAGGCGCTCGGCCGCGCCGACGAGGCCATCGCCGATTACCGCCATGCGCTGGCGCAAGACCCCTTCCAGACCGAGAGCCGGGATGCGCTGCAGCGCCTGGGCCAGGACGTGCCGCCCGAGCAGGGCGAGCCCCTGGAGGCGCCCGTCGACGATTGGGTGATCAAGGAGCCGCAGCCCGGCCGCTATATCGCGAGCAATCCGAAATATCCGAAGCTTCGCGCCGATCTGGAGATGTTCGGGGCGGGCAAGCCCAAGATTCTCGAATGGAGCCTGATGAAGGATGCGCTCTCCGGCATCGGCCTGTTGCGCTATGACGCGGGCGATCTCGGCGAGGGTCAGGATCAGAGCCTCGTCTATGTGGCCATCGTCGATCTGTGGGCCAACAAGGTGATCTCCATCGAGCCTTATAGCTGGGGCTCGACGCCCGCCGAATGGACCTGGGCGGAGGTCTCCGTGGTGGTGAAGGACCCGGAGGGCAATGCGAACGAGATCAAGCTCAGGAAGCCCAAGCCGAAGCCCGTGGCGCGCGACGAATGGGGCATCGACAATCCGTTCGGCGGCGGCGGCGGCGGACGCGGGCGAGGGGGCGGCGGCGACAGCTTTTTCGGCTGGCTGTTCAAGCACTGACGCCCCACATTGCCTCCATGACGCAATTCCTCGCCAGCGTGCGTGACGTTTCCGAGGCCGCCATCGCGCTGGCGGCCGGTGCCGACATCGTCGATCTGAAGGAGCCGTCGCGCGGTGCCCTCGGCGCGGTCGAGCCCGCCACCATCGCGGCCGTCCTGCGGCACATCGCCGGCCGCGCGCGCGTCAGCGCGACGGTGGGCGATCTCCCCATGCAGGCCGGAGACGGTGCGCGAGCGGGTCGCGGCGATCGCCGCGAGCGGCGTCGACTATGTCAAACTCGGCCTCCGTCCCGAAGGCGACCCGCAAGACTGCCTCGAGAGCGCTGGCGCGCGCCGGAGCTTGCCGCGCGTCTCATCCTCGTGCTGTTCGCCGACCGCCTGCCGGAGTTTGACGCCGTCGCCGCGGCGTCGCGCATGGGCGCCGCCGGCATCATGCTCGACACCGCCGGCAAGGACGGAGGCTCGCTGCTCGACCATATGCCGCCAGAGGCGCTCGCCCGCTTCGTGGCCGGCGCCAGAAATCATGGCCTCATCGTCGGTCTCGCCGGCTCGCTGCGCCAGGAGCATGTGCCGGCGCTGCTTGCGCTTGAGCCCGATCTGCTCGGCTTCCGCGGCGCGCTCTGCCAGGACGGCGTCCGGGGCGGCGCGCTCGATCCTGCCGCATGTCGCGCCGTGCGCGCGCTCATCCCGCGCGAGGCGCGTACGCTCAGTCCTCAAGCGCGCAGTCCTGTGCGCGCCGCGCCCGTGCCAGCCCTATGACCGCGACCATTCCTGATCGCGTCTTCGTGCACGACCTCGTGCTCGACGTCGAGATCGGCGTCTATACGCACGAGAAAGGCGTCACCCAGCGCGTGCGCTTCTCCGTCGATGTGGACGTGAAACCGCCGAGCCTCGCCATCGAGGACAAGATCGAGCGCGTCTTCGATTACGACGTGATCATCGCCGCCATCAAATCCATCGTCGCCAGCGGCCACATCCATCTCGCCGAGACGCTCGCCGAGGAGGTGGCCAAGCGCTGCCTCGCCCATCCCAGCGCCATGCGCGTGAAGGTCAAAATCGAAAAGCTCGACAAGGAGCCGGGCGCCGTCGGCGTGGAGATCGTGCGGCCGCGAGGCACCGAGCGATGACCGGGCAGGCGCTCAAGACCAAGAGCGAGGTCGCGCGCGCGGCCGAGGATCAGCGTCCCGTCGTGGTCAAGCTCGGCGGCAGCGTCGTGCGCTCGCCCGAGCTTGACGCTTGGCTCGACGTGCTCGCGGCAAGCCCGCATCCCGTCGTCGTGGTGCCGGGGGGAGGGGCCTTGGCCGATGAGGTGCGCGCCTGCCAGACGCAGCTTGGCTTCGGCGATGCCGCCGCTCACCGCATGGCGCTGCTCGCCATGGATCAGCTCGCCTGGGCGGTGGCGGGGCTTCGCGCCGGCCTTGAGGTGGGGGCGACCGAAGAGGAGCTGCGGCGCATCGCTGAGCCAAGGCCGCGTCGCGGTATGGGCGCCTTTCGCGCTCATCGCCGGCCGCCGCGACATTCCGGAATCCTGGAGCGTGACCTCCGACAGCCTGGCGCTATGGCTTGCCGCGCGGCTCGGCGCCCCGCGCTGCTATCTGATCAAATCGATCCGCCGCGAGCGCACCGAAATAAGCGCGGAGCAGCTCGCCCGCGACGGCGTGGTCGATGCGGCCTTCCCCGCCATGATGCGAGAGGCCGGCCTCACCGTCATCCTGCTCGGCCGCGGCGATCAGGCGGATTTGGCCGCATGCCTCGAGCGGCCGGGATAAAGGCGGCGCAACCCTCGATTAGGGCGCGTGCGTTAACGTCAAGGCCGCCCTCGCGCTTCTGCCTCGGGCGGTTTAGAAACGCCTGCATCGAAACGACGACGCGAGCCCGCCGATGGCCGAAAGCATCCTGTTTCTCACCGGGCACCTCGCGCGGCCGCGGCTCGAAGCCGTGCTGCACGGCATGAAGGCCGGGTTCGACTGGAAGGTGCTCGATATCGGCGTGAAGGTCGCCGCCTTGATGACCGAGGAGATCATCTCGCGCAGGCTGCCCAATCCCGTCGAGGCGAACAAGGTCATGTTGCCCGGCCGCTGCCGCGCCGATCTCACCCGCTTGAGCGACCGCTTCGGTGTGCCCTTTCTGCGCGGGCCTGACGAGCTCAAGGACATTCCAACCTATTTCGGCCGCGCCGGCAAAGGAGCGGATCTGAGCAAATACGACATCCAGATCTTCGCCGAGATCGTCGATGCCTCGGCGCTGCCGGTCGAGGACATCGTCAAGCGCGCCGAGACCTACGCGCGCCGCGGCGCCAATGTGATCGATCTTGGCTGCCTGCCCGACACGCCCTTCCCCCATCTCGAAGCCGCCATCGGCGCGCTGAAGGACAAGGGCTATAAAGTGAGCGTCGATTCCGCCGATACCGAGGAATTGTTGCGCGGCGGCAAGGCCGGCGCCGATTTCCTGCTCAGCCTCAACGAGGACACGCTCGGCATTGCCGATGCGGTGGCCTCGATGCCGGTGCTGATCCCCAAGGAGCATGGCGATCTCGCCTCGCTCTATCGCGCCATGGATGCGCTCGACAAGAAGGGCCGCGCCTACCTTGCCGATCCCGTGCTCGACCCCATCCATTTCGGCTTCATGGCCTCGCTCGAGCGCTATGCGCGCGTGCGCCGCGAGCGCCCCCATGCCGAGCTGCTCATGGGCACCGGCAATCTCACCGAGCTCACCGATGCCGACACCACCGGCATCACCGCCATGCTGCTCGGCATCGCGTCGGAGCTCGACATCAGGAATGTGCTCGTGGTGCAGGTGAGCCCGCATACGCGCCGCACCGTCGAGGAGCACGACCTCGCCCGCCGCATCATGTATGCCGCGCGCGCCGACCATGAGCTGCCCAAGGACTATGCGAGCGGGCTGCTCACCGTGCATGACCGCCGGCCCTTCCCGCAGACGCTGGAGGAGATCGCCGAGAGCGCGCGCGAGGTGCGCGACAAGAATTTCCGCATCGAGATCGCCGAGGACGGCATCCACATCTATAATCGTGATGGGCACCACGTCGCCGACGAAATCTTCGACCTCTACCCGAAGCTCGGCGTGGACCAGGACGGGGCGCACGCCTTCTATCTCGGCGTCGAGCTCGCCCGCGCCGAGATCGCCTGGCGCCTGGCCAAGCGCTACGCCCAGGACGAGCCGCTCGATTGGGGCGTGGCCGCGGACGCGCCCGCCGACGACAAGACGAAGCTCAAGCAAGCCGGCCACACGCTGATCGCCAAGCGCAAGCACAAGGCCTCGTGAGCGGGCTCGCCCAGGAACAATCCGCCATGCCCATGATCCGCGAAACCATCGTCACCACCCAAAACGGGGAGGGGAAGGTGCATATCGCGCCGCTTGGCCTCATCGCCGAAGGCGAGAACTGGGTGATCGCGCCGTTCCGGCCCTCCACCACGCTCGACAATCTCCGGGAGCATCCTTTCGCCGTGGCCAATTTCACCGACGACGTGCTGATCTTCGCCGGCTGCCTGACCGGCAAGCGCGATTGGCCGGTGAGGCCGGCGACCCGTATCCAGGGCGCGGTGCTCGACGGCACGCTCGCCCATGCCGAGCTCGAGGTGGTCGAGGTAGAGGAAGACGAGCAGCGCCCGCGCTTCCATTGCCGCATCGTGCATGAGGCGAACCACGCGCCCTTCAAGGGCTTCAACCGGGCGCAGGCGGCCGTGATCGAGGCGGCGATCCTGGCGAGCCGCCTGCATATGCTGCCGCGCGACAAGATCGAGCGCGAGCTCGGCTATCTCCAGATCGCGGTAGAGAAGACCGGGGGCCCGCGCGAGCACGAGGCCTGGCGGCTCCTGGTCGAGAAGATCGAGGACCATTTCAAGCGCGCCCAGCAGCCCTGAGTGCTAGATTACGCGCTCGATCCCCGTCTGGCCTGCACCGCTTTCTTGGAGGAGAGCGCGACGATGACGACACCTCTCCCGATCCGCGCCGCGCTCGCCTGCCTCGTGCTGCTCATGCTCGGCGCCGGCGCACGCGCGGCGGATAGCACCGCCGCCGACGGAAAGGCGATCCTCGAGAAGAATTGCGGCCGTTGTCATTCCATCGCCGCGACTGGCGCGAGCCCGCTCCCGCAAGCGCCGCCGCTGCGCGAGGTTTATCTGAAATATCCCATCGAGCAGCTGGAGGGCGGCTTCGCCGAGGGCATGGGCTCCAAGCACCAAGACATGCCGCAGATTCAATTCTCGAGCGAGCAGGTCGCCGCGATTCTCGACCTATCTCGGCAGCATCACCGGGGTGGACCCGGCGAGAAAGCCGCGTTCCCCGGTTCCCGGGGAGACGCCGCCCTAGCCGACCCTATCTCGGTCCGAGATAAGGTTTGTTGAAACGCGCGTCGACGCAAGTCTGGCCGTCCCAATAGTGATATTCGCCGCAACTGAGGGGGCGAACCGGGACCAGAACCGGGGCGGCCTCGACGACGGGAGCCGTGGCATCGGGGACGGGAGCCGGAACGACGATCTCGGCTGGCGCGCCATAACGCCGATAATAGCGGCGCCAATAGTCGGCCTTCTCGACCAATCCGGGAGTGAATTTCGCGGCGCCGGCCGCCGGCATGGGGCCGGCAATGGCTTCACGCATAAGGGTGCCCGCGACAAGACCGCCGGCCACAAGGGCGACCACGAGAATAAAGACCTGACGCATAGAACCTCCGTTTCTGGCTTCCGCCGTCTTGTAGCATGGAAGCCGGGCGCGCGGCCAAAGCCTGGTTTCATAGGCTCAACGATTCCTTTCCGCGCCCGCGAGCAGCGCCACGGCGACGGCAGGCGCGCAGCGCGCGGCCATCTCGCGCGCCTCCGGCGCCGCCTCGATGATGTCGGCGAAATCGACGAAAGGACGGCCGAGCCGCTCGGCCACATGCCTGGCCAGGAACCGCCCGCAGCCTGCGCCGACGACCGGCGCCGCCGCCGCGAGCCGCTCGCGCTCGATCAGCACCCGTGCCGAGTCCTCCAGCTCCGCGCGCTGGCAGGCGGCGAAATGTTTTGCCACCGCGAGCCAATCCGCAAGCTCCCCCTCGGACGCGTCGCGGCCGAGCATGCGCGCAAGCCGCGCGGCGCTCTCCGCCACGGACTTCCCCGTGAGATCGGGGGTCGCATAGGGATCGGCATCCTCGGGCAAATCGCCGGTCAGACGATAAATGTCGGCCATGGTGGCGAAGCGCTCCGCCGCGATGCGCTGGAGGCGCTCTTTGAACGGGGCCGTCGGCGCCACCGCCATCACCGGCGTGCGCACCACGCCACTATAGACGAGCTCGCCTTCGGCGAGCCGCTCGCCATCGCTGTAGCCGGCAAAGGCGGGCGCGCCGCGCGCGAAACGGCACGAGATCGGTGGTGGTGGTGCCGATATCGACGAGAAGCCCGTCGCCGCAGGCCCGCGCGGCCAGCGTCGCGCTCGCATGCCAATTGGCCGAGGCCACGTCGAGGGGAAGCGCCAGCGCCGCGTCCGGATCGAGAAAGCCGGCGCGGCCCCCATAGATCAAGAGCCTCTGCCCGGCCGTGGCCGCGCGCATCATCGCCACGAGATAAGCGACGCCCTCCTGCCGGTCGGCGAAGACGTCCGACAGCTCCCCGGTCATGGTGACGGCATGCAGCGCCGGTGCCGGCACCAGCGCAAGCGCCGCAGCAAGCGCTGCGTCGAATTTGGCGGGACTTTGCCGGACGGGGCAGGGGAACTGCGCCACGTGCCGCACCTGGGTCCCTTCGGCGAGCGCGAGCTTGATATTGGCGCCGCCCAAATCCCAACCGGCGATGGACATCATGCCGCTTCCTAGAGGCATCGGACTGCCTTATTCAAGCAGGACCATCGTGCAAAGGCCGCGTCATGCAGGACTTCGCCGTCATCCCCGTGATCGATCTCAAGGGCGGGAGCGTGGTGCACGCCCGCGCCGGCATGCGCGAGCGCTACCGGCCGCTCGCCTCGCCGCATGGGCCCGCTCACGACCCGCTCACCATCGCCCGCGCGCTTCTGGCCATCACCGGCTCGCCCATCCTCTATATCGCCGACCTCGATGCCATCGAGGGCACCGGCGATCATTTCGAGATCTGCCGCGAGCTCGCCAACGCGCTGCCCAACATTGCGCTGTGGATCGATGCCGGTTTCAACGAAATCTCCTCCTGCCTGTTCTGGCTGCCCATCGGCGCCACTTTGGTGGTCGGCAGCGAGGGACTGGCCAGCGCCGAAGCCTGGTCCGAGCTCAACGACGTGCTGGGCTCGAATGCCGTGCTGTCGCTCGATTTCGCGCAAGAAGGATTTCGCGGGCCGGAGCCTTTGCTCGCCGCCCCCTCGCTGTGGCCCGCCCGCATCATCGTCATGAGTCTCGCCCGCGTCGGCACCAATGCCGGGCCCGACGTCGAACGTCTCGCCGCCATTCTCGCCCTGGCCGAGGACCGCATCGTGTTCAGCGCCGGGGGCTTGCGCAATCTCGCCGATCTCGAAACGGTCGCGGCGGCGGGTGTGGGCGGCGCGCTCGCGGCGACGGCGCTGCATGAGCTGGCGATCCGCCAAAACGAAATCGCCGCCTTCTTGCGAAGGCGGCGATCCGAAATCTAGGCAACGTCCGTCGTTCAGAAGCCGAGCTTCTGGAGCCACCGCCGAATCGGGCCCGGGCCCGATGGTTTCCCGGTTTTGTCCCGACCTGGGGGTTCTCCCTTTCAGCCGGCCGCGAACGGATGGTGGGCGCTGTCCTTCTTCGCCGTCACCTCGGAGGCCTTGGGCTCGCCCTTGACGGCGCGCGCGATGGATTCCTTGACCGCGCGATAGTTGAAGTCCTGGATCTTCTTGTCGTCCTTGGCTTCCCAATGGATGAACACGCCGACGCACACGAACAGATCGTCGGCCTCGTTCGCCGGGATCACGCCTTCGGCGACGGAATCGGCGACGGCCTTGGCCACGGCATATTGCGCCGGACCGAACATCTGCACCGCCTGGCGCGCGTCCTTGATCGTCACCTTGTTGTAGAGGATCGTCGGGGGTTTGCAGAGAAGGTTGGGCGTGACCACCGCGAGCAGGGTGGTGAAGCCATCCTTGTTATTGGTCAAAGCGTTGCAAAACGCCTGCTCCACGGCGCCGCCGCGGGGACCGATCAACAGGTCGATGTGAGCGACCTCGTTGCCGTCGCCGACGAGCGACTCGCCGACACAAGTACCACTAATCTTGGCCATGAAACTAAGCCCTCCCTAAATGCGCTGACACGACAAAACAGCTTACGCCGCCTGAGGATCGCCGCCGGCGGCGCGCCGACGAAAGTGCTTGGCTGAATGCGCCTCCGTCCGCAACTCCTGGTGTGAGTTACGCGGGGTGAAGATAGTCCGGGCTTCCAAGGATCGGCAAGTCGATTGTTCGGCGAAAAGCGCGGATTTTGCCGGAGCTTAATAGCTGGTTTCCAGGGCCTGCAGGTTGGACGCGAACAGGCTGGCAACAGTCAGGTCGGCGCTCGTGCCGGGATTCAGTCCGTAAGCCTTCAATCTGATGTCGAACGCCATGAGGGGCAGGGCCGCTACGTCCCAATCCGTGCTTTGCCGGAAGCGTGCCTGCACGTCGCGCGCCTCGGCCTGGACTTCCGCGGCCTTGGCCGCACCGAATTTGCGCGCGATCAGCGTATCCGGCAGCGACGCGAGGAAGGCGAGATAGACCCCTGTCACGGCAGAGCTCGGCACCGCCCAGCGCTGCCGCTCCTGTTCGAGCGTCGGCACGCCGAGGGTGAAGATATCGGCGAAGTCATGACTATAGTTCCAGGCGATGCGGTCGCGCGCCTCCGCCGCGCGCATGGCTTCGAGCAGGGTGATGTCCGGCTCCGAGGCGACGTCATGCGCCGGCGCCGCGCCGAGGCCTCCGGGGCGCGCGTGGCGGATGGCGCGATAGGCCTCGCGCGCATCCTCGACGCTGAGACTTGCGAGCACGCGGCCGAGCCGCGTCTGCAAATCGCCCTCGCTCTTGGAAAGCGCAGCCTCGGCGAGGGGGGCGGCAAGCAGGATGATGCCGAGATTGGTGTTCTTGCCCACGGCGTCGATCGTCGCCTCGACGGCGCGGCGAATGCGCGTGCCCACGCTCAGTCCGGGGCGCCCGAGCGGAGCGGCCGCGGCGCGCGCGCTCTCCTCGAAATCGGTCACGGTCATGCTATGGCCGGCGCCGTGACGATGCACATTGCCGGGCTTGAGCGCGTCGAGCTCGGCCAGACACGCATCGTGGAAGGCTTGCGCGATGGCGTCAGGCGGAAGCGGCCGGCTCAAGCGCCCGCTTGCCCATCGGCCTGTTCCAATCCGAGCGTGGCGTCGAGAAAGGACGCGACGAGCCGCTCGGCGATCGGAACATGGGCAACCTCCTGCAATCCGTTCCAGGCGGGCATCGAGTTCACCTCGAGCACGAGGAAAGCGCCGTCGCGCCCCTGGATGATGTCGACGCCGGCATAGTCGGCGCCGACGCAGACGGGTGGCGCGCAAGGCAAGGTCGATCAGCTCCTGCGAGGGGATGGCCGCTTCCGCGCGCGCGCCCTGCTTGATGTTGGTGATCCAGCTCGACCCATGGCGGATCATGGCGGCGAGCACCGCTCCGGCGCAGACGAAGAGGCGCCAGTCCTGATGCTGGCCTTGCGCGTGCTCGGGCGGCGGCACGAACTCCTGCAGGTAATAGACCCCGTTGACCTCCTCGAGCGGAGCGAGCGCCTCGACCGCATCGATCAAGCGCAGGCCCTTGCCTTGGGCGCCGAAGAGCGGCTTCTGCACGAGAATGTGGCCTTCCGCGAGCTTGGCGGCGGCGACCGCTCGTGCCGCCTCAAGGCCTACCCCGGTCCAGGTCCACGGCGTCGGGATTCCCGCCCGCTGAAGGAAGAAGGTGGTGGTCGATTTGTCGACGCAGCGCTCGATCGCGCGCGCATCGTTCCACACCGTGACGCCCATCTCGCGCAAGCCATGCAGCACGCCGAGATACATGGTCACTTCCTCGAACGTGCCGCCCGGCACGAAGCGGACGAGCGCGCCGGCGGGAAGCCGGTCGCCGAGCCCCGGAATGCGCAAGCCCGTCGCCGTCGCGGTGGAGAAGCCGCAGGCGTTGAGCGGAGCGAGCAAGGGGCGTGAGCCCCGCGCCTTGAAGGCCCGTTGCAGCACCCGCCCGTGCCAGTCGCGCCCATCGCCGAACAGCACGATCGGGGCGTCTCTTGCTCCCCGTGGCGCGGGGGACGAGGCCTCTTCGCTCTGGCTGCCCGGTGCCATGGACCGTCAGGAGAAGGAGCGCGCGAGCACGGCCGTATCGATATGCCCGGCCTCGAAGCTCTCGCCCGTCTTGAGCGCCGTGATGGTCGCCATGGCGGGGCTGAACAGCATGCGGTCGATGGCATAGAAGTCGCCCTTCACCGCGGTGAAGATGTCGGCGAAGGGCTTGCCATAATCCTTGGATTTGAGGCTCGGCAGCTGCTCCGCCAAATTGCGCGCCGCCTTCGCGTCGCCCGAGACGAAGAGCTGCACGCGGCCGCCATAGATGATGGCGTCGTTGGTGCGGCCCATGGCGGCGACGAAGTCGGGCGCGGGCGGCGGCAGCGGCGCCGTGGCCATGCCGTCCACGATATGCTCGAGCGGGAAATGCAACTCATGCGCCTTGTGCAGCGCGACCTCGAGACAGCGCGCGGCGATCTGCACCGTGCCGGCGAGGCTCGATGTCGGCGCATAGAGGATGGTGAGCCGGTCCGGCTTGATCTTGCAGGCCTCGGCGACGTGCTCGACCAGGGCTTGCGGCGGCGCCCGGTCCGCTTCCAGCACGAGGCAGGCTTGGCTCGCGTGATCGCGATAGCCGAGCTCCTCGAACAATTTCTCCGAGGAGCCGAGCGCGCGCGCCGGCCCCGATCCGAGCACGTGATAGGTCTTGCCCTTCTCCTCGACGGAGAGACTCCAGCCCGCATATTGCGAGGCGAGACAGGCGATCACCGGCTGGCTCGTATGCACCGTGACGTAGAACGGCCAGGGCGTGGCGGGGTCGGTGACTTCGAGCGCCACGCGCCCGAGGCCGCCCAAGCAGATTTCCGCCATGCGGCGCCCGGCTTCCAGTCCGCCGACGGCTTTCACCCCGCAATCGATCAGCCTCTCGCCGAGCGAGCCTTGGGTGACATCCACCCGCAATGCCGCGGCGTCATGGACGAGCCCGTCCAGGAGCGGCACGACCCTGCCGTTGACGCTCACGCCCGTCGGTGTGGCGCGCGGCGCTCCCCTCCGTCTTTTTCATCAAGTTCACCGTCCACTCCCCTGTTCCGGCCGCGGCAAGCGGCTCGAATTATTGAGATTCTTTCCTCGACCAGACCCTTGGCCTCCGCCGGCGTGTGCGCGCGGGCCAGTACAGTGCATATCGGGCGCCCTTTGTCGATGCGCTCGCCCGCTTTTGGGCGGTCGGCGGTCCAATCGGGCCAAGGGATCTCAGGCACGGTGAGGGCCTTTGCCGCAAAGACGATGGCCGCGGCGGCCGCCCCCTCGAGCGCCAGCCCTTTGGGCGGCAGGGCGCCGCCGCGCACGGCCTCCACATGCAGCCCGAGCAGGGGCGCCGTCTCCGTGTCGAAAATATCGAGTGTGGCGCCCGGGCGCGGATTGATCTCAAGCAACAGCGCCTCCTCGCCCCGCACCATGAAATCGGCGCTGCCGAGTCCCTTGAGCGCGAAGGAGGCGGCGACGCGCGCGACCGCATCGTTCATGGCCTCGGCCAATTGGGGTGTGAGCGCAGCGTCGCGCACCGCGCCGCCATAGCGGAAGGGCCGCCCCCGCATGGGCGCGGTCCATTGCTCGCTGAAGCCGAGCACGCGTGCCTCCTCGCCATTGGCGAGGAACAGCGCCGAGACGGAGCGGCCGCGGACCCGCTCCTGGAAATAGAGGGAGGCGTCCACCTGCGGCGTGAAGGATGATCTGATATGACCTCCGCCCGCGCCGCCGCGGCGCTTGGCGAGCCAGCCCGGCCTCGCCGCTTGCGCGTCCATCACCGTGCGCGGGTGAGGGATGCCCAATGCGTCGAGCGCGGCGAAGAATTGCTCGGGCGCCTTGATGCGCGCGACGGTGCGCGCATCGTTGCCGAGCAGCGTCCAGCGTCTTGCGAGTCTTGGCGATGAGCTCGGGCCGGTCCTCGAAGCCCGCGCCATAGACCGATCCTGTGATCGGAGCGGGCGCCCTCTCGATGAGCGCCGTGAGCGCGCTATTGAGCTGCGGCCAGGAGAGGCCCGCGCCGAGCTCGCCCTCGATCTTGGCGCAGGCATGCGCCAGCGCCCTTGTATCGGCGTCGGCGAAGAAATCCGCGACCAGCGGCACGAAGCCCGCGCGGGCGGCGGCAGCGGCGAGCGCCCGCCCCGAAATGGCGACGAGGAGCAGGCAGCCGCGTTCAGGCGGCGAGCTTTTGCGCAAGACTATACGCGTCCCGGAAATCGAGATAGACGGGCTTTTCCGCCTCGATCATCATTTTGAACAGGCCCGCCTCGGTCTGGTATTTGACGTTGCCGACCGTGAGCGCGCCGATGGCGACGGCCTTGGTGCCGGGGATGGGAGTGGCGTTGTCGTTCACCCCCACCCCTTCGACGCCGGAGGGCGGCACGGCGTTGACGTCGGTCACGACTTTGAGCTGCTTGGCGAGCTTGACCTGCTCGGCCGTGAGCAGCCGGCGCCCGGCGGGCCCGGCGGAAAAGATCACGTCGGCGTCGCGCACGAGTTCCGACTTCTGCTCCTCGGACGAGCCGTCGGCATAGCCGATATTCACCGAGAAGCGGGCATTGGCCTCCTCGGCGAGCTTGCGCACGCGGTCGGGCCCGTCATAGCCGATCAGCGTCGCCTGCGCGCCGTCGAGCGCCGCGATGACGGCGGAGGCAAACCCGACCACGCCCGTGCCGCCGAACACGGCGACGCGCTTGCCCTTGAGCTCGGTGGAAAATTTCTCGCGCAACGCCTTCTTGACGCAGGCCACCATGGCCGCGGCGGTGGTGAAGGAGCCCGCGGGATCGGAGAACACGGAGATCTCGAAGGGCGGCACCATCGCCTTCTTGGCGCGCTCCATCATGTCGAGCGCCTCGATGGCGCGCTTGCCGCCGATGAACACGCCCGTCCGCTTCACCCCCTCCGGCCCGCGCGAGAAGATCGCGTCCTGCACGAGCCCGGACACGTCCTCGATGGTCACGGAAGTATAAGGCACCGCCACGTCGTAGCCGGCGTCGAGCGCCATGTTCACATCGAACGGGCTCATATGTTTGAGCGGTGTGAGCATGTGCAAAATGCGTGGGTGCGCCATCTTTGTCGGATCTCCCTCTCTCATCTGCCTCGCCTGGCCGGGCCGGAGGCTTTTTGGCGCCCCGCTTTACCACACTCGGCCCTATGGGCTAGCTCCCTTGATGGTGGTGAGACAAATAAACTCGCGTCAGCTGAGCTCGATGGTCGCGCCGTCATTGCGCCCTTGCACGAGATGGAAATCGAGGGGAGCGAACTCGGCGCGCGCGCGCGCTTCGTCGAGCAAGTGCGCGTCCGTGCTCCTCGGTGGCGACGAAGGCAAAGCCGGTCGGTCCCCATGAGCTCTGGCCGAATCCCGCAGCTCCTTTGTCCATGAGCCAGCGTATTGCCTTGGCGACGCGCCGGGCTTAGATAGCCGCCGCCCTGGAAGCGCGACCGAAATAGGCGCCCATGCGAGCCTGGAGATGTTCGACCTGCTCGCAGAACGTCTTGAAAATCGGCGGTGACGAGGGCCGGCAAGCGCGTGCATCAGCACGCGCCGGTAAAGGTCCTCGGTCTCGCTCTCGGGAAAGTCCGGCGAGCGAATCGAAGGCGGCCGCTTCGCCGGCGCCCGTACAGTCCCTGCGCGCCCTGATCGAGAATGAGCAGCACGCGCCAGGGCGATGGGAAGGGGAGGCGGGCGAGGATGGGCGGCAGCGTGGAGCCACCGGGGCCGCCGTCGAGCACGACGCCCCCTTGGGCGAAGGTGCCGATGCCGATGCCCGAGCGCTTGCCGCGCTCGGCCAAAGCGGCGATCGCGGTGAGGTCGAGCGGACGTCCTTCGAGCGCGGCGATGGCGGCGCCGATGGCGAGCGCGAGCTGCGTGCCGGAGCCGAGCCCGGAATGGGGCGGGATCGCCTCCTCGATGCGGAGCGCATAGGCACAGTCCATGCCCCACGCCTCGGCGAAGCGGCGCAGATAGACAAGCGCGCGCTCCCGCTCCGGCCCCTCCACCGCGAACGCATCGCCCCGCCGGAGCGCAAGCGACGTCCGCGGCCAGTCGAGCGCGAGCCCGAAGCTGCCGAAGGGCCGCGCTCCCCGGCCGCTCGGGTCGAGGAAGCCGAAATGGAGCCGCGCGCCGGTCGAGACGCGCGCCTCCTCGCACCCGGCTGCGGCGCCGTTTCGACCTGACTTTGCCGTGGGATAGGCCTCCATTGATCGGCCAGAAGCCTCCCGCTATGCTGATGGAGTGAGGGGATGCCTCACTCTTCCAAAAGAGAGGCGCGATGGCAACGTCCGAGCGCATCTATAGTGACGCCGAGGTGGAGCAGCGGCTCAAGGCGGAGCTGCCCCATTGGTATCTGGAAGACGGCTGGATCCGGCGCCGCTACCGCACCAATAGCTGGAAGGGCACGCTGATGGTGATCAACACCGTCGGCCATTTGGCGGAAGCGGCCTGGCATCACCCCGACATCACCGCCTCCTATGCCTGGGTCGAGGTTCGCCTCAAGAACCACGCGGCCAAGGGCATCACCGACAAGGACTTCGCGCTCGCGAAGAAGATCGAGGAGGTGGTGCATTGGCAGCCCGGGCTCGAGGAGAACGCGCTCGAAGGCACGCCCGCCGAGGACATGCGCTTCGCCTACATCAAATACGACAAGCCGAAAAACTAGGCACGACGCCTGCGCCGCCCGCATGGTTGACGGAACCTTGCCCGGCGCAAAAACCACCGTCCGCGGACGATCTGGCGGAAACGTCCCATTCGCGCGCTTGCGCGGTCACAGCCACCTGTTTATTGGTGCCCCGCTATGGCGGTTGCGGCGAAGGGGGGAAGGCTCGTGCAGGGCGAGGACGCTCGAACGTGCGGCGGCGCTGTTCTATGGCGCGTGGCGCGCGACGGCGAAATGATCGAAATCACTTGGGGCCGTGCCTTCCAGGTGGCGCCGGGATTCGATGCGGCCATCGAGCGCAGACTTGATCGCTTCTGGGACCGCTATTACGGCATTGGCCCTGCAAGCTTTGGCGTCCCCGGCGACATCGCCGGCCGCCCCCAACGTTTCGCGACCGTGCCATGCCAGACCTGAAGCTGAAAGGCGTCACCATCGTCGAGACCTTCGCCGAGGCCTTTCCCATGGTCGGCACGCGGGTCGTCATCACCGCGCCCACCTTGGAATGGGCGCTCATCGCCGCGCGCACCATGACGGGCTTTGCCACTTCGGTGATTGCCTGCGGCGCCGAGGCCGGGATCGAGCGCGAGCTGAAGCCCAAGGAGACGCCCGACGGCCGCCCCGGCGTTGCCGTGCTGCTCTTCGCCATGGAGACCGAGAAGCTCCAGCGCCAGCTGCGCAACCGCGTCGGCCAATGCGTGCTCGACGAGCCCGGGCTCCGCCTGCTTCGCCGGGCTCGAAGGCAAGAAGAAGCTGAAGCTCGGCGCCTCGCTGCGCTTCTTCGGCGACGGCTGGCAGATGTCGAAAGTCATCGACGGCCGCCGCTATTGGCGCATCCCGGTCATGGACGGCGAGTTCGTCTGCGAGGACAAGACGGCCCTGACCAAAGACGCCGTGGGCGGCGGCAATCTGCTCGTGCTCGGGCGCTCCCATGCCGCCGTGCTCGCCGCCTGCGAGCGGGGGGTGAAGGCGATCGCCGGCGTGCCCGGCGCCATCACCCCGTTCCCCGGCGGCATCGTGCGCTCGGGCTCCAAGGTCGGGTCGAAATATAAGGGGCAGATCGCCTCCACCAACGACGCCTATTGCCCGACGCTGAAGGCCGCGGTGAACACGGCGCTGCCGCTCGACGTCGAGGCGGTGATGGAGATCGTCATCGACGGCTTGAGCGCGGGCGACGTCGCCGCCGCCATGCGCGCGGGGCTCTACGCCATCGTCGAGGGCGGCGCCAAGGAGGGCATCACCCACGTCACCGCCGGCAATTATGGCGGCAATCTCGGGCCGCATCATTTCCATCTCAAGGAGATCATCAAGTGAGCGCGCTGACGCTGGAGCTTAAGGCCAAGCCCGATCAGCGGCTCGATCTCTCGCCGCTCACGCCCGCCGGGCTCGCCGCGCTTAACCCGAAGGACATCGAGGCCATTCCCATCGGCACGACGCGGGCGCGGCTCGTCGTGGGCGATATCTTCAAGCTCAAGGGCAAGGACGCGGGCTCGCTTCGCTTCGTCGGCACCACTGCCCGCTGCGATAATATCGGCCGCGGACTCAAGGACGGCGAGATCGTGGTCGATGGGGACGCCGGCGCCTATCTCGGCGCGGCCATGAAGGGCGGCAAGATCGCGCTCTCCGGCTCGGCCGGCTTCGGCGCGGGCGCCGCCATGGCCGGAGGCCGGATCGAGATCAAAGGCGATGTCGGCGAGCGCGCCGGCGGCGTGCTCGTGGGCGAGACCTTCGGCATGCGCGGCGGCGTCATGACGATCGGCGGCGATGCCGGCCCCATGCTCGGCGAGCGCATGCGCCGCGGGCTGATCGCGGTCAACGGCAAGGCGGACGATTATGCCGCCGCCCGCATGATCGCCGGCACTCTCCTGATCAACGGCGCGGTCGGGGCCTTCGCCGGCTATGGCTTGCGGCGCGGCTCGCTCATCCTGCGCCACAAGCCGAAGGACCTCTTGCCCACCTTCGGCGATTGCGGCGTGCTCGATTTCACCTATCTGCGCCTGCTCGAGCGCCAGCTCAGGGCGTCCGGCCTCGAGGTGAAATTCGGCCACCGCGCGCGGCGGCTGATGGGCGACATGGCCGTGCTCGGCAAGGGCGAGATGCTGATTTTGGCCTGATTGTCAGGCTCGATATTCACCTCGTTGCCTCCCATATGAGCTATCCTTTTGGCGTGCGCGGGCGGCGCCGGACCGGCGTGATGCAATGACAGCTGTTCCCTTCGTCCTCCTCGATGACAGCCTGACCCCAGGGGGTGCGGGCGCGTCCCCCACGAGCCTGCTCTATGCCGCGCCGCGAGCGGGTCGTCGTGGCGCACACCCCCGAGGAGGTCGAGGCCGCGCTCGAGGCGATCACCCAAGGCTTGGCGTCCGGGCTCGAGGCGGCGGGCTTCTTCTCCTACGAGCTCGGCTATTGCCTCGAGCCGAAGCTTGAAGGACCTTCTGCCCCGTGAGCGCCGCCAGCCGCTTTTGTGGATGGGGCTCTTCCCCGCGCCCCGCCGCATCGGCGATGCCGAGACCCGCGCCTGGCTCGACGCCAATGGCGCGAATGGCAGCGCGAAATTCTCCGATCTGCATCTCTCCTGGACGCGCGAGGACTATGCCGCCGCGTTTGCCCGCGTGCAGGACTACATCGCCGCGGGCGACGTCTATCAGATCAACCTCACGCTCAAATATCTGTTCGCCTTTTCCGGCGATCCGGTCGCGCTCTACGCCGCGCTCCGCCGCAAGCAGCGGGTCGCCTATGGCGCGCTGATCGGCACCGCCGATTTCCACGTGCTCTCGCTCTCGCCCGAGCTGTTCTTCCGCCGCGAAGGCAAGGAGATGTCGGCGCGGCCGATGAAGGGCACGGCACCTCGCGGCCGCACCTCGGGCGAGGACGCGCGGCTGAGAACCTGGCTCGCCATGGACGAGAAGCAGCGGGCGGAGAATCTGATGATCGTGGATTTGCTGCGCAACGATCTCGGCCGCATCGCCAAGATCGGCTCCGTCGAGGTCACCGACCTCTTCACCGTCGAGACCTACCGTTCGGTGCATCAGATGACCTCAGGCATCACCGCCGAGCTGCGCGGCGACATGGGGCTCAAGGACATGCTGCGCGCGCTGTTCCCCTGCGGCTCGGTCACGGGCGCGCCCAAGGTCCGCGCCATGGAGATCATCCGCGAGCTCGAGGCGGGCCCGCGCGGCGTCTATACCGGCGCCATCGGGCGCATCTCCCCCATGGGCGATGCCCAGTTCAACGTGGCGATCCGCACCGTGGTGATCGACGCGGCCGGCGGGGAGATGGGCATCGGCAGCGGCATCGTCGCCGACTCCAAGATGGAGGCGGAGTTCGAGGAATGCCTGCTCAAGGCGCAGTTCCTGACCCGCGCCGAGGCGCCCTTCGAGCTGATCGAGACGCTGCGCTACGAGAGCGGCGTGGGCTTCCATCTTCTGGAGCGCCATCTTGCCCGGCTGAAATCCTCTGCCGCCCATTTCGGCTATCCCTTCGACCGCGAGGCGGTGCTTTCCGCATTGGAGGCGGAGGCCGCGCGCGCAGAGGCACCGGTCAGCATGGTGCGGCTCCTGCTGGCCGAGGACGGCCGGCTGACGGTGACCTCGACCCCGATCGAGCTTCCCGCCGAAGGCACCGTGTGGAAATTCGCCATTTCCGACCAGCGCGTGGACGAGAAGGACCCGCTCTTCTTCCACAAGACCACGCGGCGGGAGTTCTACGACCGCGAGCTGCAACGCCAAAAGGAGCTCACGGGATGCGACGAGGTCGTCTTTCTCAATCGGCGCGGTGAGCTCACCGAAGGGACCCGCACCACGCTCTTCCTCGAGCAGGACGGCCGCCTGTTCACCCCGGTTCTCGCCTGCGGGCTCTTGCCCGGCACCTTGCGCGAGGAGCTGATCGACCTGCCGCGCGCGGCCGCGAGCGAAGCGGTGCTGACCCTTGAGGATCTGAAACGCGCCGACCGCATCTATCTCGGCAATTCGGTGCGGGGGCTGATCCGCGCCGAGCCCTTGGGGCTCAAGCGCGAGCTGGAGCGCGCACCCGAGCTCGCCAGCCTCTAGGCGAGGCGCAAAAAAAGCCCGGGCGAAGGCCCGGGCTAGGGGGGAGCGCTAGGGGAAACTAGTCGCAGCCGTCATAAGCGGGGCGGTAGCGGTAGCCGTCATAAGCCGGGCGGTACCCGTAGCCGTAGCCATAGCCGTAGCCATGGCGGGCGCGGGTGAGGGGGATGGGCGCCGGCGTGGCTGCCGCCGCCTCGGCGGTGTCGTCGTCGTCATCGTCGGCTGAGGCTTGGGGCGCCGCGTCGTCATCATCGTCGGCTGCGGCTGAGGCTTGGGGCGCCGCGTCGTCGGGAGCGTCGGCCGCCTGCGCGCCGTCATCCTCGTCGTCGGCGTCGGTTTGCGGCGTGGCCTCGGGCACTTTCGCTTTGGGCGTGGCGTCGGCGAGCTTTTTGGCCGTGGGCGTGCTGCCTTCATTGGACTCGACGACGATCTGGCGCTGTTTGACGTCCTTGCCCTCGCTCGCGGTCGGCGTGGCGCTCCCCGGCACTTTGAGAAATTTGAGTTCCTTGGCCTCGGCGCTGACGGTGAGCAACAGCACGAGGGCAAGCGCGGTGAAGGAAATGATTGTGAGCAGAGCCTGGCGGGTGATCGATGACATGGCAGCAACCTCCTCTTGAGAGCGTGCGGCTTCGTTTGAAGCCTGATGCGCTCTTGTAGGGGAGGCGCCCTGAACCGGGGCTGAGGCCGCCATTCATCTGGCGTTCAGCCCAGCCTGTCACCTAAGCCATTGTTTAGATTAGCATTTTCGCAAGGCGAGGACGCGGATTCAGGCGCGGGTCTCGCTCCGCAGCGGCGCTTGTGCCGGCGGCCGCATCCAGGCGGCGATGCGCTCGAGCGCGTCGGCGGCCGAGCGGCGCATCATGGCGAAGGCCTGGGCGGCGACCGACTTTCCCGTTTGCAGCATCAGCGCCCGCGTTCCAGTCGAGTGCGGCGAATTTGGTTTTCCCGTCGCGCAGCGCTGCCGCAAACCCCTCCGCCTCCGTCCGCATGAGCGCTTTGAAGGCGGTAAATTTCTGCCCGGTGCGCTCCACGGCGTGGGCGGCGCGGGCCCGCGCGGCGGCGGCGAAACTGTCGAGCTCGTCGCGCAAGGAGGAGGCAGGCTCGTGGATGATGATCTCGATCGCCGCGCCGGGGCGGCTCGCGGCCACTCCGAGGAGGAGGGCGAGCGTCAGCACACAAAGGGCGTTGCCCAAGCGGCGCATCATCACCTGCTCCCCCTCGAGGGTTCAGCTCCAGGGCAGATTGATCCACCCCACGGCGAGCAGTAGCCCGGCGATGATGGCAAGAATGAGCGAGAATACAAGCACCCACAGCATGGCCCGGGGGCGCGTGCCTTGGCGGGCCTCGGTGGTGGTGAGCACCTTGGGCATGGGCCGCTCCTTTCCGTTGCGAGGGTCTTGGGCGCGCGACAATAAGCGCGCGGCCGTGCTCCCTTTAAAATGGAACGCAAAGAAGTGGTCGTCGTTCCACCCAAAGCCCGGGCGCGAAAGCCGTCGCGGATCAGCCGCGCCGGCCGGCCCGACCGATCGTATCGAGGCGCTCCAAGGCCTCATGCACGGCGCGCAACAATTCGGCGGGGCTGCGGCTCTCGCTCATGCCCTCTTCGGTCGCGCGCAACAGCGCCTCGGCGTCGGCCTCCCAGCGCACCAGAATTGCGCGCTTGTCCTCCGGCGTGAGTCCGGCGGCACGGAGCACCTCGGAGGGGGCGCCAAAGACCGAAGCGGGATCGAGCTTTGCCTGATCGAGATCGATGGCTGCGAGCGTCGTCATGATAGTGCCTTCCTTTGGCGATTTTCTTGGCGGTAGCCGGCAATCCTTGCATAAGATGCTTAACGCGGGTTGCTCACGAACGTTACGCGGGAAAATAGGAGTTGGGATATGTTTGGTTGGGCGCTAACTTTTCTCATTATCGCCTTTGTCGCTGCCGACCTCGGCTTTGGCGCCATTGCCGGCACGGCAGAGTCGCTGGCCAAACTCATCTTCATGGTGGCGCTCGCGCTGTTCGCCTTGCCCCTCATCGTGAATATGGTGGTGGGCCGCCGGCCGCCGGCCTAGCCACGCGAAGAAGCTCTCTAGGCGGTCTTGCTGACGCCGCCGAGCCCTTCATCGTCCGGGACTGTGCCTTCCGCCAGTCCGAGCAAATCGGCAAGACGGCTGCGCGCGCGGTTGACGCGGCTCTTGATCGTGCCGACGGGGCAGCCGGAAATCTGCGCCGCTTCCTCATAGGAGAAGCCCGCGGCGCCCACCAGGATCAAAGCCTCCCGCTGATCGTCCGGCAAACGCGCGAGCACGGCGCGGAAGTCCTGCATCTCCATGTGACCCGGCTGCTCGGGCGGGGAGGCGAGCTGGGCGGCGTAGCTGCCGTCCGCGTCCTCCACCTCGCGCCGCCGCTTGCGCCGCTCGGAGAAATACGTGTTGCGCAGGATGGTGAACAGCCACGCCTTGAGGTTGGTGCCTTCGCGGAAGGAGTCGAGGTGGTTCCAGGCCTTGAACAGCGTTTCCTGCACGAGATCGTCCGCCCGCTCCTTGTCGCCGCACAGCGACACGCCGAATGCCCTGAGACTGGACATCTCGGCGATGAGCGCGTCCCGCAAGGTGGCCGACACCTTCTGCCGCACTATTCGTCTCCGCTCTGCTCGAGCTCTTTGAGGAGCCGCAAGAGACGTTCGGGGACAGGCTCGCGCGCGACCTCGTCGAACACGGCGCGCACATGCCGGCCGATGTGAGCCTGCAGACCGGGCGACAGTCCTTCGGTCTTGTTTCCGCGCATCGTTCCTTCCGGCCGCGAGCCGTCCGGCCCGCGCGAGGGACGCCGTTCCGCTGTTTGCCCCGTGGTCTTGGTTGCCCCTGCCATCTTGCGCCGGCGGTCTCGGTTTTTCGTTTCGTCTTCCACGCTTCGTCCCCTCCGCGGGGGTTGCCCGGCACCCGCGGATGCCTCCTGCCTCTGCAAGAACCCCCGGCAAGTCAAATGGTTCCAGGCTATCCGGAACCTTAAGCCGCTTGCCCGCGTTATACCAAGCTTGGATATGATCCGGCCCCCGGACCCCGCACCGTGCGGTTTCCGGTTGCCACGTCTTACGAGGTCATGCCAATGGGGGTTCCCAGGGTCAATCACGAAAGCAAGACGCGGATGTCGCTATCGCAATCGATCGCTCCACACCTGCCCTATCTGCGCCGCTTCGCCCGGGCGCTTGCCGGAACGCAAGCCGCCGGCGACGCCTATGTGGGCGCGACGCTCGAAGTGCTGATCGAGCAGCCGTCGCTCTTCGACGGCACGCTTGACCCGCGTGTTGCCCTCTACCGGACTTTCGTCGGGCTGTGGAACTCGGTCGATCTCAATCTCAAGCCGGAGCTTGCCGCAGGCCCCACCGCGCCCGTCGACCGCAAGCTCGACCAGATCACGCCGCTGCCGCGCCAAGCCTTCCTGCTTTCGGCCGTCGAGGGATTTGCGCCTCGGGAGGTCGTTCAGATCCTCGGCGTCGACCCCGACAGGCTGGAGGATCTCATCGACAGCGCCGGCCGCGAGATCGCGGCGCAAGTGGCGACCGACGTGCTCATCATCGAGGACGAGCCGATGATCGCCATGGACCTCGAGGGCATCGTCGAAGGCCTCGGCCACCGCGTCACCGCCGTGGCGCGCACGCATAAGGAAGCGGTGAGCGCGGCGGCCAAAGAGACGCCGGGGCTCGTGCTGGCCGACATCCAGCTCGCCGATGGCAGCTCTGGCCTCGACGCCGTCAACGAGATGCTCGGCAGTTTCGAGGTGCCGGTGGTGTTCATCACCGCCTATCCCGACCGGCTGCTCACCGGCGAGCGGCCGGAGCCCGCCTTCCTCATCACCAAGCCCTATCAACCCGACACGGTGAAGGCGATCGTGAGCCAGGCGCTGTTCTTCGAGCGCCGCGCGCATTTGCGCGACCGGCCGTCGGTCACGGCCTAGGCCCCAAGCGAGGAATGCGTGAGAGTTTGGAGCGGACCGATGAGGTCCGCTCCGGCTGTTCGTGCCCGGGCTAAAGCTTGCCCAACAAGAGCAGGATGAGAAGGATCACGAGAATAAGCCCCACCACACCTGAAGGTCCGTAACCCCAGGCGCGGCTGTGCGGCCAGGCGGGGAACGCGCCGATGAGGATGAGGATCAAGATGATAATGAGAATCGTGCTCAGCATTTTACCCTCCTAGAGAGCCCTGAGAGGCAAGGACGCGCTGCCTAAGGGCCGATGAGAGCAGGAACGCTTTGACGAGCCAGCCCTGCCCGGGCTTCTTCTTACCGCACGGCATGCCGCACGTCGCAAGAATCCTGCACTTCCGCACGCCGCTCGCTGGATTTTGGGGGAAATCGACTTGTGGGGAAGTCCCTCTGCGATCGCCTATGAAGAGACCGCAGAGGGGTCGCTCAATAGAAGACGAAAGCTGCGGGGATCAGCTGCTTCGCAGCCAGTCGTCGACCTGCTTCTCCGCCGCATCTCTGGCGATGCCGTACCGCTCCTGGATCTTGCCGACCAGTTGCACTCTGCGGCCCTCGACCTGATCGAGGTCGTCATTGGTGAGCTTGCCCCATTGCTGCTGCACCTTGCCGCGAAACTGCTTCCAATTGCCTTCGATTCGATCCCAGTTCATGAGTTGGCTCCTTTCGGGTGGCCTCCCCGTCCGCGGGGTGGCTCAAGATGGGTTCACTAATGGGCTGATAACGCTTCCGCCCGATGGGGAGTTCCGCATGCCGGCGGCTGGGCGCAAAGCCGCCCCGCGACGCATGGCTAAACTCCCGTAAAGACAACGGGTAAGATCGCGGCGATCGGGGAGGGGGAACGATGGCAGCAAGACGCATCCTCGTCGTCGAGGACGAGTTCTTGATCGCGCTCGATATCGCCGGCGTGCTCGAGCAGGCGGGCTTTGCCGTCATCGGCCCGCACGGCACCGTCGCCGACGCGCTCGCGGCGATCGGAGGCGACACGGTGCATGGCGCGCTGCTCGACGCCAATCTTGCGGGAGAGCCGGTCGGCACCATTGCCGATGCGCTGGCGGTGCGCAGGATTCCCTTTGCCTTTGTGAGCGGCTACGGCCGCGATCATCTCCCTGCCAAGTACCGCTCGGCCCCGCTGATCAAGAAGCCCTTCATGGGCAAGGATCTGCTGGCGGTGGTGGCGAGGTTCGCGCGGGCCTAGCGGCGCCCCCGCCTCTTCGGCCGCTCTCGGAACGAAGGGTGGCCGAAAGGCGTTGAATTGCCGTCGCGGCCGCTTCATCCAGCGAGGAGTTTTCCATGCTTTATTGGGCTATCGTTTTTGCCATCGTCGCCTTGGTCGCCGGCGTCCTCGGATTTGGCGGCGTCGCCTCGGCCGCGGCGGGCATCGCGCGCATTCTCTTCTTCATCTTCATCGTCATTTTCCTCGTCACCTTGGTTGCGGCGCTCGTTTAGCTAACCGTCGCAGGATGAGCGCCGACGAAAAACGCCCGCTGACCGGGGGGAGGTCCAGTCGGCGGGCGTTGGTTCGATCGCCGCGGGGAGGGGCGGGGAAGAATTTGCGGACGCTCGAACAGAGCCATAACGTCAGGGGGACGGGATCGTTCCCTGCCGGCGCGAAAAAGCCATGGCTGCCGAGAACGAATAAGCTGGCGTCGGGTTTAACTTGACGCGGGGATGGGCAAGAGTGCCGATGCGGCACCCGTGCCGATGAAAGACGATGCAAAGCTCGCTTCCGCTCCTCCTAAGTCTCTCCGATGGGCTTATCGGCGTGGCCTTCCTCGCCATTGCCGCCGCCCTCCTTTATCTGCACCTCCGCAGCAAAGAGCGCAGCTCGGCCGAGACGCTGCTGCTTGTTCTGTTCGTGCTGCTTCTTGGCGCGAGCGGCCTGGCCCATCTCGCCTCGCTGTTCGCGGCCTGGTGGCCGGCACCGGGGCTCGCGGCCCCGTTGCAGGCCTGGACCGCGCTCCTTGCCCTCGTCACCGCGATCGTCATCTGGTGGCTCGCGCCCAAGCTCATGCGGCTTCCCTCGCGCGACCGCCTGCAAGCCGAGATCGTCGCCCATCTGCACACCCTCGATGAGCTGAAGGCGGCGCGGCTCGATCTCGAGGAGCGGGTCGAGGCGCGCACCACCGAGCTCGCCGAGGCCAAGCAACGCTTCGAGATCGCGCTGCGCGGCTCGCCCATCACCGTGTTCAGCCAGGACAAGGACATGCGCTTCGTCTGGGTGCACAACCCGCCCCTAGGCCTCACCCCGATGGCCTGATCGGCAGGACCGACGCCGAGGTGCTGCCGGCCGAGGCGGCGGCTCCGTTCACGGCGGCCAAGCATCAGGCGATGCAGACGGACTCCTCCCAGGTGCTCGATATCGACTTCACGATGTTCGGCCGCCTGCGCTCCTACTACCTCCTGATCGAGCCGCTGCATGATGCCGAGAACGCCGTCATCGGCACGACCTCCGTCGCCGTCGATGTCACCGAGCGCAAGGCATCGGAGGAGAAGCTGCGTTTGCTTCTGCGCGAGCTGACGCACCGCTCGAAGAACCTCTTGGCGGTCATTCAGGCCATCGCGCGGCAGACCGCGTCGAGCACCACTTCGGTCGAGGATTTCCTCCAGCATTTCTCGAACCGCCTCGTCGCCATCGGCGCCTCGCACGACCTCTTGGTGGCCGACGATTGGCACGGCGCATCGCTGCGCACGCTGATCGAGCAGCTGCTGCGCGCCCACACCGACCGTTTCGGCGAGCGGATTTCCATCGAGGGCGAGGACGTCATGCTCAAGCCCGACGCCGTCCACAATCTCGGGCTCGCGCTGCACGAGCTCGCCACCAACGCGCAGCAATACGGTGCGCTCTCCGCCGATGCGGGCCGCGTGGCCGTGCACTGGCAGTTCAATGACGACGCCTCCAAGCTGAAGCTCGTCTGGGAGGAGCGCGGCGGCCCACCCGTCACCGTGCCCGAGCGCTCCGGCTTCGGCCGCACCATGGTGGAAAGGGTGGTCGGCCAGGCGCTGGAGAGCGACGTGAAGCTGAGCTTCGCCGCCCGCGGCGTGCGCTGCGTCATCGTCATTCCCTCCCGCCACGTGGTCTCCGCGGGTTAACGCTTGTGCCCCGCAAACGCGGTCGTGATCGGCCGTGCGCGCAAGTTGAATTGCCTCGGCAATTCCAGCGCCTATCTTTCTCAGCGAGAAACATGCGCCCGGAAGATGCGGGCCAGGACCAAGGAGCGAATCATGCCGACGCGACGCGACATCGCCTTGGGCGCTGCCGGGATCCTCGTGCTGGCGGCGACCGGCTATGGCGCGCTCAGAATCTTCGGCGCGCGCGCCAAGAGCAAAGAGACCTTCGAGGTGAACCACACGCCGGAGGAATGGCAGAAGCTGCTGACGCCCGAGCAATATGCGGTGCTGCGCCAAGAGGACACCGAGCGTCCCTTCACGAGCCCGCTCAATCACGAGAAGCGCAAGGGCACTTTCACCTGCGCCGGCTGCGACCTGCCGCTCTTCGCCTCGGACACCAAATTCGACAGCGGCACCGGCTGGCCGAGCTTCTACGCCCCGATCGAAGGCGCGGTCAAAACCGACACCGACACCACCTTCGGCATGGTGCGCGACGAGGTGCATTGCCGCCGTTGCGGCGGCCATCTCGGCCACGTCTTCAACGACGGCCCGCCGCCCACGGGGCTCCGCTATTGCATCAATGGCGTATCGCTGAAATTCGTCCCGGCCTAAGCGCGAATTGAAGGGGATCGCCCGAAACAAATAGGTTTCTTTCAGGCACTTACTGTATCGAAGAGATAAAATACATAAAGATAAGGGTTCTAAGTCATTGCAAAGTCATAAACCGCTGCAAACAAGCAACACTACATAGTCATACCATCGTCACACTATAGACAGTGCAGTTTTACTGAGCCATTGTAACCCTGCGTATGAGTGCGGCGGGGCGTATGGCGTTTGTACTGAGTTCTAGAAGCCCCTTAGGGCCGGAAGTGCCTTTCTGGCTTCCGATCTTTCGTGCGCGCGGGTTTACGCGCGGGTTTAAACATCAGCTACATTTCCGGAGTCGAGTTGGCGCCATCGCCGTCGTGGTAGGTATCGCTGTTCTCGGGACACCGGCCCAGGCCGCGGACTCGAAGCCATTAGACCAGAGTTGGACGGGGTTCTCTGTGGCCGCCGGAGGAGGCGCTGCCCTTATAAGTCCACAGATAAATTCCAGCGATTCTCGCACTGACAAAGTTGGTACGTGTCGATCTGGGACGATTGAACAGCAAGATTTCTCCGTCCATCTAGAAAACTTTTTTGACGTGCCATGCGATCCGCCGGCGTCTGCAACGCCCTTGTTGGACCTGAGTGAAAAGGCTTCGTCGCGCGATACTGACCTTGACGAGATGGGTGGCTTCTTCACTGCGCAGGGCGCCTACGATTATCAGTTTGCACCCAGATGGGTGGCAGGCGCCTTCCTCGATGCAGACTGGTCCAGCATTCGCACGCGTGCAAAGCAGGCGCAGACCTCTTCACAGACCGCTACGCGTTACTTCCTCGTGGGGGAAGTTCCGACCCTCCAAACGAGCAATGCTGAGGGCTCGGTCGAGAATACGACGATCGATGCGCTGATCCGCACTGATTGGAGCGTTTCGGTTGGCGGGCGGCTTGGCTGGTTAGCAACTCAGAGAATGCTTTTTTATTTTCTCGCCGGATATACCCACGCGCAGCTCGACGAGGCGCGGGTCAAGGTCAGCATTGCCGATCCGCTCGACGGGCTTGAACCTAGGGCGACTTCTTTCAGCAACAGTCCGACCGATCTCCTGATCAGACTGCCAGGCTCGTTGGACGGCTTTAGTCTCGGAGGTGGCGCGGAAGCCAAACTCCATGGACCCTGGAGATTGAAATTCGAATATCGGTGGACGCATTTAGAGGGAGGTTCGGGGCGTGTTTCGAGCGCTAACTTCCAAAGCGTTCCAACGATAGAATTATGTGAACCTAGTCAGCCGCCGGAGTGCTTTGCCCCTCTCGATTACCGGGACATCAAGAGCCAAGCGTCAGCCAATTTTGACCTGGACATTCAGACCGTGAGAGCGGAGTTGGTCTACCATTTCTGGTCGGGACGCTGGGGCTATGGCGACGATTGAAACAGCCAAGCCTGAGTTGGGCGGGTCCCGATTCTGTTCTAAGTCACTGGGTAATTGGCTCCCCGGGCCGGACTCGAACCAGCGACCCAGCGGTTAACAGCCGCTTGCTCTACCAACTGAGCTACCGGGGAACAGGACGCCTTGCCGCGTCACCTCGCTCCATAGCAAATGGCACGCGGCGTTTCCAGAGCCTTGCGGGGCTCTGGCCGGTCGAGGCCCTCGCCTTGGCGCGCCGTTGTGGCGCCATGCTTCAATGCCTATGTGGGGAGCGTCCCGCCGGAAACGAGAGCCATGGCCCATAAGATCCGCTTCGCCAGCCGCGAGCTGCACCTGCCGCAGTCCCGCACCGTCCGTGTCGGCCTCGGCATCCTGCTCGTCGCCGGCGGCCTCGTGGGCTTCCTGCCGGTGGTCGGGTTCTGGATGATCCCGCTCGGTTTGCTCGTCCTCTCGGTGGACATCCCCATCGTGCGGCGCGGACGCCGGCGGCTCGCGCTCTGGTGGCATCGCGACCGCAAGAATGGGAGCGCCGCGTCGCGCGCGGGCGACAATGCGGCCCAGAAGGAGCCCGGTTGAAGGTGGAGGCCACGCCCGGAATCGAACCGGGGTGCACGGATTTGCAGTCCGCTGCGTCACCACTCCGCCACGTGGCCAATGCATGGTACCTAGATGCCGAACCCCTCCCGCGTCAATATGCGTGGGTTCTTGCCCGCGTAAGGCTCGCTATCTAACGCTCGCGCCGGGGATTTGATACGCCGCGGATGAAGTGCGTTAAGCCTGGGCGGATGCGACTGAGATGGGGGCGGCGATGATCGATTACGAGCGGCAGCGCCTCACCATGGTGGAGTCGCAGCTCCGTCCCAATCAGGTGACCGACCGCGCGCTTTTGGCGGCGATGAGCGCGCTGCCGCGGGAGCGCTTCGTGCCCGTGCCCTCCCGTCCGCTCGCTTATATGGACGACGGCGTCGAAGTGTGGCCCGCGGTCGATGGCGCGCCGGCGCGCTATTTGTTGGCGCCCGTCCTCCTCGCCCGCCTCATCCAACTCGCCGGCATTGGGCCGGACGACCGCGTGCTCGATATCGGCTGCGCGACCGGCTATTCGACGGCGGTGCTCGCGCTTCTTGCCGGTCGGGTGACGGGGCTCGAGGCGGAGCCCGAGCTCGCCGACGCGGCCCGCCACACCCTGCATGAGCTCGCCCGCACCTATCCTCTCGACAAGGCCGAGATCGTCACCGGCCCCTTGAACGAGGGCTATCGAGCGGGCGCGCCCTACGACGTCATCCTGCTCAATGGCAGCGTGCCGCGCCTGCCTGATTCGCTCGTGCCGCAGCTCAAGGAGGGAGGGCGATGCGTGAGCGTCGTCGCCGGCAACGTCGCCGGGAAGGCCTATCTCTTCGTCAAGGCCGACGGGACGGTGAGCGGCGTGCCGCATTTCGACGCGGGAGCCAAGCCGCTGCCGGGCTTTACCCCCATGCCCTGCTTCACTTTCTGAGTTTCTGCAGCGTACTCCCACTGTTGCTGTGATCCCACAGTCCTTTGAGTTTTTTGCTGAAATCGTCCCGAGCGGCTATACCCGCGCCGCTTGGCTGCTCTATGGTTTCTTGCGCAGTCGGGGGGCGGGGGCTGTTCCAACTGCGGGAGTGGATCGATAAGAGTGCGCGGCGTCATGACCAGGCATCCCGGCTCGTGCCGGGTGGGCTGTGGGTGGCCACGCGCCGCCTGCTTCGGGCTGCTCGTTGCGCTGGCCATGGGCAGCGGCCCGGCCTGGGCCGAGACGCTGCAAGAGGCCTTGGCCAACGCCTATCTCATCAATCCGGTGCTCAATGCCGAGCGGGCGCGGCTGCGCGCCACCGACGAGCAGGTGGCGCTGGCGAAATCGGGCTTGCGCCCGACCATCTCGGCCTCGGGCGACACCGCCTTCCAGAATGTCGACAACGACATCAAGCGGGCAGGGGGAGCACCGCAGCCGGCGCCGCGGCCGCCGCCATCGGCGCGGGAGGAGGAACCTTCCCCACCGGCACCAGCCACCCCCGCGGTTGGGCCGTCACCCTGTCCCAGCCCGTGTTCACGGGCTTCCAGAATATCAACGCGATCCGTCAGGCCAAGGCGACCGTCCAGGCGGGGCGCGAGGATTTGCGCACGATCGAGCAAACGACGCTGCTCGACGCGGCCACGGCCTACATGAACGTCGTGCGCGATCAGGCGGTCGTGCGCTTGCGCGAGAACAACGTCACGGTGCTGACCGAGCAGCTCAAGCAGACCAAGGACCGCTTCAATGTCGGCGAGGTGACGCGCACCGACGTGGCGCAAGCCGAGGCGCGCCGCTCCAGCGCCATCGCCGATCTCAACGTGGCGCAGTCGAACCTGAAGTCGAGCCGCGCGACCTATGAGCAGGTGATCGGCCACCCGCCGAGCAACCTCGTCACGCCGCCGTCGATCTTGCACGTTCTGCCGCAAAGCCTCGACGAGGCGATGACGCTGGGCGACGGGGAGAATCCGGTCATCCTCGGCGCCGTCTACCAGGAAGAGGCCTCGCTCTACGCGGTCAATCAGATCATCGGCGAGTTGCTGCCGCAAGTGTCGCTCGAAGCGAGCTACACGCAGCGCTTCGGCTTTCTCAACATCCCCTGACGTCCCCGGGCGCGATGACCTCGAAGCAGGAGGACACCACCACGGTGATGGGGCGGGTGAACGTGCCGCTTTATCAGGGGGGCGGGGTCGCCGCCCGCGTCCGCCAGGCCAAGGAGACCAACAACCAGCTGAAGAAGGAGGTGGAGAATGCGCGGCTTCGGGTCCACGCCGACGTCGTCTCCAACTGGGGGATTCTGCAATCCACCGTCGCCGAGATCAAATCCGCCAAGGACGCCGTCGATGCCAATAAGATCGCGCTCGAAGGCGTGCAGGAGGAGGAGAAAGTCGGCCAGCGCACGACGCTCGACGTGCTCAATGCCCAGCTCGAATATCTGACCTCGCAGATCGGCCTCGTCACGGCGGAGCGCGACCGCCTCGTCGCCGAATATTCGCTGTACGCGGCCGTGGGACGGCTTGACGCGCAAAGCTTGGGGCTCTCAGTGCCTTATTACGATCCGATCGAGCATTATGACAATGTGACGAACAAATGGATTGGTCTGACGCCGCCTCCGCCGCCGGCCCCCGACGAATGAGGCTCGGCGCGTTAACCATCGCGCCAGGTCCCTGACCCCCAACCAAATCGAGACTTGTAAGTTAACGCTGTGTTAAGCTAGCACCCCTGAGGGCCACCCAATTGTGCCAGCGTAGGGTGCGGGGAAATGGCGCTAAGAGGTTCAGGTGATGAGCAGCACGGAGCGGGCTCCCGAACCGACAATGGAGGAGATTCTCGCATCCATTCGTCGGATTATCGCGGATGACGATTCCAGTCCTACGCAAAGCAACGCGGCTTCGCTAGCCCGGGAGGAAGAGGCAAGACCGGGGAACATTGCAGATGTCGAGGCCGACACGCGGATCATCGACGACATTGCCCGCGTGTTGAGTGGCGGCGGTCAGGCGCCCGCGGGCGAGGATGACATCCTCGATCTCACCAAGGAGTTCGGCCCGGCCGAGCCTCCCATGGAAGCGCCGGTTGCCGCCGAGCCAAGCTTCGCGCCGGCACCCCAGGACGCCGGCGTCATGCCGGCACCGAAACGCAAGCCAGTCCGAGACCTATGCGTCAGCCACGATCTACGCCGCCGACACCGAGGCGGGGCAGGGGACTGGCGAGATGGAACCGGTCTCGGCTTTGGAGGCGGCCATCGCCGCGCTCAAGGCCGGCATGGCCGCGACGTCGGAGCCCGAGCCCGAACTCACGCTGACCGAATTCGAAATGGAGGCGACCGCGCCGCCATCGGCGCCCGAGACTGACGAAGCCGAGGAGGCCGAGGAGGCCGAGCAAACCGGAGGAGACGCCCTTCTGGCCGCCGAGCAATGCGTCCTGGGCCAAGAATGGCGAGGCGCTCACCAATGGCGAGGCCTCTCACGACTCCGCGCCGGCGCATACCAATGGCGGGTCGCATGAGCCGCACTACGCGCACGAGCAGCACTATGCCACGGGCGAATTCACCGGCCAGTCGCTGCAAGACAGCGTCAAGGCGTCGCTCCGGCCGCTGCTGCGCCAATGGATCGACGCGCATATGTCCCGCGTGCTCGAGGACGCCTTGCGCGACGAGCTCAAAGGCGCCGACGAGAATCTGTCGCGCATGCTCACGGCCGCCTTGCGCGACGAGCTCAAGGACGCCGAGGCCAAGCTGCGCAGCAACTAGTCGCTCCTCTGATGCGGCGGGCGTCCGCGCCGACGGCGAAAGGGCCGCATGCCGTCCTTGGTTGACAGCCCATCGGGCGGCGCGTAGGACGCGCGCGACCCCGTGATCGCGTCACCCAAGCCGCCCCATGCTCGACAAGACCTATCAGCCCGCTTCGATCGAAGGCGAGATCTACCGCGCGTGGGAGGAGGCGGGCGCGTTCCGCTCCGGCCGCCCCGACCGCGCCGAGGCCAAGCCCTTCGCCATCGTCATCCCGCCGCCCAATGTGACGGGCTCGCTGCATATGGGGCACGCGCTCAACAACACGCTGCAGGACATCGTCGTCCGCTTCGAGCGCATGAAGGGCAAGGACGTGCTGTGGCAGCCCGGCACCGATCACGCCGGCATCGCCACCCAGATGGTGGTCGAGCGCCAATTGATGGAGCGGCAGGAGCCCAACCGCCGCGCGCTCGGCCGCGACGAATTCGTGCGCCGCGTCTGGCAGTGGAAAGAGGAGTCGGGCGGCGCCATCATCAATCAGCTGAAGCGGCTCGGCGCCTCCTGCGACTGGGAGCGCTGCGCTTCACCATGGACGAGGGCCTCAGCCGCGCCGTGCGCAAGGTGTTCGTCGAGCTCTATCGCGCGGGGCTGATCTACAAGGACAAGCGGCTCGTCAATTGGGACCCGAAGCTGCTCACCGCCATCTCCGACCTCGAAGTGGAGCAGGTCGAGGTGAAGGGGCATCTCTGGCATTTGCGCTACCCGCTCGAAGGCAAGAGCTTCAACCCCGAGGACGCGTCCACCTACATCGTCGTCGCCACCACGCGGCCCGAGACCATGCTCGGCGACACCGCCGTCGCCGTGCACCCCGATGACGAGCGCTACAAGACGCTTGTCGGCAAGAAAGTGATCCTGCCGCTGGTCGGCCGCCGCATCCCCATCATCGCCGACGAATATTCCGACCCGGAGAAGGGCTCGGGCGCGGTGAAGATCACGCCCGCGCACGACTTCAACGATTTCGAGGTCGGCAAGCGCCACGCGCTGCCCATGATCAGCATCCTCACGCCCGAGGCGAAGCTCAGCTGCTCGACGATCGCCGAATCGCGCGACTTCTGCGCCGGACGTCAGCGGACGAGGCTCGAGGCTGTCCGAGTCGACGATCCGAAGATCTTGACGGGCTCGATCGCTTCGCCGCGCGCAAGAACGATTGTCGAGCGCTTGGAGGCAAGGGGCTGGTCGAGAAGATCGAGCCCTACGTGCACACCGTGCCCCATGGCGACCGCTCGAACGTCGTCATCGAGCCCTACCTCACCGACCAATGGTATGTGGACGCCAAGACGCTGGCGAAGCCGGCCATCGACGCGGTGAAGCGCGGCCGCACGACTTTCGTGCCGAAGAATTGGGAGAAGACCTATTTCCACTGGATGGAGAACATCCAGCCCTGGTGCATCTCGCGCCAGCTCTGGTGGGGCCATCAGATTCCCGCTTGGTATGGCCCTGACGGCGAGAGTCTTCGTGGCTGAGGATGAAGCGCGGCGATCGAGCGGCAGCTTCACACTACGAGCAGGTCTACGCGATGGTAGTGAGCGATGTCATCCAATGGAAGGCCGCAATACGCCGCTTCTATCAAGAACTACGCGTTGACGCGACGAGGACGTGCTCGACACCTGGTTCTCCTCCTCGCTGTGGCCGTTCTCGACGCTCGGCTGGCCCGACGAGACGCCGGAGCTTGCCCGCTACTACCCGACCGACGTGCTCGTCACCGGCTTCGACATCATCTTCTTCTGGGTCGCGCGCATGATGATGATGGGCCTGCACTTCATGGAGGAGGTGCCGTTCCGCGAGGTCTATATCCACGCGCTCGTCCGCGACGAGAAGGGTCAGAAGATGTCGAAGTCGAAGGGCAACGTCATCGACCCGCTCGAGCTGATCGACGCTTACGGCGCCGACGCGCTGCGCTTCACCCTCGCCGCCATGGCCGCGCAGGGGCGCGACATCAAGCTCGCCACCTCGCGCGTCGAGGGCTACCGCAACTTCGCCACCAAGCTGTGGAACGCCGCCCGCTTCGCCGAGATGAACGCCTGCGCCCCGGCCGAGAATTTCGATCCCGGCAAGGCGAAGGCCACCGTCAATCGCTGGATCGCGGGCGAGAGCGAGCGCGCCGCGGCTGCCGTCACCGAGGCGCTGGAGAATTTCCGCTTCAACGAGGCGGCGGCCGCCATCTACACCTTCATCTGGCACGTCTTCTGCGATTGGTATCTCGAGCTCGCCAAGCCGCTGCTCGCGGGCGAGGCGGAGCTGGCCGCCGAGACCCGCGCCATGACCGCTTGGGTGCTCGATCGCGCGCTGCACCTGCTCCACCCCTTCATGCCCTTCGTCACCGAGGAGCTGTGGGCGCAAGCTCGCGCCCGAGAAGGCGGGGCGCGGCAGCCTCTTGATGCTGAGCCCCTGGCCGCACCATCGCGGGCTCGAGAATGCCGCGGCCGATGCCGAGATCGGCTGGCTGATCCGTTTCGTCTCCGAGGTGCGCTCGGTGCGCGCCGAGATGAACGTGCCGGCCGGCGCGCGCGTGCCGCTGCTCATCTCCGGCGCGAGCAAGGAGACCGAGGCCCGCATCGCGCGACACGAGGAGACGCTGCTGCGGCTCGCGCGCCTCGAAAGCATCGGCTTCAGGCGCCGGCGCCGAAAGGCGCGGTCCAGATCGTGCTCGACGAGGCGACGCTCGCGCTGCCGCTTGGCGGCGTCATCGACGTCGCCGTGGAGATCGAAGCGGCTCAAGCGCGAGATCGACAAGGTGCGGTTCGGAGATCGCCCAGCTCGACGCCAAGCTCAGCAACGAGAAATTCGTCTCCCGCGCGCCCGAGCATGTGGTCGAGGAGCAGCGCGAGCGCAAGGTCGAGGCCGAGGCCATCGCCGCGCGCCTCGCGCAAGCCTTGAAGCGCCTGGAAACCGCGCTCTAGCCGCGGCCAATCTCGCGCGCAGTGCTGATCCAAAATCTCAGCAACTGTAGCTCAAATGCCACAGACTGAGGCATTTTCGCCTCGTTTGCGCCATAAAACTTTGGGACATCGGCCAGTTAGAGGAGCAGCGGCCGCGACCAGATTCCCGTTAAGGGGCTTAAAGGGGTGGGAAGGCCGGGGAGCGAGGGCCGGCGGCGTTGAGTTGGCGGCCAGAGGCCACCTATCTCGCAAGCTCATCCAGGCCTTGGAAGATGGACGCCAAGACGTTCGATAAGTCGCGTTTGCCGAGCCGGTACGTCACCGAGGGTCCCGCGCGCGCGCCGCATCGCTCCTATTACTACGCCATGGGTCTCTCCCGCGAGCAGATCCATCAGCCCTTCGTCGGCGTCGCCACCTGCTGGAACGAGGCCGCCCCCTGCAACATCTCCCTGATGCGCCAGGCGCAAGCCGTGAAGCAGGGCGTCGCCGCCGCCCACGGCACGCCGCGCGAATTCTGCACCATCACCGTCACCGACGGCATCGCCATGGGCCACGAGGGCATGAAGTCCTCGCTGCCCTCGCGCGAGGTGATCGCCGATTTCGATCGAGCTCACCATGCGCGGCCATTGCTACGATGCGCTCGTCGGCGTCGCCGGTTGCGACAAGTCGCTGCCCGGCATGATGATGGCCATGTTGCGGCTGAACGTGCCGTCCATCTTCATCTATGGCGGCTCGATCCTGCCGGGTTCCTTCCGCGGCCGCCCGGTCACGGTGCAGGATCTGTTCGAGGCGGTCGGCCAATACTCCGTCGGCAAGATGTCGGCCGACGATCTCGACGAGCTCGAGCAGGTCGCCTGTCCCTCCGCCGGCTCTTGCGGCGCGCAATTCACCGCCAACACCATGGCACTGCGTCTCCGAGGCGATCGGGCTTGGCGCTACCCTATTCGGCCGGCGCGCCGGCGCCTTACGAGATCCGCGATCATTTCTGCAACGCGGCGGGCGGGAAGGTCATGGACCTGCTCGCGCTCGGCATTCGCCCGCGCGACATCGTCACCCGCGAGGCGCTGGAGAACGCGGCCGCGGTGGTGGCGGCGACCGGCGGCTCGACCAACGCGGCGCTGCATCTTCCGGCCATCGCGCATGAATGCGGCATCGATTTCGATCTGTTCGCCGTGGCCGAAGTCTTGAAACGGACACCTTATATCGCGGATTTGAAACCTTCCGGCCGCTATGTCGCCAAGGACTTGTTCGAGGCTGGCGGCGTGCCCCTCCTGATGAAGACGCTGCTCGACCACGGCTATCTGCACGGCGACTGCATGACCGTGACCGGCCGCACCATGGCCGACAATCTCGCCAAGGTCGCGTGGAATCCCGACCAGGACGTCGTGCGTTCCGCCGACAAGCCGCTGTCGCCCACCGGCGGCGTGGTGGGCTTGCGCGGCTCGCTCGCGCCCGACGGCGCCATCGTCAAGGTGGCCGGCATGAAGGGGCTCAAATTCCGCGGGCCCGCGCGCTGCTTCGACAGCGAGGAGGAGGCCTTCGCCGCGGTGAGCGCGAAGAAATACAAGGAAGGCGACGTGATCGTCATCCGCTACGAGGGCCCGAAAGGCGGACCCGGCATGCGCGAGATGCTCTCGACCACGGCGGCGATTTACGGCCAGGGCATGGGCGACAAGGTGGCGCTCATCACCGACGGCCGCTTCTCCGGCGCCACGCGCGGCTTCTGCGTCGGCCATGTCGGGCCGGAGGCGGCGCTGGGCGGCCCGATCGCGCTGCTGCGCGACGGCGACATGATCGTGCTCGATGCCGAGCGCGGGGTCCTTGATCTGGAGCTGTCGGAAGCCGAGCTGGCCAAGCGGCGCGCGAAATGGAAGGCGCCGGAACGCGCGTTCCAGAGCGGCTATTTGTGGAAATACGCGAACGAGGTTGGGCCCGCCCGGACGGGTGCCGTGACCCATCCCGGCGCGGCGGCGGAAGTGAAGTGCTATGCGGACGTGTAGCGTGAGAGTGCTCGGCGCCTTCGCGGCGCTCGATGGTCTTGGCGCCCTTGGCCGTGGGCGCCGAAGATGTGCCGCCCTATGCCTCGGCCACGGCCGCCTACCGTCAAGGCATCGCCGCCATCAAGGCAGGCAATGTCGAGGACGCGCTGCCGAGCCTCGCCTACGCAGCCGATCGTCACGTGCTGGGCGCCCAGCTCAAGCTCGCGCGCCTCTACGCGGCGGGCGTGGCCGTGCCCAAGGACGACGCCAAGGCCTTCACCTATTATCAGCAGATCGCCGACGAGCGCGCCGAGAGCAATCCGAAGCAGCCCGATCGCCAAATTCGTGGCCGAGGCCTTCGTGGCGCTCGGGCGCTATTATCAATTCGGGCTTCCGGCGCTCTCGATCACGCCCAATCCCGTCCGCGCCGCCGGCCTCTACCGTCATGCCGCGAGCTATTTCGGCGACGCCGATGCGCAATATGCGCTCGCCCGCCTCTATCTCACCGGCGACGGCGTGGACAAGAATGTCGGCCTCGCCGCCAATTGGCTCGCCATGGCCGCCAAGAAACAGCACCCGGCCGCCCAGGCCACGCTCGGCGAACTCTTGTGGCATGGCGACATTCGCGCCCGCCCGGCGAAGGGTCTCGCTCTGATCATGCTTGCCCATGAAAACGCCAAGGCGAGCGGCAAGGAGCCGGATTGGATGACCGAGCTTTATCTCGGCGCCGTCGGCGCGGCCGATGCCGCCACGCGCAAAGAGGCTCGCGCGCTCATCCCCGAATTGGGCGGGACCGTCGCCGCGGCGACCGTGCCGGCCGCGGCTCCGTCGCAGGCCGCCTCGAGCGAGCCCAGGGTCGTGCCGGCTTCGGGCGGAACGGCGGCCGCTGCGTCTGCTCCGGCGGCGAGCGCGGCAACGCCTGCGGCCATTGCGACGGGCGAGGCGGATGCCAAGCCTGCGGAATTGCCCGTGGGCTTCGCCAAGGGCGCCGGAGAGTTCAAGCCTTAAGCGCCAAGTCCGGGCTCAGAGATTGAGCTCGAGCCAGATCGGCACGTGGTCGGACGGCTTCTCCCAGGCCCGTGGGGCGGGGTCGATCTCGCATTTGACGAGCGCGTCGGCCGCCTGCGGCGACAGCAACAGATGGTCGATGCGCAAGCCGCGGTTCTTTTGCCAGGCGCCCGCCTGATAGTCCCAGAAGGTGTAGCGGTTGGGCTCGTCGTGACAGGCGCGGAAGGCGTCGGTGAGCCCGAGATTGACCAGCGCCTGGAAATGGGCGCGCGACTCCGGCCGGAACAGCGCGTCGTTCATCCACGCATCGGGGTCGTAGACGTCCTCCGGCGCGGGGATGACGTTGAAATCGCCGGCGACGATGAGCGGCTCTTCGAGCGTGAGCAGCGTCTTGATCCGCTCCTTCAGCCGCGACATCCAGGCGAGCTTGTAGGCGAATTTCTCCGTGCCCACCGGATTGCCGTTGGGGAGGTAGATATTGACCACGCGGAGCACGCCCGAGGGCACCGAGACGACGGCCTCCAAATAGCGGGCCTGCACGTCTTCCGCGTCGCCCGCGAGCTTCGGCGCCACCTCGTCGAAGGGGAGCTTGGAGAGGAGCGCCACGCCGTTGAAGCTCTTCTGGCCGTGGACGGCGACGTTATAGCCGAGCGCCTCGAACTCCTCGCGCGGAAAGGCCTCGTCCACGCATTTGATCTCCTGCAGGCAGGCGATGTCCGGTGACGCCGCGGCGAGCCAGGTCTTGGCGGTATCGAGGCGCGCCTTGATGCCGTTGATGTTCCAGGAGGCGATCTTCATGGATGAGATGGGGCCCGACGTTCCGTTCCTATTGTCATTGCCCGGCTTGACCGGGCAATCCAGTACCCTCGGCTATCGGAAGCTAACTGAGGGTGGTGGTTACTGGATTCCCGCTTGCGCGGGAATGACAATTAGGGAGGAGAGCTAGATCGAGAAGCTCGTGCCGCAGCCGCACGAGGCGGTGACGTTGGGATTTTTGATCTTGAACTGCGCGCCGATCAGATCGTCGACGAAATCGATCTCCGAGCCCTGCACGAAGCCGAGCGACACGGGATCGATGGCGACGCGGGCGCCGTTGCGCTCGACGAGCAGATCGTCGGGAGCGGTTTCCTTGACGAGATCGAAGCGATATTGGAAGCCCGAGCAGCCGCCGCCCTCGACGCTGACGCGCAACAGCGTGCCGGACGGCTCGCTCTTCACGAGCTCGGCAATGCGCCGCGCGGCGCTCTCGCTCAAGGTGATGGACGCTTCGCTCATCTTGGGTTAGGCCAAATTGCTCGTGAGGCCAACAACATGGCCTCATTGGTGTTGACTAAACATAGGATGGCGTCCGGACTTGTCAATTGGCTCATAGCCGCATACGCGACCGGATCTGCGTCGAGCCGCGCCGCTTCGAGCGCAGCCTTGCGCCCTACGCCGTGGACCCGCAAGCCTCGCGCGGGCGGCTGATCGCCGAGCCGCGCGAGCCCGACGCGCTCGCTCTATCAGCGCGACCGCGACCGCATCCTGCACTCGACCGCCTTCCGCCGGCTCACCCACAAGACGCAAGTCTTCATCTATCACGAGGGCGACCATTACCGGACGCGCCTCACCCACAGCCTCGAAGTGGCGCAGATCGCACGATCCATGGCCCGGACCCTCGCCGTGGACGAGGATTTGACCGAAGGCTTGGCGCTTGCCCACGATCTCGGCCACCCGCCTTTCGGCCATGCCGGGGAGCGCGCGCTCGCCGCCGTCATGGCCGACACCGGCGGCTTCGACCACAACGCCCAATCCTTGCGCGCGGTGACGGAGCTCGAGCGCAAATATGCGCGCTTCGACGGCCTCAATCTCACCTGGGAGACGCTCGAAGGTCTCGTCAAGCACAACGGTCCGCTGCTCGACCCCGTGCCCGAGACCATCCTCGCCTATTGCGCGCGGCAGGACCTCGAGCTTGCGACCTATGCCTCGGTCGAGGCGCAAGTGGCCTCCCTTGCCGACGACATCGCCTACAACAATCACGACATCGACGACGGCTATCGCGCGGGCTTCTTCACCTTCGACGAGCTCGCCGAGGTCGAGATCGCCGGCCGCGCGCTCGCCGCCGCGCGCTCCGCCTATCCCGGCATCGACGGCGCCCGGCTGCTCTACGAGGCGAACCGCCGCCTGATCACCGCCATGATCGACGACGCCGTCGCCGAGACGCGGCGGCGGCTCGAAGCGCTTGCCCCGGAGAGCGCCGCCGATGTGCGCCATGCGGGCCGCGCCATGGTCGCCTTCTCGCCCACCATGCAGGCCGAGCTCGACAATTTGCGCGCGCTTTCTCTTCGCCCGCGTCTATCGCCACCCGCGCATCATGGCCATCATGGGCGATGCCGAGCGGGTGGTGCGCGACCTGTTCGAACGCTATGGCCGCGACGCGAGCGCGCTGCCGCCCGAATGGCGCGAGCACGCGCCGCAGCAGGGCTCCCGCCGCCTATGCGCGCCACGTCTGCGATTTCATTGCCGGCATGACCGACCGCTACGCCCTTGCCGAGCACCGCCGCCTGTTTGACGCCACCCCTGAATTACGCTAGTCGCGCCGCCTATCCTTCGGAAAGTCACGCATGGACGTCTTTGCAGGATTCCACGGCCGCGTGCTTGCGGCCGTCCAGCAGCTGAAGCATGACGGCGTCGTGCCGGCGGAGGCGAGCATCGACGGCATCACGCTGGAGCCGCCGAAGGATCCCGCCCATGGCGATCTCGCCACCAATGCCGCCATGGTGCTGGCGAAGGAGGCGGGGCTCGCGCCGCGCGCGCTCGCCGAGCGCCTGGTGCCGCTCATCGAGGTGGACGCCAATATCGACAGGGCCGCGATCGCCGGGCCGGGCTTCATCAATCTGACCGTGGCGCCCGCCTTCTGGCCGAGCGTGTTGCGCATGGTGCTCGAGACCGGCGCGGATTATGGCCGCAGCGCCTTGGGCAAAGGCGAGGCGGTGAACATCGAATATGTGTCGGCCAACCCGACCGGACCGATGCATGTCGGCCATTGCCGCGGCGCGGTGTTCGGCGATGCGCTCGCCACTCTGCTCGCCTTCGCGGGCTACGCCGTCACGCGCGAATATTATATCAATGACGCGGGCGCCCAGGTGGACGTGCTCGCGCGCTCGGCCTATCTCCGTTACCGCGAGGCGCTCGGCGAGGACATCGGCGCGATCCCGGAAGGCCTCTATCCCGGCGACTATCTCAAGCCCGTCGGCCGCGCGCTCGCCGATCAGCACGGCACCGCACTTCTCGGCCTGCCCGAGAGCGAGTGGCTGCCCATCGTGCGGAGCGCCGCGCTGCAAGCCATGCTGGCCATGATCGAGACGGACTTGGCCGAGCTCGGCATCCGCCACGACGTCTTCTTCTCCGAGCGCTCGCTCACGCAAGGGCCGCGCGACGAGGTGGCCGAGACCTTGGGCGAGTTGAAGGCCAAGGGACTTATCTACAAGGGACGTCTGCCGCCGCCCAAGGGGAGGCCCGAGGAGGACTGGGAAGACCGCGAGCAGCTTCTCTTCCGCTCCACCGAGTTCGGCGACGACATCGACCGGCCGCTCGTCAAATCCGATGGCGGCTATACCTATTTCGCCGCCGACATGGCCTATCACCGCGACAAGTTCAGACGCGGCTTCAAGCACATGATCGACGTGTGGGGCGCCGACCATTCAGGCCATGTCAAGCGCATGCAGGCGGGGGTCGCGGCCCTCACCCAGGGCGAGGCCGACCTCGACATCAAACTTTGTCAACTCGTGCGCTTGTTTCGCGGCGGCGAGCCTGTCAAAATGTCCAAACGTGCCGGGACCTTCGTGACCCTCCGGGAGGTCGTGGACGAGGTGGGCTCCGGGCCCGTCCGTTTCATGATGCTCTACCGGAAGAACGACGCGCCGCTCGATTTCGACTTCGTCAAGGTGACCGAGCAGTCGCGCGACAACCCGGTGTTCTATGTCCAGTACGCCCATGCGCGGGCGAGTTCCGTGTTGCGTAACGTACGGGACGTTTTCCCCGATCTCGATGTTGAGGAGGCTCAGTTGGCGAACGCTGATCTTGGCCGGTTGAACGATGCCGCAGAGGTCGCGCTAATCCGCCGTATGGCCCAATTTCCGAGTATCGTCCAAGGCGCCGCCTTGAGCCATGAGCCGCACCGTATCGGCTTCTATCTTTATGATCTTGCTGGGGACTTTCACGGCCTTTGGAACAGAGGCAAAAACTCGCCACAATTACGTTTTATTTACGCAAGTGACCGAGAGTTAACTCGCGCGCGCGTAGCTCTTGTGGCTGCCACAAAACGGGTGTTGGCGTCGGGTTTGGGGATTCTCGGCGTCCATGCGTTGCACGAGCTGCATTGAGTGGGGCAGGGGGTGGTTCGAGGGGAAGTACCATGTCCATGCACGATCAAGAACCGGGCATTTGCGCCGGTCTGACCCTACAGTTGCAGTCGAATTACGACCATAAGCAGGGGATTTCGGCCGCTTTGGGCGCGCTGCGCTCGGGGCTAGACCTAAAGGCACACATAGGAGCGAGGTACCTTGCATGAGCTCGGCACCAAATAAAACCAGCCGCCCCGCCATGGGACAGCGCCCGATGTTCGGAGGCGGCAGCCCCGCTTTCGCGCGCATGCCGTCCTACACCCCCGTCACCCGCGGTCAGGATCAGGCTCAAGCCCGGCCGGAGCCGCAGCCGGCCCCCTATCCGCCGCAGGCCGCGCCCGCCTATCCGAGCGCAAATCCAATTCCGCCCCAGCCCTATCCCAACGGCCGACAGCAAGCCCCCTCCCAGCCCTATGGTGGCAATGCCTATCCGCCCCAAGGCCAGGGCAATCCCTATCCGCCCCAAGGCCAGGGCAATCCCTATCCGCCGCCAGGGCAATCCCTATCCGCCCCAAGGCCAGGGCAATCCCTATCCCGGCCAGGCCTATTCCGGGCAGGGCTATGCCGCGCCAAACTATGCGCCGCCGAGCTATCCGAGCCCAGGGCTATCAGCAGGAGAGCAAGCGCGAGGAGAGCTTCGACAGCAATTTCGCCGATTCGAATTTCAGCGATGCGAGCTATCCCGACGCGAGCTTCCCCGAGCAAAACTTCGCGGGGCCTGGCTATTCGCCATCGGGCTTCACGGGCTATCCGGAGTCCGCGCCGCAGACGCATGCCGACGCGAGCTTCCCCGAGACGGGCTATGCCGAGGATGCGAGCTTTCCCGAGGACACGAGCTATGCCGGCGGCGGCTATCCTCATAACGAGGCGCTGAACCTCGATGGCGGCTACGGCCAGCCGCAGGCCTATCAGCCTTACAACGACCATGGTCCAGGCGGCATGGCGGAGGCCAGCCGCAAAGCGATCCCCACCGGGCGTTGCAGCCCTTCGACGCGCCTTACGATCAACCGCCGCAGATTTCCTTGGGCGGCGATCAAGCCCGGCGCGGCGCCCACGGCTTCTATGAGAGCGACCAGTCCGATGCCGATTTCCTCGATGACGGGGACGCCCTCGCCGCGGCGGCGGTAGCCCAGTCCGCGCGCAAAGGCGGGATGACGCTCCGCAGCCGCAGCATGTTCATGGTGGGCAGCGCGCTGCTTGGCGCCATAGCCTTGGGCGGTGCCCTCGCTTTTGCCTACAAGCAGAGCGGCGGGGCGATGAATGGCAGCCAGCCGCCGCTCGTTCAAGCGGACAACCGGCCGGTCAAGGAAGCCCCCGATCAGCCGGGGGGCAAGGATTTCCCGCATAAGAACAAGCTGATCTACGATCGCCTGGAAAACGGCGACAAGCCGGAGACCGATCATCTCGTGCCGCGCCAGGAGGAGGTCGCCATGCCGGCGATGCCGGGCTCGAGCGAGACCGGGGGGCTACCGGCCGCGCAGGCGCAAGCCGCGCCGCCGAGCACCCAGGCGGTCGATGGAACGGCACCGCCGCCTTCCGTGGCGACCGTCGACGATCCCGAAGGCGGTCCCCGTCGCGTGAAGACGATGGTGGTCCGTCCCGACGGTTCGATGGCGCCGCCGCCGCCGGGCGTCGAGGCCGCCGCCGCGCCCGCGCCGCAAGCCGCACCCGCACAGCAAGTCGCCAGCGCCCAGGTACCGGGCATCGTCGCCACGCCGAAAGTACCCGCGCCGCAAGCGGCACCGCAACCCGCAGCCGCACGCCGCGCCGCAACCAGCAGCCGCGCCGGCCGCTGCTGCCCGCCGCCGAGCCGCAACAGGTGGCGTCGATTCCGGCGCCGGCCCCGGTCAAGCCGAAACCTGTCAAGGCCGCCGCCGTCGCTGCCGAGCCCGCCGCCGCGCCCGCCAAGGCAAGCGCTTACGTCGTTCAGGTCGGCTCGAAGAAGAATCAGACCGAGGCGCTCGCCACCTTCGCCGACATGCAGCAGAAATATCCGACGCTGCTTTCGAGCTATCGGCCCATGGTGCAGAAGGCCGATCTTGGGTCCAAGGGCGTCTGGTACCGTCTGCGCATCGGACCGATGAACGACAAGACCGCCGCCAGCAAGCTGTGCACCCAGCTGAAATCGCAAGGCTTGAGCGATTGCCTGGTGATGACGGAGTGAGGTCATAGGGCCGGGGCGGGGCCTTGACCCCGCCTCTTTGGGCCGCTAGCCCGGCCCCATGGACTTCAAGGCCTTCATCTCGGGTTGCGCCGGTCTATCCCTAAGCGAGGACGAGCGCGCTTTTTTTGCCGCCGCAACGGCCTTGCGGGCTGATCCTGTTCGCCCGCAATTGCGACACGCCCGAGCAGATCCGCGCGCTCATCGCCTCCTTCATGGACGCGGTGGGGAGCGACGAGGTCCTCGTGCTCATCGACCAGGAGGGCGGCCGCGTGCAGCGGCTCCGTCCCCCCCATTGGCGGCAGATGCCGCCGGCGCGGGCCTATGGCCTGCTCTATCGCGACAATCCCGATGCGGCGAAGGCCGCGGCCTTTGCCGGCGCGCGGCTGATCGCCGACGAGCTGCGCGAGGCCGGCATCAACGTTAATTGCGTGCCCGTGCTCGACGTGCCGCAGCCCGACGCGCACGACATCATCGGCGACCGCGCCTATAGCGAGGACCCGGAAGTGGTGACCGCGCTCGGACGCGCCGTCGTCGAGGGCACGCTCTCCGGCGGCGTGCTGCCGGTGATTAAGCATGTTCCGGGACACGGGCGGGCGAAGGCCGACAGCCATCTCTCGCTGCCGAAAATCGAGGCCAGCAAAGCCGAGCTCGCGGCGATCGATTTTTGCCCGTTCCACGCGCTGCGCGACGCGCCGCTCGCCATGACCGCCCATGTCTTGCTGCCCTGTTTCGATGACCGGCGACCGGCGAGCGTCTCGCCCGTTATAATGAGCGAAGTGATTCGTGATCGGATCGGGCTGAAGGGCCTGGTGATGAGCGACGATATCGGCATGCAGGCCCTTGGCGGCTCCATGGCGTCCCGCGCGCGCGACGTGATCGCGGCCGGATGCGACGTGGCGCTCCATTGCAGCGGCGACCTCGCCGAGATGCGCGAGGTCGCGGATGCGCGTGCCTCCGCTCGCGGGTCGAAGCGCCGAGCGCTTCGCGGCGGCCCGCGCCCGATTGCACGCGCCGGACGCCTTCGATGCCGATGCGGGTCTGGCGCTGGTGATGGAGCTTGGCGGCGCAAGCGCGCCGGCCGAAGTTTGAGGAATGACGATGGACGCGGTCGAGACGGCCATGGACGAGCCCGAGCACGAGGTCCCCGCTTGGGGCGATGAGGAGGCGCGCACCGACGCCACGGCGGACGAGACGCTGGTCGTCGATGTCGAGGGCTTCGAGGGTCCGCTCGACCTGCTGCTCGCCCTTGCCCGCACGCAGAAGGTCGACCTTGCCAAGATCTCGGTGCTCGCGCTGGCGCAGCAATATCTCGATTTCATCTCCGAGGCGCGCAAGCTCCGGCTCGAGATCGCCGCCGACTATCTCGTCATGGCGGCGTGGCTTGCCTTCCTCAAATCGAAGCTCTTGCTGCCGGCCGAGCCCTCCGAGGAGGGCGAGCCGACCGGTGCCGAGCTTGCCGCGCTGCTCGCCTTTCGCCTGCAGCGGCTGGGCGCCATGCGCGACGCGGCGGCGCAGCTGATGACGCGCAAGCGGCTCGGCCGCGACGTCTTTGCCCGCGGCATGCCGGAGCCCATCCGCCTCATCCGCGAGAGCACCTTTGGCGCCAATGTCTACGATCTGCTCAAGGCCTATGCCCAGCAGCGGCAGCGGACGGCCACGCACAGCCTGCGCATGCCGCGGCGCACCGTATGGTCGCTCAAGGAAGCGCGCGCCGAGCTTGAGCGTCTGCTCGGCATGTCGGTCGACTGGGCGCCGCTCGACCAGCTTCTGATCGAGTTCCTGGTCGAGCCCGAGCTGGCGCGCACGGTGCTCGCCAGCGGCTTCAGCGCCACGCTGGAAATGACGCGCGAGGGCAAGATCGAGCTGCGGCAGGCAAAAGAGTTCGCGCCGCTCTTGGTGCGCCGCCGCGATCGTGCCGCGCAAAACACACGATGACCCGCGAGACGATAACAAGAAGGATCGTTGCCAATGACAGCGAAGCATCGGGATAGGATCATGCCGCGCGACGATGACGACGAGACGGGCGGGCGCGCCCGCGCGCTTCCGCTTCCCTTGCGGCTACCCTCCAATGTGATGGCGCTGCCTTCGGCCGACCGGCGCGAGAAATTGCGCATCCTCGAGGCGCTGCTGTTTGCCGCGCCCGAGCCGCTCGCGCAGGCCGCGCTCGCGCAGCATTTCGCCGCCAATGAGGATGTGGGGGCGCTGCTCGAGGAGCTGCAGGGCCTCTATGCCGGGCGCGGCGTCAATCTCGTGCGCGTGGCGGGCAAATGGGCGTTCCGCACCGCCGACGATCTCTCGTTTCTGCTCGAGCGCCAATCGGTCGAGCAGCGGCGCCTGTCGCGCGCGGCGCTCGAGACGCTCGCCATCATCGCCTATCACCAGCCGGTCACCCGCGCCGAGATCGAGGAGATCAGGGGGGTGAGCACGTCCAAGGGCACGCTCGACGTTCTGCTCGAGACCGGCTGGATCAAGATCAGGGGCCGGCGCCGCGCGCCCGGACGCCCCGTCACCTACGGCACCACGGAAAGCTTCCTCGGTCATTTCGGCTTCGATCAGATCCAGGACCTGCCGGGTCTGTCCGAGCTCAAGGGGGCGGGCCTGCTCGACTCCACTTTGCCGCCCGGCTTCTCCATGCCGAACCCCGACGATGCGCCCGATCTGCGCGAGGATGAGGAGCCGCTCGAGGACGAGCCCGCTTTCTCCGCGGAGGAGGGCGACGACGCCGAGCCCGAGGACGAGCCGCGCTGACGGTTGCATTCGCGCTCCTGAAACGTAGACCAGCCTTGTGTTCGAGTTCTGGAAAGCCAGCGGACGCGCGCCGGAGCGGCGTGGCGGCGGTCGCGCCCCGCGCGGCAAAGCGGGCGTCACCTTCGCCGCCCGCGTCACCTTCGAGGATGTGTCGCGCCGCTTCGGCGACACGCCTCGCGCTGGATCATGTCAGCCTCGACATTCCGCCGGGCGAGATCCTCTGCCTGCTCGGGCCGTCCGGCTGCGGCAAGACCACGCTGCTCAGGATCGCCGCGGGCGTCGAGCGCCCCACCTCCGGGCGCGTGCTCATCGACGGCCAGGAGGTCGCGGGGCCTAACCGCTTCGTGCCGCCGGAGAAGCGGGGCGTCGGCCTCATGTTCCAGGACTTCGCGCTCTTCCCCCATCTCTCCATCCGCGACAACGTCGCCTTCGGCCTGCGCTCGCTGACGCGGAGCGAGGCCCGCGCCGAGGCGCTCGCCGCACTCGACCGCGTCGGCCTTGCCCATTACGCGGGCGAATACCCGCATATCCTCTCCGGCGGCGAGCAGCAGCGCGTGGCGCTCGCCCGCGCCATTGCGCCACGGCCGAGCGTGCTCCTGATGGACGAGCCTTTCTCCGGGCTCGATTCGCGCCTGCGCGAGAAAATGCGCGAGGAGACGCTCGCCATCCTGCACGAGACGCGCGCGACCTGCATCGTCGTCACCCACGACGCCGAGGAGGCCATGCGCATGGGCGACCGCGTGGCGCTGCTGCGCAAGGGGCGCGTGGTGCAAGTGGGCAACGTGCTCGATCTCTATCGCGCGCCGAAGGACATCTTCGCCGCCCGCACCTTCTCCGATCTCAACGAGATCCCCGCCCGTATCGCGCAAGGCCACGCCGACGACCCCGCTCGGGCGCTTCGCCGCGCCCGGGCTGCCCGACGGCGCCGAGGCCATCCTCTGCGTGCGCCAGCGGGGCGTGCGCCTGTTCAAGCCGGGCGAGGGCGTGCCCGCGCGCGTGCTCGATGCGCGCTTCCTGGGCGACGTGGCGCTGGTGGAGATGGCGGTGCAGGGGCTCGAAATGCCGCTGCTCGCCCGCGTGCGGGAAAGCGACGCGCCGGCGCATGGCGCCGAGGTGGGGGTCGGCATCGATGCCGGCGCCGTCCTCGTCTTTGCCGCCGAGGAGCAGGCCCCGGCGCCCGCCTGAGGCGGTTTTCCGAACGCGGCGCCGCCTTGCGGCGCGGCGCCCTTTGCTGCCATAGTGCCGCCGATCGATACGACTACACCTCGATGGCGGCGGAGAGCGTTCATGGGATTGAGCTGGTGGCACATTCTCCTCGTGCTCTTGGTCTTCGTGCTCCTGTTCGGGACCGGCAAGATCTCCGGGCTGATGGGCGACGTCGCCAAAGGCATCAAGAGCTTCAAGAAGGGCATGGCCGAGGACGACGACGAGGAGGAAGCGCCGTCGCGCCCCGCGCCCAAGACCATCGAGCACAAGCCCGCCAAGCCGCGCGCCCCGCGCGCCAAGACCGCGACCGGCGCCAAGACCGCGCGCAAGAAGCCGGGCTGAGCTCTTGCTCGGTCCCGCGCGGGGCTCGTCCCTTGCGGCCCGTTCCTCCGGCCTGAACCGCGCCCATGTTCGATATCGGTTGGTCTGAGCTGCTCGTCATCGCCATCGTGGCGATCATCGTCGTGGGGCCGAAGGATCTGCCGCGGCTGATGCGCAGTTTCGGCCATTATGCCGGCAGGCTCCGCCGCGCCGCCGCCGAGTTTCAGCGCCAATTCGAGGAGTCCATGCAGGAGGCCGAGCTCGAGGAGGTGCGCCAGGCGATGGCCGATATGCGCGACACCGCCGCCTCGCTCGATCTCGGCGCTGCCATCGACCAGCCGGTGATGCGGCCGAAGCCAGCGGCGGACGCCGCGCCCAAGCCTGCGCCGAAATCCAAGAGAGCGAAGGCCGCGTCGCCGGCCAAATCTCGTACCGCCAAATCGCGCGCCGCCAAGGCGCAAGAGCGCCCAAGACGGCGCGCGTCGAAGACGCAAGCGTCGAAGACACGAGTGTCGAAGGACAAGACGCGGTGAGCCAAGAGGACATCGACGCCACCAAGGCTCCGCTGATGGAGCATCTGATCGAGCTCCGCCGCCGGCTCATCTGGTCGATGGTGGCGATCCTCATCGCCTTCGCCGTCTGCTTTTATTTCGCGCGCCCCATCTACAATCTGCTGCTGTGGCCCTACCGGCTCGCGGCGGGCGTGGATACCCCGATCGAGATGATCTACACCGCGCCGCAGGAATTCTTCTTCACCGAGATGAAGCTCGCTCTGTTCGGCGCCGTCTTCCTCGCCTTCCCGGTGCTCGCCTCGCAGATCTACATGTTCGTGGCGCCGGGACTTTATCGCAGCGAGCGCAAGGCCTTCCTGCCGTTTCTCGTCGCCACGCCGATCCTGTTCCTGCTCGGCGCGGCGCTCGTCTATTTCGTGGTCATGCCGCTCGCCATGACCTTCTTTCTCTCCATGCAGCAGACGGGACCGGGCGAGGTGCACATCCAGCTCACCGCCAAGGTCAGCGAATATCTGTCGCTGATCATGGCGCTGATCATGGGCTTCGGCATCTGCTTCCAGCTGCCGGTGCTGCTCACGCTGCTCGGCCGCGCCGGGCTCATCACCGCCGCCCAGCTGAAGGCCAAGCGCCGCATCGCCATCCTCATCGCCTTCATCGTGGCCGCGGTGCTGACCCCGCCCGATCCCTTGAGCCAGATCTCGCTCGCGCTGCCCACGGTGCTGCTCTACGAGCTCTCGATCTTCGCCGTCGCGCTCGCCGAGAAGCGCCATGCCGCAAGTCCGGCGCGCGCGGCCAAACCCAAACCCGCCGGCAAGCGCACGGGCAAGCCCGCGGGCAAACCCGCCTGAGCGCGCAGCGTGCTCCACCTCGACCTGCCCGACACCAAGACGCTGCTGTTGCTGGCGCTCGTCTGGATCATGGCGGCCTATGTGATCGTGCCGCAGCTCTGGGCGCGCCATTTCCGCCGCCATCCGTTTTTCGAGCCGACGGCGCGTCTCACCGAGACGGGCGACGGTCATCCCGGCGATCCGATCAATATCGGGCTGGTCGGCAGCGAGGAGGAGGTCTTGCGGGCCATGGCGGCGGCGGGGTGGTTTCCCGCCGATCCGATCACGCTGGCGAGCAGCGCGCGCATCGTGGCCGACACCGTGCTTCACCGCACCGACGACGATGCGCCCGTGAGCAACCTTTTCCTCTTCGGGCGCAAGCAGGACCTCGCCTTCGAGCAGCCGCTCACCGGCGGCCCGGGCAAGCGGCACCATGTCCGCTTTTGGCGGTGGGACGAGCTCTATGAGGGCCGCAATGGCTGGTTCGGGGCCGCGACCTTCGACGCAAGCGTGGGCCTCAGCCACACGACCGGCCAGGTCACCCATCACATCGCCCCCGATGTCGACGCCGAGCGCGACCGCCTCGCCGACGAATTGCAAGCCGCCGGAGTCGTGCAGTCGGTCGAATGGCGGGATGGGTTCCACACCGAGTGCGAGGGGCGGAACGGCGGCGGCGATCCCTGGCATACCGATGGGCGGCTTCTGATCGTGACGTTGCGCGTTTCCGCGTGACGGAGGGCGGGCGTGCACGAAAACTAATCCCCGTGCGCCAGACCGCCTCTATCCTGTGCCCACCTCGTCTCCTTGAGGGGCGCTTCGCGAGGCGTGCGTCGAGGCGGGACGAGGCGCGGCGCCCGCGGGTCGATTGACGCGCAATCGGCACTCGGGCGGCGCCGGGGCTCCGCCCGGGCCCAATACGAGGCCCTGCCAGGAGCTGGCTGACGACCGTCTGGCCTATGCCAAACGCGACCCCCATGTCGACTTTCGTCCGTCGGGGAAGCGGGGCACTTGCGGCGAAAGCGCGGCCCGGTGTTCGCCAAATCGCCGCTCATGGCGCGCCGCGAGGTGCCCGCGCATCTTCGGATGCGATGCCATAGGATTTGCGCCTTTCGGCGCGCCATCCCCCTCGGGGGAAGTGGCAAACCCCGGACGCGTCTCGCGTCGCGGTAACGGACTCGCGCGCATGCTTTCGCCTGCCCTTGACGGAGAGGGCTCGGCATCGCCGGCGGGATGAAGCTCCGGCGGCATCCAGTTGCCACCGCCTTCGCGATGACGGCCTCGCCGGGAGTCGCCGGACTGGATCGCCGGGTCAAGCCGGGCGATGACAAGGGAGGCCGGAGGCTCTATACGAAGGCCTTCTCACGAATCGCTCGAACCGCAGGATTCCGCTTTGCTCGACGTCAAATGGATCAGGGACAACCAAGACGCCTTCGTGGCGGGGCTCGAGAAGCGCGGCTTCGAGCCGCCGCCCGCCAAGCTCTTGTCTCCGCATTCTCGGCTCTGGACGAGCAGCGCCGCGCGACGATTCAACAATTGCAGGAGGCGCAAGCGCGCCGCAACGCGGCCTCGAAGGAGATCGGCAACGCCAAGGCGAAGAAGGACGAGGCGGACGCCAAGCGCCTGATGGACGAGGTCGCCGCGCTCAAAGGCACCATTCAGCAAGGCGAGGAGAAGGAGCGTGCGCTCGATGACGAGCTCCGCGACGCTGCTCGCCGGCATCCCCAATATGCCGGCCGAGGACGTGCCGGTCGGGCCCGACGAGAAGGCCAATGTCGAGCTGCGCAAAGTCGGCACGCCGAAGAAATTCGCTTTCAAGCCCAAGCAGCATTTCGAGTTGGGCGAAGCGCTCGGGCTGATGGATTTCGAGACGGCGGCGAAACTCTCCGGCGCGCGCTTCGTCGTGCTCAAAGGGGCGCTGGCGCGGCTCGAACGCGCGCTCGCCCAATTCATGCTCGATCTGCACACATCCGAGCACGGCTATACCGAGATCAACCCGCCGCTGCTCGTGCGCGACGACACCATGTTCGGCACCGCGCAACTTCCAAAGTTCGCTGAGGATCAATTTGCGGCGTCCGCAATCAAGAAAATCGACCTGCAAAAATTCTTTGGCCAGAGGTCGGAAGCCAAAGAGGCGACCTTGCAAGCACTCACGGACTTATTCTGCGGAGACCGGAGGCTTTGAAGAAAGCGCTTGCTCGAAGTTCGAAATTCGGTAAGGCGGACACGAGGAGCTAGAGCGCCAATTTACCGAGAGGGAATACTTGGCTCATTCCCACCGCCGAGGTGCCGCTCACCAATCTCGTCCGCGAGGAGATCGTCGACGAGGCCAAGTTACCTCATGCGGGTCACCGCCTGGCACGCCCTGCTTCCGCGCCGAGGCGGGAGCTGCCGGCAAAGACACGCGCGGCATGATCCGCCAGCATCAATTCTCCAAGGTCGAGCTCGTCTCCATCACCACGCCGGAGCAATCGGCGGCCGAGCATGAGCGCATGACGGGCGCCGCCGAGGAAGTGCTGAAGCGGCTGAAAATTCCCTACCGCGTCGTCGTGCTCTCCACCGGCGATATGGGCTTCGCCGCGCAAAAGACCTACGACATCGAAGTGTGGCTGCCGGGGCGAGGGAAAGGCGCCTATCGCGAGATTTCCTCCTGCTCCAATTGCGGCGACTTCCAGGCCCGCCGCATGGACGCGCGCTTCCGCTCCGCGAAGGACAAGCAAATCCGCTTCGTCCACACGCTGAACGGCTCGGGCGTCGCCGTCGGCCGCGCGCTCATCGCCGTCTTGGAGAATTATCAGCAGGCGGACGGCTCCATCGCCATCCCCGAAGTGCTGAAGCCCTATATGGGCGGCCTCGCCAAGATCGAGCCCGCGCATTGACCATGCGCATTCTCATCACCAATGACGACGGCATCGAAGCCCCCGGCCTCGACGTGCTCGAGCATATCGCCACCGGCATAGCCAAGGATGTGTGGGTGGTGGCGCCGGAGACCGACCAATCGGGCGCCGCGCACTCGCTCACCCTCGCCGAGCCCTTGCGCATGCGCGAGCTCGCCAAGCATCGCTACGCGGTGAAGGGCACGCCCACCGATTGCGTCATCATGGGCGTGCGCTATCTGCTCGCCGACAAGCCGCCCGACCTCGTGCTGTCGGGGGTCAATCGCGGCCAGAACCTCGCCGACGACGTGAATTATTCCGGCACCGTGGCGGGCGCCATCGAGGGCACGCTGCTCGGCGTCAAATCCATCGCGCTCAGCCTCGCCATCGGCCGGAACGAGACCGGCGCGCCCGAATGGGACACGCCCATGCGCCATGGCACGCCGCTCTTGCACAAGCTGCTGCAAGCGGGCTGGCCGGACGGCGTGGTGCTCAACGTCAATTTCCCCGATTGCGCCCCCGACGCGGTCAAGGGCATGGCGGTGACGAGCCAGGGCCAGCGCAACCCCGATTTCCTGCGCATCGAGAACCGCCTCGATACCCGCGGCAAGCCCTATTACTGGGTGGGGATCGAGCGGCGCAAAGGCCGCCCGCCCAAGGACACCGACCTGTGGGCCGTGCAATCGGGGCGCATCTCCGTGACCCCGCTCCATCTCGACTTCACCGACGTGGAGACGCGCGACCGGCTTGCCGCCAAGCTCGGCGAATAAGCTGCTAAGACAGGGACGGAGAATCGGCGGATACTTGAACACCGCCTCTTTGAAATGGGGCCGGTTCGCCCATGGTGAGCGCGCAAGACCAGATCGGCCTGATCATGCAGCTGCGGCGTCGCGGCATCCGCGACACCAAGGTGCTGCGCGCCATCGAGCGGGTGCCGCGCGAGCTGTTCGTCGACCCCGCCTTCGCCGACCACGCCTATCAGGATATCGCGCTGCCCATCGAATCGCGGCCAGACCATCTCCCAGCCTTACGTGGTGGCCTTCATGACCGAGCAGCTCAATCTCGACGAGCGCCACAAGGTGCTGGAGGTGGGCACGGGCTCGGGCTACCAGGCGGCGGTGCTGTCGCATCTCTGCCGGCGGCTCTACACCATCGAGATCTACCGCGAGCTGCAAAAGGCGGCCGAGCGGCGCTTCGCCGAGCTCGGCATCACCAACATCACCGCCATCATCGGCAATGGCTGCCTGGGCTGGCCGCCGCAGGCGCCCTTCGACCGCATCATCGTCACGGCGGCCACGCGCGCCGCCCCGCCCAAGCTCATCGAGCAGCTGAAGATGGGCGGGCGCATGATCATTCCGTTGGGCGACGATCGCGATTCCCAATCGCTCGTGGCCATCGACAAGACCGAGGAGGGCATCACCGAAACGCCCTTGCTGCCGGTTCGCTTCGTGCCCCTGGTGCCGAGGGCGAAGCGGCCCTAAGCCCTTGGCGCGCCAATTCATTTTTCGCCCCCGGCCATGATCCTTAACAGCTTGTTAACCTCTCCGGCGGTTTACTCATCGAGGTTGCGATGGGGTTTTCGAGGGGCGGGGAATGGATAGGGAGGCGTTTGGGTCGAGAGCAGGCCGCGGCGCTTTAGCGATCATCGCCACGGGTTTTCTTCTCGGAGTGGGCGGTTGCAGCTCCGGGGTTTCGCGCTTCGATTACCCAGCCTTTCACCTCACCAATTCAAGCACGCCGGAAGCGCCGAGCGCGACGAATGCGAGCTATGTCGCCGATCCGGGGACGACGGCCGCGCTGCCGGTGCCCGAAGAGTCGGTCTATGCCAATGGCGCCGATCCGAACGGCGGCTCCCGCGTGGCGCGCAACGATCTGCCGCCGCCACCTCCGCCTTCGCCGGCCTATGCGCCGCCGCCGCATGCCTATACGCCGCGGGTGACGCCCGCCTCCTATTCGCCCGCGCCGCGCAGCTATGTGGCGCCGCGCAAAATCGCCTATCGCGCGCCGACGCATCCGCCGGCCGAGCCGGCCGTGGTTCGCGAAGCGACGCCGCAGGCCACGGGCCACACCGTCACGGTTGGGAAAGGCGACAGCCTCAGCCTCATCGCCAAGCGCCACGGCGTGACCCTCGAGGCGCTCAAGGCCGCCAACAATCTTCCCGACACGCGCATCGTGGCGGGACAGGTGCTGACCATCCCCGAGCCGGGCGCGCCGCAAGCTGCCGCGGCCAACGCCGAGTCCGCTTCCAAGACCTATAAAGTGGAGAAGGGCGACACGCCGCACGAGATCGCCGCGAAGCTCGGCGTGACGGAGAAGGATCTCATCGCCCGCAACAAGCTTCGTCCCGAGAATTTGCAGATCGGTCAGGTGCTCATCGTTCCGGATGGCGCATCGGCGCCGGATAACAGCGCAGCACCGCAACCCACGCTCGCCGCCGATAAGCCGGCGAAAGAGCAGGCGGGTGCCGAGCCCAATGTGCACGTCGTCAAGACCACCACCATTCCGGCTCCGGGCGCCCCGGCTCATGTCGAGGGCGCGGCCGATATACCCTCAGCGCCGACACCCGCGCCGGTCGCGGCCTCGCCCGAGGTGACCGGCGGCGGCGCCACGCAAGTGACGAGCGTCGATCACCTGCCCGCGCCCGAGCCCATGTCCGGCGGCAGCTTCCGCTGGCCGGTGCAGGGGCGCATCATCTCGGCCTTCGGCACCAAGCCCGACGGCGGCCACAATGACGGCATCAACGTCGCCGTGCCGCAAGGCACCTCGGTCAAGGCGGCGGAGAACGGCGTCGTCGCCTATGCCGGCAACGAGCTCAAAGGCTATGGCAATCTCGTGCTCATCCGCCACGCCAACAATTGGGTGTCGGCCTACGCCCACAACGAAGAGATCCTGGTCAAGCGGGGCGACCAAGTCCGCCGCGGCCAGATCATCGCCAAGGCCGGCAATACGGGCTCGGTCAGCCAGCCGCAGCTGCATTTCGAGCTGCGCAAGGGCTCCCGTCCCGTGGACCCGACCAAATATATGAGCCAGACCCAGGCCAGCGCCGACTAGGCGCCGACCCTAAAGCGGCTTGCCGAGACGGCCGGCGAGATCCTGGATGAATTGCCAGGCCACGCGGCCCGAGCGGCTGCCGCGCTGCAGCGCCCAGGCGAGCGCCTCCTGCTGAAGCTCGGCATCCGCCACGCCGAGCCCATAATGCTCGGCATAGCCCCGCACCATGGCGAGATAGTCGTCCTGGCTGCATTGGTGGAAGCCGATCCATAGCCCGAAGCGGTCCGACAGCGAGACCTTCTCCTCCACCGCCTCGGACGGGGTGATGGCGGTCGATCGCTCATTCTCCATCATCTCGCGCGCGAGCAGATGCCGCCGGTTGGAGGTGGCGTAGAAAAGGACATGGGCCGGGCGTCCCTCGATGCCGCCCTCGAGCACCGCCTTCAGCGATTTGTAGGAGGTGTCCCGCGCCTCGAAGGAGAGGTCGTCGCAGAACAGGATGAAGCGGTGCTGGGGCGCACCGCGCAGATGCGCGAGCAGCCGCGGCAGCGAGCCGATATCCTCGCGATGAATCTCCACGAGCTTGAGCGCGCCCGCTTGGCCCTCTGGATGCGCGGCCGATCTCCCCATGCACCGCCTTGACCAGCGAGCTCTTGCCCATGCCGCGCGCCCCCCACAGCAGCGCATTGTTGGCCGGCAGCCCCTCGGCGAAGCGCATGGTATTGGCGAGCAGCGTATCGCGCATGCGGTCGACGCCCTTGAGGAGCGCGAGCGGCACGCGGTTGACCTCGGTGACGGGCAGAAAGCGCTCGCCATCGGCCTGCCACACGAAGGCGTCCGCGGCGGTGAAATCGGGCTTGGGCGCGCGCGGCGGGGCGAGCCGCTCCAGCGCCTTGACGATGCGCTCGATGAGGCCGGTGAGGACCGGTTCCTGGACGTTCATGACCGCCTCATTTGGCGCCAAAACGACGCCCGCTTGCCCGTTGCAAAGGCGCGCGCGGCGGCTATAGTCGCGCCACTTTCCACGCTACCGCTTCGCCTCGGACCTAAGATCAGGGCCGTCAAGGCCATGGGGCGGCCAGCCATAAGCCAAGCAAGGGACAGGGGCAATGCTGACGAAGGTTTACGCTCAAGCGGCTCCCGGGGCCTTCGACTACCTCAATGGCCTGATCGTCCCCACCATGCTAATCATCGGGATCATGTATTTCCTGATGATCCGGCCGCAGCAGAAGCGGCTGAAGGACCATCAGGCCATGGTGGCCGCCATCCGCCGGGGCGATACCGTGGTGACCTCGGGCGGCCTCATCGGCAAGGTGACCAAGGTCGAGGATCAGGAGCTCCAGGTCGAGATCGCCGAGGGCGTGCGCGTGCGCGTGCTGCGCGGCACCGTCTCGGAGGTGCGGGGCAAGGGAGAGCCCGCCGCCGCCAATGCCAAGTCCAAGGCAGCCTCTTAACAGCACTGAATATCAATGCTTTAGTGAAATATCTTAATCTGGAGTGTTAAGCCGGCAATGCTGGTCTTTCAAAAATGGAAGCTGATCCTCGTGGCCGTGATCGTGGCGGCAGGCTTCCTGTTCGCGCTTCCCAACCTGTTTCCGGCCTCGAGCCTGGCCGGGCTGCCGGCTTGGATTCCGCATAAGCAGGTCAGTCTCGGCCTCGACCTCCAGGGCGGCGCGCATCTTCTCTACCAGCTCGACGAGAAGGAGATGGTGGACGATTGGCTCAACACTTTGCGCGGCGATGTGCGCGAGAATTTGCGCAAGGCGCGCGTCGGTTACACCGATCTTGCGCAGAACGTCGCCACGCGCACCGTCTCGGTCCATATCCGCGAGCCCGCCGACACGGACAAGGCCTATGACGAGCTGCGCAAGCTTGCCGTCCCCGTCGGCAGCAACGTGTTCTCCGGATTCTCCGGCTATGACATGACGGTCGAGCGCGCCGGCGACAACGAGATCACGCTCACGATCACCGATGCCGGCCTCACCCAGCGCATGGCCGCCGCCATCGAGGCGTCGATCGAGACCATCAGGCGCCGCGTCGATGCCTTCGGCACCACCGAGCCGTCGATCCAGCGCCAGGGCCGCAACCGCGTGCTGGTTCAGGTGCCGGGCATTCAGGACGTGGAGCGGCTGAAGAAGCTCATCGGCGAGACCGGCAAGCTCGAATTCAAGCTCGTCGACCAGTCCGCCAATGCGGCGGAGGTGGCCTCGAGCAAGCACGTGCCGTCGGGCGATCAACTTCTCTACGGCAGCGACGAGCGTGCTGGAAACCAGCCGATCCCTTATGTGCTCAAGGATCAGACGCTGGTGAGCGGCCAGGATCTCGTCGACGCTTCGGCGGCCTTCGACGCGCGCACCGGCGAGCCCGTGGTGAATTTCCGCTTCAATGCCGCCGGCGCCAAGCGCTTCGCCAAGGTCACCCAGGAAAATGTCGGGCTGCCCTTCGCCATCGTCCTCGACAACAAGGTGATCTCGGCGCCCGTCATTCGCGAGCCGATCCTCAGCGGCTCGGGCCAGATCAGCGGCAATTTCACCGTCAAGCAGACGGCGCGATCTTGCCGTGCTGCTCCGCTCCGGCGCGCTGCCCGCCAAGCTCACCGTGATCGAGGAGCGCACCGTCGGCGCGAGCCTCGGCGCGGACTCGATCGCTTCCGGCAAGAAGGCCGCGCTGATGGGGCTCGCTTTGGTGGTGATCTTCATGTTTGCCGCTTACGGCCTGTTCGGCGTGTTCGCCAATATCGCGCTCCTCATCAACATCGTGCTGATCTTCGGCGTGCTGTCGCTGATCGGTTCGACGCTGACGTTGCCCGGCATCGCCGGCATCGTGCTGACCATGGGCATCGCCGTGGACGCGAACGTGCTGATCAACGAGCGCATCCGCGAGGAGATCCGCACCGGCAAGTCGCCCATTGCCGCCGTCGAGGCGGGCTATTCGCGCGCCATGTCCACGATCATCGACTCCAACGTCACCACGCTGATCTCGACCCTCGTGCTGTTCTGGCTGGGCTCGGGCCCGGTGCGGGGCTTTGCCGTCACGCTGACCATCGGCATCATCACCTCGATGTTCACCGCGGTGACCGTGACCCGGCTCATGGTGGCCTATTGGCTGCGCTGGACGCGGCCCAAGCTCGTGCCGATTTAGGAAAGACATCCATGTTCAGAGGCTTCAGTTTCGTCCCGCCGGACACGAGAATCGGCTTTGTCGAGATGCGGACGGTCACCTGGGTCGTTTCGGCCCTGTTGACCATCGTGCCGCTGATCCTCGTTTGGACCTGGGGGCTCAATTACGGCATCGACTTCAAGGGCGGCACCTTGATGGAGGTGAAGACCAAGGACGCGGTTGCCGATATCGCCGGCCTGCGCAACACGATCCATGCCCTCAATATCGGCGAGGTGCAGATCCAGGAGTTCGGCGCGCCCGAACGACGTGCTCATTCGCCTCGCCGCCCAGCCGACGGAAGCGGAGCAGCAAGCCTCGATCGTCAAGGTGAAGGCGGCGCTCGGCGACAGCGTCGAATATCGCCGCATCGAGGTCGTGGGCCCGACCGTATCGGCCGAGCTGATCGCCGGCGGCACGCTCGCCGTCGTGGTGGCGCTGGGCGCGATCCTGATCTACATCTGGTTCCGCTTCGAATGGCAGCTCGGCGTCGCGGCCATCGCCTCCCTCATTCACGACGTGACCGGCACCATCGGGCTCTATTCGTTGCTGCAGCTCGAGTTCAACCTGTCGAGCATCGCCGCCATCCTCACCATCATCGGCTATTCGCTCAACGACAAGGTCGTGATCTTCGACCGGATCAGGGAGAATTTGCGCAAATACCGCAAGATGCCGCTGGTCGAGCTGCTCGATCTCTCCATCAACGAGACGCTGTCGCGCACGACGCTCACCCATGTGGTGACCTTCCTCGCCATGCTGCCTTTCGTCATCGTCGGCGGCGAGGCGATCTACGGCTTCAGCCTCGCTATGTGCTTCGGCATCGTCATCGGCGCCTATTCGTCGATCTTCGTGGCGGCGCCGTTGCAGCTCATCCTCGGCATGCGGCGCGATTGGAGCCCTGCCACTGCGACTGCCAAGGCCGGCGCTCCCGCCCGGGCCTGAGGCGGCCGTCCGGTGAGGCGGGCCCTTGGATGATCGCGCGCGAGGGGATGAGCTTCGCCGGATTGCCAGGGACGGCGATCCCGACCGCACCCTGGCCGCGCTGTTCGCGCCCCTTCCGCCCGCGCCGCGCTGCTGGCGCTGATTGCCTTCAATGTCGAGCTCGCCCGCATTGGCGAGCAGGTGAGCGAGCCCACCCTCGGCGAGATCAGGCTTGCATGGTGGCGCGAGGCGCTTTCACGCGCGGCGCAAGGCGAGAGCACCGGTCAGCCCGTCGCCGATGCCATGGGCGCGCTTCTGCGTGCGCACCCGCAATTGCGCCCCACGCTCGAGCGCCTCATCGACGCGCGCCGTTTCGACGTGGCGGTGAAGATCATGCCCGATGAGGCGGCGCTCAAAGCCTATATCGACGACACCGCGGGAGCGATGTTCGCGGCGGCGGCGGAGCTCTTGGGCGCGAAGGGCGAGGGGGTTCGGACCGTCGCCAGGGCAGGGGGCCTCGCCTATGGCCTCACCGGGCTGATGCGGGCCTTGCCGGTCCATGCCGCGCAAGGGCGTATCGATCTGCCGGCCGACCGGCTGCGCCGACACGGGACCTCGCCCGAGCAGATCCTCGCCGGAGAGATGAGCGAGGGCCTCGCCGCGCTTCTCGGCGAATTCCGCGCGGAGGCGCGCGCGAGCTTGCGCGAGGCCTTGCGCGCCATGCGCGACCTCGCCCCCGCCGCGCGCACGGCCTTCTTGCCGCTCGCTTTGGTCGAGCCTTATCTCGCGGCGCTCGCGCGCGAGACCCGCGACGCCTTGCATGAGGTTGCTGAGCATCAACCCGCTTTACCGCCTCTGGCGTCTGGCCACCTGGCGGGGACGATGAGACCGAGGAGGCACGAGAGATGGCTGACCGCACGCGCAAGGACTGGTCGTGGCGAAGCTGGCTTCCCGATGTGGGCGCCGCGGCGACGCGTTTTCCGCTGCCGTCGCCATCGCCGCGCTGCTCACGCTCTATCATGCTCTACGACTCCCGTCTCCGGCGATCTCGAGCACAAGAATCGACATGGGGCTCTGGCCGCTTCGTTTGCCTGGGTGGTCGCGACCGATCTCTATGTCGAATCGCGGCGGCGCTCTTTGCTTGCGCGACTCCTGCTCTGGCTCGCCGGCATCGCCGTCATCGTGCTTCTCGTCTCCTTCGCCTGGACGCTGTGGCTTGCGTCCTATCTGCTCTTGGCCGCGCTCGTGCTCCTGGTCGGCCTGTCGGGGCATCTCGGCAACAGGTGAGCGCAATTCCTCCTTCTGGCTGTTCAATCACCGGCTCTGGCTCGGCGGCGTCATCGCCCTGGTCGGCGCCGTCCTCTTGGGGGCCGGGCTCTCGGCCATCGTCGAGACCTTGAAGCTGCTGTTCGGTCTCGAGCTGCCCGGACGTCTGCACAACGACATCTGGACCATCGCGCTCGGCTTCGTCGCGCCGGTGAGCTTTCTCGCCTTCGCCCCACGGAATTTCACCGAGCCCATGGGCGCAAGCGCATGAGACCGAGTTCACCATCCGCGCCGTGGCGAGCATCGTCAAATTCGTGCTCGTGCCGCTGCTGCTGGTCTACACCGCCATCCTCTATGCCTATGCGGTGAAGATTGCGCTCGAAGGCGTGCTGCCCAAGGGCACGCTCGGCAACCTCGTCACCGGCTATCTCTTGGTCGGATCGGCGACGCTGCTGCTCGCTTATCCCATTCGCGACACGGGCGGCGGCCTCGTGCGCCTGTTCTGGCGCTCCTGGGTGTGGCTCGTGCTGATGCCGGTGGCGCTTCTGTTCCTCGCCGCCTATCAGCGCATCGCCGCTTACGGCCTCACCGAGCAGCGCTATTTGATCGTGCTCGTGGGCGTATGGGCCCTCATCCTGGCGCTCCTGCGCATCGTCTTCCCCCGCAATTTCGATCTCAGGCTCGCACCCTTGGTGCTGGCGCTTCTGCTGTTCGCCGCCGCTTTCGGTCCTTGGGGCGCGATCGGATTATCGGTGCTGAGCCAGAAGGCGGAGCTGGCCCATATCCTCACCGAAAAGGGCCTGCTTGCCGATGGCCGGCTGGTCGCGCGCACCGAGAGCGACGCGGAAACGAGCCCCCTCGGCACCTCCGCCGCGCGCGTCCGCAACATCGAATGGTTCCTCAACCAGCACCATTCGCTGTCCGCGCTCGCCCCCTGGTTCGAAGGCTACCCGACCCAACCCTTCGCGCCCGACAAGACGCCGGAGGCGCAGACCCGCGAGGTGCTCGTGGCTCTCGGGCTCCGTACGGACGTGCCCGAAGGACCGAGCCCGTCCTATTTCACCCATTATTCCGACGTGCCGAAGCCGGTGGCCCTTGCCGGATTTAGCGACCTCATCGGTCCGGTCGTGTTTCAGACGAGCGGTCCGGTCCCGGCGCCCATCCCCTCCCAGTCACTCGAGGTCGAAGGTCTCGGCACCGTGCATCTCGAGGTCGATGCCAATGTCATCACGGTCCGCACCGCAGGACGGCGCGGAGCTCAAATTCGACCTGCTGCAGGCGGCACACGAGATCATGCGGCGCGGCTGGCCGCTGACCCAGGACCACACGCCCGTGCGTATCGAGGGGACTGGTCACGGGCTCGTGGGCACGGCCCTCATCGACAATCTCAACGGCGAATATCAGGAGCCCAACTTCAAGCTGACGCTGGTGCGGTTCTGGTTCGTGCTCGGCCGGGCGCCGTGACGCGGCATTCGCTCACTCGGCGGCGACGGAAGCCGGCTCGGCAAGCCAGCGGGCAAGATCGGCCAGCGCGCGCGCCGTCAGCGCCTCCTTGCGTGCCATGGCCTTTGCGCCGCGCTGCCCCTTCACGCGCGGCGGCGGGGAGGCGGCCAGCGGCGGGAACAGGCCGAAATTCACATTCATGGGCTGGAAGCTCTGGGCCCCGGCCTCGCCGGCGCTCAAATGTCCGCCGGTGATATGCGCGAGCAGCGCCCCGAGCGCCGTGGTGGACGGCGGCGGCGGCAGGCGGCGGCCCTGGCGCTCGGCGGCGGCAAAGCGGCCGGCGATGAGCCCGATCGCCGCCGATTCCACATAGCCCTCGACGCCGGTGATCTGGCCGGCGAAGCGCAGGCGCGGATCGGCCTTGAGACGAAGCTCGGCATCGAGCAGCACCGGGCTGTTCAGAAAAGTGTTGCGGTGCAGCCCGCCGAGCCGGGCGAACTCGGCGGCTTCGAGTCCCGGGATCATGCGGAAGATGCGCGCCTGCTCGCCATGCTTCAGCTTGGTCTGGAACCCCACCATGTTCCACAGCGTGCCGAGCGCATTGTCCTGGCGGAGCTGCACCACCGCATAAGGCTTGACGGTCGGGTTGCGCGGATTGGTGAGACCCACGGGCTTCATCGGCCCATGGCGCAGCGTCTCGCGCCCGCGCTCGGCCATCACCTCGATGGGCAGGCAGCCTTCGAAATAGGGCGTTGCCGCTTCCCAGTCCTTGAACGCGGATTTCTCGCCCGCGAGCAGCGCATCGATGAAGGCGTCGTATTGGGTCTGGTCGAGCGGGCAGTTGATATAGTCGGCGCCGCTCCCGCCCGGACCCGCTTTGTCGTAGCGCGACTGGAGCCAGCAGATCTCCATGTCGATGGTGTCGCGATAGACGATCGGCGCGATGGCGTCGAAGAAGGCAAGCGCATCGGCGCCGGTCAGCGTGCGAATGGCGTCCGCCAGCGCAGGCGAGGTCAGCGGGCCCGTCGCCACGATGACGCTGTCCCAGGCGGAAGGCGGCAGGCCGTCCACCTCCTCGCGCGCGATCGTAATCAGGGGATGGCTCTCGAGCCGCTCCGTCACGGCTGCCGCAAAGCCGTCGCGGTCCACCGCGAGCGCGCCTCCCGCCGGGAGCTTATGGGCGTCGGCCGCCTGCAGGATCAGCGAGCCCGCGCGGCGCATCTCCTCATGCAGCAGCCCCACGGCGTTGGTCGCCCAATCGTCGGAGCGGAACGAATTGGAGCAGACAAGCTCGGCGAACGCGCCGGTCTGATGCGCTTCGGTGCCCCGGTTGGGGCGCATCTCATGCAGCACCACGGGCACCCCGGCCGCGGCCAGCTGGAAGGCGGCCTCGCTGCCCGCGAGCCCCCCGCCGATGACATGAACGGGCGCCACCATGATCGCTAGCTAGCCCCCAAATCCGGGCACTTCAAGCCAAGACCCTGGCGGAGCGCCATCTTTGGCGTTGTGCCAAGGCGGCACGGCTGTTGCTGTGAAACGACACCGGTCCTGAAAATGCTAGACTGCGTCGGGCGGTCTCTGGCGATTGGCCCAGGGGATGCTATAGACAGTTTGGGCCAGAATCAAAATTCGGCTGATTTTTCAATGCGGAAACGCCGTGGGGTGCTCATTCTGCTGACCGTCGCGGCGAGCCTCGCCGTGAGCGGGCTCGCCGGCTGCACCCATGATCGTTATGGCGACCCGCGCAAGCATTACGCCCAATTCGAAGTTGCCCCGCCCGATGGCGACGCGGTCGAGGTCTGCCACGCTTATACCTGCCGGATGAAGACGACGCTTTTATTTCCATCAGAAGGACATCCAGGCGATCGCCGCGCTGATGCGCAAGACGAAGAAGGCCGATACCCCCTTCGAGGAGCGCCGCGCCATCGCCTACGCCATCGGCTACATCGAGCGCATCGTCGGCGAGCGCCTCGGCATCAAGGACCGGGCGGGCATGGAGTTCGGCGGATCGGGCGATCCGACCCAGGAAGACTGCGTCGACGAGGCGACCAACACCACGAGCTTCATGCTCGTGCTGCAAAGTCACGGACTCCTCAAATATCACACGGTCCAGATTCCCTTCTCCAAGGGCGACTTGCTCAAGAGCCACCCTCGAAGGCGATCCGGTGAAATATTGGCCGCATTGGACGGCGGTTATCGAGGAGACCAAGACCGGCCAGCGCTACGCCGTGGACTCCTGGATCTACGCCAATGGCGAGAACCCCGCCGTGGTCAAGGTCGAGGACTGGTACATCAAGGACATCAACAACCTGCCGGCCTCGACCCACTAAACCGCGCTTTTGCGCCGTCTGCACTTTGGGCAAGGCGCTGAGATTCCCGCCGAATATTTGGGCACAAGACCCATTTGCCGGTTCAATTTGGCACGCTCTTCGCCTATGATCTAGGCGGAAGCCGAATCGATTGGCAAAAGAATAGGCTTCCCTCAATCGAGCCGGTGGACCGCCGGCAATGCGGGACGCCGCTCTCAACAAGGGGGGTGAGATGTCCTCGAATTCAGCCTTAGCTATCAGCGTTGGTGTGCTTGGCGCGATCGCCACGTACCTCTTCCTCGGGCCGCTCGGCGGCGCCCTGCAGATTTGGGCCGCCTTCATCGCCTGGGGATGCTTCTTCCATTGCGGCGGCAAGGAGCCCGGTCTGCAATCGGCGATCCTCGGCAATGCCGCGGGCGCGATCGTTGGCGGTCTCACGCTGCTCGCGGCCGGCGCGGCCATTGGCGGCAGCCTGCCGGCGGCCGTGTGGCCCGCCATCTGCGTCGGTATCGGCGTGGCGGCCATGGTGCTGCTCGCCAATATCCCGCTCTTTGCCTCGATCCCGGCGCAGGTCTACGGCTTTGCCAGCGTCGTTGCCTTCGCGCTTCTGCCGGCGACCCCCGGCAGCATGACGGCCGCCTCCATGGCCAATCCCGTCGTCAATATCATCGTGTCGATGATCATCGGCGCCGTCTTCGGCTATGTGTCGGAGAAGCTCGCGGGCATGTTGGCCGGCGCAGGTCAGCATCGCGCGGCGGCGAAAGCCTAGAGCGAGCCGAACGACGACCGAAGGCATTTCGCGCCTTCGCCCAACTGCAGGCGGCGTAACCCTTCGAGGGTTACGCCGTTTGCGTTATCCGGGCGGCGCACGCCCGGGCTATAGTTTTCCTCAATTCGTGACGGCTGACTTCAGGAGCCAGGGAGACGAACATGAATTACGGTTATGAAAGTGCAAGATATGGCGTGACCTTCGGCACGGCGCTCGCCATCGCCATCTCCTACACCAACAATCACTCGATCCTTTGGGCCATCATCCATGGGATTTTGAGCTGGCTCTATGTGATCTACGTCGCCCTCTTTCATTGAGCGCCTGCGGCGGGGCCACGCCGTCCGCATGCCTGCCCCAATTTGCTCGCGCCCACGCCACAAAGGGCGTTCTTTCTAGGAATGCGGTTGGATTTGAGCAACCCTACCTGAAGGTCTTGCCTTGCGCGCGAGCCGCAACCAAGGGCAAGGTTGGCGTTGCTTGCGCCCACAACAACAGAAGCGGCTCCCATGGCCTCAGTCGTCGTCGCCTGGAATGGCTGCTGTCCGGACGCGACGTCCCGTTACCGGCTGCTTGCGCATCTGCATCGCCTCGCTGTGTTGAGCGATGACTATTTGCGCAACCTCACTCCGGAAGGGGCACGAGCGGCGCACAGCCTCACGGCCCGGGCCGGGCGGCACCCGCTACGCGCCAATATCGAGAGCATCGATCAGCCGATTTCGGGCCCGATCCTCGTCTCGGGCGAGGTCGCCCGCGATCGCGAGGCCTTCGCCGCCGATGCCCGTGCGGCGGGGCTTCCCGTCTTCGCTCACCCGGAAATAGCGGGCGCGGAGATGACCCGGCTCGAGTCGGCACGGCTGCGCGGTCTCGACTTCAAGCTGTTCGATCCCCGTGCGCTCTATCCCGGCGCCGACCGTTTGAGTTTCGTCTTTCTCGAATCCGATGCCGCGCCCTTCCTCGATGGCTGCATCGTCGAGGTCCAAACGCGCGAAGCCTGCCAAGCCCATGCCGAAGGCATGATCCGCGAGGCGAATTATTATCTCGGCCGTCCCACCATCCATCTTCGCGCCTATCTGGAGGACTGGATCGACTGTCTGTTTTCCTGGGTGAAGTTCTTCTGCGTGGAAGATCTGTGGTGGCACCGCGGCGACGCGCTGCGGGGTTACGAGGACTACCACGGCATCTTCGAATCCCTTGCCGCCGAGCGCGGGACGGAGGAAGCCATGACCGCCTCCTATGATGCGGTGCTCGCCACTTTCCGCGGCCACGCCGAGCATTGGAGCCACGAGGTGGTGTTCTGAGCGGGCGAGAGGGCCCTAATTCGACGGCTTGCGCCCAAACGCCTTGCGCAGCTCCTCCTTGGCCTTTTCCAGCCGGTCGCGCTCGGCCGTGGAGAGGTTCTTCCCCGCCCGGTTGATGTAGAAGGTGAGCATGGACATGGCCGAGCGGTAGGGATCGGATTTGCGCCGGGCGCTTGCCTCGGCCGAGCGTTTGAGCGAAGCGGCGATTTTTTTCGGGTCCTTGAGCGTGAACACGCCTTCCTCGAGGTCGAGCGCGCGCGAATGCTCGGTCACGTCTTGCGACCAGCGCTTGCCCGGCTTCTTGGTGGTGGTCGTCATGTCGAAATTATGTCGCCGCTGTCCATGGAAGGAAAGTTTCCCGCTCGGGGCCGCGCTCCATTTGCGGCTAAACTTTCCTGGCAGCAGGAGAGAGACCCATGGCCGACCTCACCCTCTATCACGCCGCCCCGTCGCGCTCCTCGATCGTCCGCTGGATGCTGGAGGAGCTGGGCGAGCCCTATGATTTGCACCTCTTGAGCCTCGCCAAGGGCGAGCAGCTCGCGCCCGGCTATCTCGCCGTCAACCCGATGGGCAAGGTGCCGGCCTTGAAGCATCGCGGCGTGATCGTCACCGAAGCGGCCGCCATCTGCACCTATCTCGCCGACGAGTTCCCGCGCGCGAAGCTGAACGTGCCGATCGGCGATCCGCGCCGCGGTCCCTATCTCAAATGGCTGTTCTTCGGCCCGAGCTGCATCGAGCCCGCCATGATCGACCGGGCCGCGCCGCGCCAGGAGCAGCCGCGCCGCGGCATGCTCGGCTATGGCGACTTCGACACGGTGATGGAGGTGGCGGCCAAAGCCGTGGAGCCCGGCCCCTATCTCATGGGCGAGCAGTTCACGGCCGCCGACGTCGTCGTCGGTTCGACGCTCCGCTGGGGGCTCATGTTCAAGCTCATTCCCGAGCGGCCCGAATTCATGGCCTATAGGGCGCGGCTCGAGCAACGCCCGGCGCTTGCCCGCGCCGTCGCCCTCGATCAAGAGCTCACCGCCGCGTGACGCCGCGCCAAGTCCGAAGCACCGGGCCCTGATTGCGTTAGCGGTGAGAAACACGGTTTGTTGAAAATCATCTCCGGCGGCCAGACCGGCGTTGACCGCGCCGCGCTCGATGTCGCGCTCGAGACGGGCGTTCCTTATGGCGGCTGGTGCCCGCAAGGCGGCTGGGCCGAGGATTTGCCCGAGCCGCCGGGGCTGCTGGCGCTCTATCCGGAGTTGCGGGAGACGCCCGCGCGCGATCCGCGCCAACGCACGGAGTGGAACGTGCGCGACAGCGACAAACTCATGGTGCTGGTGGACCGCGCCGGATCTGCAATATCGCAAGGGACCGTATTCGCGCTTCGCCATGCCGAGAGGCTCGACAAGCCGCACATCGTGCTCGACCTCGACGCACCCGATATGGTCGCGCAGGCGCGCGCCTGGCTCGGCGAGGGGGACTTGACCCTGTGCATCGCCGGCCCGCGCGAGAGCGAAGCCCCCGGCATCTACGCCAAGGCGCGCGCCCTCTTGCGCGCGGTGCTGGACCCCATCTGAACCCTGCGCGCCTCTGGTCACCCTGCGGCGATCGGCGCATTTCGAACTCGAATGCGTGCCTGCGAGGACACCGACCCATAACCGGGACTTCGAGGGGACATACTTCCGTCGAAGGGCAGGGAATAAGCTCGCACCCAGAAACATCGAGAAGGAATGCCCCATGCCCCCAGCATCCGCGACCAAATTGAAACCCGAAGCGCCCAGACTGACGGCTTCTCCCGTCGTCGCCTCCGACAAGCTCCCGCGCACCAAAGTGTGGGGCGAGACCAACTCCGCCGTCCGCTGGGCCGGCGCCTTCGCCGTCTATGGCGGCCACGGCACGACCGCGTCCTCGACCATCGTCTATGAGATCGAGCCCGGCGGAAGGCTCGGCTGGCACACCGACGCGACTGAGGAGACGCAATACATCATCGCCGGCACCGGCAAGCTCTATCTGGAGGATGGCACGACCCATCCGGTCGGACCGGGCAGCGTCTTCGTCCTACCCACGCCGCTCCGCCACGATCTCGAGAACACCGGCAAGGAAACGCTCCGCGCCGTCGCCTTCTTCGCCGCGGCGATGTTCACCCAGGATTTCGACCAGGTGATGCTGCCGCCCAAGAGCCACATCCTCGGCACGCCGAACCGCGCCGGGTAGGGGCCGCTACGCGCGCGCAGCGCCCATCGCCCGCAACAGCAGCGCGGTGCCGAAGCCCCAGGCGCCGTTGACGAGCAGGGCATAGTAGAAGCGCGGCCACATCGCGGGCATCGGCTGACCCTTGATCCACGACACGAGGTAGAGCGCCGTGAGGGTGAGCGCGACCGCGCCGATGATGATCCAGCTTGCCCAGTAGCGCGCGCCGCGGAAGCGCAGCAAGAAAGGCGCAAGCGCGGCGCCCCACAATCCGCCCCAGAACGATTTCGAGATCACGGATGGCACGCCGAAGGGTGGGATCGGATCCATCGGCCACGCCGGCAGCTCGGGCGGGATCATGCCGATTTGGTAGAGCAGATACCACATGCCCTGATGGAAGATCAGCACCGCGAAAAACCCGGCAATGAACCCGAGGCATAAGCGTCTTCACGAGCGGCATGAGGGCCTCCTCCGATGAGATCGTAACGCTCTACTCGTGAATTGAATCGGGATCGAGCACAAGGCATGCAACTCCGTTGCCGTGGCGCGGGGACGGCGTCCGGATCAACGACTTGGTTTGACCGCGCGAGGCCAAAGCCACTTTGAATTGTAATTGAGTGGTCCGGTTAATAGAGAACACACCGTTAATTCAAATGCGCGCGTATTGCCAATAAGTCGTCGCAGTTTCGCATATTCTGTCGGCATCGGTTTCTGCGAGGGAGTTTGCGATGACCATGCTGACGGGATTGAACGGTGGCGCGCCTGACCCAGCGTCGTTGAGCCGAGACGCCCAGCAATCGTCTCCCCATGCGGCCCAACAGGCATCCGATCAGGCAGTCGAAAACGCAGCGCTCGCCGGTGCAGCCGCAATTCGCCGCGTTATCGGTGAACGCAACGAACTCCGCCGAGAACGCGAGCGTCTCAACGCGGTCAACGACGAGCTTCGAGACCAAATCGGCAAAATCACGATGGTTCGCGACCAATCCGTGCAATTGGCCAGCGACCTCTTCGCTCAGCTGAAGCAAATCCATCAAACGCTTCACACGGCGCTACAGAAAACCCAAGGGCTCTCACCTGCGTCGGGAAATTGGGACGCCACCCTTATTGATCTCGCCCGCCGCTTCTCGCCTGCCGCATCGCGGTTACAGGGGAAACGAGAACTACCGTGACGTGGCATCGACGCCTCGGCGTCTACAGCCCCCGCCGGTGGAGATTTTTGCCGGCGTCCACCCAAGCCAAAAGCGCGAGCCGCTCGCTCGTTCCTTATGGCAGCATGGTTGCGGACGATATCGTGGTCCTAAGCCGCGTTGCCATGCTGATCGGGGCGCTCGATGCCGCTCTCATTGCCCTCTCGAGCTCCTCACGGAGTCTTCCCCGCGCAAAGGACAACGGGCCGCGGGCGTAACGGCGTGCATCGGCGGCAGCCATATGCCCGCGAGCGCCGCGCCCGGCGCCGCACACTCTTTCCGAGCATGCGAGCGGATGCTCGCGTCGGCTCGATTACCTCCGATTAACCGTCCCGCTACACGGCTCTTCAATCGACTCCATTCATGGTCGCGCGAGGAAGTCCAAGGGAAGGCCGATGCAGAGCGGCGCATTTTCCGTCGGGCGCGCCCGACGATCCGGCACCGACGGCGAAAACTCAGAGTGAAGCCGAGGCCGAAAGCGGTCTCGGCCCGCTGATCCGCGCGGGAAAATTCCTCGACGCGGTCATCGAGAATATTCCCGCCGTGGTCTTCGTCAAAGACGCCCGCGATTTCCGCTTCATTCTCTTGAACCGGGCCGGGGAGGAGTTTCTCGGCGTTTCCCGGCAAGCCATCATCGGCAAGACCGACCATGAGGTTTTTCCCAAGGAGGAGGCCGATCGGTTCGTCGCCCGCGATCGCGAGGTTCTGCACTCGAAGCAGGTGGAGATCATCGAGGCGGAGCCCGTGCACACGCCGCACAACGGCCTGCGCTATTTGCGCACGAGGATGATCGTCATCCGCGACCAGAACGGACAGCCCCAATATTTGCTGGGCGTTTCCGAGGACGTGACAGACCAAAAGCTCAAGAGCGAGCGCATCCGCCACATGGCCCATCACGACGGGCTGACCGATTTGGCCAATCGCGCGCTCTTTCGCCAGCGCTTGGACGCGGCAATGGCCGAATATCGGTCGACGCGTCGCGGCGTCGTGCTGTTCTTCATCGATCTCGACGGGTTCAAGCGGCTCAACGACACGCTCGGCCACCCGACCGGCGACGCCGTGCTGCGCATGCTGGCCGAGCGTTTGCGCCGATGCGCCCATGAAGGAGATACGGTGGCGCGGCTCGGCGGCGATGAGTTTGCCGTTCTCCATCCCGTGCTTCCCACGAGCAAAAGCCCGACGGCTCTGGCGAGCGAGCTCGTGCAGTCCATCGCGCGGCCCTATGACGTGGGCGGCAATCAGCTGACCCTCACGGCGAGCATCGGCGTCAGCATCGCCGGCGACGGACTGTGCGGAAGCCGAGCGCATGCTCAAGAATGCGGACGTCGCGCTGTACCGCGCCAAGACCGACGGGCGGAACGCCTTTCGCTTCTACGATCCGAGCATGGACAATCATCTCGAGGCGAAGCGGGATCTCGAACGCGCGGTCCGCGACGCGCTCGCGCGCGGCGAATTCGAGGTGCATTACCAGCCGGTCGTGGATGTCCGCTCCGAGCGCACGGTCGGATTTGAGGCGCTCATGCGCTGGCGTCACCGCGAAAAGGGCCTCCTGCCTCCGTCGGAGTTCATCGGCATCGCCGAGGAGGTGGGCTTCATCGTGCCGCTCGGCGAATGGGTGCTGCGCAAGGCCTGTGCCGATGCCGCCGACTGGCCGCCTTACACGCGCCTGGCGGTGAACGTCTCGCCCGCGCAATGCACGCCCGCGCTCACGCAAACCGTGCTCAACGCGCTTGCCGCCTCCAGGCTGCCGCCCGACCGTTTGGAGCTCGAAATCACCGAGACGGCGCTGCTGCAAGACAACAGCGCCACCTTGTCGATCCTGCATCAGCTCCGCAAGCTCGGCGTCCGCATCGCCATGGACGATTTCGGCACGGGATATTCCTCGCTCAGCTATCTGCGCAGCTTCCCCTTCGACAAGATCAAGATCGATAAGAGCTTCGTGAAGGATGTGCTGGTGCATCCCGAGAGCCAGGCGATCGTGCGGGCGGTCGCCGGGCTCGGCAAGAGTTTCGGCGTGCCCACCACGGCCGAGGGCGTCGAAACCCGCGAGCAGTTCGAGCAAATCCGCGATGCGGGATGCACCCAGTGCCAGGGCTATTATTTCGGCCGCGCCATCCCCAATGCCGAGGTCATGCGCGCGCTGCACCAGAGGCGGCAGCTCATTCGCAAGCCGGGCTACGCCTAGTCGCACGCAAAGTTCGCCAGGCTCCGCGGCGACTCGTGCTAAATTGCGGGTCGATAAATGAGCCAAGGGGGGAAGAGATGTTGACAGCACTGCTCGTCGCATTGGTGATCGGGGCAATTGCGGGCTGGCTCGCCGGCCTGCTCGTGCAAGGAACGGGCTTCGGCCTGATCGGCGATATTGTCATCGGCATTCTGGGGGCGCTCATCGCCGGCGTCCTGTTTCCCTATGCTCGGCATCGCCCTTGCGCTTGGCGGCGGGGTGCTGGGGGCCATCATCCTCGCTTTTATCGGCGCCGTGATCCTGCTGGTGATCGTGCGGGTGATACAAGCAGATCGCCGCCTAGCCTGCCTTTGCCCATCAGCGCCTCGCGCTCCTTGAGCAGCGCCTCGAGCTTCGCCTCCTGAGCGGCGATGCGATCGGCGTTGCGCTCCTCGTCCGCCGCGCCCGAATAGGCCGCGGCCTGCTCCTGGAGCTGGCGGAGATTGTCCTCGACCAGCTGGATGCGGGCTTCGATTTCGGCCAGGGCTGCTTTGTCGACCATCAGATGCCTCACTCTCGTTGGGCAGGGGCGCGCATCCCACAATACTCTTCCCGAGGACGCAAACAGTAAAATGCGCGGCCATGACCAGTGGGTCAATCGACATGCGTCTTCCTTGCCGCGACGCGGATTGGGCGTCCGGGCTTTGCGTCTGGCTGCCCCTCGGCCACGGAGGGGGATGGCGCGCCGAAAAGCGCAAATCCTATGGCTCCGCGATCCCGAGGGACCACGGCGGGCGCCTCTCGGCGCGCCATGAGCGGCGATTTGGCGAACACCGGGCCGCGCTTTCGCCGTCAGTGCCCCGCTTCCCCGACGGACGAAAGTCGACAAGGGGGTCGCGTTTGGATAGGCCGGACGGTCGTCAGCCAGCTCCTGGCAGGGCTTCGTAGTGAGCCCGGGCGGAGCCCCGGCACCGCCCGAGTGCCTGGCTTGCGAACCAGACCCGCGGGACGCCGCGCCTCATCCCGCTTGCCCGACGCCTCGCGCGAAACGCCCCTCGGCGGATGAGGTGGGGGGAGCCTAACGCCGTCGCGAGGCCGGGGATTAGTTTCGTACCTCCCCTTGCGGAGGTCCGGCGGCGCCATTGACGACGCGGGGTGGGGATGCGCCTCACCCCACCCGGCTCGATTTGCCCGGATCAAATCCGGGGTCATTCTGCGCCTATCAAGGGGGGGATGAAGCTGACCGACGCCTCTGGGCCCGCAAGGCCGATCTCCAAAAAGCCGCGGGACAGTCCCATGCCGGCCAATTTCCGGGAGCAGGAAGACAGGCGATCGGGAGCAAGGGCTATGCACTTTCTACTGTCTCTCTTGTCCGGCGCCGTCATGGTCGTCCTGGTATATGGGCTGAGCTTCTTTCCATCCGCCACCTTGACCAGGATCGACGAGGTCGAGGATGCGATGCGTCAGCCTGACCAAGAGGGTGCCAATCCGCTCGCCGAAGATGCCGAGCTGCCATCGGGCGCCCCGCTCCGCGCGGCCGGCCGCGACAAAGATCCCAGTGAGCTCGCCGATCTCTAGAGCGGCACCGCCGCTCGGCTAGCGCCGCTACCACAGCCTCCCCGACCGCGTCTTAGTTGGGCAACGGCGATGCCGATCCGGTAAATCGCTCGCCACGGATCAGGGCTTGCGCATGATCTTCTTCGCAATCCCCTCGGCGACTTTCAGCTCCGACTGCGGAATGAACGGCTTGCTGCTCCAGCCCGGCCGAGAGGAGGAGGGCTGACGCTCGCCAGGTTCGCACCGTGTCACAGGATGGGCGGCGATCTCTTTCTCAAGCCGGGCGGCCTCCTCTTCCCGGGTCTCGCCCACGAGCACGCGCTTGCTCGGCCTTCGCGTGAATTGAGGTCGCGCCTTTTTGTCCAAGCTCATTGAGATGTCTCCGCATGGTTAGAGGGCGAGCGGTGAGCCGCGGCCAGCTAATCGAGGCCTTACCAGAAGCGGCCGCTCGCGCCCACGACGATCGTGAGCAGGCCTAGCACGAGATTGGCCGCGACGATGCGACGAATCTGAGCCAGATGTTGGGCGGCTTCGGGGAAAAGCTTCTTTTCCACAGCATCGCTAAAACGGCGCCAGGGCACGAAGAAGAGATGCAGGAACAGCAGCATCATCACGATGCCGACGCCCTGCATGATGTGGATGTACAGCCCCGCGCCGGCGAAGCCTCCGAAAGAGAGAAAGATCATGCCATAGCCGCTGGCGAGCAGGACGACGATGCTCGACCACACCCATGGGAAGAAACGCCGGAAGACCGCCTGCCAGAGCGCGAGCCGCGTCTCGGACGGAAGCGCCCCCGCCGATGGGCGCAACACCATATAGGCGAAGAACATGCCGCCCACCCACAGGACGGCGGCAAGCACGTGGAGGGCGATGAGCAGGGCCACGGAGCCAGCCTATCACATGACCTCACCGACCCCGGTCGAACCGGACCGTAAGCTCAGGTCAAGAACGGCCGCTGAGGAAATTACGCGGTCTCCCGCTCCCTCGAGCGTTCCAGGACGGCTTCGGCTTCCGCCAGAAAATCCCGATCCAGCATTCGAGCGTGTCGAGATAGGCGGACCGGCCGGGCTCGCCGTCGGCACCGCCGGCAAAACCGTCGAGGAAACTGGCCAGCGCCAGCTTGACGCCGATCCCCACGAGCCCTTGCGATGGCGTCTGGGCGATCGTGCGCTGGATCACCTCGACTCTATTGTGCCGGAGCCCGTGCTCCCGCTCGTTCTCGGCCGACATCTCGGCATCGAGAGCCTTGAGCCATTCCCGCCACCATTGCAGCAACTCAACATCGCTTGCCTTCGTCGCAACCTGCGCTTTGCTGGTCATTGGAACCCCCTTACGCAATACACAGCAGACCTGGCCGGGGCCGCATCGCCAGGCTGCAACTCTAGTCTGCCACGGGCAGTCTAAGTAATTGTGACAGATTGCGTTTCGGGAGTCGACGCGGCTTTTAGACCGCGTCTTTGGCGGCCTTCACCGGGCGAACCTTGAGAATCTTGCGCGCCGGCTTCGCCTTGAACACGGTCGGCTCCTTGGTGAAGGGATTGATGCCCTTGCGCTCCTGGCGTGGCCGGCTTCTTGATGACCACGAATTTGGCGAAGCCGGGCAGCAGGAAGGTGCCGGCCTTCTTCAGCTCCTTGTAGCCGTGAGTGGCCAGCGACTCGATGACCGCCTTCACGTCTTTCTTGGCGAGCGCGGTTTCGTCGGCGACTTTCTGGATCAGTTCGGATTTCGACATCATGTGCGTGTTCTCCCCGCATCCTCGGCCCGGAACGGGCATCCGAGTTTAAGGCCTATCTGTCCTCTTGCCATCCCGGGCCCTGACGGCCGCCTGGGAGGCTTCGGTTTAGCTCCATGCCCTATGACGCTTGGCCGATTCGGGCCGAATTGTCCGCAAAAAAGGCAATAAAGCCTGTTGGTAGCTCAACCCGACCCGGCGCCCGGAGTAAATCGGATTTTTTGCCTGTCGCGAGCGGGAACCCCCTTGGCGGCGGAAAATTGTTCCGTCATGCTGGAGGCGAGCCGGTTGGGGGCAACCGGACTGGCTTATGGCATCATTTGCGAGCCGCGCCGGCGCTATCGCACGCCGGGCGCCACGGGAGAAGCTGGAATGGGCAGTTTCAATCCTCCGAAAAAGCGGGACTACGGCAACAAGACGCGTATCGACCTGAACCAGTCCTACCAGGTCGCCTATTGGAAAGAGCGCTTCGGCGTGTCCGAGGCCGAGCTGAGCGAAGCGGTGCGCGCGGCCGGCGCCTTGGCGCGGAAGGTGGAAGACTATCTCCACGCCAAGCACGCGCGCTGAGCCTGCCGGGCCCGCTGGCCGCCGTTTTTGTCTTGCGGAAGCTCCCGCGCGCGGAGGGCTCTGATGACGCATGACCCGGTCGCCGAGCTCCTCGAGGATCCGCGCTTCAAGGGCAAGCCCATCACCTGGGAGATCACGCCTGAGGGCTACGATGCGATCAGGCGCGCCTGGCTCACCCACGTCCAGGCCGAGGAGGTTCTGTTCAAGCCCTTCACCGAGGCGGCGTTCAAGGCGCAGATGAAGATCATGCTCAGCGTCTTCACCGGCGATTGCGTGATGGAGCTGGTCCAGACGAAGCAGCGCTGGCAAGGCCATGGCGAGGCCGCCGAATTCTACCGCATATTCCTCGCCTCGCTCACCGGCACGGCCTGGGTGCCGCAGGCGCTCGTCATCGGCCCCCAAGGCGTGCTGGACGTGGTCAACATGACCGGCACGCTCGCCAAACCTTTCGCGGGCTTCACCCAAATCGGCCAGGCCCTGCACCTGCAATGGGTGATCTTCTTTCCCTGGGTGCCGGAGGAGGGCAAGTTCAAGGGCGAGACGATCTACTCGATCCGCCCGCTATAGGAGGGACGCCATGACCAAGGTGCACGACGAGGTGCTGGCGGCGAACGAGACCTACGCGAAAGACTTTCGGCGACAAGGCCAAGCTGCCCATGCCGCCGGGGCGCCGCTTCGCCATCCTCACCTGCATGGACGCGCGGCTCGATCCCGCGAAATTCGCCGGGCTGGCGGAAGGCGACGCCCATGTCATCCGCAACGCCGGCGGCCGCGCGAGCGACGACGCCATCCGCTCGCTCGTCATCTCCCACAAGCTGCTCGGCACCAAGGAATGGTTCGTGGTCCACCACAGCGATTGCGGCATGGAGACCTTCACCGACGAGGTGATGCGCGGGCTGCTGCGGCAGAGCCTCGACACCGCGGAGATCGGGCCGGCGGCTGGAAGGATGTGGGGAAGGGGCCGGGCTCGAGGGAAGGCGACTTCATCGACTGGCTGACCATCAAGGACCAGGCCGAGAGCGTCACCGCCGACGTCGAGCGCATCAGGTCCCATCCGCTCGTGCCCGCCGACGTGCCGATCTACGGCTATATCTACGACGTGAAGTCCGGCCGGCTGATCGAGGTGCCGGCGGCGACCAAGGCCGGGAAGGTGTGAGGCGCGAAGGCCGTTCCTTAGGCGCTCAAGTGCGAAGTGGGATGGCGCAGCAAAAAGCGTGGCGCATCCCTTGCTGATTACGCGTTAGCAAGCGCCGCCGAAATGAGCGCTCTCGGCGAACTGATAAGCGCTGATGTTTTTGCCTACCTTCTGCGGATCGAAGTCGCCGAGCTTGATCACCAGCTTATAGCTCCGCATTACTTCGACCAGCCGGTTGGCGAGAAACGCTGTTGGGTCATGACGCCAACTGACGATTTCGTGCGCATCCACTTGCATCAACGCGCGCAGGCCATAAAGGAAGGGCACGACAAAGCCATCAGGGCAAGTGTACATCATCTCGCGACCATAGAACGGAGAGCGAGGCTTTTTGCGCCGGTACTTCTTGTTCTTTTCTCCAGCCTTGTCGGCATCGAACATTTTCACCGCGGTAATCCTCCCAAAGCTTCCGACCAGCCTTGATTGTAGGCCTCCGGGAACTGCCTCACCAGTTGGTCGTAGATATCAGGCAAACTTGCACCGACGCGGAGGGCCGAACGAACGCTCTCGGTATCGTTGGCCACATAGCTAGATGCAGAGTGGTTCGTGCATGTGCCGTCTGCATGAGCCGGGTGATCGAGCTCACTGCCGCTGCTTCGTCTCGGTGGCGCGCTATGGCCGCTATGGCTGCTACGAGCGGCGCTACAGCAGCTGCGGTTCAGTACTAGTGCCCGTCGTAGCTGGCCGCGATTGGCGGCGAGCAGCGGGGGCGTGCCGGAGTGGCGACGGCGCGCGTCTGGCAGTGGCGCGAGGCTGAGATGCTCAGACTACAGCCGGCTCGTTCCTGCTCGAGAGAAAAATGTCAGAAGTGCGGGCACTCACGCGGATCCGCGACAGCTGGCGAAAAGCGATCGCCCCTGCCTGACCTCGGGACGATCTGGCTCTGCCATGCGTGGGACGACCGGCAGTGGGGCCGCCAGGAGCTGGCACCGAGGCTAGCGAGTTACGACGGTCGCCCTCTACAGTGAACTTAAGGTTCAGCGAGAAGGTCGTCGTATTTCCTCTGGCACGCGGTGGCTCTGCGAAATGCCGAACAGGGGCCACTCGCCGGCGAAGACGCGAGTCATCAAGGGATCGCTGCTGGTGACCATGTGCAAAGGGTGGTAGCGCCGAATCCAAGTGAAGGAGGGCAAAAAGATCGGCAAGCGACAAAGAGCTGAGGTCGGCATTGTCCCTAGCGCGTTTGCAAGCTGCTCTTTGCGCAGTTGTACGGCGGCAACCGCAAGGTTCACAGACGTATCGCCAGCGAGATTTACTCCGTGGACATTGTTGGCCGCCTGCATCGTCGCCAGCGCGAAGCTTTGTCCTGATGTACAATGCAGTAAAGCGGATAGGCAGACGGTTGCGGGCGAGCGGCGTTGCACGACGTCTCGATTTGCAATGGGCTTGACTGGCCAGTGGGGTGGGGGCTAGATGTTTGTATCTATGCTGCGGCTACGGGCGCCTGTCGTCGTGAGGCACTCACTGGGCCTGAATCAGCGCGCACGGAAGTGTATGTTCCACAGCGATCCTTATTGCGACGAAATCGCTGATAGCATGTCGGCTCCAGTTACGCGCGGTTGCATCAGGACGAACTCGACGAGGAGGCGTACTCGCCGGTGAAGCGCACATTTGAGCAGCCATCGACATGTCGGTGATCCGATTTCCTGGCGCTGGATCTGCGCGCTAGGGGCCTCAAGTCCGCTTATGAGAATAAAGAGCACATATGGCCGAAACTTGTGGGTCATTAGCTGACGCTTAGCGATCGCGTTGTCGCTGCACTCACTCCGCGGCCTGCGTCTCGGCCGCGCGCTTGCCGCTTCGCGGGTTTGCTGCTCGCCGCTTCAGCACCTGCCTGAGATAGTGCCCGGTGTAGCTCTTGGGGTTGGCGGCGACAATCGGGACAAGCCCGAGGGCAGGTCTCTTCTCCTCCGGCGTGCCAGACACATCGGCGCGCATCGCCGCTCAGTGCCACATCCGGGCGCGTGCAGGGGACAAATTTCACTGCCCCTTGCAAATCGGCATTGGCCGCGGCGGCGGTGCCGGATGATCCTTCTTGTATTGAACGAGGATCGGCTCGAGGGTTTCTTTTGGCCAAAATTTCGGAGAGCGGATGTCCTTCAAGCAGGAGGCGTTCCAATATAATCCCGCGCGCGACGGCGAGCGGCCGGCCTTCACCGCTTGCGCGACGGCGTCGATGTCGTCCGACTCAGGATAAATGTAAAGCGTCGTCGGCATGTCCTTCACCATCGGGATGATTTGCCCGGCGTCCGACGGCGACCAACTGGTGCAGCCGTTGCTGCGGCCGCCGGTGTAATTCACCAGCTTGCCAAAGGGAACGTACCCGTCGTGGTTCGCGTACGGGCTGTCCGGATCTTTTCGCAGACAGACGCCCCGCAACAAGACGGCCGGATGCCCGCCGATCTCGCGCGGTCGCGCGTTTGCGGCGTCGCCTTCGCCGTCGAACTGCACGAAGGAGCGGCTGAACGCCAAATATTTGCCCGCTGCGTTGCGATAATAGCCTTTGAAAGACGTGATCGTCTCGTCCGTCTCATACGGGCCGCCGGCCGTCAGTTTGGAATCCATCGCATTGCTGAAGTTCTTCGCGCACCCCATTCCGTTGGCGAAATTCACGATGCCTTTCAAATTGCGGCCGCCGCCGTGCCCCGCTGGAAGCGCGCGAAACGACCGGTCGGCTTCGCAGATGACGTAAAACCGGCGCCCCAATTGACCGGGGCGCGTGGCGTCCATGGCGAAGTAGCAGGGATTTTTGACCGCGCCTTCGCTCACTTTTTGCCGGTAAAGCGCGCGCGCCCTCTGCAAAACCACTTGTGCGATTTGACCTTCGCCTTCGCCGACATGGGCCCGCAGCCAAGCCGGAACGTCCGACACTTGCTCCGCGGCAAAGGATCGGGGTGAGCCGGACAAGGCGACGACCACGATGATGGCGAGGCTGACGATAGCGACGATATCGAGAAGGAGCGATCTTAGCTGCAACGGATCAAATCTCCTGTCGAAGCCGCTGGCGTAGCACTCACTCCGCGGCTTGCGTCTCCGCCGCGCGCTTGGTCTTGCTGCTGCCCCGGCGCTTCAGCGCTTGCGCGAGATAGTGCCCCGTATAGCTTGCCGGGTTGGCGGCGATCTCCTCCGGCGTGCCTACCGCGACCACATGGCCGCCGGCGTCGCCGCCTTCGGGCCCGAGATCGACGATCCAATCCGCGGTCTTGATCACCTCGAGATTGTGCTCGATCACCACGACACTGTTGCCCTGGTCGACCAGCTCATGCAGCACTTCGAGCAGCTTGGCCACGTCGTGGAAGTGCAGCCGGTGGTCGGCTCGTCGAGAATATAGAGCGTGCGCCCGGTGGCGCGCCGCGACAGCTCCTTGGACAGCTTGATGCGCTGCGCCTCGCCGCCTGAGAGCGTGGTCGCCTGCTGGCCGACATGGATGTAGCCGAGCCCGACGCGCGGCGAGCGTGAGCAGCTTGTCGCGCACCGACGGCACCGCCTTGAACAGCTCGGCCGCCTCCTCCACCGTCATGTCGAGCACGTCGGCGATGGATTTGCCCTTGAACTTGATCTCCAGCGTCTCGCGGTCGTAGCGCTTGCCCTTGCATACGTCGCAGGTGACGTAGACGTCGGGCAGGAAATGCATCTCGATCTTGATCACGCCGTCGCCCTGGCAGGCCTCGCAGCGCCCGCCTTTGACGTTGAAGGAGAAGCGCCCGGGCTTATAGCCGCGCGTCTTGGCCTCGGGCAGCTCGGCGAACCATTCGCGGATGGGGGTGAAGGCGCCGGTATAGGTGGCGGGGTTGGAGCGCGGCGTGCGCCCGATGGGCGATTGGTCGATGTCGATGACCTTGTCGAGCTGCTCCAAGCCTTCGATCGCATCGTGCTCGCCCGGCATTTCGCGGCTGCCTGAGAGCTTGCGCGCCACGGCGCGATAGAGCGTCTCGATGAGGAAGGTCGATTTGCCGCCGCCCGACACGCCGGTGACGGTGGTGAACAGGCCGAGCGGAATGTCCACGGTGATGTTTTTGAGGTTGTTGGCGCGCGCGCCGATCACCGACAGGCGCCGGCCTCTGGTCGGCTTGCGCCGCGCCTTGGGGGCGGGGATCTGCCTGAAGCCGGTGAGATATTGTCCGGTGAGGCTCTCCGGATTGGCCATCACCTCCTCGGGCGTGCCTTCCGCCACCACCGCGCCGCCATGGATGCCGGCGCCCGGGCCCATATCCACCACGTAATCGGCGGTGAGGATCGCCTCCTCGTCATGCTCGACCACGAGCACGGAGTTGCCGAGGTCGCGCAGGGCTTTCAGCGTCTCGAGCAGCCGCGCATTGTCGCGCTGGTGCAGTCCGATGGAGGGCTCGTCCAGCACATAGAGCACGCCGGTGAGGCCAGAGCCGATTTGCGAGGCGAGCCGGATGCGCTGGCTCTCGCCGCCGGAGAGCGTGCCGGAGGCGCGCGCGAGCGTCAGATAATCGAGCCCCACATCGTTGAGGAAATTGAGCCGCTCGCGGATCTCTTTGAGGATGCGCCCGGCGATCTCGTTCTGCTTGGGCGTCAGCGCGGCGGGCAGGGCGTCGAACCAGGCGTGCGCCGCGCGGATCGACATGTCGGAGACCTCGCCGATATGCAGCCCGGCGATCTTCACCGCCAGCGCCTGGGGCTTGAGGCGATAGCCCTTGCACGCCTCGCAATATTGGTCCGACTGATAGCGCGACAGCTCCTCGCGTGACCCAGGAGGATTCGGTCTCGCGCCAGCGCCGCTCGATATTGGGGATCACCCCCTCGAAGGGCTTGGTGGTCGAGTAATGGCGCACGCCGTCGTCATAGGTGAAAGTGATCTCGTCCTCGCCCGAGCCGTACAGCACCACATTGCGAAAATCCTCGGGGAGCGACTTCCACGGCTTGGTCATGGGCTGGCGATAGGCGCGCGCCAGCGCCTCCAGCGTCTGCTGGTAATAGGGCGAGCTCGCCGAGGTGCGCGTCCACGGCGCGATGGCGCCGCGCGCGAGACTCAGGCTTTCGTCGGGCACCACGAGGTCGGGCTCGAAGAAGAGCTCGGTGCCGAGCCCGTCGCATTCGGGGCAGGCGCCATAAGGGTTGTTGAAGGAGAAGAGCCGCGGCTCGATCTCCTCGATGGTGAAGCCCGAGACCGGGCAGGCGAATTTGGCCGAGAAGATGATGCGCTCTTGCGGGCGGTCGGCGAACTCGGCGATGGCCACGCCGTCGGCGAGCGCCAGCGCCGTCTCGAAGCTGTCGGCGAGCCGCGCCGCCATGTCGGGGCGCACCACGACGCGGTCCACCACCACGTCGATATCGTGCTTGATCTTCTTGTCGAGCGACGGCGCCTCGGCGATCTCGTAGAAGGCGCCGTCCACCTTGACGCGCTGGAAGCCCTTCTTCATGAGCTCGGCGAAGTCCTTTTTGTATTCGCCCTTGCGCCCGCGCGCGATGGGCGCGAGCAGATAGAGCCGCGTGCCCTCGGGCAGCGCGAGCACCCGGTCCACCATCTGGCTCACGGTCTGGCTCTCGATCGGCAGTCCCGTCGCCGGCGAATAGGGGATGCCGACCCGCGCCCAGAGCAGCCGCATATAGTCGTAGATCTCGGTGACGGTGCCGACCGTGGAGCGCGGGTTGCGCGAGGTGGTCTTCTGCTCGATGGCGATGGCCGGCGACAGCCCGTCGATATGGTCGACGTCCGGCTTCTGCATCATGTCGAGGAATTGGCGCGCATAGGCCGAGAGCGACTCGACATAGCGCCGCTGCCCCTCGGCATAGATGGTGTCGAAGGCGAGCGAGGATTTGCCCGAGCCGGACAGCCCGGTGATCACCACGAGCTGCTCCCGGGGCAGGTCGAGGGTGATGTTCTTGAGGTTGTGCTCGCGCGCGCCGCGGATGGAGATGTGCTTGGAAGTCATGCCGCTAGCAATGTCGGGGTCACCCGGCCTCCGTGCAAGGCTTAGTCCCTGAGGCCAAGGGCGGCAAGGGGGCGGCTTTAGGCTGGCAGAATGGGCGATTCTCGGGCCTTATGCCCGCCCAATGAAGCTCTCCCGCAGCCGGATCCTCCTTGCCTGCATCGGCATCCTTGCCCTCCAAGCCGGCCTTCTGCTGCTCATGGGCCGCGAGCCCATCTGCAAATGCGGCTATGTGAAGCTCTGGCACGGCGTGGTGATGAGCTCGGAGAATTCCCAGCACATCTCCGACTGGTACTCGTCCTCGCACATCATCCACGGCTTCATCTTCTACGGGCTGCTCTGGCTGCTGTCGCGGCGTTGGCCCATGTCGTTCGGGACGCGGCTGATCTTGGCGCTCGCCATCGAGGCGTCCTGGGAGCTGATCGAGAACACGGATTATCTGATCAATCGCTATCGCGGGATCACCGTATCCCTCGATTATTATGGCGACAGCGTCATCAACTCGGTCTGCGACACGCTGTTCATGGTGGCGGGCTTCTTTTTAGCGAGCCGCCTGCCCATCTGGCTCACGGTTGTCATTGCGGTCACCCTTGAGCTTGTCGTCGGCTACATGATCCACGACAACCTCACCCTCAACGTGCTGATGCTGCTCTGGCCGGTGCCGGCGATCCTCGACTGGCAGGCCGGAAGGTGAGGGGTGGCGTCAGAGCGGAATGCGGATGCCGAACACGATGAACATCACGAGCCAAATATAGACGCCGACCGTCGGATAGAAGGTGACGCCGAAGCCGAAGGCGCGCAGATAAGGATTCCGGTGGTAGCCGATCCAGAACAGGATGCGTCCCAACAGGAACAGCGCGGTGAGCAGGATCAGCGAGCGCGCCTCTTCGGCCGGACAGTAAAGCGAGAGACCGGCATTGGCGACGAAATAGGCCGCGAACTGCTCGAAGGTGTTGAGGATGAACCGCGTGTTGATGTCGAGCGACGAATTGGGCTTGGCCACGCGCCCCACCCACATCTTCGGATCCATGCGCTGGGCGGCGACGATGCAGATGCCGATGACCCCCGGCAGGATCGCAAACACCAAATCCTTGATGACGAGCGCGAGCCGATCGCCGAGATTGTTCCATTCCGCCGGCACCCAATGCCAAATGAGTTTCATGCCGAGAAAGAAGGCGAGCGAAAAAATCCAGTTCCCCACCAGCACGTAGATGAAGGGCCATTGCCGCGCGGTGAAGCCGAGTTGCGTGGCGTGCGGATGCCGCCGCGGTCCTATGCGGCGCTTGGCGGTGACGCGCTGATCGATTGAACGCTGCATCTTGAACCCCCTCGTGCGTGCCTCACGCGGGCTGCCCTTCGACCGCTCGTCCAGGGAAGCAGCCATTCGCTGTTCAAGACAAAGGGATAGGGCGGGCGCCGGCAAATCTCAAGGCTGGCGCGTAGCTGGACGCACAAGAACAAAACGTGTACAAGTAAAGAGGACCGTCACGGCCTGTGGACGGTGGCGGGGCGGCGTAGCGAGAGCCGCCTCGCAGGCGCTAGAGTTGCGGAGCGCGGGAGTGGTCACGGGCAGCGGGGAGGTGATGTGTCATGGCTGGATCGGTGAACAAAGTCATTTTGATCGGCAATCTCGGTGCCGATCCCGAAGTCCGTCACACCCAGGATGGGCGCCCGATCGTCAATCTGCGCGTCGCCACGAGCGAGAGCTGGCGCGACAAGGCGAGCGGCGAGCGCAAGGAGAAGACCGAGTGGCACCGCGTGGTCATCTTCAACGAAGGCCTCTGCCGCATCGCCGAGCAATATCTCAAGAAGGGCTCGAAGGTGTACCTCGAGGGGTCGCTGCAGACGCGCAAATGGCAGGACCAGTCCGGCCAGGACCGCTACTCGACCGAGGTCGTGCTGCAAGGCTTCAATTCCCAACTCACCATGCTCGATGGACGGCAGGGGAGCGGCGGCGGCGAGGACCGCGCAAGCGGCAGCGGCGATTTCGGCCGCTCGTCGGCGCTTGGCGGAAAAGGCGGCAGCTCCTTCGACAAGGAGCTCGACGACGAGATCCCCTTCTAGG
>CAWBUT010000003.1:0-13714 GCA_963792045.1 uncultured Alphaproteobacteria bacterium
GATTGGCAATCACAAAATCCCACCCCGCAACAGGAGGAGATGGAAGGGCTGGGCATGGCGGAACTTTCAGTGCCCAAACAGGAGCCTAAAGGCTGACGCCACTCTTGCCTCCTCCCGCGCATGACGCAGGGCCGTGTCGGCATCGTGGTACATGCGCGCAAAATCGGCGCCTGCGCCGTCACAAACGGCAATACCGATCGACACGCTGAATTTGCCTCCGGCCAACGGCATCCCCTGCTTGGATAGTCGGGCGCGAATTCCTTCGGCAATGCCGGCCGCGCCTTGTGCGTCGCAATCGGGGGAAAAAACGAGGAACTCGTCCCCGCCCATGCGCGCACATTCATCGCCCTCGCGGATGCTTTCGCGAATGGCTTGCGCGGTACGCACAATGACCGCGTCGCCGGTCACGTGGCCGCGCATGTCGTTGATCATTTTCAAATTGTCGATGTCGACAAGCAGCATCGCGTTGCTCGCGGCATGCCGCGCCAAGGACTTGTTGATGGCTTCCGTGGCGCCCCGACGATTGAGCAGGCCCGTCAAGCCATCGCGAATTGACCGGTCATAGAACACAAGCAGGCGCTGGCGCATGTCGGAGTGATGCAGCGCCGCCAGATAGCCGATCAGCAATGCCACAAGGAGAGCGGCGACGATGCTGCCGATTTCGATGGCGCGGAAGCGTGCTTCCTCCGCGAGGTAATACTGCAAATTGAAATCCACGCCGACGAAGCCGCTGTTGCGGCCCTGGCTGTCGTAGATGGGGACGTGCGCGGAGAGAAAATATCCGTAATCGTCGTGCTCGTAGGTGGGAGTCACATAGGTCTTGCCGTCCGCAATCTGCCGCAGCCAGCCATCTTCGTATTCCGAGCGTAGTTTGAACGGCTGCATATAGGCCGAGGCACGCAGATGGTGCGCGGTGCGAAGATCCGGTGACGCCGCGGTATCGAGAACGAAATAGGCGACGCCGCCCCGATCGACCATCGTGTAGACGTAAAACAGGTCGGAATTTGCCGAGTGGAAGTGCACCAGCGGCTTCAGCGTGCGTGCATAAAGCTCGTCGCTGTAGTTCGCAGGGTCGAGTAACTGGCGGTGCAGGTCCCCGTCAACGGCGCTGGCGGCGAGCTGGCCAATTTGCCCGACATGGGACCGGACCACCTCCCACCGTGCCTGCTTCGACAGCCATTGCGGAATGACCACGATCGACAGCAAAAGGGCGGCCGCTGCCAAGGTCGCAATGACGAACACGACCGGATTGAAACGGCGTCCCACGCTTGTGACACGCTCTTGCGGCAGGTCATGTACGGAACCTGCTAGCACGCTCATATGGCGTTTCCTTCCAGACCGGACTTGGTCCTTCCGGCTATCACATCAGACTTATTTAAGGGTTACGCGAGCCACCGGAGGCTCGATAAATGGCCGCTTATCTCTGCGCGGGTCGCATCAGCGCCTGCCAGGTAACCGGACCTTTAGGCCCGAAGGCGCACAATGCCCCTCGTCCGTCCCAGGAGATGAAAACGATGAGGGAGCTGCGGGACCGCCCGCTTGAACTGCCGCCGACCCGCATGCCCGCGCTCGCGATCGGCAGCTTCGCGCTCGGCGCGCTCGCAGTGGGTGCGCTCGCCATCGGGGCGCTGGCCATCGCGCGGCTCGCTATCGGCCGCGCCACCATCAGGAAGGCCGAGCTTGGCACGGTTTCGATCGACGAGCTCACCGTGGGGCGGTTGCGCGTGATCGAGAGCGTGCCAGCGGAAACGCCGGCGGAAGGCGAGAGTTAGGAATTGGCGCCGGCGACGGCCACGATCAGGCCAAAGGCGCGCGCCGCCTCGATCTGCTCATCCAGGTCCTGATCGAAAATCCCGGGCACGATGAGAAGCGTGTCGCCAGGGCGTCCCACATGCATCGCCCGCTGCATCGACTTGAATGCCTTCGCCGGGCTCTTGCCGTCATTGTCGTCGCCGCCGGTCTTCTCGCTGACGTAATAGACCATGGTGTCCAGCACAGCCGAGCCGCGGAACGAGGTCAAGCCTAAAGGGCCGGAATTCCCCGCGGCTTTCGCGCGCGCTCCCCGTGGCCGCGCGGCATCCGCGCTTGAATTGGGGTGCCCCTTCTCCCATATCCGATGCTCGTGTGCCACACTGCCCGCTGGCCGTGACTAAGCGCCGCGAGCCCTCACCTTCGACGAGGAAAAGAGGTCAATGAACGAAAACGATAAAGCCGACTCGCCTCTGATGACGCCGTCCGAGTTCGCGCAACTCGGCGACGGCGAGGTTGCCTATATCAAGCAGCTCGACCGCGATGTCGCCAAGCAGCTCTTCCCCTCGCTTCAGCGCACCGCCAGGGGCATCAATCTCTATGCCGTGCTCGGCGCCGACGGCACGCCGCTCGCGCTTGCCGACAGCCGCAATGCGGCCATCGCCAACGCCATCGAGAACGACCTCGTGCCGCTAAGCGTGCACTAGCTCAAATCCAGCTAAGCGTGCCGTCCAGCGCCCTCAAGCGGCGTGGGAGGTGGCCTCTTCGGTGAGCACCGCGTAGAGCGCGGCCGCGTCCTTCGAGGAGCGGAGCTTGTCGATGGCTTGGGGCTCGCGCAACAGGCGGGAGATGCGCGCCAGCGCCTTCAGATGATCGGCGCCCGCGCCCTCCGGGGCCAGTAGCACGAAGACGAGGTCGACGGCCACGCCATCCACGGCATCGAAGTCGATCGGCTCGGCCAGCCGCGCAAACAGGCCCACGATCCGCTTGAGCCCCGGCAGCTTGCAATGGGGAATGGCGATACCCTGGCCGAGACCGGTCGAGCCGAGCCGCTCCCGCTGCAACAGCGTGTCGAAGATAATGCGCTCCTGAAGCCCGGTGAGCCGCGCGGCGCGGCCGGCGAGATCTTGCAGGAGCTGCTTCTTGGTCTTCGCCTTGAGCGAGGGGACCACGGCTTCAGGACTGATGAGATCACCGAGCTGCATGTCGAAAAACCCGTTTGATTGGAGGCGCGAAGAAATGCGCGCGAGAACCTAGCGCCGTTTCGGCGCCTTTTTCACTGCCGGATCGACCCAGCCGATATTGCCGTCGTCGCGACGGTAGACCACGTTGATCTCTCCATGGCTTGCATTGCGGAAGAGAACGAACGGGCGGTCGGAAAGATCCATCTGCATGACGGCTTCGCTCACCGCCATCTCGTGCACCACGGTCGGAGCTTCAGCAATGACGATCGGATTGTCCTCATCACTCTCCTCCTGTCCCTCAACTGGCGACTGCAACACATAGGACGTCGCCGGCGTCTCCTTGCGCGGCGTCACTCCGCCGCCGTGCCGCTTCAGCTTGCGCGTGTAACGCCGCACCCGTTTCTCGAGCCGCTCGCAGGCACGATCGGCGCTTTGATAGGCTTCCGACGCCACGCCATGGGCCTCGAGACTCATGCCTTGCCAGAGATGGATCGTACAGTTGGTGCGAAACTCCCCGTGCTCCTTCTCGATGCGCACATGGCCGGCGGGCGGACGCCCGAGATATTTCTCCACGGTATGCGTAATGCGTTCCTGGACGTAACTGCGTAACGCTTCACCGACGTCCAGATTCTTTCCGGTAACTTGTATCGTCATTACCCCGCGCGCGACCGCTTCTTGCTTGCTCAGCCCGCGCTCCTTAGGGGACTTCTGACGCCGTTCACCCACGCGGGGCCAAATACGGCCAAACCCTTGTCCGGGCCTTCCCGCCGCTCGTTTGCCTTCAGCGCGGGGCGGGAAGCTAGCCCCCTCCTCCCAAGGTGTCAAACCCTATCGGCGCGGACGCTTTTTCTGGAAGTTTTCCCGCATGCTGGCACGCAAAAGCGCGCCGATCACGCGCTGCCGCCCAGTGCAATCCGCTTCAAGCGACGGCGTTGCACGGAGGACGGTATGCGCAGCGCCTCGCGATATTTCGCCACCGTCCGCCGCGCAATGTCGACGCCGTCGTCTTTCAACCGCTCGACGATCTTGTCGTCGGACAGGACGTCGCTGGCGGGCTCGGCGTCGATCATCTCCTTGATGCGATGGCGCACGGCTTCCGATGAATGAGCGGCGTCGCCCTCGCCTGACGCGGCAATGGCCGAGGTGAAGAAATATTTCAACTCGAACAAGCCGCGATTGGTCGCCATGTATTTGTTGGCAGTGACGCGGCTCACGGTCGATTCGTGCATGGAAATCGCGTCTGCCACGGTGCGCAGGTTCAGCGGCCGCAAATGCCGCACGCCATAGGTGAAGAACGCGTCCTGCTGGCGCACGATCTCCTGGGCCACTTTCAGGATCGTGCGCGCGCGCTGATCGAGGCTCTTGACCAGCCAGTTCGCCGATTGCAGGCAATCGACGATATAGCTCTTGTCCTCTTTGCGCGTGGCGGACTTGGCGACCCTGACGTAGTAGGACTGGTTCACCAGCACCTTGGGCAGGGTGTCGCTGTTAAGCTCGACATGGAAACTGCCGTCGGGCAGCGGGCGGACGAGCACGTCGGGCACGATCGGTTGCGCCGGGCTTGAGCCATATTTCAACCCGGGCTTGGGGTTCAGCCGCTTCACCTCCTGCACCATGTCGCAGAGGTCCTCATCGGACACGCGGCAGAGGCGTTTGAGCGCGGCGAGATCGTGCACGGCGAGCAGATGCAGGTTCTCGATCAACGCCGCCATGGCCGGGTCGCAGCGGTCCTGCTCCTTGAGCTGCAGGGTCAAACATTCGCGCAGGTCGCGGGCAAAGACGCCGCAGGGGTCGAAGCCCTGCATTACCTCAAGGGTGGCGAGGACGAGGTCCATCGGCGCGCCCAATAGCTCGGCCAGCGCCGCGAGGTCGCCCTGCAAATAGCCCGCCTCGTCGGTCATATCGATGAGATGCTGGCCGATCAGCCGCTGCGCGGGATCGGTGAAGGCGAGCGACAGCTGTTCGGTCAAGTGGTCGCGCAGCGTCCGCTCCTCGGCGACATAGGCCTCAAGATCGGGCGCGTCGTCGCCGCCGCCGCCGGAGCCTGAGCCCGAGCCGAGCGTGGTCCAGCCGGAATCCTTGACCGCGCCCGGCGTGAAGGAGTCCTGATCGGGAAAGGCGTCTTGCGGCTCGGCGTCGAGATCGTCGGTGCGGCCGCCGTCGCGCGCGGCAAGCTCGAGGCTGGCCGGCTCCTCGTCCTTCGCCGCCCTCCTGGCCCGAGGCCGCGCCCGCGAGGCCATCGGCGCGGTCGCGCTCGGCGCCGCTTGCGGCATCGTCATGGAAGGGGCTCGCGGCAGGCTCGTCGTCGAGGACCCGCGCGACCGGGCCATCGTCGCCGCTCTCTACCTTCTCCAGCAGCGGATTGCGCTCAAGCTCGGCGTCGACGAAGCTGGCGAGCTCGAGATTGGAGAGCTGCAGCAGCTTGATCGCCTGCTGCAGCTGCGGCGTCATAACGAGGCTTTGCGATTGCCTGAGCTCGAGCTTGGTGGTGATCGCCATTACCTAAACCCTTGCGATCAACCGCTCAGATCTTGAACTGCTCGCCGAGATAGACGCGCCGCACGTCTGCGTTGTTGATGATTTCGTCGGCGGTGCCATGCGTCAGCACCATGCCATCATGAATGATGTAGGCCCGGCTGACGAGCTCCAGCGTCTCGCGCACATTGTGATCGGTGATCAAGACGCCGATGCCGCGCCTTGTGAGGTGCAGCACGAGCGCGCGGATGTCGTTGACCGCGATCGGATCGATACCGGCGAAGGGCTCGTCGAGCAGCATGAAGGAGGGGCGCGTGGCGAGCGCGCGCGCGATCTCGACGCGGCGCCGCTCGCCGCCGGACAGGCGGATGGCCGGCGACTTCCTGAGGCGCGTGATGCGGAACTCCTCGAGCAGAGCGTCGAGCTGCAACATGCGCTCCTGCTTGTTGGGTTCGACGGTCTCGAGCACGGCGAGAATATTCTCCTCCACGGTGAGCCCCCGGAAAATCGAGGCCTCCTGCGGCAAGTATCCTATGCCGAGCCGCGCCCGGCGGTACATTGGCAGCCGCGTCACATCGCGGCCGTCGATCCGAATGATCCCCTCATCGGCGGGGATCAGTCCGGTGATCATGTAGAACACCGTCGTCTTACCGGCACCGTTCGGTCCCAATAATCCGACGGCTTCGCCACGGCCGAGCTCGAGGCTGACGCCGCGCACGACCATGCGCTTCCTGAAGCTCTTGACCACGGAGCGGACGGTCAGCCAACCGGTGCCCGCATGCGGCTCGGGCGGAGTGTCATAGCCGTGAAGCTCGGCCGGATCGGCGACCTCTTGCGTGGCGCCCGTCCGTTGGCCTGGGAACGACAGCAGCTTACCCACTTTTCGCCTTCGCCCTTCAGTTGAGGCCGTGGCCGGTTAAGATCGGATAAAGGGCGGCCCTAGTGCGGCAGGCCGGGAAGAGGGGCGTGGGTGCCTCCTGCTCGGCGCTCGCGCCGTCATCGGTGGCGTCTTGCGGCGCAGGCTTGCCGTCATCGGTGGCATCTTGCGGCGCGGGCTTGCTCGGCCCTTTGGCGTCCTTGCTCGTCTGACCATCGCCAGCCTTGCCATTTTTGGCGGCGGCGTCCTGTTTCGGCATGAAGAGGGCGCGGATCTTGCCGCCGGTGCTTCCGTTTCCGGTGTTCTCGAACCGGCTCTCGCCCGTCTTGAGATCGATGACGAGCCGATCTCCCTTTAGCACATTCTTGCCTTGGGTTAACACCACATTGCCGCCCACGGTTACGAGCTGCGCCGGCACGTCATAAAGGGCCCAATCGCTGGTCGTGGTCTGGTCCTGGTCGGTGGTAATGACGACCTCGCCGCGGGCCTCGATCTTGCTGATCTGGTTGCCGGCGTCGCCAAGCGCCCCGCCGCCGGCCGGTTTGGGCGTGGCGGCCGCCACTTGTTCGCCCGCGGCCGGAGGCGCGGCGCTCGGGGAAGCGGGAGCGGCAGCAGCGGCAGGCTTCGGCGCCGCCCCGGTGAGGCTGTCGGCGGCGCCACCCACATAATGGACCTTGAGCTCCTTGGAGCGGAGCGTGGTGGTGCCTTGCACCGCTTTCACATTGCCGAGGAACGTCGCGTATTGCTCGCGGTCATGCACGACGAGCGTGTCGGACTCGATGTCGATCGGCTGGTTCGAGTTCTTGGAGAAGGCACCGAAGGCGCCGGTCGCCGCTCCCGTCGCAGCGGCCGCCGGGGCGGCGCCGGCCGGGCGGCGCGGTTGCGCGGCGCCGGTGCGGTGTCGGGCGGCGCTTGCCGGCGCCTCCGCGGCATTGGGCGGGGAGTCAGGCGCAGTTTGCGCCGCGGCCGGCGCAAGGCCGAGCGCGGTGAAGGCGCTCGCAAGAAGCATGCAACAGACAGTGCGCGCGCTCATCGGGGCATCTCCCCCTCGCCGAGCGTCGCGGCCGCAGCGGGCGGGGCGCCCGCGGGGCTGGCTGGGGCCTGGACGAACGGCGCGGCGGACGCGGCCGGCGCCGCGGCGGGCGCAGGCTTGGCGGTCTTGTTGACGTGCACACGCACGCCGCCGCGGAACAGCAGCGTGTGCTCCGAGGAATGGAGGGTTATCGCGTTGGCGCGCACCGTGCCGTTCACCATGTCGAAGGCGACCGGCGCATGGGAGCGGAGCGTCTGGTTCTTGGTGTCGAGCGTCGCATGGGTGAGCTTGCCGGTGACGCCCGTGCTCGTGGCGACGGTGATGGCCTCGCGCATGATGAGCCGCTCGGCGTCGCTGTCGAAGGTTCCGCGCACGGCCTCGACGCGCGACCAGCCGCCCGAGGGGTTGTTGAGCTCGGCCTTGATGGCGTGCAGCTGGATGATCTTGGGCGTCTTCACGTCCTGGTCGGCATAGTCGGCGCCGATGACATAGGAGCCGTGCTTCTGGTCCGCGCCTTTGAGCTTCGGGTTCACCATGCGGAGGTTGCCGTTATTCACCTGCACGCCGTCGATGCTCGCGGTGACGCCGCCCACGGTCATGCTCAGGCGCGAGGAGATGAAATAGGCGGCAAATACGGCGATGGCCAAGGCCGGCAGCACCTTGCGCAGGATGCCCACGAGCCGGCTATGGCGCGCGGCGCGGTCAAAGGCGCGGATCCGCTCGGCCTCGGAGCGGAGGCGATAACCGCGATTGTCGGAAAGAGCCTCCGTCTCCATGGTCATCGCGAATTTCGGCGCTCCTCGCCGGGCTCGGCCTGCCCCGTCACCCATGAAGCGGCAGGACTTTGATCACATTGCGACGATCACATTGCGCCGGCCGGCGGCCGCCCGCTATGCGGCCCTTTTCCTTGGGCGGCCGCGGCTAATGGGCGAAAGGATCGATCTCCGACCAGCCCCCAAGGTCCAGCTCGACCCGGGTCGGCAGGAAGGCAAAACAGGCCTCAGCCAAGGCCTCGCGCCCCTCGCGCCTCAGCATGGCGTCGAGTTTCTCCCTTAGCGCGTGCAGATGCAAGACGTCGCTCGCGGCATAATTGAGCTGCTCCTGGGTCAGCTGGTCGGCGCCCCAATCGGAGGATTGCTGCTGCTTGGACAGCTCCACGCCCAGGAGCTCGCGGGCGAGATCCTTGAGCCCGTGACGGTCGGTGAAGGTGCGGGCGAGCTTGGAGGCCACTTTGGTGCAATAGACGGGGCGCGGCATGACCCCGAAATAATGCTTGAGCACCGCCATGTCGAAGCGGGCGAAGTGGAAGATCTTGAGCACGCTCTCGTCGGCGAGCAGGCGCTTCAGTTCCGGCGCCGCATAGTCGCCCTTGAACTGCACGAGGTCGGCGCGGCCGTTCCCCTCCGACAGCTGCACGAGGCAGAGCCGGTCACGATAGGGGTTGAGCCCCAGCGTCTCGGTGTCGATGGCGATCGAGGACGGCTTCGGCCGCCCGGGCGGCAGGTCGCCGCGATGGAATTCGAGGATCGGGGGCTGAGGATGGCTCAAGCGTGGATGTCCCGCGGGGGTGCCGTTCGTGCCATGGCGACCCCGAATGGCTGATGTGGTGCCCAGGAGAAGACTCGAACTTCCACGCCCTTTCGGGCACTAGCACCTGAAGCTAGCGCGTCTACCAATTCCGCCACCTGGGCTTGGGAATGTTGAGGTACGATCGGCGTCCGCCAAAGTCAATCGGCGCAAGCGCCTTCACAGGGTTCATCGGCCTCGTGTATTGCTGCCTGATCCCCTCCCCCTTGGGGAAAGGCGGAGCTAGGCAGGGACCGATCCATTGGCCATCACGCTCAACAGCTCGACCCTGATCACCCTCTATGGCGGCTCGGGCTTCATCGGCCGCCATGTGGTGCGCGCCATCGCCAAGACCGGCGCGCGCATGCGCATCGCCGTGCGCCGCCCCGAGCTTGCGGGCTTTTTGCAGCCTCTGGGCGGCGTCGGGCAGATCAATGCGGTGCAGGCCAATGTGCGCTTCCCGGAGTCGCTTGCGGGACCCGCCGAGGGGGCCGATGCCGTGATCAATCTCGTCGGCATCCTCTTTCCGTCCGGCAAACAGAGCTTCAAGGCGGTGCAGGACGAGGGCGCGCGCCACGTGGCGGAAGCGGCACGCAAGGCCGGCGTCCGGACCTTCATCCAGGTCTCGGCCATCGGCGCCGATGCGCAGGCCGCCTCGGTCTACGCCCGCACCAAGGCCGCGGGCGAGGCGGCGGTGCGCGAGGTCTTCCCCGAGGCGGTGATCTTGCGGCCGTCGATCGTGTTCGGGCCGGAGGACGATTTCTTCAACCGCTTCGGCGCGCTCGCCCGCATCGCCCCCGCGCTGCCGCTGATCGGCGGCGGCCATACCAAGCTCGAGCCGATCTATGCCGGCGACGTGGCCAAGGCGGTGGTGGCGAGCCTCACCGGCAAGGCGGCCGCGCCCGCGCCTTACGAGCTGGGGGGGCCCGAAATCGTGACGCTCAAGGAGGTCATGGCCCGCGTGCTCGACTACACCATGCGGCGGCGGCTGCTCGTGCCGATCCCGTTCTGGCTCGCCAAGCTGCAAGCGGCATTCCTGCAGCTCTTGCCTTCCCCGCCGCTCACCATCGACCAGGTGCGGCTGCTTGAGACCGACAATGTGGTGAGCGAGGAGGCGCGGCGCGCCGGCCGCACGCTCCAAGGCCTCGGCATCGCGGAGCCCGTCTCGATCGAGGCGGTGGTGCCGGATTATCTCGAGCGCTTCCGCCCGCGCGGCCAGTTCTCGGTGTGGCACCCGTGAGCGCGCCCGCCCACGATCAGGCGTAGAGCAGCACGAGCAGGAAACCGCCGAGCGCCATGCGGTAGAGCACGAAGGGCAGGAAGCTCACGGTCCTGAGCAGCCGCATCAGGAAGGCGATGGCCGCGAGGCCGGCAAGGAAGGTGAGCCCGGCGCAGAGCAACTCGTCGCTCGTGACCTTGCCGCCCGAGGCGATCGCGTCGCCCACGGTGAAGACGATGGCGCCGGCCGTGGCGGGGATACCGAGCAGGAAGGAGAAGCGCGCGGAATCGGGCCGGGTGAAGCCGAGAAAGCGCGCCGCGGTCATGGTGACGCCCGACCGGCTCGTCCCGGGAATGAGCGCGAGCGCCTGCGCCACGCCGATGACCAGCGCCGCGGGCAGCGTCACGTCGGCGATGGTCTTGACCTGGGGCCCGATGCGGTCGGCGATCAGCATCAGCACGCCATAGAGAAGCGTATTCCAGGCCACGATGGAGACGTTGCGCTCCATATCGGTGAAGCCGAATTTCTTGAGGATGACGCCGAAGATCACCGCCGGGATGGTGGCGATGACGATATAGAGGGCGAGGCGCCCTTCCGGCGGTGAGCTTGCCGGTGAGCAGCTCGAGCCCACCCTTGATCATCCCCAGCACATCGCGCCAGAAATAGATGAGGATGGCGAGCAAGGTGCCGAAATGCACCATGACGTCGGTGAGCTGGCCCTGATCGGGCCAGCCGGTGAGCGCCGGAACGAGGATCAGATGGCCGGAGGAGGAGATGGGGAGAAACTCGGTGACGCCCTGCACCACCGCCAAAACGATGATCTGCTCTAACGACATGCCTCCCTCGCCGCTTGTCGCTTTGGTGGGCAGGTTCTATACCGGGGTCCAAGCTTCCGCAATTCATTTCGCGCGCGACCGCAGCTAGAGCGGGGTCGATGCCGACGCTGCTGCATTATCCACTCTGCCCCTTCTCCCGCTCCATCCGGCTCGCGCTTGCCGAATGCGGCATCGAGGCCGAGTTCACCGAGGAGCGGCCATGGGAGTGGCGCGCCTCCTTCCTCGAGCTCAACCCGGCGGGCTCGCTGCCGGTGCTCGTCGCCGATGCCAACGGCCCCATCGTGGGCGCCTATGCCATCTCCGAATATCTCGACGAGACCGCGCGCGGGGCCGACGGGCGAAGCTTCCAGCTCTTCCCCGGCGATGCGGTCGGCCGCGCCGAGACGCGGCGGCTCGTGGACTGGTTCCATCGCAAATTCCACGACGAGGTGACGAGCTACCTCGTGGAGGAGAAGGTCTATCGCCGTTTCGGGCCGAAAAGCGCGCCGCCCGACATGGAGGCGATGCGCGCGGGCCATGAGAATCTACGCTATCATCTCGCCTATATCGGCCATCTCGCCGCGACGCGGAGTTGGCTTGCGGGCGATGCGCTGAGCTTCGCCGATCTCGCCGCCGCGGCGCATCTGTCGGCGCTCGACTATCTCGGCGAAGTGCCATGGGAAGACCATGAGACCGCCAAGAGCTGGTATGCGCGGGTCAAATCGCGCCCGTCCTTCCGCCCGCTGCTGCCGACCGCGTCGCGGGCTTCATCCCGTCCGGGACCTATGCCGACCTCGACTTCTGAGCGTTCGCGTGCCATGGCCCAAGCGTTGAAGCAAAGGATCGCCGCTGAGCGGAAGCGCTCGGCTTCGACGCGGTCGGCATCACCACGGCCGTGGCCCCGTCCGGCGCAGGCGCGCATCTCGACGCATTCCTGGCGCGCGGCCGCCATGGCGACATGGCCTGGCTGGCCGCGCAGCGGACGGCGCAGGACCCGCAGGCGCTCATGCCCGAGGCGGAGCGTCATCATGCTCGGCGTCAATTACGGCCCGGCGCGCGATCCGCTCGCGGTGCTCGCGCAACCGATCGCGGCGCCATCTCCGTCTATGCCGCAAGGCGGACTACCACGAGCTCATCAAGGGCAAGCTGAAGGAGCTCGCGCGCGCTTCACGCGCGCGGGGCGGAGGTGAAGGTGTTCGTCGACACCGCGCCGCTGATGGAAAAGCCGCTCGCCGCCGGCGCCGGGCTCGGCTGGCAGGGCAAGCACACCAATCTCGTCGTCCGCGAGCTCGGCTCCTGGCTGTTCCTCGGCGCGATCCTCACCACGCCCTGCTCCGCCCGATGAGCCGGAGGCGGACCATTGCGGCACCTGCCGGCGCTGCCTCGACGTGTGCCCGACGAACGCCTTCCCGGCGCCTTACCAACTCGATGCGCGCCGCTGCATCTCCTACCTCACCATCGAGCACAAGGGCCACATCCCGCCGGAATTCCGCGTCGCCATGGGCAACCGCATCTATGGCTGCGACGATTGCCTCGCGGTCTGCCCGTGGAACAAATTCGCGCAAGTCGCGCGCGAGGCGAAGCTCGCCGCGCGCGCGGACGACAACGCACCGCTTGCCGAGCTGCTGGAGCTCGACGACGCCGGGTTCCGCGCGCGCTTCTCCGGCTCGCCGATCAAGCGGATCGGCCGCGACCGGTTCCTGCGCAACGTGCTGATCGCCGTCGGCAAGCCGGTGACGCGGCGCTCGCGCCGCAGGCCGAGGCGCGGCTGGGCGATCCCTCGGCTGATCGTGCGAGCCATGGCGGTGTGGGCGGTGGCGGCTTGTCACTGCCCGGCGCAGCGTTTGCGCGCTGGACTTCGCAGGCGGAAGCCGACGCCGCCGTCGCGTGCGAATGGACGATCGAGGTGACATGAGCCGGCGTTCTGCTTCGGCCTGGGCTTCTCGGCGACGGCGCTCGCCATTCGCCTTCGGGCGAGGGTTGGCAGATCGCGGGCACCGCGCGCGAAGAGGGCGGTCGAGCGGCTCTCGCCGAAAGCCCTATGGCCTGAGTCTTCGACGGCAAGGCCGGCACGCGCTCGCGCGGCGATGCTCGCCGGCACGACGCATGTGATCCTTCAATCCCGCCCAATGACGACGGCGACCCCGTGCTCGCTGCACGCGGGCGATCTGTGCTGCGCGGCGCGATCTCCTGGCTCGGCTATCTCTCGACCGTCGGGGTCTATGGCGATTTCGGCGGCGACTGGGTCGACGAGGACGACCCCGACCCGCCGCCCAACAGCGAGCGGTCGCGGGCGCGGATGGAGGCCGAGCGCGCCTGGCTCGCGCTTCGGCGAGACCGGCTGGCCGGTGCAGATCTTCCGCCTCGCCGGCATCTACGGGCCGGGCCGCAGCGCCTTCGACAAGCTGCCGCGGGCACGGCGCGGCGCATCGTCAAGCCCGGCCAGGTGTTCAACCGCATCCATGTCGACGATATCGCCGGCGTGCTGCAGGCCTCGATCGCGCGGCCGCGCGCGGGCGCCATCTACAATGTCAGCGACGACGAGCCGGCGCCGCCGCAGGAGGTGGTCGACTATGCCGCCGAGCTGCTGGGGGTGCCGCTGCCGCCGGCGATCCCGTTCGACGAGGCCGAGCTGACGCCCATGGCGCGGAGCTTCTATGCCGACAGCCGCCGCGTCTCCAATGCGCGCATCAAGTAGGAGCTCGGCGTGAGGCTCGCCTACCCGACCTACCGCGAAGGGCTGAAGGCGCTGCTGCCCGCGACCTAGCTTGCCGCCGCCCGATCCAGCAAGAGCGC
>CAWBUT010000004.1:0-19349 GCA_963792045.1 uncultured Alphaproteobacteria bacterium
ATCGCGCTCAGCACGCTGCTCATGGCAGCAAGAGCTGTCCCTACGTCCCTCCCTCGAGGCGCGATTGGAAAGGCCCCGGCACGATCAGCGCCAAGAGCGGGACCGATCATGTGCTGTGCCGCGTGCGCTGCAAGAGAAGCGGTGGGGCTTCGTTCTCGTTCTCAGCCATCTGCACCACCGAGGCCGGGCGCTACGAGCTCTCAGGGACTGTGAAGAGCGCGGGCGGCCGGCGCTACACCGGCACGGTGCACAGTGGCGAGTCCAAGGAGAGCGGCAGAGTTCAAATCAGCCAGAGCGGCAAACGCCTCTCGGTAACCGCCTCGGGTTCGGGCGGATCGGCGCGGCTCACCCTGTCGAAACTCTAGGCTAAGCGCGTTCAGCTCGAGCGGGCGGTCCAGGCGAGAAAGCCCAGGGCCACGCCCTCGACGATGAGCTGAATGCCGAGCAGGACGCCCAGCACCCATTCCGAGCTGAGCGGCATGTTCGCCCACAGATAGGCCCCAGCAGAAGGCCGATGATGCCGCTCAGAAGCACCCAGCCCCAGCCGATGAACGGCCGAATGTTGAGCGCGAAGATGATCTTGGAGATGCCCTCGACAAAAAAGAACACGATGAGGAGCACCGTCATGATCAGGAGCCCGGCATCCGGATTGCGCAGCAGCAACGCGCCGATCAGAATGGCGAGCACGGCGGAGATGAAATGCAGCCAGAAATGCGGCGCGTCGCGCGCGCCGATCAGGCCTATGCCCTGCAACACGCCCGAGATGATGAGAATCCAGCCGAGCAGGAAAACGAGGGTGACGGAGGCAAGGTAGGGATAGACCAGCGCAAAGACGCCGGCGACCACCATCAACACCGCTTCCAGCAGATACCACAGCGAATAGCGCTTAACCGTCGCGCGCATGGCCTCGCGCATGGCGGCCGAAGCCTGGTCCACTGTCATGGCCATTTTCGATCCTCCCTAGCGATTCTGGTCCAATCAGGCTAAGGGCGCAAGCATACTCCAAGGGGGGCCGGGAAAGTTCCCGGGGGCGAACAAATGGCAGTCGATCAGGCCCATTACCGGAAAGCTTTACGCAAGGCGAGCGTCCGGCTCATCCCGTTCTGTGCCTGTGCTACGGCGTGAGCTTCCTCGATCGCGTCAATGTGGGCTTCGCCGCGCTCGCCATGAACGCCGATCTCGGCTTCACCGCCTCGGTGTTCGGGCTCGGCGCCGGCATCTTCTTCGTGGGTACATCCTGTTCGAGGTGCCGAGCAATCTCGTGCTCGCGCGCGTCGGCGCGCGGCCTGGATCGCGCGCATCATGATCTCCTGGGGGCTGATCGCGGCCGCCATGAGCCTCGTCACCGGGCCGATCAGCTTCTACGGGATGCGCTTTCTGCTCGGGGTGGCGGAAGCGGGCTTCTTTCCCGGTATCATCCTCTACCTCACCTTCTGGTTTCCGGCGCGCGAGCGGGCGCGCATCGTCTCGCTGTTCATGGCGGCGGTGCCGATCTCGACCGTGATCGGCGCGCCGGTCTCCGGTGCCTTGCTCGGGCTGCACGGCTTCGGCGGGCTCAAGGGCTGGCAGTGGCTGTTCCTCGTCGAGGGAGCGCCGGCGGTGCTGCTCGGGATCGCCGCCTGGTGGGTGCTCGCCGAGCGACCACAAGAGGCAAGATGGCTCGGCAAGGACGAGGCAAGGGCGCTCGAGGAAATCCTCAAGGCGGACGCGGAGGCGGCGAAAGCGGTAGGCTATGCGGAGCTTGCCCAAGGCCTCACGCAGCCGCGCGTGCTCCTGCTTGGCTTCCTCTATTTCTGCATCGTGGTCGGGCTCTACGGCGTCGGCTTCTGGATGCCGCAGGTGATCCAAGGCTATGGGCTCGATCCGTTCGAGATCGGGATGCTCATTGCGATCCCCTATGTCTTTGCCGCCGGTGACATGGTGATCTGGGGCTGGCACTCCGACCTCACCGGTGAGCGGCGGTGGCATGTGGCGCTGCCGCTGTTTGTCGCCGCCGCCGCCTTCGCCGTGTCGGCTTTGAGCCTGCCTCTCGCGCCGATGATGCTCGCGCTCAGCATCGCCACCATCGGCATCTACGCCGCCATCGGCACCTTCTGGTCGCTGCCCACCGGCCTCCTCACCGGCACTGCCGCCGCGGCCGGGCTCGCGCTCATCAATTCGATCGGCAATGCGGGGGGCCTCGTCGGTCCCTATGTCGTGGGGGTGATGAAGGAGGCCACGGGCAATTTCACAGCCGCGCTCCTGTTCCTTGCCGGCGCGCTCGCGCTCGGCGGCGCCATCGCCCTCCTCGCCGCGGGTCGTGCCCCCAAACGACCACATCTTCTCCCCCGCGGGCGGGCTCGCGCCGGGGCGAAACGCAGCGGCAGACAATGCGCTGAGCGTGGTGGGAACTACTTGAAGGTTGGCATTGCGGATCCCGGGGATAGCCTGGGGAAAAAGCCGGCGAGCGGCGGAGCCGGCGTCACATCGCAAATGAATTGCGGTGCGCTTTCGCATGTAATCCTTCATGTATTAGTCAAGCTTTAGCCAATATTGGCCAAGGCCGCAATTTTGTCGCTTTCGCAGGATTCCAAGCATTTTGACGGCATAACTATGACGTTTCTGTGCAATTAACTTGAATATGCTTGACAGTGGATGAAATATCACGATGATTGGGGTCTAGAGGGACTACCAATGCTGTGACCGGGGGGTCATGCGGTCGACAAGGCAAGCGATTTTCCCCGGATTTGTTGGGTTTAGTGGCGGTTTGCGGGTCAGCCCCGCCGTCTAGCGGCGTCATTCGCGTCGAGGAGGGAAGTGATGCGTATCGCCCTCGCTTTTGGTCTTTGTCTCGTGGCTGCGGCGGCGCTCGCTGGACCCCGCGCCAAGGGGGAAGCCGAGGTCGTTCAGGCCAAGTCCTCGCCGGAGGACGCCTATCGCTGGCGGCTGAACGAGAACGTCGTCACCATCATGGCCGGGCGCCCCGATGGCACCGAGCTCGCTATCGCCGCCGACATTGCCGCCGTGCTCGACGATGGCGATGAGCTCCGCATCCTGCCCATGGTCGGCAAGGGCGCGGCGCAGAACGTCAAGGACGTGATGTTCCTGCGCGGCGTCGATATGGGCCTGACGCAGGCCAATGTGCTCCGCCATTTCGCCAAGTCGGGCGAGCTCGGCTCGAACTTCGTCAACCAGATCACTTACGTGGCGAAGCTGTTCAACGAGGAGATCCACATCCTCGCCGGCCCCGGCATCGCGAGCCTCAAGGACCTCAACGGCAAATCCGTCAATTTCGGTACGGAAGGGAGCGGCACCGACATCACCGCCGCGCTCGTCTTCGAATCCGGCGTCGCGCCGCAACCCGCACATTTGCCGACGCCGACGCGATCCTGAAGGTCAAGTCGGGCGAGCTCGCCGCCGCCATCATCATGGGCGCCAAGCCGTCGCCGGTGCTTGCCGAAGCGAGCGGGCTGAAGCTTCTGCCCATCCCCTACGCCAAGGCGCTCGAGGACGATTATTACCCCGCCACGCTCACCCATGCCGATTACCCCGGGCTGATCGCCGACGGCGAGAGCGTGGACACGGTCGCCGTGTGCACCGTGCTCGTCTCCTTCAACTGGCCGTCGGACAGCGTGCGCTATCAGAAGATCGCCAAATTCGTGGATGCCTTCTTCGGCAAGTTCGATCAGTTCCAGGTGCCGCCGCGCCAGCCGAAATGGCGCGAGGTCAATTTCGCCGCCACGCTCGAAGGCTGGCACCGCTCGCCTCTGGCGCAAGCCTGGATCGACCGCGCGAAAACGGGAAGCCAAACCGCCGAGCAGGTGAACTTCGACGCCTTCCTCGCCCAGACGGCGCAGGCGAAGGCCGCGTCGCTCTCGGAGGATCAGCGCGCCGATCTGTTCAAGGCCTTTCTCGCCTGGAGCAAGAGCCACAGCAGCAATTGAGGTCGCCTCACAAGGAGCCAAGGACCTGCCCCCCGCGTATCTAGTTGAGTGTCCCATGGACCAGCCCCCGCATACCCCATCCGAACCCCCTCGCCCGATGAGTCTCACCGAGCGGCTGAAAGCGGAGGCCAATGGCCACGCGCCCGCCGAGGAGTTGACCGCCTCGCTCAATTGCCGACGGAGGGGGCGCGAGCCAAGAGCTACCGCTGCCGCTCGCCGCGCGCGGCCAGCAAGTCCTAGGCGAGGAGCCCACGCCCTTGCTGATGGCGCGGCGCTTCGCGCCCGAGGGACACGTCATCGCTCCCGACCCCGATCCGGGCCCCGAATTGCGGGTGCCGGTCGAGCCCCTCGCCCCGCCGCAGGTCCGGCGCGCCTTCGGCATGCAGGCGTTGATCGCCGCGCTGATCCTCGTCGCCCTCGTGCCGAGCGCGATGCTCGGCGGCATGATCTGGTCCGGCATGATCGCCGACGCCATGGACGAGGCAAACGGCCGTGCCGCATGAGACTGCGCCTTCGGCAATGGAGCAGGCCTCGGTAACGGCGACGCTCGGACCCGCGACGATCCTGCCCAAGCAGGATGTGGAGATGCCGGCGATCGCGCTCAGCGCGCCCGATCGGCTCGAGGCCGAAGCAGGGCAGACGTGCCCTTCGCCGTCGCGTTGGACGGTACCGACGCGCTGCCCGCCCGCAGCATCATCACCGTAAGCGGGTTGCCTCAAGGCGCCACCTTCTCCGACGGGCGCCCCTATGGCGAGACCGAATGGACGTTGCGCGCCGATGAGATCGGCGATCTCAGGCTCACGCTGCCGCCGCGCGCCGCGGGCGTGAGCACGCTCGCCGTCCAGTTGGTCGCGCCCGACGGCCGGGTCATCGCCGACGCGCACACCGCGCTCAGCGTGGCGGCCGATCCCAAGGCCGCGCTGGTGCAACGGCCCGAGGAGGCGACGCTCATCGCCGACCTCATCGCCCATGGCAACAAGATGGTGTCGGTCGGCTACTTCCCCGGCGCGCGCGCCTATTTCCAGCGCGCGGCGGAGGCGGGCAGCGGCGAGGCGGCGATCACGATGGGCGAAACCTACGACCCGGGCTTCATCGCGCAGATGGGCGCGCAAGGAATCAGGCCCGAGCCCGATCAGGCCATCGCCTGGTACGAACGGGCAAAGGCGCTCGGTGCCGCCGGCGCCGACGACAAGATCGCCACGCTGAAGGTCGCGGCAAAGGAAGCTACCGAGGACAGCGACGCGCCGGCGATAGACGTGGCCGAGCAAGGCACGGCAGCGAGCGGAGAGGGCGCCGATGCCGCGCCGACGCCGATCGTGGTGGAGGGCGGCGCGCAGGCGCCCGAGGGGCCGCGGCCGGCGGCGTGACGCCGGCGGAAGACGAAGCGTCCGAACTCGTCGTGCTCACGGGCGCGGTCAATGTGCGCGAGAGCCCATCGCCCAACGCGAAGACGGTGCGGGTCATGGAGCAAGGCACCAAGCTCCACGCCATCGGGCGCAAGGGCAGCTGGGTCCAGGTCACCGATGCCGAGACGCAGGAGACCGGTTGGGTCTATTCCCGCTACGTGACGACGGCCGCGGCCGCTGGGGCGGGGCAGTAAGGGCAACCTGACCGCTGAAACCTTCGGAAGCCGGCTGCGTTATCTCATCAGCATGCCGGCGGAACGCGTCCCAGCTCCCCCGTCTGGGGTTCCCGGCATCGTTTTGGAGGCTCAGTGACGAGTCCGGAAGCCCGGCACCCTGCATGCCGGGCTTCTTTTTCGCTTCCGCGGCGTTGTGACATTCCTGTCACAAACGGCGGCTAGCCTTAGGCGTCCCTGATATTGCCAGCCTCGGCGCGCATGCAAGCGTGCCCGAGGCTTTTTCTCGTTTGGGAGACGCGAAATGGCATTCCGACTGGTGCACGCCCGCTACGACCGCGAAACCGAAAGAGCCTATGTCGAGCTGCGCGACCTCGACGACGACGGCGGCGAAATGCTGGCCACGGCGATCTTCTCCTATCGGACGACCTCGCGGCTGTCGAAGCGCGAGATCGAGCAGGACATGGTGCGCAAGGCACGCCACATTTTTCGCCGCGCCTCCCATACGCTGAACGGCGGTTAACGCGGCTTGGGCTTGGCGGGTCTTTGGCCGAATTTGCTGGAGCGGTCGGGGGACGCTTCGGGTGTCGGGCCGCGCTTTGCCTCAGGCAAACGCTGGGTTTCGCCGAGGAGGACGCGCATCGCGCGCTCGACGGCGTGCTCCTTGGTCATCTCGTGCTTGCGCGACGACATCGCGTGGAACTCTCCCTGCCCTCCCCCAAGGGGAGAGTGAATTGAACTCACTGCGCCACTCACCAGAGCTGGAAGACCTTACCTACTCCGCGGCGTTGGCCGCCTTGCCGCTGATGAAGGTCGAGGAGACGTTGGTGACCGGCTGCTCGTCGCCCTCCATCTTGATCGTCCGCATCTCGCCCTTGGCGGCGTCGACGGCCTGTTTCAGATCCACCACATGGATCGATTGATCGGAGCGGGTGCGGAAGTACCAGCGCAAATTCTTGAGGTCGGCGACGGAAGTCCATTCGGTCACCTCGTCGACCGGCTTGCCGATGGCCGAGTTCACCACCGCGCCCTTGGGAATATCGAACTGGTTGAGGATATGGAAGGCGGCGAACACCGCGTCATCGGCGGTGGCGTTGGGGGCAGCCGCCTGGCTGTAGACCGCCGCGCGGATGAAGCGCGAGGGCGGGGTGAAATCGCCGGGCAATCCATGCAAGCCGCTCCCGGAGCCGAAGGCGGACAGGGTGACGGGGCCGAGCTTCGTGGTGTCGATGTCCTTCACCGTGAGGCTCAGATAGTTATTCAGATTGGTCATGTGCCAATCGTAAGTCGGCGCGTTGGTCATCACGCCGAGCGGGGCGTCATGCACTTTGAGCGTGCCGTCCACCGGCTCGACGGCGATCGACTTGCCGCTTTTGTCCTGGATGAAGAAATGCGCGCCGGCCACCGCGCCCTTCGGGCTGCCAAGGCCAGGCACCGGCGTCGGCACGAGCACGATATCCTTGAGCGCGGCCTTCACCTCATCGACGCTGGCGAAATTGGCGAGCACCCAGGTGCCGAAATCCTGCGGCGCGAGAGCATGCTTGGCGTTCTCGGCCGTCAGCGGGGTGTAGCTCGCATAGGTCGGGAAATAGAACAGGCCGACGGAGAGGCCCTGATCGTTGAGCCCATCGAGGATGGCGGGAAGGCCGAGCGCATTGGCGCCGGCGAAGGCGTAGCGGCTCGTATAGACGAGGCCTTTGCCGCCGTCGGGCAGCGAGCCGGCGAACTCCTTGCCCGCGGGTACGACGATGACGTTCGACTGCATGGGGAAGCCGAATTCGAGCGTGCGGCCGCGGATGGCGGCGCCGTCGGCGGCCTTGAGGCTGATGCCGGTGCAGGCGTAACCCGGCGTAGTGGCGGCGACGAAGGCGCCGATCAAACTGGCGATACCGATGCGGCGAAACATGGTCGAGCCTCCTCCTTGGCGATTTTCGGCGACGCTGCCACGGGCGCGTGAAGGGTGCTTTAAGGAAAACGGCGAGATTTGCGGATGCTTAAGCGCCGGTAGCGTCGAGGCGCGAAATTTTCAGCAGTCTTGATCGGCTCGAGCCGTCAGGCGGTGGCGACGTTGAACAGTGCGCCGATGCCGTAAGTCGCGGCCGCGGCGGCGGCGCCGATCAAGAGCATGCGCGCGCCGCCGAGCAGCGCGCTCTTGCCGGAGAACAGGCTCAGCACCGCGCCCACCACGAACAGCGCCACGCCCGAAATGCTCGAGGCGATGAGGATGCCGTGGGCGCTCAAGCCCGTGAGATAGGGGATGAGCGGCAGCGTCGCGCCGACGGCGAAGGCGACGAAGGACGAGAGCGCGGCGCCCATGGGCGAGCCGAGATCGTCGGGATTGAGCCCCAGCTCCTCGCGGGCGAGCGTGTCGAGCGCCTGTTTGGGATTGGCGATGAGCTTCTTGGCCAGGGCGCGCGCGTCTTTGAGCGGAATGCCGCGCGCCGCATAGATCAGCGCGAGCTCCTCCGCCTCCTCGGTCGGGTAACGCTGAAGCTCGTCGGCCTCTTGCGCGATCTGATGCTCGAACATCTCCCGCTGCGACAGCATGGAGATGAATTCGCCGGCCGCCATGGAGAAGGCGCCGGCGAGCAGCCCGGCGACGCCTGTCAGCAGGATGACGTCCGGCGCGGCGGCGGCGCCCGCCACCCCCATGACGAGGCAGGTATTGGAGACGAGCCCGTCATTGACGCCGAACACCGCCGCCCTGAGCGTGCCGCCGCCCGTGCCGCGATGACGATGGCCGACATCCTCGATGGAGGCGGGCATGGGATGGCCTTCCGGCGTGGCCGGGCCGCTATAGACGGAGACGCCGCGCACCTTGGTGGCCGAGAGGATCGGGCGCATGGCGCGCGGGCCGAAGATGCGCACGAGGGAGGCGATGAGGCGGGCGCGCAGGGACGGCGTAAAAGCCGGTACGGGGCGCAGATCGCGGGCGAGAATGGCGGCCTGGTCTTGCGCCGCCTTCGCCATGTCGCGGAACAGCGCGGCCTTCTTGGCATCGGGCTCGGCCGCGGCCACCGCGCCGGAGAGGAAGGCGGCGGTCTTCTCCGCCTGCCAGCGGCTGAGCGTGTCTTCCATAGGCTCGGCTCCCGCGGGCTCAGAGCAAATTCACCTTGCCGGTGGCAAGGTCGTAGACGCCGCCGACGACGCCGATCTTCTTGGCGGCCAAGGGCTCGGCGATGATCGGGGCGTCGTCGTCAAGCCGGTGCACGTTGAGCTTGACGTTCTCCTCGATGGCGGCCGCCACGAGGTCGCTTGGATGGCGCGCATGCGCCGCGATCACCGCGGGCTCGATGGATTTGACGAGATCGGGGAGATGACCGGGGAGCTCGGCGCGCTCCGTCACAAACTTGACCGCGGCATCGACCGCGCCGCAATTGGTGTGGCCGAGCACCATGAGCAGCGGGACCCCTAGGAACTTCACCGCATATTCCATGCTGGCGAGCCCATCCTCATTGAGGAAGTTGCCGGCGACGCGCACCACGAAGACGTCGCCCGGCCCCTGATCGAAGGCGAGCTCGGGGGCGACGCGGCTGTCGGAGCAGCTCAAGACCGCGACGATCGGATATTGCGCGGTGACGCGCGACGGCGCGACCGGCGGAATAGTCCCTCTCCTCCGGCGCGTTCGCCGCGTAGCGGGCATTGCCCTGCATCAGGCGGTCGAGGGCCGCCTGGGGAGCAATGGCGTTGGGGGCGGGGCCCTGTAGCGCCGGCTGGTCGGCGCGGGCGCGGGCAAAGGGCAGCGCACTCATGGCAAAGAGGGCGCCGGCGCCCAGCATGAGGTGTCGCCGGGAGGTAGAGACAGGCGGCTCGTGGCAGCGTTCACACATGGGATGGCCTCGCAAAGCAGGGCGGAAGACCCCATCAGCGCATGGCGCCCATCCAAGTCAAGCCCGCGGCGGTGGCGAAGTAAGGAAAAGGGAAAGGCCCAGGATTCAACGCGCGGATGCCGGGCGCGCCAAGCCCTCGCTCGCGGGGCGCTCCTCGCTTTGCGCTGCGAGCTTAAGGTCGATCAGGCAGACGACGCCCGCGGGCTCGAAGCGCCAATCGATGATTGCATCGGGGAGGCCGCGCTCGATGAGGCGGCTGCCGAGCCCGCGCTGCGAGGGCCGTGCCACTTGCGGGCCGCCGCGTTCGGTCCAGTCGAGGCGGAGGCGATCGCCGCTTGCCTCGCGGCTCACCTCCCAGGACAACGCGACCCTGCCGCCCGCAACGGACAAGGCGCCATATTTACAAGCATTGGTGCCGAGCTCATGCAGCACGATGCCGAGCGCGGTCACCTGCGTCGGCCCAAGGCGCACCGCGGGCCCGTCCAACGCCAGGCGCCCGTCCTCGGCGGACGCAAAGCCATGGAGCTCGGCACGCGCGAGATCGGCGAGATCGGCGCCGGACCATCCGGAGACGAGCAGCAGCCGATGCGCCTCGGCGAAGGCCTGCAAGCGTCCGGCGAAGGATTCGGCAAAGGCGTGCGGCGAGGTCATGGTGCGCAGGCTTTGCTGGGTCATGGCGAGGATGATCGCGAGCGTGTTGTTGACGCGGTGCGCGAGCTCGCGCAGGAGCAGCATCTGTTGCTCCTCGGCCTTCTTGCGCTCGCTGATGTCGACGAGCATATTCACCGCGCCCACCAAGAGTCCCGCCTCGTCACGGAGCGGGGTGGGATAGGGCAGGATCGGCACGCGGGTGCCGTCGGGGCGCTCGGCAATCACCTCCGCGCCGCGGACCGCCCGGCCTTCCTTGAGCGCCACCGCCATGGGGCAATCCTCATGGGCGAGAGGCGTGCCGTCGGGACGATAGAGTTTCCAAGTGATGCACCATTCGTCGGTGCCGAGCCGGGGCGTGCGCCCCGACAGTTCGACGGCGGCCTGGTTGAAGGAGGCGATCCGGCCCTCGGCGTCCGTGGTGTAGACAGCCGCGGGCAGCGCCTCGAGCAGCGCATTCCAAGAAGCAAGCGTTTGCGGCAGAGCCCCCGTCCCGACGGATAAAGGCAGCGCCCCCCACTCACCCGACCTGTCCGTCCTTACGTCGGTCATCTCACAACAAAGGTCCTCGCATGGAGGCTAAACGCGAGGCTTTGGGAATTCGTTCCATTTACCAAGCCGTTAGCTTGGCCGGGGGGCCCTCGTCAGGCGGCCTTGGGCTTATAGAGCATCAGCCGGTAGCAATCGAGGTTACGGGTGAGGAACTCGTTGGCCGCCCCCCATAAATAAAGACGGAACTTGCGATATTCGAATTCGCCGAAGGTCCGCTTCACGAAGTCCTTGTTGGACTCCAAATTCATCGCCCACTGCTTGAAGGTCAAAAAGTAGCTCCAGCGGTCGTTGTGCACTTCCAGCAGATCGAGCGGCGTGCGCCAAAGCTTGTTGATGAAATCGTCGAGCACGAGGAAGGAGTGATTGCCGGGATAGATGTGACGCACCATGAAGGTGGACAGCTCGTATTTCTTTTTCCACGCGCTGCCGTCGAGGAAGACGAAGCCGCCCGGCTTCAGCAGGTAATGAAACTTCTTCAGCACGCGCTCATATTGCGGCAGATGCTCGATGACGCCCATGATGACGATGGCGTCGAACTTCTCCTTCGGCTCGTATTCCAGGAAGTCACAGAGCAGAATGTCGAACCGGTCGCCGAAATTGGCAAGCTTGGCGCGGAGATAATCCTGCGAGGCCTCGGCGATGGTGATGCCGGTGAAGTCGACGCCCGCCTGCAGGGCGTGGCCGGCGAACGCGCCCCAGCCGGGGCCGATCTCGAGCACCTTCTTGCCGGGGCCGAGCTCGCATTTCTCGATCGCCCAGTCGAATTTGCGCTCAAGCGCCGTGGATAGCGACTCGTCGTCCGCCTCGTACACACCCTGGCTGTAGGCGGGAAAAACGGGATCGAGAAAGCTCAAGAACAGCTTGGGGTCGGCATTGTAGTGCGAGGAGATCGCCTGCTTGTTGGTATAGATCTGCCCGAACAGGAGGGGCTCGATGAAGCGCCAAGCGGCGACAAGGGGGTGGCGGTCGTCGAACAGCTTGCGCAGCCTGAAGGGCTTCAGCATGTCCCCTTCGAGGTCGATGTCGCCGCGGAGATAGGCCTCGGCGATGTTGCCTTCGTCCAAGGACCTTATGGCGCGGAGCGCCCGCTCATTGCGCAAGCCCACCTGGAACTCGGGCTCGCCGTCGCCCACTTGGCGCTGCTCGCCATCGGGCAGCTCGACGGTAAAGGGCGTCGGAACTCCACCCACGCGATTGATCAAAGCGTCGAGCGTGCGTGTGGCTGATGACATGTGTGTTCCCCGGCTTCGATATGGGTGATTAGCGCGGGCCGCGGACCTCAGCAACCCCGCCCTCCAGTTCTCACATTGTCGATTTTGCCCCTTTGGATGCGCGAAAGGAAGCGATCCGAGCGGGTTAAGCACGCACCTTGTCGCCGGTTGTTGCCCATGGCGGGATCACGATACCATCCCACTTACAGCATGAGATATGGGGGTGAGGGATGCCTAGTTCCTGGTCGAGGCTCGGCGCGGCCGCGATGTGCGGCTTTTTCATTTGCCTGGCGGCGGGGCCCGCGCCCGCGGCCATGTATGACATCAAGCCCGACGAGATCCCCGGCAAGCCCGGGACCATCATCCGGATCTACCCGCTCGAGGGCGGGGGCGCCGGTGTGGGAAGCAGCGGCAATGCGTTTCGCGTGGTCTACCGGTCCACGAGCCCCGAGGGTGAGCCGATCGCCGTGTCGGGCGCGTTCTTCCTCCCCGCCGGGGCGGCGCCCGCGGGCGGCCGCGACGTGATCGCCTGGGCCCATCCCACGAGCGGCGTGGTGCCCTCATGCGCGCCGTCGCTCATGCCCGATACCGCCGGCATGATCTGGGGCCTTTCCGAAATGCTGGCGCGCGGCTATGTGGTCGCCGCCACCGATTATCCCGGCCTCGGCACGCCGGGTGTTCACCCCTACCTCATCGGCGAAAGCGAGGGACGCGCCGTACTCGACTCGGTGCGCGCCGCGCGCGATTTGCCAAATGCGAGCGCGAGCGGGCGCTTCGCCGTCTGGGGCCATAGCCAAGGCGGCCACGCCGCGCTCTATACCGGCCAGGTTGCGGCCCGTTACGCGCCCGACCTGAAGCTCGTCGGCGTCGCCGCGGCGGCGCCCGCCACCTATCTCGTCGAGCTGTTCGATGCCGACAAGTCGAGCCCAACGGGCAAAGAACTCACCGCCATGGCGCTGTGGTCGTGGTCGAAACTTACGCACGACCCCGCCACGAGCGTGGTCGAGCCCGACGCCATGAATGTGTACGAGACCATGGCGCAAGACTGCATCGAGTCGCTGCCCGAATTCGAGAAGCTCGACAAGGCGGAGCGGCCGTTGCAGCGGGAGCCCTATCTCAAGAGTCGACCCGACCGAGGTGGATCCCTGGAAAGAGATCATGCTGCGCAATTCGCCCGGGCAGTCGCCGGCCGGCGCGCCGGTGTTCATCGCGCAAGGCACCGCCGACACCACGGTCAGGCCGGAGATCACTAAGCAATTCGGCGAGGCGCTGTGCAAGCAGGGGGCGCGGGTGAGCTTCGTCGAGCTCCCGGGGTGACGCATACCTTCGCCGCCAAGGACAGCGCCGCTGCCGCGCTGCAATGGATGACCGACCGCTTCCGCGGGGTCCCGGCGCATTCGGACTGCGAGTAACGCTTGGCGCGGGGCGAGATCTGGCTAGTTAGCGCGTGCTCGCTCGGCCAACGGACTTCCGGTCGCAGGTCAATTGCCGATCTGGATCACGGTATTCGCCGCGCCATATTGGCGGACGAGCGAGAAGAGTTGCGCCGCGGCCGAAGGATGCAGCCGCACGCAGCCATGGGAGGCGGGGCGGCCGAGATATTTGGTCTCATAGGAGCCGTGGATCGCGTAGCCGCGGAGGAAGAAGATCGCGTGCGGCATGGGCGAGCCGCTATAGATGGTGGAGCGGTGCCACACGGCGAGCGCCGTCGGCCGGAAGGTGCCGGTGGGCGTGCGGTAGCCGCGCCGCGCCGTCGACACGGGCCAGGAATAACGCGGCGCGCCGTTGACATAGACGTCCATGCGCTGGCTCCCGAGGCTCACCCTGGCGACGATTCCGGCTTGGGCGAAGCCCGGCGTGGCGAGGAGCAGGCTGAGCAGAGGCACGATTAGGGCATAGCGCGCCGTCACGCGCATCATCTTGGTCAGCATCGGCGGTACTCCCTCGAAAGACGGTTCCCGTTTTTGCGCATGGCCTTTCGTAGTGCCGTGGAGCTGAACATCTCTTGAACGAGGCTTCAACCCTTCGCGCCCCCGGCTCTCATTGCCGCCATCATTTGTGTTAGGCTTGGCGCCGCGGAGAGGGAATCGGGACCAAGTCCATGCGAAGGCTGGTTTTGTGCCTCATGCTGGTGCTCTTTTGCGGCGCCGTTGCGGCCGAGCAGATCAAGCCGCCCAAAGGCGGCGCGAAGCCGCCGGTGGCCACGGCCGATACCGCCAAAAAGACCCCCGCCAAGGCGTCCAAACCCAAAGGACCCCCCGCCAAGGAATTCTTCGGCGCCATGACGACGCCGGCGCCGCTCGCCGCCCGCGCCATCGGCTCCTATGCCAGAGGGTGCATGGCCGGCGGCATCTCGCTGCCCATCAACGGCCCGGACTGGCAGGTGATGCGGCTCTCGCGCAATCGCAATTGGGGCACGCCGCAGCTGCTCGATTATCTCGAGCGGCTCGCCAGCGACGCGCGCGCGCTCGACGGCTGGCCGGGGCTGCTCGTGGGCGACATGGCGCAGCCGCGCGGCGGGCCGATGATCACCGGCCATTCGAGCCATCAGATCGGGCTCGACGCCGATATCTGGCTCACCCCCATGCCCGATCGCATCCTCACCCCGCAGGAGCGCGAGGACATGACCGCGACCTCCATGCTCAAGGACCCGTTCACCGTCGACATGACCAAATGGACGCCGCTGCATACGAAGCTGATCAAGCGCGCCGCATCCTATCCGCAGGTCGCGCGCATCTTCGTCCATCCCGCCATCAAGAAGGTGCTGTGCGAGCAGGCCGGCAAGGACCGAGCCTGGCTCGGCAAGGTGCGGCCGTGGTGGAACCATTATTACCACTTCCATATCCGCCTCAATTGCCCGCCGGGGATGGCGGGCTGCGAGAATCAGAAGCCCGGTCGCGGCGACGACGGTTGCGGCACGGAGCTCGCCAATTGGTTCAAGATGCTCAAGAAGGCGGAGATCGCGGCGGCCAAGGCGCCCCCGCCCAAGCCCGGCGCCAAGCCCTATGTCGGTAAGCCGCCTCTCAGCCTCGGCGACCTGCCCAAGGAATGCATGACGGTGTTGAATTCGGGCGGGGGCATGCCCGAAGTGGTGGACGGGCATGTGCCGGCGGCGCTCAAGGCCGCGGCGGGCAACGACGCGGGGCCCCCGCCGCCCCATCTCGATGCCGCGGCGGCGCAGGCGCTGCTCACCAATTCGGGCTCAACGCCGACGGGATCGGTGCCCTTGCCGGACCGCAAGCCGCATTAATCGGCGGGGGAGCTTGACGTCCAAGCAATTGTATCGGCATGGGTCGAGGGGGTAGCTTGCCGACTCGCCGCCTGGGCCGTGGGGGAATTCGATGCTGGATAAACCGAGCAGCCAACCGCAACGCAACGTGTTCGGCGAGCCCCTGCAAAGCTGCTCGGAGCGGCCGCGCACCGGCTTCTATCGCACCGGCTGCTGCCATACCGGCCCCGAAGACGTCGGGCTGCACACGGTATGCGTGGAGGTGACCGCCGATTTCCTCGCCTTCTCCAAGGCCGCCGGCAACGACCTCTCCACCCCGCACCCCGAGCACGGCTTTCCGGGTCTCAAGCCCGGCGACCGCTGGTGCCTGTGCGCGGCGCGCTGGCGCGAGGCATTCGAGGCGGGCAAGGCGCCACGCGTCATTCTCGGCGCGACGCATGAGGCGACGCTGCAGCTGGTCGAGCTCGGCGACCTGAAACGCTACGCCATCGATCTCGCTTGAGCTCAAGCGCCGGCTGCGACGCCGGTGCCGATCGGGCAGGCGACGCCCGTGCCGCCAAGGCCGCAATAGCCATGCGGATTCTTGGCGAGGTATTGCTGGTGATAATCCTCGGCAAAATAAAATGTCGGCGCTTCCAGGATCTCCGTGGTGATCGGGCCCAGGCCCTGCGCGGCAAGGGCCTTGGCGTAAGCGTCCTTGGCCGCGAGTGCCGCGTCGCGCTGGGCGGCGGAGAAATAATAGATGCCGGAGCGGTATTGGGTGCCCACGTCATTGCCCTGGCGCATGCCTTGGGTCGGGTCGTGGCTCTCGAAGAAAATCTTGACCAGCTCGGCGTAGCTCACGCGCTTCGGATCGAAGACGACGAGCACGGCCTCGGTATGGCCGGTGCGTCCCGAGCACACTTCCTCATAGGTCGGATTGGGGGTGAGGCCGCCGGCATAGCCCACGGCGGTGACGAGCACGCCGGGCAGCGTCCAGAATTTGCGCTCCGCCCCCCAGAAGCAGCCGAGCCCGAACAGGGCCATCTCCGCACCTTGCGGGTAAGGACCTTTGAGCGGGGCCTGGTGACGAAATGATGGGTCGCGGTGGGGATGGCTTCGGGGCGGCCGGGCAGCGCCTGCGACGGATCCGGCATGGACAGGGGTTTGCGCTTCAAGTTGAACATCGACGAACCTCGCTGGTTTTCCCCCCAGCCTCAATTGATGAAAATCTCGACGGGGCGGCGCTTCCGCCCGAGCCAATAGAGCGCGCCTCCGATCAAGCCGAAGACGAGCCAAGTCGGCGCCTGCAGGATGGTGGCGATCACGGGGTCCCACAGCGCCGGCGCGACATTGGTCACGACCGCGGCCTTGGCGGCCTGGAGGCTCGTCGGGCTCAAGGCCAGCCATTGATCGCCGAGCGGCGTCACCACGAGCTGGCCGCCGCCGGCAAGGCTCTTGGTCCCGTCGACCACGGCCGCGACCATGGCGAGCAACAGGAACCAAACGCCCAGAATGCGCAAGACGAAGAGCATGGCGGAAGTGGCCAGGTTGTACCTTGCACTTACATAGGCGATTGCCGGGTCACGTTCAAATCCCGGTTGCGTCAGGAGCGCGTGAACGGGGCCGGCGCGCAGCCCCTACCCGCCCCGTCTCAGCTCTTGGCGAGATAGTCGGCGAGCGCGTCGAAGGTGCCACCGAAGCCCTGACGCATCGAGTCGATCATGCTGACGAAGGTCTTATATTCCTCCTCCGTCGCGTTGATCGGGACGGCCCGCAGCATCAGCGTCGTCTTGCCGCCCTGCTCGGTGAAGGTCACGGTGTTCAGGACTTCAAGCGGCCAGGTGTCCCCGAGTTGGGGAAACGGCGCGCGGGTGAGCCGCCCTCCGGGTCGGAGAAGGAATTGATAAAGACGAGCCGCTCCGGCTTCACCATCTCGCGATAGACGAACTTGCCCCACATGTCGTGGCCGGGCTTGAACTGCATGGCATAGTGAAAGACACCGCCCGGCCGCGCATCGAGCTTGACGATGCGGATCGTGCAGCCCTTCGGGCCCCACCATTGCGCCAGCGCCTCGGCATCGGTCCAGGCCTGCCACACAAGCTCGCGCGGCGCGGCGAAGGCCCGGGTGATGACGAATTCGCGCGGCGCGGTGCCGCCCTTGGCCATCGCCGCCACATATCCGGCGAGACGCTCCAAGGTCTGCTTGGCCCCTTCGATGGCGCCATATTCCTTGGCCACGCGGTCGCGTTCGGCGGCCGAGGGGAAGACCGCGCGCATGGTGAGCCTCGTCTTGCCGCCCTCCTCCTCGAAGGTGACGACGACTTTGAACTGCACGGGCTCGACATCGTCGCCGCCGCCATGGCGGTAGACAAGCCGCTCGGGTCGCACGATCTCGTCATAGGTGATGCGATTCTCGTAATCGCGGCCGTCGGGGCCGTGCATGACGAAGCGCCAGACGCCGCCCGGCTGCATGGCGAAAGAGCGCGTGGTGGTGGTGAAGCCGGTCGGCCCCCACCATTCCGCCAAATGTTTCGGATCGCTCCAGGCGTCGAAGACGAGCTCGCGCGGCGCGTCGAAAATGCGCGTGGTGATGATCGACCGGTCGTCCGGGGCGAGGTCGCGACTATTTCTTGCGGACACGGCGCTTCTCCTTCGCTTGCAACTCCTTGAGATAAACGTCCAATCGATCCAGTCGCTCTTCCCAGAGGCGGCGATAACTTTCGAGCCAGTCGTCGACGCCCTTGAGCGGCTTGAGCTCGATGCGGCAGGGGCGCCATTGCGCCTCGCGCCCGCGCGCGATGAGCCCGGCGCGCTCCAGCACTTTGAGATGTTTGGACACGGCCTGGAGGCTCATATCGAAGGGCTGCGCCAGCTCCTTGACCGAGGCCTCGCCGGTGACGAGCCGGGCGAGAATGGCGCGCCGGGTGGGGTCGGCGAGCGCGGTGAAGGTGGCGCTGAGGCGATCGGTGGTCATCGTGTTCTACTATCCGGTTTATCAACTGATTGGTTTAATACAAGCTGGGCGCAATGCTGTCAAGACGCGACGGGGAGCGTTGGGGAGACGTGGGCGAAGGCCCGGGGCTTGCTTGAACGGGGAGGTCGCTCCGATATAGTGCGGGCCCGCAAGCGTCCGGGTAATGGAGAGGTGGCCGAGTGGTCGAAGGCGCACGCCTGGAAAGTGTGTAGGCGGGCAACCGTCTCGAGGGTTCGAATCCCTCCCTCTCCGCCACCTGGAGTAGCTTCGGCGAGCGTCAAACAGCGCGCAGCGTCACGGTGACGGCGCGGCGGGGCTGCGCGGCGGGGCGGTCGGTTTGCCGGCAAGCGGGGCAAGAGCGCGCAGATTGTCGCGCTGCCGTTTGAGCTCGCGGTAGCCACGCTCGTAGATCGCGGTGAGCGCAAAGGCAGGCGAGCGGCCGGGTGCCACCGTAGCCAGGAGATCGACGGTCTGGCGCCGTCCCGACCATAGCTGGGTCATGAAGCCGCCTTCGGGCGAGCAGGAATCGATGGCGTCGATCTCGCCGCTCGAGAGCAGCTGCTCGGTGAGCTTGTCCACGAGCAGCGCGCCGGGCGAGTAGTGCCCATAATTCTCGTCGAACGCCGTCTTCCAGGTGTGGGCCGTGCGCCCACAATAGAGCAGCACCTGCGCGGCTATCGGCTGCGCATCGAGCCGCAACAAAGCGACGGAGGCGTTTCCGGCATCGGCGAGGTTGCCGATCAGCACCCGCGCAAAACCCGCATCCTTGCGGCTGTTCAGAAGCGCGGTGCCTTGCCGCCCCTTCCAGCTTTCCAATTCCATGGCGAGAAACGTCTCGAACGCCGCGCGCGCTTGCGCCGGCTCGCGCAGCTCGACGATATCGACGGTGCCCTTGGGCTGAGAGCCGGTTCCAGTCTTGCCGGAGCTTCTTGCGCGTCGAGCCCGAAAGCTTCTGGCCGCTCTCCCTGCTGGCGAAGGGGCGCCCGCGCGCAGCGAGCTGCAAAGTCTCGCCACGCGCCTCGAGCTCCCGCAGCAACGTCGCATAGGAGGCGTCGTCGCCGTCGAGATAATTGAGGCGCAGAACTTGGGCAGCGCAGCCGCGTCGCGCATGGCGTCGAGGAAGGCCGGGATCACCGTGGATGCGTAGTCCGGGTCGAGCATCGGGCTCGAGAGAAAGGCGAAGTCGTAAGCCGGCGCGATCAGCACCGAGGGAGAAAGGGGGCGAGGGATTTTTCCTGCAATGCCCACAGGCCCACAAGCCGGTCGAGCGACGCGCTGCGATCCCAGGCGAGCAAGAGATGCACCTTGGCGAAGCCCGTCGCGGCAATCGCGGCAAGCGCCGCCGGATGGCAAAAGACGTTGGGGCCGCCGGCTTGCCAGATCCGCCCATGGGCCGGCGAGGTCGGCGCCCACGGGACGTA
>CAWBUT010000005.1:0-10017 GCA_963792045.1 uncultured Alphaproteobacteria bacterium
CCTGCGCCCTAATCTGCGCCGCGATGATGTCCTTGGGGTCGCCGCCGGCCGCGGCCATGACGGTAGTAGACGATGCTGCCGCGCTCGCGACGAGCAGCGCTTGGACCATGCGCGAGTTGAGAACGCGCCTCATCATCGCGGACCCCTTCCTAATCCTCGGCGAGGATTGGAGCATAAGAAGGATAACAAATCTCCAGCACGGGAGCTGTGATCGCGAGCCGTCATTTCTCGGCGGCCACGAGCCAGGCGGGGTCGAACCAGCGGTCGGCCTCGCCGTCATCGGGCAGCCGCGTGATGTCCGGGTCTGTGGCGGATCGAGGGGGCATTGGTCTCCCGCACCGGCGGCCCGCCGCCGACAAAAACCACGCGATCGGGGAACCGGCCAAGACTTCGGCCAGGATGCTCTCGGAGCGGATCTCGCAGATGGTGCGGTCGTCATAGGCGAAGCGTGGGATCGAGGCGATGGTGCGCGGGCCGGCGATGATGACATGGCCGCGCGTTACCTCGAAAAACCGCGCCACATCGGCGACATACTCACGGCCCTGCTTGCCCTCCCAGGGCAGCCGGCCGTTAAGCCCGAGCTGGCCGCGCTGGCCTATGGCGCAGATCGCGCGAATGTCGGCCACGCTATCCTCCTCTCGCTTACCGTAACCGCCGCAGACCTTATCGGTCGATGGCCTTTTGGCAAAGAGTGGTGCACGAGACCATCGCACATGACACCCCCGCCAATTCATCCAAGCCCAGGCCAGTCCGCGTCAAAGACTGGAGGCGATCGGGCTCATGGCGCTCGCCACCATGTGCTTCGCCGGGCTCGACGCCACGGCGAAATATCTCGTGGTGGCGAAGAGCGTGCCGGTGTCCGAGGTCACGTGGCTGCGCTTCGTCGGCCATATCGTGTTCAGCGCGGTGGCGCTGTGGCCCTTCGCGGTGAAGCCTTCGCTGCGCTCGGCCGAGCCGGTGTTGCAAATCTTGCGTTCGGTGATCATGGTCGTGACCACGGGGTTCAATTTCCTCTCGCTCCGCTATCTGCAGCTCGACCAGACCGTGTCCATCTTCTTTCTTACGCCGCTCGCGGTCGCGGCGCTCGCCGGTCCCTTGCTGCATGAAAGGATCGGCTGGCATCGCGCACTTGCCGTCTTTGCCGGGTTCATCGGGGTGCTGATCGTGATGCATCCAGGGTTCGGCACGCTGCATTGGGCCATGCTCCTGTCGCTCACGGCGACGCTCGGCTATGCGCTATACAATCTCGCCACGCGTATCTCGCCGCGTTCGATCCGCCGGAGGTGACGCAGACCTATACGCCGCTCGCCGGCGCGGTGATCATGGCGCCCTTCGCGCTCGCCGCCTGGCAATGGCCGCAAGATGGGATGGTGTGGCTGCTGTTCGCCTCCCTCGGCTTCTGGGGCGGGCTCGGCCATTGGCTCCTGATCCTCGCCCATCGCCTCGCGCCGGCACCGGTGCTGGCTCCCTTCATCTATCTCGGGCTGATCTGGATGTCGGTGGCCGGCTATTTCGTCTTCGGCAATGTGCCGACGCTGTGGACGCTCTCGGGCGCGGGCGTGGTGATCCTGTCCGGCCTCTATCTCTGGCGCGGGAGCGGGCGCGGCTCGGTCCGAAGGCGGTCGGGCCCGCCTCGGACATCGCCGTGCAATGAGTGCGCCGCGGCTCAGTCCGCGTCATCCTCATCGCTTGCGGTGCTGTAGCGGCGCAGCACATCGTCGGTGAAGCGCGCGAAGTCCCCGGCCGCGATCGCCGCCCGGGCGCGCGCCATGAGCTCCTCGTAGAACTGGACGTTCGCCCAACTCAGCAGCATGGCGCTCAGGATCTCGCCGGACTTGATCAGATGGTGCAGATAGGCGCGAGGAATATTGCGCGGCGGGGCAGGTGCTCTCGGCATCGAGCGGTGCGGGATCGTCGGCATAGCGCGCATTGCGCAAGTTGCGGCGCCCGGCCCAGGTGAAGGCGAGCGAGTGGCGCCCCGCGCGCGTCGGCATCACGCAGTCGAACATGTCGATGCCTGCGCGATGGCGAGCAGCATGTCCTCGGGCGTGCCCACCCCCATCAAATAGCGCGGCTGATCGTCCGGCAGCACGGCCACCGTCGCCTCGACCATGTCGAGCATGGCGTCCTGCCCCTCGCCCACGGCCAGGCCGCCGATCGCATAGCCGTCGAAGCCGATGGCGATCAGCGCCTCGGCGCTCCGGCGGCGCAGATCGGGATAGACGCCGCCCTGGACGATACCGAACAGCGATGGCCGGCGCCGCCGCGCCTGGAGAAATCTTCCGCGCAGCGCTCCGCCCAGCGCAGCGACAGCTCCATGGAGGCTTCCGCCTCCTCGCGCGTGGCGGGAAAGGGCGTGCATTCGTCGAGCACCATCTGGATGTCGGCGCCGAGCAGGCACTGGATCTCGACGGCGCGCTCGGGCGTCAGGATGAAGGTGGCGCCGTCGATATGGGACTGGAAGGTCACGCCCTCCTCCTCGATGCGCCGCAGCTTGGCGAGCGACATCACCTGAAAGCCGCCGGAATCGGTCAGGATGGGCCCGTCCCAATGCATGAAGCGGTGCAGGCCGCCCAGCCGCGCGATGCGTTCGGCGCCCGGCCGCAGCATCAGATGGTAGGTGTTGGCGAGGATCATATCGGCGCCGGCCGCGCGCACCTGGTCGGTGAACATGGCCTTCACCGTCGCCGCCGTGCCGACCGGCATGAAGGCCGGCGTGCGGATCGGCCCCCGCGCGGTGGTGATGGTGCCGGTGCGCGCCGCGCCGTCGCGGCCGGCGATCAGGAAGGAAAGACCTCGTCTCACGGCGCGCTTCGTCCTTGGCTCAAGAGGCAGGCATCGCCATAGGAATAGAAGCGATAGCCGGCCTGCGACGGCATGGGCATAGGCCTCCTTCATAACATCGAGCCCGGCAAAGGCCGCGACCAGCATGAACAGGGTCGAGCGGGGCAGATGGAAATTGGTGAGCAGCCGGTCGACGAAGCGGAAGCGATAGCCCGGAATGATGAAGAGACGCGTCTCGCCGTTGAAGGGATGGAGCGTTCCTTGCGCGTCCGTGGCGCTCTCGAGGAGCCGCAGCGAGGTGGTGCCGACCGCGACGATGCGGCCGCCTTTCGCCTTCACCGCGTTCAACGCATCGGCGGTGGCGGCGGAGACCAGGCCGGTCTCGCCATGCATCACATGATCCTCGGTGTTCTCGGCGCGCACGGGCAGGAAGGTGCCGGGCCCCACATGCAGCGTCACCCAATGGCAGGCGATGCCCCGCGCCTCGAGCGCCGCCAGCAGCGCGGGCGTGAAATGGAGCCCTGCGGTCGGCGCGGCCACGGCGCCCTCTTCCCGCGCATAGATCGTCTGATAGTCGGTGCGGTCGCGCTCGTCGGCGGCGCGGCGCGAGGCGATGTAGGGCGGCAGCGGCATGTTGCCCATGCTGGCGATGGCCTCATCGAGCGCTGGCCCGGAGAGATCGAAGGCAAGCGTCACCTCGCCCTCGGCTCCCCGCGCCTCGACCGTGGCGGCAAGCTCGCCCAGCAGGCAGACCCGGCCCGCCTCCCCGAACAGGATGCGGTCGCCCGCCTTCAGGCGCTTGGCCGGACGCGCGAGCGCCTGCCAGCGCTGGGGGTCGAGCCGCTCGGTCAGATTGACGGAAATGTGGGCTTTGGCGCCGTCGCGCTCCCGCGTGCCTTCGAGCTCGGCCGGGATCACTTTGGTGTCGTTGAGGACGAGCGCATCGCCGGGCGCGAGCAGCGCCGGCAAATCGCCCATGACGCGGTCGGCATAGGGCGGGGTGGCGTCCGGATCGACCACGAGAAGCCGCGCCGCGTCGCGCGGATGCGCCGGCCGCAGCGCGATCAGCTCCGGCGGCAGATGAAAGTCGAACTGGTCGGTGCGCAAGGAAGGATCGCGGCTAAAGGAGCCGCACCATGAGGGCTCCCACCCGACGAGGACCGCCCCGCCCACGCGGCCTGCCGTCAAGCCCCGCTCCATCAGCTCGAACAGGCCGAGGCGATCGATCAGAAGCGCGGTGAACAATTGCCCGGCAATGCCGAGCGCCATGACCGCGGCAATGCCGATGCGGGGAGCGAGCATGAGATTGACGGTCACATAGACCGCGCCGAGCAGCCCGCCGCCGAGCAGCATATAGAGCGGAAGGCGTTTTGACCGCGCCGAAATCGGTGTGACGGGCGACCAGCATGGTGACAAGAATCAGCGCCGCGGTGCCCACGCAGAACGACATGGTGGCGGCGGCAAGGGGATTGCCGAGCCGGCTCGCGACCTCGGCATTGATGGGGGCCTGCAAGGCAATCAGTCCGCCGCCGATGAGCGCGGCAAGCGTGAGCAGGAGCGCCTGGCAACGACATCGCCATATCCTCGTCTCCCTTAGCCCTGCGCATCGGCGGCAACCCGCACGGAGATCATCTTGTCGGGATTGGACGGCGGCTCGCCGCGCTTCAGTCTGTCGACATTCTCCATGCCTTCGATCACGCGCCCCCACAGGGTGTATTTGCGGTCGAGGAAGGTCGCGTCGTCGAAGCAGATGAAGAACTGGCTGTCGCCCGAATCGGGCGATTGCGCCCGCGCCATGGACACGGCGCCGCGGGTATGCGGCTCGGTGTTGAACTCGGCCTTGAGCTTCTTGCCCGAGCCGCCCGTGCCGGTGCCGGTGGGATCGCCGGTCTGGGCCATGAAGCCGTCGATGACGCGGTGGAACACGACGCCATCGTAGAAGCCCTGGCGGGCGAGCTCCTTGATGCGGGCGACGTGGCCGGGGGCGAGGTCGGGGCGCATCTCCACCACCACGCGGCCTTGGCTCGTCTCGATGATGAGGGTGTTGTCGGGCTTGGCGGTCATGACTGGTCCTTGTGCGTTAGAGGTTTCGCTACGGCGCGATGGTCGCCTTCTTGATGTAGTCGAGCTTGGGGAAGTCCTTGGCGAGATAGGCGTTGCCTTGCGTCTGGATGCGCCCTTGATTGGGGCCTTCGCCGCGCGGCGGTCCGTCGCCATAGCCGCTATAGAGCTGATCGACGACGTCCATGCCCGAGATCACCTTGCCGAAGGGCGAGAAGCCTTGATCGTCGAGGCTCGCATTGTCGTCGTAATTGATGAACACCTGCGTCGTGCGCGTATCCGGTCCTCCGGTGGCGTAGGTCACCATGCCGCGCGTGTTGCTCTTCTTGACCGGGTCGTCCTGAATATTGGCGTCGAGCCACGCCTGGGAGACCTTCGGATTGCCGTTGATGCCGAATTGCGCCATGAACCCCTCCATCACGCGGAAGAAGCGCGCATCGTCGTAAAAGCCGTTCTTGACGAGATTGTAGAAACGGTCGGCGCCGTTCGGGGCCCAGTCGCGATGCACCTCGATGACGAAGCTGCCCTTGCTCGTGTCGAAATTGGCCTTGTAGGTCGCGGGCGCCTTGTCGTTGAGGCTCGCGGGATCGGCGAGATTGGCCGCGTGTCCTGCGCTGTGCGCGCCGAGGATGCCGAGCGCGAGGCTCGTGCCGAACAAGATCAATGCTGGAAATCTCATGCAACCTCCTTGGGGTATGGCTAGGCGCCGGATTTGCCGGCAAACTTCTTGTTGAGCGCCGCACTCACGATGGGCGGCACGAAGGACGCAACGTCGCCCCCCATCGCCGCAATCTGCCGCACGAGACTGGCGGCGATGTGGCGGGTGTCGGGCGAGGAGGCGAGGAACACCGTCTCGATCTCAGGCGCCAGCGCGGCATTCATGCCGGCCATCTGCATCTCATAGTCGAAGTCGCCGGCGTCGCGCAGGCCACGAATGACCACATTGGCCCCCGCCTCCTTGGCGGCGACGACGGTGAGGTTGTCGTAGGTCGTCACGCTCAAGGAAAGGCCGATCTCCTTGGCCACCGGCTGCAGCACGTCGGAGGCGAGCTTCACGCGCTCTTGGGCCGTGAACAGCGGGTGCTTGTCGTGATGGGTGCCGATGGCGATCACGAGTCTGTCGACGAGATGCGCCGCGCGGCGCACGATATCGACGTGGCCCAAGGTGACGGGATCGAAGCTGCCGGGATAGAGGCCGGTGCGAGTCATGGCCCCTTCTAGCCGTGCGCTTCGGGCATCGGCAAGGCCAAGTTGGCCCTAAAGCGGAAGGTTCCGCGCAGCGTTAAGAAAAAGGGCCCGGCCAAGGTCTAGTCCGCGGCGGTCTCTTCGCCGCCGTTCTCGTCGGGGATGTGCTCGACCGAGACCACGCGCTCGTCTTCCGCCGTGTCGAACACGATCACCCCTTGGGTCGAGCGGCCCATGACGCTGATGTCCTCGACCGGCACGCGGATGAGCTGGCCGCGGTCGGTGACGAGCATGATCTGGTCGCTCTCCTCGACGGGGAAGGACGCGATCAGCTTGCCGTTGCGCGGATTGACCACCATGGCGATGATGCCTTTGCCGCCGCGGCCGGAAATGCGGTACTCGAAAGCGGAGCTGCGCTTGCCATAGCCGTTCTCCGACACGGTGAGCACGAACTCCTCATGGGCGCTGAGCTCGGCATAGCGCTCCGGGGTGAGCACCACGGTTTCGTGGCCGTTGCCTTCGGCCTCGATGTCCGGCTCCGGCTGCTCGGCGCCTCCGCGGCGGATCATGTTCGCCTGGCGGACATAGGCGGCGCGTTCGGCGGGCGACGCCTCGACATGGCCGAGAATGGCCATGGAGATGACCTCGTCCTTACCCTCGAGCTTGATGCCGCGCACGCCCGCCGATTCGCGGCCCTTGAACACGCGCACCTCGGTGACGGGGAAGCGGATCGCCTGACCCTCGGCGCTGGTGAGCAGCACGTCGTCCTGTTCGCTCGCCACCGCCACGCCGACGATGCGGTCGCCCGGATCGAGCTTCATGGCGATCTTGCCGTTCTGGCGCACCTCGATGAAGTCGGACAGCTTGTTGCGCCTGATGGTGCCGCCATTGGTGGCGAACATCACGTCGAGCTTGGCCCAGGTCGCCTCGTCCTCCGGCAAGGGCAGGATGGTGGTGATGGTCTCGTCCTTGTCGAGGGGAAGCAGATTGATCAGGGCCTTGCCGCGGCCCTGCGGCGCGGCGAGCGGCAGGCGCCACACCTTCATCTTGTAGGCCATGCCGCGGGAGGAGAAGAACAGGACCGGGGTATGGGTGTTGGCGATGAAGATGCGGGTGACGAAATCCTCCTCGCGCGTCGCCATGCCGGCGCGGCCTTTGCCGCCGCGGCGCTGGGCGCGGTAGTTGGAGAGCGGCACGCGCTTGATGTAGCCCTTGTGGGACACGGTCACGACCATGTCCTCGCGCTGGATCAAATCCTCGTCCTCGACCTCGGCGTCGATGTCGAGGATCTCGGTGCGGCGCGGCGTGCCGAACTCTTCCTTGATCTTGAGGAGCTCGTCCTTGACGATGCTGATGATGCGCGCGCGGGAGCGCAGGATATCGAGATAGTCGACGATCTGCTCGCCGAGCTTCTTCAGCTCGTCGCCGATCTCGTCGCGGCCGAGCGCGGTCAGGCGTTGCAGGCGGAGATCGAGGATGGCGCGGGCCTGGTCCTCGGACAACCGGTAGGTGCCCTTGCCTGAGACCTTGTGGCGCGGGTCGGCCACGAGCTCGACCAGGGGCACGATGTCATGGGCCGGCCAATCCCTCGCCATCAACTGCTCGCGCGCGGTGGCGGGGTCGCGCGCCTTGCGGATCAGGGCGATGACCTCATCGATATTGGCCACGGCAATGGCGAGACCGACCAGCACATGGGCCCGCTCGCGCGCCTTGCGCAGCAGGAATTTGGTGCGGCGGCCCACGACCTCCTCGCGGAACTCGGTGAAGGCCCAGATCAAATCCTTGAGGTTGAACTGCTCGGGCCGGCCGCCGATCAGCGCCACGATGTTGGCGCCGAAGGTCGCTCTGCAGCGGCGAGAAGCGATAGAGCTGGTTCAGCACCACGTCGGCCATGGCGTCGCGCTTCAGCTCGATGACCACGCGCATGCCGTCGCGGCTCGATTCGTCGCGAATGTCGGCGATGCCCTCGATCCTTTTCTCGCGCACGAGCTCGGCGATCTTCTCGACCATCGCCGCCTTGTTCACCTGATAGGGAATCTCGGTGATGACCAGCGCCTCACGCTCCTTGCGCAAGGTCTCGGTCATGACGCGGCCGCGCATCAGGATCGAGCCGCGGCGCCTTGTGGTAGGCGCTGCGGATGCCCATGCGGCCGAGGATGAGGCCGCCGGTGGGGAAATCGGGCCCGGGCACGATCTCGATCAGCTCATCGATGCTGATAGCGGGGTTGTCGAGATAGGCGATGCAGGCGTCGATCACCTCGCCGAGATTGTGCGGGGGGATGTTGGTGGCCATGCCGACGGCGATGCCGCCGGCGCCGTTGACCAGCAGATTGGGGAATTTCGCCGGCAGGACGACCGGCTCCTGCTCGCGGCCATCATAGTTCGCCTGGAAGTCGACGGTGTCGTTCTCGAGGTCGTCCAGCAGCGTCATCGCCGGCCGGGCGAGCCTTACCTCGGTGTAGCGTTCCGCCGCGGCGGATCGCCGTCGACGGAGCCGAAATTGCCCTGGCCGTCGATCAGCGGCAGGCGCATGGAGAAGTCCTGCGCCATGCGCACCAGCGCGTCGTAGATCGCCTGGTTGCCGTGGGGGTGATACTTACCCATGGTGTCGCCGGTGACGCGGGCCGATTTGTTGTAGGGCCGGTCCGGCGTGTAGTTGTTCTCGTGCATCGAATAGAGGATGCGCCGATGCACGGGCTTCAAACCGTCGCGCACGTCGGGCAGCGCGCGGGCCACGATCACGCTCATGGCGTAATCGAGATAAGACCGCTTCATCTCCTCGGTGAGCGAGATGGGGCGGATGTCGGACGGGCTCGCGGGCGGCTCGCCGGGGGCGTGAATTTGATCGTCGTCAGCCAAGGCCGAAAGAGTCCGTGGGTTGTCGTGGCGCGGAAGGTCCCAAGCGCTGCCAGGCGAATGCCGGAAGCGGTCTCCCGCAACCGAGGCTCGAGGCCGCGCGCGAAAGACGCTTTTCTATAGCTGATTTGGCGCGCCTTCCGCAACCGCTCTGGGCGCTTCTGGGCGGCCGTGCTTCATCTTATTTTCTGATGCTAAATCAATGCATTACACAAGATCGACGCGTCGGCGCCAGGCGGGCTGGGGCGAGGCTTCGTCAGTGGTCTGAGGATGTGCATGCGGGACGGCTTCGGGAACGATAAATCGGCTGCAACGTTGCTCGAACAGGCGGTCGCGGACACGCGTCCACGCCGAATTTCGATGACGAATCAACCCAAGGAGCATGACCATGAACCGACTTCTTGCCTGCACGGCTATGGGCCTCTGCCTTGGCCTTGCGCCGGCGCTCGCCGAGCCTCAGACCCCCGGCAACCAGCTGCCGAATGAACCTGCCATGCAGGTTCCCGCGCTCCCTTCCGGTCCATCCTCGGCGCCGCATGCGACCCAACCGGCGCCCTCGCTCGCGCCCGGTCAGTCTTCCGAGGCCGGCCCGCAATCGATCAGCCCGGCGACGCCACAGGCTCAGCCTGTGCCGAACCAGTCCGCTCAGTTTCTCAGCGAGCAGAAGCCCGATGACTGGCTTGCGAGCAACATCATCGGCCAGGCCGTGACGAATGCGCAGAACGAGAAAATCGGAAGCATCAAGGATCTCGTCACCGATCGCAGCGGCAAGCTGCAAGGAGCGTTGATCGGCACCGGAGGCTTTCTCGGCATCGGCGAAAAGGACGTTGCCGTTCGCTTCGAGGATCTGAAGCTCGCCCGCAATGAGGACGACAGCGTGAAGGTCGTCCTGAATGTGAGCAAGGATGCGCTTGCCGCCGCGCCCGACTTCAAGACACTCGACAAGCAGCAGGTGGTGGAAGGTGCGAACAAGGGCGACCGCGAGGACAGATCGTCCCGCACCTATTAAGTCGCCCTTGTAACGCGTCTTGCCTCGAGCCCGGTGAGCCAGATGGCCGCCGGGCTCTTTGTGATCGGGCGATCAGGCGGGCTTGGCGAACATGAACCAGGTCGCGCGATTGTTTCGGGCGC
>CAWBUT010000006.1:0-45003 GCA_963792045.1 uncultured Alphaproteobacteria bacterium
GGCGTGTCGTCATTGACGCTTATCGCCATCGACCCGTCGGCCGTGTCGCCGTCGGAGTCGGTCACGAGATAATTGATCGTGAACGACAGGCTCTCCTCGCTCGCGCCCGGCGTCGGGTGGTCGATCGCATGCAGCTCCGTCACCGTGTATTGGCCCGACTCGTGTCGGTGAGCGCCACACGCAGGACGTCGACCGCACGCCGTCCTGAATTGCTGGCTGATGGTCAGGACGTGCCGTCCGGACTGAGCGAGGGCGAGAACCCGGCGTCGGGCAGCGCCGCCCCGGTCAGCAGCGTCGTGCCCGGGCTGTCGGCGCCATAGCTATGCGCGAGCGTGCCGGTGACGTTGACGCTGTCGGGCTGGTCGCCCGTGCCGTCGGGATTGCCGCCGGTAAGCGCATCGTCGTCGAGCTGCACGGCGCATCGGCGGAGAGTAAGCGGCGTGTCGTCGATCACCGTGATGGTGAAGGCGTTGCCGGTCAGGATGAGCGGATCGCCGTCATGATCGGTGACCAGGATCAGCGATGTCAGATTGAGGTCGAGCGCATCCTCCCCCACCGGGTACGGGCCCTTGATCGGATGGTCGATGGTGTCGTTGAGGACGAAGTCGAAGGTGCCGTCGGGATGGACCGTCAGCGTGAAGACGACCCTGCCGTCGGCCACGCCCTCGACAGTGGTCTGCCCCGGAACAGAAATGTCAGGCGCGGTGTAGGTGACGGGGACACCGAGCGACGTGACCGGGTTTCCGGCCGTGTCCGTGACCGCCTCGTTGCCGATGATCAGGTCGGTCGTGACATCGGTGATCGAGAAGGTGAGCGGCGGATTGCCGCCGGTGGCGAGACCTACGAGCGTTCCGTGCACCTCGAGCGTGACCTGCGGACCGGTCCCGTCGGTATCGAGGCCGTTGGCATCTCCGGTGTCCTCATTGCCCTGATCCCCGCACCCGATTGCTGCTCGTTGCCGGTAAATTGCTCTTCCTCGACGACGCCGTTGACCGTCGCCCCCTCCACTTGCACGGGAAACAGATCAGGCGGAGCCGCAGCCTGCAGAAGGCCAGGGACGATCTCTTTAACCTCGGGCAAGCCGAAATGCAGCTCGGTCGGCGGCAGCAGCGGCCCGATCGGGAACGGATCGCCGATGTCGCCGGGAGGGCCGGCAAAATTGCCGCCGCTGCTCGGCGTGTGCTCGCCGCCGGCCTCGGGCCCCGCGGCCGGCACGCCCTCGGGCACGTTGTGGACGATCTGCGCGAGCTGGTCGGCGGGAATGTCGATGCCGGCGACGACGAGCTCGGGAGGATATTTGGCGCCGTCGACGATGAGGATGATGGAGCCGTCGGCCTGCACGAGAATAAGGTCGTTGCCGCGCACCATGATGGTGTCGACGGTGGCGCCCTCCGGCAGAACGATGCGCGCCCCTTCGCTCGCGGTGAAGGTCGCGGTGACCGGGGCATTGGGCAGCGGGACGTTCAGCTTGTGCGCCGGCGGCGTCTCGGTCGTTTCCGTGGCCGGCGTGGTCCCGCCTTCTCCGTTCGCCTGGGCAATTTGCACAGGCGCGGGGGCGGCGGCCGCTTCGGCGGCGCTGTGGGTCTCTAGTCGATCGTGCTCGTGATCGTTTTGTCCGCCCGATGCAACCGGTGCCTCGTCCGTGTCGCGATCCATGCTTGCAACCCTCCGCCTACAGCCTCTCAACACGCGCGAGCGCCGCGCTTTAGAGAATTCTTAGCAAATTGGCGGAATGGCTTTTACATTCTGTTTACCTCAGGCTTAACCAACCTATGGACCCTGATGTATAGTATTTACAATTTTGTGGGGGAATGACCAGGTCCCCACAGGAGGGGGAGCACCCATGGGGCCCATGGTCGGTCGGCTGGCGAGCGGCGCCCGGCAGCGCATTTTGCAGCGCCACCAGCGCCGCCTTTCCATCAAGCTCGAGGAGATATTTTGGACCCAGCTTGAATCCTGCGCCAAGGAGGAGAACCTAAACTCGGCGACCTCGTCTTCACCGTGGTCGAGGACGCCGATGAGGCGGCCAACCGGAGTTCGCTGCTTCGCGCCTATTGCGTCGAGTGGCTGCGGAACCGGCTGTTCCAAGCGCGGCTGGCCGCGGGCCAAGTCGATATCCAATTGATCTTGGGGGCGTGTCCCGTGCCTTGCGTCGTCATCACCCAGCAGCGCAAGCTCGCGGCGCACAATCCGGCCTTTGCCCGCGAGGTGCTGGGGCGCCTCGTTCCACCGACAAGCGGCAGAATGCGGAGAATGTGGTGCGGCTGACGCTCGGCAAGCCCTTCGAGGCGATTGCCGATGCGGTGCGGGCGAGCGCCACGGGCTATGCGGAGAGCGAGCTCTCGGTGACCTTCGGGGACCAGTCGGCGTCCCTGTCGGTCGCTTCTGCCTGTTCAACCGCCGATGGATCGAAGCCGCGCCGCTTCTTTTTTTCTCCGGGCTCCCGCCTAGCGAGATCCGCCGGCGCTGGGCGCCTGGCGCTCTGGTCGCCTTCCGCCGCACTCGTCCGCGGCCGTTGCCCCGATTTAATTTGGCGAGGATCGTCGCGCGGCCCGTCGGCGACGACGACGCCGCGCTCGATCACCACGAGGCGATTAACGAGCGACAGGACGTTGTAGCGATGGGTCGTCAAGATCAGGGTCTGGTCGGGGCGAAAGGCTTGTTGCAGCCGCTGCACGAAGGCGCGTTCCGTTGCCATGTCCATGGCGCCCGACGGCTCGTCGAGAAAGACGACGAGCGGCTCGAGCAGGCAGGCCCGCGCCAAGATCACCGCCTGGCGTTGGCCGCTGGAGAGAAAGCGGCCGCCCTCCCCCACCTGCATATTGAAGCCCTTGGGATGGGCCTTGACGAAATCGGTGACCCCGGCGATCTCGGCGGCGCGCAGCACGAGATCGTCGGAGATATGGGGCACGCCGAGCACGATGTTATCGCGCACGCTGCCATAGAATAATGTCGTGTCCTGCGACACGAAGCCGACGCACCGCCGCACTTCCGCCGGATGATATTGGCGGATGTCGACGCCGTCCAAGAACAGCGTTCCTTCGGTGGCGGGATAGAGCCGGGCGAGCAAGCGTCCGATCGTCGTCTTGCCCGATCCGATACGGCCGATGATGCCTACCCGCTCGCCGGGCTCGATCTTGAGGTTGAACCCGTTGAGCGCGGGCGCCTCCGAGTCCGGATAGCGAAACGTCACGTTGTCGAAATTGGTCCGGCCTTCGCTGATGATGCGGTTGATGTGCCGTGCCTGGCCTTCATCCTCCGTCGGCAGCTGCATGATGCCGTCGAGCGTCTTGTAGGCCTGGAACGCCTGTTGCGCGCGCGAGATGGTGGAGGCGATTTGCCCGAGCGGCGCCACCGCCCGGCTCGACAAGATGACCGCCGCGATGATCGCGCCGGAGGTGACGTGGCCGGAGGAAAAGACGTACACGCCCACGAGAATGACGCCGACGCTGACCAGCTGCTGAATGAAGCCGGTGATGTTCATCGCCAGCGTCGACAGCGAGCGCATGTGCTCGGTGGTGCGGGAATTGTGGCCGACGAACTGCTCCCATTGCCGCTGGTACTGCCCCTCGGCCCGGGCGCATTTGATGGTCTCCAGCCCATTCAACGCCTCGAGCAGGATGGAATGCCGGTGCGTGGCTTCCGTCTGGGCTTGGTGCACGCTGCGCACGAGCGGCAGTTGCAGCAGGATGCCGATGGCGACCACGAGCACGACGGCGACCGCCGGAATGAGCGCGACCATGCCGGCGATGTAATAGACGATGACGATGAAAAGACCGATGAAGGCGAAGTCGGTGAGCGTCACCACCGTGTTCGAGGTGAAGAATTCGCGCACCATCTCATAGTCGCGCAGCTGGTTGGCAAATTCGCCCGTCTTCATCGGCCGCTTGCCGAGATCGAGCTTCAGCACATGCGCGAAGATGCGGCTGGCGAGGAGGACGTCGGCGCGGCGCCCGGCATTGCCCAGCAAGGCATGACGCGTGGACTTCAATATAAAGTCGAACAGCACCACCGCGCCCATGCCGATCGCGAGCACCCACAAGGTGGCGATGGCTTTGTTGGGAAGCACGCGGTCATAGACGTTCATCATAAAGAGCGGTGCCGCGATCACGAGAAGGTTGATCAGCGCGGCGGCGAGAAAGACCTGGACGTAAGCGGGCCACAACGGCGCGACCGCACTCCACAGCCAGTGGCCTTTGGCCTTTGCGTGTTCTCCTGCTCCTGGGGCGAGCGGTACTCGGGTTTGATCAGGATGGCATAGCCGGAATAGCTGTCCGCCAAGCTCGGCAGAGGCATCTTGACGGTGCCCTTGCCCGTCTCCGGCAGAGCGATCGTCGCCGTCTCGCCGTCATGGTCGAGCAAGACGATCGAGTTGTTTCCATCCATGAGCAGGATGACGGGAAACAGGATCTTGAGCAGCTCGTCGATGCGCCGCTTCACGATTCGCGCGGAAAGACCGACGCGCGAAGCCGCCCGCAGAGCGAGCTGCGGCGTGAGCCTGCCATCGACCAGCGGCAGCCCCGAGATGAGGGCAGCGGCCGACATGGAGCGCCCGTAATGATCGGCGGCAATTTCGAGACAGCCGAGCAAAGGGTCGAAATGCTGGCTGTGGACGCCGAGCGTTCTCTGCGCCGGCCTCACCCCGGGCCCCGCTCCACCGCCCACGGTCGACAACTCTTGGTTCACTATGGTCTCCATGGGCCCTGGACACGCAAATAGCGCGCCAACGGCCAAACCCGGCCCCTGCGTGCCACACTTAAATAATGTGAGCCTAATCTAAAAGAAATTGCAGGCGTTAGCTAAGGCTAATCCGGCGAAAACGGGAGAGAGCGTCGTTTCGCCGTCTCGCCTTCGAGCGAGCCCGGATCGCCCACAAAGTCGCGGGCATAGGCTTTGGCCTGATTCGGCACGGGAATGTGGAGGCTGGACAGCAGCGTGCCGCCCGCCGCCAACACCCGATAATCGGCAAACAACACCGAATAGCGCGAGGTCACGACCTCGACCTGAGCGTTGATCCTGGTATTGGCCGTATCGAGCAGGTCGAGCAGAGAGCGCTCACCAACCTTGAATTGCTCGGTGTAATCGTTAACGAGCTCGCTGGTCACGCCAAGCTGCTGCTTCAGTTGCCCGTAGCGGGTCTGTTCCTGAATTCGCGTATCCCAAGCCAGGCGGACGGCCTCTTCCACGTCGCGGAAGGCCTTGTCGAGGGCGTAGCGCGCCTCGTCCATGCGCCGCACCTGCTCCTGGAAGTTCGCGGCGTCAATTCCGCCGCGATAGATGTTCCACTTCACAACGAGCTCTGCCGTCAAATCCGTCAGCCGGCCGCGAATTCCTTCCAGATCCATACCGTCGCGGGCGCGCGCCTCGATGCCCACCTTCGGATAGAAGCCCGATGCCGCCTGCATTTTCTGCGCATAGGCCGCGTCGAGATCGGCCTGCGCGATCCGCACCAGCGGACTGTTCTGCCGCGCAATGCCGATGGCCTCATCGAGGCCATGCGGTATGAACTGCCCGATGGCGGGAGCTGGGCTGTAGGTCCCGGGCGGCAGACCGACGAGCTGATTGAAGTGGATGCGGGCGGCATTCAACTCCTGCCGCGCGGCGGTCAGCCGGGCTTCGGCGGCATAGACCCGCTCCTGCGCCTGCCTCCGATCGGCGGCGCTGAGCGCGCCTTGCTCCTCCCCTTGGGTCAGCTGACCTGTCACCTTCCGGTGGTAGGCGACGTTCTGCTCATTGAGCGACACGACCTCGAACAGCCGTCCGATCTCCAAATATTCGCGCACGATGGCAAGCCCGATGAATTCGGACCGCTCGAAGACCCGGTTGGACGCGCCATCCACGCGCGACGCCTGGCGTTCCACTTCGCCGCGCCGGTTGAATCCGTCGAACAGGAGCTGATTCAGCACCAGATTCCCCTCGCGGTGGTCCATGATGTGGTCGGCCGTGCCTGGAGCAGGGCTATCGTAGAGTTGAGGACCGATGCGCGCCTCGAGGTCGAGCGAAGGCAGATAGAGGCCGCGCGCTTGGCGCAATTCGAATTCGATGGCCTCGCGGTTGGCGATGGCCTGGCCGATCTCGGGATTGGCCTCGAGCGCGATCTTGATCGCCTCCTGGAGCGACATCGCGTGGCCAGGATTCGTGGGCACGAAGTAGAAAATAAACAACAAGACGGTGAGCGCGGCCTTTGCGCGGCCACACCTACTTCGCGCATTGTTTGGAATGAAGGCACACACGACACAGCCCCCCCGGGGACGGGCCCGCTAAACCCCCGTCATCCCCCCTTTTACCAAGTCAAACGAACCGCTGCAAATTTCGCCAAGACGCACTCCCTGTTTTACCCGGATAAGTAGCAAAAGAGACACAGGTCGTGGAAGCTGGACTACTGTCCCTTTGGCGGCAGGTCGGCATCCTTACTTTGTGACAGCTGCGCCAAATGCTTAGCCAGCTGAAGGGTCGCTTCCCCGGTCAGAATAAGGCGGGCGACCACCACGCGCGCGAGCTTGGGGGCGCCTTCCGGTTCAGGAAAGACCCAGCGGTGGCAGGCCAAGTTCACGCTGATGAACTTGCCGATGACGCTCGTCCCCACCACCTCGCTGGCAAATATTTCTCGTAAGTCGTCGGAATCTAAGACCGGCGGCAATTCGCTAGATTTTTGGACCAAGACGCCCCCCTGGGTACGGAGCAACTGCGGGCTCGAAAGAACTGGAGCCCTCAGGGTGACCGAGGCCCCAGATTTAGTCTAGCCATAACTGTATCTCACCGGTCCAGCGGCGAAGTGTTGCGGCCACGGGAAGGATCGAGGGAGACGCCGGACCCGCAGAGGGTTCAATCCCCCTGCCAATTCGGGCTCCAACCGCCGGCCAGCAAGGCCGTTGTGGCAATTTCGCACCGTGGGGCGGCATTCGGTGTCCGCGTCTTCTCCCCCGATAGCCAAGCTGCGATCGACAGACTTAAAGTGCCTGCGTCGCATCTGGGGGGTAGCGGTGCCACGGAATTGGGCCTCAACGCGCCGCGGGGCAAGGCGCGTCCTGGCGGTAGCCTTTTTTGCCGCCATGAGCATAAGCGCCCACGCCGCCGAGTACGGAACCGGCCCCTGGGTCAAGGGCTATACCGACATTTTTGGGGGCATCGTCCCCTCACAGCCCGGCCTCTATATCCGCAACGACCTCTATCACTATCAGGGCAACGCCGATAAGACCGTCATCGACGGCCTCGTCCAGCTTGACGTCCAACAGACCTACACGGCCGACATCGCCGCACTGAGCGTCGTGACCCCGCTCAAGATCTTGGGCGGCACCTATGCCTTCGCCGTGGCGCCGAGCGTCGTCGCAATGAATGTCGATGTGGGCGTGGGCATTCGCCCGATCAAACTTCGGTCGTCCTCGGCGGCGCCGGACCGGCATACGGGCCTTTCGACTTGAATTTCAGCGACAGCGAATTTGCCCTAGGCGACACGGCCTTCGCGCCGCTCATCCTCGGCTGGAACGCCGGCAACTTCCATTGGAACTTCGCCTTCTTCGGCTTCGCTCCGACCGGGAACTACGACGTCGACCGGCTCGCCAATACGAGCCTCAATCACTGGGCCATCATGCCGCGACTTGCCGGCACCTATTTCGATCCGAAAACGGGATGGGAAGTTTCCGGTGCCGCCGTCTACTCGGTGAACTGGGAGAATCCGGCCACCGACTATGAGACCGGCAACATCCTCAATCTGGATGGAGCCATCACCAAGAATTTCGGTCCGCTCGGCCTGGGTGCGGTCGCTTACGCCATGATCCAGACCACGCCCGACAGCGGCTCCGGCGCGCGACTCGGTTCCTTCAAGTCGCGGGTCTACGGTGTCGGCCCGATCGTGTCCTTGACGCTTGGCGGCACGACGCCCACGCCCCTCACCTTCTTGGTCAAGTGGTATCACGAGTTCGACGCCGAGCACACGTTCGAGGGCAACGTCGTGGACGGCGCGTTCAGCTTCAAATTCTGAGGCGATGGCGGCCGTTGACGGAGCGCGCTGCTCAGTTCCGCTGCACGAGGCAGGTCTCGCCGCTCGCGCGCAATTTCGCGCACAGGCTATCGGCTTCCTCGGCGCTATTGGCGCCGACGCGCACCGAGTAGAGCGGCTTCGTCCCCATGCTGAGATTGCATTGCTCGATCAGCACGGGCTGAGCATCCCCGAGAAGGGACGAATGCTTCTCTTTGATCCGGGCGAAGCTGTCGAACAGCTCGTCCTTGGAAAAGCCGGATGCGAGCTCGATGCCCCAAGGCGGCGTGGCCGTGGACGGCGCGCCCGAAGCATCCGTTGATTTGGCGCAAGGGGAGAGCGGACCCTCATCGACCACGCCGGTCGGATCGGCAAGGGCCGGCAGAGTTGCAGCCAGGAACACGAAGGCGGCCAGAGGGAACAGGCGCATGGAATCCCCTTAGCAGGGATTGGTAGCGGATCCCTTAACGCCCTTGCTCTGGGGATTAGAAGCCCGCGGGTCATCGCGCTTCACCTTCAGCGCCGTAAGCTGGAGGCCGACGGGCGTCTTTCTCTCGCCCACAAGGATCAACTCATCCTCGCCGATGGTGCCCAGATCGACGTCTTCGTCCGGCAGGATCACGATGGCCCGACGTCCGATGTAGACGACGACCTGATCTCTTCTTCCCACCGCCTGTCGCGCCCACCGCTTCAATTGCCCATAATAGGGCTCTGCCTTCCACGCGTCGGGCCGGCTCGCATCGACGTAAGCTGCCAGTCTTTTGCCGCCCAACTCGGCCGCCACAACGATCTTGCACTTAGACGGACGCCAGGCTTCGTCGAGCATTTCAAGCGTGAGGAACGCGCAGTGGAATTTTGCGCAAGAGGACGGGCGCGATTGATAGATCCGACACCCGATGCCGGTCTCGCAATGTTCGCACCAGACGCCAATTGGCTTCTCGAGCTCGGTAACGCCCATCAATTTGCAGCACAGCGTGCAGCCGTCGCATCCGCGGCCGGGCACGATGGGATCGGCATCTGGCGCGGAGAAGGCGGTCATCTGGGATCTGCGGGCGCGAAGGCCATGTGGCGGTCCAAGCGACGATCGTGATCGTCCGAGGTTACTAGATCAGAAGACTTTTTTTCAGTCTCCTGTGGCGCCTCCGCCACCAAACGCGCCGCGCGATATGATTGGATGACGGCTCAGATAGAGGGGGCCTCGTCATGCGTACCAACATCGTCGCGGCACTGCCGCGCAATCTCCATTGGCAATCAGCGTTCACCACTGCCGCCTATAAGGCGCAAACGCCGATCGTTTGGCACCACCAGTTCGTTTCCGACAGCTCCATGGTGAGCTGGTCGGACGGGCTCAGCCGACATTTGACCTGGACCGCCGAAGCGCCCCGTCCAAAGAAGCGGCGCCGTTCGCGGCGATAATTGCCAAACTAAAGACGCAGGGCCGCCGAGGTCGGCGTCTCTACTCCCCTCGGCCAGGCTTGGGGGGATGCGATGGTAGCGGAGGAGGGACTCGAACCCCCGACACGCGGATTATGATTCCGCTGCTCTAACCAGCTGAGCTACTCCGCCATTCTCGAATGCGCGGATGCTACTCCGCCATTTGGCTCGGGAAACGGCGATATAAGGAGCGCCAATAACGGGTGTCAAGGAAACGGCGGCCGACCACGAGCGTGCGCGCCACCGACCATTTGATCCTCACCCGCAGCGGCTCCGGCAGCCGCGCGCGGACCGGCCGGCGCGCCCTCTCCGGCGCCCTCGCCATGGCGGGCGCCGGCGCGGGCACGAGCCCATAGCCCGGCTGCTTGACGAAGCGGAGCATGGTGAAGAGCCCGAAAGGACGCAGCGCCCGGCGCTCGGCCAGCCGCAAATCCTCGCACATCATCACCTGCTCCATGTCGAACACCGGGTGCCAGCCGATGAGATCGGCGGCCGGCGCGAGCTTGCGCTCGACGAAGCCGCGCACGCCGTGCTCCTGGCTGAAATGATTGACCAGGATCACCTCGCCGCCCGGGGCGCAGACGCGCTCGAGCTCGCGCATGACCTTTTCCGGGTCGGGCACGACCGTCATCACATACATGGCGACCACGGTCTCGAAGCTCTCGTCCGGAAAGCTGAGCGCGCCCGCATCCATCTCGTGCAAGCCCACCACATTGCCAAGCGCGAGGCGCTCGACGCGGGTTTGCGCCTTCGCCAGCATCTCGGGCGAAAGGTCGATGCCGGTGATGCTGAGATGGTCGCCGTAGCAGGGGAGCGAAAGTCCCGTGCCGACGCCCACTTCGAGCACGCGGCCCTTGCGGCGGTTGACGATCTGGACGGCGTGCTTGCGACCCGCCTCGGCGACCTGGCCGAAGGTGAAGTCGTAAACCGGCGCCCAACGACGATAAGCGTGGCGCACCGATTGTGCGTCCACGAGCGGAGTTTTTGAGGCCAACGCGATATCTCCGACCTGTTCCCGCCGCATGGCGCCCCTCTTGCGGGGGCGCTCCTCGGACGGCCTAACGCGACCCAGCCGCCAGAAGCTCCCGCGCCGCGCGTGACGCGGACTTGCTGAAGCTCTTGTCGGCCACCCACTCACTGAACCCGGCGGTCGCAATCCACCCACCGCCCAAAAGCCGTTCTCCTCCGCTCTCGCTCATATAGAACACGCAAGCCTGTCCCGGCGCCACGCCGTCCTCGCCGCGCGCGAGCTCCACCTGGATATGGCCGCCCTCGCGCCGGATCTTCGCCGGCTGCAAGGGGCCGCTCGAGCGGACCCGCGCCAGAATATCCTTACCCGTCTCGTCGAGCGCCTCCAAGGGCTCATCGCCGAGCCAATTGACGTCGCGCAAAGTCATGTGGCGGATGCGCAACCCCTCGCGCGGCCCCACCACGACCTGGCGGCGCTCCGCGTCGAGCTTCAGCACATAGAGCGGCTCCTTGGCCGCCACCCCGATGCCGCGCCGCTGGCCGATGGTGTAATTGATGATGCCGCCATGGCGGCCGAGCACGCGCCCGTCCACATGCACGATGTCGCCCGCTTCCGCCGCGCCGGGACGCAAGCGCTCGATCACTTGCGTATAGCGCCCGGTCGGCACGAAGCAGATGTCTTGGCTGTCGGACTTCTCGGCGACCGGCAGCCCGAATTGGCGCGCGAGCGCGCGGGTCTCTTCCTTGTCCAGCCCGCCGAGCGGAAAGCGCAACATTTCGAGCTGCGCCCGCGTGGTGGCGAACAGGAAATAGCTCTGGTCGCGCTCGTGATCGGCGGCGCGGTAGAGCTCGAAGCCCTGCGCCCCCGGCTTGCTCTGGACATAATGGCCCGTGGCCAGCACCGCCGCGCCGAGGTCGGCCGCCGTCTGCAGCAAATCGCGGAACTTGATGTTCTGGTTGCAGGCGACGCAAGGCACCGGCGTCTCGCCGGAGAGATAGCTGTCGGCGAAGGCGCCCATCACGGATTGGGCGAAGCGCTCCTCGTAATCGAGCACGTAATGCGGAATGTGCAGGGCCTCGGCCACGCGGCGCGCGTCCTGGATGTCCTGGCCCGCGCAACAGGAGCCCTTGCGGCCGACCGCCTCGCCATGATCGTAGAGCTGCAGCGTGATGCCGACGACGTCATAGCCCTGGGCCTTGAGCAACGCCGCCACCACCGAGGAATCGACGCCCCCCGACATGGCCACGACCACGCGCGTCCCGGCGGCGGGACCAGGAAGATAAAGGCTGTTCGGCGTCTGGGACGAGGTGGAAGCCAAGGGTTAACGACTCGACGGTCTGCGCGCGAAATCTGGGCGGCCAAGCCCGGTCTGCATGGCGTTTAGCGGCAAGAGGGCGCGCATCTACTCGCTGCCGCGAAGATAGGGGCCGCCTACGTCTTAGGCAAGCAAAGGTCGCATAGGGCACCTCCCGCCGGCCCTGCACGCCGCCCCAAGCTCCGCCCGGAAGCGCGGAAAACCCTCAAGAAACCAGCAAGTTTGGACCATTTCCTTGGCGGTTCCTTCACCCCAAGGCTTAGGCAAATCTTAAATGCGCCTTGCTAGTGTCGCCCCAAGTTGGCTCATCGAAAGACAAGGTGTTGTGAGTACGATGACCGAGAATTACAGGCCGCGCGTCAGATATGTGATTGGCCCGGACGGTAGTCCGCTGACCATTGCCGATCTGCCACCCAAGGATACGAAGCGCTGGGTCATCCGCCGCAAGGCGGAGGTCGTGGCGGCGGTGCGCGGCGGGCTCATCAGCCTCGAAGAGGCTTGCGAGCGCTATACGCTGACCGTGGACGAGTTCCTGAGCTGGCAGCGGTCGATCGACAAGCACGGCCTGCCCGGCCTGCGCGCGACCCGCATCCAGGAATATCGCGGCTAATCTCGCCTCTCGCCTGCCTGACCGTGGCGCGGCCCTGCGGCCGTGGTAAAGCCACGTCCATGCAGCCGCCCGCGATCTACACCATCGGCTATGAGGGCGCGAGCGTCGCGGCCTTCTTGCAGGCGCTGCGCGACGCGGGCGTGCGCCTCGTGCTCGACATCCGCGCGGCGCCGGTGTCGCGCAAGAAGGGCTTCTCCAAGAACCAGCTCGCCGCCCATCTTGCCGCCGCCGGGATCGGCTACCGCCATTTGCGCGGCCTCGGCACGCCCAAGCGCGGGCGCGAGGCGGCCCGCTCCGGCAAACTCGACGAATTCGAGCAGATCTTCCGCGCCCATCTCGAGGAGCCCGAAGCCCTGCTCGATCTCGGCGAGGCGGAGGCGCTCGCGCAAGCCGAGCCCATCTGCCTCTTATGCCTGGAGCGCGACCCGCATCATTGCCACCGGCTGATCGTCGCGACAGCGCATGGCGCAAGACACCGGTCAGGAGATCAGCCATTTGTTCGTGGTAGATTGAGACCATGCGCCGCCTTCGCACTCTGCCTCCCCCTTGCCGCCGTCGTCCTCGTCCTCGCCGGGAGCGCGGCCCTTCGCGCCACCGCCGCCGAGACGACCCCCGAAGAGCGCACCGCGCAGAGACTGGACAGCGTGCGCACCGACCCTCTCGCGCTCCGCACTTTTCTCGCCCGCATGCCCAAGGGCGCCGATCTGCATAATCATCTGGACGGCGCCGTTTACGCCGAGACCTTTCTCCGCGTCGGGGGCGAAGACGGTCTCTGCATCGACCAAGCGGCCAAAGCCTTCACCAAAGCCCAGCCGATCGAAGCCGGAGCGTCAGCCGCAACCGGTATGCGAAGCGGGCGACATCCCCGCCGCCGACGTCGCCGAAGAACCAGACGCCTCTACAACGCCCTGGTCGATTCCTTTTCCATGCGCGGCTTCGTCCCCTCCAAGGGCGTGACCGGCCACGACCATTTCTTCGCGACCTTCTCGAAATTCGGCGGCACCGATCCCCGCCACACCGGCGAATTTCTCGATGAGGTCGCGACCCGCGCCGCGCGCGCAGAACGAGCAATATTTGGAGCTGATGGAAACGCCCACCTGGAACCGCCTCAACACCATCACCAACGGCATGAGCTGGCGCGAGGATCTGGGCGCGCTGCGCGACGAGCTGCTGGCGAAGGGATTGACCGAGGATTTGCCCGCCGCCCGCGCCTTCTGGGACCAGGCCGAATCCATCCGCAATGCGCGCGAGCATTGCGGCACGCCCGACGCGGCTCCCGCCTGCAAGGTCGAGACCCGCTACATCTATCAGGTGTTCCGCAACACGCCGAAGGAGCTCGTTTTCGCCCAGACCCTGTTCGGCTTTGAGCTCGCCTCGGCCGACCCGCGCATCGTGGCGATCAATTTCGTGGGCGCCGAAGACAATTACATCGCGATGGACGACTACGAAGCGCAGATGCGCATGGTGGGCTTCTTGCGCAAGCTCTATCCCAAGGTTCACGTCAGCCTGCATGCGGGCGAGCTGGCGCCGGGGCTCGTGCCGCCCGAGGGTCTGTGCTGCCATATCCGCCTCGCGGTGGACGAGGCGAACGCCGAGCGCATCGGCCATGGCGTGGACGTCATCTATGAGGACCGCCCGGACGAGCTCCTGAAGGACATGGCGGCCAAGGGTGTGCTGGTCGAGATCAATCTCACGAGCAACGCCGACATTCTCGGCATCAGCGGCAAGGACCATCCCTTCCCGACCTACCGCAAGGCCGGCGTTCCGGTGGCGCTCTCCACCGACGACGAAGGCGTCTCGCGCATCGACCTCACCCATGAATATCAGCGCGCGGTCGAGGCCTACGATCTCACCTATGCGGACCTCAAAGGGATGGTGCGCAACAGCCTGGAATACAGCTTCCTGCCCGGCGCGAGCCTATGGGAGGAGAAGGGCGCTTATGACCGCGCCGTTGCCGGCTGCCGCAGCGACACGCCGGGCGCCGACAAGCCGTCCTCGCTCTTGCACGGCCTTCCTCGGGGCAAGCGAAAAAGCGCAGCAGCAATGGGAGCTCGAGCGGCGCTTCGCCGCCTTCGAAGCCAATGATTAGAGCCTGGGTTGGTTCATTGGGCCGCAGGCTTGGCTGCCGGCTTGGCGGCAGGCTTTGGCTGCCGGCTTGGCGGCCGGCTTGGCCGGCGGCGTCGCCGCCGTCGTGCTCGGCACCGGGGGCATCGTCTTGTTGCAGTCGGACTCGCCCCGCTTCCAGCGATCGATGTCATATTGCATCTTGGCGGCGAGGTTAGGCGGCATCTTGCGGTTCTCGGTGGTGATCACCGTCGACGGCCCCTGCTGCTTGAAGTCGATGGCGTAGGTGGACATGCCGGCGCGGCCGAGTTCGGCCCGGTCGTGGATGGTGATCTCGACCTTGGCGCTGTCCGGACTCACATCGGCGCGATAGACGTAATTGCGCAGCAGCGGATCGTCGGCATTGAACCAGCACGTCTTGATGCGCCCGCCCATCACCACATAGGCATCGAAGGGCTTGGCCGAGGAGATCGAGGCGGTCCTGACCGAGGCCGTGCCGGCCGAGGGATCGGACACGGAATTATCGGAGGCGGAGGTATCGCTCGTCGTCGTGCTGCACCCCGCGAGCGACGCCAGCGCGGCAAAACACACGGCTCTCGTCAGCAACGCTCGGCTCACAGTCCTACCCCGCATCCCGCGAGCCTAATCGCGAAAATTCACATATTGCAGCGGCTGCTCGAGCGTAAGCCCCTTGATGTGCTGGATCACCGCCTGCAGATCGTCACGCTTCTTGCCCATGACCCTGAGCTCGTCGCCCTGGACCGTGACCTGGACCTTGAGCTTGGAGTCCTTGATCTCCTTGGTCAGCCGCTTGGCGAGCTCCCGATCGATGCCTTGGCGGATGACGGCCTTCTGCCGCACCGCTTGTCCGGCCGCCTTCTCGATCGCCTTATAGTCGATGACGCGGGAATCGACCTTGCGGCGGGCAAAATGGCCCTGCAACAGCTCGTGCATCTGCTTGAGCTTGAGCTCGTCGTCGGCGTGGAGGGTGAGCTCGGCCTCCTTCCGCTCGACTTTCGCTTGCGAGCCCTTGAAATCGTAGCGCTGGCTGATCTCCCGCGCCATATTGGCGAGCGCGTTGTCGACCTCCGCCAAATCGGTTTTTGACACGATGTCGAACGACGGCATCGGACCTCCCTCGTATCGAGTGCCGGCCCGACCCATAATAGCATTGGAGCGGGCGGGGAAGCCCTCATGCCCCTGCCCGGCCAGCCGGGGCTCGCCCGGACCCGCGCAAAGGCCGGCTTCCCGCCCCCGGCGGGGCAGGCTCAAACGTCAATGAAGCCGGAGTAAGAGGTCAGCTCGCCACGCGCTGAGCCACGCCTGCCACGACATCGCCAAGATCGGCCGTCCGCGCCTGCTCGTGTTTCAGCGCATCGCGCTCCTCGAGCAGCTCGATCTTGCCGAGCTCCTCCAAGGCCTCGGCCAGCTCCGCCCTGGCCGCCTCGAGCTTGGCCTCAAGGTCGGCCGCCGAGGCGAGCAGGTTGTCGCGCCGCTGGATCGCCGCCTTGGCGAAGGTGGGGTAGGCATAATGGTTGGTGTCGGAGACGCCGGAGCGCTCCTGCTCGATGGCGATCTGGCGGTCCAAATCCCCCGCCATATGGCTGAATTCGCCGATCATCATCTCGATATCGGCGGCCTTGCGGCGTTTCTCCTCAACCTCGAAACGCTTCAAGCGGATCAATCCGTCCCGTGACTTCATGGTTCGATACCCTCAACACGACAGGATCCCGGGACGGAGAAATACAAATCCCATGCCACTTGCTTGAAACTCATGCAGCTGAGCCCCCTACCCCTCAAGCTGCGATCTTGGCCAACAGGGCTTAAGGGCCGGTAAACCATATGCGTGGCATTTGACCCATGCGAGGGCGCGCGCGCAATCCGCGCTTTGCGCTCGCCACAAGCTCAGCTTTTGTTAACTATTGGCCCGTAATTTGTTGATTCGAATTAACCAATCTGCGTCGCGCAAGGGATTATCAGGCCGGAGCATCCGGACTGCCGGGAAGACGGGGGACTAAAGATGCGGGTTCTTCTCATCGAGGACGACAGCGCCACGGCGCAAAGCATCGAGTTGATGCTGCAGTCGGAAGGGTTCAACGTGTACACGACGGACCTCGGCGAAGAGGGCGTCGATCTCGGTAAGCTGTACGATTACGACATTATCCTTCTCGATCTGAACCTGCCCGATATGAGCGGTTTCGAGGTCCTGAAGACGCTCCGGGTGAGCAAGGTGCAGACCCCGATCCTCATCCTGTCCGGCCTGGCCGGCATCGAGGACAAGGTCCGGGGCTCGGCTTCGGCGCCGACGATTATATGACCAAGCCCTTCCACAAGGACGAGCTGGTGGCCCGCATCCACGCCATCGTGCGGCGGTCCAAGGGCCATGCCCAGTCGGTCATCCAGACCGGGGGCCTCAAGGTCAATCTCGACACCAAGACCGTGGACGTGAACGGCCAGCGCGTGCATCTGACCGGCAAGGAATATCAGATGCTCGAGCTCCTCTCCTTGCGCAAGGGCACCACCCTCACCAAGGAAATGTTCCTGAACCACCTCTATGGCGGCATGGACGAGCCGGAGCTCAAGATCATCGACGTCTTCATCTGCAAGCTGCGCAAGAAGCTCGCGGCGGCGACCGGCGGCAAGCATTATATCGAGACCGTCTGGGGCCGCGGCTACGTGCTGCGCAACCCGGAAGACGAATCCGAGGCGGCGGCCTAGCGCTCCTTTACCAATTCAGCGCTTGTGCATGGCCGGGGGCTTGCCCGGCCATCGGCGTTTTAGGGCGCCTGCTTGCAGCCCATGTGCGGCGCGCCTAGCGCGAGGGCCCGGCGCAGGCGCGCACGGCGTGCCCCTGGTGCCCGGCCGAGGCCCTGGCCTCTCCCGCGCCCTGCCCCTTCGCCCGCGCCGCCCTTGCCTCCGGGCCGAGGGTGAAGATGCCGTGATGGCCCTCCCGGACGGCAGCGAAGTCGCGCGAGAGGCCCGTCACCGTCTCCGCCGCGCCGAGCACGAGATAGCCGTCCGCGGCGAGGTGGGAGGCGAGCCGCGCGAGCACCGTCCGCTTGGTATCGTCGTCGAAATAGATCAGCACGTTGCGGCAGAAGATCACGTCGAACATGCCGAGCTTGGGGTCGTCGACGATCAGATTGTGCTGACGGAACTTGATCATGGCGCGGATGGAGGGGTTGATCTCCCAGGCGCTCCCCGCTTTGCTGAAAATGCCTGATCAGGAGCGAGACCGGCAGCCCGCGCTGCACCTCGAACTGGCTGTAGAGGCCCTTGCGCGCCCGGCGCAGAGCGTCTTCGGCGAAGTCGGTCGCCAGGATGTCGATGGTCCAGCCGGCATTGGCCCAGACCCGATCCGCAAGCAGCATGGCGAGCGAGTAAGGCTCCTGCCCCGTCGCCGCGGCGGCGCACCAGAGCCTGATCTGGCGCGTCCCGGCGCGCGCCTCCATCAGCGCGGGCAGCATCTTCTCGGTGAAATATTCGAACGGGGCCTTGTCGCGGAAGAAATAGGATTCCTGCACGCTCACGGCCTGGGCCACGCGCATGCGCAACTCCTCCGCCTCGGGCCGCATCAGGGCAAGCACGAGCGCCGACACCGAGCCGAGCTCGAAGCTCTTGAGCACAGGGCGGAGCCGCGCCTCGAGCAGCTCGCGCCGGTCCTCGCTGAGATAGAGGCCGGAGCGCTCATGCAGGATCAGGCGGAGATAATTGAACTCCTGCGGGCGTCATGGCCTCTCCCCGCGCATGAGCTTGGCCGCCGCGTCGGCGATGCCGGGAGGCGGCAGCACGGCCGCGCACGCACCGGCCGCGACCGCCGCGCCCGGCATGCCCCACACCACGCTGGAGCCCTTGTCCTGGGCGATCACGCTCCCGCCCGCCTCGGCGATGGCAGCGCGCCCGCGGCGCCGTCCGCGCCCATGCCGGTGAGCACGATGCCGAGCGCCGCCGGCCCGTAACTCCGCGCGACGCTCGCAAACAGGGGATCGACCGCGGGGCGGCAATAATGCACCGGCGGCTCGTCGCTCAGCCGCAAGGAGGGGGCGTCGCCGCCGCCCATGACGGTCATGTGCCGGTCGCCCGGCGCGATATAGATGGTGGCGGGCTTGAGGCGCTCGCCGTCGGCCCCTTCCTTGACCGCCTTTCCGGTCGCGCGCGCAAGACGCTCCGCCAAGATCGCGGTGAACATCGGCGGCATGTGCTGGGCCACCACCACCGGCACCTGGGCGAGCGCGGGCGCGAGCGGCTCGAACAGGCCGGTCAGGGCCTGCGGTCCGCCGGTCGAGCTGCCGATGGCGAGGATGCGCGGCGGCACCAAGGAGAACGGACGCTTGCGGGCCGCCTGCCACAGCGCCGCGGCGCCCTCCGCACCCCATCCGGCAGCAGCTCGGCGCCGCGCACGCCGCCGAGCGCCTTGATCTTGCGGATGACCTCGGAACGGAAGTCCGGCAGCAGCGTGATGTCGCGATTGGAGCCGGGCTTCGGAATATAGTCGAGCGCCCCGAGCGACAGCGCCTTGAAGCTGATCTCGGCATTGCGCTGCGTGAGGGTGGAGACCACGAGCACCTTCACTCCCGGCTTGGCGCGCAGCAGGAGCGGCAGCGCCGTGAGCCCGTCCATCACCGGCATCTCGATATCGAGCAGAATGATGTCGGGATCGCTCGCGGCCACGTCGTCGACCGCGAGCCGGCCATTGGCGTGGCGCGCGACCGCGCTGAGCCCGGGCTCCTCGTCGATCCAGCGCGAGACGAGGCCCCGCACGACGGCCGAATCGTCGACGACCATCACCTTGATGGGTTTGTCGGCCGGCACGGACCAGCTCGACGCGGTCGCCGTGGGATACCTGGTCGCGCCCTCGTCGAGCATGGGCATGGGCTTCAGATCAGCCCCACCTCATGAAACTTGGCTTCGATGATGTCGCGGTCGAAGGGCTTCATGATGTATTCGTTGGCGCCGGCGCTGATCGCGCGGGTGATGTGCTCGACGTCGTTCTCGGTGGTGCAGAAGATCACTTTCGGCACCTCCCCGCCCCGCTCCTTGCGCAGCGCGACGAGAAAGGCGATGCCGTCCATCACCGGCATGTTCCAGTCGAGCAGCACGGCGTCGGGCATCGAGACGCGGCATTGGTCGAGCGCCTCGCGCCCGTTCTCGGCCTCCGAGGCCGTGAAGCGCAAATCCTCGAGGATGCGCTTCGCCACCTTGCGGATCACGGCACTGTCGTCGACCACCAAGCAATGTTTCATGCGTTCCTTCCTTCCCCCAGATCGGGTCCGGTCGCGCGCCGCCTAAGCAGCCGCTCCCAACCCGGTAAGATCGAGCACCTTGTCGACATCGAGCACGACCATCAGCCCCTGCTCGAGCCGATGGACGCCGGCGCAAACGCGCGCCCAGCGCGGATCGAGATTGACGGGGTTGGTGTCGTAGGTCTCGGCCGGCAGCCACAGCACGTCGCCCACTTTGTCGACGATGACCCCGTAGAGTTCGCCGCGCTCCTCGATGCCCACGGCCACCAGCGCCGCGCCGTCGGCGCGCGGCGCAAGCCCCAAGCGCTGGCGCAGATCGATGGCCGTGACGATGCGGCCCCGCAAATTGAGCAGCCCCGCGACCTGCGGCGGCGCGAGCGGCACGCGCGACAGGCCGCGCGGCACGAACACGTCGCGCACCCGGCCGAGCTTGAGCCCGAACAGCTGGCCGGCGGTGACGACGGTGACGAAGCCTTCCGTCGCCTGCTGCGCGCCCGACTCCAAGCGATCCTCGCTCATGCCGCGGCCCCCCATTGCTTGCAGCAATCGACCAGCGCATCCATGAGCTTCTGCCGGTCGAACTTGCCCACATGGGTGGCGAATCCCGCCGCGCGCGTGCGCTCGACGAGGCTCGGGCTGCCATGCGAGGACAGCGCGATCAGCGGCACCTTGCCCCAGGCGCGGTCGGATTTGATGCGCTGAGCCAAGGCGATCCCGTCCATTCCGGGCATCTCCAGATCCGTGACGATCAGATCGAACGTGGCGCCCTGGTCCTTGAGGCGCAGGGCCTCGTCGGCCGAGGCGGCGAGCGTGACGTCATAGCCGCTCGCGGTGAGCAGCGGAGCCAGCATGTTGCGGAAGAACTGGCTGTCGTCGATGAGCAGCAGCCTCACCTCGCGCGCGAACGGGTCTTTCTTGGCGGCGGTGCCGCGGCCGAACGCCTCGCCGAGATAATGGGAGACGTCGACGATCTCGACCGCCTTGTCCCTGATGATGGCGGTGCCGATGAGGCCGGGCTCCTCGGCGGCGATCTCGATCGTGAGCGGCACCTCGACGATGTCCACGATGGCGTCGATGGCGAGCCCGACCGGCCGGCGTCCCTCGGTGAAGACGAGCACGGGCTGCACCGGCCCCTCGCGCTCGCGGCTCGCCTCGTCGATATAGACGAGCGGCATCAACGCGCCGCGATATTGCACCACGTCCCCGCCCTTGGTGTGCTCGATCTCGGTCTTGTCGATCTCCTCCAGCCGCGTGATCAGCGACAGCGGGACCGCCTTCAGCGTGGTCGAGCCCGCGCGGAACAGGAGCAGCGCCGTGGTGGCGTCCCTCGCGCCGGCCGACGCCGCCTGTTCATGACTGGGCGCCTCGCCTTGCCCGCCCTCCGTGGCGACCACCGAGCCGAGCGCATTCGGGATCGATGATCATGATCACGCTGCCGTCGCCGAGAATGGTGTTGCCCGAGAACACGGTGACGTCGCGCAACAGGCTCGACATCGGTTTCACCACGATCTCTTCGGTGCGGAACACGCTGTCGACCAGCACGCCGAAGCGCCGCGCCCCGATCTGCATCACCACCACCGTGAGCGTCTCGCCGGCCAGGCGCTCGAGCGTGGTCTCGGACCCTTCGAGCGCGAGCAGCTGACAGAGGTCGAGCAGCGGCAGGAGCCGGTCGCGCAGGCGAAACACCGCCGCATCGTTGATCAGCTCCACGCGATGCTCGGATTTCGGGCCGGCGCGGACGAGCTCCACGACGCTGAATTGCGGAATGGCGAAGCGCTGGCCGCCGGCCTCGACGATCAGCGCCGCCATGATGGCGAGCGTGAGCGGAATCTTGATGACGAAGACCGTGCCCTTGGGCGAGGTGGATTTCAGCTCCACCGTGCCGCCGATGAGCTCGATATTGTTGCGCACCACGTCCATGCCCACGCCGCGGCCCGACACCCCGGTGACGGCGCGCGCGGTGGAGAAGCCGGGGCGGAAGATGAATTTGTAGGTGTCGGCGTCGCTCAGGCGGTCGAGCTCGGCTTGCGTCGCGAGCCCGGTCTCCAGCGCCTTGCTGCGGATCTTCTTGGCGTCGAGGCCGCGCCCGTCGTCGGCGACCTCGATCATGATATAGCCGCCCTGCTGCGAGGCGCTGAGCTTGATCCGCCCGGTTTCGGCCTTGTTCGCCTTGACCCGCTCGGAGGGCTGCTCGAGCCCATGATCGGCCGAGTTGCGGATCATATGGGTGAGCGGATCCTTGATCTGCTCCAACACTTGGCGGTCGAGCTCGGTTTCGCTGCCGGCCATTTCGAGCTCGATCTTCTTGCCGAGCTCGAGCGAGAGCTCGCGCACGAGCCGCGGCAGCTTCTGCCAGGCATTGGCGATCGGCTGCATGCGGGCCTTCATGATGCCCTCTTGCAGCTCGGCGGTGACATTGGACAGCCGCTGCAGCGGCGTCTTGAATTCGCTGTCCCCGGTGCGCCGCACGAGATCGAGCAGCTGATTGCGGGTGAGCACGAGCTCGCTCACCGTGGTCATCAGATGCTCGAGCGTATCGACGCTGACGCGGACCGTCTGGCTGCGCGCATGCGCCTCCATGGCGAAGCCGTCGCCGCGGGCGCCCTCGGCCTGAGCCGCCTCCGGTCCCGGCGCCGTCCGCCAAGCGCGCTCGAGCTCGTCGAGCGACACTTCGCCCGCCTGCAGCAGCCGCTCGTCAGGCAACGCGGCGGCCTCCTCGGCATCATGCGCGCTTCGCGATCTGAGCCCGGTCTGGGCCCGCGCGATCGCTTCCAAGGGACCGATGAGATCGGCGTCGGAGCCCGCGGGCTCGGTTCCGTTGCGCTCGATCTCGGCCAGGATGTGTTTGATGCGATCGATGGTGGCGAGCGTCACGGTGACGCCCTCGACGGTGACGCGGGCGCCGTCGCGATACTGGCCGATCAGATTCTCGGCGGCATGGGCGAGCTTGGCCAGCCGGTGCAGGCCGATGAAGCCGCAGGTGCCTTTGACCGTGTGGACCAGCCGGAAAATGGTGTTGAGCGTCTCGGCATTGTCGGGCTCCTGCTCGAAGCGCACGAGCTCACGGTCAATGAGATCGAGACTCTCGCCGGTTTCGGCGACGAAGTCGCCCAGAAGCTCGTCCATTGCCCACCCCAAAGGCCGCGACCGCCAAAGAGACGTCGCCGGCCGCGCTTTGCGCCCCTTGCGGGATATTCGGTGAACTCTGGTTTACGTTTGGTTGAGTAAACGAATTATTTCGTCCGCCGGCCGCGGCCTTCCGGCCCTCACGCGGCCTTGAGCGCGACCTCCGACGGGCCTACCTCGACCGTGAGCCGCATGCCGGCGGCGGCGGCCACCCGGCTCGCGTAATAAGGCTGGATCGAATGGGCGTCGACCGCCGCGCCATTGCCCCCTGCCAGCAGATCCCTTACCTGGTCGTTAAGCTTTGCCGAATCGCCCTTGGCCTTGACGGTGAAGCCGACATTGGGGGGCTCGCCCACGATCTCGACGCTCACCGTGCCGCCGCGGGGGAGCGCGACCACGCCGAGCGCCACGAGGTTGAGCAGGAGCTTGACCTTGTTCTTGGGCAGCGTGACGGCGGGCCCGTGCCATTCGAGCTTGTGCTTCGGCTCCTGGACGAAGTCGCGGGAGACCTTCTCCGCGTCGCGCAAATCGATCTCGGCCCCGGCCGAGCCCGCCGCGCCGAAGGCAAGCCGCGCGAATTGCAGTTTGGCCGACGCTTGGCGGGCGCTCTTGCGAATGAGATCGAGCGCCTGCTCGCGCATGGCCCCGTCGGTCTCCTCGCCCAGCATTTCGAGGCCATTGGCGATGGCGCCGACCGGATTGATGACGTCGTGGCAGATGCGGCTCGAGATGAGCGCCGCTAATTCGAGATCGCCGATCGAAGCTGGCTCCGTCATGGCCTCCTCCTGACTTTCCGCCCGTTTCTAGAAATGGCTGAGGGACGCGCGAAAATCTGCTACATCGGCCCCGCACATCGCCGCCACGCGCGGCGTCGCGCCGCAAATCACCGCATTTGACCCGCCACCGCCGAATCAGTAGCGAGCATACTGCCTTGTCCGCCCCACGACACACAACAGCGGCGCCCCCGGACGGGCTCGACTATGGCGCCCTCTCCGCGACCCTCGTCGATGCCGCCGCCCGCGCCGGCGCGGCCATCATGCGCCATTACGGCGAACGCACCGCGGTGGAGCTCAAAGCCGATGCGAGCCCGGTGACGGAGGCCGACCGCGAGGCCGAGGCGGTGATCCTCGCGGCGCTGAAGCAGTTTTGCCCCACCATCCGCGTGGTCTCCGAGGAGGAGGCGGGCGACCGCACCGCCAAGTTGCCCTCCCGCTTCTTCCTCGTCGATCCCTTGGACGGCACCAAGGAGTTCATCAACCGGCGCACCGACTTCACCGTCAATGTCGCGCTGATCGCGGACGGCCAAGCCCATTTTCGGCCTCGTCTATGCGCCGGCCCGCGGACTGCTCGCCTTCACCCCCAAAGAGGGCATGGCGGTGGAAGCGGAGCTTGCCCCGAGCGAGGATGGCGCGCGCCTCGCCGCCCTCCACACCCGGCCCTTGCACGCACGCGCGCCGGAGGCGGACGGCCTCGTGGCCGTGGTCAGCCACTCCCACCTCGATGCCGAGACCGATTCCTTCCTCGCCAAGCTCAAGATCAAGGCGCGGTCGGGCGCGGGTTCGTCCTTGAAGCTCGTGATGCTCGCCCGCGGCGAGGCGGACGTCTATCCGCGCTTCGGCCCCACCATGGAGTGGGACATTGCCGCCGGCCACGCGGTGCTCGCGGCCGCGGGAGGCAGCGTGGTCGATGTCGACGGCAAGCCGCTCCACTATGGCAAAACCGAGGCGGGCTTGCGCAATCCGAGCTTCATCGCCTGGGGTCGCCGGATTTAGCCGAAAACCGGGTGCAGCCACAGTTTGGTAACAGTTTTCAGCAAATCATAAGAGTCGAAGGCCAAGCTCTTTGAGCTGGATGGGGGGCTTTCACCGACCACGGGGTGGGACATGACGTTCAAACTCTCCTCGACCGCTGCGCTCGCCGCGATCTCGACCGCGGCGCTTCGCCGCGATTTTGCTCCTCGCCGCCTTCGCCCCGGCCTCCGCTCAATCCGACGGGCCGATGGTGATCACGCCTCAACCGCCGGACCAATCTCATGGCACCGTGCCCTCCGACGCGGGACCCGACGCCTACCGGCGCGGCAGCCCGGAAGGGTGGTCGAACGGCGATCCCGGCGGACCCGGCCGGCCCTACCAGCCCGCGCCCCAGGCCGGCGATTCCGCAAACGGACCCTATGTCCCGCCGGAGGCCCAAGACCACGGCAGCTTCTCCATCGAGGAGATCAACGAAGCGGGCCACCGCTTCTTCGGCCGCGTGTCCATGGGCTTCGCGCGCGCCGTCGAATACACCTTCCAGCGCGCCGGCCGGCCGAACGGCTACATCCTCGGCGAGGAGGCGGGCGGCGCCTTCATCGCCGGGCTGCGCTATGGCGAGGGCATGCTCTATACCAAGGACGCGGGCGACCATAAGGTCTATTGGCAAGGTCCCTCGGTCGGCTACGATTTCGGTGGCGAGGGCTCCAAGACCATGGTGCTCGTCTACAATTTGCAGGCCCCGGGTGAGATCTACCGCACCTATGCCGGCGTCGACGGCTCGGCCTATCTCGTGGGCGGGGTCGGAGTGACCTTCCTGGCCCGCGACCATGTGGTGCTGGCCCCCATCCGCTCGGGCCTCGGCCTTAGGCTCGGCGCCAATATCGGCTACCTGAAATATACCCGCGAGCCCACCTGGAATCCGTTCTAGATTAGGGCTAAGGAAGCTGGCGGCGGGGCCGAGGGAGCCGGCACGGCTTTCGTGCGTTCTCTTGGCTGATGCTTACCCCGCTTGGGGCGTCCTCAGGGACGCGCCGGCGCCAATGGGGAGCGGGTTTGATGATCGACATTGTGATGTATGCAGCGCTCGGCTTCCTGGTCGCGAGCCTGCTTGCACTCATGCTCGCCCCTCCCGCTCTGGCGCCGGGCCGTGCGGCTCACCACCCGCCGGATCGAAGCGAGCATGCCCATGTCGGTCACCGATATCCAGGCCGACAAGGACCAGATGCGCGCCGAATATGCGGTCGAGCTGCGCCGGGTCGAGGTGGCGCTGGAGAAGGCCAAGGACAAGGCCGCGCGCGAACTGGTCGCAGGCCAATAAGCGCCGGGTCGAGATCGCCGTGCTGAACGATGAGCTCGCCGCCGCCAAGGGGCGGATGGAGGAGAATGCCAACGCCAATCGCGTCCTCGAGCAGACCATCAAGCGGCGCCTGCCGGATCTGGAGGCCCGTATCAAGGCGGCGAAGGAAGCGATCGCCGAGCTTGAAACGAGCAACACCGAGCTGCGCACCACCGTCGCCTCGCAAACCGCGGCGCTGAAGGAGGCGCGCGCGGCGGTGCAGACCCAGCGCGGCGAGATCGAAGGCCTGCGCGGGGCGCTCGAAGGGGGCGGCAGGGTGCTGCGCCTCGGCAAATCCGACCCCGAGATGTCCAAGGAGACCCAGCGCCTCAACGCCGAGCTCTCCCGGCTCAAGGAAGAGCTTGCGCGGCAACAGGCGAATGCCGAGGAAAACGCGGCTCTACGCCAAGAGCTCGACAAGCTTGCCGCCCAGCTCCTCGCCGCCGCCCTGGGGCAGCCCATGCCCGAGCCGGTTGCGCCCGCCGCCGCCCCCTTTGTCCCCTATACGGCCGAGCCCGCGCCGGAAGAGGCGGTGCCACTGCTCGAACCCGAGCCCGAGCCCGAGCCGGTTGCGCCGACGGCCCAATTCCTGCCGCCCGAACCGGAGCCCGCGCCGGAAGAGGCGGTGCCACCGCCCGAGCCCGCGTTCCACGGCGCCAATGGCAGCAACGGGAGCGAAGCGCCGGAGGAGGAAGAGGCGGGGATGGTCGCCGAGACCGCGGAGCCGCCGGAAGCAATGGCCGAGGCGGGCGAGGCTCCCGAGGTCGAGCGGCGCGAATCGCTCGCCCAGCGGATCGTTTCCCGCCGGGCCAAGCGCCGAGCCGCCGCCAAAGACCGCGGGCGCAGCCTGAGCGATCGCCTCAAGGATATTCCCGCCGACGCCCCGGAGACCTAGGCCGGGCCCTCAGGTCTGCAGGAAGCGCTTGCTGTCGCCCTGAAGCCTAAGCGCGGTCAGCCGATCGCTGAAGCATGCGCCCGTATCGATGCCGATGCGGTTTCGGCGCAAGACGGGCTCCGCCGAGGGCGTGTGGCCATGCACCACGACCTTGCCGAACGGCGCCTCGCTATTGAGGAATGTCCCCCTGATCCAGATGAGATCGTCCGGGTCCTGTGCCTCGAGCGGCACCCCCGGCCTCACCCCCGCATGCACGAATAAATAGCCGCCCTTCGCCACCATGAGCGCGAGCCCCGCGAAGAAGCGGCGATGCGCCGAAGGCAAGGCGGCGAGGAAGGCGTCCCGCCACGCCTCGGGCGGCGCCCCGGCGCGCGCGAGGCCCTCCACATCGACGCCATAGGAGCGCAGCGTCGCGTCGGCGCCATTGGCGCGCCAATGATCGAGGATCGAGGCGTCCTCCAGGAACTGAAGCAACAGGGCCTCGTGATTGCCCTTGAGGAAATGCACCTCGAAGCCCGGCGGCAGGCGCGACAGCAGCGTCTCGACCACCTGCCGGCTGTCGGGTCCGCGATCCACATAATCGCCGAGAAAGATGAGCGTCCGGCGCTCGATGTCGGGGCTCGCCGCGGCGTCCGTCCCGATCAGCGCCAAGAGGCGAGCGAGCAGATCGGCGCGGCCGTGCACATCGCCTATGGCATAGACGGCTTCATCTTCGGCCACCGCAGCATCGGTCATGACAGGCTATCGAATGCTGCGGACGGCCTTCGCGCGCGCCGCGCGCCTAGGCGTTCGGCCCCTTGCCCAGGATCTCGCGATACATCGCCGCGGAAAATCCAAACACCGTTTTCACGCATTTGAGCTTGAGGCCGATGAACAGCACCATCTCGCCGTTGCGGAGCTGGTCGTCCTCGGTGATGACGTAGAGCTCGTCGACGTCGAGCGGCGGCAAGCCCTTGAGGTCGCGTGCCCGCGCCTGGAAAGAGACGAGCTCGCTCCCCGTGAGACGATCGAATTTCGCGTGCACCTGGCCGATGGCCGCAAGGATCGTGTCCTCCGGCTTGCAGATGACCGGCACGGGCGCCGGACCGTCGCCATTGTAATAAGTGATGCCATGGGCCTGCACGAGGGGCAGCAGGCGCTCGGAATAGGCCTTGAACCCGGCAAAGCCGATCAGGGTGATGGCGAGCGCAATCCCCGCCGCGATCCTCGACCAGAGTGGCAACGCCAAGCCCTCCGCTAGCGGATTCTACTCGGGTGGCACCAAGGCTTGGACAGAATAGCGGGTCCTGTTGCGCTTGGGCACCCTAAATCGCCGAATCCGTCTCGCAGACCACAGTATCCTGGTGGCTACATTCGGGCAGCTTGTAGCCGATGAGCGTGCCGGTCCTGATATCGACGATGGGCGCGGGGCAACCCACGCGCCACACCCGCCAAGGGCTGTTCTTGTGCTCTTGGTCCCAACTGGTCGCGAGCGGTATCCCGGCTCTGGCGCATTGCGTCGGAATGGTGAAATCCGAATTGAGCGGCAGCGCCGGATCGTCGCCCGCGCTGAGCTTCATGCCCTCGACCGGGTCGTAGAGCGGGACCTCGTTGCGCCGGCACAGCATCATGGCGTGCTCCGTCGCCCAGGCGAGGTTCTCGACCCCGGTAAAGCCCGAATTTTGATCGGGCGCGCCGGCGATCACGACCTTGCAGACGATGAGCACCAGGACGGGAGGAATGTGTATGCCCATGGCTCAGGCTCCCTGCTCGAGGAGCGCAGCCAACCGGCGACCGGAGGGTCCGGAGGCCAAGGCAATCGCGTTTTGCGCCGCCGTCACGGCGAGGGTGGGGTTGCTGAGCATGGGTCAATCCTCATTGAGTTTGCTCGATCAACAACGCTGGCCCTTACGACGAAACCTCCCCACTCTTTCCGACGACGCCTGGGCTTCTACCCAAGTCGCGCCAACTATGTTGCAGTGCAATATAACGCGCTCTTTGCCCTTTGGTTCGCGACCGATTGAAGCGGGACGCGAGGCCGAAGCCTAACAGCGAATTCTTGTAAAACCCTAACTTTCATCGCCTTTCTTGGTTTCATTGGCCTTGTGACAGCGCTTTCATCGCTCAATGCCACAAGAGCCCTTTCGCATGATGCAATGCTGCATCGCAAAAAAGTGATTCGCAAGCGCTACTTTGGTTGGCAATCGCGATACCAAGGGATGGCAGCGCCGGGACCACACAGAGGGGATTTTTGGCAAGGCCCGCGCCATTTGCCGCCTGGAATCGCCTAAATTTCAGGCAGATTTGGCGGCTCAGGGCGGGCGTGATAGAGTCGCCGGCGCGCCGGCCTTCACGCCCGCGGGCCGGCAACTCGTGACTCCACCACCGACGGACAGGATCGTGGCGCTAAGCGCCCGACAGAGCCTACCCTTGCGAGCCTATTTCAGCGGCGGCAACGGCCGTGGCGCCTCGGTGGTATAGACCTGATTGTGGTGAAAGCAGCCCCCCAGCGCCGATAGCGCAGCGAGGACCGCCAAAATGGCGATCAAACGCATCTTACGTAGCCCCCTCGTACACAACTGAACCCGTGGCCGACCTCAGGAAAACAGATTTCGCCGGGGATTTGGTGACGAATTTGTCACAGTTCCTGGCGGATTTAGACCAGGCCGCGACCCCGCCCGGCCCTGAGGCGCGCCCTCGTTACAAGGTGAAACGCCCCTTTACCCGGCGTTAACCATTGTTGCCGCCCTATGGGAGGAGCCAACCGCAACCCTGGGCTGGGCCGTGTCAAAGCACTCTTCTCTTTTGTTACTCGGCAGCTGCGCGGCGAGCTTTTGCCTCGCTCGTCTGGTCTTCGTGGCGACCGGATATCTTGACGCGCAAGCGACCACCATCGAGGCGCCGCCGCCGCTCACGCGAACCATTGAGGCGCCGGTTCCCCCGAGCTCGAATCCCAAACGCAAACAGTGCCGCCGCCTGCCACGCCGCAGCCGATCGACGACACCACGAGTGCGATCCCCGCTGCCACACCGAGCGCGCCACCGCCTCCTGAAAGCCAACCCACGCCGTCCGTCCCTTCGGAGCAAGGGGCGGCAAAAGCCGAGATCGACTCTCCCAAAGCAGAGACCGACTCGCCTTCGGACGCCGCGCCCTCGGAGCAGGTTGCAGCCCTCTCCCCGTCCACTCCCGACATCGACCTGGAGCAATCCGAGGCTGCTGCCGACGATCCCAATGCGGCCAGCCCGAGCGTCGAAGGTGAAGCTGAAGCAGAGCCGGCCCCCTCGAAGCGAGCGATGCGTCCACGCCCAACGAGAAACCCGTCACGGCAAGCCCGAAGAAACCGCCCGAGCCGTCACGGCAGGCCCAAATCGCCGAACCAAGCCTGAGCGGCGCGCCATGCAGCTTGCTCCAGCGGCCGAGCCGATCGGACATGCGACGGCATCGAACTATGGAGCCCGGGTCCGCTCAATGCTCGCGCGCCACAAGCCGGTCGGCGGGTGCGCGCGGCAGCGCGACCGTAACCTTCAGCATCGGCAGGAATGGTGAGCTTCGCTCCGTTCGCGTCAGCCAGTCGAGCGGCATGGCGAGGCTCGATCAAATGGCGCTGGCCACGGTGCGGAACGCCGGGCCCTTCCCGGCCCCCCCGGCCAATCTCGCCGGCGGCGGACTGTCCTATTCGATCCGCATCTATTTCCGGTAATTCGCTCGGGCAAAGCCCCTCGAAGATAGTGGCCCCCGCTAGGGAGTTAGCCAGTTTTGAGGGCTGTCTGCGCCATGATCTTGAGGCCAACCGCGGCTATGTTTTTATGCTCGACGCCAAGAGTATGGTGCCGGACCACAAGGCATAGCTGCTTGCGCTCACCGAACCGCCACCTCAACCTCTCGGCCGCGTCTGCGTCTCGGCGGACAAACACGTATAAAGTGGGATGCTGATGTTAAATGGTGATCACTACCCGAAACTCGTCGCACATAGCGGATGAGAGGTGGCTCGTGCTGCGTTTTGTAGAATTGCCGGTGAGGGCTTTACGGGGCGCTCGAGGCAGGGCGGCGAAGCTAGCGGACCATTCCCGCGGCCTCGTTCGGAAGTGGCGCGCCGTCTATGCGAGGAGGCGGAGCCTCGCGACCTTTATTGCCGTCACTGGGAGCAGCGGCAAGTCCACAACGGCAGCCTTGATTTCGCATATTTTGTCCGGCGTCGCTCCGGTCCACACCCGGCTAGTTTACAACACCTATACGGGCCACAGCAGGGCCTTACAAAATCCCCCACCAGACAATGGCTATTTTGTCGGCGAGATTGGCGCTGAACGCCCGGGCACCTCTCCAGCCGATGATTGATCTCATCAGACCATCGGTCGGCGTTGTCACCCTAGCTGCCCTCGAGCACAAAAGCGAATTTCGGACCTGCCAGGCGGTAGCCGAAGAGAAGCAAAAATTGGTCGAGGCGCTTCCGGCAAGCGGGCTGGCCATCCTCAATCATGACGATCCGCTTGTGGCCGCCATGGCTGCATTCACCAAGGCGCGAGCTGTTACCTTCGGTCAAACTGGCGGAACGTACGTCGTATCGAATGTCCAATCTCAGGCGCCTGGCAAACTCGGCCTGACGATCACCCACCGCGATCAAGCGTTCGAGATCACCTCACATTTGACCGGCGCACATCAGAGCTTGGCCGTGGCGGCCGCATTCTCTTGCACCCATCAGCTCGGTGTCCCGGCCGCTTTGATCGCCGAGCGTATCGCCTGTTTTGCACCCCTCTTCGGGCGATGTTCGGTACACCGTGCTGCAAGCGGTCCCGTATTCATCGTTGATATAGCTAAGGCGCCGTACCACAGCCTTCCCCTCACCTTCGACATGCTGGCAAAGTTCCGCGCGCCGCGTAAGCGTGTCGTAATAGGTCATATCAGCGACACCTCTGGGCCGTCGGATCGAACCTATCGAAAAGTCTATCAGGCGGCCCGTTCCGTTGCGGATCAAGTGATCTTCATCGGCGAACATTCACATCGGTCTAAGGCCTCGGCCGAGGATATTGCCGATGGTCGCTTTCTTCGCTTTGAAACCGTTCGAGACGTAGCCGAGTTCTTGAAGGCAAGCGCAATACCCGACGAAATCGTCTTTTTGAAGAGTTCGTCCAGACTGCACCTCGAGAGATTGATGCTGAATTTTTTCACCTCGGTGCGGTGCTGGAAAGACGACTGCGGCAGGAAGGAAACCTGCGTCCCGATCTATGGAGCCGGTTGCTCCTTATACGAGGCGCCATTTGAGCAGCACGAGACCTTGAGGAAGGGCTTGTCCTATCCGTTGCCAAACGTGCATTTTGGCTAGCTCCCCATTTTCACATAATTTTGTGCAAAGCAGTTTGCAAACCAAAATTGCAAACTCGAACTTCCGCTTAGGGTAGCCGCGGATTGGTTCCTTCCCATACCCAACAGCGTATCCCGCGTCGTGGGCCATCGATCGCCAGCGCCGCCGCGCCGACGCGGCCGACATCGAGCTCGGTGATCCACAGAGCTGACGCATCGTCCTCGATTTGAGCCGCACCGAGACCGGTGCCCCGGCATTTCGAAGCCGCCTCATGCCGGACCCATGCGCGCAAGAATTCCTTCTCGCGCATTGCGGCGTCGAGCGTGGCCAGATGCTGCGCTACATCGCCCCGAGCGCACGCGCGGCGACGCCCAGAATGTCGATCCCCGGCCTCGGCCGCTCCACATCGATGCCGACGGCACATCCCAAGGCGAAGGCGTAAAGCGCAATGTCGCCGGAGTGAGAGAGGTTAAAGTTCAGTGCGGGTGGACCGCCGCTCAGAGCGGGCTTGCCCTGCGGGCCCAGCGTGAAGCGAAGCGCCTGGGGATCTGTATCCACATAGCGGGCGAGCAGCAGGCGCAGGGCTCCCCGCGTCCGGGTCCAGCGGGAGCGATCGTCTTCCCGCGCGAAACGCTTCGCCCTTTCCTTTTCATCTGCCGCGAGCAGCCAAGACAGATCGTCCCGCGGCGCGGAAAGATCGAGGCGCCAGATATGGACGACATTCCCCGCAAGGCGCGGCCGGTCGGGCGCTCGCGCCCAGTCAAGGGGCTCGGTCTGGTCCATCGAGCGTCTGATCGACGAGTTCGCCAATGCATGCGGCTAGGCTGCCGACATCCGGTTCGCGCAGCATCGAGGGGTGACTGCCCAACACCTCGCGCTCGACCACGCTGGCGATATCCATTCCCTGCCACAGGTCGAGAAGATGTTGCGTGCGGAATTCCTGCGAGCGGATCACGGTGACGACGCCGCCGTAAGAGCGGGCGCGGTATCCGGTCCAGGCCCGCATGCTCGCCATGCGCACGCGTTCGACGCGGCGGGCGACCGCGCCGGCACGGCGCTCCCGGGTAATGAGATCGGCCGCTTCGCCAGCGCGCCACGCGATCCGCCGCGCCAGTCCGATCGCCTGGTCGCAGAGCCGCACAACGCGGAAGCGGACGCGCGACCAGGGACTGGGCGCCGGCAGCAGCTTCGCCGCGAGACCCAGCTCCACTCGGCCCGGCCCCCACGCCCAGTCTATGAGCCGGCGCGCATCGGAGCCCGCGAGATCGGGGAAGGCAAGGCGCAAATCGCTGCGCATCGCGTAGACCTTGGCGAGGTAGCGATTCACGGTTTCATCAATGCCGCCGCCGACCGGGGCGGCGAGCCAAGCCAGCAACCGCGCCGTGCCCTGCGGGGAAAAAACGTCGCCGATTTGCGCCGCGGCAGGACCGTCGCTGCGCAGCGCATGGTTCATGACGCGATCGAACGGCGTCCCGTCCGCGAGCAGGCGGGGATTTCGCGGCGGGGCAAGCCCGCCACTTGAGTCCAGCACGGCCACAAGCGGCACCTTCTCGCCGCTGCGCCTCGAGCTGGCGCGCCATCTCATAGGCGACGATGCCGCCGAGGCAGCGCCCGCCCAGCAGATACGGCCCATGCGGCCGCGACGCGCCTGATCGCCCGAACGTAATGTGCCGCCATCGCTTCCACGGAGACGTGCAGCGGCGCGCCACCATTGATGCCGCGCTGCTGGAGCGCGAAAAACGGCTGATCGGGTCCGAGCCGGCGGGCGAGCGCGCCGAAGCCGACCGAGTTGCCGTCGCCGGCCGAGACGAAGAACAATGGCGGGCGTGTCCCGGTTTGCGTCAGCGCCACCAGACGACCCGCGCGGCAGTTCCCAGCCATCCTCGCGCAGCGCCATCGCCAGGCGCCGCACCGTGGACGCCTCGAAGATCGTTGCCAGCGGCAGCCGCCGTCCGAACGCCCGTTCGATGGCGTCGAACACGGCGACGGCCAGGAGCGAGTGGCCGCCGAGGTCGAAGAAGTCGTCGTCGGGGCGGATCGCATCGACGCCGAGGGCGCGCTCCCAAATTTCGATCAACCGCCGCTCGAAATCGTCGGCCACCGCCGCCGCGCCGTCGGTGCGGGCAACGCCGACCGGCGCCGCGGCAAGCGCGGCCACGTCGACCTTGCCATTGGCCGTGAGCGGCAGCCGATCCAAGCGGCTCCAGGCGGTCGGTATGGCGTGGGCCGGCAACCGGCTCGTTGCGTAGGCGCGCAACTCGGAGACGGTCGGATCGGCGCCCGGCTGCACGACGACATAGGCCGCGAGCTCGACGTCGCCGCCATTGCGCGAATACGGGGTGACGTAAACGTCGGCGATTTCGGGATGATGGCGAATGGCCTCCTCGATCTCCACGGGCTCGATGCGGAAGCCCCGGACCTTGATTTGACGGTCGGTGCGCCCGAGGAATTCGAGCAGCCCGTCGGCGCGCCAGCGGGCGCGGTCGCCGCTCCGGTACAGACGCGCGCCGGGCTCGGATCGAAAACGGGTCCGGCGGGAATCGCTCGGCATTCAGCGCGGCCTCGCCCGCGTAGCCTAGCGCGACCCCGTCCCCGCCGATGCACAGCTCGCCCGCGACGCCAAACGGCGCGAGCTCGCCCATCGCATCGAGGATGTAGACGCGCGTGTTGGCAATCGGACGCCCGATGGGGACCGGTGCGTCAACCGCGTCGCCCGGAGCCATGCGATGAACGGAAGTGAAGGTGGTTCCCTCGGTCGGTCCATAGCCGTTGATGAGCACGGCGCCGGCGGGTAGCGCGGCAAGCGCCCGGCGCACATGGTCGGGCGAGAGCACGTCGCCGCCGGCGAGCAACTGGCGCAGCGAGCGCAGCATTTCCGGGTGGTCGTCGACGACGCGGTGGAAGAGCCCCGCGGTGAGCCACAACGTCGTCACGCCGTGGCGCGTGACAAGCTCGGCGATCTCGCTCGGCGCAAGAATGCCGGGCGGCGCGAGCACGAGGCGTCCGCCATTGAGGAGCGCGCCCCAGATCTCGAAGGTGGACGCATCGAAAGCCGCCGGCGCGAGAGCGAGCAGCGTCTCCTCCGGCCCGAGCTTGACATAGTCCGCGCCGCGCACGAGCCGGAGAACGGCGCGGTGCGGGACCTCCACGCCCCTGGGAACGCCGGTCGAGCCCGAGGTGAACATCACATAGAGGGCGTCGCGCGGTCCCACCTGCGAGGGCGGCGGCGCATCCGCCTCCTCTCGATAGTCCGGCAGCTCATCGAGGCACACGAGCTGGACGGGCGCAGCGGACAATTGCTCGCGATACCGTCCGCGCGTGAGCACGAGGTCGATGCCGAGCGTATCGATATGGTGCCGCAAGCGGTCGGGCGGGTCCGTCGGGTCCAGAGGAACGTAAGCCGCGCCGGCCTTCGCAATGGCAAGGAAAGCGAGGATCAGATCGAGCGACCGCTCGAGGCAGACGGCGACACGTGCGCCGTCCTTGACGCCGAGATGGCGCAGGCGATGAGCAAGATGATTGGCGCGCCGGTCGAGATGGCGATAGCTCAGCGTCTCCCCGCCCAAGCTCACCGCGGCGGCGTCGGGGCGCTCGCGCGCGCGGGCCGCGAAGATGGCGCCCACCGTCGCGTCGCGCTCATACGGGGTCGTATGACCGGACAGAGCGAGGAGTTGCTTGCGCTCGGCCGCGTCGACGAGCGCGAGCCGACCGACCTCATGATCGCCGTCGGCGACAAACTGCTCGAGCAGCCGGCGGTAATGGCCGAGCATGTGCTCGGCGGTCGCCCGATGGAACAGATCGCGGTTATATTCCCAGACGACGGTCAGCCCGTCTTCCGCCAGGCGATCATAGGCCGCGGGGACCTCCGCACCGCGCTCGCGCCGGCGATGAATCACGACGATGTTGATGTCGGCCTTGGCCGAGCCGTTCGGCCGCACATCGCATGGTATGAGCACGCCGCCCGGCAACGCCAACGTCCGCACGGCGGCGTCGTGGAACGAGAACAGCGTCTGGTAGAGCGGCGTCGTATTCGCCCGGCGGGTCGGGGCGAGATGCTCGACGACGTTCTCGAAAGGCACGTCCTGATGGGCCTGGGCGTCGAGCACGGTGGCATGGACGCGCTCGATGAGCTCGCGCACCGTCGGCGTGCCGCCAAGATCGACGCGTAGCGCGACCGTATTGACGACCATGCCGAGCACTTGCTCGCTTGCCAGCGTGCGCCGGTTGGCGAGCCCGGAGCCAATAACGACCTCATCGCACGCGCCGTAGCGCGCAAGGAGCGCGCTATAGGCCGCGAGCATGACGGCAAAGGGCGTTGTCCCGCAAGCCTGAGCGCGCTGCCGAAGAGCTGCGGCGAGCTCGTCGGGGATGCTCATCCGCAGCGTGTCGCCGCGATAGGTCTGGCGCGAAGCGCGGGGCCGGTCGAGGGGAAGGTCGAGCGTCGCGGGCGCGCCGGCGAGGCGCTCGCGCCAATGGGCGAGCGTCCGGCGGCCATACTCGCTGCGCACGAGCTCGGCCTGCCAGGCCGCAAAGTCGCGATATTGGATTGCCGGCGGCGGCAGCGATGGCGGACGCCCGGCCAATTCGTCGGCGTAGAGCGCCGCGAGTTCGCTCAGAAAGCGGGCGGTCGTGACGCCGTCATGGACGACGTGGTGCTCGACCATGATCAAGGCATGGTCTGCCGGTCCGAGCCGCACCAGCGACCACCGCGCCAAGGGCAAGCGCGCCGGGTCGAAACGCAGCTGGAAGGCAGAGGCGAAGCGCGCCTGGAGCGCTTGCTCGGGGTCGGCCTCCCCGCTCACATCCTCGACCTCGAGCCGCACCGGCCACGGCTCGTGCACGTGCTGAATCCAGACGCCGGCGCTGCGCTCGAAACTCGTCCGCAGGATCTCGTGCCGCGCCACCATCGCCGTGAACGCGCGTTCCAGCGCGCCGACGTCGATCTCGCCAAGCAGGCGGTGCGCGGCTTGGCTCTGGTAGGGCAGGCTCTCCGCCGCCAGCTCGCTGATCAGCAGCGCTTTGGCCTGGCCCGCCGTGGCCGGCACGGGCGCGGTATGCCGGCGCGCGCGAAGCGGCGGCAGCACCGGCGCTTCGTCCGGGTTGAACGCCTCGGCCCAGGCCGCAACGCCGTTCGGCGTGCGCGCTTCGAAGATCGCCGCAAGCGGAAGCTCGAGACCGAGCCTATCCCGCAACCGCACCAGCGCCTGCACCCCGAGCAAGGAGTCGCCGCCGAGCGCAAGGAAGTCGTCGGCGGGATCGACCGCGGGCAAGCCCAGCACCTCGGCGAATATGCGCGCAATGTCGGCCGCGAGCGGCGAGACGGGTGCGTCGGAGCTCGTCTCGTCGCGCGTCGGCGGCGGAGGCAGCGCCTTGCGATCGACCTTGCCGTTTATCGTGAGCGGCAGCCGCTCGATGCGCGACAAACGCGACCGGCACCATATAGGCGGGGAGCCGTTCTCCCAGGAACCGCCGCAACGCGCTCGCGTCCATCGCCCCGGCAGCAGGGACAACATAGGCCACCAAGCGCTTGCGGCCCGGGACTATCCTCGCGCGCCACCACCACGGCGCGCTGCACCGTCCGGATGCGTGGCCAACACGGCCTCGATCTCGCGCGGCTCGATGCGATAGCCGCGCACTTTGACCTGGTCATCGAGGCGACCGAAGATCTCAAAGACGCCATCGCCGCGATCACGCACGATGTCCCCGCTCCGGTATAGCCGATCACCGTCGCCGAAGGGGCTGGGCACGAAGCGCTCGGCCGTCAGGTCGGGGCGGTGCAGGTAACCGCGCGTGACGCCGGGGCCGCCGACCCAGAGTTCGCCGGCTTCGCCTCGCAGCAACCGGGGCGCCATGCTGGTCGAGCACATGCAGCCGCGCGCCGGCGGCGGCGCGTCCAACCGGGACGATCGTCGCGGTCGCGATCTCCTCGTCGATCTCATGGGCGCAAGCGAAGACGGTGACCTCGGTCGGACCGTAGATATTGACGAGACGCGTGTGCGGGCACGCAGCGCGGAACCGCCGCGCATAGGCCGGTATCATCGGCTCGCCACCGACGAGAAGCAGTCGCATGCCGGCCAGCGGGGCCGCACCGTGCTCGACGAGCTGGTGAAAGATGCCGGTCGCCATCATCGAATAGGTCACGTCTCGCTCGACAACCGTGGCGCAGACGGCGGCCGGTTCCGGCCGGCCGGGCGGATGGCAGACGAGGCGCGCCCCTGGAAAGCAGCGTCGCCCAAATCTCATAGGCGGCGAGATCGAACTGTGGCGTGCAGACTTGCAGCGCGCCCTCGCCGGGCCGCGGCAAAAGCCATCGCTCGCCTTCGAGAAGGTTGAGCATATTGCCATGCTCGATGGCGACGCCTTTGGGACGTCCCGTCGATCCGGACGTGAAGATGACCGCATAGAGATCGTCGGGGCTGACATGGTCCCGCCGATATTCGGCGCCGCTGCCGCCTTGCGTCCGGCCGGCAGTATCGATGGAGACCACCTTGAAGCCGGCTCCGTCGAGAAGGTGCGCGAGGTGCGTCGGCGCCACCGACGACACGCAGCCTGGGCTTCGCTCAGCTGCTGCTGAATGCGTAAGGCGGGGCTTTCCGGGTCCATCGGCGAATAGGCGGCACCCGCTTTCAGCGTGCCGAGCGCGGCGACAACCGTTTCCAGCCCGCGTTCGGCGATGATGCCTACGACGTCTCCGCGCCTAACACCCAAGACGCGCAGGTGCTGAGCAAGTTGGTCGGATAGCTCGTCGAGCTCAGCATAGGTAAGCCGCCGCTCGCCGACCTCGATCGCCGTCTCCGCCGGTCGGGCGCGGGCTTGGCGCTCGAAGGAGGACGCAACCGAACGCGCCCGCCCCACCACCACTGGACTGATCGTTTCAAGCACGCGAACCCCACCCGCCGAACCAACGCTGGGCCGGGAGCATACCGGAACCCCAATTCCCTGTCTCCGCTCGGCGCCGCAAGCAGAGGTAGGTCCGGCGATGACCTCCGTGCTTATGGGCTTCAGGGATTTTTCAGGACCAGCTCCAGGAGTAGGCTGGTCAAGATCAATGGCTTGGGTGGCGCCCCGTGCGGGAGCGCCAAAAGCATTGTAAATCAAGCCATTAGCAAGTTTTTTAGGACAGAGAAAACCGCCCAATAGATATCAATAGCTTACACGCCGAGCCGTCCCCAAGGATTGCCACCATTGGGCGCAATTTCCGAGTTTGGAATCTAGTCGAAAGCGGCTTGCTCGTAGATGTCTTCTTCCTGAGCGTTGTGGAGGCGCACCAGGGCCTCGAGCGAACTCGATAATGCGCTGCGCGTCGCGGATCAGATAGCGGTCTGCATCCTCGGTCCTCAACCCATCCGACAGTCTCGCCAGCAGTCGTCGCCAAATGGAGGATTTCACGATGGGCGCGGCTCATGGCGGCGAGGCCAGGCCTGTCGTGCAAGACTTAGCAAGACGCGGATAGATGCGGCTCTCATCGTCGCGCTCGTGCTCGACGATCTGCCGTGCGACGAGGTGGTTTGCCTCCCCAATCAGGACGACCGCGGCGCCCGGAGCCGCATCATCCAAGGCATCGGCGATCTCGCGCAGTCGATCGAGGCTTGCTTCGAGATCCTTATGGTCCTGATGCAGGGCTCGTGCAGTCGTCGTCGGCATCGCCGGGTGTCCGAACGCCCTTCCACTTGTGAGCGCCCGCAATGCGTTGAGGATGACGGCGATATCGATCGCTTCTTGGGTCAAGGCGCTGGCTACCGGCGTGAGCCAGCCGAAGGCCGCCGCGAACATGGCAAGCCCAGACATCGCCATCCCGGCACCGATACTCTGGATGGCGATGCCACGTGCGCGCCGTGCTATAACGACAGCGTCCGAGACCCGATCGAGGCGATCAACAAGAATGACGACGTCTGCTGCTTCGGACGAGGCGCTGGCACCTCGGGCGCCCATCGCGATGCCAACGTCCGCTGCCGCGAGCGCGGGTGCATCGTTGATTCCATCGCCAACCATGAGCGTTGGATGCAGCCTCTGCTCCATGGCGACTGCTTCGACCTTGTCCGCTGGTACACGGTCGGCCAGCACAGCATCGAGATCGAGTGCGGCGCCGATGGTCTCTGCCGCGTCGGCGCGGTCCCCGGTAACCATCACGATCCGCGAAACGCCGGCGCCCCGCAGCGCCTGCACAGCCCGGGGCGTTTCGGGCCTCAGCTCGTCGGCCAACAAAATTGCACCGATCGTTCGTTTATCGGCCGAGACAAAGACGCTCAACGCTGACCGCCAGGATGCGCGTCGCAAAGCGCGCACAGCCCAACTCTCAGGTCGTCCCTGACCGCAGACGAGTTGATGCGAGCCCACCTTGATCCGCTTGCCCCCAACGAGACCTTCAAGGCCGGAACCCATAGTTTCGCGGACTTGGTCCGGAGATCTCAAGCGTGAGCCCCCTCGCTAGAGCTGCCGATACGATCGCAGCGGCCACCACATGGTGAGACGCCTGCTCAAGGGAGCCTGCTAGTTGCAGCACCTCATCCGCACTCTCGCCCGGTGCCGTCTCTACGGCGACGAGTCGTGCCCCGCCTACGGTCAGCGTCCCGGTCTTGTCGAACATGACGGTGTGCGTACGAGCAAGCGCCTCGAGCGGACCTCCGCCTTTGATCAGGATACCAAGGCGCGCCGCGCGCGAGACGCCGGCAATAAGAGCCACAGGTGCCGCAAGGATCAGTGGACACGGCGTCGCCGCCACCAGGACGGCGAGCCCACGGATCGGGTCGCCGGACAGCAGCCATGCCGTTCCGGCAAGCAGAAGGGTAACGGGCAATAGGAGTAGTGCGTATCGATCGGCCAGCCGAATGAACGGAGCTTTCGCCGTCTGCGCGGCAGTCACCATGCGTACGATACCCGCATAGGTGCTTTCGCCCGCAACTGCCGTGGCTCTCATTTCAAAGGTCTCCCCGGCATTGATCGTACCGCTGTGAATCGGGTCGCCTTTGTTGCGGGTAACCGGAATAGGCTCGCCCGTCAGCGCAGCCTCATCGATGATGCCACTGGCACCCGATACGACGCCGTCGACGGGAATAATCTCGCCCGCGCGCACGAGGATCGGGTCTCCGATCGCGACTTTGTCGATCGGCACATCCTCGACCGAGTCATCGATCCGCCGATGGGCCACGCGCGGGGCGCGATCGACGAGGGACTTCAGGTCTCGCTCAGCGCGGGCGACGGCAAAATCCTCAAGCATATTACCGCCGGCGTACATCACGGCAACGACCGCGCCCGCCAGGTTCTGCCCAAGCAGTAGTGCAGCCGACATGGAGACGAATGCGACCGTGTCGACGCCCATCCGCCCGGCCATGAAATCGCGCACCATCGCTACGGCTAGTCCAATGACGACGGGGACCGTGCCAGCGGCCCAGATCCGATTGGCCAGCACACCTTGACCTGCAAACCAGGCTATGGTTCCCAGAGCGAGCCCGGTGAGAGCGATCGCAACCAGCGCTTTGCGGAGGTTACGACCAGTCATGTATTTCGCCGTGCGAACATAAGAGCTAGCGCGTAAATTATGGCCGAGTGTTTCGCGATTGAAACGGACCCGGACGGAGAAAATATATGCCCCAAAACCAGCCCTTCGAGATGCCAAAGCAACTGCGCGAGCTCGCCGAAAAGAATGTAGAGCAAGCCCGGGCGGCTTACGCCCAATTCATGGACGCCATGACGCAAGCGATGAGTGCGTGGTCGACCGCTCCATCGAGCATGATGACGTCTGGATTCAGCGACGTCCAGGAGTTGGCGATCCGGTTTGCCAAGGAGAATGCGGAAGCCGGTTTCGCGTTGGCTCGGGAACTCGCCAATGCCAAAGACATCCAGGGTGTCCTGTCCCTTCAGAGCCGTTACGCGCAAACTCAGGTCCAGTCTTACGCACATCAGGCGCAGGAGCTTGGCCGGCTAATCGCAGAGGCTGTGCAGAGTTTGAAACCAAGAAGCTGAACGATCACGAGCGAGTTTTGCTCTCACATGCCGCTATTCGGCGAACAGGGATAACATTTGGTCTCGCATGAGGTGGACAAGGCGGCGCTCGAAGCCTCGGTCCGCTACATGGCGGTGGAGCTCGGTGCCAAGCAGATACGCGTGAATGCGCTATCGCCCGGGCCGATAGCAACGCGAGCGGCCTCCGGGATCGAGCATTTCGACGAGCTGCTCGAGCGCGCCGTCAAAGAGGCGCCCGAACACAGACTTATATCAATCGACGATGTCGGCGCGCTGGCCGCCTTCTTGGTCAGCGACGCAGCCAAAGCGATCACTGGAAATATTGCCTATGTCGATGCCGGATATCACGTCGTGGGATGATCCCGCCAGAGTCACACATTCGCGGAACGACTGCATCGGATGGTCAGGTCCGGAGTTCTCTTTCCTGCGAGGGCAACTGGGAGACAGTTGTGCCCCAGTAAACCGGCAAAAAATCGAGCAAGATCAATGGCTGATTTTGAGGGCCAAAGTTGTGCTATCAGAGCCTGTGAAAAAGGAGAAGCTGATGGCTAAAACTATTGCCACGAGAAAACGCATTGTTCGCCGTGATTGGACCCGTGCTGATGTGAAAGAACTGAGACAGCACTCAAGAGACAAAACGCCCGTCAAAACCATCTCTCGAGCACTCAAGCGTACCCCGGGTGCTCTCAGGCAAAAGGCCCGTGCGCTCGGAATCCCGCTCGGCCACCGCCGCCCCAAAAGAAGGCGAGCGTGAGATCTAACGCCCCGACAGGAGCGTCGCGGGGCACCATGGGCTTCACCGTCGAGGTTGACAGCGAAGCGGACCTCAGCCGAAGTCGAGGCCAGCGTGCACGGCCAGGTCCGCTGCGCATCATGACCTACAACGTCCACCGATGCGTCGGCGCAGACGGACGAGCAGACCCACGGCGGATCGCCGAGGTGATCGCCGCTTGCCACCCGATATCGTGGCGCTCCAGGAACTCGATGTCGGGCGCCTTCGTACCGGTGGCATTGATCAGGGCCAGGCGAGGAAAGCCGACCACTCTGCGTGTCGTAGCGATGTGACGTTTTCCAACAAAGTTGGAAAAGAAACGACCCGGAGCGAAGCCCCGCAGGGGGAACCGCGTGATCGGACCTCCAACTCCGGGCCGCGAACCGGATCCAGCTATTTCGCCATCATGCCTTTAAGCATGCCGACGACGACAGTGAGAATGGCACCACCCACGCTACCACCGATCAGCTGGGCAATGACTGTTTTGAAATCAACTCCGCTCGCAGCCGCCGCAAGTGAAGGAACTAGCGCTCCAAGAAGTTGTCCGCCACCGACGCCGCCAAGAGCCCCAGCAATGGAGTTGCCGAGCTTGCCCAGGTCGGCATTGTCCATTTGCGATGCGGCAGCATTTCCTCCAATAGCCCCAGCTATGATCTGAAGGATTAGATTGATAACGGTGCTTGACATGCTCCACCCCCCTTTTGGGCACGGCAACTGATGTGCCGTCAGGAGACAGACTGATCCCTTTGCGTGGATTCGGCAAGATCGGCTAACCGGCGGCGGCGGCGGCGGCGGCGGCGTTATTCAGCGGAGACAATTCGAAATGTCACTCATCAAGGTACTTCTGAGAAACCCCCAACTTTGTCCGCCGCATCCAAATACACGGCGATAAATGGCGTCGTTTACCTGGGGTTCGGAGCGCTGCTCATTGCTTGGCCGAGAGCAACCCAGGCGCTGTTCATGGATCAACCTTTTGTTGGACACGAGGAGGCACTCATTCGCGTGATCGGTCTGACGATTGTGGTCATCGGCTGGTTCTACTTATTCGGCGGTCGCTCGGGCGCACGACAAATCGTTGCTGCTTCTGTGGTCGACCGATTCGTGTTCGTACCTGCGGTCCTCTTGCCCCTTGCGATAGCTGGCGTGTTCCCTCATTTGCTGGCGACAATGGCGATTCTCGACCTATCCCTCGCCGTCGGCGCCTGGGTGCTTCTCGGCCGGAAGCCAACAAGGCATTAGGCGTCCTCATCGAGCCTTTTCCAATCTGCCGAACTCTATTGGCAATGTATTCTAAGGCGAGTGCTATCCGAACGCGTGTACGCGCATCGCTCGGCTCTTCGGGCTTGGGCCGAGAATCAAGAGGGCTTGCGCCGACCTGCTCCCAACGCTCTCGTTCAGCGTGGTGGTCCTCATCGGGCACTTCTTCACCCACGCGCATTCGACCGCTTCGACCATCTTCCATCTTGGTTCAGGAAGAAATCGAATCGCCAGATCTTGGGACAAAAACTGGCAAAAAATCCAGCAAGATCAACGGCTGATTTTTGGGTTGGCGCCCCGTAGGGGAGTGCCAAAAGTATTGTGAATCAAACCATTAGACAGTTTTGGGACAGAAAAACAGCCCAATAGATATCAATAGCTTATAAGCCGAGCTGTCCCAAGATTACGATCGATACAGATTTAAACTCCGGGCCCGCAGCCGCCCCGAATTGACACCCGCATATAAAACCGACGTCCCCTCTGAACGTAGGTCTGCATCCGAGCCCTGGTCCGCAAAGTGCCAATAAATAGTGGAAAGTGGGACTGATGCCACACTGCCTTGAAACTCCGCCGCGCTAAAGTCAGCGGTTCTCCAGGCAATGACGAGTGGGCGTATGAGGACCTGCAGAATCGACGGAAACCATCGATAACAGCTGGACAAAGAACCAGCGATCGTTGTTCGTGAGCCGGACCCGGCCGCGTGCCTGACGCCGCAAAACGATCAACTGATGTCGGAGTGCCATGTTCTCTGCTTCAAGTCGGCTCTTCGACTTGAACGGTGTGGCCAAGACGGCTAGGACGAAGCAGAGCAGTGCAAACATCGTGCACTGACGTTAGGTGATTCCTTCAGCTAATCAATGCGGATGAGGTTCTCGGTACACACAAGCGCGTACCGGACACTCCAATATCTACTTTAGGTGTGGAGAACGGAAGTAGCGGACCGCTCTCACACGGTGTGCTCATGACCCAAACCCGGCATCGGCACAAATAGCCGGTCTGGTCACTATGCGG
>CAWBUT010000007.1:0-10348 GCA_963792045.1 uncultured Alphaproteobacteria bacterium
CGCGGCTAATATTGCGCGCGCGAGATCTCGGCGACGATGATCGACGCGCCCCACCAGATGATAAGGAATACCGTGATGGCAAAGCCGATGTTGACGGCCCTGTTGAGCCAATGAGCGATCCTCTTGTTCGCGAGGACACCGAACAGGTTGATGTACCACTGGTCGGCATAAGAAAGGCAGTAGAGAAGAATTACGCCGAGCGCGAAGGTGTGGAGATAGAACAGGACCGGGCTGTGGGACTTCTCGTAGAAATATTTCAGCCCCCCGACCAGAACGAAATTGCGCAACAGGTCGAAGAACCACTGGGAGAAGTTGCGCACGAGATCGAGGAATGCGATCTCCCCTTCAGGCCGCACTAGGAGCTGTTTGAGGTAGGAATCCACGGGCAAGCACTCTTCGGTGCGGGCCGGCTCTTACAGCGCGTCGACGCCCATCTCGCCGGTGCGCACGCGCATGACACCCTCGAGCGGCAGCACGAAGATCTTGCCGTCGCCGATATGCCCCGTGCGCGCGCCTTCGCTGATGGTCTCCACCACCCTGTCGGCGATAGCGTCGTCCACCGCGATCTCGAGCTTCACCTTGGGGAGGTACTGCAGGGTGTATTCGGCGCCGCGATAGATCTCGGTCTGGCCCTTCTGCCGCCCGAAGCCGCGCACCTCGCTGACCGTCATGCCCTGCACGCCGATGCTGGCGAGCGCCTCGCGCACGGCGTCGAGCCGGTGCGGCTGAATGACTGCGATGACGTATTTCATGAGGCGCGTTCCCCCGCGAAGACGAAGCTCACCGGCCGAGAGACCATAGCAAAGTGATCACGAAGCGGGCGAGATGAATTGCGCGGCCCCTTCAACGCTGCTCCATTTTGGGGCAAATGCCCAACGGCGCCGCAATGTGGGGGAGAAGAGCCACAATCTGAGGGTCCGGCGTGGTATAGTGACGCAATGAGCAAGGCCTTCACCAAGGAGACCGAGCCCGGCCGAGGTCTATGACGACCTGCCGGACCGGCCGGTCTCGCCCCATAATCTCGTCACCGCCAAGGGGTTGGAGCAGATCGAGGCCGAGCTCGCGCGCCTGCATCACGAGCATGCGGCCGCGCTCGATGCCGACGACCGCGCCAAGCTCGCCAAGATCAACCGGGATCTGCGCTATTGGACCTCGCGCCGGGCTACCGCCCAGGTGATGGAGCCCCCCAAGGACACGAACGAAGTCCGCTTCGGCGCGACGGTGACGATCCTGCGCGAGGACGGGCGGCGGCAGACCTACCGCATCGTCGGCGAGGACGAGGCCGACCCGGCGCACGGCACCCTGTCTTACGCCTCGCCCGTGGCGCAGGCGCTGATGGGCAAGCAGCTGGGCGAATTCGGTGCAGGCGGGCACGGCCGAGGCCGAGATCGTCGAGATCGCCTAAGCCCTCACGATCACGCCGATTTGGTGGGCTTGGCCGGCTTCTCCAGCATGAGCTGACCCTGCTTCTGCACGATGGCCTTCGCCTTGTTGGCGAGCATGGCCAGCATCCAGGGCAGCTCGACCTCGAGCCGGACATGGTCGTCGGCCACGTCCACCTTGCCGGTCGTGGTCTGGCCGAGCAGGCTCGCCTGGAAATCGAGGTGATCGCCCTTCCACTCGTCCTTGAGCACGACGAATTTCTGGCCGATGGTCGAACGGACATTGCCGAAGCCGGTCTGCAGGCGGCGGGTGGCCTCCTGCTTGCCGAGGCGATGGGGGATGGTGACGATGACGGGCTCACCCATAGGCTTGTGCTTCCTTGATTTTTTGCGCGATGTGGCTCGTCCGAATGTATGGGCGGGCCCCGCCTAATTCCAGGGCCCGAAGACCGCCCAAGCCGGAACAGGAGGCGCGGATCAGCCCTGCTTGGGCTTGGCGTCGCTATGGCCGAGGTCGCGGTCGGGCGCCACCACGTCGCGCACGAGCTGCTTGAGTTCCTTGATGTCGGGGAAGCGGCCGTGCTCCTTGCGCGACCACAAAAGCTTGCCGTCGACGCGCACCTCGAACACCCCGCCGGTCGCGTCGGGGATGAGGGTGACGGCGCCGAGCTCCTCGGCGAAAGTGGTGAGCAGCTCCTGCGCCATCCAGCTCGCGCGGAGCATCCACCCGCATAACCGGCAATAGGTGATGGAGACGGAAGGGCCGGGCATGGCGCGAGTTTAGCAGAAATTGCCCGGGCCTCACGGCCGCTGCGGCGGGGCTCCTTCAACCCAGGCGGCGGCTGGCCCTTCGGTGCGGCGGCAGCCGCGCAACGCCTGATCGAAAGGGAGCGGACGAAATGGTGACGCCGCCCGTGAAGGGATAATCGAGGATCACCGCGGGCACCAGCGCGAACGCCACGAGCGCGGCGAGCGTCGCCGTCATCAGGGTCTGCGCAAATCAGGTTCGACGTGCCGAAGAAGGCGGGATAGCCGAGCGTGACCATGGCGCCGGCAACCAGCGCGAACCACAGAACCGGCGGCACCGAGCCGTCGGCGGCTGTCCAGGCGTTCACTGCGGTTATCCTCGATCACCGCCAACAGGCGGAGGGCCTGCTGATAGAGCGCGAGGTCCTTGCGCAACGTCGGCCTTGATCTCGATGATTGCCTCGGTGAGATGGGCAAGCGCATGCGCCGTCGGCCCGCTCGCTACACCCCCGCGCCATGCTCGGCCATTCGGATTTACGCACCTCCTCCACATAGGCGGCGAGCGGCTGGCGGATCGCGTTCCGCTCCGCCTCCGGCAGCGCGTAGGAGATCATTCAAATCGACGACGGCCTTGGCCTCGTTGCGCACGGCAGTCTCGGTGTTGCGATAATCCTCCCAGACGGCGATGACGACGAAGCCGAGCAGCACGGCATAGAGCACGCCGATGACGGAGAATTTGAACCCGGCGACCTCGTTGTTGAGCTTCAGCCGGTCGGGGCCCCATATCCGCCGGCACAGCGAGCATGAGCCCGACGCTGTACGCCTCCAGCGCGGCCGAGACGGCGAGGTCGCAATGAGCCACAGGGGCACATAATTTATGATGCGAAGCAGGAACATAAGACGGGTGCCCTAGGAATTTAAGCGCGGAGCTTGGCATCTTGGCCCGCGCTCGTCACCAGCGGAATTTGGCGCACGCCAGGGCTGGCTTGGACGCGGAGAACGAAAAAAAGGCGTGGGTTTTCCCGGAAAAGTCACGACAGATTTTTGTGATTCGGCTAGGGCACAGGCAGTCGATAACCTGCTACGAGTTGACGTATAGAGACCAAAAAAAGCGTGGACGCCTATCAGTGGGAGGACGTCATGGCAGCCGATAAGGACAAATCCGAGCGCGGCTCAGGGCGCGTAGAGCTCGACCGCCGCAACATTTTGCGCAGCGGCGCCCTGCGCTTCTGCTAGCGCGACGTCGAAAAACACTGCACGAGCAGTACAAGGAGGAAGTGCCATGAACGATGACAGCCAGACAGAAATGGTGACGATGCCTTTATGTGAAGCTTCCTGGCTGAGAACCATTCTCACAAATTTGCATTTGGCATCCCGCGCGGTGCTGATGGGCGCGACGGCGCTTGCATCCGTTGCGGCGTCTGACCCCGCCAGCGCGCAAGCGCCCCAACAGCAACGGCCGAATATCCTCTTCATCATGGGGGACGACATCGGCTGGTTCAACATCGGCGCTTACCATCAAGGTATCATGTCGGGAAAGACGCCGAACCTCGACCGGCTCGCGTCGGAAGGAATGCGCTTTACCGACTACTATGCTGAAGCAAGCTGCACGGCCGGTCGCGCCAATTTCATTACCGGCGAGCTTCCAATCCGCACCGGACTGACCACGGTAGGTCAGGCAGGCGCCGATGTCGGTTTGCCGGCGCAAGCGCCAACCATCGCCGCGGCGCTCAAGGCAATGGGCTACACCACCGGCCAGTTCGGCAAGAACCATCTCGGCGACCTGAACAAATATCTTCCATGCGTGCACGGCTTCGATGAGTTCTTCGGTTATCTGTATCATCTCGACGCCATGTCCGATCCGTATTGGTATTCCTATCCACGGATCCAGCTATCCGAAACACTGTCGGTCCCCGCAACCTTGTTCATTGCTGGGCGAGCGATACGGACGATCAAACCGTCCAGCCGCGCTGGGGTGCAATCGGAAAGCAAAAGATCGTCGACGAAGGGCCACTCGCCCCAGGTCCCAACACCGGACGCACGCCCTATGGCGGGGAGGGCGAGGGAGTTCGCGATGCCAAATACGACATGACCACCTTCGACGAGGTGCTGGTCAAAGATTCGATCGACTTCATGAAGAGGGCCAAGGATAGCGGCAAGCCCTTCTTCCTATGGCACAACACCACGCGCATGCATGTGTTCACCTTCCTCGCCGAAAAGTACAAGGCGATGATGAACCCCGAGACCAATTACGGTATGGAAGAGGCGGGGATGGCGCAGCTCGATGACGACGTCGGCGGTCTGCTCAAGGCCCTCGACGATCTCGGCATCGCCGACAATACCATCGTCGTATTCACGACCGATAACGGTGCAGAGGTGTTCACCTGGCCCGATGGCGCAATGACTCCATTTCGGGCAACCAAGGGCACGGTCTATGAAGGCGGCTTCCGCGTTCCAGCGATCATTCGTTGGCCGGGAAAGGTCCCCGCCGGCAAGGTTGAAAACGGCATCTTCTCCGGGCTCGACTGGTTCCCGACCTTCGTCGCGGCAGCAGGAAACCCCAACATTGTCGACGAGCTAAAGACCGGCAAGGATCTTGGCGGCACGAACTACAAGGTCCACCTTGACGGTTATAACCAATTGGACCTGCTCACCGGCAAAGGACCGTCAAACCGGCATGAGATCTGGTACTTCGCCGAATCCAATCTCGGCGGCTTACGTCTCGATGAGTTCAAATATCGCTTCATCGACCAGCCTGAGGGTTGGCCGGGGCCGAAGGTTCCGATCAACATGCCGATCCTGGAAAACATCAAGCAGGATCCTTTCGAGCGGCTGCCGGTTTCGAATCTGCTGGAAGGTTCCCCAGCCTACTTCAACGACTTCTACGCACGTGAATTCTGGCGCTTCGTCTATGTGCAGCAGAAGGTCGGAGAACTGGCCCAGACGGCGATAGAGTTCCCGCCGATGCAGAAGGGTGCATCGTTCAACCTTTCGGCGGTGAAACAGCAGGTCGAAGAGGCAATCGCCAAGGGCAAGCCTGGCGACTGAGACGCATAGCAAAGCGGGCGTCTCATTCGGGCGCCCGCTTATAGACCCTGGAGAGGGTCTGGGAACGAGCACCCATGATCGCCGCCTACATCAAGCCCATCCTGGTGATCACCGGCATCGCCACGGCGAGCATGATCGCGGCCTTCTTCGCGCCGGCCCTTGTCTTGGACCAGCTGTTCGCGGCGGCCCCCACCGACGCGGTCAGCCTCGCCGTCATGCGGCATTGGGGGCTGCTCGTCTTCTGTTTCGGCGCGCTCCTTATCTGGGCCGCCTATCGCCGTGAGCTGCGCAAGCCCGTGCTCGTCTTGACGGTCGTGGAAAAGATCGCCCTCGTCATCGGCCTTCTGCTCTTGCCGCTTCCTTTGAAGCCGGCGCCTATGTCGTGGCGGGTTCCGACGCCACCTTCTCTGTGCTCTACCTCTTATATCTTGCGGGACTCTGAGGAGGTCTGATCGTGCCGCTCCGCCCTCTGCGCGTCCCGAGCCTTCTCACTTTGAGCCGGCGCGGCCTCCTCGTCGCGCTGCTCGGGCTCGCGCTGTGCGCCACGGGCGTTTATGCGCGGACCGAGACGTCCGATCCCCTCCCCTCCTGGAACGCGGGCAAGGTCAAGCAATCCATCACCGATTTCGTCACGCGCGTGACCAAGGAAGGCGGCCCCGATTTTGTGAAGCCCGAGCAGCGCATCGCCACCATCGACAATGACGGCACGCTATGGGTGGAGCAGCCGCTCTACACTCAATTCGTCTTCGCGCTGGACGAGGTGAAGGCGCTCGCGCCCAAGCATCCCGAATGGAAGACGACCGAGCCGTTCAAGTCGGTGCTCTCCGGCAATATGGACGCGATCGCCGCTTTGAGCGAGAAGGACATGGCCGAGATCGTGGCCGTGACCCATTCCGGCATGAGCACCGAGGCCTTCGATAAGACCGTCGCCGACTGGCTCGCAATCGCCAAGCATCCGCGCTTCAAGCGCCTCTACACCGACCTCGTCTATCAGCCGATGCTCGAGCTCCTCGCCTATCTGCGCGCCAACGGCTTCAAGACCTATATCGTCTCCGGCGGCGGCCAGGAATTCATGCGCGTCTTCGCCGACAAGACCTATGGCGTCCCGCCCGAGCAGGTGGTGGGCTCCACCGACCAGACGAAATATGCGATGTGGGACGCGAGCCCCGTCCTGATCAAGCAGCCCAAGGTCGACTTCATCGATGACGGCCCCGGCAAGCCCGAAGGCATCAACAAATTCATCGGCCGCCGCCCGATCTTCGCCTTCGGCAATTCCGACGGCGACAAGGAGATGCTGGAATGGACCGCGGCCGGCCCCGGCTTGAGCTTCATGGGGCTCGTGCATCACACCGATGCGGTGCGCGAATACGCCTATGACCGCGACTCGAAAGTGGGCAAGCTCGACAAGGCGCTGGACGAGGCCAACGCCAAAGGCTGGACCGTGGTCGACATGAAGAATGACTGGAAGACGATCTTCCCCCCGCCCAAGGGCACCCCTTGAGGCGAGCGATGCGGGAGCCTCCTGAACGATGAGCCGCGCGCGCATCAAACGGGCGCAGGCCGCCGCCGCGCGCGCCGAGCGGCAGGGCGATCCTAGCGCCGGCATGGTGTGGATCCCGGGCGGGGAGTTCCTCATGGGCTCCGACCGCCACTATCCCGAGGAAGGCCCCGTCCATCGCGTGGCGGTCGACGGCTTCTTCATGGACGCCCACCTCGTCACCAATGCCGAGTTCCGCCGCTTCGTCGAAGCCACGGGCCACACGACCTTCGCCGAGATCGCGCCCAACGCCAAAGACTATCCCGGCGCGCGGCCCGAGACGCTGGTGCCGAGCTCGCTCGTCTTCGTGCAGCCGAAAGCGCGCGTGGACATGGGCAATATCGGCAATTGGTGGGTGTTCATGCCGGGCGCCGATTGGCGCCACCCTGCGGGGCCCGGCTCCACCATCGAGGGCAAGGACGACCATCCCGTGGTGCACATCGCCTATAGCGATGCGGAGGCCTATGCGCGTTGGGCCGGCAAGGAGCTCCCCACCGAAGCGGAATGGGAGTTCGCCGCGCGCGGCGGGCTGGAGGGCAAGGAGTTCGCCTGGGGCGACGAGGCCACGCCCGAGGGCCACTACATGGCCAATTATTGGCAGGGCGAGTTCCCCTGGCAGAATCTCGCAAGCGACGGCTATGAGCGCACCTCCCCCGTCGGCGCCTTCCCCGCCAATCCCTTCGGCCTTTACGACATGATCGCCAACACCTGGGAATGGACGACCGACTGGTATCAGCCGCGCCACCCGGAAGAAAAGCAGAAGGCCTGCTGCGTGCCGAGCAATCCGCGCGGCGGACGCCGGCAGGACAGCTACGACCCGGCCCAGCCGAGGATCAAGATTCCGCGCAAGGTGCTGAAAGGCGGCTCGCATCTCTGCGCCAAGAATTATTGCTACCGCTACCGCCCCGCGGCCCGCTATCCGCACCCGGTCGACACCTCGACCTCCCATATCGGCTTCCGTTGCATCCTCCGCGAAAGGACGAGCCGCCCATGACCTGCCGCGCCCGGGTCCCGCGTAAAACTCTCGCCACGCTGCTGTCGGCGAGCCTTTTCGGATTTGCGCTCGCTGCGTCGGGCGCCGACGCCGCCTCCTTTGGCCACCCCGCCTCAATCTACCCCGCCTCAATCTACTCCGCCTCAATCCGCCCCGCCTCGAGCCGCCCCGCCGGCGGCCACGCCCGCGATCCCGCCTTCGATCACCACGCCCCCGACCGTCGACACGGCCATCGGCACCTTGCATTTCGACGACGGCATACCGAGCCAGGAGACGGCGGATAAGGTCTACGACCAGCTCGATCTGCAGCGCGGCGTCGAGAGCTTCCTCAACGGCCTCCGCGGCGTGTCCATCTACGCCGCGCGCAAGGGCATGCGCGACGCGGGCCTCAAGGACAACGACGTCCTGATCTTCTCGGGGCTCATGGATGCCAAATCGCTGTTCCTCACCGCCAATGCCGACACGATCTACTTCATCAGCAATATCGACCTCACCAAGGGACCCATGGTCGTCGAGACGCCGCCGGACACGCTCGGGCTGTTCGACGATTTGTGGTTCCGCTGGGTCATCGATTTCGGCGCGCCGGGGCCCGATCGCGGGCTTGGCGGCAAATATCTTTTGCTGCCGCCCGGCTATGACGGGCCGCTGCCGGACGGCGGCTATTTCATCGGCCGCCCGACCACCACCTCCGTCGCGCTGCTCGGACGCGCCTTTCTCGTCAACAACGACCCCAAGCCCGCGGTCGAGACGATCAAGAAGACGCTCAAGATCTATCCCTACGTTCCGGGGTCCTACGGCACGAGCATCGGCACCTTTCTCACCAGCAAGGGTCCGCTCGCCGGCTTGAGCGATCCCATCACGCCGAAATTCGTGGAAGGCACGGGGCTTGCCATGAACACGATCCCGCCCAACGACTTCTCCTATTACGAGATGCTCGATGCGCTGGTGCAGGAGCAGCCGGCCGACGCGCTCGAGCCGGAGATCGGCGGCCAATTCGCCGCCATCGGCATCGTCAAGGGCAAGAAGTTCAGTCCCGATGAGCGCATGCGCAAGATTCTCACCGACGCGGTCGCGATCGGCAACGCCGCCGGACGCACGCTCGATTTTCGCGCCCGGCCGTCGGAGGGCTTCGGCTATTACAGCCCGACCTCGAAATGGCTGAACCCGCTCTTCGTCGGCGGCTACGATTTCACCCGGCCCCCGCCCGAGATCACCAAGCAGGGCGTGCGGCAATTCCCCTATACCGGCGCCAAGACGCTCGACGCGCGCGCCGCCTTCTTCTACGCCGCCACCGGCGTCACCCCGGCCATGGTCATGCGCCTGCCCGATATCGGCTCGCAATATCTGTTCGGCATCCTCGATGCGAGCGGCCAGCCTTTCGACGGCGCCAAGACCTATAAGGTGACGCTGCCGCCGAAAATTCCGGCGGGGAAATTCTGGTCGTTCACGGTCTACGACAATCAGACCCGCTCGATGCTGCAAACGAGCCAGCGCTTCCCGCGCGCGGGCAGCCAAAGCTTCCCGAGCCCGGCGGCGGTCGCCAATCCCGACGGCTCGACCACCGTCTATTTCGGCCCGACCAAGCCCAAAGGCGTCAAGGACGGCAATTGGATCGAGACCCTGCCCGGCAAAGGCTGGTTCGTGATCCTCAGGCTCTATAGCCCGCTCGAGCCCTTCTTCAACAAGAGCTGGCGCCCGAGCGAGATCGAAGAGATCAAAGGCTGACCCTGGAGCCGATCGCTATTTCGGCGTGCAATTGCCGAAGAAGGCGAAGGACGACGGCCCGCTCGTGATGCCGCCGCTGAGCGCGCCGGACTCAAGCGAGATGCTCGCGTTCCACGTCTCCTGATCCTGCGTGCCGTAGAGGAAGATCGCCTTGTCCGTCACCGACACGCCCTCGATGTCTTCGCTGCGGGAAGGCTCCCCGATGGTCGCCGAGCTCAACTGCTTCTTGTCGACATCGAGCAGCATGAAGGCGGACAGGTTGACGCTTTTCAGCGCGACCCGTTTGCATCCGTCCACCGCCACGCATTCATAAGCCTCGCCGATGGCGCAGAGATAGGAGCTTGCGGCGGCCGACGCCGTGACCGGGACCAGGCAGATGGCGGCAAGCAGAAACCCCGTCGAGATCGATACGCGCATTACGTCCCCCTAGAATGAAACCTGGTAGCCGCGCGCCGTGAGGCAGGTCGCCCCGGCGGCAAGATAATTGGCATAGAGCTGGTCGAGCTGGGCTGCCTCGTTGCGGCCGACGACCCCGCCGATCAAGCCGCCCGCGGGACCTTGCGCCACCGTCATGCCCGGGCCGGTCGGCGTCGCGACGATCAGCCCGGTGACCGTGCCTCCTGCCATTCCCGGCCGCACGATGATCGGAAGCCCGGTAGGACTATAGCCGCTCTGGGCGACCGCCCAATCCGCGCAGGCCGAGCGATCGGCTTCCTGCTGATCCGGGGTCTGCCCCTGCAAGGGATAGGCGAACAGCGCGCGGGCAAACGCGCCCGACACCGGGACGGCCACCATCGCCAAGGCGGCCAAGCTACACACCAGACAAGAAACGCGTCTCATTTCGTCTACCCCCAGCCATTGTTGCGGGGCCAGTCTACACATGGCTTGGCGGTGGAGGAAAGCGCGCTGCCAACC
>CAWBUT010000008.1:0-7708 GCA_963792045.1 uncultured Alphaproteobacteria bacterium
GGCCGCGGTCGGCATGCGGTCGAATTTGATCTGGATGGGCCTGGCCGTGGCCGCGCTGATCGTGAGCGTCAGGTCAGGAGTGCCCGCGCTCTTGGTGCCGATCACGAGCGCGGCCGACCGCCCGAGATGGGTGAGCGAGGAGCGGCGGAAGGCGAAGCGTTTCTCGAGCGCGCTGGCCGGGAGATGGATGCTGCGCAAGAGCTCGCCCGGGGCAAGCACGTTCCGATGGTTGCCGGTGACGAAATCGAGAGCGTCGACCTCACGCGGCTTTCCGTCGCGCGGCCACAGCGTGTAGCTGCCTTCGAGCGACGTTGCGAGCGAGATCATGGCGCCTGCCGGCAAGGACATGCAGATATTGCCGCCGACGGTCGCCGCATTATAGATTTGAACACATCAGCAGCGCATGGCAGCACAAGCGCAGCAGCGGAGCGGCGGTCCATTCGGCGGGCGCCTTAAACCGCTCGAGCTCGGCGATGGTGCAGGTCGCGGCGATCTCGAGACCGCCGGCCGTGATTTGAGCGCGGGCCAGCGCAGCGATTTAAGATCGATCAGCGTGTGGGTGTCGATCTGCGGCGTCGAGAACAGCCAGGTGCCACCGGCGAGCCAGGCATAGCCCGGGCGCCACTCGGTAATTTCGGTGGCGGATGCGGGCCGCTGATTCGGTAATGGTATTCAGATTGATGGCCGCCGCCTCATGGCCCGATGGGCAGGCCGGGACATGCCATGATTCATCGCGCGGCGGATAGCGCAACCGCGCGCGCCGTGTTGGGATTATTCTCCTTGCGCGTCAAAGCAATAAGGACCCCAATTTGCCATGAGCGCAGCAGGTCCATTCGTCCTCGCCAAGGCCCTCGACTGGCTGGCCGAAGGCCGCCGCGTGGCGCTTGCCACCGTCATCCAGACCTGGGGCTCGGCGCCGCAACCCATCGGCAGCCAGCTCGTGATCGACGCGGAGGGCAATTTCCTCGGTTCGGTGTCGGGCGGGTGCGTCGAGGCGGAGATCATCACCGAGGCGGCCGAGGTGATCGCAACGGCCGGCCCAAGGCGCTCGAATTCGGCGTCGAGGACAACAAGGCCTGGAGCGTCGGGCTCGCTTGCGGCGGCGCGATCCGCATTTTCGTCGAGCCGCTTGCGCCACGCGGCCCCTCCCCCGACGGGCGTGCTGCCTCGTCTCGTCGACGATGTCGCGGCGCGCCGCCAGGTGGCGCTGGTCACGCATCTTGCGACGGCGCGCGGAGCCTTGCCCATGCGCCCGACGATCTCGGCGAGGGCCTCGCCCCGGCGCTTGCGGATGCGTTTCGCCGCGACAAAAGCGTGGCGGTGGCGGGGAGCGACGGCGAAATCTTCATCAACGTGTTCAACCCGACGATCCGCCTGATCATCGTCGGCGCCGTGCATGTGGCGCAGCCGCTGGTGCCCATGGCGCGCGCGCTCGGCTACGACGTGGTGATCGTCGATCCGCGCTCGGCCTTCGCCACGGAAGAGCGTTTCGGCGATGTCGCGATCTCGCGCGAATGGCCCGACGACGCGCTGCCGAAGATCGGCATGGACAGCCGCACCGCGCTGATCGCGCTCACCCATGACGCGAAGATCGACGATCCGGCGCTGATCCACGCGCTCGCCTCCGACGCCTTCTATGTCGGGGCGCTGGGCAGCCGGAAGACGCATGCCAAGCGCGTCGAGCGGCTGGCACAAGCAGGTGTCCCGCGTACGCCGATTCGACCGCATTCATGCCCCGATCGGTCTCGACATCGGGGCGCAGGGCGCCGCCGAAATCGCCGTCTCCATCATCGCCGAGATCACGGCCGTGCAACGGGGCAAGGACACCCGCCCATGAGAATTGCGGCCGTCGTGCTCGCGGCGGGGCGCTCCTCGCGCATGGGGCCGCGAATAAGCTGGTCGAGCTCGTCGAGGGCAAACCATCGTCGCGCGCGTGGCCGGCGTGGCGCTCGCGAGCGGCGCCGACCCCGTCATCGTGGTGACGGGCTTCGAGGCCCCGCGCATCGCCGAGGCGCTGCGGCGATCTTAAAGTGACGCTCGTGCATAACCCCGCTTTCGCGGAGGGCATGAGCACATCGCTCCGGGCTGGGCTCAAGGCGCTGCCGCCGGACAGCGATGGAGCGGTGATCCTGCTCGGCGACATGCCCGGGGATCGACAGCGCGACCCTCCGGGCCTTGATGGACGCCTTCACCGAGCCCGGGCAATTTGCGTTCCGGTGCGCCACGGCAAGAGAGGCAACCCCGTGCTGTGGGGCGCGGCCTATTTCGCCGAGATGATGGACCTCAGCGGCGACGTCGGAGCCAAAGAGCTGTTGGCGCGGCACGCGGAGCGCGTGATCGAGGTGCCGGTCGAGTTGGACGGCATTTTCGCCGATATCGACACGCCTGCCGATCTGGCGCGCCTCAAAACGAGAGGATCGAACTCCTCGCTAAAACAGCAGGTGCCACAGGAGCGCGATCTCGAGCGACATAGCAGAGCACGAGCACGAGCGGCATCGTCGTCACCAGCCAACGCGGCTTGTTGTCGGGAAACAGCCAGGCATGGAAGCCCCAAATCGCCAGCGGCATCAGCGGCCAGGTGGTCAGCGCGACGCTCAGCGCATTGCCGATGAAGGTGCGGAGCGCCGGGTTGAGCGGCTCCAGGTGCGGATTGAGAAACCTCAGCTCCAGCATGACGACGGGAAAGAGCGTGAGCAGGACGAGGCATGCCGTCTTCCACATATTGGGCGGCTTTCCGGTGGCGGGATCGTTCGCGACCCACCCGGGAAACGACGTGTCGACCCGCTGCGCGTGGAAGGCGCCGACCAGATCCTCGCTTTCCTTCACCATGGCGGCGCGCGCGTCGGACTTCAGCCACCGCTCCAGATTCGCCGCCGAGTCGAAACGCAACACCGTGGTCCAGCCGGTCTCGTTATGCTGCGGCGGCTGGACGAACGAGCCGACATAGCCGGGAAACGTCGCCTGCAGCTTTTGAATGCGATCGGCCCAAGCGCGATAGGCCGCTTCCTTTCCGGGCCTGATGTCGGTGACCATCACCATGGTCACCCCGTGCTTGACGGAATAATCGACCGCCGCCTGGCCCACGAGCTGCATGACGAGGCCGCCTTCGACGAGGGGCGCTGCCTCCTCGACGAGCGCGCGATTGCGGTCGCCGCGCCGCCATTTGCGCAACGTGTCGACCGAGGTGAAGCGGGCCAAGGCCACCGCTTCGAGCTGATCCGGCGGCGCCGGCGGCCAGAACTCGACACTCACCGCCCCCGCCGCAGCGAGCACCGCGGTCTGCCAGCGGACTTGCCATTGGGCAAAGGCGGGCTCGCTGCCCGGACGAACCCGCGCGCAAAGGAGAAGCGTGGTGAGGTCCTCGCTCACGGTGCGCTCAATCGCCGCCGAGCATCGCCGGCAGCGCGCCTGCCGCCGAGGCGACCTGGCCGAGTTGCACGGCTTGCAACATGGATGCGGCCGGAGTCGGCCTGACGAACTGGTACTTGAGAATCTGCACGGTGCCGTCTTGCGGCGAGACGCCGCTCACGAGAAGGTCGGCGCCGGACGTCGTGCTCGTCGTGGCCACGCTCACGCCGGAGGCTCCGCCGAAGGGGGTGAAGCTCGCCGCCTCGGTGAAATCGACGACGGGGGTGTGCTGCATCGCGCTGTCCAGATAGATCTTCGGGCCGCCTTGCAGCGCCGAGCCGCTCGAATAGACCTTCACCGTGCCGGGACCGGCCAATTGGCCGACGACGATCCGCTTGGCGCCGCCCAGCGCTCCGGTGAGCCAGCCGGTGGCCAAGGAGACGCCGCCGCGATAGTCGAGGCCGAACGGCATGAAGGCGGCGGTTATGGCCGCTTGCCGCGGGCCCGGACATTGCTCCGCCGCCGCGCCGCCGGTCGGCGGCTTCTCGAGCGGCGTCATCAGCGAGAAATTGAAGACCTTCACCTGCGCCGGGCTGCCGGGGCCGGGCGCGGTGACGATGCTGTTGCGGCCCGAGGAGAAGTCGACAAAGCCCGAGGTGACGCTCACGCCCGAGCGGTCGTCGACATAGGGGCTGAAACGTCGAGAAGAGCGGCGGGCGCCGTGCCCGGCGACGCCGGCAGCTCCGAGCCGAACACTTTGACTTCGCTCGGAATGCCGGGTCCAGAGCCGACGATGATGTTGTCGGCGGTCGATTCCGTCGATCTGCGTCGCCGTCACGCTGACGCCGCCGCGCGCGTCGGGCGCGAAGGCCGCAAAGCGGGCGAGCTCGGTGGCGAAGGCCCCCTTGCCGCCGCTCGCCTTCCCTGAATAGGCGACGACCTCCGGAGCGTGGTCCTTGCCGGCGCCGACGATCAGGTCGAGCACGCCGTCGTCGTCGACATCGCCCATGGCCACGCTCGGACGTTCCCTCATAGCCGGGGAAGGGCGTGAGCGTGGCAAGAAGCCGGTCGCCATTGCCGTCATAGACTTTCACTTCCGCCGCATGGCCCGGAGATCCGGGAACGGCCACCGCATAGGTCGAGACGGCCGGGATGACGTTGACCAGCGCCATGAGCCCGTTGTCCTCGTGGTTGAGGCGATGGCAATGCATCACGAAGAGGCCGATGTAATCGTCGAACTTCATACGCATCGTCAACGCGCCGGGCTGGACCACGGCCTCCTTGGCGCCCATGGTCGGCGCCGGCACGTTGGCGTTGTCGTCGCCCCACATGTCCGGACCGGTCTCGAGTCCGGTGGTCGGATCGAAATAATGGGTGACTTGGAAGTCGTTGACGTGAATGTGGATCGGATGCTCGTCGTTGTTCTTGTTGACGAACTTCCACTCTTCGACCGAGCCGAGCCGCGGCTGGATCAAGGGCACATTGGGAAACGTCGTGCCGGCGAAGGCGTAGACGAAGGCCTTGGCATCGGACTTGCTCGCGAGGTCGTTGAGGAATCCGCCGGAGATCACCAGGTCCCGCTCGAAGTCGGGGGTGACTTTGGAAATGTCCATGAAGGCGGTGTAAGCGTTGAGCGGCTGTCCTTCGGCGAATTTCGTCGCGACGCCTTGGCCGCCGGCGGTCGTCGCTTTGGCCAAGATCTGGGTCGGGGAGACGAAGAACCCGTCGTAATAGCTGACCGCCGACGGCAAGACGCTCACATTGCCGAGCGTGGCCGGGGGATTGTCGGTTCCGTCGTTCTCATAGAGCACCCCCGGAGCGTTGATCGTCGTCGCGCCGCCGCCTCTCGGCGGCATCTCCAGGATCAGGTCCCCTTTGGCCGGCATCGTCACCGCGATGGCATAGCGGGTCGCCGGCGGAATGAGCAGCTTCGTGCCGTTCTCGAAGACGGGATAATGGACTTGCGGATAGGGCAGCCCGTCCTGGCCGACGATGGCGATCTTGGGGTGATTGCCGGTCGCCGTCTCGGTGAGCTGCGACGGGCATGTAGGCGATGTCGCTGACATTGGCGAGCACCCAGATCTCGGTCTGCCCCGCTTTGCTCTTGATCACCGGTTGAAACTGGCCATTCACGGTGAATTGCAGGTCGCGCTTGATAATCGGGAAGCGACGGGTCGGCCGGCACGTCCTTGCCCGGCTGCCGGCGACTGGCGGTGAAGCGCTGCAGATTGCTCGGGATGAATTCGAAAGCGCCCGCGCTCGTTGCGGATCGACAGCGGGCCCGCGTACCAGACGGTGAAATAGCGCTCGCCCTTTTTCGATTGCGCGAAGTTGACCGGAGTCGAGCAGCGGCCGATAGGTGCCCTTCGCCAGCTCGTCGCCTTGCGGCGGCTTGATCGTGCTGACCCATTGCGGCCAGGTGTAATTGTTGAGCTGGGCAAGGCCGCCGGCCCGGTCGAACACGAAGTTGTATTGCAGAACCATGTTGCGGATGGGGATGCGGTTCGCCGTGACCAACGGAAGGTTGCCGTCGGTGCGCCCGATCGCGAGAAGGCCAGCCAGCCCGAGATAGGTCTGCGGCCGCGGTGAGCGTGTGCAGATGGCTGTGATACCAATAGGCGCCCTGCGGCATGCTCTTCGGGATGTGATAGGTGTAGGTGTTCGACATCCCCGGCGGAATGTGCAGCATCACATTGTCGGCGTTGCCTTTGGGACTGACATGCACGCCGTGAATGTGGAGGTTGATCGGCGACGAGGTCATCTGCGCGGGATAGAGCGGCACCTCCTCGTCCTTCGCCATGTATTTCGGATCCATGAAATCGCCGATCGTCAGGCCGGTGAGCGCGTTGTCCAAATGGACGATCAGCGTCTCCCCCGGAAAGACCTGCAGCGTCGGCGCGGGGTAGAGATTGTCGCCCGACATCTGTCCGTTGGATGCCGTGCCGCGGATCAACTCATAAGCAAACACCAGGAAGTTCTCGACCGGCACGGCCACCGTATCCAGTCGCGCGGTCCCTTGCTTCGCGGTGAGCCTGACCTCGAGAACGCCGTCCTTGCTCGCCAGCGTCACCGGCTCGCGGAAGTCGGGCCGAACGGACGGATCGAATTTGGCACCGGCGTCTTTTGCGTGGGCGAATGGCGCGTGCCATGCCGCGATGAGCACGAAGGCGGCCGCGATGCCGCGCGTGAGCGCGCGCCAAGATCGATCCATGTCCATCCTTCCCGGAGGCAGGCGTCGAGTCAAGGTAAGGTGAGCCGTCTCCGGGGGGTGGGTCACTTCTTCACCGGCGCATAAAAGACGCTGTCGATCTCCACGATATCATTGTCGAACAGGCGCTTCACCTCGACCATGGTTCGGGGCGGATAAGGCGGCCCGCCCCAGAGCTCGGCTTGCGCCTTCTCCACCATGGGCGCGACACGGCGCAGGTCGTTGACGTAAACCGTGAGCCGCACGCAATCCTTGAGGCTCGCGCCCTCCGATTGGGCGATCAATTGGAGATTGAGGAAGGCACGACGAACGCGGGCTTGAGGGTCCTTCACCAGAGTGTTGGTCGCCGGATCGATCCCTTGCATGCCGGCGACAAAGACGAAGTCCCCTGCCCTCGTGCCGAGGCTCCACGTGCCCTCAGCCTTGATGGCGCCGGGAGGGATCGAGCGTCTTGACCCCGTTCGGCGATGGCGACTGGGCCAGGGCGAGACCTGACACCATGACGATTGCCACGAGGGGAAGAGCAAGGCGCTGCAACATCAGGGTGCTCCATCTGCGACGATTGTCACTCGTCTACACCTTATTATTTGCCGAGGGACTCTGGCATCTCACCATGATGCCTCCTCAACCGGTGGACTTTGCATGACCTGCGTCATCCCGAGACCGACCTGTTCAGAAAATGGAAGGCACGTTGCTTGGAGTTATTAGATTGGCAGAGATAGAGCCGCTAGGCTGAAGGGCGCTGCGCAGGAGGAGTGTGATGGAAACGGCAAAAATCTCCTGCCTTGTCGTCGCCCTTGCGGCCGCCTTGCTGACGCTCACGTCAGCAACGTCCTCGGCGCATCTGCGCCACTGGCATCGGTGTGCTACCGCCGGGCTCTGCCCTCCGCACCGGCAGCAAGCCTTCTGGTGCTGCAACCCAAACGGATATCTGCCAGCTTGGAAGTATCGTCGTGCCGCCGAGGAGCGGGGCGCAGATTGAACTCTGGATGCGGCGTCGCGCCTCGTCGTTCACGCCGCCGCCGCACCGGCTACGTTCTCTATCCCACCGTCTGCTGTTTCGCTGGCGTGGACGTCCACCGGAGCCGTTTCGGCTTGCGCGCTTTGAAACATGATGAGCCGCCATCCTACGAAGCAGCTATGGGTGCGGGC
>CAWBUT010000009.1:0-34798 GCA_963792045.1 uncultured Alphaproteobacteria bacterium
CGCGCAGATCTATTGGGTCTGTCCGCTCGTGGCCGAATCCGAGATGCTCGACATCGCCGCGGCGGAGGAGCGCTACGCCGATCTGCGCCGGCGCTTCGGCGACCAAGTCGGGCTGGTGCATGGGCGGCTCGCGGCCAAGGAGAAGGACGCGGTCATGGCGGATTTCGCCAAGGGCGCGATAAGGGTGCTCGTCTCCACCACGGTGATCGAGGTGGGGGTCGACGTGCCCGCGGCGAGCATCATGATCATCGAGCATGCCGAGCGCTTCGGGCTCGCCCAGCTGCATCAGCTGCGGGGCCGGGTGGGCCGCGGCGCGGCGGAGTCCTCCTGCATCCTGCTCTATCGCCAGCCGCTGTCGGAGGCGGCGCGGGCCGACTCGAGGTGATGCGGCAGACGGAGGACGGCTTCGTCATCGCCGAGGAGGATTTGAAGCTCAGAGGCGGCGGCGAAGTTCTCGGCACGCGCCAGAGCGGGCTGCCCGCCTTCCGCATCGCCATGTTGCCGGAGGATGAGGCGCTGCTCGCCGCGGCGCGCGACGAAGCCCGCCTCGTGCTCGCGCGGGATCCCAACTGCAAGACCCGAAATCGGAGCCGCTCAGGCTCCTGCTCTATCTGTTCGAGCGCGACGATGCGATCCGGCTGATGCGGGCAGGCTGAACGGTCAGGCGCGAGCGTCTTAGACGACCGGCTCTTCTTCCGGCACGGGCTTCGGCGCCCTCGTCTCTTGCGCGAGACCCTTCAACTTCTCTTGCGAGGGCCCGACGAGACCCGCCGACACCACGAGCTTCAGCGCGTCCTCGACGGGAAGATCGAGCGGGATGACTTCGCTTGCGGGCACGAAGACGATGAAGCCCGTGGTCGGGTTCGGGCCGTTCGGCATGAATACCGTGATCTGCGGATTGCCGCCGCCGATCTTCTCCTCCACCTCATGCGGCGGGTCGCCGGCGAGGAACACGAGCGCATAGAGTCCGCGGCGCGGGAACTCGATCAGGCCCACGCGCTTGAAGGAGCCGCCATCCTTCGCGAGCACCGTTTCGAAGATCTGCTTCAAGGTGCGATAGACGCTGCGCACGATCGGCATGCGGGCGAGCATCGTCTCGCCGTAGTTCACGAGGCTGCGGCCGAACAAATTGGCGGTCAGCGCTCCGATCAGCATCAAGCCGACGATCCCGAAGATGAGGCCGACACCCGGTACGCTGAAGGGGAGATAGCTGTCCGGCAGATAGCTCCTGGGGATGAACGGCTTCACCCAGGCGTCGACGAGATTGACGAACCACCAGACGAAATAAAGGGTGATGGCGATCGGGCCGGTCACGATGAGCCCGGTGAGGAAATAGTTGCGCAGCCGCGCGCCGAGATGGGACGAGGAGGCCTCCTCCTCATTGGTCCGCGGCAGAGTGAGCCCGTCCTCGGCGCGCTCGGGCGCCTCACCCTTGGGCTTGGGCTTGGGGGCCGGGCTGGGATTGGTCTTGGCGTTCATAGGCTTTCGGGCTGGCGGCGGCGCAAGGCTAGCACGTCGCAGATGACAGGAATTCCGTTATCGCACGAGCCGTTCCGCGCCGGTTTCGAGCGGCGCGGCAGGTCCGTCGATACTCCATCCTCTCGACGCCATGCAATGGATTTAAGAGGCTAGCGCGCCACCACAAAACAATCGACGCCGCTCTGCTTCAACGCCTCGCAAAGCTTCAGACTTTCGGCCTTGTCGGGGAAGGGTCCGACCTGCAGGCGATAGAAGGTGCCGAGATTGCCGATGTCGGTCTTCTCGATCAGGGGCTCGCGGCCGGCGAGCTCCTTGTGCTGGCCCAACACCTGCTGCCAGAGCTGCTTGGCCTCCTCCTCCGAGCGGGTCGCCGTGAGCTGCAGGCGGTAGCCGCTCGCGGCCGGTGCGGGCGCCGGGGCCGGAGTCGCGAGCGCGGTCCGGGTTTGCGGTGGCGCGCCCGGCGTCCCCGTCACGCGTCTGCGTTGCGTCGTCCAATCCGCAGCCGGCGCTGGCGCGCTGCTCTCGCTTGGGGGTGCTGCCGCCTGGTCGCCCGATGAGCCGGAGCCTCTGACCGAGCCCCACCAGCGGGTCAGGCGATTGCCGCCGCTTGCGGGCTCCTCCGGCGTGGCGACCGAGGTTTCCCAGCTCGCGGCGGCGGGCGCCGGCGGCTTCTGTGGCGCGGCCTGTGGCGCGGGCGTGTCGCCCGACGTGGTCCATTGGGCGGAGGCTTCCGCCGTGCGCGTCGGCGGCGGTGCAGGCGGCGGCGGCTCCTTCTCGACGTGAAGCTCGGTGGAGAAGGCGGCGACCGAGGCGTCGTTGCCTCCGCCATTCTCGGCCAGCAGGGTATCGACCTGGCTGCCGCCTGCCTTGCGCGCCGAGGCAAGCTCGGCATCGGCCTCCGTGGCGAGGCCGGCGGCGCGATAGGACAGCGCGCGATTGACTTGCGCGCTCGCGCGGTCGGGGGCCGGCAGGCCGAGCCAGACGGCGGCGCCGAGATCGGCGATGGCGTGGGAGGGCTGGTTGAGCTTCCGATAGGCCATGCCGCGGAGATAAAAGGCCCGGGCGGCATCGCTCGGGGCCAGAGTGCCGCTATTGATGGCGGCTGTCAGTTGCCGCACCGCGGTGTCGAATTTGCCGGCCGTATAGGACGCGGACCCGTTTTTGAGGCCCGCATCGCCGCTGTCTTGCGCCAAGGCGGTTCCGCCAAGCGCGAGCAGCACGCCAAGACCGAGCGCGCAAGCCTGGGCCCGCCAGCCCAAAATCGGGCGGCGCGGCCTAAAGTCACCGAAGGTCGGCGGCATGTCCTTGCTCAAGCAAAGAAATCAGGCAAATCCGGGGCTATAGCCTATTCCACAGTCACGGATTTTGCGAGGTTCCGCGGCTGATCGACGTCGGTCCCCAGGAAAACGGCCGTATGGTAGGCGATCAGCTGCACCGGAAGCGCATAGATGAGCGGCGCCACGAAGCGGTGCACCGGCGGAATTTGCAGCCAGGTGGCGACGGCGCAGCCGGTGGTCGCGGGGTCGGCGTCGCTGACGAGCACGATCTGCCCGCCGCGCGCCGCCACCTCCTGCATGTTCGAGACGGTCTTGTCGTAGAGGTCGTCATGCGGGGCGATGACGATGACCGGCATGTTCTCGTCGATCAGCGCGATCGGCCCATGCTTCAGCTCGCCCGCGGCGTAGCCCTCGGCGTGGATATAGGAGATCTCCTTCAGCTTCAGCGCGCCTTCGAGCGCGATCGGATAGCTCTGGCCGCGGCCGAGATAGAGCACGTCGCGCGCTTTCGACAGGCTGTGCGCCAGGACCTCATAGGGGCTTTCGTCGCGCAACACGGTCGCCATATGGCGCGGCACCTCGGCGAGCGCCTGCACGAGCTCGGCCTCGAACTCCCGGCCGATATGGCCGCGCGCCTTGCCCGCGGCGATGGCGAGGCAGGCGAGCGCGGTGAGCTGGCAGGTGAAGGCCTTGGTCGAGGCGACGCCGATCTCAGGGCCGGCGAGCGTCGGCAGCACGAGGTCGGATTCGCGCGCGATGGAGGATTCCCGCACATTGACGATCGACACGATGTGCTGGTTCTGCTCGCGGCAATGGCGCAGCGTGGCGAGCGTGTCGGCGGTTTCGCCGGATTGGGAGATGAACAGCGCCGCGCCGCCCGGATCGAGCACCGCCTGGCGGTAGCGGAACTCGGAGGCGATATCGAGATCGACGGGAAGCCGCGCCCAGCGCTCGAACCAATATTTGGCGATCAGCCCCGCATAATACGCCGTGCCGCAGGCCGAGATCGACAGGCGGCTGAGGGTGGCGAAATTGAAGGGAAGCTCGGGCAGCTCCACGCGGCGGCTGGCGAGATCCACGAGACTGGCGAGCGTATGGCCGACCACTTCCGGCTGCTCGTGAATCTCCTTGGCCATGAAATGGCGATGATTGCCCTTGTCGACGAGCATGGCGCTGGCGACCGAGCGGGTGACGGGGCGGCGCACCGCTTTGCCTGCGCGGTCGCGGATCGCCACGCCTTCGCGGGTGAGCACGGCCCAGTCGCCGTCCTCGAGATAGGCAATCTCGTCGGTGAAGGGCGCGAGCGCGAGCGCGTCGGAGCCCACGAACATCTCCTTCTTGCCGTAGCCGATGGCAAGCGGGCTGCCCTGCCGCGCCACGATCATGAGGTCGTTATAGCCGCGGAAGATCATGGCGAGCGCAAAGGCGCCTTCGAGCCGCTTCAGCGCGTGATAGACGGCGCGCACCGGATCGTTGCCCGCCTTGAGCTCGCGCGCGACCAGATGGGCGATCACCTCGGTATCGGTGTCGCTGGTGAAGGCCGCGCCGTTGGCGATCAGCTCCTGCTTCAGCTCGCGGAAATTCTCGATGATGCCGTTATGGACGACCGCCACCTCGTCCGTCATATGCGGGTGGGCGTTGTCCTCGGTGGGCCGGCCATGGGTGGCCCAGCGGGTGTGGCCGATGCCGGTCTCGCCCATCAGCGGCTTGGCCTCGAGCCGCGCCTCGAGATTGCGCAGCTTGCCCTCGGCGCGACGGCGCCCGAGCACGCCGTTCTCGACCGTGGCGACGCCGGCGGAATCGTAGCCGCGATATTCGAGCCGCTTCAGCGCGTCGACGAGCTGGCCCGCGACAGGGTGTTGCCCTAGGGCGCCAACGATGCCGCACATCGTCCCCTACTCCATCCTCGAACACTTAGCCTTACTATTGAGGCCGTGAGTGGGCAGGCAATTCATAAGCTATGTCCCATTGTTTCCGCCCCGGGGCTTGCGCGAGCGGCGCATGCGCGCGGCCCAGCCGGCGCGCTCCTCCTGCGGCGCCCGGGTGAGCGCCAGCGCATCGGCGGGAACGTCCTTGGAGATCACGCTGCCCGAGCCGATATAGGCGCCCTCGCCGATTTTCACAGGGGCGACGAGGGAGGAGTTGGAGCCGATGAAGGCCCCTGCCCCGATCTCGGTCTTGTGCTTGGCGAAGCCATCGTAATTGCAGGTGATGGTGCCGGCGCCGATATTGGCGCCCGCGCCGATGCTCGCATCGCCGATATAAGTGAGATGATTGACCTTGGCGCCCTCGCCGATGTCGGCCTGCTTGATCTCGACGAAATTGCCGACATGGGCGTTTGGCGGCGATGCGGGCGCCGGGACGGAGCCGCGCGAAGGGACCGACCACGGCGTCCTTGCCGATGCTTGCGCCCTCGATATGGCTGAAGGCGCGGATGGTCGCGCCGTCGGCGACGGCGACGCCCTCGCCGATCACCACATTGGGCTCGACCGTCACGTCCTCGCCCATGATCGTGTCGTGGCTGAGGAAGACCGTCTCGGGAGCGATCAGCGTCGCGCCCTTGGCCATGACCGCCGCGCGCAGCCGCCGCTGCAACTCGGCCTCGGCGTCCGCGAGTTCCGCGCGCGAATTCACGCCCAAGACTTCGGCGCCGTCGGCGCGCACCATGGCTGTCTTCAGTCCTTGCGCATGCGCGAGCGCCACCGCGTCGGTCAGATAGAATTCTTGCTTCGTGTTGTCGTTGCCGATGCGCCCCAGCACATCGCCAAGCACTTTGGCCGAGCGGAAGGCGACGATGCCGGAATTGCACAAAGTGAGCGCGCGCTCCGCGGGGCTTGCGTCTTTCTCCTCGCGAATGCCGATCAGGCGCCCCTTGCCGTCGAGGAGAAGGCGTCCATAGCCCGTGGGGTCGGTGGCCTCGAAGCCGATGACCGCAAGATCGGCGCCCTCGTCGAGCGCGCGGGCGACGGCGAGAAGCGTCTCGCGGCCGCAAGAGCGGCGTATCGCCATAGAGCACGAGCACGGGCCCCTGATGAGCGGTCGAAGGCGGATCGCGCGGCCTTGACCGCGTCGGCGGTTCCGAGCGGCTCGGCTTGCACGAAGATCTCAAGCTTGGGGTCGAGCGCATGCGCCGCCGCCGTCACGGCCTCCATTCCCGGCGCCACGACGAGACAGGTGCGGCTGATGCCGGAGGCGGCCACCGCCTTCAGCACATGAGCGAGCATCGGGGCGCCGGCGAGCTTGTGCAGCACTTTGGGCCGCGCGGATTTCATGCGCGTGCCTTTGCCGGCGGCGAGAATGATGGCGAGGGCGGAAGACTGCGTCATGCGTGATCGCTGCTTGGGTGGGCCTTAAGATTGAGCAAGAACCGTGCCCTGAGGCTAGGGGTCGTTGCGGGCCGGGCACGCGGGCTTTAACCCTGATGGCCTCGCCCGCGCGAGCCGAATCGTTGCCGCATGCTCCTTGGGGCAAACTCTCTACTGTAAAGCGGGGCGGAGGGCCAGAAGCCGGTTTGAGGCCCATTTGCGGGCGCCTGAAGCCTCACGGCGAAATTGACTTTGGTCGCTTGCGCGAGGCATCTTCAGCCTTGCCCGCCATAGCGCGGCGGAGCCACAGTGCTGGCGCTTTTCCGGGGTAGTTAAGCGCGTTCCGAGGGAGGCTTGCGCATGTTCGTCAAGGATCGCCGCGGCGGGCGCAATTGGGCCCCTGGCGTGTTCGCCACCTTCTGGATCCTGCTCGCCGCCTTCTCGGCCGCCTATCTGTTCCGCATCGTCTCCGAGCCCGTCCCCTCCCAATCCGCCGCCGCCGCGACGCCCGCGTCCGACGAGGAGACCGCGGCGTTGAACGCCGACGGCCAGACGCAGGAGCTTGCCGCGCTGAAGGCCTCGCTGCGCGATCTGTCGCAAGAGGTGGCGGAGCTCAAGGCGCGCATCAAGCCGCTCGAAAGGCTGTCCGGTCCCGTCGCCATGGCGACGCCAGGCGGTGCCGTCACCACCTCGCCGCCCGAGCCCCAGCCCATGCTCCCGCCGGAGAGGCCGGCCGACCTCGTCAAGGCGCCCGAGAAGCCCGCTGCCGCCAAGCCCGAGGCCAAGGCCCCTGACAAGCCTGCCGAAGAAGCCAAGGCGCCGGAGAAGCCAGCAAAGCCTGCGGAGAAGAAGCCCGTCGAGGAGGCCAAGGCGCCGGAGAAACCTGCCAAGCCCGCCGAGAAGCCCATCGAGGAGGCCAAGGCGGACATTCCCGCTCCCGCCAAGATCGAGGCCAAAGCCGAGCCTGAGCCGAGCGAGGAGTTGCCTCCCGCCGTAGTCGTAGCGCCCGAGGAAAAGCCGGCGGATGGTAGCCCGCCGAGGAGAAGCCGGCGGAGAAGCCTGCCGGGGAGAAGCCCGCGGAGAAGCCGGCGGAGAAACCCGCCGTGGCCGTGGCGCCTGAGGAGAAGCCGGCGGAGAAGCCCGCCGAGCCCGTGCAACTCTCCTCCAACGAGCCGACCGCCATTCCGACGCCGGGTCCCTCGCCCTCGGCCGGCGCACCCGCCGAGGGGGTCGAGACCGCCAATTTGACTCCGCCCGTTACGCGCTTCCGCCCGGCACCACGCGGTTCGGCATCGAGATCGGCAGCGTCGAAAAGCAGGACGGCTTGCGCGGTCTGTGGCGCGACCTCCTCACCAACCATGCCGCGCTCGTCGCCGGGCTCGAGGCGCGGCGCGTGCTCGCGCCCGACAAGAAGTGGCGGCTCGTCGCCGGCCCCTTCGGCAATGCCGCCGAAGCCACGCAGGCCTGCGGGCTGTTCAAGAAGGCGAACCTGCCTTGCGAGGCGACCGTCTTCGCCGGCGATCAGCTCTAGCCTAGCCGCCGACTGCTATTGCCGGATCACAGCCTGGCAACGCGCACGATTTGCGGCGGGATGGCGGTGCTTGCATCTTCGCCGAGCCAGACGCCTTCGACCTGACGGGTCGCGCCGGAACCGGAAACGCGCACCTGGGCGAAGCCGAGAGCGCGGAATTTTTGCGCGATCATCGCATTGTTGGCCAATTGCTCGACGGATTTGAGCGCGAGGACGGCGCGGTAGCGCTTGCCGTGATGCACGGTAAATTCGCCGGCGAAGCTCGACGTGGCGAAAGTAGCGGCCAGGCCGAGGGCGACAAGAGCGATCAGGGACTTGCGAAAGGTCTTGCTGGTCATGGCGAACCTCCTGTTTCCGCTCCTCTGGGCTTCGGGAGCGTCCGAGGGCCATGTGTAGAGGGGCTGCGCTGAACCCAGTCTGAGCCGCCCATTCATCTGACGTTCAAGGGAGCGGCGGGGCATGCGCTATGGCCGGGGCCGCGGAATGATCGGCTTGTCGGTCGCCCATTCCTTGGGCGCGACCACCACGTAACGGCCCTTGCGCACCTGGGTGAGCAGCGTGGGCCTGGCAATGTTCTCGCCGGTCTCGTCGAATTTGATGTGGCCGAAGAAGGTCTCAAGGTCGGTGGCGGCCACAGCGTCGCGCACGCTTTCCGGCTCGAGGCTCTGGGCGCGGGCCAAGGCGTCGGCGAAGACGACCACGGCCGCCGCCAACTCGGCCGCGTCGTCGGGCGCCTCGTAGCCGAAACGCGTCTTGAACCCCGCGGCGAAATCGGCCGCCGCGCCCATGGTCTTATCGCGGTAGTTCTGCGATTTGTCCCATTGGTCGGCGCAGAAGACGTTTTCGCTCGCCTCGGGGAGCTGCTCGGCGATGCGGGCGGAATCGCAATGGGTCATCGCCAATATCGGAACATGGACATTCAGCGCCTTGATCTGGCGGACGGCCGTCATCGCCCCCTTCTCATGGCCGGAAATCACCAGGAGATCGGGCTTGAGCATTTTGACCTTGGCGAGCGTCATCGACATGTCGTTCAGCTCGGGCGGCAATTGATCGTCGATCACCAGCTTCATGCCGTGCCGCTGGATATCGTCGAGCACGCCCGCGCGCATGTCCTGGGCAACGGGGTCGTCCTCCATGGCCATGCGCCACGGTAATCGAGGCCGGATCCTTGCCGAGCTTCTCGGCATTCTCCGCCGCCAGCTTGATGATTTCGGTGAGATATTGTTCGGAGGTGGGAAGCACGGCGAAAGCGTAGCGGTAGCCTTTGGTGAAGAGCTCGCGCGCGGCGGCGTCCGTCTCCACCATCGGCACGTGATAGCGCTCGACGATGGGCAGCATCGCCTTGGTCAGACCGGAGCTGCAGGGCCCTAGAATGAACTTGACGCCATCCTGCTTGATCAGCCGCTCGGCAAGCTCGGTGCCGCGCGCGGGCGTCGATTCGTCGTCGTAATATTTGACGACGAGCTTGTAGCGTTTGTCGCCGATGGTGACGCCGCCCATGGCGTTGATCGTATCGACCGCGAGGTCGTAGCCGTTCTTGGTATTGGCGCCGTTCAGCGCATATTTGCCGGTGGCCGAGACGGCGGCGCCGAGCGTGATCTGATCTTCCGCCGCGACCCCGCTGGCGCCGAGCACAATCGAGAGTCCCGCCAGGGCAAAGCCCGGCAGCCAGCGTGCCGCACGCCGCATCTTATCCATCCCCGCTTCCGGCGTTCCCGGAATCACTTCTTATGCAACAGCATAGGCCGGGATCGGGAGGCCGTCCAATCGCCGAGGCAGCAGTCTCGGGGGAGCGCGGCAGGTCCTACAACTGGTCGGCGTTGAAGGTGTCGCAGTCCTCGATCTTGCCGCTGTCGTAGCCGCGGCGGAACCAGCGCACGCGCTGCTCCGAGGTGCCATGGGTGAAGGAGTCGGGCACGACATAGCCTTGCGTCTGCTTCTGGATGCGGTCGTCGCCGATGGCGCTCGCCGCGCGCAGCGCATCGTCGATATCGCCGGGCTCGATGATGTTCTTGGTTTCCTGCGCGTGGTTCGCCCACACGCCGGCGAAGCAGTCGGCCTGCAGCTCCATGCGCACCTGCAAGGCATTCGCCCGCTTCTCGCTCGCGCGCTGGCGCGCCGCCTCGACTTGATCGGCGATGCCGAGCAGCTTCTGCACGTGATGGCCGACCTCATGGGCGATGACATAGGCCTCGGCGAAATCGCCGGGCGCGTGGAACCGGTTCTTGAGCTCCTCGTAGAAGGAGAGGTCGATATAGACCTTCTCGTCGTTCGGGCAATAGAACGGCCCCATCTGCGCCACGCCCATGCCGCAGGCCGAGCGCGTGCCGCCGGAATAGAGCACGAGCTTCGGGTCCTCATAGGTCGCGCCGTAGCGCTTGAAGAGGTCGCTCCACACGTCCTCGGTGTCGGCGAGCACGACGGAGACGAATTGCTTGAGGTCGTCGGCTTGCGTGGTCTGCGGGTGCTGGATTTGCGGGCCGGGCTCGCCGGGCGCCGGCTGACCGGTCGTGTCGGGCCGCGATTGCGGCAGATGAATATCCGGGAAATTCGCGTCGTCGCCGGTGGGGCCGCCCCCGGTGAGGATGACGCGCGGATCGATGCCGAGCAGGTAGCGCGAGCCCGAGCAGGATCAGGAGCCCGACAATGCCGATGCCGCCACCGCGCCCGCCGCCACCGCCGCCGCTCGGAAAGCGGACGCCGCCGCCGGGGAAGGGAAAGCCGGAGCCTCCGCCCTCGTCTCTGCGGTCTTCGACATTCTCGCTCTGTCTCTCGCCACGCCAGCGCATCGTTCGTCACCTCGAAGGCGCGCGGTTCGCACCCTTCGCCCGATGCCGGGCGGCCGCGCCGGAAAGGCGCATTGTGCATGGGCGGGCCCGGCGCACAAGGCTTGCGCAAAGAGGGCCCGATTCCGTTGCCGGCACGCGGGCCGAGGGCGGCCGGCGCGGCCCTTCCGGACGTCATCGATGCGGGTGAGGCGGTCGGCGCAAATGCTTGTTGCAAAAAGAGACTGTGACAGGGATTCGTCAAAAAACTGCCACACGATCCAGGCATGCTCACCCTGCCCCGGCTCGTTTAGAAGTCTGGGTGGTAGTGCGTTCTGTGTAATGCGTACGAGCCTCGGCAATCCCCGCGCCGGGGCTCTTCTTTTTCAGCGCCACAATCCGCCGGCTGAAGGTCTTTCCGCCACGCGCGCCGAACGGCAATCGCGCGCGGCGAAGCGAGGGCGGCCATGCGACCGCCCTCACCCTCGACCTTATGGATTGGCGGGCGGCTCGGCCGGCGTGGCCGGCGGCGCAGCCTCCGGAGCCATCGGTGGCGCAGCCTCGGGTGCCGCCATGGGCGGTGCCGCCGGTGCCGGCGCCTGCTCGGTCGGCGCGGGCTGCTCGACTTTGACGCTCGTCTGGTGGCGGCTGCCATACATGATGTAGGCCGCAATGATGAGAGCGAGCACGATGCCCGCCAAGACGATGGCAAGGAACGTCCTGCTGCCGGCCTGTGCGTCGTTGGCCATATCGATTCCTCCTCTGTCGAGGTCGTACGATGTGCGGATAACGCCTTCGACGGTACCGGGGTTTCATCGAAGCGTCGAGGCTCGGACCCGGCTTATCCAAGGTTGATCTTTCTTTACCGTGCCGCCGAGGCGGCGTTCCGCCGGGTCACGAAGTCCAGGATCGGCGTGAGGCAAGCGGCAAGCAGGAAATTGACCAGCACCGAATAGAGCGCGGCATAGCCGGGAATGGTCACGCCGAAGATGGCGAGCGGGTAGACCGAGGAGGCGAAGCTCTGGGTCGCGGCCATATAGGTGCCGAGCGCGGTGCCCACGGCCCAGCCGAGGAGGAGCGCGGAGGCCTTCACGTTGCGCGCATAGAGGCCGAGCAGGATCGGCGGCAGGAGCTGAATGATCCAGATGCCGCCGAGCAGCTGCAGCTGAATGGCATAGGCCTGCGGCAAAGCGAGGATGAACACGACCGCGCCCACCTTGACCACGAGGGAGACGATCTTCGCCATGCGCGCCTCTTCCGCGTCGGTGCAATGGGGGCGCAAGAACTCCTTGTAGAGATTGCGGGTGAAAAGATTGGCGCAGGCGATGGACATGATCGCGGCGGGCACGAGCGCGCCGATGGCGATGGCCGCGAAGGCGATGCCGACGAACCAGGAGGAGAAGGAGCTGAGAAACAGCGCCGGCACGGCGAAGTTGGCGCCATAGGCGGTGAAGCCCGCGGCGAAGGCGGGATCTATGTCGACGCCGGCCGCCAAGGCCATGTAGCCGAGCAGCGCGATCAGTCCGAGGACGAAGGAATAGGCGGACGAGCAGCGCCGCGTTCTTCCGGATCACGTCGCCGCTCGACGAGCTCAAGATGCCGGTCATGGAATGCGGATAGAGGAACAGCGCGAGCGCGGAGCCGAGCGCGAGCGTGGCGTAGGCGCTGTAGCTGCCGAGGCTGTCGCCGGAAGGCGGGCTGAGCGTGAGCTTGTCTTGCGGCACGGCGGCGAAGATCGCGGCATAGCCGCCGAGCTTGGCCGGGATGATGAAGATGGCGGCGATGATGGTGATGAAGATCAGCACGTCCTTGACCACGGCGATCAGCGCGGGCGCGCGCAAGCCGCTCGTATAGGTGAAGGCGGCGAGGATGAGAAAGGCGATGATGAGGGGAAGGTGACCGGTGAAGCCGCCTTGGGGAAAACCGAGCGCGCCGATCACCACCTCCATGCCGACGAGCTGCAGCGCGATATAGGGCATGGTGGCGACGATGCCCGTCACCGCCACGGCGAGCGCGAGCATGCGGCTGCCGAAGCGGTCGCGCACGAAATCCGCCGCCGTCACGTGCCCGCGCGCATGCGCGATCGCCCATAGCCGCGGGAAGATGAGATAGAGCACGGGATAGACGAGGATGGTGTAGGGCACGGCGAAGAAGCCCGATCGCGCCCTTGCCGAAGACGAGCGCCGGCACGGCGATGAAGGTGTAGGCGGTGTAGAGATCGCCGCCGAGCAGGAACCAGGTGACGACCGTGCCGAACCGGCGTCCGCCCAAGCCCCATTCATGCAGGAGATTGAGATCGGCCTTGCGCCAGCGCGCGGCGACGAAGCCGAGCCAGGTCACGAGCAGGAACAGCACGACGAAAATGGTCGTGGCGGTGACATCCAAACTCACAGAGACGACCCTCCCCCCGCTCGGCGCTTAAGCCCGGCGCGCAATTCGCGCCTCGAGCGCATAGACGATCCACACGCAAAGCGCGCCCACCAGGATCCAGGCGAGCTGGAACCAGTAAAAGAACGGGACGCCGCCAAGCGCGGGCTCGACCCGGTTGTAGAAGGGGACCCACAGCGCGCCGAGCGTGGGGACGAGGAACAAGAGGCGCGGCAGATAGCGGTGCCATCCGGGTCGTTGAGATCGACTGGCCATGGCGTTTCGTCCCCCATTTGCGCCGTTTTGTGCGGCGCTTGCCCCGCGGCGCCCGGCTTTAACGCTGTAATCCCCGCCTTGCGCCTGCTCTAACGCGCCCGCTTGTTCCAGGCAATGACCTGGGACTTTTGCCTTCACACTCCCCTCACCGTGCCTGTGCTATGGTGTTTTTCAGCAACAGATGTTTCTTGTTACCGGCGGCCCTTCTTATTGACCTTGGCGCATAGCCGCCCATATGGTCGGCACGCGGAGAGCCCGTAGCTCAGCCGGTAGAGCATCTGACTTTTAATCAGAGGGTCCCGGGTTCGAGTCCCGGCGGGCTCACCATTGGGTTCATTCGGGCGGCTGAGTTACGACTTCGAAGAAACGGGAGGGTGCAAATGAGGTGGATACTTATACTGCTGGTGATCGTGGTGGCTGCGGTGTTCTTTCTGAATCACAAGAATCACTGCACGTGGTTCCAATCGGGCTGGGTTCACTGTCTCATGGGTAAAGAGGCAGCTGCGCCGGCGCCGACTGCCGAACCGGCCCCGGCTCCTGAGCCCGCTCCGGCTCCGGCCCCGGCTCCAGAACCAGCTCCGGCGCCGCAATAAGCGGTTAAGCCTCGGTGACGTGGCGGGCGCCGTTCGCGCCCGTTGCCACTGGCCCCGCGATCGATGGGGACGCGGGGTGATTTCATTTGTCTGTGATTGAACGATTTTGGCGCGCGGCAGGGGATCGATTCTCCCCGGCCGCGCGTTTACGCTTGGGCGAGGTCAGTGCCGGAACCCCGCGTTCTCACCGACGGAGATCCCCATGCTGCCAACCGCTCTCTTGTTCGTGGTGTGCCAGGCCGCAGCGGTGCAAGGGCCGCCGGACGTCAACGGCTTTCCCGCCGACGGCATCAAGCTCGACCTTGCCACCTGCCGCAACGAGATCGTGGAGATGGCCGATTCGACGGCTCTCGCCGGGGTCCCATCGCTCCCCGATTTCTCGAACCCCAATGTCTGCTCCCGCATGGCGATGAGCGAGACGCCGCATTGGCAGGAGGACCATCCGGGCTGGTACGTGCTGCGGGTCAAATGCCCCCATCCCGACGGGACCTTCCCCAAGGACACGAACGTCTGAGGCCCTCGGGCAGCCGCCCGGCTCACATTCTCGTTGAAGCCGCGCGCGCTTTGAATTCATCGGCTGCAACTTCCGGCTGTTTGGCGTATGATGGACCATCCCCGATCGGGTTTGGGTCATGGTTCAGGACGTTCTGTCGCGCAGGCTTGCGGTCATTATCGCCGCCGACATGGTCGGTTATTCCCGGCTGATGGAGGCCGACGAATCCGGCACGCTCGAGCAGATCAGGGCGCTGCGCCGCGAGCTGATCGATCCCAAGATCGCCGAGCATAATGGCCGCCTGGTCAAGACCACGGGCGACGGCCTCCTCATCGAGTTCGGCAGCGTCACCGAGGCGGTGCAATGCGCCATCGACATCCAGGAGGCGATGGTCGAGCGGAACGCCACCGTTCAGCCTGCGCGCCGGCTCAAATTCCGCATGGGCATCAATCTCGGCGAGATCATCACCGAAGGCGCGGATATCTACGGCACCGGCGTCAACGTGGCGGCGCGGCTCGAATCGCTCGCCGAGCCCGGCGGCATCTGCATCTCCGCCTCGGTGCATGAGCAGATCCAAAGTCTGCAGGGCCTCGGCTTCGAGGATCTCGGCGATCAGATCGTCAAGAACCTCTCCCGCCCCGTGCGCAGCTTTGCCTTGCGCGCCTCATCGACGGAGCCGATCGACTATCAACGCGTCGCGCATCAGGACGGCGACCCTCATGCCGCCCATCGCCGCGTGCCGTCGATCGCGGTGCTCCCGTTCAGCAATCTCAGCGGCGACCCGGAGCAGGAATATTTCGCCGACGGCATCGCCGAGGACATCATCACGGCGCTGTCGAAAATCTCCAACCTGCTCGTGATCTCGCGCAACTCGACCTTCGCCTATAAGGGCAAGGCGGTCGACGTGCACACCATCGGCCGGGAGTTGAACGTCCGCTACGTGCTCGAAGGCAGCGTGCGCAAAGCGGGCGGCCGCGTGCGCATCACCGCGCAGCTCGTCGAGGCGGCGAGCCGGCAGCAGCTGTGGGGCGTGCGCTTCGACCGCGAGCTCGACGACATCTTCGCGTTGCAGGACGAGATCACCAACAATGTCGTGGCGGCCTTGCATATCGGCCTGGTCGAGGGCGAGCAGGCGCGGCTATGGCACAAGGCGACGAAGAATTTCGAGGCCTGGGAATGCCTGATGCAGGGCCTGCATTGCTTCCGGCTGTTCACCCGCAGCGACAATGACCGCGCCCGGGCCTTGTTCCGCAAGGCGCTCGATCTCGACCAGAATTGCGCCACGGGGCTCGTGTGGCTCGCCTGGACCTATTGGTCCGACGCGCATTTCCATTGGACCAATTCGCCCGACGATGCCCTTGCCCATTCCGACGAGCTCGCCCGCTGCGCGCTTGCCGTCGATGACGGCTTTGCCGAATGCCATGCGCTGCTCGGCGCGATCTATCTGACCAAGATGGGCTTCGACGAGGCCGTCGCCCACGGCACGCGCGCCATCGAGCTCGAGCCGAACGCCGCCGACGCCACCGCCACGCTCGCCATGACGCTCGCTTGGTGCGGGCGCCCGGAGGAGTCGGTCGAGCTCCTCAAGCGCGCCATGCGCCTCAGCCCCATCCCGTCGGCGTGGTACCTCGCGGTTCTCGCCCATGCCTACCGGCTGCTGCAGCGCTATGACGAGGCGATCGACGTCTACAAGCAGGCCATCGCGCTCGCGCCGAACCAGATCGCGGCCCATCTCGGGCTCACCATCTGCTATGCGCAGGCCGGGCAAGAGGAGCTCGCCCGCGTGCAGGGGCGCGAGATCTTGCGCGTCTCGCCCCGTTTCGACATGGGCAAATATGCGCGCTCCCTCACCTACAAGAACCCGGAGGATTCGCGGCGCAGTCTCGAAGCGCTCGCGCTCGCCTTCCGGCCGGTGCAAGTGATCCGCTCCGCGGCTTAGAAATCGCCTCACGCGCGGAGCGGCGCGTCTCACTTCTTCTGAAGCTTTTCCACCTGGGCGCCCATATCGGGAACGAGGCGCACGCGATATTGGGCGCCCTCGCATTGCAGCACCCACACTTCCTCATTGGGTTTTGAGGCCTGGGCGTCCTGCTCGGCGCTTTGCGGCTGATCGCAGGCATAGCCTTGCGCGCGGATCTGTGCCGCGACGATGTCCTTGGGGTCGTCGCCGGCCGCGGCCATGACGGCAGCAGGCGCTGCCGCCGCGCCCGCGACGAGCAGCGCCTGAAGGACCAGCATGGTGAGCCGCATGTCTTTCCCCGTCCCGCTCAGCCGTCAGGAGCCGTAGATGCCGGCGCAGACCACGGTAGCATCGAGGCGCTCGCAATACATCTGCTTCGGCTCGACCTTCTTGCTGACGGGGTTCATGAATTTATAGCGCTGCCAAAAGCTCGGGCTCTTCTCGGCGAGCGCGATGCGCTCCTGCACGAAGGCCTTGCCGTCGGCGTCCTTGTCATTGAGCTGATTGGTGCCGATGCGGCTCGTATCGGCACCGTGGGCGAGAACCTTGCCGTCGAGCCCGTAGACGACAACGTATAGGTCGCCGTCGACGAATTGGCCGGCATGATCGTCGATTGCCGAATAGGCGTGGCCGGGCCCTTCCGTCTTGATGTAGGCGACGGCCTTTTTCACCATCGCCATGGCGTCGTCTTTGGTCGCGGGCGCGGCCGCGAAAGACGCAGAGCCGAGAGTTGCAATGGCGAGGGTCACGGCGGTTGCGGTGAAGGCGCGGGTCATCATGGTCATGGTCTTGCCTCCGAGCATCCCCGCCGAGGATTGGAGCACAGGAAGGCTAACAATCGGCAAAACTTGGCCCTGAAGCTCGCCCCGGGGCGCAGGAAATGTGGCCCCGGTCCTCGGGGGCCTGCTAGACTAACCCCTTGTTCCCGTGCGCAAAGCCGGGAAACTACAAGTGGGGATTGGAAGTGTTGCGTGGGTGGGCAACGGCCGCGTTAGGGGCGGCGGTCGCGGTGGGGCTTGTCGCCTGCGCCACCCTTCCGCGCGATCCAGTGACTCCCGGCACTGGCCGGAAAGGTTTCCGTCCTCGATAACGTCCAGGTGCGCTATTGGGGGGATCGCGCGCCTGACAATATTGCCGCCTTAGCCGCGGAGAAGTGGGCGCAAGTGAGGGCGACGCGGCCTCAATTGCTGCGCAAGGGCGCGCGCCCGCAGATCAGTTTTCTCGCAATTTCAGGCGGCGGTTCCGACGGCGCTTTCGGCGCGGGTCTGTTGACCGGATGGACCGCCCGGGGCGACCGGCCCGAATTCGATATCGTTACGGGTGTCAGCACCGGTGCACTCACGGCGCCTTTTGCCTTTCTCGGGCCGCGCTACGACCAAGCGCTCAAGGATGTCTACACGAACTATTCGACAGATCAGTTGCTGACGAAGCATCCCATCCGCGGCCTTCTGGGCGGTGATGCGCTCGCCAGCAACGCACCGCTCGCCGGCGTGATCGCCAAATATGTCGATGAGGATTTTCTCAAGGAGGTTGCCCATGAACATGCCCGCGGACGCCGGCTGCTCATTGGAACCACCAATCTCGATGCGCAGCGGCCGGTGATCTGGGACATGGGCCGGATCGCTTCGAGTGGCGATCCCCGCGCCTTGGCACTCTTTCGGAATGTCCTGCTTGCGTCCGCCGCGATCCCCGGCCTGTTTCCGCCGGTCTATATTGAGGTGCGCGCCGAGGGCCAGCCACGCGACGAGATGCATGTCGACGGCGGGACGACCAATCAGGTCTTCCTGCTCCCCAACCAGATCGAGGCCGGAAGCATCGATGCGAAGCTTGGCGTCAATCCGGTACGTCGCGTTTATATCATTCGCAATGGGCGCCTCGACCCTGAGTTCAAGGCGGTGAAGGCGAGCACCTTGGCTATCGCCGGCCGGTCCATTTCGACCCTCATCAAGACGCAGGGCATCGGTGATCTCTATCAGATGTACGACTTCGCCCGGCGCAATCGCGTTGAATACAATCTCGCATTCATTCCGGGCGATTTCCCCGATACCAGCACGGAAGCGTTCGACCCAAAATATATGACCGGTTTGTTCGACCTCGGTTTCCAACTCGGAAAAAGCGGACATCCCTGGACAAAGACACCGCCGCGACTGGGTAGCGCGTCATGACGAAAAAGCCGCGCAATCCCTGGAAGCCCATCGCCATCATTCTGGCGCTCATGCTCGCGGCGCTGCTGATCTATACGGCGCTCGTGGTAGCAGGCGTGATGAAGCTCGGACTATCGCTGGTCTGAGCTTCTCGGCGGCCACGAGCCAGGCCGGGTCGAACCAGCGGTCCGCCTCGCCGTCATAGGGCAGCCGCGTGATGTCCCAATGGCGGATGAAGGGCGCATAGGTCTCCCACACCGGCGGCCCGCCGCCGACAAAGACGACGCGATCGGGGAACCAGGCCAAGACTTCGGCCGGATGCTTCTCGGAGCGGATCTCGCAAATGGTCCGGTCCTCATAGGCGAAGGGCGGGATCGAGGCGATGGTGCGCGGGCCGGCGATGATGACATGGCCGCGCGTCACCTCGAAGAAGCGCGCCACATCGGCGACATACTCACGCCCCTTATTGCCCTCCCAGGGCAGCCGGCCGTTGAGCCCGAGCTGGCCGCGCTGGCCTATGGCGCAGATCGCGCGAATGTCGGCCACGCTATCCTCCTTCGCTGCCGTGACCCCGCGACCTTATCGGTCGGTGGCCTTTTGGCAAAGAGTCGTGCACAGAGACAACCGCTCATGACCCCCCGCCAATTCGCCCAAACCGAGGTCACTCCGCGCCAAAGATTGGAGGCGATCGGGCTCATGGCGCTCGCCACCATCTGCTTCGCCGGGCTCGACGCCACGGCGAAATATCTCGTGGTGGCGAAGAGCGTGCCGGTCTCCGAGGTCACGTGGCTGCGCTTCGTCGGCCATATCGTGTTCAGCGCGGTGGCGCTGTGGCCCTTCGCGCTAAAGCCTTCGCTGCGCTCGGCCAAGCCCGTGCTGCAGATGCTGCGGTCGGTGATCATGATCGTGACGACGGGGTTCAACTTCCTCTCGCTCCGCTATCTGCAGCTCGACCAAACCGTCTCCATCTTCTTTCTCACGCCGCTCGCGGTCGCGGCGCTCGCCGGTCCCTTGCTGCATGAATGGATCGGCTGGCATCGCGCGTTTGCCGTCTTTGCCGGGTTCATCGGGGTGCTGATCGTGATGCATCCGGGCTTCGGCACGCTGCATTGGGCCATGCTCCTGTCGCTCACGGCGACGTTCGGCTATGCGCTGTACAATCTCGCCACGCGCTATTTGGCCGCGTTCGATCCGCCGGAGGTGACGCAGACCTATACGCCGCTCGCCGGCGCCGTGATCATGGCGCCCTTCGCGCTTGCCGCCTGGCAATGGCCGCAAGATGGGATGGTGTGGCTGCTCTTCGCCTCGCTCGGCTTCTGGGGCGGGCTCGGCCATTGGCTCCTGATCCTCGCCCATCGCATCGCGCCGGCACCCGTGCTCGCTCCCTTCATCTATCTCGGGCTGATCTGGATGTCGGTGGCCGGCTATTTCGTCTTCGGCAATGTGCCGACGCTGTGGACGCTCTCGGGCGCGGGCGTGGTGATCCTGTCCGGCCTCTATCTGTTGGCGCGGGAGCGGGCGCGGCTCGGTCCGAAGGCGGTCGGCCCCGCCTCGGACATCGCCGTGCAATGAGCGCGCCGCGGCTCAGTCCGGCGGCGCCTCGTCCTCGTCGCTTGCAGTGCTGTAGCGCCGCAGCACATCGTCGGTGAAGCGCGCGAAGTCGCCTGCCGCGATCGCCGCCCGCGCGCGCGCCATGAGCTCCTCGTAGAAATGGACGTTCGCCCAACTCAGCAGCATGGCGCTCAAGATCTCGCCGGACTTGATCAGATGGTGCAGATAGGCGCGAGCAATATTGCGCGGCGGGGCAGGCGCTTTCGGCATCGAGCGGCTCGGATCGTCGGCATAGCGCGCATTGCGTAAGTTTCGGCGCCCGGCCCAGGTGAAGGCGAGCGAGTGGCGCCCCGCGCGCGTCGGCATCACGCAGTCGAACATGTCGATGCCTTGCGCGATGGCGAGCAGCATGTCCTCGGGCGTGCCCACCCCCATCAGATAACGCGGCTGATCGTCCGGCAACACGGCCACCGTCGTCTCGACCATGTCGAGCATGGCGTCCTGCCCCTCGCCCACGGCCAGGCCGCCGATCGCATAGCCGTCGAAGCCGATGGCGACCAGCGCCTCGGCGCTCCTGCGGCGCAGATCGGGGTAGACGCCGCCTTGGACGATGCCGAACAGCGAGTGGCCGGCGCCGCGCCTGGAGAAATCTTCCGCGCAGCGCTTCGCCCAGCGCAGCGACAGCTCCATGGAGGCTTCCGCCTCCTCGCGCGTGGCGGGAAAGGGCGTGCATTCGTCGAGCACCATCTGGATGTCGGCGCCGAGCAGGCACTGGATCTCGACGGCGCGCTCGGGCGTCAGCATGAAGGTGGCGCCGTCGAGATGGGACTGGAAGGTCACGCCCTCCTCCTCGATGCGCCTGAGCTTGGCGAGCGACATCACCTGATAGCCGCCGGAATCGGTGAGGATGGGGCCGTCCCAATGCATGAAGCGGTGCAGGCCGCCGAGCCGCGCGATGCGCTCGGCGCCCGGCCGCAGCATCAGATGGTAGGTGTTGGCGAGGATCACATCGGCGCCCGCCGCGCGCACCTGATCGGTGAACATGGCCTTCACCGTCGCCGCCGTGCCGACCGGCATGAAGGCAGGCGTGCGGATCGGCCCCCGCGCGGTGGTGATGGTGCCGGTGCGCGCCAGCGCCGTCACGGCCGGCGATCAGGAAGGAAAGACCTCGTCTCACGGCGCGCTTCGTCCTTGGCTCAAGAGGCAGGCATCGCCATAGGAATAGAAGCGATAGCCGGCCTCGACGGCATGGGCATAGGCCTCTTTCATAACATCGAGCCCGGAAAAGGCCGCGACCAGCATGAACAGGGTCGAGCGGGGCAGATGGAAATTGGTGAGGAGCCGGTCGACGAAGCGGAAGCGATAGCCCGGAATGATGAAGAGACGCGTCTCGCCGGTGAAGGGATGGAGCGTTCCTTGCGCGTCCGTCGCGCTCTCGAGCAGCCGCAGCGAGGTGGTGCCGACCGCGACGATGCGGCCGCCTCTCGCCTTCACCGCGTTCAGCGCATCGGCGGTGGCGGCGGAGACGATGCCGGTCTCGCCATGCATCACATGATCCTTGGTGTTCTCGGCGCGCACGGGCAGGAAGGTGCCGGGCCCCACATGCAGCGTCACCCAATGGCAGGCGATGCCGCGCGCCTCGAGCGCCGCGAGCAGCGCGGGCGTGAAATGGAGGCCTGCGGTCGGCGCGGCCACGGCGCCCTCTTCCCGCGCATAGATCGTCTGATAGTCGGTGCGGTCGCGCTCGTCGGCGGCGCGGCGCGAGGCGATGTAGGGCGGCAGCGGCATGTTGCCCATGCTGGCGATGGCCGCATCGAGCGCTGGCCCGGAGAGATCGAAGGCAAGCGTCACCTCGCCGTCGGCTCCCCGCGCTTCGACCGTGGCGGCAAGCTCGCCCAGCAGGCAGACCCGGCCCGCCTCGCCGAACAGGATGCGATCGCCCGCCTTCAGGCGCTTGGCCGGACGCGCGAGCGCCCGCCAGCGCTGGGGGTCGAGCCGCTCGGTCAGATTGACGGAGATGTGGGCTTTGGCGCCGTCGCGCTCCCGCGTGCCTTCGAGCTCGGCCGGGATCACTTTGGTGTCGTTGAGGACGAGCGCATCGCCGGGGCTGAGCAGCGCCGGCAAATCGCCCATGACGCGGTCGGCATAGAGCGGGGTGGCGTCCGGATCGACCACGAGAAGCCGCGCCGCGTCGCGCGGCTGCGCCGGCCGAAGCGCGATCAGCTCCGGCGGCAGATGAAAGTCGAACTGGTCGGTGCGCAATGAAGGATCGCGGCTAAAGGAGCCGCACCATGAGGGCTCCCACCACGACGAGGACCGCCCCGCCCACGCGGCCGGCCGTCAATCCCCGCTCCATCAGCTCGAACAGGCCGAGGCGATCGATCAGGAGCGCGGTGAACAATTGCCCGGCGATGCCGAGCGCCATGACCGCGGCAATGCCGATGCGGGGCGCGAGCATGAGATTGACGGTCACGTAGACCGCGCCGAGCAGCCCGCCGCCGAGCAGCATATAGAGCGGAAGTGCTTTGACCGCGCCGAAATCGGTGTGACGGGCGACCAGCATCGTGACAAGGATCAGCGCCGCGGTGCCCACGCAGAACGACATGGTGGCGGCGGCAAGGGGATTGCCGAGCCGGCTCGCGACCTCGGCATTGATGGGGGCCTGCAAGGCGATCAGTCCGCCGCCGATGAGCGCGGCAAGCGTGAGCAGGAGCGCCTGGCAACGACATCGCCATATCCTCGTCTCCCTCAGCCTTGCGCATCGGCGGCAACCCGCACGGAGATCATCTTGTCGGGATTGGACGGCGGCTCGCCGCGCTTCAGTCTTGTCGACATTCTCCATGCCTTCGATCACGCGCCCCCACAGGGTGTATTTGCGGTCGAGGAAGGTCGCGTCGTCGAAGCAGATGAAGAACTGGCTGTCGCCCGAATCGGGCGATTGCGCCCGCGCCATGGACACGGCGCCGCGGGTATGCGGCTCGGTGTTGAATTCGGCCTTGAGCTTCTTGCCCGAGCCGCCCGTGCCGGTGCCGGTGGGGTCGCCGGTCTGGGCCATGAAGCCGTCGATGACGCGGTGGAACACGACGCCATCGTAGAAGCCCTGGCGGGCGAGCTCCTTGATGCGGGCGACGTGGCCGGGCGCGAGGTCGGGGCGCATCTCCACCACCACGCGGCCTTGGCTCGTCTCGATGATGAGGGTGTTGTCGGGCTTGGCGGTCATGACTGGTCCTTGTGCGTTAGAGGTTTCGCTACGGCGCGATGGTCGCCTTCTTGATGTAGTCGAGCTTGGGGAAGTCCTTGGCGAGATAGGCGTTGCCTTGCGTCTGGACGCGCCCTTGATTGGGGCCCTCGCCGCGCGGCGGTCCGTCGCCATAGCCGCTATAGAGCTGATCGACGACGTCCATGCCCGAGATCACCTTGCCGAAGGGCGAGAAGCCTTGATCGTCGAGGCTCGCATTGTCGTCGTAATTGATGAACACCTGCGTCGTGCGCGTATCCGGACCTCCGGTGGCGTAGGTCACCATGCCGCGCGTGTTGCTCTTCTTGACCGGGTCGTCCTGAATATTGGCGTCGAGCCACGCCTCGGAGACCTTCGGATTGCCGTTGATGCCGAATTGCGCCATGAACCCCTCCATCACGCGGAAGAAGCGCGCATCGTCGTAAAAGCCGTTCTTGACGAGATTGTAGAAACGGTCGGCGCCGTTCGGGGCCCAGTCGCGATGCACCTCGATGACGAAGCTGCCCTTGCTCGTGTCGAAATTGGCCTTGTAGGTCGCGGGCGCCTTGTCGTTGAGGCTCGCGGGATCGGCGAGATTGGCCGCGTGTCCTGCGCTGTGCGCGCCGAGGATGCCGAGCGCGAGGCTCGTGCCGAACAAGATCAATGCTGGAAATCTCATGCAACCTCCTTGGGGTATGGCTAGGCGCCGGATTTTCCGGCAAACTTCTTGTTGAGCGCCGCACTCACGATGGGTGGCACGAAGGACGCAACGTCGCCCCCCATCGCCGCAATCTGCCGCACGAGACTGGCGGCGATGTGGCGGGTGTCGGGTGAGGAAGCGAGGAACACCGTCTCGATCTCCGGCGCCAGCGCGGCATTCATGCCGGCCATCTGCATCTCATAGTCGAAGTCGCCGGCATCGCGAAGGCCACGAATGACCACATTGGCTCCCGCCTCCTTGGCGGCGACCACCGTCAGGTTGTCATAGGTGGTCACGGCCAGGGCGAGACCGATCTCCTTGGCCACCGGCTGCAGCACGTCGGAGGCGAGCTTCACGCGCTCTTGGGCCGTGAACAGGGGGTGCTTGTCGTGATGGGTGCCGACGGCGATCACAAGTTTGTCGACGAGATGCGCCGCGCGGCGCACGATATCGACGTGGCCCAAGGTGACGGGATCGAAGCTGCCGGGATAAAGACCGGTACAAGTCATGGCCCCTTCTAGCCGTGCGCTTCGGGCATCGGCAAGGCCAAGTTGGCCCTAAAGCGGAAGGTTTCGCGCAGCGTTAAGAAAAAGGGCCCGGCCAAGGCCTAGTCCGCGGCGGTCTCTTCGCCGCCGTTCTCGTCGGGGATGTGCTCGACCGAGACCACGCGCTCGTCCTCCGCCGTGTCGAACACGATCACCCCTTGGGTCGAGCGGCCCATGACGCTGATGTCCTCGACCGGCACGCGGATGAGCTGGCCGCGGTCGGTGACGAGCATGATCTGGTCGCTCTCCTCGACGGGGAAGGACGCGATCAGCTTGCCGTTGCGCGGATTGACCACCATGGCGATGATGCCTTTGCCGCCGCGGCCGGAAATGCGGTACTCGAAAGCGGAGCTGCGCTTGCCATAGCCGTTCTCCGACACGGTGAGCACGAACTCCTCATGGGCGCTGAGCTCGGCATAGCGCTCCGGGGTGAGGACCACGGTTTCGTGGCCGTTGCCTTCGGCCTCAATGTCCGGCTCCGGCTGCTCGGCGCCTCCGCGGCGGACACGTTCGCCTGGCGGACATAGGCGGCGCGCTCGGCGGGCGAGGCCTCGACATGGCCGAGAATGGCCATGGAGATGACCTCGTCCTTGCCCTCGAGCTTGATGCCGCGCACGCCGGCCGAATTCGCGGCCTTTGAACACGCGCACCTCGGTGACGGGGAAGCGGATGGCCTGACCCTCGGCGCTCGTGAGCAGCACGTCGTCCTGCTCGCTCGCCACCGCCACGCCGACGATGCGGTCGCCCGGATCGAGCTTCATGGCGATCTTGCCGTTCTGGCGCACCTCGATGAAGTCGGACAGCTTGTTGCGCCTGATGGTGCCGCCATTGGTGGCGAACATCACGTCGAGCTTGGCCCAGGTCGCCTCGTCCTCCGGCAAGGGCAGGATGGTGGTGATGGTCTCGTCCTTGTCGAGGGGAAGCAGATTGATCAGCGCTTTGCCGCGGCCCTGCGGCGCGGCGAGCGGCAGGCGCCATACCTTCATCTTGTAGGCCATGCCGCGGGAGGAGAAGAACAGGACCGGGGTATGGGTGTTGGCGATGAAGATGCGGGTGACGAAATCCTCCTCGCGCGTCGCCATGCCGGCGCGGCCTTTGCCGCCGCGGCGCTGGGCGCGGTAGTTGGAGAGCGGCACGCGCTTGATGTAGCCCTTATGGGACACGGTCACGACCATGTCCTCGCGCTGGATCAAGTCCTCGTCCTCGACCTCGGCGTCGATGTCGAGGATCTCGGTGCGGCGCGGCGTGCCGAACTCCTCGTTTGATCTTGAGCAGCTCGTCCTTGACGATGCTGATGATGCGCGCGCGGGAGCGCAGGATATCGAGATAGTCGACGATCTGATCGCCGAGCTTCTTCAACTCGTCGCCGATCTCGTCGCGGCCGAGCGCGGTCAGGCGTTGCAGGCGGAGATCGAGGATGGCGCGGGCCTGATCCTCGGACAGCCGATAGGTGCCCTTGGCGGAGACCTTGTGGCGCGGGTCGGCCACGAGCTCGACCAGGGGCACGATGTCATGGGCCGGCCAATCCCTCGCCATCAACTGCTCGCGCGCGGTGGCCGGGATCGCGCGCTTTGCGGATGAGGGCGATGACCTCATCGATATTGGCCACGGCGATGGCCAGACCGACCAGCACATGGGCCCGCTCGCGCGCCTTGCGCAGCAGGAATTTGGTGCGGCGGCCCACCACCTCCTCGCGGAACTCGGTGAAGGCCCAGATCAAATCCTTGAGGTTGAATTGCTCGGGGCGGCCGCCGATCAGCGCCACGATGTTGGCGCCGAAAGTGCTCTGTAGCGGCGAGAAGCGATAGAGCTGGTTCAGCACCACGTCGGCCATGGCGTCGCGCTTCAGCTCGATGACCACGCGCATGCCGTCGCGGCTCGATTCGTCGCGAATGTCGGCGATGCCCTCGATCCTTTTTTCGCGCACGAGCTCGGCGATTTTCTCGACCATCGCCGCCTTGTTCACCTGATAGGGAATCTCGGTGATCACCAGCGCCTCGCGCTCCTTGCGCAAGGTCTCGGTGGTGACGCGGCCGCGCATCAGGATCGAGCCGCGCGCCTTGTGGTAGGCGCTGCGGATGCCCATGCGGCCAAGGATGAGGCCGCCGGTGGGGAAATCCGGCCCCGGCACGATCTCGATCAGCTCGTCGATGCTGATGGCCGGATTGTCGAGATAGGCGATACAGGCGTCGATCACCTCGCCGAGATTGTGCGGCGGGATGTTGGTGGCCATGCCGACGGCGATGCCGCCGGCGCCGTTGACCAGCAAATTGGGGAATTTCGCCGGCAGGACGACCGGCTCCCGCTCGCGGCCGTCATAATTCGCCTGGAAGTCGACAGTGTCGTTCTCGAGGTCGTCGAGCAGCGTCATCGCCGGCCGCGCGAGCCTGACCTCGGTGTAGCGTTCCGCCGCGGGCGGGTCGCCGTCGACGGAGCCGAAATTGCCCTGGCCGTCGATCAACGGCAGGCGCATGGAGAAGTCCTGCGCCATGCGCACCAGCGCGTCGTAAATCGCCTGGTTGCCGTGGGGGTGATACTTACCCATGGTGTCGCCGGTGACGCGGGCCGATTTGTTGTACGGCCGGTCCGGCGTGTAGTTGTTCTCGTGCATCGAATAGAGGATGCGCCGATGCACGGGCTTCAAACCGTCGCGCACGTCGGGCAGCGCGCGGGCCACGATCACGCTCATGGCGTAATCGAGATAGGACCGCTTCATCTCCTCGGTGATAGAGACGGGGCGGATGTCGGACGGGCTCGCGGGCGGCTCGCCGGGGGCGTGAATCTGATCGTCGTCAGCCAAGGCCGAAAGAGTCCGTGGGTTGTCGTTGCGCGGAAGGTCCCAAGCGCTGCCAGGCGAATGCCGGAAGCGGTCTGTCGCAACGGAAGCTCAAGGCCGCGCGCGAAAGACGCTTTTCTATAGCTGATTTGACGCGCCTTCCGCAACCGCTCTAGGCGCTTATAGGGGGCCTCGTTTCATCTTATTTTATCATGTTATATCAATGTATTACGCAGGCTCGGGGCATCGGGACCGGATGGGGCGCCGCGCCACTTCGTCAGTGGTCTGATGATGCGTGCACGCGGGGCCTTGCGGGAACGATCACCAAATGTCGGCGTTGGTCAAACAGGCGGTTCGCGGGCCCGCACCCCGCCAAATTCGATGCGAACAACTCAAGGAGCTTTGACATGAACCGACTTCTTGCATGCACGGCTATGGGCCTGTGCCTCGGCCTCGCGCCGGCGCTCGCCGAGCCGCAGACCCCCGGCAACAGCATGCCGAATGAATCTGCCATGCAGGTTCCCGCGTCCTCCGCCATCCTCAGGCCGTGCCCAACGCCATGGCGCCCGGGCCTTCGGCGGCGCAGCCGACGCAGGCAGCGCCCGGCCGCAATGCTGCCTTCCTCAAGCGGCAGGAGAGCAATGAGTGGCTGGCGAGCAATTTCATCGGCAGGTCCGTGGTGAACAACCAGAACGAAACGATCGGCGATCTCAAGGATCTCGTCACCGATCGCAGCGGCAAGGTCCTAGCTGCGTTGATCGGCATCGGCGGGTTCCTCGGCATCGGCGAGAAGGACGTGGCCGTTCGCTTCCAGGATCTCCAGCTCGCCCGCGACGAGGACAACAGCGTGAAGGTGTCGCTGAATGTGCAAGGAGAACCTCAACTCCGCACCCGACTACAAGAAGCTCAACAAGCAGCAAACCGTCGAAGGTGCGAACAAGGGCGACCGCGAGGACAGAACGTCCCGCACCTATTAAGTCGCCTTCGTAACGTGCCTCCCCTGGAGCCCGGTGAGCCATATGGCCGCCGGGCTCTTTTGTTGTCGCGGCGGATCAGGCGGGCTTGGCGAGCATGAGCCAGAAGATCGCGAGCAAAGAGAGGAACGCCGGCCAGCCGAGCCAGAGCCAGGCGCGCCTCAGCCGCCAATAGGCCGGGGGCAGCTCGTGCTCGCCGGCTTTGGCGGCGCCGATGGCGATGTCGCGCATCCTGATCTGCAGCGCCACGACCGGAGCCAGCAGGCACCCACCACGAGATAGAGCAGAATGCTGAGCAGGAGCCAGGTCTCGGTCAGGGCATAGCCGGCGAGACGGGCAAGGAGCAGCCCCGTGATGGGCTGGGCCAAGGCCGAGGCGGCGGTGAAGACATAATCGGCGATAACGACGATGCGCAGCGTCGCGGCGACGATGCGGGGCTCGCCCGTGCGGTCGGCCATGATGAGAAAGAAGGCGGTGCCGATGCCGGTGCCGAGCAGAACAGCGGCGCCGACCAGGTGCAGGAATTTGAGCGCGAAATAGAGGGACAAGGCTCCCCTCAACGATGTTCCTGGGCCGCCATAACCACGGCGGTGGCGGCCATCATGGGCACGACTTTGAGCAGCGGGCCGAAATGCTCGCTCCATAGGCCCGGCGCGATGAGGCTCAAGCCCAAGAGATAGAAGGCACTCAGCAGGAGTTGCGCGACCCCTGCCCGCCGCACGAAGCGCGGCAGCAAGAACAGCGCGCCGACCACGATGTCGGCTAATGGCCGACCCTCCGACCAGCGCCCAAGCCAGCGACGGGCTGAAACCTCCCGCTTCCACCAGGGACGTGGCGCCAGCAAAGCTCCGCGGCGTCAGGGTGACGGCGCCGGTGGCGATCCAATAGAGCGCCAGCGTCACCTGCAACAGCGGCAGGACGAAAAAGCTCCGCGCATGCAGGCGGTCCTGCAAGGTGGCCGGACTTGCGCGTGAGCGTGTCATGGAAGCTTTTGAGCGGCGCGGTGCAGGCCTTGGCAAAGGCTGTCCCATCCACGAGCCGGTCATGGCCCATCTGCGCGAGCGAGGTGGTTCGGAGCGAGGTGGGATAGCCGAACAGGCCGGCGAGGTCGCCGAGGCGGAGCAGCAGGCGCATCAGCGGCAGCGGCACCACGATCTCGCGCGCTTTGGGAAAGCCAAGCCAGGCACGATAGGCGATGAGAATATCGCGCACGCTCACTGTCTCCGGCCCGGCCGCGTAGAGCGTCACGCGCGTGGGGCCGTCTTCGGCAAGGAGCTGGGCGAGACCGCCGGCGAGATCATCGAGGGCGATGGGCTGGAACCGCTCGCCTGCCGCGCCCGGCAGCGGCAGCAGGCGAGGAAAGCCCGCCACGCCGCGCATCAGGCGAAGTCCCGCCATGGCTGCCGCGGCCGATCACGAGCGACGGCTTCACGATCAGCCAATTGCCGCCCATCGCGCCGAGCGCCCGGTCGGCCGCCGCCTTCGACCGCGCGTAAGCCGTATCCATGTCGGCCTCGGCGCTCACCGCCGAGAGGTGGACGAGTCGCTTGATGCCGGCCGCCGCGCAAGCCTGAAACAGAGCGACGGTGGAGCTGGTATGGATGGCCTCGGCATCGTCGCGCAGGCTCCCCTGCAACACGCCCACACAGTTCACCACCGCGTCGATGCCCTTGAGGCGCGGCAGCCAGACCGCAATTTCGACGTCGCGGTTGAAGTCGCAGGCAATCCACTCGATGTCTGGCAGGAGGCGGGCGCCTGCGGCAAGGTCGCGACCACAGCCCACGACGGTCCAGCCTTCACGCTCAAGCGCGCGCGTCAGCTCGCTGCCGATGAAGCCATATGCGCCGGTGACGAGACAGCGCATGGGATGGCGCGATGTTCCGGGCGCCCCTAGAAGGGGATCTCGTCATCGAGCTCCTTGTCGAAGGAGCTGCCGCCTTTGCCGCCGAGCGCCGACGACCGGCCGAAATCGCCGCTGCCGCTTGCGCGATCCTCGCCGCCGCCGCTCCCCTGCCGTCCATCGAGCATGGTGAGCTGGGAATTGAAGCCTTGCAGCACCACCTCGGTCGAGTAGCGGTCCTGACCGGACTGGTCCTGCCATTTGCGCGTTTGCAGCGACCCCTCGAGATAAACCTTCGAGCCCTTCTTGAGATATTGCTCGGCGATGCGGCAGAGGCCTTCGTTGAAGATGACGACGCGGTGCCACTCGGTCTTCTCCTTGCGCTCGCCGCTCGCTTTGTCGCGCCAGCTCTCGCTCGTGGCGACGCGGAGATTGACGATCGGGCGCCCGTCCTGGGTGTGACGGACTTCGGGATCGGCACCGAGATTGCCGATCAAAATGACCTTGTTCACCGATCCAGCCATGACAACACCACCTCCCCGCAGCCCGTGACCACTCCAGCCTTCGCAACTCTAGCGCCTGCGAGGCGGCTGTCGCTACGCCGCCCCGCCACCGTCCACAGGCCGTGACGGTCCACTTTACTTGTACACGTTTTGTTCTTGTGCGTCCAGCTACGCGCCAGCCTTGAGATTTGCCGGCGCCCGCCCTATCCCTTTGTCTTGAACAGATGGATGGCTGCTTCACTGGACGAGCGGTCGAAGGGCAGCCCGCGTGAGGCACGCACGAGGGGGTTCAAGATGCAGCGTTCAATCGATCAGCGCGCTACCGCCAAGCGCCGCATAGGACCGCGGCGGCATCCGCACGCCACGCAACTCGGCTTCACCGCGCGGCAATGGCCCTTCATCTACGTGCTGGTGGGGAACTGGATTTTTTCGCTCGCCTTCTTTCTCGGCATGAAACTCATTTGGCATTGGGTGCCGGCGGAATGGAACAATCTCGGCGATCGGCTCGCGCTCGTCATCAAGGACGCGGTGTTTGCGATCCTGCCGGGGGTGATCGGCATCTGCATCGTCGCCGCCCAGCGCATGGATCCGAAGATGTGGGTGGGGCGCGTGGCCAAGCCCAATTCGTCGCTCGACATCAACACCCGCTTCATCCTCAACACCTTCGAGCAGTTCGCGGCCTATTTCGTCGCCAATGCCGGTCTCTCGCTTTACTGTCCGGCCGAAGAGGCGCGCTCGCTGATCCTGCTCACCGCGCTGTTCCTGATGGGACGCATCCTGTTCTGGATCGGCTACCACCGGAATCCTTATCTGCGCGCCTTCGGCTTCGGCGTCACCTTCTATCCGACGGTCGGCGTCTATATTTGGCTCGTGATGTTCATCGTGTTCGGCATCCGCATTCCGCTCTGACACCGCCACCCCTCACCGGCCGGCCTGCCAGTCGAGGATCGCCGGCACCGGCCAGAGCAGCATCAGCACGTTGAGGGTGAGGTTGTCGCGGATCATGTAGCCGACGACGAGCTCGAGGATGACCGCAATGACAACCGTGAGCCAGATGGGCAGGCGGCTCGCCAAGAAGAAGCCGAACACCATGAACAGCGTGTCGCAGACCGAGTTGATGACGCTGTCGCCATAATAGTCGAGCGACACGGTGATCCCGCGATAGCGATCGATCAGATAGTCGGTGTTCTCGATCAGCTCCCAGGACGCCTCGATGGCGAGCGCCAGGATCAGCCGCGTGCCGAACGACATGGGCCAACGCCGGGACAGCAGCCAGAGCAGCCCGTAGAAGATGAAGCCGTGGATGATATGCGAGGACGAGTACCAGTCGGAGATGTGCTGGGAATTCTCCGAGCTCATCACCACGCCGTGCCAGAGCTTCACATAGCCGCATTTGCAGATGGGCTCGCGGCCCATGAGCAGCAGAAGGGCGGCTTGGAGGGCAAGGATGCCGATGCAGGCAAGGAGGATCTGGCTGCGGGAGAGCTTCATTGGGCGGCATTAGGCCCGAGAATCGCCCATTCTGCCAGTCTAAAGCCGCCCCCTTGCCGCCCTTGGCCCCAGGGACTAAGCCTTGCACGGAGGCCGGGTGACCCCGACATTGCTAGCGGCATGACTTCCAAGCACATCTCCATCCGCGGCGCGCGCGAGCACAACCTCAAGAACATCACCCTCGACCTGCCCCGGGAGCGGCTCGTGGTGATCACCGGGCTGTCCGGCTCGGGCAAATCCTCGCTCGCCTTCGACACCATCTATGCCGAGGGGCAGCGGCGCTATGTCGAGTCGCTCTCGGCCTATGCGCGCCAATTCCTCGACATGATGCAGAAGCCGGATGTCGACCATATCGACGGGCTGTCGCCGGCCATCGCCATCGAGCAGAAGACGACCTCGCGCAACCCGCGCTCCACGGTCGGCACCGTCACCGAGATCTACGACTATATGCGGCTGCTCTGGGCGCGGGTCGGCATCCCCTATTCGCCGGCGACGGGACTGCCCATCGAGAGCCAGACGGTGAGCCAGATGGTGGACCGGGTGCTCGCGCTGCCCGAGGGCACACGGCTCTATCTGCTCGCGCCCATCGCGCGCGGGCGCAAAGGCGAATACAAAAAGGACTTCGCCGAGCTGCAGAAGAAGGGCTTCCAGCGCGTCAAGGTGGACGGCGCCTTCTACGAGATCGCCGAGGCGCCGTCGCTCGACAAGAAGATCAAGCACGACATCGACGTGGTGGTGGACCGCGTCGTGGTGCGCCCCGACATGGCGGCGCGGCTCGCCGAAGCTTCGAGACGGCGCTGGCGCTTGCCGACGGGGTGGTCATCGCCGAGTTCGCCGACCGCCCGCAAGAGCGCATCATCTTCTCGGCCAAATTCGCCTGCCCGGTCTCGGGCTTCACCATCGAGGAGATCGAGCCGCGGCTCTTCTCCTTCAACAACCCTTATGGCGCCTGCCCCGAATGCGACGGGCTCGGCACGGAGCTGTTCTTCGAGCCCGACCTCGTGGTGCCGGACGAAAGCCTGAGTCTCGCGCGCGGCGCCATCGCGCCGTGGACGCGCACCTCGGCGAGCTCGCCCTATTACCAGCAGACGCTGGAGGCGCTGGCGCGCGCTTACCGCCAGCCCATGACCAAGCCGTGGAAGTCGCTCCCCGAGGCGTTCCGCAATGTGGTGCTGTACGGCTCGGGCGAGGACGAGATCACTTTCACCTATGACGACGGGGTGCGCCATTACTCGACCACCAAGCCCTTCGAGGGCGTGATCCCCAATATCGAGCGGCGCTGGCGCGAGACCGAATCCTCCTGGGTCACCGAGGAGCTGTCGCGCTATCAGTCGGACCAATATTGCGAGGCGTGCAAGGGCTATCGCTTGAAGCCCCAGGCGCTGGCGGTGAAGATCGCCGGGCTGCATATCGGCGAGGTCGCCGACATGTCGATCCGCGCGGCGCACGCCTGGTTCGCCGCCCTGCCCGCCGCGCTGACGCCCAAGCAGAACGAGATCGCCGGGCGCATCCTCAAAGAGATCCGCGAGCGGCTCAATTTCCTCAACGATGTGGGGCTCGATTATCTGACGCTCGCGCGCGCCTCCGGCACGCTCTCGGGCGGCGAGAGCCAGCGCATCCGGCTCGCCTCGCAGATCGGCTCTGGCCTGACCGGCGTGCTCTATGTGCTGGACGAGCCCTCCATCGGGCTGCATCAGCGCGACAATGCGCGGCTGCTCGAGACGCTGAAAGCGTTGCGCGACCTCGGCAACAGCGTGCTCGTGGTCGAGCATGACGAGGAGGCGATCCTCACCGCCGATTATGTGGTGGATATGGGTCCAGGCGCCGGCATCCATGGCGGCGCGGTGGTGGCGGAAGGCACGCCGGAGGAGGTGATGGCCAATCCGGAGAGCCTCACCGGGCAATATCTCACCGGCTTCAGGCAGATCCCCGCCCCCAAGGCGCGGCGCAAGCCGACCCGCGGCCGGCGCCTGTCGGTGATCGGCGCGCGCGCCAACAACCTCAAAAACATCACCGTGGACATTCCGCTCGGCCTGTTCACCACCGTCACCGGCGTGTCGGGCGGCGGCAAATCGACCTTCCTCATCGAGACGCTCTATCGCGCGGTGGCGCGCAAGCTCTCGGGCTCACGCGAAATGCCGGGCGAGCACGATGCGATCGAAGGCTTGGAGCAGCTCGACAAGGTCATCGACATCGACCAATCGCCGATCGGGCGCACGCCGCGCTCCAACCCCGCCACCTATACCGGCGCCTTCACCCCCATCCGCGAATGGTTCGCCGAGCTGCCCGAGGCCAAGACGCGCGGCTACAAGCCCGGGCGCTTCTCCTTCAACGTCAAAGGCGGGCGCTGCGAGGCGTGCCAGGGCGACGGCGTGATCAAGATCGAGATGCATTTCCTGCCCGCCGTCTACGTCACCTGCGAGGTGTGCAAGGGCAAGCGCTACAATCGCGAGACGCTGGAGATCAAGTACAAGGGCAAATCCATCGCCGACGTGCTCGACATGACGGTGGAGGAGGCGGCGAGTTGTTCCGGGCGGTGCCGTCGGTGCGCGACAAGCTGCTGACGCTGGCGCGCGTCGGGCTGGGCTACATCCATCTCGGCCAGTCGGCGACCACGCTGTCCGGCGGCGAGGCGCAGCGCGTCAAGCTGGCCGAGGAGCTGTCGCGGCGCGCCACCGGGCGCACGCTCTATATTCTCGACGAGCCGACCACCGGGTTGCACTTCCACGACGTGGCCAAGCTGCTCGAAGTGCTGCACAAGCTGGTCGACCAGGGCAACACGTGTCTGGTCATCGAGCACAATCTGGACGTGATCAAGACCGCGGATTGGATCATCGATCTCGGCCCGGAGGGCGGCGACGCCGGCGGCCATGTGGTCGCGGTGGGCACACCTGAGGAGATCGCCGCCAACCCCAAGAGCTTTACCGGGCACTATCTGGCCCAGGTGCTAAAGCGCCGGCCCAGCAGCAAGGCCGCTAGCGGCAAGCGTGCCGCCGAGACGCAAGCTGCGG
>CAWBUT010000010.1:0-326574 GCA_963792045.1 uncultured Alphaproteobacteria bacterium
GACGCTGCCGAGGGCAAGCGTATGCGCATAGGGCGCGAGCGCCGGAATGGCGCGGAGATAGTCGGCCAGCGGGTCGGCAAACGTCGCGCCGCCATAGGCGCCGGCAATGATGCTGATGAGCGGTGATACCGACCTGGGTGGTGGAGAGCAGCTTGACCGGATCGTCGATCAGGCGGAGCGCCGTCGCCGCGCCGCGCTTGCCCGCCTCGGCCATCGCTTGCAGCCGCACGCGGCGCGCCGAGACGATGGCGAGCTCGGCCATGGCGAAAAAGCCATTGAGCAGGATCAGAAGGGCAAGGACGAGCAGTTCAACGAGGATCATTGTGTGCCGCTAATGCGGGCGCGAGAAGGAAGGGGATGGCCGATTTCAGCCTCTATAGCGCAAAAAAGCGCGCGGGATCGAGGTTTTGCCTCCTAAGAGTAGTGGGCAGGCGCCTGCGCGCAAATCCATCGCCGGAGCCGGTTCCGGCCAAATTGGCCAGCCGCCAGTATATCCGAAGTGACGCGGAACCGGATGAGACTTCCCTCGCGTTAACTGTCCTGGGCATCCATCGCCCGGGGGATTCTAAGCAATCGTCAGCCCAGCATGTGGTTTTGCGTAGGAGGGAAATATGTTTGCGTCCAAGCGCCAAGGTACCGTTATCGCAGAAGGCCTCAGGATTGTCGGCAGCGTCACCGCCGAGGGTCTCGTGGAGGTCAATGGCCAGATCGAGGGGGAACTGCACTGCACCTCGCTCGTCATCTCGCCTAAGGCGCAAATCGCCGGCGCCATCACGGCGGAACGGATCGTCGTGAATGGCAGGGTCGAGGGCCCCATTCAAGGCGGCGACGTCGTGCTCAAATCGAAGGCGCATGTCGTCGGCGATATTCAACACCAATCGCTCGTCCATCGAGCGCGGCGCCTATTTCGACGGGCGCTCGGTGCACCAAGGCCAAGCGGCTGAACGTGCGCCAGCGCGCGGCAACGGCGCGGCCGAGCGCCATTCCGAGAGGAAGGGCATGAAGCCGCCGCGGGAGTCCGCGAACAAGGACGGGGACGTTCGGCCCGCGGCCTAGCGTCGCCAAGCCCGCCCTTACTTCCGTGACATAGCCTTCGTCGAGGCGCGCCGATGCTTGTCCATAAGACAGGCGTCGGCGGCGCGGCGATTTGGCATGGCGCACCTAGCAGGGCTCGCAGCCCCCCTCGAATGATGTTTAATGGGGGCAGCAACTCTCGAAGCTGGGGGCGATGATCAATGAGCGTGGCCGTGGGCGACAAGGCGCCGGATTTCACTTTGCCGACAGATGGCGGCGGTAAGCTCTCCCTGAAGGACCTCAAGGGCAAGACTATCGTGCTCTATTTCTATCCCAAGGACGACACCTCGGGCTGCACGGCGGAGGCCTGCGCCTTCCGCGATTCCCTCCCCGACTTTTCCAAGGTCAAGGCCGAAATGGTGGGCATCTCGCGCGATAGCGTCGCCAGCCACGACAAGTTCAAGGCGAAGTATAAACTCCCCTTCCCGCTCGCCTCCGACGAGGACGGCAAAGTGTGCGCGGCCTACGGCACCTGGGTGGAGAAGAGCATGTATGGACGGAAATATATGGGCATCGAGCGCGCCACCTTTCTCATCGACGGCAAGGGTGTCGTGCGCGGCGTGTGGCGCAAGGTGAAGGTCCCCGGCCACGCCGAGGAGGTGTTGAAGGCCGCCGCGGCGCTGAAATAGCGGCGGGCGCCTTCCGAGGAGATCGCATGAAGCCGAGATTGAACGCATACAAAGCCGCGCCCGAGGCGATGAAGGCGCTCGGCGCCGTCGAGACCTACATCCAGGGGAGCGGGCTCGAGCCCTCCTTGATCCATCTCGTGAAGACGCGCGCCTCGCAGATCAATGGTTGCGCCTATTGCATCCATCTGCACACGCGCGAAGCGCGGGACGGCGGCGAGAGCGAGGAGCGCCTCTATCTGCTCGACGCCTGGCGCGACTCGCCGCTCTACACCGAGCGCGAGCGGGCCGCGCTCGCCTGGACCGAGGCGGTGACACTGGTGGCCGACACCCATGTGCCCGACGCGGTCTTCGAGGAGGTGCGGCAGCATTTCGCCGAGGACGAGATCGTCAAGCTGACGCTCGTGGTGGCGATGATCAATGCCTGGAACCGCATGGCGATCAGCTTCCGCTCCGTGCACCCGGTGAAGGGCTGCCGCTGCGGCGACCTCAGGTTGAGGAGAGTTGCCATAGCGCCGAGGATGGCGCCGAGTTCACGAGCTTCGACAAATGAGTGGCAGGCAGCAACCGGACGCTTACCAAACGCGGGGTAGTCAGGCGGTGAAACGGAGTGCGGAATGCGAACGTCTTGTGTTGATCGGTGCGTTATGCGTCGCCATCGTCTGGGCACCGCTCGCGCTCGCCCAGGGCCAGGCCTATGTGCCTGCGCTCGGTGACATCATGAGCGCGGCCCAATTGCGGCATATCAAGCTGTGGTTCGCCGGCAAACTCCAGAATTGGGACCTTGCGAGCTATGAGCTCGCGGCAGATCAAAACGAGCCTCGAGGATGCGGCCAATCTCTATCGCGGAATCCCGGTGAGCTTTGTGACGGCCACCGCGGACCCGGTGCAAGCGATCGGCGCGGCGATCGAGGCCAAGGACGGCGCGCGCTTCGCCAAGGGGTTTAATGAGCTGACCGCCGCCTGCAATGCCTGTCACCAGGGCAATGGCTGGAGGTTGGCGAAACGGAGTGACGGACCATGCAGTCGTCTTGCGTCGATCGGTGCGGTATTGCATCGCCATCGTCTGGGCGCCGCTCGCCATCGCCCAGAGCGAGGCCTATGTGCCCGCGCTCGGCGACATCATGAGCTGGATCCAATTGCGCCACATCAAGCTGTGGTTCGCGGGCAAGCTGCAGAATTGGGATCTGGCGAGCTACGAGCTGCGGCAGATCAGATCGAGCCTCGAGGATGCGGCCAATCTCTATACACGGCATCCCGGTCGGCCTATGTGGGGGGCCACCGCGCGACCCGATCGAAGCGATCGGCGCGGCGATCGAGGCCAAGGACGGCGCGCGCTTCGCCAAGGGGTTCAACGAGCTGACGGCGGCGTGCAATGCCTGCCACGAGGGCATCGGCCGCGGCTTCATCGTCATTCAGGTGCCGACGGCCTCGCCCTTCAGCGACCAATCCTTCGCTCCAGCGCCGAAGCGATAGGCTGGCGCACCCGACAGGATTCGAACCTGTGACCTCTGCCTTCGGAGGGCAACGCTCTATCCAACTGAGCTACGGGTGCTTCGCCGCTGGACCCTAGACCAAAGGTCCGCTCCTAAGCAATGTGGGCCGCGCTCCCGCCGCCGAAAAGGGGCCTCCTTCACCTCGCATTAGGAGTTGTGGGCCAAAATCGAGGCTGGCACGGGCTCGCCGGGGGATGCGGGCAATGAAGCTAGTCTTGCGTTTGGTGGCCATCGCCGCTCTGGCGGCCTCGGGTTTGGGCTGCACCACGACCCAACGGGCGGTCGGCGGGGCCACCGTGGGCGGCGTCGCGGGCTTCGCTGTCGCCGGTCCCATCGGCGGCGTGGTCGGCGCAGGCGCCGGCGCCGTGACGGCGCCCCTCGTCTACACCAATTCCAACCCCGAATGACCCTGCGGGCTCCGCTCCGGGCCCTCCTGCCGCTCTCCATGACTTGACGCGCTGCAGCATTGGCGTTGGTATGCCGCCTCGCTAGGCAAACGGAGCGTCCGCATGGACAAGACCAAGGTCCTCATTCTCGGCGGCGGCTTCGGCGGCGTCTTTGCCGCCAAGGAGCTCGCGCGCAAGGGCGGCGGCCGGTTCGACATCGAGCTCATCAACAACAACAATTATTTCGTGTTCCAGCCGCTCCTGCCCGAGGTCGCGGCCTCCACCATCCATTCCTCCGACGCGGTCGCGCCGTTGCGGCTCCTGCTCCGCCGCGTGCAGATCCGCCAGGCCGAGATCATGGGCATCGACTTCGCCCGCAAGGTCGTGATCGTGGTGCAGGGCTTCCGCCGCCTGCCGGTCGAGCTGCACTACGACGAGCTCGTGATCGCGCTCGGCATGAGCGTGGACTTGAAGCGCTTCCCCGGCCTGCCCGAGCACGCGCTCACCATGAAGAATCTCGCCGACGCGCACCGCTTGCGCACCCACGTCATCAGCTGCCTGGAAATGGCGGATGTGGCGAGCGAGGCCGAGGTCAAGCAGGAGCTCCTCACCTTCGTCGTCGTGGGCGCGGGCTTCTCGGGCGTGGAGACCGTGGCCGAGGTCAACGAGCTGATCCGCCGCGCGCTGAAATATTATCCCAACATCACGCAGGACGAGATCGGCGTCCATCTCGTCGAATATGCCGACCGCATCCTGCCCACCTTCCCCGCCGATCTCGCCGAATATGCGACGCGGCGGCTCCGCATGCACGGCATCGAGGTGCAGGACCGGCGTCGGCACCAAGGCCGCCACCTCCACCGCGGTGGAGCTCACCGACGGCAGCGTCATCCCGACGCGCACCATCGTCGCCACCATCGGCAACGGCCCCAATCCGCTGGTCGAGGCGCTCGGGCTTGCCATGCATTGGGGACGCATCAAGACCGACCGCTTCATGGGGGTGCCGGGACAGGACGGCGTGTGGGCCGTGGGCGACGCCGCGGACATTCCGCTGGTCGATACGCCGGGCGAGGAGACGGCGCATTACGCGCCGCCGACGGCGCAATTCGCCGTGCGCGAAGGCCGCCAGCTCGCGCAGAACCTCATCGCCAAGCGCGAGGGCAAGCCGCTCAAGCCGTTCGCCTATACGTCGAAGGGCTCGCTCGCCTCGCTCGGCATGAGCAAGGCGGTGGCCGAGGTCTACGGCATCAAGCTCTCCGGCACGCTCGCCTGGCTGCTGTGGCGCGGCTTCTATCTTTCCTTCCTGCCGGGCTTCGCCACCAAGGTGCGCGTGCTCGTCAACTGGCTGCTGAATTTGGTGGTGCCGCCCAACATCGTGCTGGTCGAATCGGCGCGGCCGGCCACCCGCTACATCCATTATCGCAAGGGCGACAAGGTGCTCGAGCCCGGCATGCTGATCGACGGCTTCTATACGGTGGTCAAAGGCGCGCTCAAGCTCACCATCGACAATGCGGAGACGGGCGAGCATTTCGAGAAGGTGTTCGGGCCCGGCGATCATTTCGGCGAGCGCGTGCTGCTCAAATCCGCGCTCAAGACCGGGCTCGTCGTGGCGCTCGAAGATTCGGTGGTGCTGTGGATCTCGCAGAAGGACTTCACCCGGCTCGCGCGGGCGTTCCCGTTCCTCGACAGCTATTTCAAGGAGTATATCGAGAGGACGTTCGGCGGCCCGGAAAAGTCCTTCGCGCCGGGCAGCGCCGATCATGCCGCCGAGCTCGAGACGCTATAGGGCGTCTAAAACACCGCGAGAATGAGCGTCGCGTCGAGGAGAAGACCGACGAGAGTGGCCGCCATGGCGGCAAAGAGCCAGTCGATCGCCGTGTCGCGGCCAATATCCTTGCTCAGGGATCGGGCGCGAAACTTGGCCATCGGGATTTGCTAAGCGCTCCCGACGAAGCCCGGTCCCCAAACGCATTCGGGGATCGTGCAGCGATTGACGCCCAAGATCCGGCACATCTCGATCCAGATCGCCAGCGGCGTGCGCTCTTCGCGCACCGCCATGTCCTCGAAGCATCGGGCGTTGGATGTGTTCACGCGCACCTGAAGCGCGCTCAGCAGAGCGCGCTGTTGGCCTTCGCTGATGTCGTGGAAGTCTTGTCGCTCGCGCGTCCGCGCGCGCCGCGCGCACGAGCGGCTGCGCCGGGGATGATGAGCATCCGGTTTTTGGTCAACGGCTTCCGATCCGAGAAGTTAAGGTGTGCGTGGGTTCCGCGTCACTGGGAACGCCATCTAGAGGACGGCCATACTCACCGGAGGGTCACCCACGCACGCAAGAAGCGTGCGCTCATTCCCGCCAGGTGTCGAGCATCATTTCGGCGGATGGCGACGGCGATTTAGCTCGCGCGTGCGGCTGCCTTCTCGCGGCGCTTGAACGGATAGCCCTCGCTCTCATAGAGCTGCCGAATGGCCTTGCCGTCATAGCGATTCTCTTCGACCTCGAGATAGGTGCCGAGCAGAAGCTCCGGCGGAAGCTCTTCGATGGCGAAGCGGATGGCTTTGGCGGCGGAATCGAACCGCTTGTACCCGACCGGCGCTCCACGGAAGCTCCGATGCCGGGGCGGAAAAAGTTCGGCCTGCGCTCTGTAGTCAACTCTAGACATTGGTACTGTCCTTTCTCGTGAAATCGATCGGCACGCCGGCGCGTGCAGCCAACGCATATTGGAGCTCGCGCACGTCCTCGGCCTCATTCGCGAGCAGGGTCAGCTGCTCGCGCCAAAAGGCCATCTGCACCTCGGCCATGTCGGCGATAGTACCACAGGCGGCGAGGTTGCGGGCGAACTCAAAGGCGGAACTGACATTGCGCTGGGCGATCTCGACCAGGCGGAGATTGAGGCTTGCGGCGCGGGGCGCGGCGACGTCGTAAGGAGAAATCCATGCCCTCCGGCGCGCCTTCGAGCGCGTAGTGAGCAAGATCGTAAACGGCGTCGGTCTCTCCGTCGGCCAGCTCGACGGGCTCGCGCACGGGCTCGGGAGCCGGGATCTGCAGACCGAGATCGTCGAAGAACTCGGCGCTCGGCCGGTACCTATCGCGCGCTTCGCGGGCGGCTGGATGCATAGGGCTCATGATCCTAATCTCTCTCCTCTGATCGCTCGCGGCCGACGCTTTCAGGACAGGCTCGTAAAGGCTAACGGTGGCGGCCTGCTTGCGCAGGGCCGCCACTTGCGGCGAACTTTGATATGTTCGCTTTTTCAACGAACTTTTTGGGTTCGCTGTATCACGCTAAGCACGCTAAGCGCGATCGGTGTCCAAACTAGGACAGCTCGATCTTGGCCGCCTGCTTGCCGCGGCCGCGCGTGTCGTCCTCGATCTCGAAGGAGACCTTGTCGCCCTCGTTGAGGGAGGGTACGCCGGAGCGCTCAAGCGCGGAGGCATGGACGAAAACGTCCTTATCGCCACCTTCCGGGGCAATGAAGCCGAAACCGCGCGCGTGGTTGAAAAATTTAACTGTGCCGTTGAGGCGCATTGGGATTTGTCCTTTCCCGTTGGAGTTTTTTCAGCGGGCCGCCCGGCCGTTAAGGCCAGTCGGCGTCGTCAGATTTCGGGAAAGAAACGTGCTCGTATGCGGCGCGATGATCTTGCCTTCAGTCTTAAGTCCGCGCCCGTCATTGAGCGCGCCGTATCACCTATATGGGGATGGGCACCCCCTTTAACAAGCGCCCGCTCGGGGCGCCGCGGCAGCGCCCTCGCTGGGGAGAAGATTGCGTCCGGGCTGACGCGAGGCCAGTGCAATCCCTATATTCTCGACCATCATGGCCAGCACGAAAACTGCCTCCACGGCCGCCGGCACGCCGGTGGCAAAGGGGTCCCACGTCTATCTGATCGACGGCTCGGGCTACATCTTCCGCGCCTATCACGCGCTGCCGCCGCTGACGCGCCCGTCCGACGGGCTGCCCGTGGGCGCGGTGCACGGCTTCTGCGGCATGTTGTGGAAGCTGTTGCGCGAGGCGGGCGAGCTCGGCGCCGCCGACCCATATCGCGGTGATCTTCGACTATTCGGCGAAGACCTTCCGCAACGATCTGTTCGACGGCTACAAGGCGCACCGGCCCGAGGTGCCCGAGGACCTCATCCCGCAATTCCCCCTCATCCGCGAGGCGGTGAAGGCGTTCAACGTCGCCTGCCTCGAGCAGGAAGGCTACGAGGCGGACGACCTCATCGCCACCTATGCGCTGCAGGCGCTCGAAGCCGGCGCCGACGTGACCATCGTCTCCTCCGACAAGGATCTGATGCAGCTCGTGCGCCCCGGCATCGTCATGTACGACACCATGAAGAACAAGGCGATCGGCGAGGCGGAAGTCGAGGAGCGCTTCGGCGTGCCGCCCAAGAAGGTGATCGAGGTGCAGGCGCTGATCGGCGATTCCACCGACAACGTGCCGGGCGTGCCGGGCATCGGGGTGAAGACCGCGGCGCTGCTCGATCAACGAATATGGCGATCTCGACACGCTGCTGGCGCGCGCGTAGCGAGATCACCCAGCCGAAGCGGCGCGAGAGCCTGATCACTTACGCCGACCAGGCGCGGCTGTCGCGCACGCTCGTGACGCTCGACTGCCATGTGCCGCTCGACGTCGAGCTCGACGCGCTCGCCGTGCATGAGGCCGATGCCGAGGCGCTGATGGGCTTCATGCGCAAGATGGAGTTCAGCACGCTGCTCCGCCGCGTGGCGCAAGGCTTGGGCGCCGAGCTGCCCGAAGGCACTCCACCGCCGAAGGACACGCGCAAGAAGAAATCCGATTACGACCATCCCTTGCGCCGCGTGGCGCGGGGCGAGGCCGCCACGCCGCAGCCCGACAGGATCGAAGGCGGCTCGCCGGCCGAGCTTGCGGTGCAGCGGGCCGCGAAGATCGCGAGCATCCCCTTCGACCGCAGCGCCTATGAGACCGTCACCGACCCGCAGCGCCTCGCCGATCTCCTGGAGGCCGCGCGCTATCAGGGCCACATGGCCTTCCGCGCCAAGCTCAACGCGACCGATCCCGATGCTGGGCGAGCTGGTCGGCGTGGCGATGGCGATCGTGCCGGGGCACGCGGCCTATGTTCCGCTCGCGCACCGGGCGAGCGAAGGGCCTCGATCTCGGCGGATCGGAGATCGCACAGATGAAGCTGCGCGCCGCGCTCGATTTGCTCAAGCCCATGCTGGAAGATGCGAGCGTGCTCAAGATCGTGCCGGACGCGAAATTCGACATGGTGGCGCTCGCCCGCTACGGCATCGCGCTCACGAGCATCGACGACCCCTGCCTCATCTCCTACGCGCTCGACGCCGGCCGCGCCGCGCATCTCCCCGAGCAGCTGGCGGAGAGCTCTGTTCGGTCATAGCTGCTTCACCGCGAAGGAAATCCTGGGCACGGGCCGCGCGGCGGTGAGCTTCGACCTCGTGGCGCCGGCGCGCGCCACCGAATATGCCGGCGAGGAGGCCGATTTGGCGCTCAGGCTGTGGCTCGTGCTCAAGCCGCGGCTCGCGGCCGAGCACGTCACCGTGGTGTATGAGACGCTGGAGCGGCCGCTTGCAGCCCGTGCTCGCCGCCATGGAGCGCGCGGGCGTCAAGGTCGAGCGCGCGGCGCTCGCCAGCCTCTCCGGCGCCTTCGCCCAGGAGATCGCGCGGCTCGAGGACGAGATCCGGGAACTCGCCGGCGAGGATTTCAATATCGGCTCGCCCAAGCAGCTCGGCGAGATCCTGTTCGACAAGATGAGCCTCGAAGGCGGCTCGCGCACCAAGACCGGCGCCTGGAGCACCGATGCGAGCGTGCTCGAGGAGCTCGCCGTGCAGGGCCACGAGCTGCCGCGCAAGGTGCTCGACTGGCGCCTGCTCGCCAAGCTCAAGAACACCTATACCGACGCGCTGCCCACCTACATCCATCCCGAGACGGGCCGCGTGCACACCTCCTATGCGCTCGCCTCCACCACCACCGGGCGGCTCTCCTCCAACGAGCCGAATTTGCAGAACATCCCCGTGCGCACCAAGGAAGGCCGCGCCATCCGCAAGGCCTTCGTGCCCGACAAGGGCAACAAGCTCATCTCGGCCGATTACAGCCAGATCGAGCTGCGCGTGCTCGCGCATATGGCGGACGTCGCGGCGCTGCGGCAGGCCTTCGCCGAAGGCCTCGACATTCACGCCATGACGGCTTCCGAGATGTTCGGCGTGCCGATCAAGAACATGGACCCCAATATCCGCCGCCGGGCGAAGGCGATCAATTTCGGCATCGTCTACGGCATTTCCTCGGTCGGGCTTGCCGCCCAGCTCGGCATCGGCCGGAGCGAGGCCGGCGCCTATATCAAGACCTATTTCGAGCGCTTCCCCGGCATCCGCGACTATATGGAGGCGACGAAGGTCGAGGCGCGGCGCCAGGGCTACGTGAAGACCTTGTTCGGGCGCAAAATCCACTACCCCGAGATCAACATCAAGAATCCGAGCTTGCGCGGCAATTTCGAGCGCGCCGCCATCAACGCGCCGATCCAGGGCTCGGCCGCCGACATCATCCGCCGCGCCATGATCCGCATGGTGCCGGCGCTCGAGGCAGCGGGCTTGCGCGCGCGCATGCTGCTGCAAGTGCATGACGAGCTCGTCTTCGAGGCGCCGGAGGAGGACGTGGACAAGACCATGGAGGTGGCGCGCAGCGTGATGGAGAAGGCGCCCGAGCCCGCGCTCAAGCTCAACGTGCCGCTCCAGGTGGACGCGCGCGCCGGCGACAATTGGGAGGCCGCGCATTAGCGGGCGCTCCATAGCGCCAGCAATTCTTGCCCGAACCCTGTCCCGCGTGATCACGGTTTCCCGCTATCGCAGATCGGCGCAGGAAGACTGCCGCATGTGACGGAAGTCACAGTCTGGACATGCCGGGCAAATGCGCGCAATGCGGCAACGATTACGACCAGAGCTTCGAGGTCACCATGGGCGGCCGCACCATGATCTTCGACTCCTTCGAATGCGCCATCGCCGCGCTCGCGCCCGTCTGCCCGCATTGCGGCTGCCGCATCATCGGCCATGGCGTGCAGCACAACGACACCATCTATTGCTGCGTCCATTGCGCCAAGCATGAAGGCGTGACGGGCTTGCGCGACCGCGACTGACCGCATGCTCCGTCTCGCGCCGCTGCTCCCCCTCGCCCTTCTGCTCGCCATGGGCGGCGGACCGGCCGTCGCGCTGCCCGCGCCCATGTCCGACAGCGACCTCCTCACCAAGAGCGACCTCGTGGCGCTGGTGCGCATCTGGTCCGTCACCTGCGTGAGCGTGACCAAGGACGAGCGCACCGGCGAGGACGCTGCCGAACTGGAGCGCCAAGGCCGAGCTGATCGAGGTGATCAAGGGCGACGAGCCCAAGGGCAGCGACGTCACCATCACGTTCAGCGCGATCCCGAAGGGCCTGCTCGGGCCGTGGAGCGTCTATTATTATCCGGGCGAGATGGTGTGGACGCATCTCGTCGGCAAAAACGGCACCTACACCACGATTTGGTGGAACGGCCGCGGCACTCTGGTGGAAAAGGCTATGATCTCCGAGCTGCCCACCACGCCGGGCGAGACGGCCGAGCTCAAGCGCACAGCCCCGGCAGCACATCGACCAATAGCGCCGGACCCTCGTAACGCGCGCGACCAAGGAGAATGCATGCCCCGACTCGTTCAAAGCTTTCGGCCTCTGGCTCATCGTGACCGCCTTCGCCGCGCCGGCGCAAGCGGTGCCCGCGCCGATGTCGGAGCAGGAGCTCGCCGAGAAGAGCGACATCATCGCGCTCGTGCGCGTGCTCTCGGTCACCTGCACCAGCATGGTGACAGACAAGGCGACGGGCGAGGAGCTGCCGAGCTATCTCGCCCGGCTGCTCATCGTCGAGGCCAAGAAGGGCAACGTGGCGGCGGGCGATGAGGTGCTCGTCACCTGGCACGCGGTGTCGACCAAGATCGTGGGGCCGTGGACCGTCAATTACTACCCGGGCGAAGAGGTGTGGACGCATCTCGTGAAGCGCGAAGTGGGCGTGGCCTACGCCTCGACCTGGCTCAACGCCAAGGGCGACGTGGTGAAGGCGCCGGAGAGCACGGCGCTGCCGACCAAGCCGGGCGAGACGCTGGGCCCGGCGAAGAGCCATGAACCGACGCAGCGCGTTCCCTTGTAAGGACTAGGCCGCGGCCTGATCGAGCCAGGCGTTGAACAGCTTGGCGCCGGCGCGTTCGAGCCCCGGCCCGAAGCGCTGCGGTGTCGGCGCGGAGCTGGGTGAGATCGATGCCGGCGGCGGCCAGCTCCCCGGTATGGCCGATCAGCCAGCGCTCGAGCTCGGCCATGCGCGGCTCGACATGGAATTGCAGCGCGAGCACCCTGCGTCCATAGGCGAAGGCCTGGTTGGGCGTGATCGCGGTCTCGGCGAGGCGCGTGGCGCCGCTCGGCAGGTCGAAGGTATCGCCATGCCAGTGCAGCACGCGGAATTTGTTTTCGCCGAGCGCCACGAGCGGCGAGGCGCGGCCCTCGACGGTGAGGCTGATCAGCCCCCAGCCGATCTCCTTCTCCCGCCCGGGATAGACGCGGGCGCCGAGCGCGCTGGCGATGGCTTGCGCGCCCAGGCAAATGCCGAGGATGGGCGTGCCGCGTTTCAGCGCCTTCTCGATGACGGCGAATTCCTGGCGCAGAAAGGGATAGCGCTCGACCTCATAGACGCCGATCGGGCCGCCGAGCACGATGAGAAGATCGGCGTCCTCGGCTTGCGACAGATCGTCGACGCCCGCTTCCACATAGCGGAGCGCAATGTCGCGGGCGGCGAGCACGTCGGCGAGCGTGCCCACATCCTCGAAGGCGACATGGCGGATGGCGACGGCCTGCTTCATCGCGCCCTCATAGCACGATCGCGGTGCCGCGGCGGCGGGGATCGCCCGCGCCGGCCATGCCGCCCTTGGCGTCGCGGCGCGCCGCATGCACGCCGCCGAAGAACAGGTTCCGCTCCGGCCATGCATGCGCCTCGGGCGCAGCGCGAGCAGCGCCGCGCGGTCGGCCTCCGCCAATCCCGGCTCGAAGCTCACCTGGCCGCCTTTCTCCACATGCAGCCGCGGCGCCTCGACGGCTTCGGCGAGATCGAGCGCGCGGTCGAGCAGATTGACGGCGACCTGGAGGATGGCGGTGCGGATGCGGTTCGAGCCGCCGCTGCCGAGCGCCGTCACGCTGCCGTCCGGCCCGAGAATGAGGGTCGGCGCCATCATGGAGGAGAGGCGCACGCCCTCGCGCCAATGCCCGAGACCTTCCGGCGCCAGATCCTCCTCCCCCAGCATATTGTTCAGCATGAAGCCGTGGTTGCCGACCATCTGGCCGTTGCCCTCGCCATTGGAGAGGCTCGCGGCCACCGCATTGCCTTGCGCATCGATGACGCTGATATGGGTCGTGCCGCGGGCGGCGGTGGGGTGGCGCGCGGCGTGGGCGAGCTCCTGCGCGAGCATGCCGTCCTCGAGCATCCGCCCGAGCCCGTCGCCATGGGAGGCGCGCGCCGCGTTGGTCGCGCGCATGGCCGCGATGAGCGCCGCGCTGTCCGGGGCGCGGCCGCGCTCGGCCCCGGCGGCGAGCAGCCCGAGGCTATAGGCGATGAGCGCGCCGCTCGCGGCCGGCGGCGGGTTGAGCGCGACAGTGGCGCCGCGATGGCGCCAGAGCAGCGGCCGCCGCCGCTCGACGCGATAGGATTTGAGATCGTGCCCGGTGAGATAGCCGCCTTGCGTTTCCTGCTGCTCCACGATGGCGCGGCCGATATCGCCGTCGACGAAGAGCCGCGCGCCATCCTCGGCGAGCCAGGCCAGCGTCTCGGCGAGCGCCTCATTGCGGAAGGTCGCGCCCGCGGTCGAGCAAGTTTGCCGCCGGGCGCGAAGATGGCGGCGCAGCCTTCGCTCGCGTTAAGGATGGGGGCGATGACGGTGAAGAGATAGGCCTGGAAGTCGCTCAAGGCGAAGCCGTCGCGCGCGGCCTTGACCGCGGGCTCCACGAGGCGGGTGAGCGGCACGCGGCCGAGATCGGCATGGAGCGCGAAGAGGCCCGCCACGATGCCGGGCGTGGCGCTCGATCCCGCGCCGATATGGAATTCCTGCTTGGCCGGGCCGAAATCTGCCTCGATGGCGTAGAAGTCGATTTCCGATGCGGGGCGGCGCTTCAGCGGCGTGTCGGCGAAGGCGTCATAAAGGGTGAGCGCGTTGCGCTCCGCGCCCCGCACCATGAGGAAGCCCGCGCCGCCGGGCGAGGCGAAGACGGGCTCGGCGACGAAGCTCATGAACAGGCCGGCGAGCGCCGCGTCGAAGGCGGTGCCGCCCTCGGCCAGAATTTCGGCGGCGGCCTCGGCGGTGAGCCTATGGCCCGCGGCGACGACGCCCTTCTTTTTGCTCATCGGGGTTGCCTAAGGCGAAGCGGAGGATGGAGCAAGAGCCATAGCCGCTCTCGTTCGTCATTCCGGTGAAGGCGGGACCTCCAGCAGCCCCTGACTTAGGGGCTACTGCGAGGGCTCAGGTCCGGTCAAGCGGAAATGCTTGAAGTCTAGCCGAGCCGCTTCTCGAGCGCGGCGAGCTCGTCCTTCAGGCCCTTGGGCAGCTTGGCGCCGAAGATCGCGAAGTGCTCGTGGATCAGCGGCAGCTCCGCCTTCCAGCCTTCCTCGTCCACCTTCAGCAGCACTTGCTTGGCGTCGTCGGAGAGCTTGAGGCCGTCCATGTCGAGGGAGCCGTCGGCCGGCAGCTTGCCGATCGGCGTGTCGACGGCCTTGGCCGCCTCGTCGCAGCGCTCGAAGATCCATTTCAGCACGCGGCTGTTCTCGGCGTAGCCCGGCCACAGGAACTTGCCGTCGTCGTTCTTGCGGAACCAATTGACGTAGAAAATCTTGGGCAGCTTGGCGCCCGCCTTCTCGCCGATCTTGAGCCAATGGGCGAAATAATCGCCCATGTGGTAGCCGCAGAAGGGCAGCATGGCCATGGGATCGCGCCGGAGATCGCCGATCTTGCCGGCGGCGGCGGCGGTCTTCTCCGACGCCATGATCGAGCCGAGGAACGTGCCGTGACGCCAGTCGAAGGCCTCGGTCACGAGCGGCACCACGGTGGCGCGGCGTCCGCCGAACAGGATGGCGTCGATCGGCACGCCCTTGGGGTCCTCCCATTCCTTGGCGATGACGGGACATTGGGCCGCGGGCGCGGTGAAGCGCGCATTGGGATGGGCGGCGGGGCGGCTGGCGCCCGGCGCCCAGGGGCGCCGCATCCAGTCGATGGCGTGCGCCGGCGGCGTCTCGGTCATCTGCTCCCACCACACATCCTCGTCGTCGGTGAGCGCCACATTGGTGAAGATGCAATTGGCGTCGAGCGCCTGCATGGCGTTGAGGTTCGTCGCCTCCGAGGTGCCCGGCGCCACGCCGAAGAAGCCCGTCTCCGGGTTGATGGCGTAGAGGCGGCCGTCCTCGCCGAATTTCATCCAGCAAATGTCGTCGCCGATGGTCTCGGCCTTCCAGCCGGGAACCGTCGGATTGAGCATGGCGAGATTGGTCTTGCCGCAAGCCGACGGGAAGGCCGCCGCCATGTATTTCACTTTCCCCTTCGGATTGGTGAGCTTGAGGATGAGCATGTGCTCGGCCATCCAGCCCTCGTCGCGCGCCTTCACCGACGCGATGCGGAGCGCGTGGCACTTCTTGCCGAGCAGCGCATTGCCGCCATAGCCCGAGCCATAGGACCAGATCTCGCGCGTCTCGGGGAAGTGCGAGATGTATTTCGTCTTGTTGCAGGGCCAGGGGACGTCGGCGGTGGCGGGCGTCGGCAAGGGATAGCCGACGGTGTGCATGCCGCGCACGAAGTCCTCGCTATTGCCTAGCGCCTTCAGCACCTTGTCGCCCACGCGCGTCATGATGTGCATGTTGGCGACGGCGTAAGCGCTAGTCGGTCACCATGATGCCGATGCCGGCGATGGGCGAGCCGATCGGGCCCATGGAATAAGGCAGCACATACATGGTGCGCCCGGCCATGGCGCCGTCGAACAGCTTGGACATGGTCGCCTTCATCTCGGCGGGGTCGGCCCAATTGTTGGTGGGGCCGGCGTCGTCCTTCTTGTTCGAGCAGATGAAGGTCTGGTCCTCGACGCGCGCGACGTCGGCGGGATCGGAGCGCACGATGATCGAATTGCCGCGCTTGTCGGGATTGAGCCACATGGCCGTGCCGCAATCGACCATGAGCTTCAACAGCTCCTGATATTCGGCCTTGGAGCCGTCACACCAGCGGACCGCATCGGGCTTGAACAGCGCCTTGGCCTCCTCGACGAAGGCCAGCACCTTCGGATTGCTCGTCTTCGCCCCTTCGGAGGCAATCTTCGACTGAACGCTCATGCGGGCTAGGTCCTCTACGGCTCGAATTGGTGGATTGTCGCGCGGCAACCGGCCGCTTCTAGGTAGCACCGATCTTGCGCGGCTTTCAAGCCAAGCGCGGGCGGTGGCCGCGGCCTACCAGACGCGGTGGACCGTCGCCGGAGCCATCGGCGTCCCTACCTTGCACGCGAAGGCCGCGCGGAACGCCGGCGTGTTGACGAGGACGCCGTTGACGCGAAACTTGCCGGGGGAGTGCGGGTCGGTCTTGGCGTCCTCCTTGGCCTGCTCGTCGGTGCGGTTCACGCAATAGCCCTGCGCGTAGCTCAAGAAGAAGCGCTGGGCGGGCGTGTAGCCCAGGGAATCCTTGCCGGCCTTCGCGCCAGGCGTGGTCATGAACGCGTCGTAGGACAGCCGCATGCCGCCGTTGTCGGCCGTGTTCTCGCCGAGCGTCAGCTTGCCGTCCACATGGACGTCCTTCGCCGGGTCGAACGGATGCTTCACGGCGACGAACGCGCCGTACTCGCGGACGAAGCCCGAGGCGCGCGCCTCGAACGCCTTGGCGTCCTTCGCCGTCCACCAGTCCTTTAGGTTGCCAAGCGCATCGTAGTGGCGGCCCTCGTCGTCGAAGCCGTGCGTCAGCTCGTGGCCGACGAGGGCCACGAGGTTACCGTAGTTGGCCGCGTCGTCGGCCTGCATGTCGAAGTTCGGCGGCTGCAGGACGCCGGCGGGAAAATTCATGTCGTTCAGCTGCCAGTCGTAATACGCGTTGTTGGTCGGCGGCGTCATGCTCCACTCGCCGCGGTCGACGGGCTTGCCGATTTTGACGAGCTGGCGGCGGAGCTCGAAGCCGGACGCGCGCTCCCTGTTGCCCAACGCGTCGCCACGAACGATCTCGAGCATCGAATAATCTCGCCACGTGTCCGGATAGCCGACCTTGTTGGCCACGGCCGCGAGCTTCTCTAACGCGCGCGTCTTCGTCTTCTCGCTCATCCAGTCGAGCGTTTTGATGTTGGCCTCCATCGCCTCTTCGATCTGGCGCATCATGGTCAGCGCGCGCTGCTTGGCTTCGGGGCTGAACTCGCGCTCGACATACGCCTCGCCCAGGGCCTCGCCGAGCTGCTCGTCCGTCGCGGTGACGCAGCGCTTCCAGCGCGCCTTGATCTCCGCTTGGCCGCCGAGCCGCTTGTCAAAGAACGCGAAGTTCTCGTCGACGAAGGTCTTCGGGGCCGAGGCGACGAGCCCATTAATTAGGGTCCAGCGCAGATAAGCCTTCCAGTCGGCGAGGGGAATGGCCTGCAACGACGCTTCGAGGCCCTTGAAGAAGCCCGGATCCGTGGCGTCCAGCGACGCGAAGGCGGGGGCACCGACGCGAGCGAGATACGCCGTCCAGTCGAAAGACGGTGTCAGCCTCAGAAACTCGGCGAGCGTCATCTTGTGATGGACGTTCTTCGGCTCGCGGCGCTCGACGAGCCCCATCGCGGCCTTCGCGAGCGCAGTCTCGACGCGCATCACCGCGCTTGCCTCGGCCTCGGCCGTCGGCGCGCCGTCGCCGAGCAGGCCGAACATGCGCACCAGGTGCGCGCGATAGTCGGCGCGCTCGCCCTTGAACGCGTCGGTCAGGTAATAGTCGCGGTCGGGCAAGGCGAAGCCGCCCTGGTCGGCCTGCGCGATCATCATCGTCGCGTCCGTGTGATCCTGGATCGACGAGAAAAAGAACAACGGCACCGCGCCGAGAAGGTGCAGATGCGCGACCTCCGCGGCGAGCCCCTTCTTGTCCCGGAGCGCCGCGATGCGCTCGAGATCCGGCGCGAAAGGCTCCAGGCCCTTCGCGTCGATGGCCGCCTCGTCGAGGCACGACGCGTAGTAGTCGCCGATCTTGCGGCGGTTCTCGGTCTTCGCGCCCTGGCCCGCCGCCGCTTCGTCGAGGATCACCGCCAGCACGGCGCGTGTGTGCTCGTCGAGCTCGCTATAGCGCCACCAGATCGACTGGTCCGATGGGATCGGGATGGCCTTCAGCCACGCGCCGCACGCGTGCTGGTAGAAATCGACGCACGGCTCGACGCTTCTATCGATCGCCGCCGGGTCGAACACGGGGGGCAGGGGCTTCTTCAGCACGTCCGCCGCCGTCTCCGCGTGCGCCGCCGAAGTCAGTGCCGCCGCACCCAGAACGACCATCGCCCGGAAGATCGGCGTCATGGCACCCTACTCCTCGTGCGTCCGTTCGCGCGGAGGCCCACACCGATGACGACTGTTAAGATGAACCGGCCAGCCTAGTCGCATGCACCGCGTTCCCGCGCTTCGCTCGTAAGGCGGACGAGCTCGGCCCGCGCCTCGCCGGGCGTGGCAATGAGCGCCGCGAAAGGGAATCCTGATGGCTTGGCCATCGCAAACCAAGTCGCAGCCTTGCGGATCGATGCCCGTCATGCGCCAGGGGCCGGGCGCGGCGCCGGCCAGCGCCGTGGCATAGAGCTGGATCGCGTCGGCATGGTCCTGGTTCATATGCGCGAGAATATCGGGCTCGGCCTCGATCAGCGCCTCGGCGCCCGCTCATTTCGATGAGGAGGTCCGCGGGCGCGAGATCGACGATGCGGCCGAAGCCGCCGATATAGTGGCCGCCCTCGACCGTGAGGCGCCAGAAACTGAAATCGGGGAAGCCCGCATAGAACTCCGCCGCTTGGTGCCGGGCGAGAAAGCGCCGCCGCACCGCCTCCTCCTCCGTCTTCTCGGCGCGGCCGAACAGGCGTCACCCGCGCCCCTTGCAGGGGATCGCCCAAGGCACCGGTGCCGTCCACCAGCACCGAGGCGCGCGCATCCTTCAGCAAATTCTTGGTATGGCGGGCGAGGCCGGAAATGAAGAAGACCGGCGCGCCGGAGGGGTCGGTTCCGAGCGTGATCAGCGAGGCGTATGGATAATTGGTCGCGGCATCCATGGTGGCGAGCGAGGCCTTGAGCGCCCGGCGGGTGAGCGCCCGCGCATCGGCCGCCAATTCCGCGAAACTCGGCCTTTGCTCGGCTGTCTTATTTGCTTGCGCCATCACGATAATTGTTGCATTGCGATACGGATAGGCCGCGCCAAGCCGCCCCTTTGCTGCCATAATGCGCCGCAGCTTAACCCTGTATACCCTTAAACCCCTCCAATCGCCGCAAGGGCCAGATCAATGCCAACAATCGCACTTGTCGACGACGATCGTAACATCCTGACCTCCTTGCGCATGGTGCTCGAGGCGGAAGGCTATAAGACCCAGACCTATAATGACGGCGCCTCCGCGCTCGACGGTCTGGCCGAGAACCCGCCCGACCTCGCCATCCTCGACATCAAGATGCCGCGCATGGACGGGATGGAGCTGTTGCGCCGCCTGCGCCAGCGGAGCGAGCTGCCGGTCATCTTCCTCACCTCCAAGGACGAGGAGATCGACGAGCTGTTCGGCCTCAAAATGGGCGCCGACGATTTCATCCGCAAACCCTTCCCGCAGCGGCTCCTGGTCGAGCGGGTCAAGGCCGTGCTCCGCCGCGCCGCGCCGCGCGACGGCTCGGCCCCGGTCGAGGACAAGTCGAAGGTGCTCGAGCGCGGCAAGCTCAAGATGGACCCCGAGCGGCATACTTGCGTGTGGGACAACCGGCCGGTGACGCTGACCGTCACCGAATTCCTGATCCTGCATGCGCTGGCGCAGCGGCCGGGCGTGGTGAAAAGCCGCGATGCCCTCATGGATGCGGCCTATGATGACCAAGTCTATGTCGATGACCGCACCATCGACAGCCACATCAAGCGTTTGCGCAAGAAGTTCAAGGCGGTAGACTCGAGCTTCGACGTGATCGAGACGCTCTATGGTGTGGGCTACCGCTTCAAAGAGTAACCGGGAAGCTCGATGACCGCCGAGGCCGATAGGTCCTGGCAAGCGACCGAGGTGCCCAAGGCGAGAAGTCGCCTGCGGCGGCTCGGCCGGCGGCTCACGGCGCTGGCCCGGCGGCCGGCGCGCTGGCTCGCGTTGCATATGCCCTTCCGCGAGGGCTTCTCCAGCCTCACCCGCCGCATCGTCATCCTCAATCTGATCGGGCTCGCCATCCTCGTTTCGGGGATTCTCTATCTCAACCAGTTCCGCGCCGGGCTGATCGACGCCAAGGTGCAGAGCCTGCTCACCCAAGGCGAGATCATCGCCGGCGCGCTCGCCACCTCGGCCGGCAACGACACCGACGAGGTGCAGCTCGATCCGGAGAAGCTGCTCGAGGCGGAGCAAGGGCAGGCCGCTGGCCCGGACGACGACGCCTATGGCGGCAGCCTCGAATTCACCATCGATCCCGAGCGGGCGGCGCGCATCTTGCGCGGCCTGGTCAAGCCGACCGGCAGCCGCGCCCGCATCTATAATCGCGACGGCGCGCTGATCCTCGATTCCGACACCTTCTACTCGCGCGGCGAGGTGCTGCGTTACAATTTGCCGCCGCCCGATGCCGAGCGGGGCAACTGGTTCGTGTCGCTGTGGCAGGCGCTCAAGACGCGCATGCGCCAATACGACCTGCCGCTCTATACCGAGATCGGCGGCGATAACGGCAAGGCCTATCCGGAAGTGGCCGCGGCGCTCGCCGGCACCTCGGTGCCCATCGTGCGCGTCAACGACCGCGGCGAGCTCGTGGTGTCGGTGGCCGTGCCGGTGCAGCGCCTGCGCGCCGTGCTCGGCGTGCTGCTGCTGTCCACCCGGGGCGGCGACATCGACAATATCGTCGCCGCCGAGCGCTGGGGCATCGTGCGCGTATCGCTGTTCGCCGCCGCCGTCACCGTGGTCTTGTCGGTCATCCTCGCCAACACCATCGCCGGGCCGGTGCAACGGCTCGCCGCCGCGGCCGAGCGCGTGCGCCACAGCGTGAAGGCGCGCGCCGAGATCCCCGACTTCACCGACCGCACCGACGAGATCGGCCATCTGTCCGGCGCGCTGCGCGACATGACGCAGGCGCTGTACAAGCGCATCGACGCCATCGAGAGCTTCGCCGCCGACGTGGCGCATGAGCTCAAGAACCCGCTCACCTCGCTCAGGAGCGCGACCGAGACGCTGCCGCTCGTCAAGAGCGAAGAGTCGAAGGAGCGCCTGATGGAGATCATCCAGCACGACGTGCAGCGGCTCGACCGGCTGATCAGCGACATCTCCGACGCTTCGCGGCTCGACGCCGAGCTCGCGCGCGAGGATGCGACCGCCGTGGACATGGCCGATCTGTTGCGCACCACCGTCTCGCTGTTCAACGACATCCATCGCGGCGACACGCCCGAAGTGGTGCTCGACATCGCCTACAGCCCCGGCGCCCGGCCCTACCGCGTCATCGGCCATGACAGCCGCTTGAGCCAGGTGGTGGTGAATTTGCTCGACAACGCCATCTCCTTCTCGCCGCCCGAGAGGACGGGTGAGCGTGACCGCGCGGCGGCACGGCAACGAGATCCGCATCGCCGTGGACGACGAGGGCCCGGGCGTGCCGCAGGAAAATCTGGAGCGCATCTTCGAGCGCTTCTATACCGACCGGCCGGGCGAAAGCTTCGGCCAGAATTCCGGGCTCGGCCTCAACATCTCCCGCCAGATCGTCGCCGCCCATGGCGGACGCCTCTATTGCGAGAACCGCCCCGTGCCGCCGGGCCCGCAGCCGTTGGGCGCCGGCGTGCCCAGGCGCATGAGCGGGGGCGCCCGCTTCGTCATCGTGCTGCCGGCGGCGTGACGCCCGTCATTGCGAGGCATGAGTGGGCGAGGCGCGCATCATCCTGCATGGGACCTGCGTGGCTTATGGCACGAGCGCCGCGCTGCTCCGCGGCGGCTCCGGGGCCGGCAAATCCGATTTGGCGCTGCGCTTCCTGGCGCTTCCCCCCGAGCGCGGCTTGGCGCCGATGCTGATCGCCGACGACCAAGTGTGCGTGGAGGCGGCCACGGACGGCACGCTGCTGGTGTCGCCGCCCAAGACCATCGCCGGCAAGATCGAGGTGCGGGGCGTGGGCATCGCGGAGCTGCCGCATCTTGCGCAAGGGCGCCTCGTGCTCGTGGTCGATCTCGTCGGTGCGGATGAGGTGCCGCGCATGCCGCCCGAGCCTTGCGAAACGGCGACCATCGCCGGAATGGCGGTGCCCAGGCTCAAGCTCGCGCCCTTCGAGGGGTCGGCGGCGGTCAAGCTCAAATTGGCGCTTTTGCAGGCAGGATCGAGCGAACAAAGGGAGCCGTCATAGGTTCGGACTTGCGGGAGCCAAGCGCCCGCGACATACATAGCGGCCTTGAGCGGGGGCCAAGGAAACCAGTCCTGCCGGAGCGTTCATGATCGGCGTCGTTATTGTCACCCACGGCCGGCTTGCGCATGAGTTCCGCGCGGCGCTCGAACATGTGGTCGGGCCGCAGGAGCAGCTCGAGACCGTTTCCATCGGACCCGACGACGATCTCGACGTGCGCCGCGCCGACATGCTCGCGGCGCTCGCCCGCGTCGACAGCGGCAAGGGCGTGGTCGTGCTCACCGACATGTTCGGCGGCACGCCCTCCAATCTCGCCATCTCGGCCATGGAGCGCGACAATGTCGAGGTGATCGCGGGCGTCAACCTGCCCATGCTGGTGAAGCTTGCGAGCGTGCGCGGCGAATGCGGGCTGGAAGAGGCGATCACTCAGGCGCAGGAAGCGGGCCGCAAATATATCAGCGTGGCGAGCCAGATCCTGGCGGCCAATTGATGCGGGCGAAGGACAAGAGTCCCGAGCAGGGCGAGGGCCTCTATTTCGCCGAGGTGGTGATCCCCAACAAGAAAGGCCTGCATGCGCGCGCCTCGGCGCAATTCGTGCGCTGCGCCACCGCCTATAGCGCCCGCGTGCGCGTGACGCGGGAGGGACACACGGTGGGCGGCACCTCCATCATGGGGCTGATGATGCTGGCCGCGGGCCAAGGCCAATCGATCCTGATCGAGACGGAAGGGAATGACGCGCGCGCCGCGCTCGATGCGCTGATCGCGCTCGTGGAGAGCGGCTTCGGCGAGGAGGATTGAGCAGGGCTTGCCCGCGCAGACGTCGCGCACAAAAAAAGGACCCGGTCACCCGGGTCCTTCACAAGGAAATTTTGCGCCGTTAGACGGGGCCGGGCGTCTTCTTGGCCATGGCGGCCTTGACCGGCTGATAGGCGTTGCGGCCGAGCGCCGCGTACATCTCGCCGAGCTTCGACATTTCGGCGACATAGGCGTCGTAGGCCTTCTTGGCGTATTGGGTTTGGATCTCGATCGCCTGCTCGACCGAGGCCGCGCCCACCATCTGCTCGAAGGCGCGGGTGCCGTCCTCGAACACCCGCTTGGAATAGCCCGTCATTTCGGCGGCAATGGCCTGAAAGCCCTTATTGACCTCGGCGAAGGAGCGCACGGCGGCATCGAAGCCGTCCTTGCCGACTTTCTGGAATTCTTGGAACCCTTGGTCCATCTCGCGACCTCCTCTCGGTTACGCCTGAGGAGCCGATGGCTAGCAATGGGGAGTAAAACTAGTCACCGCCTCCCCCGTGGTTAACGACAGCAGGGTTACTTGGTTCCCGGCCTCTCGCCAAGCGGATTCGCCGGGAGGGCCCGCGCCCCCTAATGGCCCGGATTGGCGGATAGTGATAAGAGCGCGCCGTTCCAGGCGCCGTGCGCCACGCGGGAGCCATCCATGATGCGGTTCGGGTCTGCGTTCGCTGCGATGATGGCGGTCGCGGGCGCGTGGCCCGGCACCGCCTGGGCTCTCGGCGACGCGCCGGTGCAGACGAGCGCCTTCCTCGTCTATTGCCAGACCCATAAAGCAGGATGCACCGACGAAATCGGCATGGTCAGCTTCGGCCTCCTCACCAATATGGACGACAGGAGCTGGTGTCCGACCAAAGAGGTGGCCGACGTCAACACGCTCACGCCCAAAGTGGTGCAATGGATGGCCGCGCACCCGGAAACCTACGGCACGCCCACGGTGGAGGGAATCGAGGCCGCGCTGAAAGGGCTGTTCCCCGCCCCCTGCAAGCCTTGAGCGGCGCGGCCGCACGCCCCCAGGAATGGGGAACTTTTTCCGCTGCGGCCGGGTTTTTCCCGCGCTACTCTCGTCGCTCCCCGCATCGTTGCCGAAGGAGGACTCCATGAAAGATCAGCCCGGCGCGACCAAGACCGGCCTTTGCCGGCGGTCGCTGTTGCAGAGCGCAACGTTCATGGCCGGCGCCATAGCCGCGGCGGCCATGCCCGCGCCGCCTGTTCGCGCAAGAAAAGCTCGCCCATGACGCGGTCAAATATCAGGACCAGCCCAAGGGCGAGCAGAAATGCTCGACCTGCATCCAATTCGTGGCGCCCGCCTCCTGCAAGGCGGTGCAAGACCCGATCAGCCCGGACGGCTGGTGCGCGCTCTATACGCCGAAGCCCGCCTAGAGGCGGGGTCCGGCAAATGGCCGGATGTTAACGAAAAAGCCCGGGCCAAGGGGCGAACCCTGTGCTAGGGTCCGGCCCGGTGATTGTTCCCTGCGATCACCCCTTTGGTAAGTAGCCTGGAAGCCCCGGTCGTTCGCGGCCGGGGCTTCTTTTTGTGCCGCTCGCATAAAAGGCGGCTTCCCGGAAGCGCGCGGGCCATTACGCAGCCTTAAGCTTGGCGCGCGGTTCGGCTGCGGAGCGCGGGCGGAATGGAATAGGAGAGGCACCATGCGAACGATCGATGCCCCTGCTCGCGGCAGCGCTTCTCCTCGGTCTTGGCATCGCGGGTGCACGCGCCGCGGAACCGGCCGCGCCGTCGGCTGCGCCAAGCGCAGCCACGCAAGATGAGCGCAAGCCCGACGAGCCGGCGAAATGCCCGATCCGCAAGACGATCGACGGCAAGCTCTATTGCTTCCAGAACGACCCGGCGCTGACCAAGCCGCAAGGCGGGGATTAGCGCCTCCTCTGCCTCCGCGGACTTGGCGGCAGGCCCAGCCTCAACTTAGGCTCGTACCAAACAATCCTTCTCGCGGCGCTTGTAATGGCGTCCGGCAAGGCCCATGTTTAGGTTACTGGCACGCCGACCCTAGGCGCTGACGGTGAAGATTACCGTGCCAACTCCGTGCACGCCCCCTTTTCCGAACAACTCAGCACAATGAGCACACCTTCGCGCTCGAGGTAAGCGGCTTCCCAGCCTGCGAACCGTCGATCCAACCAAGAGGTGCTCTCATGACTGCGTCCTTCAATCCCCAAGCTGCCGCCGACCAAGCCCGCAATAGCTATCGCAACGTGACGGCCCAACTCGGCCTTCTCGGTCTCGACACCACCATTCCCGAGGGCGTGCGTACGCTCGCGGAGAAGGCGGTGGCGCAGACACGCGAGACCTATGACCGTTCGACCAATGCGTTCGAAGCCTCCGTGACGACCTTCGAGAGGTCCTTCGATGCCGCCGGCCAAGGCGCCGCGGCGTTCAACCGCAAAATCATCGACATCGCCCGGCGCAACGTCGAGTCCGCATTCGACCTGGCCAAGAGCTTGGCGGGCGCCAAGAGCCTCGCCGACATCGTGGAGCTGCAATCGGCCTATTGGCGCAAGCAGCTCGGCGCGCTGACGGCCCAAGCGGAGGAGGTCCGCACGCTTTCGACCAAGGTGACGGCCGATGCGGCCGCGCCGATCAAGGCGCAAATGGCGAGCAGCGTGGACGAGCTGCGCCGCGCGCATTGACCAACGGGGAACTCGTGCAATGACGATAAGGACACGCGGCAAGACCGTGACGTTCCACCGGCCTTTCTGTCTGAAGGGCGTGGATCGGTTGCTGCCGGCGGGCGACTATCGGGTGATGACGGATGAAGAGCTCATGGAGGGTTTGACCTTTTCGGCTCACCATCGGGTGGCGACGGTCATTTTCGTGCCGGCGCCATCCGGATCCGCCATCGAGATGGTGACCATCATGCCGTCCGACCTGCTGGTTGCGCTGGAGCAAGATGCCTCGGACAGCACCGCCGCCATGATCGGCGCCCCCGTTCCCTAAACGAAAGGGCCGGCGATGGCCGGCCCTTCCTACTCACTTACGGCACAGTCGAACAGGGCTAGCCCTGGCACTCTTTCATGCCGGCCATGGCCTTGTGGGCCTCGGCCTTCGAGCCGTAGGTGCCCATCAGCTTCATGTTGGAGCCGGGCTGGCTATGCATCATCGAGCATTTGTGGCTCGCGGGATCGAAGGCGATAAAAAACTCCTCGGCGAAGGCCGGCCCGGCAAGGGCCACGAGGAAGGCGGCGGCGAGAATATACTTATTCATGGGTGGTCTCCGTATTGGGGGGTTGCACTAAGGCAAGAACCGAGGCCCCGCGAAGGAGCCTCGGGGGATCGCTCGCTAGGCGGCGGATCCGAAGGCGCGGCCCTTGAGAAGGGCGTCGACATCGGTCTGGGCCTGCACCTGGGTGAGGCCATATTTGGCCACGACCTGAGACACGAGATCGGCCCTGCCCTTGAGCGCAGAGACGTCCTGGGCCGAGAACTTGCCCCACTTGGCGCAGATGTCCTTGATAACAGCCTGCTTCTGATCGTTATTCTGCGGGTTGGCAGAAGTATTTGTTGAGGTTGAACTTTCCATTTGATTGCTCCGAATATGAGTAAAATTCTTTTTTGAATGACCATCATTCAAATTGTGTGGCGACCGTGCGCGCTGTGGCGGTGAATAGCAAGTTTTTAAAAATATTCTTTTTTCTGATTGGTGCGACAAAACCGTCGGCGACTTAATTGCAACACATTGACCATATAGACATTTTGCTTACACTCGAAATGAGGAGAGAAATAATGACTGCAACCCATATAGCAATTTATGAAGACGCGTTTCCGCGCGTTCTTGTCTACAGTACAATTTTGGCAATACTTAGCTTGGCGACAGTTGCCGTGATCACGGCCCTCGCCTAACCTTACAAACGGCCTGAGGGCGGCGCCCACGCGGCCCTCCCCTGCCCGCCGGGCAATCCTCACACCATCCCTTCCCGTTTGAGGCATGCGTGACCTTAAGACCGTCCTCGGCGCGTCGAACTAGTCCCCGCCTCGCAAACCTCCTTTATCCTGCGCCCACCTCGTCCGCTTAAGGGGCGTTCTCATGAGGCGTCGTGAGGCGGGACGAGGCGCGGTCCCTGCGGGGCTTGGCGCGCGGCCAAGCCACCCGGGCGACGCCGGGGCTCCGCCCGGGCCCATTACGAGGCCCTGCCAGGAGCTGGCTGACGACCGTCTGGCCTATCCAAACGTGACCCCCTGTCGCCTTTCGAGAGATGACGGGGAAGCGGGGCACTGACGGCGAAAGCGCGGCCCGGTCGACCGACAAATGACCGCGATTGGCGCGCCGAGAGGCGCCCGCGTGCCGCAAGGCACGAGCCATAGGTCTTGCGCTTTTCGGCGCGCCAACCCCTTCTCACTCGCGCTTGGCGAGCGGCGAGAGACTGGCGTGCCTCGCGTGTCTCGCACCCCGGCGAGGCGGCTTCGGCGTGCCCCTGTCATTGTCATCGCCGGGCTTGACCCGGCGATCCATTCCAGCTGGCCCTCACCGCGCGAGGCGGAACGGCATGGATGCCCGGATCAAGTCCGGGCATGACCCGACAAGGAGAAAAAGGAGGGAGGCGAGCGTCGGGACCCCCTCTGACTCTCACCGGCTTGCGCAGTAGGATATAAGGACTTCTTTATATCTTTATCTGAAGGGCGGAAGGCAGCGCATGAACTACCACGTCAAGGACATCGGGCTCAGCGAGTGGGGCCGCAAGGAAATCGCCATCGCCGAGACCGAGATGCCGGGGCTCATGGCGGTGCGCGAGGAATACGGCCCGCGCAGCCGCTCAAGGGCGCGCGCATCGCCGGCTGCCTGCATATGACGATCCAGACCGCCGTGTTGATCGAGACGCTGGAGGCGCTCGGCGCCGAGGTGCGCTGGGCCTCGTGCAACATCTTCTCCACGCAAGACCACGCCGCGGCCGCGATCGCCGCCGGCGGCACGCCGGTCTTCGCCTTCAAGGGCGAGAGCCTCGAGGAATATTGGGACTATGTCGACCGCATCCTCGAATGGCCGAATCGGCGAGACCGCCAATCTCATCCTGGACGACGGGGGCGACGCGACGCTGATCGTCATTCTCGGCTCCCGCGCGGAGACCGATGCCTCGCTGCTGGCCAATCCGCAGAACGACGAGGAGGCGGCGCTGTTCGCCACCATCAAGAAGCGGCTTAAGCGCGAGCCCGGCTTCTATTCCAAGGTGAAGGCCAATATGCGCGGCGTGTCGGAGGAGACCACGACCGGCGTGCACCGCCTCTACGAGATGCAGAAGGCGGGCACGCTCCCCTTCCCCGCCATCAACGTCAACGACAGCGTCACCAAGTCGAAATTCGACAATCTCTATGGCTGCCGCGAGAGCCTGCCCGACGGCATCAAGCGCGCCACCGACGTGATGCTCGCGGGCAAGGTCGCCGTCATCGCCGGCTATGGCGACGTCGGCAAAGGCTGCGCCGAGAGCTTGAAGGGCCAAGGCGCGCGCGTGCTCGTCACCGAGATCGATCCCATCTGCGCGCTGCAGGCGGCGATGGAAGGCTATGAGGTGACGACCATGGATGCAGGCGGCGCCGCGCGGCGACATCTTCGTCACCGCCACCGGCAACAAGGACGTCATCACGCTCGACCATATGCGGGCGATGCGCGACCGCGCCATCGTCTGCAATATCGGCCATTTCGACGCCGAGATCCAGGTGAGCGCCTTGCGCAATCTCAAATGGCACAACGTCAAGCCGCAGGTGGACGAGATCGAGTTTCCCGACGGCAAGCGCATCATCCTTCTGGCCGAAGGGCGGCTGGTCAATTTGGGCTGCGCCACCGGCCATCCGAGCTTCGTCATGAGCGCGTCCTTCACCAACCAGGTGCTGGCGCAGATCGAGCTGTGGCAGCACGGGGCCAAATACGAGCACAAGGTCTATGTGCTGCCGAAGCATCTGGATGAGAAGGTGGCCTTGCTGCATCTCGGGCGGCTCGGGGCGCATCTCACCAAGCTCACGCCGGAGCAGGCGCGCTATATCGGCGTGCCGGTCGCAGGGGCCGTTCAAGCCCGACCATTACCGCTATTGAGGCGGCGCGGGACGCCTCATCCCGTCGCGCGGCGCGGTGCGAAAGTGTTAACGCGCGTTAACGGATCGTTACCGAGAGTGGGCAAGATTCGGCGTTGCCGCTAAGCTAGCCCGTGATTCGCCTCACAACTCGCCGGTCGAATGCACTCCGTACAGTCTGTGGCAGCGTTGTTAGCGACGGCTGGGCCATGGGTGGACGCGAAAGCGGGCGAGAGCAGCATGGGGACGCGCTGAGGTGAGGCTTCGATCATCGCCCGGTCTGCTGCAAGGGGCCTATGGCCTCGTGCTGGCGCTCGGCGCTTGGCTCGCGCTGCCGGGTGAGGCCATGGCGGCCGAGGCGGCGGGCATCGATGCGCGGGTCCTCTTCACCCTCGGCATCAGTCTCGGGATCATCGCCTTTGCCGTCGGCACCGCCATTGCCTGTCTCAGGGCGCGGGAAGCGGCGCGCGCGGCGCAGGCCACGGCATTGCGCGCGGCCGAGCGCTTCCGCGACGCCGAGGGCATGCTCGATACGGTGCTCGGCGCCGAGCCGCAGGTGCTGATCACCTGGGAAAGCGTGGGCTCGCCGCCGCGGCTGCTCGCGGCCAATCTGCCCCCTGCGCTCGGCGTGCCGCGCGACGCGCGTCAGCTCCTGCGCTTCGAGGATTGGCTCGATGGGGCTTCGGCGCAGGCGCTGGATCAGGCGCTGACGAGCCTCGCCGAGGAGGGGGCGGCCTTCAATCTGATCCTGCGCACGGCGGGCGGCAGCCATATCGAGGCCGACGGCAGGGCGGTCGGCGGCACCTTCATGCTGAAGGTGCGCGACCTCGCCGGGCAGCGCCTCGATCTCGCGAGCCTTGCCGACAAACATGGCGAGCTCGACGCCGAAATCGCCTCCTTGCGCGCGCTGTTGGAGGTGGAGCGGCTCGCGCCCCAGCGCGACAAGGTCCCGCCCGCCGTCGAGACGCAATTGCGCGGCTTCGACCGGCTGTCCACCGCCTTCGCCGTGTTCGATGCCGGCCAGCGGCTCGTGCATTACAACCAGGCCTATGTCGGACTGTGGCAGCTCGACCCGGCCTATCTCGCCACCGCGCCGCGCGACGGCGAGATCCTCGACCGCCTGCGCCAGGCGCGGCGCCTGCCCGAGCGCGCCGATTATCAGGATTGGAAGCGTAGCTGGCTCGCCGCTTACGGCACCGACGCGCAGGCGGAGGACGAGTGGCATCTGCCCGACGGCCGCAGCCTGCATGTCATCGCCGACGCCCATGACGGCGGCATCACCTATCTCTACGAGAACGTCACCGAGCGGCTCGCGCTCGAAAGCCGCTACAACGCGCTCATCCATGTGCAGCGGGAGACACTCGACACGCTGCGCGAGGGCGTCGCCGTGTTCGCGCCGAGCGGCCGGTTGCGCCTCTACAACCATGCCTTTGCCGCCATCTGGCGCTTAAGCCCGCGGCTGCTCGACGCCGAGCCGCATATCGACGAGATCGTCGGCAGCTGCCGCGTGCTCTATGACGCGCCGGAGGAATGGGAGCGCACCAAGGCGGCGATCACGGCGATCGGCCCGGAGCGCGGTCCTTATGAGAGCCAGTTCGACCGCGCCGACGGCAGCGTCATCGCCGCCGCCGCGCTGCCGCTGCCCGACGGCGGCACGCTCCTCACCTATGTGGATATGACCGATACCAAGCGGGTGGAGCGCGCGCTGATCGAGCGAACCGAGGCACTGGAGGCGGCAGACCGGCTCAAGACCGCCTTTATTTCCCATGTCTCCTACGAGCTGCGCACGCCGCTCACCAACATCATCGGCTTCAGCGAGCTCTTGGCGAGCCCCTTGACCGGCGCGCTCAGCGAGAAGCAGCTCGACTATCTCGGCGATATCCGCGCCTCGGGGCGCACGCTGCTCGCCATTATCGACGACATCCTCGACCTCGCCACCATCGACGCCGGCGGCTTCGAGCTCAAGCTCGCGCCGGTCAAAGTGAGCGACCTGATCGAGCAGGCGGCCCAAGGGGTGCATGAGCGGCTGAAGCAGGCGGGCATCAGTCTCGACGTCAAGATCGACCCGGACGTCGATACCATCGTCGCCGATGCCCCCCGCGTGACGCAGATCCTCTATAATCTCCTTTCCAACGCTATCGGCTTCTCGCCCGAGGGAGGCGCCATCGTGCTTGCGGCCCGGAAAGACCATTCCATGGTGGCGCTGACCGTCGAGGATAAAGGCTGCGGCATCCCCGAGGACTATCAGGCGGCCGTGTTCGACCGCTTCGAGAGCCGCTCGCACGGCTCGAGCCACCGCGGCGCCGGCCTCGGCCTTGCCATCGTCAAGAGCCTGGTCGAGCTGCATGGCGGCACCGTCGCGCTCGCCTCCGCTCCCGGCCGCGGGACGTGGGTGCGGGTGATCTTGCCGCTGAAGCAGGCCGGCGAGCCCCGCACCGAAGAGCCACATTACCGGTCTAGCCTCGCGGGATGAGTCCTTCTTGGCGGCTCGACGATGTCGACCTTGTGCGGCTCGATCGTCTCGCGAGCCGCATCGCGCTTGTCATCAGGCCGGGCGATGTGATCGCGCTCACGGGGCCGCTCGGCGCCGGCAAGACCACCTTCGCGCGGCTCCTGATCGCGCGGCTCGGCGGCGAGGGCGAGGTGCCGAGCCCGAGCTTCGCGCTCGTGCAGAGCTATGCCTGCCCGCGGCTCACCATCTATCACTGCGATTTCTACCGGCTCGAGCCGGCCGAGCTCGGGGAGCTGGGGCTCGACGACGCGCTGGCGCAGGGCGCGCTCATCGTCGAATGGCCGGAGCGGGCGGGCGAATGGCTGCCCGCCGACCGGCTCGACATCGCCATCGACGAGACGGCCGACCCGGATTTGCGCAGCATCGAGCTCAAAGGACAGGGCAGCTGGCAGGCGCGGCTCGCGCGACTTGCCGCGCTCGAGCACTTCCTCGCTCGCACGGACTATGCCGAGGCTCCGGCCGAATATCTGCAAGGCGACGCCTCGACGCGAGCCTATGCGCGCATGGTGCTGCCCGGCCGCAGCGCCATCCTCATGAATGCCCCGCGTCAGCCCGACGGCCCGCCCATCCGCGACGGCAAGCCCTATTCGGCGCTCGTGCATCTCGCCGAGGACGTGACGCCGTTCGTTGCCGTGGATCGGGCGTTGCGAGAGCGCGGGCTTGCGGCGCCCGCGATCTACGCCTTCGATCTCGCGCAGGGCTTCTTGCTGTTGGAGGATCTCGGCGACGGCGTGTTCACCAAGGAGGTGGCGGAGGGCCGCCCGCTGCCCGAGCTTTACGGCGCGGGCGTCGAATTGCTGCTGGCGCTGCGGCGCGATCCGCCGCCGCGCCGGCTTCCAATCGAGGGTCACGCGCCTTACGCCCTTCCCGCCTATGACGAGGACGCGCTCCTCACCGAGGCTCTGCTGCTGGTCGATTGGTACTGGCCCGCGCTCCATGGCCGCCCGGCGCCGGAGGAGGTGCGGGAGGCCTACATCGCGCTGTGGCGGCCTTATTTGCGCGCGGCGGCCGAGGCCGACCCAGGCTGGGTGTTGCGCGACTTCCATTCCCCCAACCTCATGTGGCTGCCGGAGCGGCAGGGGCTTGCCCGAGTGGGGCTGCTCGACTTCCAGGACGCGCTTGCCGGCCCCGCCGCCTACGACCTTGTGTCGCTCCTGCAGGATGCCCGGCTCGACGTGCCCGAGGCGCTTGAAGCGAAGCTGCTTGCTCGCTACTGTGCCGCCCGAAGCGCGCACGAGCCGCAATTTTCGAGCGATGACTTTGTGACGCTCTATGCAACGCTCGGCGCTCAACGCAACTCTAAGATCCTCGGCATTTTTGCGCGGTTGGCGAAACGTGACGGCAAGCGCGGCTATCTTTCTCATCTCCCGCGGGTCGCTCGCTATCTCGAGCGCAATCTCGCGCACCCGGCGCTTGGCCCCTTGCGCGACTGGTATGCGCGCGAGCTGCCCGCTTCCGACCGGCTTCCCGCGCTCACGCTGTAACGGCAGCCGAGGCCATGATGCGCGCTAGGACCGCCATGGTGCTCGCGGCGGGCCATGGCGAGCGCATGCGTCCGCTCACCCTCTCCATGCCGAAGCCGCTGGTGAAGCTCGCCGGCCAGCCCCTGATCGACCACGTGCTCGACAAGCTCGCGCAGGCGGGCGTCGAGACGGCGGTGGTCAATGTGCATTACCTCGCCGATCAGCTCGAGGCGCATCTGCGCCGCCGCGCCGGCGCGCGGCCCGAGATTCTCATCTCCGACGAGCGCGACAGGCTGCTCGATACGGGCGGCGGCGCCAAGAAGGCGCTGGCCACGCTCGGCCCGGGCCCCTTCTTCATCCACAATTCGGATTCGGTGTGGAGCGACGGCGTCGTGCCGGCGCTGCCGGCGATGCTGCGCCTGTTCGATCCGGCCAAGATGGACTGCCTGCTTCTGCTCGCGCCGCTCTCTTCGAGCCTCGGCTATGGCGGCAAGGGCGACTTCGCCATGGCGCCGGATGGGCGGCTCACGCGCCGGGGCGAGCGGCAGGTGGTGCCCTTTGCCTTCGCCGGCGCGTCGCTGTGCGAGGCGGGCCTGTTCGACGGCGCGCCCGAGGGCCCCTTCTCGCTCAATCTCCTGTGGGACCGAGCGCTCAAACGCGGCCGCCTCTATGGCATGCGCCTCGACGGCCATTGGATGCATGTCGGCACGCCGGAGGCGCTCGCCGAGGCCGAGTCCTGGTTCGAGAGGGAAGGTGCCTGACGCACGACCATCCCGCCCGCGGCTTTTCACCATCCCGCCCTCGGCGCCGTTCCTCACCACGCTTGCCCGCGCCGTGCTCGACGGCAATTTGCCGGTCGCGGGCGGACCCCGACCCGACCCGCTCACGCTGCCGCGTGCCACCATCTACCTGCCGACACGGCGCGCGGCGCGCTGCGTTGCGGGACGCCTTCCTCGCCGCATCGGGCGGCCGCGCTTTACTGCTTCCCCGCATCCACGCGCTCGGCGATCCCGACGAAGACGCGGCGCTGATCTTCGCCACCGAAGGCGGCGCCGAGCACGATTTCGCAGGCGCGGCCGGGACGCCTGCCATCGGCGCGCTGCCGCGGCGGCTCGCGCTGATGCGCCTCATCCTCGCCTGGAGCCGGGCGCGCCGGGCTGCGGGCGTCGCCGAACACGATCTCGCCGGCGTCCCGCTCGTGGCCACGCCGGCGCAAGCCTCCTATCTCGCGGCCGATCTCGCGCGGCTCATGGATTTCGTCGAGAGCGAGGAGGTCGATCTCGCCCGCGCTGCAAGAGCTCGTGCCCGACGAATATGCCGCCCATTGGCAGCTCACCCTCGACTTCCTCGCCATCGTCACCGAGCATTGGCCGGACTATCTCGCCGACAATGGCCTCGTCTCGCCCGTCGCGCGGCGCAATTATGCTCATGGCGCTCGAGACCGAGCGCCTGCGCAACAATCCTCCGCCGGGGCCGGTGATCGCGGCGGGCTCGACGGGAACGGTGCCGGCCACGGCGCGGCTGCTGGCCGTCATCGCCGTCGCTGCCGAACGGGGCCGTGGTGCTGCCGGGGCTCGACCAAGATCTCGACGCGGCGAGCTGGGCGAGCCTCGCCACCCATCCCGAGCACCCGCAATATGCGCTGGCCGAGTTGCTGCGCAGGCTCGGGGTGGAACGCGACGAGGTCGCTCTGGTGGCCGGGAGCGCGCCCGACGCCGCCCATGCGCGCCCGCCTCGGCGTCATCAGCGAGGTGTTGCGCCCGGCGGGGGAAAGCGACCGCTGGCAAGACTTCCTGCACGGCAATGGCAGGAGGAAACGGCGCGCAGCTCGATCTTTGGTCCGAGCCCGCGGAGCAGGAATTGGTGCCGACGCTCAAGGCCGCGCTCGCAGGACTGAGCCTCGTCGAGGCACCCGACCGCCCAGGACGAGGCGGAAGCGATCGCGCTCATCCTGCGCGCCGCCATCGAGGAACCGGATAAGACCGCGGCGCTCGTCACGCCGGACCGGGCGCTCGCCCGCCGGGTGGCGGCGAGCCTTGCGGCGCTTCAATCTCACCATCGACAATTCGGCCGGCACGCCCATGACCCGCACCGTGCCCGGCGCCTTCCTCGAGCTCGTGCTTGGCGCCGCCGAGAGCGATTTCGCGCCGGCCGCGCTCATGGCGCTGCTTGAAGCATCCGCTCACGCTTCTCGGCCGCGCGCCCGGTGCAATCAGAGGCGCGGCACGCGCGCTCGAGCTTGCGGCGTTTCGCGGCATCTATGTGGGCCAGGGGTTGAGCGGCGTCGCCGCCGCGCTCAAGGCGCCGCGCGAGGAGCGGGGGCGGCGCGCCTCGCCGCGCGAGATCGAAGCAGCCGCCGCGCTGGTCGCCGATCTCGAAGGCGCCTTCGCCCCGCTCATGGCGCTGTTCCGCGCCGCTTCCTCGCCCAGCGCGACGGAGCTCGCCCAAGCCCATATCGCCAGTGCCGAGGCGCTCGCCCGCGACGGCACGGGCTCCGCCTCCGGGCTGTGGCAGGGCGATGCGGGCGAGGCGCTCTCGCTCCTCTTCACCGAGCTCATGATTCAAGGGGGCGTGCTGCAGCTCGAGGCCCGCGATTACGCGCCCTTCTTCCGCAGCCTGCTCGCGGGCCAGGTGGTGCGTCCGCGCGGGCTCGCCCATCCCCGCCTCTTCATCTGGGGCCCGCTCGAAGCGCGGCTGCAGCAGCCCGACGTGATGATCCTGGGCGGCCTCAATGAGGGCGCGTGGCCGCAGCCGCAAGAGGCGGGCCCCTGGCTCAGCCGGCCGATGCGCGAGGAGCTCGGCCTGCCGCCGCCCGAGCGGCGCAACGGGCTTGCCGCCCACGATTTCGCGCAAGGGCTCGGCGCGCCGACCGTCTATCTCACCCGCGCGCTGAAAGTGGACGGCGTGCCCACGGTCGCCTCGCGCTGGCTGCAGCGGCTGCTCGCGCTGGTCGATGCGGCGGGGCTGCGCGCCGCGCTCGATCCGCCTTTGCCTTTCGTCGACTGGGCGAAGATGCGCGACTTCGTGCCCGAGTTCGATCCGGCCAAGCGGCCCGCGCCCTGCCCGCCGGTCGAGGCGCGGCCGCGCCAATTGAGCGTGAGCCGCATCGAGCGCATGCTCGCCAATCCTTACGACATCTTCGCCCGCGACATCCTCAAGCTCTACCCACTCGATCCGCTCGGCGCCGAGCCCGATGCGCGGCTGCGCGGCGACATCGTGCACAAGGCGCTGCATCTCTTCGCGCTCCGCCATCCGCATGATTTGCCGGCCGATATCGAGGGCGAGCTGGTCGCGATCGCCGATACGCTCTTTGCGGAGATCGGCGGCGCACCGCGCGTCGCGGCCTTTTGGCGCCCGCAACTCCAGCGCTTCGCCCGCTGGTTCGCGCTGACCGAGCCCGCGCGCCGGGCCGACGGCGTCACGGTGCATGCGGAAATGGAGGGCGCGCTCGAGCTGAATATCGGCGCAGGCTTCCGCCTCACCGCGCGGGCCGACCGCATCGATGTCAGGCCAAGACGGGAGCGTCGTGATCTACGACTACAAGACGGGGTCCGCCCCGCCGATCAAGCAGGTCGAGACGCTGTTCGCACCGCAGCTGCCGCTCGAAGCGGCGATTGCCGCGGGCGGCGGCTTTGCCGGGCTCGGGGCCCACGCGGTCAAGGGCTTGCGCTATATCGAGGCGTCCGGGCGCCGCGAGGGCGGCGAGGAGCGCGCGGTCGGCGCCGATGCCATGGTGCTCGCGCAAGCGGCGCTCGAGGCGCTGCGCGCTTTGATCGCGCGCTTCGATCGCGCCGACACGCCTTATGAGGCCAAGCGCCGGCCAGGTGCGGCTTTCGCCCGCACCTACCGCTATGACGATTACGCGCAGCTCGCCCGCCTCAAGGAATGGGTGACGGCCAATAGCGAGGAGGAGCGATGAGCGCGCTTCTCGATGAGCTGACGCTTGCGGCTGACGCGAACCAGGCGCGCGCCTCCGATCCCGCCGCGTCGGCCTGGGTGTCCGCCAATGCCGGCACCGGCAAGACCGAGGTGCTGGTCAAGCGCGTGCTGCGGCTGCTGCTCGCGGGCTCGCCGCCCGAACGCATCCTCTGCCTCACCTATACCAAGATGGCGGCGGCGGAGATGCAGAACCGCCTGCTCAAGGAGCTCGCGCGCTGGGCCACGCTGTCCGAAGCGAAGTTGCGCGGCGTGCTCGCCGCGCTGCTGCGCCGCGAGCCAAGCGACGACGATCTGCGCAGCGCGCGGCGGCTATTCGCAAAGGCGCTGGAGGCCAAAGGCGGCCTCAAGATCTACACCATCCACGGCTTCTGCGAGCGGCTGTTGCAGCGCTTCCCGCTCGAGGCGGATGTGACGCCGCATTTCACCGTGCTCGACGAGCGCGGCGCCGCGCTGCTCCGCCGCGCCGCCTTCGACCGCATCATCGCGCGGGCGGCGGACGAGAAGGACAGCGCGCTCGGCAAGGCGCTCGCCAGGATCATCAGCCGCGCGAGCGAGGAGCCTTTCCGCCAGGTGGTGGATGTTGTGCTCGCCAAGCGCGCGGAGCTCGATCGCATGGTCGCCTATCACGGCGGCGGTGACGACTGGCCCGCCGCCGAATGCGCCGCGCTGAGGCAGCTGTTCGGCATCGGCGCGGCGGAGGATGAGGCAAGCTTGACGGCGCAGCTTGCCTCCGTGCTCGACGAGGCGGAGATCGACACCGCGCTGGCCGCGCTCGCACATCAACGCGCAAACCGGTGACGACCGGAGGCTCAAGGAGTGCCTGCAAGCGGCCAAGGCCGTGGCGGGCGAAGCGCGGGTGGCGGCGCTCGACTCCGCCTTTCTCACCGGCAATCGCGAACCGCGCCAACGACTCATGCAGCGCGGCGCTCCAGCGCGCGGAGCCCGTGCTGTGCGCGCGGCTCGCGCAGGCGCAAACCCGTTTCGCCGCGCTCGATCAGAAGCTCGCGCATCTTGTCTGCGCCGAGGCGAGCGGCGCCGTGCTCACGCTCGCCGACGCGATCCATGCAGGACTATGCCCGCAGCAAGCGCGCCGAGGCCGTGCTCGATTATGACGACCTCATCCTCAAATCCGCGAACCTCTTGGCGCAAGCGGGCGCCGCCGCCTGGGTGCTGTACAAGATCGACGGCGGCATCGACCACATCCTGGTGGACGAGGCGCAGGACACGAACCCCGCGCAATGGGACATCATCGCCCGACTGGCCGAGGAGTTCTTCGCCGGCGAAGGCGCCGCAAGCGGCGCCCCGCGCACTCTGTTCGCCGTCGGCGACGAGAAGCAGTCGATCTACAGCTTCCAGGGCGCCGATCCCGCCCGCTTCCGCGCCATGGGGCGGAGTTTCGCGCGCCGGGCCGAGGCCGCGGGGCTCGCCTGGCACGACGTGCCGCTCACGCTCTCCTTCCGCTCGACCGCGCCGATCCTGACGGCGGTGGATGAGGTCTTCGCCAAACGCCCGGCGAGCGAGGGATTAGCCTTCGCCGAGGGCGCGCAGCAGATCCAGCATTACGCCTACCGCCAAGGCGCCGCCGGCCTCGTCGAGCTGTGGGAGAGCGTGAGCGAGACGGCGCCCGCCGCGGCGCCCCCCTTCGAGCCGTGGAACGAGGAGGAGGCGGATGCGCGCTCGGTGGAGGTGCTGTGCAAGCGCATCGCGCGCCTGATCAGGCGCTGGATCGACGAGGAAGAGCCGCTCGTCTCGGCCGGCCGCGCCGATCAGCGCCCGGGGACATTCTGATCCTGGTGCGGCGGCGCGATCCCTTCACCGCGCCCATGATCCGCGCGCTCAAGCGGGAGCGCGTGCCGGTGGCGGGCGCCGACCGCATGCGCCTCATGGATCAGCTCGCGGTCGAGGATCTCGTCGCGCTCGCGCAGGTGCTGCTCATGACGGACGACGATCTGTCGCTCGCCGTCGTGCTCAAGAGCCCGCTCTTCGGCCTCGACGATGCCGCGCTGTTCGACCTCGCTCATGGGCGCACCAATTCCTTGTGGCGGACGCTCGAAGGAGAAGGCGGGCACGGACGCCCGCTTCGCCGAAGCGTGGCGCATTTTGAGCGGATGGCTCGCCAGAGCCGACTTCCTCGCCGCCTTACGAGTTCTTCTGCGACGTGCTCGCGGCGGACAACCAGTCTATGCGCAAGCGGATGCTCAAGCGGCTTGGCCCCGAGGCGGCAGAGGCGATCGACGAGTTTCTGGAGCGCGCGCTCCTCTACGACCGGGAGGCCGCCCCCTCGCTGCAAGGCTTCATCCAGGAGCTCGCGGCCGACGATTCCGAGATCAAGCGCGACATGGAGCAGGAGCGCGACGAGGTGCGCATCATGACGGTGCACGGCGCCAAGGGATTGGAGGCGCCCATCGTGTTTCTGCCCGACACCTGCATGCTGCCGCGCCGCCAGGGCCCGCGCCTTTACGGCCTCGGCCGGCCGGGCGAGCCGCCTGGCTGCGGTCGACCATCTCGTCTGGGCCACGGGCGGCCAGGACCTCGGCGCGCTCGCCCCGGCCAAGAGCGCGCTCCGTGCCGCCGACCTCGAGGAATATCACCGCCTGCTCTATGTGGCGATGACGCGAGCGCGGGACCGGCTCTATGTCTGCGGCTTCCAAGGGACGCAGAAGCGCCCCGAGGGGTCTTGGTACGAGCTCGTGAGCGACGGGCTTCAGGGCCTGACGCGCGAAGCTCAGGGCAGTGACGGGATGGCAGTGCGCACGGATGGAAAGCGCGCAAGGCGCGACGCCGCCCGCTTCCGTCCCGGCCGCGCAGCGGCCCCCTGCCCCGCCTTTGCCCGGATGGGCGGAGCAGCCGGCGCCCGAGGAGCGCGTCAGGGCCGCGCTCACGCCATCGCGGCTCGGCGGGCTTGGCGGCGCGGCAAGCGGCCGAGCAGCCCCCGCTCGGGCCGGCCGAGCAGGCGCAAGGAGACCGCTTCGCGCGCGGGCGGCTGGTGCATGCGCTGCTGCAGCATTTGCCGGACGTGGGCGGCGAGGCGCGCGAGGACGCGGCCCGCGCCTTCGTCGCAAGCAAGGGGGCGCGAGCTGGCGGAAGCCCTGCGACAGGAGATCGTCGCCGAGACGCTGGCCGTCCTCGCCGACCCGGATTTCGCGCCCCTGTTCGGGCCGACGAGTCTCGCCGAGGTGCCCATCGTGGCCCGCATCGGCGAGGGCGAGGAGGCGCGCGAGCTCACCGGCCAGATCGACCGGCTGGTGGTGCTGGAGGAGGCGCTGCTCGTGCTCGATTACAAGACCAACCGGCCGCCGCCTACCCGCCCCGAGGAGGTGGCGCCGGCCTATATCGCCCAGCTCGCGGCCTATCGAATCGCGCTTCAGGCGCTGTTCCCCGGGCGCGGCCTTGCGCGCGGCGCTGCTGTGGACCGACGGGCCGAAACTCATGGAAATCCCATCAACTTTGCTTGATGCCGCGGCGTGCGGCATGGTGCAGCGCGGCAACCAATCTTGACGCAAGGGGGGCGCGCACCTAGGTTGCCCTGAGGCGGCGGCCATCTGAGTCTCCGCGCGGCGAAAATGGCATACAAGACCGGCCCTTAAGTCGAGACCGGCGCAGGAGAAAAAGCTGATGGCGACATCCAAAGTTTCCGACGACACCTTCGAGGCCGAGGTGCTCAAATCCGCCACGCCCGTGGTCGTCGATTTCTGGGCCGAGTGGTGCGGCCCCTGCCGGCAAATCGCGCCCGCGCTCGAGGAGATCGCCAAGGAGCTCGACGGCAAGGTCAAGATCGCCAAGCTCAATATCGACGAGAATCCGCGCACGCCGTCGCGCTACAATGTGCGCGCCATCCCGACGCTCATGATCTTCAAGGACGGCGAGCTCGCCGCCACCCATACCGGGGCGCAGGCCAAGGGCCGGCTCACCGAGTGGATCACCGAGACCATCGGCGCCACGGTCTAAGCGTTATCGCTTAGCTGCATCGTCATGGCGGGTTTGTCCCGGCCATCCACGTCTTAGGCCGGTGCCTGTCCCGCGCTAAGCGCCGCCGCAGCTATGCTGCGAGTCGGCGCTTCCCAGCTCTCGCCCGTGCGCAGATTGGTGGCGCGGTAGACCTTGCCGCGATCGTCGCCGGGCGGGCAGTTCTGCGGGAGGCTGAGAAGGCAGACTTTGACCTTGTCGCCGACATGGGAGCGATGGATCGCGGCGATCACATCGTAAGAGATCTGGATGAGCCCGTTCTTGTATTGCACCACGCTGCCGCTATCGGGATTCTCCAGCCGGTGACCGATGCTCGTGATGACCGTCTCGCTGCATTGCCCGATCGTCGTCGGTAGCGCCGCGGCCTGAGCCGGCGCGCAATGCGGTTGTGCGAGCAAGGCCAAGAGGGCAAGTCCTGCCGTCGCCAAGATCTGTTTCATCGGACGTTCCTCGCGGTCTAGCCGGCTTCTCCGGCATGCAGCTTCAGCACAGTTGCCCGCAAGATAGAGCGAGCCGCAGATGAGAACGCGCGCCGGCCGCCCGGCTAGAGCCGCGCGCGACAAGGCAAGCGCCTCGGGCACGCCGCCGGTCGCCGTCACCGCGAAACCTTCCGCCGCGGCAATGGCGGCGAGGTCCTCGGCGCGGAAAGCGCCCGGCTCCTCCGGGATCGGCACAGTATAGACGCGCTCCACCAGCCCCTTGAACGGGGCGAGGAAGGCGTGGGCGTCCTTCGTCTCCATCATCCCCCAGATGAGGTGCATGGGCACGGCCACGCGCTCGTCGAGCTCGGCCAAGGCTTGCGCCACGACCTTGCCGCCCGCTTCATTGTGGCCGCCGTCGAGCCAAAGCTCGGTGCCCTCGCCCACTTCGTCACAGAGCGCGCCCGCGCCCAAGCGCTCGAGCCGCGCGGGCCATTGGGCATGGGTCAGCCCCCATTCGATGGCCGGCTGCGTGAGGGCGTTGCCGAAGACGAGGCTCGCCACGGCGATGGCCGCGCCGGCATTGTCGATCTGGTGGCGCCCGTTGAGGCGGGGCAGCGGCAGATCGAGCAGCGTCGTCGCGGTCTGAAAGATGAGGCGGCCCTGCTGCTCGAACACGTCCCAATCGCGCCCGGCCTCGTGCAAGGGCGCACCGAGCACGTCCGCGCGCGCCTCGATCACGGCCAGCGCTTCGGGCTCCTGGCGCGCCACGACGCAGGGCACGCCGGCTTTCAGAATGCCGGCCTTCTCGCCGGCGATGGCCGCGATCGTGTCGCCGAGGAAGGAGACGTGGTCGATGGAGATGGGCGTGATCGCGGTCGCGAGCGGCTTGTCCACCACATTGGTGGCGTCGAGCCGGCCGCCGAGCCCCGTCTCCAGCAGCAAGAGATCGGCCGGGGTGTCGGCGAAAGCGAGGAAGGCCGCGGCGGTGGTGATCTCGAACAGAGTGACGAGCTCGCCGGAATTGGCGGCTTCGGCGCGGGCGAGGCATTCGACGAGCGCGGCCTCTTCGATCGGTGCGGTCGCCGTTGGCGCCGGCAAGCACGATGCGCTCATGGAAATTGACGAGGTGCGGCGAGGTATAGACATGCGCGCGCTGGCCGAGCCCCTCGGCGATGGCGCGCAGGAAGGCGATCAGCGAGCCTTTGCCGTTGGTGCCCGCCACATGCACGACCGGCGGCAGGCGCCGCTCGGGATGACCGAGCGCGGCGAGCAGGCGCTCCATGCGCCCGAGCGACAGGTCGATCGATTTCGGATGCAGTTGCTTCAAACGCTCGAGCAGCGTCGCGCTGCCGAGGCTGGGCGGCAGGGGGCTACCGCTCTCTCTAGAGTAAGGGAGGGAGGTCAAGCAGGCGGGCCTTGGACTAAGCGTGCGGCTGGTCGGCGCCGGTGCCGGCGCCGTCGGTGGTGACGTCGTCCTCGATCTCGGCATCGACGACCTTGCCGTCACTCTTGCCGTCGATCTTGCCCAGCGCCGCGAGCGGCACGGGGTGGGAATTGAATTCGCCCGTATGCGGCGCGAGCGCGAGGTCGCGCGTCTGCTCGCGCTGGGTGAGCAGGCGGCAGATGCGGGACAGCGTTCCGCGCAGGGCATGGCGATGCACGACCATGTCCACCATGCCGTGGTCGAAGAGATATTCGGCGCGCTGGAAGCCGGCCGGCAACTGCTCGCGAATGGTCTGCTCGATGACGCGCGGGCCGGCAAAGCCGATCAGCGCGCCGGGCTCGGCGATGTGGATGTCGCCGAGCATGGCGTAGGAGGCGGTGACGCCGCCGGTGGTGGGATGGGTGAGCACCACGATATAGGGCAGCTTCGATTCGCGCAGCTCTTGCACGGCGACCGTGGTGCGCGGCATCTGCATCAGCGACAGGATCCCTTCCTGCATGCGCGCGCCGCCCGAGGCCGCGAACAGAATGAAGGGCGTGCCGCGCTTCACCGCCGCGCGCATGCCGGCGATCACCGCCTCGCCCGCGGCGGTGCCGAGCGAGCCGCCGAGGAAATCGAAATCCTGCACGGCGGCAACGAGCCGCTGACCGTCGAGGCGGCCCGCGCCCACGAGCACGGCATCGGTAAGGCCGGTCTTGCTGCGCGCGTCCTTCAGCCGGTCGGTGTAGCGGCGCTCGTCGCGGAATCGGAGCGGGTCGATCGGCACCTCGGGCAGCGGCAGGGTCTCGTAGTCGCCGTCGTCGAACAGCGATTTCATCCGCGCCGAGGCGGACATGCGCATATGGAAGTTGGAGCCCGGGACGACGAATTGATTGGCTTCGAGGTCCTTGTAATAGATCATCTGCCCCGTCTCGGGGCATTTGACCCACAGATTGTCCGGCATCTCCTTCTTGCGAAGGATGCTCCGGATCTTGGGCCTCACGACATTGTTAATCCAGTTCACGGGTCACAGAACTCTCGAAAAAAGTGCATTCACTCGACGCTCAAGCCGTCACGTCAGGAGGCCGCGGCACGCGCCGGCTCACGCAAGCCTGCGGCAAGGCGGCCGACCAGCGCAAGAACGCTCGCGATCGTCGCGCTCGTCGCCTTGCCTCTATCGTCAAGGCTCTCGGCGATGGCCTGCACCAGGGCCGAGCCTACCACAACGCCCTCGGCACATTCCGCGATCGCCCGCACCTGAGCTTCGGTCTTCACGCCGAAGCCCACGGCGACCGGCAGGCTTGTCTTTTCCTTGATGCGGCCGACATGGGCCTTAACCTTGGCCGCGTCAGGCGATGCCGTGCCGGTGATGCCGGCGATCGATACGTAATATAGGAAGCCCGAGGTGTTTGCGAGCACCTGAGGCAGCCGGCGCGCGTCGGTGGTGGGCGTGGCCAGGCGGATGAAATTCAGCCCCGCCGCCCGCGCCGGCAGGCAAAGCTCGACATCCTCTTCCGGCGGCACATCCACCACGATCAGGCCATCCACGCCGGCGGCCACCGCGTCCTTCAGGAAGCGCTCCACCGGATAGACATATATGGGGTTGTAATAGCCCATCAGCACGAGGGGGGTCGTGTCGTCCGTCTCGCGGAAAGCCTTAACCATGGCGAGGGTCTTTTTCATGGTCTGGCCCGCCTTCAGCGCGCGCTGCGAGGAGGCCTGGATCGCGGGCCCGTCGGCCATGGGATCGGAAAAGGGCATGCCGAGCTCGATGAGGTCGGCGCCGGCGTCCGGCAGGGCCTTGAGCAGCGCGAGCGAGGTGGCGGTGTCGGGATCGCCCGCGGTGACGAAGGTGATGAGCCCGGCGCGGCCCTCGCGCTTCAACTCGGCGAACCTCTTATCGATGCGGGTCGTCATCAGGCCTATTCACGTTGCGCAATTGCTGTGAGTCAAAGGGGCTCTTCCTAAGCGAAATCCCCACCCAAATATCGTTCGACACTCGCCAGATCTTTGTCGCCGCGGCCGGACACATTGACCACCATCAGATGATCCTTGGGCTTGGCGGGCGCGATGTCCAACACCTTGGCCAAGGCATGCGCCGGCTCGAGCGCCGGGATGATGCCTTCGAGCTTGCTGATGAGCTGGAAGGCAGCCACCGCTTCGGCATCGGTCGCGGAGAGGAATTGCACCCGCCCCACATCGTGCAGCCAGGAATGCTCGGGGCCGATGCCGGGATAGTCGAGGCCGGCGGAGATCGAATGCGCCTCCTCGATCTGACCGTCGTCGTCCATCAGGAGATAGGTGCGGTTGCCATGCAGCACGCCCGGCCGGCCGCCGGCGATCGAGGCCGCGTGCTTGCCGCTCCTCAAGCCAAGGCCGGCCGCCTCCACGCCATAGATCTCGATGGCGCGCTCGTCGAGGAAGGGATGGAACAGGCCCATGGCGTTGGAGCCGCCGCCGATGCAGGCGATGAGCGAATTGGGCAGACGGCCTTCCGCGGCGAGCATCTGCTCGCGCGTCTCGCGGCCGATGATCGATTGGAAATCCCGCACCATCGCCGGGTAAGGGTGCGGGCCGGCGACGGTGCCGATGCAGTAGAAGGTGTCGTGCACATTGGCGACCCAGTCGCGCAACGCCTCGTTCATCGCGTCCTTCAGCGTCTTGGACCCCGATTCGACGGCGCGCACCTCGGCGCCGAGGATCTTCATCCGCAGCACATTCGGCTGCTGCCGCTCGATGTCGACCGAACCCATATAGACGATGCAAGGCAGGCCGAACTTGGCGCATAGAGTGGCGGTGGCGACGCCGTGCATGCCGGCGCCCGTCTCGGCGATGATGCGCGTCTTGCCCATGCGGCGGGCGAGCATGATCTGGCCGAGCACATTGTTGACCTTGTGCGCGCCGGTGTGATTGAGCTCCTCGCGCTTGAAATAGATCTTCGCGCCGCCGCAATGCTGCGTGAGCCGCTCGGCGAAATAGAGCGGCGACGGCCGTCCCACATAGGTCGCGAGATGGCCGTCCATCTCCTGTTGGAATTTGGGGTCGGCCTTGGCGTCGGCATAGGCCTGCTCCAGCTCGAGGATCAGCGGCATCAGCGTCTCGGCGACGAAGCGGCCGCCATAGAGGCCGAAATGGCCGCGCTCGTCGGGTCCGGTGCGGAAGCTGTTGCGCGACAATTGCTCGGTGACGGTCATCGGGCGAGCACCTGCTCTTCGCTGGCCGCCTCCTTGGCGGCGCGAATGAAGCTGCGGACGAGCTGAGCGTCCTTGTGCCCGCGCGCCCGTTCCACGCCCGAGGAGACATCGACCATGACGGCGCCGGTGAGCTTGATCGCCTCGCCGACATTCTCGGCCGTCAGCCCGCCGGACAGGGCGAAGGGGCGCCGCCGCTTGATGCCTTCGAGCGCGCGCCAATCGAAGGTCTTGCCGGCGCCGCCGGGGGCACCCCTTGGTCCACTTTGGCATCGAAGAGGAGGATGTCGGCGCTGTCCCAATAGCGCTCGGCCGCAGCGACGTCCTTGGCCGAGGCAATTTGGATCGCCTTGATCAGGGGCACGCCGAAGCGGGCCTTGATCGCCGCCAAGCGCTCAGGATCCTCCTGCCCATGGAGCTGGAGCAGGTCGGGGCCGGCGATGGCGAGCACGTCCTCGATCAGGGCGTCATCGGGATCGACCAGCACCGCCACGCTCGCGATGCGCCCGGCCGCCGCCTTGGTCAGAAGCGCGGCCTCGGCGAGGGTGACGTTGCGCGGGCTCGCGGGGAAGAAGACGATGCCGAGATAGTCGGCCCCGGCCGCAACCGCGGCCTCGACGACTTCGGGCGTCCGCACGCCACAGATTTTGACCTTGACCGGCACGGAGTGCTCTTGGGTGAGAATTGGGGGCTTTTTGGGGCCCACACGGGCGGCACCCTAGGCAATCCGGGCCCTCAAGTCCATCGCAGTGCAACATTCCTGGCCGGCTAATCCGCCGGAAGGCGCGGTGCGGCCGGGGGCCGGGTGGGTGGCTTCGAGCTCCTTCTCCAGCCGGTCGGCGCGGCGGCGCCACTCCACCTGCTCGCGGAACGCCTCCCGCGCGCTTCGCCGCCATTTGGCCTGGCTGAGCCAGGTGGCAAAGCCGCCAACGGCAAGCCCTAGGCCGAAGGCTCCGAGCAGAAACAGGAACAAAGGCGCCTCGACGACGAGGCTGCCGGCGCTCGCGCCAAAGGGATCGAGGATCAGGGAGACGGCGGCGCGATTGGCGACGGCAAGGGCGATGAGCACGAGCCCAAGGGGAACGACCAGGAGGCCGAAGATGAGCTTCCGCCGCAACTGCCGCTCTCCTGCCGGCCTTGAGTGACCCTAGCCTGCGAGCCCGTTATGCTCACGGTTCAGGCGCTCGCGCAGCTCCTTGCCGGTCTTGAAGAAGGGCACGAACTTATCCTCGACGAACACCGTGTCGCCGGTCCGCGGATTGCGCCCCTGCCGCGCCGCGCGGTGCTTCACGGTGAAGGCGCCGAAGCCGCGCAGCTCGACGCGGTCCCCGCGGGCAAGCGCGGCGGTGATCTCGTCGAGGATGATGTTGATGATGCGCTCCACGTCGCGCTGGAAAAGATGCGGATTGGCCGCCGCCACCCGCTGAATCAGCTCTGATTTGATCATGCCACGCCCCACTCGGCCGGCGCTGTTAGCGCACGCCGGTCGCGACCCCCACTAGCTAGAGGGAGGGTGCCAAAGGGAAATGAGACCGTCAAGCTTGAGACTTGATGAGGCCTCGCCAAGTAAACTTGCAATTTTCTGCCCCGGGCCCCCGAGCAGAGCGGCAAACGAGCCAAACAGCCAGCCAAAAAGACCGCTCGATTCTTCCTGGGGCTTCCAATCGACGATCCTGAGACCCTTGGTCACTTTTTTTTCGGACTCAAGCCAGGCCACGGCCGCCTTCTCGTCGCCGATCGTATCCACGAGCTTCAGGCGGACGGCCTCGCGGCCCGAATAGATGCGGCCCTCGGTCAGGCCGGGGATGGTCTCGGGCTCGATGTCGCGGCGCTTGGCCACGAGGCCCACGAACCAGCCCTTCGCCTCCTGCACCAGCTCCTCGGAAAGAGCCTTCGCCTTCTCGTCGGCCGGCTCGAAGGGGCTCGGCACCGCCTTCAAGTCGCCGCTCCGCACCTCCTCGACCTTGATGCCGAGCGTGTGCAAGAGATCGCTCACATCGGCCCATTGGAAGATGACGCCGACCGAGCCCGTGATGGTGTTGCCGTAGACGAAGATGCGGTCGGTGGCGATCGCCACGATATAGGCGGCCGAAGTGGCAAGGGTGCCGCAGACCGCGACCACCGGCTTCTTCGCGGCGAGCCGGCGGATGCCGTCATACATCATCTCGCCGCCGGTCGTCGTGCCGCCCGGGCTGTTGATGTCGATGATCACCGCCTGGACCTGAGGGGTCTTGGCGAGCTTGTCGATCAGCTCCTGCATCTTGCGGTCGTCGGTGATGATGCCCGAGACCGAGAGCCGGGCGATGTGGGGGAGCAGCCCCGCCGGGCCCGCGCCTTGCTGGCTGCCAAGGGCGATGGCCATGAGCGCGGTGAGCCCCAGCACCACGGCGGCGATGCGCCACGCGGTCAGCCGCCGCTTGAGACGGCGGCGGTCGATCACGGTTGCGGCGTCGAGAACCATGGATCAGGAGGGCCCCAAGCCCCATGAGGGGCGGCGCGGGCGCCTATTCCTCCGCGTCAGCCTCGGACGTGTCGTCGGCATCGGCCTTGGCGGCCTTCGACTTTGCGCTTGGGCTTGGCCGGGGCCTCGGTGTCGTCCTCCTTGGCCTTGCTCAAAGCGGCGCCCAGGATATCGCCAAGGGAGGCGCCGGAGTCGGTCGAGCCATATTGGGCGACGGCCTCCTTCTCCTCGGCGATCTCGAGCGCCTTGATGGACACGGAGACCTTGCGCGCCTTGGGATCGATCTGGGTCACCACGGCGTCGAACTTCTCGCCCACGCCGAAGCGGTCGGGGCGCTGCTCGGAGCGGTCGCGCGACAGGTCGGAACGGCGCAGGAAGCTCGTCATGTCGTGATCGACGAGCTTGACCTCCAGTCCGTTGTCCTTGACGGCCAGGACCTCGCAGGTGACGCGCATGCCCTTTTTGAGCTTGGGCGCGGCGCCGCCACCGGCGGAGGCGAAGGGATCGGCGGTCAACTGCTTGATGCCGAGGCTGATGCGCTCCTTCTCGGCATCGGCTTCGAGCACCACGGCCTTGGCGGTGTCGCCCTTTTTGTAGTCCTTGAGGGCTTCCTCCCCAGACTTGGACCAATCGAGATCCGACAAATGCACCATGCCGTCGATGCCGCCATCGAGCCCGATGAACAGGCCGAACTCGGTGATGTTGCGGATCTGCCCCTCGATGACGCTGCCGGGCGGATGGTTGGCGGCAAACGCGACCCACGGGTTCTCCTGGGTCTGCTTCAGCCCGAGCGAGATGCGGCGCTTCTCGGGATCGACCTCGAGCACCTGGACCTCGACCTCCTGGCTCGTGGAGATGATCTTGCCGGGATGGATGTTCTTTTTGGTCCAGCTCATCTCCGAGACGTGGATCAAGCCCTCGACGCCCGGCTCGAGCTCGACGAAGGCGCCGTAGTCGGTGATGTTGGTGACCGTGCCCTTGAATCGCGAGCCGACCGGATATTTGGCGGCGATGCCTTCCCACGGATCGGCCTCGAGCTGCTTGATGCCGAGGCTGATGCGCTGGGTCTCGGGGTTGATGCGGATGATCTGCACCTTGACGGTGTCGCCCACCGAGACGATCTCGCTCGGATGGTTGACGCGCCTCCATGCCATGTCGGTGACATGCAGCAGGCCGTCGATGCCGCCAAGATCGATGAAGGCGCCGTAGTCGGTGATGTTCTTCACCACGCCGTCGATCACCTGGCCCTCTTCGAGGCGGGCGACGATCTCGCTCCGCTTCTCGGCGCGGGTCTCCTCCAGCACCGAGCGGCGAGACACGACGATGTTGCCGCGGCGGCGATCCATCTTCAGGATCTGGAAGGGCTGCGGCATGTTCATCAGCGGGCCTACGTCGCGGATCGGACGGATGTCCACCTGGCTGCCGGGCAGGAAGGCCACGGCGCCGTCGAGATCGACGGTGAAGCCGCCCTTCACCCGGTTGAAGATCACGCCTTCGACGCGCTCGCCGGCTTTGTATTTCTCCTCGAGCCTGGTCCAGCTCTCCTCGCGACGGGCCTTCTCGCGCGACAGCACGGCCTCGCCCATGGCGTTCTCGACGCGCTCGAGATAGACATCGACCTCGTCGCCGACGGAAAGGTCGACCGGACGGCCCGGCATGCTGAATTCCTTCAGGGCGACGCGACCCTCGGTCTTCAGTCCGACGTCGATCACCGCAACGTCCTTCTCGATCCCCACGACCGTGCCTCTGATGACGGTGCCTTCCTGCAAGGGCACGCCGGTGAGCGACTCCTCGAGTAAGGCCGCGAACTCGTCGTGGCTCGGATGGCTAATGCTTGCTTGCGGCTCGGTCATCTACACTCCTAAAGGCCAGTCCCTGTCGTCTCACCCATCACACCCGTTATCCCGCTGCTGGCGCGGCAAGGGTCGCGAGAGCAGGAAAGATCATGGCTGCCAACGCACCGCTCGCTTGCGGCAGATCGGCGAAATCTGGAAGTCTGTGCGCCAATGCGAAATGGGCACGGCCTCATGAGGCGTGCCCTGCACGGGCAAGCGCAGCATCGATCAGATCGATGGCAGCCCTGAACGCGGCGTCTATATCCAAATTCGTGGTGTCGAGCAAGTACGCGTCGGGGGCCCGCTGCAAAGGGGCCGTGGCCCGCCCTTTGTCGCGCTCGTCCCGGCGCCGGATATCGTCCAAAACCTCGGCCAGGGTCAGGGAACTGCCATTGTCCAGCACTTCGCGCCAGCGGCGGCGCGCCCGCTCCTCGGCGCTCGCGGTCACGAACAGCTTCACCTCCGCGTCGGGGCAGATCACCGTGCCGATGTCGCGGCCGTCGAGCACGGCGCCCGGTTTCTGCCGGGCAAATGCCCGCTGATAGGCGAGCAGCGCCTCGCGCACCTGCGGATGGGCGGCCACGATCGAGGCCGTTTCGCCGAGACCCGCCGCGCGCAAGGCCGGATCGTCGAGGGTGGCGGCGTCGAGCGCGAGCGCCGCGGCGCGGGCGGCGCGCGCATCGGCGGGATCGGCGCCTCGCGCCAGCGTATCGCGCGCCACCGCGCGGTAGAGCGTGCCGGTGTCGAGATGAGCAAGCCCATAATGCGCGGCGATGCGCTTGCCGAGCGTGCCCTTGCCGGAGGCCGCGGGTCCGTCGATGGCGATGATCACCGGAACTCGGCTCCGAGCTTGGTCATGAGCGGCACGAAGCCGGGGAAGCTCGTGGCGATCATGGCCACGTCGTCCACGGTGACGGGTTTCCGCGCGCCGAGCCCCAGGATGAGAAAGGCCATGGCGATGCGGTGGTCCATCTCCGTCGCCACCAATCCGTCGCCGGGCACTTCGCGCCCGCCCGTCACGATCAGATCGTCGCCCTCGATGCGCGCGTCGACGCCGCAAGCCGCAAGTCCCGCCGCGGTGGCGGCCAAGCGGTCGCTCTCCTTCACCTTGAGTTCGGCCAAGCCGGCCATGCGCGTCTCGCCTGCGGCGAAGGCGGCGAGCGCGGCGAGCACCGGATATTCGTCGATCATGCTGGGCGCGCGCGAGGCGGGGACCGACACGCCCGTAAGCGCGCTCGTGCGGACGCGAAGGTCGCCGACCGCCTCGCCGCCCTCCTCACGCAGATCGAGCATTTCGATGTCCGCCCCCATCTCGCGCAGGGTGGCGATGAAGCCTGAGCGCGTCGGGTTCAGCAACATCCCTTCCAGGATGACGTCCGAGCGCGGGCAGAGGAGCGCCGCGGCGATGATGAAGGCCGCCGAGCTTGGGTCGGCGGGAACCGCGACGTCCCTGCCTTCGAGCTCGGCGTCGCCCCACACCGAAACGGCACGGGCGCCGCTCGGTCCTTGCTCGATGCCGAGCTCGGCGCCGAAATGGGTCAGCATGCGCTCGGTGTGGTCGCGGGTGAGAAGCGGCTCGACCACGGTGGTGAGGCCCGGCGCGTGCAGGCCGGCGAGCAGCACGGCCGATTTCACCTGGGCGGACGCGACCGGCAGGTCGTAAAGGATGGGCACGAGATCGGACGTGCCCTGCACCTGAAGCGGCAAAGTGAGCCGGGCATCCTCGACGCGCAGACCCATGGTTTGCAGCGGCGCGAGCACACGGCCCATGGGGCGGCGGCGGAGCGAAGCGTCGCCGGTGAACGCAACCGCCATGTCATGGCCCGCTACCACCCCCAACATCAGGCGGCTGCCGGTGCCGGAATTGCCGAAGTCGAGCGGCGTCGCCGGAGCGCGCAGGCCGCCCACCCCCTGGCCCTTGACCGTGACGGTGCCGTTGGCGCGGGCAACCTCGGCGCCGAGCGCCGCTACGGCCTTGGCCGTGGCCATCACATCGTCGGCCTCGAGCAGGCCGGTGATGCGGGTCGCACCCGTCGCCAACGCGCCCAGGATGAGCGCGCGGTGGGAAATCGACTTGTCGCCCGGCACCCGGATTCGGCCGGAAAGGCCCTGCGAAGGGACGGCGGTGAGAGGTTGCTTCATGAAGTTTCAGGCTATTTTTTGGGCGCTCGATAGCTTTTGACAGCACAGATGCGGCGTGGCAATGGGGGAGCAAATCGAGGGGAGCAACGAGGAGTATCAATGTCGAAACCCGCAAAGGGCACCAAGCGCGTTTGCCCGAGCTGTGGGGCGCGGTTTTACGACTTGAGCCGGACGCCGATCGTCTGTCCTGCGTGTCAGGCGGTGTATCAGGTGCCGACGCCCACGCGCCGCGGTGAACGTACGCCGCCGCCCGAGCCGATCAAGGAAGTGCCGGTGGTGAAGAAGCCGCCGGTCCCGGAGCCCGAGACGATCGTTCTCGGCGATGTCGAGGACCCGGCGGAGGCCATCCCCGTCGAGGATGAGGAGGAGATCGTCGATCTCGGCGACGACGAGGTCGAGGTCCCACCGGGCGACGACGAGAATGCCTTCCTCGAGGAGACGGCCGACGAAGAGCCCGACGTGTCGGGTATCGTCAGCGGGCCGCCGGGCGAGGAGGCTTAAGCGGTCGAAGCGGAGGGCTCGAGGTCCCGCGTTTCTCGCGTCCCGCCCGAGCCTTGATCGTATTTCTCTTGAACCGGCCGGATGCCCGGCCTAATTCAGAGGCCGCGAGATGCCAGGCCAATGATCGCCCGCAAACGGCGTTCTGATTTCTCTAGTGTCTCGTTTCTGACCTTAGGGGCCATAGCTCAGTTGGGAGAGCGCGTGAATGGCATTCACGAGGTCGGCGGTTCGATCCCGCCTGGCTCCACCAGTTTCCGCAAAAGAGATCGGGTAGCGGTACCCACCCTAGCCTTCTGGGATCTAGTGCATGGGGCAACACGACGGCATTGCGCGCCGCCGCCCTTTCTGCTTGGGCGCGCTTGCCTCAGGCCGCGACCACAACAGACGCGCGCGAACCGGAAAGCCGTCGCGTCGTTCTCGTTGCCGACCTACCTCTTCGCGTGCGGACGATGAGCAGGTTCTGCGGGTGTCACGCAGTAAAGCGCGTCAACAGTGCCTGGCTCGGCAATACAGCGGTGATGATGCACGACCTGCGGATTGTAAATTCCCGTGGCAGCCATTGGGCCCATGGCTAAGATGAAAGCAATTATGGACATCGGATCCCCCTCTTTGGCGTGGAACACGCCGCGGCGACAGTACCACTCACGTCCAGGCTCGTTCCATGCTTCCACTGAAAATGCTCGCGAGTGTTGCCCGGTGAGCACAGGACCCGGGCAAATGCAATTTCAGCAGGCAAAAAGGTTGGCAGTCACGCGGTAGAGCGGGCCAACCGCGCGCATGGCCAAGTTTTTCAGTTCATCTCATTGGCGCCAGCCCCGCCAGGTAACCGGACCTTTAGGCTCGGAGGCGCACAATGCCCTCGTCCGTCTGAGGAGATTGAAGTCGATGAGGGAGCTGCGAGACCGCCCGCTTGAACTGCCGCCGACCCGCATGCCCGCGCTCGCGATCGGCAGCTTCGCGCTCGGCGCGCTCGCGGTGGGCGCGCTCGCCATCGGGGCGCTCGCCATCGCGCGGCTCGCTGTCGGCCGCGCCACGATCAGGAAGGCCGAGCTTGGCACGGTTTCGATCGACGAGCTCACCGTGGGGCGCTTGCGCGTGATCGAGAGCGTGCCGGCGGAGGAGCCGGCGGAAGGCGAGAGTTAGGAATTGGCGCCGGCGATGGCCACGATCAGGCCAAAGGCGCGCGCCGCCTCGATCTGCTCGTCCAAATCCTGATCGAAAATCCCCGGCACGATGAGAAGCGTGTCGCCGGGGCGGCCTACATGCATCGCCCGCTGCATCGACTTGAACGCCTTTGCCGGGCTCTTGCCGTCATTGTCGTCGCCGCCGGTCTTCTCGCTGACGTAATAAACCATGGCGTGCAGCACAGCCGAGCCGCGGAATGAGGTCAAGCGTAAAGGGCCGGAATTCCCCGCGGCTTTCGCGCGCGCTGCCGGTGGCCGCACGGCGTCCGCGCTTGAATCGGGGTGCCGCTTCTCCCATATGCGATTCTCGTGTACCCCATGCCCGCCGGCTCTTCACCGAGCGCCGCGAGCCCTCACTTTCGACGAGGAAAAGAGGTCAATGAACGAAAACGATAAAGCCGACTCTGCCTCTGATGACGCCTTCCGAGTTCGCGCAGCTCGGAGACGGCGAGGTTGCCTATATCAAGCAACTCGACCGTGACGTCGCCAAGCAGCTCTTCCCCTCACTCCAGCGCACCGCCAGGGGCATCAATCTCTATGCCGTGCTCGGCGCCGACGGCACGCCGCTCGCGCTCGCCGACAGCCGCAACGCGGCCATCGCCAACGCCATCGAGAACGACCTCGTGCCGCTCAGCGTGCACTAGCTTTCCTTTCCCGCGCTTGCCGTTGTAGTTTCGACCGCGACCTTAGGGCGAGCACCTGAGGTGAAAGCCTCCGTGCGCAGCAAGAGCGGGTGAAACCATGCGAAAGATGAGCATTGGCGATAGGGTTTTGCGGACGTTCCTCGCGCTCGCGCTTGGCTCCGTTCTCGGAGCGACGGGAGTCAGAGCCGAGGACAAGCTCCTTGCGGAAACTGTCGATTTTACCGGAACGTTCATTTTCCTCGGAGCCAAGACACCGGCCCTCATCATCGGCGCCATCCGCAACGGAGAGACGGTGGTTCGGGGCTATGGGGAAATGGCGGATGGAAGCGGCAAGGCGCCGGACGGCGACACGCGGATGCGCATCGGGTCGATCACCAAGGTCTTCGCCGGCGCCACGCTCGCCTCGATGGTGGCCGACGGCAAGGTCGGTCTCACCGACAAGCTCCAAGACCGGCTCGGCTGGGACGTCAAGATCCCCGAACGCGACGGGCGATCCATCAGACTGATCGATCTCGCCACCCACGCCTCCGGCCTGCCGCGCGAGGCCGAGAGCAAACCTGGGGAGACCGAGCCAACGTCGCAGCGGAGCAAGGAGGACTATGTGGCCTCCTTGACGCCGGATGTTCTGCTGTTCCCGCCAGGAACCGGCATCCTTTACTCGAATTTCGGATTCGATTTGCTGGCCCAAGCACTGAGCCATGTCGCCGGCAAGCCCTATCCGGACCTGTTGAAGGAACGCGTGCTCGACCCGGCAGGCATGAAGGATACGAGCTTCGACCTCAGCGAGGCCGACCGGGGCCGGGCCATGCAGGGACATAATTTCGACGGCTCTCCCATGCCCTTCATCCCGACCTCGCCCTTGATCGTCGGGGCCGGCGGCCTCTATTCCACGGCCAATGACATGCTGCGTTGGCTCGGCTGGCACCTCGACCGCTTCGCCACCACGAATGCGGAGATGCGGCTCCTCGACCATGCGAGCTATTTGAACCGCGACGGACTCAGCCCCGTATTCGGGATGGACGAGGGCGGGGAGATGGAAGCCATGGGGCTCGGCTGGGTGGTGCTGGAACCCAAAGGCAATCGGCCGCTCATCCTGGAGAAGTCAGGCGGCCTACAGGGCATGTTCAGCTTTGTGGCCTTCGCGCCGTCGCGCGGTGTCGGCGTTTTCGTGGCAATCAACGAATTCAGTGTCGGAGGCTTCGACGCGATGTCCAAGGCAGCGATCGAGCTGATCACGGAGCTCGCGCCCCGCTGAGCTCACGACGGACCCGCCGCTCAAGCGGCGTGGGAGGTGGCCTCTTCGGTGAGCACCGCGTAGAGCGCGGCCGCGTCCTTCGAGGAGCGGAGCTTGTCGATGGCTTGGGGCTCGCGCAACAGGCGCGAGATGCGCGCCAGCGCCTTCAGATGATCGGCGCCCGCGCCCTCCGGGGCCAGCAGCACGAAGACGAGGTCGACGGCCACGCCATCCACGGCGTCGAAGTCGATCGGCTCGGCGAGCCGCGCAAACAGCCCCACGATCCGCTTGAGCCCAGGCAGCTTGCAATGGGGAATGGCGATGCCCTGGCCGAGGCCGGTCGAGCCGAGCCGCTCCCGCTGCAACAGCGTGTCGAAGATGATGCGCTCCTGAAGCCCGGTGAGCCGCGCGGCGCGGCCGGCGAGATCTTGCAGGAGCTGCTTCTTGGTCTTGGCCTTGAGCGAGGGGACCACGGCTTCAGGACTGATGAGATCACCGAGCTGCATGTCGAAAAACCCGTTTGATTGGAGGCGCGAAGAAATGCGCGCGAGACCCTAGCGCCGTTTCGGCGCCTTTTTCACTGCCGGATCGACCCAGCCGATATTACCGTCATCGCGGCGGTAGACCACGTTGATCTCTCCATGGCTTGCATTGCGGAAGAGAACGAACGGGCGGTCGGAAAGATCCATCTGCATTACGGCTTCGCTCACCGCCATCTCGTGCACCACGGTCGGAGCTTCAGCAATGACGATCGGATTGTCCTCATCACTCTCCTCCTGTCCCTCAACCGGCGACTGCAACACATAGGACGTCGCCGGCGTCTCCTTGCGCGGCGTCTCTCCGCCGCCGTGCCGCTTCAGCTTGCGCGTGTAGCGCCGCACCCGTTTCTCGAGCCGCTCGCAGGCGCGATCGGCGCTTTGATAGGCTTCCCCTGCCACGCCATGGGCCTCGAGACTCATGCCTTGCCAGAGATGGATCGTACAATTGGTGCGAAACTCCCCGTGCTCCTTCTCGATGCGCACATGGCCGGCGGGCGGACGCCCGAGATATTTCTCCACGGTATGCGTAATGCGTTCCTGGACGTAACTGCGTAACGCTTCACCGACGTCCAGATTCTTTCCGGTAACTTGTATCGTCATTACCCCGCGCGCGACCGCTTCTTGCTTGCTCAGCCCGCGCTCCTTAGGGGACTTCTGACGCCGTTCACCCACGCGGGGCCAAATACGGCCAAACCCTTGTCCGGGCCTTCCCGCCGCTCGTTTATCTTCAGCGCGGGGCGGGAAGCTAGCCCCGTCCTCCCAAGGTGTCAAACCCTATCGGCGCGCGCGTTTTTTCTGGAAGTTTTCCCGCATGCTGGCGCGCAAAAGCGCGCCGATCACGCGCTGCCGCCGAGCGCAATCCGCTTCAAGCGACGGCGCTGCACGGAGGACGGTATGCGCAGCGCCTCGCGATATTTCGCCACCGTCCGCCGCGCAATGTCGACGCCGTCGTCTTTCAACCGCTCGACGATCTTGTCGTCGGACAGGACGTCGCTGGCGGGCTCGGCGTCGATCATCTCCTTGATGCGATGGCGCACGGCTTCCGAGGAATGGGCGGCGTCGCCCTCGCCCGCGGCGGCAATGGCCGAGGTGAAGAAATATTTCAACTCGAGCAAGCCGCGATTGGTCGCCATGTATTTGTTGGCGGTGACGCGGCTCACGGTCGATTCGTGCATGGAAATGGCGTCCGCCACGGTGCGCAAGTTCAGCGGCCGCAAATGCCGCACGCCATAGGTGAAGAACGCGTCCTGCTGGCGCACGATCTCCTGGGCCACTTTGAGGATCGTGCGCGCGCGCTGATCGAGGCTCTTGACCAGCCAGTTCGCCGATTGCAGGCAGTCGACGATATAGCTCTTGTCCTCTTTGCGCGTGGCGGACTTGGCGACCCTGACGTAGTACGACTGGTTCACCAGCACCTTGGGCAGGGTGTCGCTGTTCAGCTCGACATGGAAACTGCCGTCGGGCAGCGGGCGGACGAGCACGTCGGGCACGATCGGTTGCGCCGGGCTCGAGCCATATTTCAAGCCGGGCTTGGGGTTCAGCCGCTTCACCTCCTGCACCATGTCGCAGAGATCCTCATCGGACACGCGGCACAGGCGCTTGAGCGCGGCAAGATCGTGCACGGCGAGGAGATGCAGGTTCTCGATGAGAGCCGCCATGGCCGGATCGCAGCGATCCAGCTCCTTGAGCTGCAGGGTCAGGCATTCGCGCAAGTCGCGGGCAAAGACGCCGCACGGGTCGAAGCCCTGCATCACCTCAAGGGTGGCGAGGACGAGGTCCATCGGCGCGCCCAACAGCTCGGCCAGCGCCGCGAGGTCGCCCTGCAAATAGCCCGCCTCGTCGGTCATATCGATGAGATGCTGGCCGATCAGCCGTTGCGCGGGATCGGTGAAGGCGAGCGACAGCTGCTCGGTCAAGTGGTCGCGCAGCGTCCGCTCCTCGGCGACATAGGCCTCAAGATCGGGCGCGTCGTCGCCGCCGCCGCCTGAGCCTGAGCCCGAGCCGAGCGTGCTCCAGCCGGAATCCTTGACCGCGCCCGGCGTGAAGGAGTCCTGATCGGGAAAGGCGTCTTGCGGCTCGGCGTCGAGATCGTCGGTGCGGCCGCCGTCGCGCGCGGCAAGCTCGAGGCTGGCCGGCTCCTCGCCCTCGCCGCCCTCTTGGCCCGAGGCCGCGCCCGCGAGGCCATCGGCGCGGTCGCGCTCGGCGCCGCTCGCGGCATCGTCGTGGAAGGGGCTCGCGGCAGGCTCCTCGTCGAGGACCCGCGCGACCGGGCCGTCGTCGGCGCCCTCGACCTTCTCCAGCAGCGGATTGCGCTCAAGCTCGGCGTCGACGAAGCTCGCGAGCTCGAGATTGGAGAGCTGCAGCAGCTTGATCGCCTGCTGCAGCTGCGGCGTCATAACGAGGCTTTGCGATTGCCTGAGCTCGAGCTTGGTGGTGATCGCCATTACCTAAACCCTTGCGATCAACCGCTCAGATCTTGAACTGCTCGCCGAGATAGACGCGCCGCACGTCTGCGTTGTTGATGATTTCGTCGGCGGTGCCATGCGTCAGCACCATGCCATCATGAATGATGTAGGCCCGGCTGACGAGCTCCAGCGTCTCGCGCACATTGTGATCGGTGATCAAGACGCCGATGCCGCGCCTGGTGAGATGCAGCACCAGCGCGCGGATGTCGTTGACCGCGATCGGATCGATACCGGCGAAGGGCTCGTCGAGCAGCATGAAGGAGGGGCGCGTGGCGAGCGAGCGCGCGATCTCGACGCGGCGCCGCTCGCCGCCGGACAGGCGGATGGCCGGCGACTTCCTGAGGCGCGTGATGCGGAACTCCTCGAGCAGAGCGTCGAGCTGCAGCATGCGCTCCTGCTTGTTGGGTTCGACGGTCTCGAGCACGGCGAGAATATTCTCCTCCACGGTGAGCCCCCGGAAAATCGAGGCCTCCTGCGGCAAGTATCCTATGCCGAGCCGCGCCCGGCGGTACATTGGCAGCCGCGTCACATCGCGGCCGTCGATCCGGATGATCCCCTCATCGGCGGGGATCAGTCCGGTGATCATGTAGAACACCGTCGTCTTGCCGGCACCGTTCGGCCCCAACAATCCGACGGCTTCGCCACGGCCGAGCTCGAGGCTGACGCCGCGCACGACCATGCGCTTCCTGAAGCTCTTGACCACGGAGCGGACGGTCAGCCAGCCGGCGCCCGCATGCGGCTCGGGCGGAGTGTCATAGCCGCGAAGCTCGGCCGGATGGGCTACCTCTTGCGCGCCCGTCCGTTGGCCTGGGAACGACAGCAGCTTACCCACTTTTCGCCTTCGCCTTCAGTTGAGGCCGTGGCCGGTTAAGATCGGATAAAGGGCGGCCCTAGTGCGGCAGGCCGGGAAAGAGAGGCGTGGGAGCCTCCTGCTCGGCGCTCGCGCCGTCATCGGCGGCGTCTTGCGGCGCAGGCTTGCCGTCATCGGTGGCATCTTGCGGCGCGGGCTTGCTCGGCCCTTTGGCGTCCTTGCTCGTCTGACCATCGCCAGCCTTGCCATTTTTGGCGGCGGCGTCCTGTTTCGGCATGAAGAGGGCGCGGATCTTGCCGCCGGTGCTTCCGTTTCCGGTGTTCTCGAACCGGCTCTCGCCCGTCTTGAGATCGATGACGAGCCGATCTCCCTTTAGCACATTCTTGCCTTGGGTTAACACCACATTGCCGCCCACGGTTACGAGCTGCGCCGGCACGTCATAAAGGGCCCAATCGCTGGTCGTGGTCTGGTCCTGGTCGGTGGTGATGACGACCTCGCCGCGGGCCTCGATCTTGCTGATCTGGTTGCCGGCGTCGCCAAGCGCCCCGGCGCCGGCCGGTTTGGGCGTGGCGGAAGCCACTTGCTCGCCCGCGGCCGGAGGCGCGGCGCTCGGGGCGGCAGCGGGGGCGGCAGCAGCGGCAGGCTTCGGCCCCGCCCCGGTGAGGCTGTCGGCGGCGCCGCCCACATAATGGACCTTGAGCTCCTTGGAGCGCAGCGTGGTCGTGCCTTGCACCGCTTTCACATTGCCCATGAACGTCGCGTATTGCTCGCGGTCATGCACGACGAGCGTGTCGGATTCGATGTCGATCGGCTGGTTCGAGTTCTTGGAGAAGGCACCGAAGGCGCCGGTCGCCGCTCCCGTCGCGGCGGCAGCGGCCGGGGCGGCGGCGGTTTGCGCCGCGTGCGGGCGCGGCGCAGGCGCGGTGTCGCGGTCCGCGGCGGCGGGCGGAGAGTCAGGCGCGGTTTGCGCTGCGGCCGGCGCAAGGCCGAGCGCGGTGAAGGCGCTCGCCAGAAGCATGCAATAGACAGCGCGCGCGCTCATCGGGGCATCTCCCCCTCGCCGAGCGTCGCGGCCGCAGTGGGCGGGGCGCCCGCGGGGCTCGCCGGCGCCTGAACCAGCGGCGCGGATGACGCGGCCGGCGCCAGCGGCGGGGGCAGGCTTGGCGGTCTTGTTGACGTGCACCCGCACGCCGCCGCGGAACAGCAGCGTGTGCTCCGAAGAATGGAGCGTCATCGCCTTGGCGCGCACGGTGCCGCTCACCATGTCGAAGGCGACCGGCGAATGGGAGCGGAGCGTCTGGTTCTTGGTGTCGAGCGTCGCGCGGGAGAGCTTGCCGGTGACGCCGGTGCTCGTGGCGACGGTGATGGCCTCGCGCATGATGAGCCGCTCGGCGTCGCTGTCGAAGGTTCCGCGCACGGCCTCGACGCGCGACCAGCCGCCCGAGGGGTTGTTGAGCTCGGCCTTGATGGCATGCAGCTGCGATGATCTTGGGCGTCTTCACGTCCTGGTCGGCATAGTCGGCGCCAATGATATAGGAGCCGTGCTTCTGGTCGGCGCCTTTGAGCTTCGGGTTCACCATGCGGAGGTTGCCGTTATTCACCTGCACGCCGTCGATGCTGGCGGTGACGCCGCCCACGGTCATGCTCAGGCGCGAGGAGATGAAATAGGCGGCAAATACGGCGACGGCCAAGGCCGGCAGCACCTTGCGCAGGATGCCCACGAGCCGGCTATGGCGCGCGGCGCGGTCAAAGGCGCGGATCCGCTCGGCCTCGGAGCGGAGGCGATAACCGCGATTGCCGGAAAGAAGCTCCGTCTCCATCGTCATCGCGAAATTCGGCGCTCCTCGCCGGGCTCGGCCGGCCCCGTCACCCATGAAGCGGCAGGACTTTGATCACATTGCGACGATCACATTGCGACGGCCGGCCGCCGCCCGCTATGCGGCCCTTTTCCTTGGGCGGCCGCGGCTAATGGGCGAAAGGATCGATCTCCGACCAGCCCCCAAGGTCGAGCTCGACCCGGGTCGGCAGGAAGGCAAAACAGGCCTCAGCCAAGGCCTCGCGCCCCTCGCGCCTCAGCATGGCGTCAAGTTTCTCCCTTAGCGCGTGCAGATGCAAGACGTCGCTCGCGGCATAATTGAGCTGCTCCTGGGTCAGCTGGTCGGCGCCCCAATCGGAGGATTGCTGCTGCTTGGACAGCTCCACGCCCAGGAGCTCGCGGCAGAGATCCTTGAGCCCGTGACGGTCGGTGAAGGTGCGGGCGAGCTTGGAGGCCACTTTGGTGCAATAGACGGGGCGCGGCATGACCCCGAAATAATGCTTGAGCACCGCCATGTCGAAGCGGGCGAAGTGGAAGATCTTGAGCACGCTCTCGTCGGCGAGCAGGCGCTTCAGCTCGGGCGCGCGCGTAGTCGCCCTTGAACTGCACGAGGTCGGCGCGGCCGTTCCCCTCCGACAGCTGCACGAGGCAGAGCCGGTCACGATAGGGGTTGAGACCCAGCGTCTCGGTGTCGATGGCGATCGAGGACGGCTTCGGCCGCCCGGGCGGCAGGTCGCCGCGATGGAATTCGAGGATCGGGGGCTGAGGATGGCTCAAGCGTGGATGTCCCGCGGGGGTGCCGTTCGTGCCATGGCGACCCCGAATGGCTGATGTGGTGCCCAGGAGAAGACTCGAACTTCCACGCCCTTTCGGGCACTAGCACCTGAAGCTAGCGCGTCTACCAATTCCGCCACCTGGGCTTGGGAATGTTGAGGTACGATCGGCGTCCGCCAAAGTCAATCGGCGCAAGCGCCTTCACAGGGTTCATCCGCCTCGTGTATTGCTGCCAATAAGCCTGCCCTCTTGGGATGGAGCGGCGCAGGCAGGGACCGATCCATTGGCCATCGCACTCAACAGCTCGACCCTGATCACCATCTATGGCGGCTCGGGCTTCATCGGCCGCCATGTGGTGCGGGCCATCGCCAAGACCGGCGCGCGCATGCGCATCGCCGTGCGCCGTCCCGAGCTTGCCGGCTTTTTGCAGCCGCTCGGCGGCGTCGGGCAGATCAATGCGGTGCAGGCCAATGTGCGCTTCCCGGAGTCGCTTGCGGGCCCCGCCGAGGGGGCCGATGCGGTGATCAATCTCGTCGGCATCCTCTTTCCGTCCGGCAAGCAGACCTTCAAGGCGGTGCAGGACGAAGGCGCGCGCCACGTGGCGGAAGCCGCACGCAAGGCCGGCGTCCGCAGTTTCATCCATATGTCGGCCATCGGCGCCGATGCGCAAGGCCACGTCGGTTTACGCCCGCAGCAAGGCCGCGGGCGAGAAGGCGGTGATGGAGGTCTTCCCCGAGGCGGTGATCCTGCGGCCGTCGATCGTGTTCGGGCCGGAGGACGATTTCTTCAACCGCTTCGGCGCGCTCGCGCGCATCGCCCCCGCGCTGCCGCTGATCGGCGGCGGCCATACCAAGCTCGAGCCGGTCTATGCCGGCGACGTGGCCAAGGCGGTGGTGGCGAGCCTCACCGGCAAAGCCGCCGCGCCCGCGCCTTACGAGCTCGGTGGGCCTGAAATCGTGACGCTCAAGGAGGTCATGGCCCGCGTGCTCGACTACACCATGCGGCAAGCGGCTGCTCGTGCCGATCCCGTTCTGGCTCGCCAAGCTGCAAGGGGCGCTGTTGCAGCTCTTGCCCTCGCCGCCGCTCACTCTCGACCAGGTGCGGCTGCTTGAGACCGACAATGTGGTGAGCGAGGAGGCGCGGCGCGCCGGCCGCACGCTCAAAGGCCTCGGCATCGAGGAGCCCGTCTCGATCGAGGCGGTGGTGCCGGATTATCTCGAGCGCTTCCGCCCGCGCGGCCAGTTCTCGGTGTGGCACCCGTGAGGGAGCGCGCCCACGATCAGGCGCTGAGCAGCACGCCGAAATGCACCATGACGTCGGTGAGCTGGCCCTGGTCGGGCCAGCCGGTGAGCGCCGGAACGAGGATCAGATGGCCGGAGGAGGAGATGGGGAGAAATTCGGTGACGCCCTGCACCACCGCCAAAACGATGATCTGCTCTAACGACATGCCTCCCTCGCCGCTTGTCGCTTTGGTGGGCAGGTTCTATACCGGGGTCCAAGCCTCCGCGATTCATTTCGCGCGCGACCGCAGCTAGAGCGGGGTCGATGCCGACGCTGCTGCATTATCCACTCTGCCCCTTCTCCCGCTCCATCCGGCTCGCGCTTGCCGAATGCGGCATCGAGGCCGAGTTCACCGAGGAGCGGCCATGGGAGTGGCGCACCTCCTTCCTCGAGCTCAACCCGGCGGGCTCGCTGCCGGTGCTCGTCACCGATGCCAACGGCCCTATCGTGGGCGCCTATGCCATCTCCGAATATCTCGACGAGACCGCGCGCGGCGCCGACGGGCGGAGCTTCCAGCTCTTCCCCGGCGACGCGGTCGGCCGCGCCGAGACGCGGCGGCTCGTGGACTGGTTCCATCGCAAGTTCCACGACGAGGTCACGAGCTATCTCGTGGAGGAGAAGGTCTATCGCCGCTTCGGGCCGAAAAGCGCGCCGCCCGACATGGAGGCGATGCGCGCGGGCCATGATAATCTACGCTATCATCTCGCCTATATCGGCCATCTCGCCGAGACGCGGAGCTGGCTTGCGGGCGATGCGCTGAGCTTCGCCGATCTCGCCGCCGCGGCGCATCTCTCCGCGCTCGACTATCTCGGCGAAGTGCCGTGGGAAGACCATGAGGCCGCCAAGAGCTGGTATGCGCTGCTCAAATCGCGGCCGTCCTTCCGGCCGTTGCTGCAAGACCGCGTCGCGGGCTTCATCCCGTCCGGGACCTATGCCGACCTCGACTTCTAGCGTTCGCGTGCCATGGCCCAAGCGTTGAAGCAAAGGATCGCCGCTGAGGCGGAAGCGCTCGGCTTCGACGCGGTCCGCTTCACCACGGCCGCGGCCCCCACCGAGCGCAGGCGCGCATCTCGACGCCTTCCTCGCCCGCGGCCGCCATGGCGACATGGCATGGCTTGCCGCGCAGGCGGATCGGCGCAAGGACCCGCATGCGCTCATGCCCGAGGCGAAGAGCGTCATCATGCTCGGCGTCAATTACGGCCCGGCGCAGTGATCCGCTCGCGGCGCTCGCGCAACCGACCCGCGGCGCCATCTCCGTCTATGCCCAGGGCGAGGACTATCACGAGCTGATCAAGGCCAAGCTCAAGCAGCTCGCTGCTCGCTTACACGCGCTTGCGGGTGCCGATGTGAAGGTCTTCGTCGATACGGCGCCGCTGATGGAGAAACCGCTCGCCGCCCGCGCCGGTCTCGGCTGGCAGGGCAAGCACACCAATCTCGTCGTCGCGCGAGCTCGGCTCCTGGCTGTTTCTCGGCGCCATCCTCACCACCGCCCTGCTTCCGCCCGACGAGCCGGAGGCCGATCATTGCGGCGCCTGCCGGCGCTGCCTCGACGTGTGCCCCACCCACGCGTTCCCCAAGCCTTACGAGCTCGATGCGCGGCGCTGCATCTCCTACCTCACCATCGAGCATAAGGGCCATATCGCGCCCGAGTTTCGCGTCGCCATGGGCAACCGCATCTTCGGCTGCGACGACTGCCTCGCTGTCTGCCCGTGGAACAAATATGCGCAAGTCGCGCGCGAGACGAAGCTCGCCGCGCGCGCGGGCAGCGACAACCCACCGCTCAGCGCGCTGCTCGATCTCGACGAGGCCGCCTTCCGCGCGCGCTTCCGCGGCACGGCGATCAAGCGCACCGGCCGCGACCGGTTCCTGCGCAATGTGCTGATCGCCGCCGGCAATTCGGGCGATGCGACGCTCGTGCCCCAGGTCGAGGCGAGGCTCGACGATGCCTCGCCGCTGGTGCGCGCCATGGCGGTGTGGGCGCTTTCGCGCCTGGCACCCCGCCGCTTTGCGGGTTTGCGCGCGGCGCGCGCGAAGGAAGAGGCCGATGCCGCCGTCGCGGGCGAGTGGCTGAGGGAGGCGGCATGAGCCGGCTGTTCTGCTTCGGCCTCGGCTTCTCGGCGGAGGCGCTCGCTCGGCGGCTTGCGGCGCGCGGGTGGCAGATCGCCGGCACCGCGCGCGACGCGGACAGGATCGAGCGGCTCGGCCGCGAGGGCTATGTCATGACGCATTTCGGCGGCAAGGTCGCCAATCCTCTCGTCTCGGCGCTGCTCCCCGGCACCACCCATCTGCTGTTGTCGATCCCGCCCGGCGCCGACGGCGATCCCGTGCTCGCGCACTATGCGGGCGAGCTGATGCTGCTCGGCTCGCTCTCCTGGATCGGCTATCTCTCCACCGTCGGCGTCTATGGCGACCATGGCGGCGCGTGGGTCGACGAGACGACGCCGCCCGCGCCCAATAGCGAGCGGACGCGGGCGCGGGTGGAAGCGGAGCGCGCCTGGCTCGCCTTCGGCGAGAAGCTCGGCTGCCCGGTGCAGGTCTTCCGCCTCGCCGGCATCTATGGCCCGGGCCGCAGCGCCTTCGACAAGCTTGCCGCGGGCACGGCGCGGCGCATCGTGAAGCCCGGCCAGGTGTTCAACCGCATCCATGTGGAGGACATCGCCACCGTGCTGCAGGCCTCGATCGCACGGCCGCGCGCGGGCGCCATCTACAATGTGGCCGACGACGAGGCGGCGCCGCCCGACGCGGTGGTGACCTATGCCGCGGAGCTTGCGGGCGTCGCGCCACCGCCGGCCATCGCCTTCGAGAAGGCGGATCTCTCGCCCATGGCGCGGAGCTTCTATGACGGCAGCCGCCGCGTCGCCAATGCGCGCATCAAGTCCGAGCTCGGCGTGAGGCTCGCTTATCCCACCTACCGCGAGGGGCTGAAGGCGCTGCTGCCCGCGACACTAGCTTGCCGCCGCCTGCTCCACCAAGAGCGCGATGGTGGCTTCGAGCCGGCGCAAATCTTCCGGCTCCGACAGGCGATGGTCACCGTCCTTGATGAGGGTGAGTTCCACGTCGCGCGCCCTGCAACAGCTCGAGCAGAACGAAAGCGTGACCCCAAGGCACGTCGGGATCGCGCATGCCTTGCAGGATGCGCACGGGCGCGCCCGGATCGAACGGCGCTTCGGCGAGGAGATGGGCGCGCCCCTCCTCGATCAAATGCTTGGTGATGGGATAGGGATCGCCATAGGCCGAAGGCTGCTCATAGACGCCGTCGCGCTCGATCGCCGCCTTGGCGGCCGGCGGGAGCTGCCGCCACATGAGCGTCTCGGTCATGTCGAAGGCGGGCGCGATGAGCACGAGGCCCGCGAGCCGGCCGCCCTCTTTCGCCAAATGGCGCGCGAGCAGGAGCGCGATCCAGCCGCCCATGGAGGAGCCGATGACCACCACGCGGCGCCCCTCGAGCAGGCGGAAGGCCGCCACCGCCTCCTCCAGCCAGTCGCCGATGGTGCCGTCGCGCAAATCGCCGCTGGAGCGCCCATGGCCCGAATAGTCGAAACGCAGCATGGGCAGCCCGCGCGCTTCCGCCCAGGCGGCGACGGCAGCGGCCTTGGTGCTCGCCATGTCGGAGAGAAAGCCGGACAGCCACAGAAGCGCCAATTCGCCTCGGCCTTGGCTGAGGCGATAGGCGATGCGCCGGCGCTTCGGCCCCTGCCCCAGCTCCAGGAATTGCGGTTCTTGCTCGCCCATGGGAAGACGCTAGACGCACCAACGAAAAAAGCGAAAAACAAAGTTCGATGAACGATGTGACCATATTACAGGTGGTGCCGCGGCTCGATGCCGGGGGCAGCGAGCTTTCCACCGTCGAGATCGTCGAGGCGCTCGCGCGCGCGGATGCCGCGGCGCTCGTGGTGAGCGAAGGCGGACGGCTTGCCCGCGACATCGTGCAAGCGGGCGGCGAGGTCATCGAAATGCCGGTCGCGAGCAAGAACCCGCTCACCATGCTCGCCAATGCGGTGCGGCTCGCGCGGCTGATCAAAGCGCGCAATGTCAGCCTCGTGCATGCGCGGAGCCGGGCGCCGGCCTGGAGCGCGCTCATCGCCAGCCGCTGGACCGGGCGCCCCTTCGTCACCACCTATCACGGCGCCTATGGCCATGCCGGACCGTTCAAGGCCGCTCTATAACAGCGTGATGGCCCGCGGCGATCGGGTCATCGCCAATTCGCTCTTTACCGCCGAGCTCATCGCCGCGCGCGACAGCGCCGCGCGGCAGCGGCTGCGCGTCATCTATCGCGGCATCGACAGCGCCCTGTTCGATCCCGCAGCGCCTTGCCGCCGGGGCCGGTGAAGCGCCTCAAGATCGAGTGGGGCGTGCCCGAGAAGGCCAAGATCGTATTGCTGGCCGGCCGGCTCACCAGCCTCAAGGGTCAGCGCGACCTGATCGCTGCCGCGGCGCGCTTGGCGAAGGCGGGTAAGCTCGACGGCGCAATGGTGGTGCTGGCGGGGGATGCGCCCGGGCGCGACGCCTATCGCCGGGAGCTCGAGGATCTCATCGCGCGTCACGGGCTCGGCGACAGGGTGCGGCTCGTGGGCCATTGCCACGACATGCCGGCCGCCTTCCGCGCCGCCCATGTCACGGTGATCGCCTCGCGGGTGCCGGAGACCTTCGGGCGCACCAGCGTGGAGGCGCAGGCCATGGGCTGCCCGGTCATCGTGCCCAAGCTCGGCGCGCTGCCCGAGACGATCGTCGCGGCCGAAGAGAGTCCATCGGAATTCACCGGCTGGCTCGTGCCGCCGCGGAACGTGGACGCGCTTGCCGACCGCATCGCCCTCGCGCTCGCGCTTTCGCCGGCGGAGCGGGAAGAGATCGGCGCGCGGGCAAGTGCGCACGCCGTCGCCAAATTCGAGCTCGCGCGCATGCAGGAATCGACGCTCGCCGTCTATGACGAGCTGCTCGGCAGCGATTTGGCCGAGCGCTTCATCCATCCGCCCGCTCTGGCCGAGGCGCCCGCGCCTTGAGACCGGCGCTACCAGCAGACTTTGGCACCGGAGGAACAGACCACGGGTGAGAACACACCCTTCCAGCAGATCGTATAGGAGGTCTCGGTCACCACGTCGGGCGTCAGGAAGAGTTCGGGGTAGACGGTGCCGCGCCAATAGGGGTGCGGCTCGGGCTTATCGGCCGTGACGCTGACCGGAACGGTGATCTTGTTGTCGGTCTTCCATTTGGCGATCGCCTCGTTGAGGCTCGCTTGCGAATCCTGCACCGCCTTCTCCTGGCGAAATGCATCGGCGGTCCCGGCGAAGACGAGGCACTGGCTCGCGGCAGGCGAAGGCGCGGGCGCGGCCGCGGGCAGCAGAGCGCAAGACAGAAGCGCGACGGCAGCAAGCTTGGTAGAGGCGCGCATGGCCGCACCGGGCTGAGGGCGATGCGATATTTGCCCTGATGATTGGCGCAAGCGCAAGAGCCAAACAGGCCACAGATGGGTCACGATCGGCAGGTCCGGCTTGACTTGAGCGGCCCGTTCCCGTTCTGATAGTCATGCGCTTGGGGGGATTTAGCGCTATCCTCCGGCGCTTCGGGCGGCCTGCCCTTGAGGGGCCGGTGCGCCCGCCGTTATTGGGACAGAGGAGAGCGACACATCGCAAGACGGCCGACGAAACTTACCCCCAATCGGGAAGGCCCCCGTGTCAACGAGGGCATCGACATTCCGAACATCCAGCTCATCGACGCCACCGGCAACAATGTCGGCGTGGTCTCTACCGCCGACGCATTGGCGCGCGCGGTGGAAGCCGGACTCGATCTCGTCGAGATCGCGCCCAACTCCGAGCCGCCGGTATGCAAGATCCTGGATTACGGCAAATACAAATATCAGGCGCAGAAAAAGGCCGCCGAGGCGCGCAAGAAGCAGCGCACCGTCGAGATCAAAGAGATCAAGATGCGGCCGAACATCGACAGCCACGATTACGACGTGAAGATGCGCTCGATCGTCCGCTTCTTCGAGGAGGGCGACAAGGTCAAGGTCACCTTGCGCTTCCGCGGCCGGGAGATGGCGCATCAGGAGCTCGGCGCGCAATTGCTCGAGAAGGTCAAGCACGACACCGCGACGCTCGCCAAGGTCGGAGTCGGAACCCCGGCTCGAAGGCCGCCAGATGGTGATGGTGCTCGCGCCCCGCTAGGGACTGCACACGGCGTCCCTTGCATTGGCGCCCAATCCACTCTATAAGGCGCCTTCTCGTTAGGAGCCGCCCGGCAGGGCATGCCGTGGCGGCTTCCATGCTTCAATCCTCGATACGTTAATGGTCCGGCGCAAGCCCAGGGCCGCAAAAAGGAAGCCAAATGCCCAAGATGAAGACCAAGAGCGGTGCCAAGAAGCGCTTCAAGGTCACGGCCACAGGCAAGGTCAAGTGCCAAGCCTCGCGCAAGCGTCACGGCATGATTCAGCGCCCCACCAAGTTCATCCGGAACGCGCGCGGAACCATGGTCCTGTCGGACGAGGACGCCAAGATCGTGAAGCAATATTACCTGCCCTATAGCCGCTAGCGCTTGGGCGAGGACCGTTTAAGGAGGCACCCATGTCCCGTGTGAAACGCGGCGTTACCGGCCACGCCAGGCACCGCAAGGTGCTGAAGCAGGCCAAGGGCTATTACGGCCGCAGGAAGAACACCATCCGCGTCGCCAAGCAGGCGGTGGAGAAGGCCGGCCAATATGCCTATCGCGACCGCCGGGTGAAGAAGCGCACCTTCCGCTCGCTGTGGATCCAGCGCATCAACGCCGCGGCGCGCCTCCATGGGCTCACCTATGGCCGCTTCATCGACGGGTTGAACAAGGCCGGCATCGAGCTCGACCGCAAGGTGCTCGCCGACATCGCCGTGCACGAGCCGCAAACGTTCCAGAGCCTGGTCGAGGCCGCGTCGGCTGCGGCGCGAGCCTAGACCCCCCGCAAGGGGGTTTGCACGGCGGGCAAGGAGCGGGACGCCATGACGCCGCCCGATACGCCTCACCCCGACCTCGACACGCTCGAAGGCGAGCTGATCCACGCCATCAATGGCGCCGCCGATCTTGGCGCGCTCGAGGAGGTGCGGGTCGCAGCGCTCGGCCGCAAGGGCCGCGTGTCGGAGCTGATGCAGCGGCTGGGGCAACTTCCCCCGGAGGCGCGCAAGAGCTTCGGCCAGGCGGTCAACCAGCTGAAAGACCGCGTCGGCGAGGCGCTCGAAGCGAAGCGCGCGGCGCTCGCGGGTGCCGCGCTCAGCCAGGAGCTGGCCGCGAGCCGCGCCGACGTCACCCTGCCGGTGCGGCCCGGGCCGCTCGCCGAGGGGCGCATCCATCCCGGTGAGCCAGGTCACGGACGAGGTGACCGAGATCTTCGCCGATATGGGCTTCGGCGTCGCCGAAGGTCCCGACATCGAGACCGACTTCAACAATTTCACCGCGCTCAACATCCCGCCCGAGCATCCGGCGCGCCAGGACCACGACACCTTCTATTTCGCGCCCGGACCCGACGGCACGCGCCCCGTGCTGCGCACCCATACGAGCCCGGTGCAGATCCGCACCATGCTGCGCGAGAAGCCGCCGCTCCGCATCATCGCGCCGGGCCGCGTCTATCGCAGCGATTCGGACCAGACGCACACGCCCATGTTCCATCAGGTCGAGGGGCTGGTGATCGACGAGGAGACCCATCTCGGCCATCTGAAATGGGTGCTGGAGGAATTCTGCAAGGCCTTCTTCGAGGTGCCGCAGGTCAAGATGCGCTTCCGCGCGAGCCATTTCCCCTTCACCGAGCCGTCCATGGAGGTCGATATCGGCTACGCCAAGGTCGGCGACGAGATCCGCATCGGCGAGGGCGATCAGTGGCTGGAGATTCTGGGCTGCGGCATGGTGCATCCGAACGTGCTCAAGAATGTCGGGCTCGACCCCACGCGCTATCAGGGCTTTGCCTTCGGCATCGGCATCGACCGCATCGCCATGCTGAAATACGGCATGCCGGATCTGCGCGCCTTCTTCGCCGCCGATCTGCGCTGGCTCAAGCATTACGGCTTTCTGCCGCTCGCCGTGCCCACGCTTGCCGGGGGGCTCTCGTGAAATTCACGCTTGCCTGGCTCAAGGATCATCTCGACACGCGCGCGAGCGTGGCCGAGATCGCCGAAATGCTCACCCGCATCGGGCTCGAGGTGGAGGAGGTGTTCGATCCGGCCACGACGCTCGCACCCTTCCGCGTGGCGCAAGTGCTGAAATGCGAGAAGCATCCCAACGCCGACAAGCTGCAAGTCTGCGAGGTCGACACCGGCAGCGAGCGCTTGCAGGTCGTGTGCGGCGCGCCCAATGCGCGCGCGGGGCTGAAGGCCGTGTTCGCGCCGGTGGGCAGCACCATACCGGGCTCGGGCCTCACCCTCACCAAGGCCAAGATCCGCGGCGTCGAATCGAACGGCATGCTGCTGTCGGAGCGCGAGCTTGAATTGTCCGACGAGCATAGCGGCATCATCGAGCTTCCCGCTTCGGCCAAGATCGGCAGCCCGGCGGCGAAGGCGCTCGGTCTCGACGATGCGGTGATCGAGGTCGCCATCACGCCCAACCGCCCCGATTGCCTCGGCGTGCGCGGCATCGCGCGGGACCTCGCCGCCGCCGGTCTCGGCAAGCTCAAAGCCGACACGATCAAGCCGGTGAAGGGCAGCTTCGCCAATCCCGTTCCGATCAAGCTCGATTTCGACAAGGCAAGCGCGGATGCCTGCCCGGTCTTCGCGGGCCGCGTCGTGCGCGGGGTCAAGAACGGGCCCTCCCCCGACTGGCTGCAAAAGCGGCTGAAGGCGATCGGCCTTCGCCCCATCAATGCGCTGGTCGACATCACCAACTACATCTCCTACGACCGCGGGCGGCCGCTCCATGTCTATGACGCCGACAAGCTCAAGGGCGCGATCCGCGCGCGGCTGGGCAAGAAGGGCGAATCCTTCCGCGCGCTCGACGGCAAGAGCTATGACGTCGATGCCGATATGTGCGTCATCGCCGACGATAAACGCGTGCTCGGCTTGGGCGGCGTGATGGGCGGCGAGGACACGGGCGCCACGCCCGCCACCACCAACGTCTTCATCGAGTCCGCTTATTTCGATCCCAAGCGCACGGCGCGCACCGGGACGGAAGCTCAACATCCAGTCCGACGCGCGGCACCGATTCGAGCGCGGCGTCGATCCCGATTTCGTGCTGCCGGGACTCGAGCTGGCCACGGCCATGGTGCTCGAGATTTGCGGCGGCACGGCGAGCAAGATCGAGATGGCGGGCAAGGTGCCCAAGCCCAACGCGCCCTTCGCCTTCGATCCGCGGCTCGTCAAGCGTTTGAGCGGGCTCGACCTCAAGGCGGGCGAGATCAAGCGCCTGCTCGCGGCGCTCGGCATTGCGCTCACCGGCACGCCGCCCAAGCTCAAGGCGGCGCCGCCCTCCTGGCGTCCCGATATTTCCGCGCCCGCCGATCTCGTCGAGGAAGTGGTGCGGCTCGTGGGCGTCGACCGGGTGCCGGCGACGCCATTGCCGCGGATTGCCGGGGTGGCGCGGCCGGTGCTGACCGAGGCGCAGAAGCGCGCAGCGTCTGGTGCGGCGCGCTGCTCGCCGCGCGGGGCTTCGTGGAGGCCGTGACCTGGTCGTTCATTCCGCCGGCCGAGGCCAAACTGTTCGGCGGCGGCCAGGCGGAGCTGACGCTGAGCAATCCGATCTCCACCGAGCTTCAGGTCATGCGGCCGAGCCTCATTCCCGGCCTCGTCACCGCGGCGCAGCGGAACCGCGACCGCGGCTTTGCCGACGGCGCGCTGTTCGAGCTCGGCCAGGCCTATCGCGGCGCGCGGGCCGAGGATCAGTTCGTGGCGGCGTCGGGCGTGCGCTTCGGCCATTCGGCGCTTTCAGGCTCGGGGCGCCATTGGGCGGGCGAGGCGCCGGCCGCGGATGTGTTTGCCGCCAAGGCCGACGCGGTGGCGGCGCTGGCGGCACTCGGCATCGACCAGGCCAGCCTCACCGTCACGCGCGAGGCGCCCAACTGGTTTCATCCCGGCCGCTCGGGCGCGCTCAAGCTCGGGCCGAAGACGGTGCTCGGAATGTTCGGCGAGCTGCATCCCGAGGTGCTGGCGAAGCTCGGCGCCGAGGCGCCGCTCGCGGTGTTCGAGCTTTATCTCGATGCGCTGCCGGCGGCCAAGCGCAAGGGCGTGACCAAGCCGGCGCTCGATGCTTCCGACCTGCAGCCCGTCGCCCGCGACTTCGCCTTCCTGCTCGACCGCGACGTCGAGGCGGGCGAGGTGGTGCGCGCCGCGTTCTCCGCCGACCGGGCGCTCATTGCCGAGGTCGGCGTGTTCGACGTGTTCACCGGCCAAGGCGTGCCGGAGGGCAAGAAGTCGCTCGCCATCGAGGTGACGCTGCAGCCGCGCGACAAGACGCTGACCGATGCCGAGATCGAGGGCATCGCGGCGAAGATCGTCGCCGCCGTGCAGAAGGCCACGGGCGGCGAGCTGCGCGGCTAAGGCGGGTCGCTCAGGCGCTGCCGATGAGGATGCCGGCGGCGAACACGATGGCGCCGCCGAGCACGATCTCGAACACCGCCTGCAGGAAGCGCGTGTCCATATAGTGCGAGCGGATCCAGGCAATGACCCACAGCTCGACCGCCACCACGCCGAAGGCGACCATCGTCGCCAGCCGGAAATTCTCGATCAAGAAGGGCAGCGTGTGACCGACGCCGCCGAGCGCCGTCATGGCGCCGGTGATGACGCCGCGGATCAGCGGGTGGCCACGGCCGGTCAAGCGCGCCGTCATCGGACAGCGCCTCGGCGAAGCCCATGGAGATGCCGGCGCCGACCGAGGCCGCCATGCCGACGAGGAAGGTCTCCCAGGTGTTGTGGGTGGCGAAGGCGGCGGCGAAGAGCGGCGCGAGCGTCGAGACCGAGCCGTCCATCAGTCCGGCAAGCCCGGGCTGCACCACCTGGAGCACGAAGAGGCGGCGGCGCGTCTCCTCCTCCTCCTTCAGCGTATCGCGGTTGAGGATTTTTTCTCCGAGCCGCGCGGCAAGCGTCTCGTGACCGCGCTCGGCCTGGGCGAGGTCGCCGAGCAGCTTGCGCACGCCCGCATCGCTCGTCCGCTCCATGGCGCGCTCATAGAAGCGCCGCGTCTCGCATTCCATGATCTCGGCCTGCTTGCGCACCGTGTCGAGGCCGAGCGGACGCACCATCCACAGCGGCCGGTGCGAAACGAAGCCGCTCACGTCCTGCCGCCTGATGAGCGGAATGTGCTCGCCGAATTTCTTGCGGTGCAGCTCGATCAGCCTTTGACGGTGGTGATCCTCCTCGCGCGCCATCTCGGTGAAGACCTTGGCGGAGGCCGGGTAGTTCTCCTCCAAGCCCTTGGCGTAGTTGGTGTAGATGCGCGCGTCCTCCTCCTCCATGCCGATGGCAAGGGCGAGGATCTCTTGCTCGGTCAGCTCCGAAAACCGTTTCATGCGGACCCCTTTTGGCCACGAGCTCTAGTCTAGAATAGTTCTAATGAAGGGGCGCGGCCTCGGCAAGCGCCGGCGCGATGCCGCCGCGACGGCGCGGCTAGCTCAAGGGAAGCGTGTGCTCGCCACGGGCGCGCGGCGCCGGGTCGAAGCCGAGATTGAGGTCGCGGGCGAGATGGATCATGGCGCGCTCGGCGAGCGCGGTGATGGTGAGCAGCGGATTGACGCCGATGGAGCGCGGGATGATGGCGCCGTCGCAGACATAGAGCCCGGGATGGACGCCCTCGCCCGCGGCCCCGTCGAACACCTGGCATTTGTGATTGACGACGCCGCCGCCCGCATCCGCGCCCATGCCGCAGCCGCCGAGCGGGTGCGCCGTGGCGGGCTTGACCCCCATGGAGGTCGCCGCGAGCGGGCTCTTGATGTAGCGCGCGCCGACGGCCTCGGCCGCCTTGGTCAGAGCGGCGTCGACGCGGGCATAGACCGGCTGCTCGCCCACCTTCGGCCAGACGATCTCGGCCTTGCCATTGGTCAGGGTGATGCGGCCCCCGGCGTCGTCATGGGAGACGACGAAGAAGGTGTGCAGATGGGCGAGCGGGCCCTGATAGACGCCCTTGATCAGGCTTTGCGCCGCGCCGAGCAGCCTGCCGCCGGCGATGAAGAACACGGGGAGCAACGGCGCCAGCGCGGAGGGAAGCACGCCCTCCTGGATGGTCATGGAGTGGTCGAGGCGCGCAGCGTCGTTGATCTCGATCTGGCCGGTGACGCAGGCGCCGATCGCATCGCCCGCGAATTTCGGCGGGATGGCCGACGCCCACGGCATTCACGCGCGATTGCGCGCCGAGGGCAAAGGCGATGATGTCGCCATTGGCGGAGAAATGCTCGCCGAGGCGGTCGGAGAGCGGAAGCCCGAATTCGCGCGAGCGCAGCAGGATCTCGGTCGAGCCGAGCGTGCCGGCGGCCAGCACCACGGTCTTGGCCGCGACGGAGCGCGAACCCGCCTCCTTGCCATCGGTGGCGGCGAAATGGATGCGCCAATGGGCGCCCTCGCGCTCGATATGGCTGACGGTGAGCTCGGTGAAGATCTCGGCGCCATGGGCGTGCGCGTCGGGCAGATAAGTGAGCGCGATGGTGTTCTTGGCGCCGACATTGCAGCCCGAGCAGCAATCGCCGCACAGCGTGCAGGCGGGCTGCGCGACGCCGGCGGGATTGACGGTCTCGGCGAAGCTCACCACCACCGGGGCGGCGACGGGGGCCTGACCGAAGCAGGCGCTCGCCGCTTCCAGCGCGCGATATTTGGTGAGATCGGGCGCGGCCGGATAACGCGCCGGGCGCAGCATGGCGGCGGCGCGCGCATAGCCCATCTCCAGCAGGCCGTCGTCGCGCACCTCCTCGGGCCAGGCGGCATCGGCGAAGACGCGCGGGTCGGGCTTCAGCGCGACGGCGGCATTGATGAGCGAGCCGCCGCCGAGCCCGCAGCCGACGAGCACATGGATGTCGCTGCCGAGCCGGAAATCGAACAGGCCGGCGCGATTGCCGCTCCGCATCTTGCCGCCATTGACCTGGAGCTCGCGCCGCAGCTCGGGCAAGCGGCTCGGGAACTCGCCGGTCACGAATTCGCGCCCGCGCTCGATGACGCAGACGCGCACGCCGGCGCGCGCGAGCCGCGAGGCGGCGACGCCGCCGCCATAGCCCGAGCCGATCACGACCGCGTCGTAGGCATCCTTGATGGCGTCGGCGGATGATGCAAGGCGCTGTTGCATGGCTCCTCAATAGCCCAAACCGGCACGCCTTCCCAAGGGCTTCTCGGGTAACCATGCGCGCGCGGAACGCTCAAGGCGGGAGCCATCACTTCGCTTCACACTCGCGCGAGAGGCCGTAGGCGGCACCATTGGCCTCTCGTATGTTCAGGTCCCTTTTGCCGCGGAGTGCTGTCGATGCGAGCGAATTGGAGTGTTGCGGGCGCCGCGCTCATGGTGCTGGCCGCCCTGTTTGCGGCCCCTCCTCCCAAAGCCGCGGCGGCCGATACGAAGACCGCCGTATTCGCCGGCGGCTGCTTCTGGTGCATGGAGGCGGCCTTCGACGAGGTGCCCGGCGTCACCGAAACGGTTTCAGGCTATGCCGGCGGCACCAAGCCCAACCCCAATTATGGCGACCATGAAGGGTATCAGGAGGCGGTGCGCGTCACCTACGACCCGGCCAAGGTGACCTATGCCCAGCTGCTCGATCAGTACTGGCACAACATCGACCCGTTCGACGCGCATGGCCAGTTCTGCGACCAGGGCAACGCCTATCGCAGCGTCGTCTTTGCCGGCGACGATGAAGAGAAGCAACTCGCGGAAAAGACCAAGGAAGAGATCGCCACGCGCTTCAAGGAGCCGGTGGCCACCGAGATCAAGCCGCTCACGACCTTCACCGCGGCCGAGGACTACCACCAGAACTATCACAACACGAATCCGGTCGCTTACAAGTTCTACAAATGGAATTGCGGCCGGGCGCAGCGCTTGGAGAAGATCTGGGGACCGAAACCGTCCTGACCGGCGGCAGACGCCCTCCCTGCGTCAGCCAGGATTCTCTGCTAGGCTTGCATCCATGCGCGACCACCGCTCGTAGCTCCCGGCAATGAGTGAGGCTGACGCGAGGCGGCGAAGCATGGGCAGCGACACCGATAGTGCGGTCCCGCGGCGGGAGATCATCTACCGCCATGCGCTCCTCGTGCGCGTGACCCATTGGGTCAATGTGCTCGTGCTGCTCGTGCTCCTGATGAGCGGCTTGCAGATCTTCAACGCCCACCCTGCCCTCTATCTCGGCTCGAAATCGGATTTTGCGCATCCCGTGCTCTCGATGATGGCGATGCGAGGCAGCGAAGGCGGCGTCAAAGGCCTGACCAAGGTGCTGGGCGCGGAGTTCAATACCACCGGCGTGCTCGGCGCGAGCCGCGGCAGCGACGGCCAATGGCATGCGCGCGGCTTTCCCTCCTGGGCGACGCTGCCGGGCTACCAAGACCTCTCGACGGGGCGCCGCTGGCATTTCTTCTTTGCCTGGGTGTTCGTGATCAACGGGCTGGCCTATCTCATCTGGAGCCTCGCCAGCGGGCATGTGAAGCGCGACCTCGCGCCCGGGCGCGAGGAGCTCGCCCATATCGGCACATCGATCGCCGAGCATGCGCGCTTCAAATTTCCTCAAGGCGAGGAGGCCAAGCGCTACAACGTGCTGCAGAAGCTCGCTTATCTCGCCGTCGTGTTCGTGCTCTTGCCGCTGATGCTGGCGACGGGGCTCACCATGTCGCCCGGCATGGATGCGGGCTATCCCTGGCTGCTCGACATTTTCGGCGGGCGGCAGTCGGCGCGCACCATTCACTTCCTGACCGCGAGCGGCATCGTGATCTTCGTGGCGGTGCATCTGTTCATGGTCCTGGTCTCGGGCGTGTGGAACAACCTCCGCTCCATGATCACCGGCCGCTACGGGGTGACGGTGACGGAGGACGAGGCATGAGCGAGCGCGGCAAGCTCGACCGGCGCGCGCTCCTGCGCGGCACGGCAATCGCCAGCGCGGCCCTGCTCGGGGGCTGCGAGGAGCTGTCGAGCCGGCCCTGGGTGAAGCGGATTCTCGACAGCGCCGAGATCCTGACGCGGACGACGCAGCGCCTGCTCATCCCGCGCAAGGCGCTCGCGCGCGAATATAGCGAGGCCGACATCTCGACCGAGTTCAGGGCGAACGGCTCGACCGATCCCGACGATGCCATCTACCGGGCCATGGCGAGCGACGGCTTCGCCAATTGGAAGCTCAAGGTCGGCGGATTGGTGGCGCAGCCGCTCGAGCTGTCGCTCGCCGATCTGCGCGCCATGCCGGCCCGCACGCAAGTGACGCGGCATGATTGCGTCGAGGGGTGGAGCTGCATCGGCAAATGGACGGGCGTGCAGCTCAAATCCGTGCTCGAGCGCGCGGGGCTCAAGCCGCAAGCGCGCTACATCGTGTTCTACTGCGCCGACGATCTCGGCGAGACCGGAACCGAGGCACGGCAAATATTACGAGTTGGTCGGATTGGAGGATGCGTTCCACCCGCAGACGATCCTCGCCTATGACATGAATGGCGGGCCGTTGCCCATTCCCCATGGGGCGCCGTTGCGCGTCCGCGTCGAGCGCCAGCTCGGCTACAAGATGGCCAAATATGTGATGGCCATCGAGGCGGTGGACGATATCCGCACCATCCGCGGCGGCCGCGGCGGCTTCTGGGAAGATTTGGGCTATGAGTGGTACGCCGGCATTTGAGGCGGGCGCAACATCCCAGACCTCAAAAAGAAAGGACCCGCGGGTCGCCCCGCGGATCCCTCCCTAAAGTCTCAACCCTTGACGGGTGAGCTTGCGACTAGCCGGCCTTCTTGGCAGACTTCTGCTCGGCCCGGTAAGCCTTCCAATGCGCGCGGCAATCCTTGCGCCAAGCGACGCGCGCCTTGTGGTCGGCCGGGAACTTCGCCTTGGCGGCCTTGAAGCAGCCGCTCGAGGCCTCGGCCGTGGTCGGCTGGACCGGAAGGCTCGCACCAACGACGAGACCGGTGACGGCAGCGGCGAAAAGCATTTTCTTCAGCATCATCTCACTCCATTCGATTGTTAGGAGATCGGAAGCCCAACAGGGCCGGTGGTTCAACAGCCCACCTCAAGGGGTCGTTCCACCCCCTGAAGAATGAGCCGCAGAAGAGGCGGGATTCGTCGCGCCGCGTAGCAGCGCTCTAAGGCGCTTTGGTGTCGCTCGCTTGGGAGTTCTGCGGCAGATTGAGGCAGCCGCCAAACAAAAGGGACCCGCGGGGCTTGGTCCCCGAGGGTCCCTTTGAAAAAGCCAAGCGCAGGTCTAGTGCTTGTGCGCCTTCTTCATGGCCCGGTAATGGTGCCGGCACGCTTTGCGGTAATGCATGCGCGCCTTCCAATCGTGGGGATATTTAGCCTTGGCGGCTTTCCAGCATCCGCTGTGGCACGCCTGCGCCGGAGTCGGCTGTGCAGTCAAAGAGACACCGGCCAGCAGCAAGGTGACCGCACTGGCCAAAAACACTTTCTTAAGCATACGCTTACTCCGTGATGTTGTGACGCAACGTTACGCCGCGTTACTAGGCCTCACATCCGCCCGCTCCGTCAACAGCGTTGTTCCCAATGCGGTTGCTTTGCCTAAGGCAATCTAACCCGCAAAATATCGCCGCCAAGGCCGGCTAATTTCCTCATCGCGCAGGAAAATCCTGTGTATCGGCGAGCAAAAGCCGGCGCGGACCTGCTTGACCCTCGCCGCGCCGCTCCTCTACCAAGCGCCATGAGTGAATCGAAGGTTACGCCGCTTTCCCGCATCCGCAACTTCTCCATCATCGCCCATATCGACCACGGCAAGTCGACGCTGGCCGACCGGCTGATCCAGCTATGCGGCGGGCTCACGGCCCGGGAGATGAAGGAGCAGGTGCTCGAACTCGATGGATATCGAGCGCGAGCGCGGCATCACCATCAAGGCGCAGACCGTGCGCCTCGACTATCGCGCGCGCGACGGCCAGCTCTATGAGCTCAACCTCATCGACACGCCGGGGCATGTGGATTTTGCCTATGAGGTGAACCGCAGCCTCGCCGCCTGCGAGGGCTCGCTGCTCGTGGTCGACGCCACGCAAGGGGTCGAGGCGCAGACGCTGGCCAATGTCTATCAGGCGCTCGACAACAATCACGAGGTGGTCCCGGTCCTCAACAAGATCGACCTGCCCGCCGCCGAGCCTGCGCGCGTGCGCCAGCAGATCGAGGATGTGATCGGGCTCGACGCAAGCCACGCGATCGAGATCTCGGCCAAGACCGGGCTCGGCGTCGAGGAGGTGCTGGAGGCGATCGTGCACCGGCTGCCGGCGCCCAAGGGCGACGCGCACGCGCCCCTCAAAGCTCTGCTCGTGGATAGCTGGTACGATTCCTATCTCGGCGTCGTCGTGCTCGTGCGCATCATCGACGGCATGCTCGACGAAGGGCCAACGCATCCGGCTGATGCTGACGGGCGGCTCCTACCAGGTGGACCGCGTCGGCATCTTCCGCCCCAAGCAGGAGATGCGGGCTTCGCTCGGGCCGGGCGAGATCGGCTTCTTCACCGCCTCGATCCGCCAGGTCGCCGATACGCGCGTGGGCGATACCGTCACCGACGAGAAGAAGCCCGCAGCCCGCCGCGCTCCCCGGCTTCAAGCCGGCGCAGCCGGTCGTGTTCTGCGGCCTCTTCCCGGTCGATGCGAGCGAGTTCGAGGATTTGCGCGAGGCGGTGGGCAAGCTCCGCCTCAACGATGCAAGCTTCTCCTACGAGATGGAGACCTCGGCCGCGCTCGGCTTCGGCTTCCGCTGCGGCTTTCTCGGGCTCCTGCATCTGGAGATCATCCGCGAGCGGCTGGAGCGGGAGTTCGATATCGACCTCATCGCCACCGCGCCCTCGGTCATCTACCGCGTGCATCTCACCGACGGCTCAATGCGCGAGCTGCACAATCCGGCCGACATGCCCGAGCCGCAGAAGATCGCCAAGATCGAGGAGCCGTGGATCGAGGCCACCATCCTCGTGCCCGACGAGCATCTCGGCTCCGTGCTCAAGCTGTGCGAGGACCGGCGCGGGCGGCAGAAGACGCTGACCTATGCCGGCTCCCGCGCCATGCTCGTCTACGAGCTGCCGCTCAACGAGGTGGTGTTCGATTTCTACGACCGGCTGAAATCGGTGTCGCGCGGCTATGCCTCGTTCGACTATCACATCACCGGCTATGAGGAGGGCGACCTCGTCAAGATGGCGGTGCTCGTCAACAACGAGCCGGTGGATGCGCTGTCGATCATCGTCAATCGCACGCCGCGCCGAGGCGAGAGGGCGCGCCATGGTCGACAAGCTCAAGGATTTGATCCCGCGCCATATGTTCAAGATCCCGATCCAGGCGGCGATCGGCGGCAAGGTGATCGCGCGGGAGACGATCAGCGCGCTGCGCAAGGACGTGACCGCCAAATGCTATGGCGGCGACATCACGCGCAAACGCAAGCTGCTCGAGAAGCAGAAGGCGGGCAAAAAGAAGATGCGCTCCTTCGGCCGCGTCGACATCCCGCAAGAGGCGTTCATCGCCGCGCTCAAGATGGACGGGAATTAGCGGGGCAGGGCAAAGCCCCACGAAAGAGCCCGGTGGGACCCAAAGGCAGGCCTGTTAGCGTTCTGACAACCGCTGTACTATGTCTCTCTAGACGGGCAGGGCCAACCGAAGGGGAGACCCCATGCGTCACGGCCTCGTCCTTATCTCCGCCATCGCGCTCGGCACGCTGCTCATGGCAGCAAAAGCTGCCCCTCCGTCCCTCCCTCGAAGGCTATTGGAAGGGCCCCGGCACGATCAGCGCCAAGAGCGGGACCGACCAGGTGCTGTGCCGCGTGCGCTGCAAGAGAAGCGGTGGGGCGTCGTTCTCGTTCTCAGCCATTTGCACCACCGAGGCCGGGCGCTACGAGCTCTCGGGAACTGTGAAGAGCGCGGGCGGCGGGCGCTACACCGGCACGGTGCACAGTGGCGAGTCCAAGGAGAGCGGCAGAGTTCAAATCAGCCAGAGCGGCAAACGCCTCTCGGTAACCGCCTCGGGTGCGGGCGGATCGGCGCGGCTGACCTTGTCGAAACTCTAGGCTAAGCGCGTTCAGCTCGAGCGGGCGGTCCAGGCGAGAAAGCCCAAGGCCACGCCCTCGACGATGAGCTGAATGCCGAGCAGGACGCCCAGCACCCATTCGGAGCTGAGCGGCATGTTCGCCCACAAATAGGCCCCGAGCAGGAGGCCGATGATGCCGCTCAGGAGCACCCAGCTCCAGCCGATGAACGGCCTGATGTTCAGGGCGAAGATGATCTTGGAGATGCCCTCGACAAAAAAGAACACGATGAGGAGCACCGTCATGATCAGGAGCCCGGCATCCGGATTGCGCAGCAGCAAGCGCGCCGATCAAAATGGCGAGCACGGCGGAGACGAGCTGCAGCCAGAAATGCGGCGCGTCGCGCGCGCCGATCAGGCCGATGCCCTGCAGGACGCCCGAGATGATGAGGATCCAGCCGAGCAGGAAAACGAGGGTGACGGAGGCAAGGTAGGGATAGACCAGCGCAAAGACGCCGGCGACCACCATCAACACCGCTTCCAGCAGATACCATAGCGAATAGCGCTTGACCGTCGCGCGCATGGCCTCGCGCATGGCGGCCGAAGCCTGGTCCACTGTCATGGCCATTTTCGTATCCTCCCTAGCGATTCTGGGCCGAATCAGTGTGCTAACGGCCAAGCATACTCCAAGGGGGGCCGGGAAACTTGCCCGGGGGCGAACAAATGGCAGCCGATCAGGCGCATTACCGGGCAGCTTTGCGCAAGGCGAGCCTCCGGCTCATCCCGTTCCTGTGCCTGTGCTACGGCGTGAGCTTCCTCGATCGCGTCAATGTGGGCTTCGCCGCGCTCGCCATGAACGCCGATCTCGGCTTCACCGCCTCGGTGTTCGGGCTCGGCGCCGGCATCTTTTTCGTCGGCTACATCCTGTTCGAGGTGCCGAGCAATCTCGTGCTCGCGCGCGTGGGCGCGCGGCGGTGGATCGCGCGCATCATGATCTCCTGGGGGCTGGTCGCCGCCGCCATGAGCCTCGTCACCGGGCCGATCAGCTTCTACGCGATGCGCTTTCTGCTCGGGGTGGCGGAAGCGGGCTTCTTTCCCGGCATCATCCTCTATCTCACCTTCTGGTTTCCGGCGCGCGAGCGGGCGCGCATCGTCTCGCTGTTCATGGCGGCGGTGCCGATCTCGACCGTGATCGGCGCGCCGGTCTCGGGCGCCCTGCTCGGGCTCCACGGCGCGGGCGGGCTCAAGGGCTGGCAGTGGCTGTTCCTCATCGAGGGGATCCCGGCGGTGCTGCTCGGGATCGCCGCCTGGTGGCTCCTCACCGAGCGGCCGCAAGAGGCAAAATGGCTCGGCAAGGACGAGGCGCGGGCGCTCGCGGACGTCCTCAAGGCGGACGCGAAGGCGGCGAAAGCGGTGAGCTATGCGGAGCTTCGCCCAAGGCCTCACGCAGCCGCGCGTGCTCCTGCTCGGCTTCCTCTATTTCTGCATCGTGGTCGGGCTCTACGGCGTCGGCTTCTGGATGCCGCAGGTGATCCAAGGCTATGGGCTCGACCCCTTCGAGATCGGGTTGCTCATTGCGATCCCCTATCTCTTTGCCGCGGGCGATATGGTGATCTGGGGCTGGCACTCCGACCTGACGGGCGAGCGGCGCTGGCATGTGGCGCTGCCGCTGTTCATCGCGGCCGCCGCCTTTGCGGTGTCGGCTATGAGCCTGCCGCTCGCGCCGATGATGCTCGCGCTCAGCATCGCCACCATCGGCATCTATGCCGCCATCGGCACCTTCTGGTCGCTGCCCACCGGCCTCTTGACCGGCACCGCCGCTGCGGCCGGGCTCGCGCTCATCAACTCGATCGGCAATGCGGGCGGCCTCGTCGGCCCCTATGTCGTCGGCGTGATGAAAGAGGCCACGGGCACCTTCACCGCCGCCCTCCTGTTCCTTGCCGGCGCGCTTGCGCTCGGCGGCGCTGTTGCCCTCCTGGCCGCGGTGCCGCATCCGGCGCGCGCCAAAGCGGTGACGCGCCGCTAGCGACATGCTGAAGGCGGGCTGGAACTCACTTGGAGGTTGGGCGTTGTCGGATAGCTCCGGGGACAGCCCGGGGATAAAGCCGGCAAGCGGCGGAGCCGGCGTCACATCGCAAATGAATTGCGGTGGGCTTTCGCATGTAATCACTCATGTATTACTCAAGCTTTAGCCAATATGGCCAAGGCCGCAATTTTGTCGCTTTCGCCGGATTCCAAGCATTTTGGCGGCATAACTGTGACGTTTCTGTGCAATTAACTTGAATAAGCTTGACAGTGGATGAAATATCACGCTTGATTGGGGTCTAGAGGGACTACCAATTGCTCGTGACCGGGGGGTCATGCGGCCGACAAGGCAAGCGATTTTCCCCGGATTTGTTGGGTTTAGTGGCGGTTTGCGGGTTAGCCCCGCCGTCTAGCGGCGTTCATTCGCGTCGAGGAGGGAAGTGATGCGTATCGCCCTCGCATTTGGTCTTTGTCTCGTGGCCGCAGCGGCGCTCGCCGGACCGCGCGCCAAGGGGGAGGCCGAGGTCGTTCAGGCCAAGTCCTCGCCCGAGGACGCCTATCGCGGGCGGCTGAACGAGAACGTCGTCACCATCATGGCCGGGCGCCCCGGCGGCACCGAGCTCGACATCGCCGCCGACATCGCCGCCGTGCTCGACGATGGCGACGAGCTCCGCATCCTGCCCATGGTCGGCAAGGGCGCGGCGCAGAACGTCAAGGACGTGATGTTCCTGCGCGGCGTCGATATGGGCCTGACGCAGGCGAATGTGCTCCGCCATTTCGCCAAGTCAGGCGAGCTCGGCTCGAACTTCGTCAACCAGATCACTTACGTGGCGAAGCTGTTCAACGAGGAGATCCATATCCTCGCCGGTCCCGGCATCACGAGCCTCAAGGACCTCAACGGCAAGTCGGTGAATTTCGGCACGGAAGGGAGCGGCACCGACATCACCGCCGCGCTCGTCTTCGAATCCTTCGGCATCGCGCCCCAGCCCATCCATCTTGCCGACGCCGACGCGATCCTCAAGGTCAAGTCGGGCGAGCTCGCCGCCGCCATCATCATGGGCGCCAAGCCGTCGGGGGCGCTGGCCGGGGCGAGCGGGCTGAAGCTCCTGCCCATCCCCTACGCCAAGGCGCTCGAGGACGACTATTACCCCGCCACGCTCACCCATGCCGATTATCCGGGGCTGATCGCCGACGGCGAGAGCGTGGACACGGTCGCGGTGTGCACCGTGCTCGTCTCCTTCAACTGGCCGTCGGACAGCGTGCGCTATCAGAAGATCGCCAAATTCGTCGACGCCTTCTTCGGCAAGTTCGATCAGTTCCAGGTGCCGCCGCGGCAGCCGAAATGGCGCGAGGTCAATTTCGCCGCCACGCTCGAAGGCTGGCACCGCTCACCCTTGGCGCAAGCCTGGATCGACCGCGCGAAAACGGGAAGCCAAACCGCCGAGCAGGGGAATTTCGATGCTTTCCTCGCCCAGACGGCGCAGGCGAAGGCCGCGTCGCTGTCGGACGAGCAGCGCGCCGATCTGTTCAAAGCCTTCCTCGCCTGGAGCAAGAACCACAGCAGCAATTGAGGTCGCATCATTCCAGGAGCAGGGACCTGCCCCCCGCGTATCCTAGTTGGAGAGTCCCATGGACCAGCCCCCGAACACCCCATCCGAACCCCATCGCCCGATGAGTCTCACCGAGCGGCTGAAAGCGGAGGCCAATGGCCACGCGCCCGCCGAGGAGTTGACCGCCTCGCTCATTGCCGACGGCATAGGGTGCGCGCGCCACGAGCTGTCGCCTCCGCCGCTTGCCTCCCGTATCCAGCAAGCCATACGCGAGGAGCCCACGCCCTCGCTGATGGCGCGGCGCTTCGCGCCCGAGGGACACGTCCTCGCGCCCGACCCCGATCCGCGCCCCGAATTGCGGGCACCGATCGAGCCCCTTGCTCCGCCGCAGGCCCGGCGCGCCTTCGGCATGCAGGCGTTGATCGCCGCGCTGATCCTCGTCGCCCTCGTGCCGAGCGCCATGCTGGGCGGCATGATTTGGTCCGGCATGATCCCGGCCCCGTGGACGATGCCATGGACGACGCCATGGACGACGCAAGCGGCCGCGCCGCATGAGGCCGCGCCTTCGGGAATCGAGCAGGCTTCGGTGACGGCGACGCCCGGGCCCGCCACGATCCTGCCCAAGCAGGATGTGGAGGTGCCGGCGATCGCGCTCAGCGCGCCCGACCGGCTCGAGGCCGAAGCAGGTCAGGCGGTGGGTTTCGCGCTCGCGCTCGACGGCACCGACGCGCTGCCCGCCCGCAGCATCATCACCGTAAGCGGGCTGCCTCAAGGCGCCACCTTCTCCGACGGGCGCCCCTATGGCGAGACCGAATGGACGCTGCGCGCCGATGAGATCGGCGATCTCAAGCTCACGCTGCCGCCGCGCGCCGCGGGCGCAAGCACGCTTGCCATCCAGCTGGTCGCGCCCGACGGCCGCGTCATCGCCGACGCCCGCACCGCGCTCAGCGTGGCGCCCGATCCCAAGGCCGCGCTGGTGCAGCGGCCCGAGGAGGCGACGCTCATCGCCGACCTCATCGCCCATGGCAACAAGATGGTGTCGGTCGGCTACTTCCCCGGCGCGCGCGCTTACTTCCAGCGCGCGGCGGAGGCGGGCAGCGCCGAGGCGGCGCTCGCGCTCGGCGAAACCTACGATCCGGGCTTCATCGCGCAGATGGGCGCGCAAGGAATCAGGCCCGAGCCCGATCAGGCCATCGCCTGGTACGAACGGGCGAAGGCGCTCGGTGCCGCCGGCGCCGACGACAAGATCGCCACGCTGAAGGTCGCGGCGAAGGAGGCGACCGAGGACAGCGACGCGCCGGCGGTAGCCGTGGCCGAGCAAGGGGCGGCGGCGAGCGAAGAGGGCGCCGATGCCGCGCCGACGCCGATCGTGGTGGAGGGCGCCGCGCAGGCGCCCGTGAGGCCGCGGCCGGCGGCGTGACGCCGGCGGAGGGCGAAGCGTCCGAGCTCGTCGTGCTCACGGGCGCGGTCAATGTGCGCGAGAGCCCATCCCCCAACGCGAAGACGGTGCGCGTCATGGAGCAAGGCACCAAGCTCCGCGCCATCGGGCGCAAGGGCAGCTGGGTCCAGGTCACCGATGCCGAGACGCAGGAGACCGGTTGGGTCTATTCCCGCTACGTGACGACCGCCTCGGCGGCCGGGGCGGCGGGCCAGTAAAGGCAACCTGACCGCTGAAACCTTCGGGAGCCGGCCGCGTTATCTCACCAGCATGCCGGCGGAACGCGTCCCAGCTCCCCCGTCTGGGGTTTCCCGGCATCGTTTTGGAGGCTCAGTGATGAGTCCGGAAGCCCGGCGCCCTGCATGCCGGGCTTCTTTTTCGCCCTTCTCGCCGGCGGTTGTGACATTCCTGTAACAAACGGCGCGCTAGCCTATAGGCGTCCCTGATGTTGCCGGCCTCGGCGCGCATGCAAGCGTGCCCGAGGCTTTTTCTCGTTTGGGGAGACGCGAAATGGCATTCCGGCTGGTGCATGCCCGCTACGACCGCGAAACCGAAAGAGCCTATGTCGAGCTGCGGGACCTCGACGACGACGGCGGCGAAATGCTGGCCACGGCGATTTTCTCCTATCGGACGACCGCGCGGCTGTCGAAGCGCGAGATCGAGCAGGACGTCGTGCGCAAGGCGCGCCACATTTTTCGCCGCGCCGCCCATACGCTGAATGGGGGCTAACGCGGTTTGGGCTTGGCGTGTCTTTGGCCGAATTTGCTGGGAGCGGTCGGGGGACCTTTTGGCGTCGGGCCCGCGCTTGGCCTCAGGCAAGCGCTGGGACTCGCCGAGGAGGACGCGCATCGCGCGCTCGACGGCGTGCTCCTTGGTCATCTCGTGCTTGCGCGACGACATCGCGTGGAACTCTCCTGCCCTCCCCTCAAGGGAAGAGGATTGAACCACTGCGCCGCCCCCGCGAGAGCGCCTACTCCGCGGCGTTGGCGGCCTTGCCGCTCATGAAGGTCGAGGAGACGTTGGCGACCGGCTGCTCGTCGCCCTCCATCTTGATGGTCCGCATCTCGCCCTTGGCGGCGTCGACGGCCTGTTTCAAATCCACCATATGGATCGACTGATCGGAGCGGGTGCGGAAATACCAGCGCAGATTCTTGAGGTCGGCGACGGAAGTCCACTCCGTCACCTCGTCGACCGGTTGGCCGACGGCGGAGTTCACCACCGCACCCTTGGGAATGTCGAACTGGTTGAGGATGTGGAAGGCGGCGAACACGGCATCGGAAGCGGTGGCGTTGGGGGCAGCCGCCTGGCTGTAGACCGCCGCGCGGATGAAGCGCGAGGGCGGGGTGAAGTCGCCGGGCAATCCATGCAACCCGCTCCCGGAGCCGAAGGCCGACAGGGTGACGGGGCCGAGCTTCGTCGAGTCGATGTCCTTCACCGTGAGGCTCAGATAGTTGTTGAGGTTGGTCATGTGCCAATCGTAAGTCGGCGCGTTGGTCATCACGCCGAGCGGGGCGTCATGCACTTTGAGCGTGCCGTCCACCGGCTCGACGGCGATCGACTTGCCGCTTTTGTCCTGGATGAAGAAATGCGCGCCGGCCACCGCGCCCTTCGGGCTGCCAAGGCCAGGCACCGGCGTCGGCACGAGCACGATGTCCTTGAGCGCCGCCTTCACCTCATCGACGCTGGCAAAATTGGCGAGCACCCAGGTGCCAAAATCCTGCGGCGCGAGAGCGTGCTTGGCGTTCTCGGCCGTCACGGGGGTGTAGCTGGCATAGGTCGGGAAATAGAACAGGCCGACGGAGAGGCCCTGATCGTTGAGCCCATCGAGGATGGCGGGAAGGCCGAGCGCATTGGCGCCGGCGAAGGCGTAGCGGCTCGTATAGACGAGGCCTTTGCCGCCGTCGGGCAGCGTGCCGGCGAACTCCTTGCCCGCGGGTACGACGATGACGTTCGACTGCATGGGGAAGCCGAATTCGAGCGTGCGGCCGCGGATGGCGGCGCCGTCGGCGGCTTTGAGGCTGATGCCGGTGCAGGCGTAGCCCGGCGTGGTGGCGGCGACGAAAGCGCCGATCAGACTGGCGATGCCGATGTGGCGAAACATGGTAGCCTCCTCATTGTGCGGCTTGCTTGCGTCATGACGACGTCGATTTGTCCACGAGCGGCTGCGTCGATTCCATTTTGATAGTGCGGATCTTGTCGCCCGGCGGCGGCGACCGCCTTGTTCAGATCGATCACGCGGATGGTGTTGTCGTCATAGGTCTTGAAGTACCAGCGCAGGTTCTTGGGGTCCGAGACGGTGGTCCATTGGGTCAGCTCGATGCCAGCCGGTCCCCTTGTCGCGCACGGCGCCCCGCGGGATGTCGAACTGGTTGAGGATGTGGAAGGCCGCGAGCACAGCGTCCGCGCCGGTCGCCGAGGGGCAGCTCGGCCTGGGTGAAAGCGACCGCGCGCACGAAGCGCGACGGCGGGGTGAAGTCGCCGGGCAGCCCATGCATACCGGCGCCCTGCGCCGAGGCTGGCTAAGGTGAAGCCGCCGAGGTCGAGCGGCGGACCTCGGTGACGCTAAGATTGACGTAGTTGCGCAGATTGGTGAGGTGCCAATCATAGGCCGGCGCGTTGGTGACGACGCCGAGCGGCGCGTCGAACACCTTGAGCGTGCCGTCGAGCGGCTCGATGACGATCGACTTGCCGCTCTTGTCGCGCACGAAATAATGCGGGACGGGCGTCGAGCGCCAAGGCCGGGCGCCGGGGTGTCGACGATCACCGCGTCCTTCAGCCCCGCTTTCAGCTCATCCACCGTGGCGAAATTGCCGAGTACCCAGGCGCCGAACTCGAAGGGCGCAAGGGCGTGAGGGGCGTTCTCCTGGGTGGCGGCGGGATAGACGGCAAAGCCCGGGAAATAGAACAGGCCGAAGCTCAGGCCCTGGTCGTTCAGCCCGTCGAGGATCACCGGCTGGCCCACGGCGTTGGCGCCGGCACTCGCGTATTTGGTGGTGTAGCTGAGCCCCTTGCCGCCGTCGGGCAGCGTGCCGGTCGATGGCGGTGCCGGCGGGGACGACGATGACGTTCGAGGCGAGCGGGAAGCCGAATTCCATCGTGCGGCCGCGGATGGCGGCGCCGTCTTGGCGGTTGAGGCTGATGCCGGTGCAGGCGAAACTTGGCGTGGTGGCGGAGAGAAGAGCGGCGATGAGAGTGGCGATGCCGATGCGGCGAAACATGGTCGAGCCTCCTCCTTGGCGATTTTCGGCGACGCTGCCACGGGCGCGTGAAGGGTGCTTTAAGGAAAACGGCGAGATTTGCGGATGCTTAAGCGCCGGTAGCGTCGAGCGCGCGAAATTTTCAGCAGTCTTGATCGGCTCGAGCCGTCAGGCGGTGGCGACGTTGAACAGCGCGCCGATGCCGTAGGTCGCGGCCGCGGCGGCGGCACCGATGAGCAGCATGCGCGCGCCGCCGAGAAACGCGCTCTTGCCGGAGAACAGGCTCAGCACCGCGCCCACCACGAACAGCGCCACGCCCGAAATGCTCGAGGCGATGAGGATGCCGTGGGCGCTCAAGCCCGTGAGATAGGGGATGAGCGGCAGTGTCGCGCCGACGGCGAAGGCGACGAAGGAAGAGAGCGCGGCACCCATGGGCGAGCCGAGATCGTCGGGGTTGAGCCCCAGCTCCTCGCGGGCGAGCGTGTCGAGCGCCTGTTTGGGATTGGCGATGAGCTTCTTGGCCAGCGCGCGCGCGTCTTTGAGCGGAATGCCGCGCGCCGCATAGATCAGCGCGAGCTCCTCCGCCTCCTCGGCCGGGTAACGCTCGAGCTCATCGGCTTCTTGCGCGATCTGATGCTCGAACATCTCCCGCTGCGACAGCATGGAGATGAATTCGCCGGCCGCCATGGAGAAGGCGCCGGCGAGCAGCCCGGCGACGCCCGTCAGCAGGATGACGTCCGGCGCGGCGGCGGCGCCCGCCACCCCCATGACGAGGCAGGTATTGGAGACGAGCCCGTCATTGACGCCGAACACCGCCGCCCTGAGCGTGCCGCCGCCCGTGCCGCGATGACGATGGCCGACATCCTCGATGGAGGTGGGCATGGGATGGCCTTCCGGCGTGGCCGGGCCGCTATAGACGGAGACGCCGCGCACCTTGGTGGCCGAGAGGATGGGGCGCATGGCGCGCGGGCCGAAGATGCGCACGAGGGAGGCGATGAGGCGGGCGCGCAGGGACGGCGTAAAAGCCGGTACGGGGCGCAGATCGCGGGCGAGAATGGCAGCCTGGTCCTCGCCGGCTTAGCCATCTGACGAAACAGGACGGCCTTGGCGGCATCGGGCTCGGCCGCGGCCACCGCGCCGGAGAGATAGGCCGCGGTCTTCTCCGAATGCCAGCGGGTGAACGCGCCTTGCATCAAGGCCTCGGCTCAGCCACGTGCGGCACGTCAGAGCAACCTCATCTTGCCGGTGGCAAGGTCGTAAACGCCGCCGACCGCGGCGATCTTCTTGGCCGCCAATGCCTCGGAAACAATCGGGGCGTCATCGTCGAGCCGATGGACGTTGAGCTTGACGTTCTCCTCGATCGCGGCGGCGACGAGGTCGCTTGGATGGCGCGCATGGGCGGCGATCACCGCGGGCTCGATGGACTTGACGAGATCGGGCAGATGCCCCGGCAGCTCCGCGCGCTCCGTCACGAACTTCACCGCGGCACCGACGGCGCCGCAATTGGTGTGGCCGAGCACCATCAGGAGCGGGACGCCGAGGATCTTAATCGCATATTCCATGCTGGCGAGCCCATCCTCATTGAGGAAGTTGCCGGCGACGCGCACCACGAACACGTCGCCCGGCCCCTGGTCGAAGGCGAGCTCGGGCGCGACGCGGCTGTCGGAGCAGCTCAACACCGCGGCGATCGGATATTGCGCGGTGACGCGTGACGCGCGACCGGCGGAATAGTCCCTCTCCTCCGGCGCGTTCGCCGCGTAGCGGGCATTGCCCTGCATCAGGCGGTCGAGGGCCGCCTGGGGGCAATGGCGTTGGAGCGGGGCCCTGTAGCGCCGGCTGGTCGGCGCGGGCGCGGGCGAAGGGCAGCGCGCTCAAGGCAAAGAGGGCGCCGGCGCCCAACATGAGATGCCGCCGGGAGGTAGAGGCAGGCGGCTCGTGGCAGCGTTCACACATGGCATGACCTCGCAAAGCAGGGCGGAGAGACCCCATCAGCGCATGGCGCCTATCCAAGTCAAGCCCATGGCGGTGGCGAAGTAAGGAAAAAGGAAAGGCCCAGGATTCAACGCGCGGATGCCGCGCGCGCCAAGCCCTCGCTCGCGGGGCGCTCCTCGCCTTGCGCTGCGAGCTTAAGGTCGATCAGGCAGACGACGCCCGCGGGCTCGAAGCGCCAATCGATGATCGCATCGGGGAGGCCGCGCTCGATGAGGCGGCTGCCGAGCCCGCGCTGCGAGGGCGGCGCCACTTGCGGGCCACCGCGTTCGGTCCAGTCGAGGCGGAGGCGATCGCCGCTTGCCTCGCGGCTCACCTCCCAGGACAACGCGACCCTGCCGCCCGCAACGGACAAGGCGCCATATTTACAAGCATTGGCGCCGAGCTCATGCAGCACGATGCCGAGCGCGGTCACCTGCGTCGGCCCAAGGCGCACCGCGGGCCCGTTCAACGCCAGGCGTCCATCCTCGGCGGAAGCAAAGCCATGCAGCTCGGCGCGCACGAGATCGGCGAGATCGGCGCCGGACCATCCAGAGACGAGCAGCAGCCGATGCGCCTCGGCGAAGGCCTGCAAGCGTCCGGCGAAGGATTCGGCAAAGGCGTGCGGCGAGGTCATGGTGCGCAGGCTTTGCTGGGTCATGGCGAGGATGATCGCGAGCGTGTTGTTGACGCGGTGCGCGAGCTCGCGCAGGAGCAGCGTCTGTTGCTCCTCGGCCTTCTTGCGCTCGCTGATGTCGACGAGCATGTTCACCGCACCCACCAGGAGTCCCGCCTCGTCACGGAGCGGGGTCGGATAGGGCAGGATCGGCACGCGGGTGCCGTCGGGGCGCTCGGCAATCACCTCCGCGCCGCGGACCGCCCGGCCTTCCTTGAGCGCCACCGCCATGGGGCAATCCTCATGGGCGAGAGGCGTGCCGTCGGGACGATAGAGTTTCCAAGTGATGCACCATTCGTCGGTGCCGAGCCGGGGCGTGCGCCCCGACAGATCGACGGCGGCCTGGTTGAAGGAGGCGATCCGGCCCTTGGCGTCCGTGGTGTAGACGGCCGCGGGCAGCGCCTCGAGCAGCGCATTCCAAGAAGCAAGCGTTTGCGGCAGAGCCCCCGTCCCGACGGATAAAGGCAGCGCCCCCCACTCACCCGACCTGTCCGTCCTTACGTCGGTCATCTCACAACAAAAGTCCTCGCATGGAGGCTAAACGCGAGGCTTTGGGAATTCGTTCCATTTACCAAGCCGTTAGCTTGGCCGGGGGCCCTCGTCAGGCGGCCTTGGGCTTATAGAGCATCAGCCGGTAGCAATCGAGATTACGGGTGAGGAACTCGTTGGCCGCCCCCCATAAATAAAGACGGAACTTGCGATATTCGAAATCGCCGAAGGTCCGCTTCACGAAGTCCTTGTTGAACTCCAAATTCATTGCCCACTGCTTGAAGGTCAAAAAGTAGCTCCAGCGGTCGTTGTGCACTTCCAGCAGATCGAGCGGCGTGCGCCAAAGCTTGTTGATGAAATCGTCGAGCACGAGGAAGGAGTGATTGCCGGGATAGATGTGGCGCACCATGAAGGTGGACAGCTCGTATTTCTTTTTCCACGCGCTGCCGTCGAGGAACACAAATCCGCCCGGCTTCAGCAGGTAGTGAAACTTCTTCAGCACGCGCTCATATTGCGGCAGATGCTCGATGACGCCCATGATGACGATGGCGTCGAACTTCTCCTTCGGCTCGTATTCCAGGAAGTCACAGAGCAGAATGTCGAACCGGTCGCCGAAATTGGAAAGCTTGGCGCGGAGATAATCCTGCGAGGCCTCGGCGATGGTGATGCCGGTGAAGTCGACGCCCGCCTGCAGGGCGTGGCCGGCGAACGCGCCCCAGCCGGGGCCGATCTCGAGCACCTTCTTGCCGGGGCCAAGCTCGCATTTCTCGATCGCCCAGTCGAATTTGCGCTCAAGCGCCGTGGATAGCGATTCGTCGTCCGCCTCGTACACACCCTGGCTGTAGGCGGGAAAAACGGGATCGAGAAAGCTCAAGAACAGCTTGGGGTCGGCATTGTAGTGCGAGGAGATCGCCTGCTTGTTGGTATAGATCTGCCCGAACAGGAGGGGCTCGATGAAGCGCCAAGCGGCGACAAGGGGGTGGCGGTCGTCGAACAGCTTGCGCAGCGTGAAGGGCTTCAGCATGTCCCCTTCGAGGTCGATGTCGCCGCGGAGATAGGCCTCGGCGATGTTGCCTTCGTCCAAGGACCTTATGGCGCGGAGCGCCCGCTCATTGCGCAAGCCCACCTGGAACTCGGGCTCGCCGTCGCCCACTTGGCGCTGCTCGCCATCGGGCAGCTCGACGGTAAAGGGCGTCGGAACTCCACCCACGCGATTGATCAAGGCGTCGAGCGTGCGTGTGGCTGATGACATGCTGTGTTCCTCGGCTTCGATATGGGTGATTAGCGCGGGCCGCGGACCTCAGCAACCCCGCCCTCCCAAGTTCTCATTGTCGATTTTGCCCCTTTGGATGCGCGAAAGGAAGCGATCCGAGCGGGTTAAGCACGCAACTTGTCGCCGGTTGTTGCCCATGGCGGGGTCACGATAACATCCGGCTTACAGCATGAGATGGGGGTGAGGGATGCCTGGTTCCTGGTTGAGGCTCGGCGCGGCCGCGATGTGCGGCTTTTTCATTTGCCTGGCGGCGGGGCCCGCGCCCGCGGCCATGTATGACATCAAGCCCGACGAGATCCCCGGCAAGCCCGGGACCATCATCCGGATCTACCCGCTCGAAGGCGGGGGCGCCGGTGTGGGAAGCAGCGGCAATGCGTTTCGCGTGGTCTACCGGTCCACGAGCCCCAAGGGCGAGCCGATCGCCGTGTCGGGCGCGTTCTTTCTCCCCGCCGGGGCGGCGCCCGCGGGCGGCCGCGACGTGATCGCCTGGGCCCATCCCACAAGCGGCGTGGTGCCCACATGCGCGCCGTCGCTCATGCCCGACACCGCCGGCATGATCTGGGGCCTTTCCGAAATGCTGGCGCGCGGCTATGTGGTCGCCGCCACCGATTATCCCGGCCTCGGCACGCCCGGTGTTCATCCCTATCTGATCGGCGAGAGCGAGGGCCGCGCCGTGCTCGATTCGGTGCGCGCCGTGCGCGACCTGCCCAATGCGGGCGCGAGCGGCCGCTTCGCCGTCTGGGGCCACAGCCAAGGCGGCCACGCCGCGCTCTATACCGGCGAGATTGCCGCCCGCTATGCGCCCGACCTGAAGCTCGTCGGCGTCGCCGCGGCGGCGCCCGCCACCTATCTCATCGAGCTGTTCGACGCCGACAAGTCGAGCCCGACGGGGAAAGAGCTCACCGCCATGGCGCTGTGGTCGTGGTCGAAGCTCTATCACGAGCCGGTCACGGCGGTGATCGAGCCCGACGCCACGAATGTGTACGAGACCATGGCGCAGGACTGTATCCAGTCGCTGCCCGAATTCGAGAAGCTCGACAAGGCGGAGCGGCCGTTGCAGCGAGAGCCCTATCTCAAGATCGACCCGACCGAGGTGGATCCCTGGAAGGAGATCATGATGCGCAATTCGCCCGGGCAGGCGCCGGCCGGGGCGCCGGTGTTCATCGCGCAAGGCACCGCCGACACCACGGTCAGGCCGGAGATCACCAAGCAATTCGGCGAGGCGCTGTGCAAGCAGGGGACGCCGGTGAGCTTCGTCGAGCTCCCGGGCGTGACGCATACTTTCGCCGCCAAGGACAGCGCGCAGCCGCCCTGCGATGGATGACCGACCGCTTCCGCGGGGTCCCGGCGCATTCCGACTGCGAGTAGCGCTTGGCGCGGGGCGAGATCCGGCTAGATAGGGCGGGCTCGCTTGGCCAACGGACTCCCGGTCGCAGGTCAATTGCCGATCTGGATCACCGTATTCGCCGCGCCATATTGGCGGACGAGCGAGAAGAGTTGCGCCGCGGCCGAAGGATGCAGCCGCACGCAGCCATGGGAGGCGGGGCGGCCGAGATATTTGGTCTCATAGGAGCCGTGGATCGCGTAGCCGCGGAGGAAGAAGATCGCGTGCGGCATGGGCGAGCCACTATAGATGGTGGAGCGGTGCCACACGGCGAGCGCCGTCGGCCGGAAGGTGCCGGTGGGCGTGCGGTAGCCGCGCCGCGCCGTCGACACGGGCCAGGAATAACGCGGCGCGCCGTCGACATAGACGTCCATGCGCTGGCTCCCGAGGCTCACCCGGGCGACGATTCCGGCTTGGGCGAAGCCCGGCGTGGCGAGGAGCAGGCTGAGCAGAGGCACGATTAGGGCATAGCGCGCCGTCACGCGCATCATCTTGGTCAGCATCGGCGGTACTCCCTCGAAAGACGGTTCCCGTTTTTGCGCATGGCCTTTCGTAGTGCAGCGGAGCTGAACATCTCTTGAACGAGGCTTCAACCCTTCGCGCCCCCGGCTCTCATTGCCGCCATCATTTGTGTTAGGCTTGGCGCCGCGGAGAGGGAATCGGGACCAAGTCCATGCGAAGGCTGGTTTTGTGCCTCATGCTGGTGCTCTTTTGCGGCGCCGTTGCGGCCGAGCAGATCAAGCCGCCCAAAGGCGCGGAAGCCGCCGGTGGCCACGGCCGATACCGCCAAAAAGACCCCCGCCAAGGCATCCAAACCCAAGGGACCCCCCGCCAAGGAATTCTTCGGCGCCATGACGACGCCGGCGCCGCTCGCCGCCCGCGCCATCGGCTCCTATGCCAGAGGGTGCATGGCCGGCGGCATCTCGCTGCCCATCAACGGCCCGGACTGGCAGGTGATGCGGCTCTCGCGCAACCGCAATTGGGGCACGCCGCAGCTGCTCGATTATCTCGAGCGGCTGGCCAGCGACGCGCGGGCGCTTGACGGCTGGCCGGGGCTGCTCGTGGGGGACATGGCGCAGCCGCGCGGCGGCCCGATGATCACCGGCCATTCGAGCCATCAGATCGGGCTCGACGCCGATGTCTGGCTCACCCCCATGCCCGATCGCATCCTCACCCCGCAGGAGCGCGAGGACATGAGCGCGATGTCCATGCTCAAGGATCCCTTCACCGTCGACATGACCAAATGGACGCCGCTGCATACGAAGCTGATCAAGCGCGCCGCATCCTATCCGCAGGTCTCGCGCATCTTCGTCCATCCCGCCATCAAGAAGGTACTGTGCGAGCAGGCGGGCAAGGACCGGGCCTGGCTCGGCAAGGTGCGGCCGTGGTGGAACCACTATTACCATTTCCACATCCGCCTCAATTGCCCGCCGGGGATGGCGGGCTGCGAGAACCAGAAGCCGGTCACCGGCGACGACGGCTGCGGCACGGAGCTCGCCAATTGGTTCAAGATGCTCAAGAAGGCGGAGATCGCGGCGGCCAAGGCGCCTCCGCCCAAGCCCGGGGCCAAGCCCTATGTCGGCAAGCCGGCCTTGAGCCTCGGCGACCTGCCGAAGGAGTGCATGACAGTGTTGAATTCGGGCGGGGGCATGCCCGAAGTGGTGGACGGCCATGTGCCGGCGGCGCTCAAGGCCGCGGCCGGCAACGACGCGGGCCCCCCGCCACCCCATCTCGATGCCGCGGCGGCGCAGGCGCTGCTCACCAATTCGGGCTCAACGCCGACGGGTTCGGTGCCCTTGCCGGACCGCAAGCCGCACTAATCGGCGGGGGGCTCCACGTCCAAGCAATTGTATCGGCATGGGTCGAGGGGGTAGCTTGCCGACTCGCCGCCTGGGCCTTGGGGGAATTTCGATGCTAGATAAGCCGAGCAGCCAACCGCAACGCAACGTCTTCGGCGAGCCCTTGCAAAGCTGCTCGGAGCGGCCGCGCACGGGATTTTATCGCACCGGTTGCTGCCATACCGGCCCCGAGGACATCGGGCTGCACACGGTATGCGTGGAGGTGACCGCCGATTTCCTCGCCTTCTCCAAAGCCGCCGGCAACGACCTCTCCACCCCGCACCCCGAGCACGGCTTTCCGGGTCTCAAGCCCGGCGACCGCTGGTGTCTATGCGCGGCGCGCTGGCGCGAGGCGTTCGAGGCGGGCAAGGCGCCGCGCGTCATTCTCGGGTCGACGCATGAGGCGACGCTGCAGCTGGTCGAGCTCGGCGACCTGAAACGCTACGCCATCGATCTCGCTTGAGCTCAAGCGCCGGCCGCGACGCCGGTGCCGATCGGGCAGGCGACGCCCGTGCCGCCAAGGCCGCAATAGCCATGCGGATTCTTGGCGAGGTATTGCTGGTGATAATCCTCGGCAAAATAGAATGTCGGCGCTTCCAGGATCTCCGTGGTGATGGGTCCAAGGCCCTGCGCTTGAAGGGCCTGGCGTAAGCGTCCTTGGCCGCGAGCGCGGCGTCGCGTTGCGCCGCGGAGAAATAATAGATGCCGGAGCGGTATTGGGTGCCCAAATCATTGCCCTGACGCATGCCTTGGGTCGGGTCGTGGCTCTCGAAGAAAACTTTGAGCAGCTCGGCATAGCTTACGCGCTTCGGATCGAAGACGACGAACACGGCCTCGGTATGGCCGGTGCGTCCCGAGCACACTTCCTCATAGGTCGGATTGGGGGTGAGGCCGCCGGCATAGCCCACGGCGGTGACAAGCACGCCAGGCAGCGTCCAGAATTTGCGCTCCGCCCCCCAGAAGCAGCCGAGCCCGAACAGGGCCATCTCGGCGCCTTGCGGGTAAGGACCTTTGAGCGGGGCCTTAGTGATGAAATGATGGGTCGCGGTGGGAATGGCGTCGGGGCGGCCGGGCAGCGCCTGCGACGGATCCGGCATGGACAGGGGTTTGCGCTTCAAGGTGAACATCGACGAACCTCGCTGGTTTTCCCCCCAGCCTCAATTGATGAAAATCTCGACGGGGCGGCGCTTCCGCCCGAGCCAATAGAGCGCGCCTCCGATCAAGCCGAAGACGAGCCAAGTCGGCGCCTGCAGGATGGTGGCGATCACGGGGTCCCATAGCGCTGGCGCGACATTGGTGACGATTGCGGCCTTGGCCGCCTGGAGGCTCGTCGGGCTCAAGGCCAGCCATTGATCGCCGAGCGGCGTCACCACGAGCTGGCCGCCGCCGGCAAGGCTCTTGGTCCCGTCGACCACGGCCGCGACCATGGCGAGCAACAGGAACCAAACGCCCAGAATGCGCAAGACGAAGAGCATCGCGGAAGTGGCCAGGTTGTACCTTGCACCTACATAGGCGATTGCCGGGTAACGTTCAAATCCCGGTTGCGTCAGGAGCGCGTGAACCGGGGCCGGCGCGCAGCCCCTACCCGCCCCGTCTCAGCTCTTGGCGAGATAGTCGGCGAGCGCGTCGAAGGTGCCACCGAAGCCCTGACGCATCGAGTCGATCATGCTGACGAAGGTCTTATATTCCTCCTCCGTCGCGTTGATCGGGAGGGCACGCAGCATCAGCGTCGTCTTGCCGCCCTGCTCGGTGAAGGTGACGGGGACCTTAAACTGCACGGGCTCGACGTCGCCGCCGCCAGGGGGTAGACGATCCGCGCGAGGCAAGCACGGCGCTGTCAAGACGCGACCGGCACGTTGGCAAAGCGCAGGCGGAGGCCGGGGGCTTGCTTGAACGGGGAGGTCGCTCCGATATAGTGCGGGCCCGCAAGCGTCGGGGTAAAGGAGAGGTGGCCGAGTGGTCGAAGGCGCACGCCTGGAAAGTGTGTAGGCGGGCAACCGTCTCGAGGGTTCGAATCCCTCCCTCTCCGCCACATTGATTTTCTTGATTTATTCAGACTCTTCAGCGTCGACCCGCTTTGACCCCGCCAGGTTTGAGGCCTTGTCCTCAATCGCGATGCAGAGACTCATACATTGCCACCCCGGGCTGAAGGGCAGGGCAGCAGCCGTTTCGACTGTCAAAACGCGATGTATGGCCGTACATCCGATTTCCCGCCCCGGCCCTGCCGCTGACATTTTGATCTGGCGCAAGGACGTCACGCAGTCCCCGACGTAGAAGGCATAGTCCGCTAGACGTGCGTCCGAACGAAATATTCGCCGAAGCGCAGGGGGACGATATGTCAAACTCAAGATTGCTATGGCCGACGGAAAGGCAACTGCGCCGTCGGTACGGGCTGATGGACCGGATGGTGCATAAGCGCGGTGTGGACACCAATGCTGTGCGTCGCGTGGATGGTGGGTTAGCCTTCCTTGAGGCTCGCGCCAAATGCCGCTACTGCCTCCACGAAGAGGCGTGCCGCCGCTGGCTGACAATTAGGGCACCGCGGACGTCTCCGGAGTTCTGTCCCAACGCTGCATTTTTCCAGACTTGCCTGAGCGCTGATTGAGGACGCTTTCGCTTTTTCAGACACTCGGTAGTCTCCGCCAATTTTTTGCAGGGGACCCCTAGCGGTTTCGAGGCCGGTAGCGTCAGCCCGATGACCTGAGTCCTTGGCTACATATTCGCGATTTGCTGGGGGTAGTTCGCCGCCGACTCAAAGAAGATGAGCGAGGCGTGATCCCGCCGCTTTGCGCTGTACATCGCGAGGTCGGCATTGCGCAGGATCTCTTCGGGCGTCGTCCCGTCGTCGGGAATAAGCGCGGCCCCGATGGACACGCCGATCTGGTGGGAGTGTCCACCCATCCGGATCTCCCGCTCCAATGTGGTCATGAAGCGCTGTCCGATCTCCTGAGCTGCATTCCGATCAACGTTGTAGGCGAGCACGGCAAACTCGTCGCCCCCTAGCCGCGCGAGCAGATCACTCGGGCGAGTGACCGTTCCAAAGCGCTCAGCGACCACTTGAAGGACGCGATCCCCCAGTGGATGGCCGAAGCGGTCATTGACGCGCTTGAAGTGGTTCAGGTCAATCAGGAAGAATGCATGCTTGCCGCCATGCAAAGGAGGAGAGTTTATTGCTTCTGTCAGCGCGGAAACCAGCGCGCGCCGATTGGCAAGGCCGGTCAGGGGATCCTCCGACGCGAGCAGACGGAGCTCATTCAGCTCAATCGTTGCCGCCGTGTGGCGCGCCACGTCGCGCCGCTCCTCACGTAGGCGGCGAACCACAAAAGCGAGAAGGCAGCCGGCAAGAAGGGTGGTGAGAAAGATGGCTTCGGCGACCGAGATCCTGCGCTGAGCGTCAGAGAGCTCGGGGATATATTTGAAGAGATCGTATTCCAGGGCGAGCAGCGTCGAGACAAGCATAACCCCGGCGAGAAGCAGGCCGTCCTGCGCGCTCGACCAAGGATGATTTGCAATTGCCCGCACCATCAGCGAAATCGACTTCACGATGCCCATTCCGGAATAGAGAGAGTTGACGAGAGAGCGGCGAGACTACCCGCGGAGGATTCAAAGAACCGTAAAGCTCGGTCTTCAACCCAGAGTAGGCTTTTCCTTCGACCGCCCGTGTCCGCGCGGAGGACTTCCCGAAGTGAAGGCGCCACGTTAAAGAGCGCGGAGCGTCACGGTGACGGCGCGGCGGGGCTGCGCGGCGAGGCGGTGGGTTTGCCGGCGAGCGGAGCAAAGGCGCGCAGATTGTCGCGCTGCCGTTTGAGCTCGCGGTAGCCGCGCTCGTAGATCGCGGTGAGCGCAAAAGCAGGCGAGCGGCCGGGTGCCACCGTAGCCAGGAGATCGACGGTCTGGCGCCGTCCCGACCATAGCTGGGTCATGAAGCCGCCTTCGGGCGAGCAGGAATTGATGGCGTCGATCTCTCCGCTTGCGAGCAGCTGCTCGGTGAGCTTGTCCACGAGCAGCGCGCCGGGCGAGTAGCGCCCATAATTCTCGTCGAACGCCGTCTTCCAGGTGTGGGCCGTGCGCCCGCAATAGAGCAGCACCTGCGCGGCTATCGGCTGCGCATCGAGCCGCAACAAAGCGACGGAGGCGTTTCCGGCATCGGCGAGGTTGCCGATCAGCGCCCGCGCGAAACCCGCATCCCTGCGGCTGTTCAGAAGCGCGGTGCCTTGCCGCCCCTTCCAGCTTTCCAATTCCATGGCGAGAAACGTCTCGAACGCCGCGCGCGCCTGCGCCGGCTCGCGCAGCTCGACGATATCGACGGTGCCTTGGGCCGAGAGCCGGTTCCAGTCTTGCCGGAGCTTCTTGCGCGTCGAGCCCGAGAGCTTCTGGCCGCTCTCCCTGCTGGCGAAGGGGCGCCCGCGCGCGGAGAGCTGCAATGTCTCGCCGCGCGCCTCGAGCTCCCGCAGCAACGTCGCATAGGAGGCGTCGTCGCCGTCGAGATAATTGAGGCGCAGAACCTTGGGCAGCGCGGCCGCGTCGCGCATGGCGTCGAGGAAGGCCGGGATCACCGTGGATGCGTAATCCGGGTCGAGCATCGGGCTCGAGAGAAAGGCGAAGTCGTAAGCCGGCGCGCTGAGCACCGCGGGGAGAAAGGGAGCGAGGGATTTTTCCTGCAACGCCCACAGGCCCACGAGCCGGTCGGGCGGTGCGCTGCGATCCCAGGCGAGCAAGAGATGCACCTTGGCGAAGCCCGTCGCGGCAATCGCGGCAAGCGCCGCCGGATGGCAAAAGACGTTGGGCGCCGCCCGGCTGGCCAGATCCGCCCATGGGCCGGCGAGGTCGGCGCCCGCGGGACGTATGGTTACGCTGATCTCAACCATGCAAGCCTCTCGGAGCGGTGTCTCGCGCAGGCCTGAGGCAAGTCTTGGACCAGGCGCTTTCGTGCCAGCTTGGCACAGTCCCTGTAAGCGAAGCTCGTTAACAAGACGTGCGGGCGCGCGGTCGGCGGCTGGCCCGCTCCATGCAACTGCCGCGCTTTAGGGCTTCGTTCAATTCCTCGCGGGCATGATGCCCCGTCCACGCGTTAGGTGTTTCCAGTCATGCGTTCCACGGACATCGTCATCGTCGGCGGAGGCCTTGCCGGCTCGCTCGCCGCTTCCATGTTGGGACGGGACGGCTACGACGTCGTCATGGTCGACCCGCATGCGGTTTACCCTCCCGATCTTCGTTGCGAGAAGCTCGACGGCGGACAGGTCAAGATCCTGCGCAAGACCGGGCTCGCGCCCGCCGTGCTCAAATCCGCGACCCATGACGGCGAAGCCTGGGTTGCGCGCTTCGGGCGCCTGATCGACAAGAAGCCGAGCGATCAGCACGGCATCCTCTACGACACGCTCATCAATACCATCCGCGCCGAGATCCCCGCCTCTACCCCGCATGTGGTCGACAAGGTCAAGGCGATCTACACGAGCCGCTGCCGGCAGCGCGTGACGCTCGCGAGCGGCGAGGACATCAGCGCGCGGCTCATCGTGATGGCCAACGGCCTCAACACGGGGCTACGGCTTGCCCTCGGCATGGACCGCGAGGTGTTCAGCCCGTGCCATTCGATCACCGCCGGATTCGACGTGAAGCCGATCGGCCGCGCCGCTTTCGACTTCAAGGCGATGACCTACTACCCCGAGCGGACCGCCGACCGCCTGGCGTATCTGTCGCTGTTCCCCATCGGGCGGACGATGCGCGCCAACCTCATGGTCTATCGCGACATGAACGATCCGTGGCTGCGCCGGCTGCGCTTCGACCCGGAGGCGGCGCTGCTCGAAGCCATGCCCAATCTCCCCAAGCTGACGGGCCCCTTCACCACCGTCGGCGCCATCAAGATCCGGCCCGCCGACCTCTACGTCACCAAGCGCTACCAGCAGCCGGGCATCGTGCTCGTGGGCGATGCGTTCTCCACCTCGTGCCCCGCGGCCGGGACCGGCGCGGGCAAGGTGCTGAACGACGTGGAGCGTCTGTGCAATTTGCATATCCCGCGCTGGCTCAAGAGCCCCGGCATGGACGAGGACAAGATCGCCTCCTTCTACCGCGATCCGGTCAAGGTCGAGTTCGATCACGCCTGCCTGGTCAAGGCCTATCGCTTGCGCTCGCTGTCGGTGGATCGGGGCATGAGCTGGCAGGCGCGGCGGCTCACCAAATATGTGGCGCGATCCTGCGTCGGCGCCATGCGCGTCCCGCGCCAACCGCTGTCCATTCCGGCGATGGGCACGCCCATTGCGGATGCCCCCACCGGCGCAGGGCTCAGGCGCGCCTGAGGCGAGCGCAAGCGAGAAGGCGCCGCGCCGGAACGGCGGCCTTGCCTCGCGAGCGGCGATCCCGCATAGAGCAGCCTATAGGCCGGGCCGCGACCGGCAGTCGTCGCGGCTCGCGATTTCGGCACAACTTCACCCCGCGCGGACCAAGGCGCCGGCAACAAGCCGCGCTCTGACGTCACATGATGATGAACGAAGCGATCATGGGCAGGCTCGAGCAGCGCCTCGGACGGCTGCATGCAAAACAGCGCCTCGGCATCGAAAAGGACCATGAGGCGCAGATCTTCGGCCAGGGTCTCAATTTCTTCCATATCGAGAACCTCACCGCCTCGCATGCCCTGATCCGCGCGGTGCTCATGGGCAGCGGCCTCTATTGGCGGGGCTTGCGCAACGCCGCGCGCGTGGAGCTTCGCCACCACCGCGTCGCCGCGCCGCGACTGCCCGCCGCCTTCGAGGGCTTCACCATCCTGCAGATCAGCGATCTGCATGTGGAGATGAGCGAAGGGGCGATGGAGCGCGTGCTCAGACTGCTCGACGGGCTCGCCTACGACATCTGCGTCTTGACCGGCGACTACCGGGCGCTGACTTTCGGGCCTTACGCCGATGCGCTTGCCGGGGTGGCGCGCGTGCGGACCGGGATCAAGGGGCCGGTGTTCGGCGTGCTCGGCAATCACGACACCATCGCCATGGTGCCGGGGCTCGAAGAGATGGGCATCAGGATGCTCATCAATGAATGCGAGACGATCAAGCGCGGCGGGGCGCAAATCCATCTCGCCGGCATCGACGACGCGCATTTCTATCGCATGGACAATATCGAGAAGGCGGCGTCCGGCATCCCGCAGCAGGAGTTCTCGATCCTGCTCACGCATACGCCGGAAATCTACCGGCAGGCGGCGCATGCCGATTTCGACCTGCTGTTGAGCGGCCATACCCATGGCGGCCAGATCTGCCTTCCCGGCGGCATCCCGCTCACGCTCGATTCGGTGCTGCCGCGCTCCATGGGCGCCGGGCCGTGGAAGCATGCCGACATGATCGGCTACACCTCGGTCGGCGCCGGCGTGTCGGTGGTGCCGGTGCGCTTCAATTGTCCGCCGGAGATCACGCTGCACCATCTCCATCGGGGCGGCGCGTCCGATCAATGAGGCCGGTCGCGCAGGTTGAGCTTGTAGAGCAGCGGCGACAGGACGAGACCGCCGACGAGAAAGACGAGCGCGGCGACGGCGATGTCGGCCGCGCTGAGGGGCAGCAACAGCCGGCAGGCGAGCAGCGGGAATAAGGATTCAGGGATGTGATCCAGCCCGAAGGCCATGCTGCTCGAAGGCATGCCCATCCGGCGCTTGAGGAAGCTCGATAAGAGGTCGCTCGCCATCGCCACCGCGCCGACCAAGGCGCCGACTTTCCAACCGAGGCCGATCAGCGCGGCCACGCCAGAGGTGGCGAGCACCGCGAGCACGATGCCGCGGATGGTCTTGGAGGGTCCGAAGAGCGGGCGGCCGTCCGCCAGCACCATGCCCCCGTCCAGAGGCCACGCCCAGCGGTCGCCCAGGATTTTCTTGGCGGCCACGGGCGTGCCATTGGCCACGGCAAGAAGCACCAGAAGCTGTACGATCAAGGTGAAGTGCATATATCGGCACTCATAGCGCGGGCGCCGTCCGGCCGGTCAACGAGGTGAGGCGCAGAGCAAGAAGGAGCGGCGGCCATGCTGGTCGGGGTACCCAAGGAGATCAAGGACCACGAATACCGCGTCGGGCTGATTCCGGCTACCGCGCGCGAGCTCGTCGCCCACGGCCACCGCGTCATCATCGAGACGGGTGCCGGCGCCGGCGCCGGGCTCAGCGATGCCGAATATATCGCGGCGGGCGCGGACATCATGCCCGGCGCGGAGGCCGTGTTCGAGCGGGCCGAGATGATCGTCAAGGTCAAGGAGCCGCTCGCCGCCGAGCGCAAGCGGCTCAACCGCGGCCAAGTCCTCTTCACCTATCTGCACCTTGCCGCCGACCGCGCGCAGACGCTCGATCTCCTGGCGTCAGGCGTCACCGCCATCGCCTATGAGACCGTCACCGGCGCGCAAGGCAATTTGCCGCTCTTGACCCCGATGTCGGAGGTCGCGGGCCGCATGGCGCCGCAGGTCGGCGCGTCATGTCTGCAAAAGGAGCATGGCGGACGCGGCGTGCTGCTCGGCGGCGTGCCGGGCGTGCCGCCGGCCGACGTGCTGATCCTCGGCTCGGGCGTGGTCGGCACCAATGCCGCGCAGATCGCGCTCGGCATGGGGGCGTCGGTGATCATGGCCGGCCACCATCTCGATTCGCTCCGGCGCGCAGCGGCGCAGCTCGGCCCGCGCTTGCGGACCGTGTTCTCGGTGCCGCAGGCGATCGAGACGCTGTGCCGGCGCGCCGACCTCGTCATCGGCGCGGTGCTCGTGCCGGGGGCCAAGGCGCCGAAGCTCATTTCCGCCGCTACGGTCAAGGCGATGAAGCAAGGCTCGGTGATCGTCGACGTCTCGATCGACCAAGGCGGCACGTCGGAGACCTCGCGGCCCACCACCCATTCGCACCCGACCTATGTGGTGGACGGGGTCGTGCATTATTGCGTCGCCAACATGCCGGGCGCGGTGGCGCGCACCTCCACCTTCGCGCTCGCGTCGGCCACCTCGCCCTTCGTGCTCGAGCTTGCGGACAAAGGCTGCGCGCAGGCGCTCGCGAGCGACCAGCATCTGCGCGACGGCCTCAACATCCATGACGGCATGGTCACGCATCGGGCCGTGGCCGAGGCGCTGGAGCTTCCTTACGTGCCGGCGCTCGAGGCGCTGAAGGCCTGAGACGGGCCGCGACGAATAGGCGGGCGGATCAGTCGGTCGTGACCCCGTCGAAACGCGCGAGGTTCGCCGGCAGTAGCTCGGCGGCAAGGCCCTCATTCTTGCCCCCCTCGCCCTCGCCGCGGAACATGGTGCTCAGCGCGTGCATGGCGGGCTCGATCTTCCACGCGCTCGGATGCAGCATGTGGCCGGCATCGAGCACGGCCGGGTCGTCGCTGAAGCGGATGCCGCAGTCGCGGCGCTTGCCGGGCACCGGCGCCGGACAGACATCGCCGAAAAACGCCCAGCGATAGCCGAAGCCCGCATCGTCGGAGTTCTTGCCCTGGGCCGAGAAGTAGTGAAAGCCCGCAACGCGCGAGGAGAAGTCCGGCTCGATTGCATAGTCCTTATTGATGAAGCCGAGGAAGACCGCGGCATGGCCGGTCTTGGTGCGATTGAAATTGACGAAGTCGCCGGGCTCAAGATCGCGGAACGCCGTCTCGTTGCCGATGCCGAAGCGCGCGAGCGCGTGCGCCGTTCCCCGGCACAAGCTGCCGGCATACATGAAGATATGCGCGCGGATGTCCTTGAGGCTGCCATGGGTCCAGGAGTGCAGCGGCAGTTCGGCAAAGGGCTTGGCGTCGCCGGTCTCGGCCCGATAGAGGTTCAGCGCCTCGATGATAATTTCGCACACCCCCGCCACGCACATGGTCAGCGGCGGATGGTTCGCCTTGACGCAGCAATCGGGCCCGTAGGTGAGGTCGCGGGTGAAGTAGGAGTTGATGTCGTAGCCGCCGCCCGCCCGCTCGGCCGCGAGCTTGTCCACCGCGCGCAGGACATAGGGGTTGAAGCGATCTGCCGTCGCCATGGTCAGCCCACCGCTCGGGACGCGGGGCGCCCGCTTCGCCTACTTTAAGCTGCCGGTGCTTTACTTACAATCCTAGGATGAAATAGACCCGGGCCCGCGCGGCCGAAAGCCGCAAAATTGAGCCCTTGCTTCGATCGTTGCGTTCAGCGCAAGTCTCACCGCCGCACAGGAAATCAGGTTCACGCAATGGCAGTCGCAGCACGAGGGAACGCGCGCCCGCGCGCGGCGGGCGGGACGGCGGTCGTGGTGCTCGCCGCGATCAGCGTCTGCCACATGCTGAACGACATCATCCAGTCGTTGATCATGGCCATCTATCCCATGCTCAAGACGGCGTTCGTGCTCGATTTCAGCCAGATCGGGCTCATCACCTTCACCTTCCAGTGCACCGCCTCGCTGCTGCAGCCCGTGGTCGGCTATTACACCGACCGCAATCCCACGCCCTATTCGCTGGTGATGGGCATGGGCTCCTCGCTGCTCGGGCTCCTGCTCATGGCGATGGCCTCGAGCTATGCCATGGTGCTCGCCGCCGCGGCGCTGATCGGCATGGGCTCGTCGGTGTTCCATCCGGAATCCTCGCGCGTGGCGCGGCTCGCCTCGGGCGGGCGCCACGGCCTCGCGCAATCGGTGTTTCAGGTCGGCGGCAATTTCGGCACGGCGATCGGCCCGTTGCTCGCCGCCTTCATCGTGCTGCCGCACGGGCAGAAGAGCCTCGCCTGGTTCTCCGGTGTGGCGCTGCTCGCCATGGTGCTGCTCGCCGCCATCGGCTCGTGGTACGGCAAGACCATCAAGGTCAACAACGGCCAAGCCGCCGAGCGAGGGCGAGGCGATCGCCGAGTTGCAGCGCGGCACGGTGGCGCGCTCGATCGGCATCCTGCATGGTGCTCACCTTCTCCAAGCATTTCTATCTCGTGAGCATCACGAGCTTCTACATCTTCTATCTGATCCACACCTTCGCGCTGTCGGTGCAGAGCGCGCAGCTCTATCTGTTCCTGTTCCTCGGCGCGGTGGTGGCGGGCACGGTGATCGGCGGCCCGATCGGCGACCGCATCGGCACGCGCCGCGTCATCTGGTGGTCGATCCTGGGGGTGCTGCCCTTCACGCTGATCCTGCCTTACGCCGATTTGTTCTGGACCGCGGTGCTCAGCATGATCATCGGCGTGATCCTGGCCTCGGCCTTCCCGGCCATCGTCGTCTATGCGCAAGGGTTGCTTGCCGGGACGGGTGGGCATGGTGGCGGGGCTCTTCTTCGGGCTCGCCTTCGGCATCGCCGGCATCGGCGCCGCCGTGCTCGGCTGGATCGCCGACCTCACCAGCATCGCCTTCGTCTACCACATCTGCGCCTTCCTGCCGGCGCTCGGGCTGCTCGCGGCCTTCCTGCCGGAGATGGCGCCGAAGCGGGCGGCGCGGGCCCCGCGGCGCGCATAAAGGCCGTGGCGCCCCAGCGCCCTCCGAAAAACCGGCATCGCCAAAAATCCACAGGGAACTTCCGCCCGCTCTCGTCGTTAAGCAGGGTGGCGGGGGGCGATCACGCACGCACGCCTTCCGGGCCTTGCATCGCAAAGCGTGCCACGGCGGGGAGAGGGTCATGCGCGACATCCGGAACGATCTTCAAGAGCGTGCCAAGTTCATCGAGGAGCAGATCAGCGCTGCTTGCGCACATTTCGAGAAAATGATCGAGCAGTTTCAAATCGAGCGTGATGGACGGGTGGCGGAGCTCAAGTCAGAGTTGGCGGCGGTGGGCAGATTGCTCGAGGCCGAGCAGCGGCGCATGGACGGCGCGCAGCCGCGGCCGAACGGCCCTCAGCAGCCGCAGCTTTCGCTCGCCGATTTTCTCGTGCGGAAGTTGAGCGAAACCGGTCCCATGTCGAAGGAGGATTTGCGCAACCTCGCGATGAAGGAGGGCTATTTTGCCGACGCCGAGACTGCCTCCCGCGCCGTGCACGCCACGCTTATGGACATCCTGCGAGGCGAACGCATCCGGCAGCTCCCGGACGGCACGCTCGCGCCGCCCACGCTGACGCAGGCGATCAGAGTCAGAATGGCGGGGTGACGCTTAGCCCGCCTTCTTGGCCGCACGCCCGCGGAGCAGCTCGCTCACATCCTTGCGCACTTGCGCCTCGGCGTAGCGGGCGAGCTCTTTGCGGTCGGCGAAATCGTCGAGCGGCACGGGCGGGCCTAAGCGGATATTGGCGTCGAGCGGGCCTAAGCCGAGCAGCCGCCAGGCGTGACTGGCCAAATCCATGTCGCCGTACCAGGCGACGACCGGCCGGCCGCGGCGGCAGAGCGGAAGGCCGTGCACGCGCGTATAGGTGAGCGCGAGCGTCTGCGCACAAATGTCGGCGCCGAGCGCCTCGCCGCCACTGGGCTTGGCCGCGGCGAAGAGCGGCGTCTTGAACGGCACCACGGCATTGCCGTCGCTCGAGGTGCCCTCGGCGAAGAGCACGATGTGGTCGCCCGCCTGCAAGCGGCTCACGATCTCGTTCGCCTTGGCCGTGACCTCGGTGCGGCGGGTGCGGTCGACGAAGACCGAGCGCTGCAGCTTGGCGAGCCAGCTCACGAAGGGCCAGGACGCCACCTCCTGCTTGGCGACGAAGGAGACGGGCGCAACGGCTGACAAGCACGGTGATATCGAGCCAGGAGACGTGGTTGGAGATGAGCAGCACGCCCTGGTCGCGCGCCACATTGCCCTCGATGTTGCAGCCGCACGCCCACGATCTTGCACACCTGGCGGTGATACCAATGGGGAAAGGTGCGGGCGAAGCGCGAGCCCGTATAGAGAAACAGGAGCTGCAGCGGCATCAGCGGAAAGGTGAAGGCGAAGAAGCCCGCGAGCACCAGAAACGAACGCACACTTCGCATGGGCGGCGGCTATTTGCCGTTCTTCACCGGCAAGCCGAACAGCTCGAGCCGGTGGCCGATGAGGCGGAAGCCGAGCTCGCGGGCGACGGCCTCCTGCAACCGCTCGATCTCGGCGTTCTTGAACTCGATCACCTCGCCCGTCTTCATATTGATGAGGTGATCGTGGTGGTCGTGGCCGGCGACCTCGTAGCGGGCGCGGCCGTCGCCGAAATCGTGGCGCTCGAGGATGCCCGCCCCTTCCAGCAGGCGCACGGTGCGATAAACGGTCGAGAGCGAGATGCGGTTGTCGCGCGCATGCGCCCGGCGGTGCAGCTCCTCGACGTCGGGATGATCCTCGGACTCGGACAGAACCCGGGCGATGATCCGGCGCTGGCCGGTCATGCGCATGCCCTGCTCGGTGCAGAGCCGCTCGAGCCGGCTTTCCCTGGTCGCGATCTTCGGCATCCCTGCTCAGCGGCTGTTGCCGAGGCCTCCATCATCGGCAGCCGGGCCGCAAAGGGCAAGGCTGAAGATCGTGGCGTCGGCGCCATGGGCATAATAGCGGGGACGGCGTCCAACGGGCGCGGCCCCCAAGGAGCGGTAAAGGCCAAGAGCTGCCTCATTGCCGTCCTCGACCTCGAGGAACAGGCGCTTGGCGCCCGCCTGGCCGAGCGCGGTCATCGCGGCCTGGACGAGCGCGCGGGCCATGCCTTGGCGGCGCCGAGCGGGGATGACGCCAAGGGTGATGAGCTCGGCCTCGTCGGCGGCGATGCGGGCCACGAGCAAGCCCTGCGGGGAGGCGTCATCGCCCGGCGCGGCAAGGAGCACGAGGCAGCCGGGTGCGCCGAGGAATTGAGCGAACGCGCTTTCATCCCAGCTCGCGGGAAAGCAGGCGGCGTGGAGGCTCGCGCACAGGCCTGCCTCGGCGGGGCCCGCTCGGCGCAGGGCGATGCGCAGTCGCATCCATCAGCGATGCGCCAAGTGGACGGCCGCCTGCGGCTTGGCGTCGGGCGGCCGGAGATAAAGCGGGCGCAACGTGGGGAGCGACTCCTTGGCGGCGAGCGCAAGGAGAGCGAGCGACGCCGCGTCGGGTTCGAGATCGGGGAGCGCGGCATCGAGCATGCGCGCCCCTTCCCCGCGCGGCCTCGGCGAGAAACACGGCCCCACTGCCGGCGGCGATCGTGAGTCTGGTGCGGGAGGCGCGCGGCGGCATCGTCAGGCGCGACGAGGGAAGGACCCTCGAGGCGTCCGCCTTCCGCATCGAAGAGCGCGCAATAGAGCATCGCCCGCCGCGCATCGATGGCGACGGCAAAGGGTTCTCCCCTCGTCTCCAGGCCCGCGGCGCGGGCGGTTTGCGCCATGACAGTGAGGCTATCGGTGCCCCAGAGCTTGGCGCCGGTGGCAAGCGCGAGCCCGCGCGCAGCGGCAATGGCGATGCGCACGCCGGTGAAGCTGCCGGGCCCGAGCGTCGCGGCGATCAGATCGAGATCACCGGCGACGAATTCCGCTTCGGCGAGCACCGACGCCACCATGGGCATCAGCGCCTCGGCGTGACCGCGCGCCATGCGCTCGGAGCGGGCGACAAGCTCTTGGCCGTCGCCGCCTGCACGCAACAGCGCCGCAGAGCAGGCGCCCATGCTCGTGTCGAGGGCGAGGATGTTCATCCGGGGATCGGGGTCTTAGAGAATCTGCGCCATCTCGTCGAAGCTCGAAGTCGCGGCGAGCGCGGGCGCAGCACGCTCCCATCGCCATAGCCGAGATTGCAGAGAAAGTTCGACTTGATGTTGGTGCCGGCGAAGAAGGCGCGGTCGACGCCGGCATTGTCGAAGCCGGACATGGGACCGCAATCGAGCCCGAGCGCCCGCGCGGCCATGATCAGATAGGCGCCTTGCAGGGTGCCGTTGCGGAAGGCGGTGTCGAAGATCTTCGCGTCATTGCCCGCAAACCAGCTCTTGGCATCGGTGTGGGGAAAGAGCTGCGGCAGATGCTCGTAGAAGTCGAGGTCGTAGCCGACGATGGCCGTGGCCGGCGCCGCCATGGTCTTGGCGCAGATTGCCTTCCGACAGATGCGGCCGGAGCTTCAGCTTCGCCTCGCGCGACTTGACGAAGAGGAAGCGGCGCCGGGCTGCAATTGGCGCGAGGTCGGGCCGAGCTTCAAGAGATCGACCAGCTCGTGCAGCAGGGCGTCGGGGACGTCCTTGTCGCGCCAGGCATTGTGGGTGCGCGCGTCGCGGAACAGCTGGTCGAGGCATCGCTTCGGGGAGCGGGCCGCTTGCGCGCTCGCGCCGCTGCCATTGGTCCGGCGTTGCTTGGGCGGACCGCGTCTCGTTCACACCGGGCGAACCTCTTGCACCTCGGGAATGAAGTGGCGAAGCAGATTCTCGATGCCGTGGCGGAGCGTCGCCGTCGAGCTCGGGCAGCCCGAGCAGGCGCCGCGCATATGCAGGAAGACGATGCCGTCGCGATAGCCCTGGAAGGTGATGTCGCCGCCGTCCTGGGCCACGGCGGGGCGCACGCGCGTCTCGAGCAGCTCCTTGATGGTGTTGACGGTATCGGCGTCCTCGGGCGCGAAGAATTCGGCCTGGCTCGGCTCGGTCTCGCCCGGCTCACCTTCGGCGGCGCTTTCGCCCGACTGATAGTGCTCCATGATGGCGCCGAGGATCGCCGGCTTCAGATGCTGCCACTCGGTCTCGCCCTTGGTGACGCTGATGAAGTCGGAGCCGAGAAACACGCCGGTGACGCCATCGATGTCGAACAGGCGCGCGGCGAGCGGCGAAGCGGTCGGCCTCGGCGGGGGCGCGGAACTCCAAAGTGCCGTGATCCAGCACGGGACGCCCGGGAATGAATTTGAGCGTCGCCGGGTTGGGCGTGGCTTCGGTCTGGATGAACATGGGCTTGCCTCTCGCAAAGCAAAAACGCGCAAAGCTCGGCAAAAGTGCCGCGCGCTAGCTTAGAACAATTCTATTCCATACTTGGCCCCGGGGCGGCCAAAGTCAAGCCGGGGAGCCTTCCGGGGCGCGAGAGAGCAATGGTATTGTGGCTGCGGCTTCAACCAGAGAGCGACAGGCCAAGGGGGAGTCGATGGGCAGGCTGAGAGCCACATGCGGTTTCGCGTTCCTCTTGGTCGGAGGGCTGGTCGCCGGCGCGGGAAGCGCGCGCGCCTGCGGCGACGGCAAGCTCCTGTTCGAGGACAAATTCGCCGCCGTCAATTCCGCCTGGAAATTCGACGGCAGCTACGAAGGTGCCAAGCCGGGGGCGAGCGGCCTTGTCGCCGAGATTCCGACGGGGTCCACGGTCTCCGCCATCAACACAGCCGGGAGCTACAAGAGCTTCGAGCTGTGCGCCGTGTTCACGAGCAAGGGCACCAAGGATACGGGCAACCATTTCGGCCTGCGCTTTTGGACGCCCGACGGCGACAAGGAATATTGGGCCGTCAGTTTCACCGAGCGCGGCAGGTTCGTGGTCAATCACTATCATGACAAGAAGACCGACTCGATCACCGCCCTCACGGAAGATCCGTCGCTCCTGAAGGCGGGCGCCCCGAACGAGGTGAGCGTTCGCATCGACGGCACCAAGGGCGCCTTCTTCGTCAACGGCAGACAGGTGAGCAGCTTCACCGGCGAGATGCCGGATGGCGGCAGCGTCATCGGCTTCGTCATGTATTCCGACAAGAAGGGCACGCAGCCCACGGACTTCAATTTGAAGAGCATTCAGGTGCGGGCGCTGACCAGCGCCGAGCTGCAAGCGATGGCGGCGCCGGCCGCATCGGCGGCGGCCTCGCTGATCGAGTTCTGCAACAAATTCGGCCATCCGATCCGTTTCGCCATCGCCTATCAAGACAAAGACGAATGGACCTCGGAAGGGTGGCTCACGGTCCCCGACGGCAAATGCGGGCAGCTGACCAAGCATCCGGATTTCACCTCCTTCTATTATCATGGCGAGACCGACGTGTTCGACGGGCAGCGCGTCGATTGGGGGAAGAAGCGCGATTTTGCCGTCAAGAAATCCGATTTCATCTTGCAGAACGCGGATACGGAGCTGCCGGGCGCGCGCATGGCGACGTTCTCCGGCCCGGTCACGCGGGACACGCCGGCACGGGCGATGTCGCTGACCTTCACGCCCGATCTCAACGTGATGACCGTCACCGGGCCCAATCCGAAGTGAGGGATGAAGCCGCGGCGACGACGCGCGGCTCAGGCGAGCGCCAAGATCTCCTCGATGGAGAGGTGCCCCGGCACCACGGTGATGGGCACCGGGAAGGTGCCGGCGAGCCTGCCGCCCGCCAAGGTCGCCACCAGCGGGCCCGGGCCGGAAGGATCCTTCGAGGCGCCGAGCACGAGCACGCCGATATCCTGGTCCTCCTCGATCAGCTTGGTGATCTCGTCGGCCTTGATTCCCTCGCGCACGATCTCCTCCGGCACGACGTCCTCGAAGCCCATGGTCTTGAGCTTGCGGCTGAACAGGCGGAACACGGCGCGCGCCTTGTTGTGACCTTCCTCGCGGGCGATCTCCTCGACGCCGAGCCAATGCTGGAAGTCGACGCCGGGCTCGATCACATAGAGCAGCGCGAGATGGCCGCCGGTGCGGATGGAGCGGCTCGCGGCAAAGGCGAGCGCGCTCTCGCATTCCGGCGTCTCGTCCACCACGACGAGGAATTTGCGCTTATGCCCCTCGGCGTGAACCTGACGCTTCTTGCGGGGCTTCGGCGCTTCCTCGGGCGGCTTCTTGGATTTCGCCTTGTCAGGCTTCTTGGTGGCCATGGGCGCATGCTGCCATGGGAGGGCGGTTTTGTCATTGGCGGCCTTGCCGTGCGTGACGGCGCCCCCGGCGCTCAATGGATGAAGCCGACGATGTCCTTGGTCTTGGCGAGGATGGGATCGGCGATGGCATGGGCGCGCTCGGCGCCCTCGCCAAGGATGCGGTCGATCTCCACGGGGTCGGCCATCAGCCGCCTGATCTCGGCGCCGATGGGCGTGAGCCGCGAGGCGGCAAGCTCGGCGAGCGCATCCTTGAATTTGGAGAAGGACGCATTGCCAAACTCGCGCAGCACGGCCTCCTTGTCGGTGTCGGCGAGCGCGGCATAGATGCCGACGAGATTGTCGGCTTCCGCGCGCGCCTCCAGCCCCTTCATCTCCGACGGCAGCGGCTCGGGATCGGTCTTGGCCTTCTTGATCTTCTTGGCGATGGCGTCGGCATCGTCGGTCAAATTGATGCGCGTCATGTCGGAAGGATCGGATTTCGACATCTTCTTCATGCCGTCGCGCAAGCTCATGACCCGCGTGGCCGGCCCGGTGATCAGGGGCTCGGGCAGCGGAAAGAAGCCGTGCGGGTAATCTTCGCGCGCGATCGTCTTGGCGAAGTCGTTGTTGAATTTCTGCGCGATGTCGCGGGCAAGCTCCAGATGCTGCTTCTGGTCCTCGCCCACGGGCACGTGGGTCGCGTGATAGAGCAAAATGTCGGCGGCCATCAAATTGGGATAGACGTAAAGCCCGGCCGACGCGTTCTCGCGGTCCTTGCCCGCCTTCTCCTTGAATTGCGTCATGCGGTTGAGCCAGCCGAGCCGCGCCACGCAATTGAAGATCCAGGCAAGCTCGGCGTGGCCGGACACCTGGCTCTGATTGAAGATGATGTGACGCGTGGGATCGATGCCGGCGGCGATGAAGGCAGCGGTCACCTCGCGCGTATTGTGGGTGAGCTCGTCGGGGTCCTGGAACACGGTGATGGCGTGCATATCCACCACGCAATAGAGGCATTCATGCTCGGCCTGCAGCGCCACGAATTTGGTGATGGCGCCGAGATAGTTGCCGAGATGGAGATTGCCCGTGGGCTGCACGCCCGAGAACACGCGGGTCTTGGTCTTGGCCTTTTGCATCGCTCGCCCTTGTCCCCCCCGCGGGTTATGGCGTGGGTCGAGGCCGTTGCGCAAGCGTCGTGGCCTGCCTGATGCTGGTGAGGCTTGCTAGGCGCCTTTGGCTTTGAGCAGGGCGCGAAAATCGGCGGCGCCGAGGAGCTGAGCGCTGCCGAGATAGGCGGCGAGCCCCGTCCCCACCAGCACCATGAGCGCGAGGGCCTGCGCGACGATCCCGCCTTGCGGCGCGAACCAGGGGTCGAGGAGGCGCATGAGCGCCCATAGCGCGCCGGCCATGACGAGGCTCGCGCCGAGGGTGCCCAAGAGACGGCGGCGGAAGGTCAGATCGAGGACGAACTCGCCCCGCTGCCGCAGCGAGCCGGCGAGCAGCGCCACATGCAGCCAGCCCGCCAGCGTGGTGGCGAGCGCGATGCCGACCGCCCCCAAGAGCAGAAAGAGCACGAGGCTCAGCATGAGATTGGCGCCCATGGCGAGAGCGGCGAGGAGCATCGGCGTCTTGGTGTCCTCGCGGGCGAAGAAGCTCGGATGCAGCACCTTGATCAGCACGAAGGCCGGGAGGCCGAGGGCGAAGAGCGCGAGCATCTGCGCGGTCGCGTGCCCGTCGACGGCGGTGAAGGCGCCGTGCTCGAACAGGACGCGGACGATGGGGGCGGCGGCGAGAAAGAGCGCGGTGGCGGCCGGCAGCGTGAGGAGAAGCGCCAATTCGAGCGAGCGGTTCTCGCTTGAGAGCACCGCCGCGCGGTCGCCCGAGCGCAGCTTGCGGGCAAGGTCGGGCAGGAGCACGACGCCGATGGCCGCCCCGATCACCCCCAAAGGAAGCTGGAACAGGCGGTCGGAATAATAAAGCCACGACACCACGCGGTCCTGCAGCGAGGCGATGATGGTGTTGAGCACGAGGGTGAGCTGGGCCATGCCGCCGGCGATGAAGCCCGGCGCGGCGAGCGCGATCAGCCGGCGCATCTCCGGGGTGAGACGCGGACGCGTGACGGAGAGGCGCAAGCGCGCCCTTGGCCGCCGCCACCCCCACGACGAGCACCTGCAACAGGCCGGAGACGGCGATGCCCCAGGCGAGCGCCACGCCGGCGCTCCTCTCGCTCGTCACGCCAAAGGCGATGAGCGCGACGAGGATGAGAATGAGCACGACATTGAGCAGGCTCGGCGCGAAGGCGGCGATGGCGAAGCGCCCGAGCGCGTTCAGCATGCCGGCATAGAGCGCCACCAGCGACATGCATAAGAGATAGGGAAGCGCGATGCGGGCGAGCAGCACGGCCAGCTCGAATTTGGCGGGGTCGCGCGAGAAGCCGGGCGCGAGCAGGAGCATCAGCCAGGGCATGGTGAGCTCGGCCACAAGCGTGAGCGTCACGAGGGCGAAGGTGAGGAGAGCGAGCGCCTGCTCGGCAAAGTCCCGCGCCGGCCCCTCGCCTTCGCCGTGCAGGCGCTTGGCAAAGAGAGGCACGAAGGCCGAGTCGAACGCCCCTTCGGCAAAGAGACGCCGGAAGAGGTTGGGGACGCGGAAGGCGACGAAAAAGGCGTCGGCGCTCGAGCCGGCACCGAGCACGGCCGCGATCAGCACGTCGCGCATGAAGCCGAGCACGCGGCTCAGGATCGTCATCGCGCCGACGGTGGCGAAGCCGCGATAAAGCTGCATGGGATGGAGCGGTAGCGGAGCCTCGGCCAAAGGGCAAGGCGTCGTCGTCAGGCGGGCATGAGCGCCGTTTCGCGCCGGGGCGCCAAAGCCTTGGTCAGGCGCTCGCGGATGAGCGTCTCGCGGCTCGAGCTCGTGATCTTCTTGCCGGTCAGGTCGGTCACGTAGAATACGTCCACCGCCTTCTCGCCGAAGGTGGCGATGTGGGCCGAGGAGATGTCGAGATTGAGGTCGGAGATCTCGCGCGTCACGTCATAGAGGAGACCCGGGCGGTCGAGGCCGTTGACCTCGATGACGGTCAGCGCATCCGACAGCGTGTTGTCGATGACCACTTGCGGCTCGACGGTGAAGGCCGAGAGCCGCGCCTTGGGCTTCTTCTTGACGGCGACGACTTCGGCGAGGCGCGCCTCGCCCTTGAGCAGCTTCTCGATGGTGGCCGCGATCCGCTCGGCGCGGCGCTCCTCGTCGTCATTACGGTCGAATTCGCGCTCCAGATAAATGGTGTCGAGCGCCATGCCGTCGCGCGTGGTCGAGATCTGGGCGTCGACGATATTGGCGCCGGCGCCGGAGCAGGCGCCGGCCAACATGGCGAGCAGCCGCGGGTGGTTCGGGGCGAGCACCGTGATCTCGGTGACGCCGCGGAAGGCGTCGGTGGCGATGCGGGTGATGAGCGTGCGATGCGCGGCTTCGGCATCGCGGATGAGCCGCGCATGGTCGGCAATCACGTCGAGATCGGTGCGCAGCCAATAAGACGGGTAATGGCGGTGGATGAAGCGCTCCAGTGCATCCGCGGGCCAGTCGGCGAGGCGCTCCTTGAGGGCGCCTTGCGCACTCGCCACGCGCTCGCTCTTGGACAGCGTGGTATGGCCGCCGCCGAGCAAGGGCTCGGTCTCGAAATAGAGCGTGCGCAGGAGCTGGCCCTTCCAGCCGGTCCACACCCCCTCGCCTACGGCGCGGATGTCGGCCACGGTCAGGATCAGCAGCAATTTCAGCCGCTCGCGGCTCTGCACCAGCGCGGCGAAGTCGCGGATGGTCTTGGGGTCGTTCAGATCGCGGCTCTGGGCGAACTGGCTCATGGCCAAATGGTGCTCGACCAGCCACACCGCGGTCTCGGTCTCCGACGGGGTCAGCCCGAAGCGGGGACCAAGCTCGCGGGCAATGCGCGCGCCCGCGTCGGAATGGTCCTCCTCGCGGCCCTTGGCGATGTCGTGCAGGAAGGTCGCCACGTAAAGCGCGCGGCGGTTGTCGATGGTGCGCATGATCTCGGTCGAGACCGGGTGCTGGAGCGCGTAGCGGCCGCGCTCGATGCCGGAGAGGAAACCCACGGTGCGGATCAGATGCTCGTCCACCGTGAAGTGATGGTACATGTTGAACTGCATCATGGAGACGATGCGGCCGAAATCGGGGACGAAGCGGCCGAGCACGCCCGCCTCGTTCATCCGCCGCAGCACGCCTTCCGGATCGCGGGCCTCGGTCAAGAGGCGCAAGAACATGCGGTTGGCCGTCGCGTCGGCGCGCAAGGAATCGTCGATGAGCCGGAAATTCGCCCGCACCTGGCGCAGCACCTGCGGCGCCAGCGAGACCTGATTCTCGTCGGCGAGCGCGAACAGGCGAATGAGATTGACCGGGTCCTTGACGAAGGCATCCTTGTCGACGGTGGAGATGCGGCCGTTGTCGATGCGGAAATCGGAGGTGCGCCGCAATTTCGCGCGGCGGCGCCAGCTAAAGGGCGACAGCAGCGCGGGCAGGACGGGCAGCGATTTCAGCTGCTTCAGCTCGAGCGCGGTGCACACGATGCGGGTCAGATCGCCCACCTCCTTGGCGACGAGGAAGTAGTGCTTCATGAAGCGCTCGACGGCACGCAGGCCGGCATGGCCGCGATAGCCGAGCCGCTCGGCCATCGCCTGCTGCAGGTCGAAGCTCAGCCGCTCCTCCGGCCGCCCGGTCAGAAAATGCAGATGACAGCGCACGGTCCACAGAAAGCTCTCGCAACGGCGGAAGCTCTGATATTCGCTCGCGGTGAACACGCCCGCCTCGACGAACTCCTCTTCCGCCTTATCGGGGTAGAGGTGCTTGGCGAGCCAATGCAGCGTGTGCAAATCGCGCAAGCCGCCTTTGCCTTCCTTGATGTTGGGCTCGACGAGATAGCGTGAGGCGCCGGCACGGGCGTGACGCGTGTTCTGCTCCTCGAGCTTCGCCTCGATGAAGGCGCGCGCATTGCCTTCCAGCACATCGTCGCGGAAGCGGCGCTGGAACTCGGCGAACAGCGTCTCGTCGCCCAAGATCAGCCGTGCGTCGAGGAGCGCGGTGCGGATGGTCATGTCCGAATGCGACAGGCGCACGCATTGGTCCACGGTGCGCGTGGCGTGACCGACCTTGAAGCCCAGATCCCACAGCAGATAGAGCATGTATTCGGCGACGCTCTCGCCCCAGGCGGTCTGCTTGTAGGGCAGCAGGAACAGGAGATCGATGTCGGAGCCCGGCGCAAGCAGCCCGCGGCCATAACCGCCGGTCGCCACGATGGCCATGCGCTCGGCCGCGGACGGGTTCTTGGCGCGATAGACGTGGTGGGTGGTGAAGTCGTAGGCGAGGCGGATAAGGGCGTCCTGGAACGCCGACAGCCCCTCGGCGCAGGCGCGCCCGTCGCCGTCGCGCTCGAGCTGGCGCTGAGCCTCGGCCAAGGCATCGCCCACGAGCTGCCTCAGGCGCGCGACCAGGGCCGCGCGCAAGGTCGAATCCTGGCCGGAATGAGCGCGCGCAAGCTCGGAGGCCTCGTGGCGAAGGGCGTCGAGGTCGAAATAAGGCGGGTGTCTGACGACGGTCTGGTCCATGGCTCGAAACGGCGGGCAATTTAGCACAGGGGCCCTTAACCCTCCCTAGCCCCACCGAGCAAATCCTTGAGGCGATATAGGGCGTCGAGCGCCTCGCGCGGAGTCATAGCGTCGGGCCTGAGCGCCGCAAGCGCCTCGATCAGGGGCGCGGCCGGGGCGGGTTTGGGCGCCGGCGCCGGCGCGGCGCGGAACAGCGGCAAATCGTCGGCAAGATCGGCGGGCTTCGGCCGTCCGTCGGCCTGTTCCAGCGCTTCCAGCACCTCAGCCGCGCGTCCCAAGACCGCCTCCGGCAGGCCGGCGAGCTTCGCCACGTGCAGCCCATAGGAGCGGTCGGCGGCGCCCTTGATCACGCGATAGAGGAACACGATCTCCTCGCGCCATTCCTTCACCTCCACGGTGGCGTTGGCGGCGTGGGGCAGCTTGTCGGCGAGCGCGGTGAGCTCGTGATAATGGGTCGCGAACAGCACGCGGGAGCGGTTCACCTCGTGCAGATGCTCGAGCGTGGCCCAGGCGATGGAGAGCCCGTCGAAGGTGGCGGTGCCGCGGCCGATCTCGTCGAGCACGACGAAGGAGCGCGCCGTCGCCTGGTTCAAGATCGCCGCCGTCTCGACCATCTCGACCATGAAGGTTGAGCGGCCGCGGGCAAGATCGTCGGCGGCGCCAACGCGGCTGAACAGCCGGTCGACGATGCCCGACATGGGCGCGCGCCGCCGGAACGAAGGAGCCCATTTGCGCGAGCACGACGATGAGCGCGTTCTGGCGCAGGAAGGTCGACTTGCCCGCCATGTTGGGGCCGGTGACGACGAGGATGCGGGTCTCGCCCTCCTCCGGCAGCCCAAGCCGGCACTCATTGCCGACGAAGCTCGAGCCGTCGGCGCGGGTCAAATTCTGCTCGACGACGGCGTGGCGCCCATCCTCGACGGCGAAGACGAGGCTTTCGTCCACCGCGGGCCGCACATAGCGCGTCTCGACTCGCAAGCTCGGCGAGGCCCGCATAATGATCGAGCTCGGCGAGCGCCGCGCTCGCCGCCTGGAGCGCGCGCTGCTCGTCCAGCACCGCGGCCGTGAGGCGGCTGAAGATGTCGAGCTCGAGCGCGAGCGCGCGGTCGGCGGCGGTGGTGATGCGCGCCTCGAGCTCGGCAAGCTCGGGGGTTGCGAAGCGCATGACGTTGGCGAGCGTCTGGCGGTGGATGAAGGTTTCGGCATGCGGCGGCTTCGAGAAAATGCCGGCATTGGTGGCGGTGACCTCGACGAAATAGCCGAGCACATTGTTGTGGCGCACTTTGAGCGATTTGATCCCGGTCGCTTGGGCGTAGGTCGATTGCAGGCCGGCAATGATTTGGCGGCTGCGGTCACGCAATTGACGATGCTCGTCGAGGCTGCCGTCGTACCCTTCGCGGACGAAGCCGCCGTCGCGCTTGTTGAGGGGAAGCGCATCGCCCAGCGCCGCGGTCAAGGTGCGGGCGAGCTTGAGCGGCGCCGCATCGAGCCTCGCCTTGATGCCGTCGAGCTCGGCCGGCAGGCCGAGAGCATTGCCGGCACGTTTGAGCTCGGCGGCGAGCGCATGCGCCGCTTCGATCGCGTCCCGCACGGCGCCGAGGTCGCGGGGACTGCCGCGCATGAGCGCGAGCCGCGCATGCGCCCGGGCGAGGTCGGGCGCGGCCTTCAACTGCTGGCGCAGGGTCTGGCGCAGACGCGGTTCGCCGCAGAGATAGGCGACGGCGTCGAGGCGTTGATTGATGGCGCGTGCATCGGTGAGCGGGCTTGCGAGCCGCTGGGCCAGCTCGCGCGCGCCGGCCGCCGTCACGGTGCGGTCGATGCAAGCAAGCAGGCTGCCCGCGCGGGAGCCTTGATTGGAGCGGACGAGCTCGAGATTGGCGCGCGTCGCCGCATCGATCAGAAGCAGGCTGCCGGGCGCCTCTTTCCGCGGCGGTCGAAGCAGCGGCGCTTTGCCGAGCTGGGTCAGCTCCACATAGCTGAGCAGCCCGGCAAGGCTTGCGAGCTCAGGCTTGGTGAAATCGCCGAAGGCATCGAGCGCCGCCACGCCGAGGCGGGCTTTCAGCGCGCGCTCGCCGCGAGCGGACTCGAAATGGGCGTGCGGCAGAGGCGTCAGCGCCGCTCCCGCCTCGCCGATCAAGCGGCGCAACTCCGCGTCACTCACCTGATCGTCGCCGATCACCACTTCGCCCGGCTTGAGCCGCGCCAGCTCGCCGGCAAGATCGCCGCGTCCGACGCTCGCGGTGAACAGCTCGCCGGTCGAGATGTCGAGCGAGGCGAGCGCGTAAGAGGGCGCGCCTTCCCGCGCCGGCGCGCAGAACAACGCGGTGAGGAAATTGTGGGCGCGGGCGTCGAGCAGGCTCTCCTCGGTCAGCGTCCCCGGCGTGACGAGGCGCACCACGTCGCGCCGCACCACGGCCTTCGGCCCACGCTTCTTGGCTTCCGCCGGGTCCTCGATCTGCTCGCATACCGCGACGCGGTGGCCTTGGGCGATCAGCCGCTGCAGATAGTCGTCGGCGGCCACGACCGGCACGCCGCACATGGGAATGTCCTCGCCCTGATGCTTGCCCCGCTTGGTGAGCGCGATGCCGAGCGCGCGCGAGGCAATCTCCGCGTCGGCGAAGAACAGCTCGTAGAAATCGCCCATGCGGTAGAAGAGGAGACAGTCGGCATTGGCCGCCTTGATCTCCAGATATTGGGCGATCATGGGAGTGGCGGGGCCAGCGTCAGCGCGTGACGCGGCATGGGCGGAAGGGGTTGCGGCGCCTGTGGCGGGAGCCCCGGTTTCGCTCTCGGCCATGAGGCCAGGGTGGTACAAGCTCCCCCTCACCGGCACAAGGGGTGGCGCGGCCCGCGTTGATCCCCCGGCCCTCCTCCTCTAGGGTGCGCGCGCACTGCAAGAACGAGAAAGTCAGAACGCAAATGCGTCCTTCCAAACGCGCGGCCGATGCGCTGCGCCCCGTCAGTTTCGAGCGCGCGGTGTCGCGCCATGCCGAAGGCTCCTGCCTCGTGCGCTTCGGCGACACGCATGTGCTGTGCACGGCAAGCGTGGGCGAGTCCGTGCCGCCTTGGCTCAAGGGCGGCGGCAAGGGCTGGGTCACGGCCGAATACGGCATGCTGCCGCGCGCGACCGGGGAGCGCATGCGGCGCGAGGCGGTGGGCGGCAAGCAATCGGGGCGCACGCAGGAGATCCAGCGGCTGATCGGCCGCTCGCTCCGCGCCGTCACCGATCTTGGCCTACTCGGCGAGCGCCAGATCACGGTCGATTGCGACGTGCTGCAAGCCGATGGCGGCACGCGCACCGCGTCGATCACCGGCGCGTGGGTCGCGCTCTACGACGCGGTGCAATGGATGGGCGCGCGCAACATGATCAAGAGCGGCGTGTTGCGCGATCACGTGGCCGCCATCTCCTGCGGGCTCTATGGCGGAATGCCCGTGCTCGATCTCGACTATGCGGAGGATTCCGAGGCCGACGCCGATGCCAATTTCGTCATGACGGGCGCGGGCGGCATCGTCGAGGTGCAGGGCACCGCCGAGACCGAGGCCTTCAGCCAAGAGCAGTTCGACGCGCTGATGGCGCTCGCGCGGCGCGGCATCGAGCAGCTCGTCGCGCTGCAGAAGCTCGCCGTCGCCTGAGCATGGCGAGGTCACTCAGGCGCGGCGACCGGATCGTCGTCGCGAGCCACAACGAGGGCAAGGTCCGGGAGATCGCGGCGCTGCTTGCGCCCTTCGGCATCGAATGCGTGTCGGCGGGCGCGCTCGGGCTTGCCGAGCCCGAGGAAACGGGCGCGAGCTTCGCGGACAATGCCAGGATGAAGGCAATTGCCGCCGCCAAGGCTGCCGGGCTGCCGGCGCTCGCCGACGATTCCGGGCTCGAAGTGGCCGGCCTTGGCGGGGAGCCCGGCATCCATTCGGCGCGCTGGGGCGGGCCGAGACAAGGACTTTGCCCTCGCCATGGCCCGCGTGCATGAGGCGCTCGACGCCAAAGGCGGCACGGACCGAAGCGCCAATTTCACCTGTGCGCTCGCGCTTGCCTGGCCGGACGGGCGGTGAGGCCTGTTTGACGGCCAGGTGTTCGGCGCGCTCGTCTGGCCGCCGCGCGGGACCCGCGGTTTCGGCTATGATCCGATCTTCATGCCGGAGGGCCATAGCGAGACCTTCGGCGAGATGGAGCCCGAGACGAAGGATGCGATGTCGCACCGCGCCCGCGCCTTCGCGCAATTGATCGCGGCCGCCTATGACGATGATTAGGACGCATAGCGCAGCTGAGCACCGCTCGCCGGAGCCGTTCGGGGTCTATGTGCATTGGCCCTTCTGTCTCGCCAAATGCCCCTATTGCGACTTTAATTCTCACGTCCGCCATGGCGGCATCGACGAGGAGAAATTCCTCGCCGCTTATCTCGCCGAGCTCGGCCATTTCGCTTCCCTCGCGCCCGGCCGCCGCGTCAGCAGCATCTTCTTCGGCGGCGGCACGCCGTCCTTGATGAGCGCGGCAAGCGTCGGCGCCATCCTCGAGCGCATCGCCGCCTTGTGGGACGTGCGCCAGCGACGCCGAGATCACGCTCGAAGCCAATCCCACGAGCGTCGAGGCGGAGCGCTTCGCCGGCTACCGCGCCGCCGGCGTCAATCGCCTCTCGCTCGGCGTGCAGGCGCTCGACGATGCCGATCTCAAAGCGCTCGGCCGCATGCATACGAGCGCCGAAGCGCTTGCCGCGCTCGCCATCGCCAAGCGCCATTTCACCCGCGTGTCCTTCGACCTCATCTATGGGCGCGAGGGGCAGAGCCTGCGGGCCTGGCGCGCGGAGCTTGGCCGCGCGCTCGCTTACGCGGACGATCATCTCTCGCTCTATCAGCTCACCATCGAGCCCGGCACGCCGTTTGCGCTGCGCCACGCGGCGGGGAGCTTGCGCGTGCCGAATAGCGCGCTGTCCCGCGCGCTCTATGGCGCGACGCAGGAGCTGTGCGAGGCGGCCGGCCTTCCGGCCTACGAGATTTCCAACCATGCCCGCCCGGGATCGGAGTCGCGGCACAATCTCGTCTATTGGCGGGGTCACGATTATGCGGGCGTCGGGCCCGGGGCCCATAGCCGCCTCACCGTGGCTGGGGCCAAGCGCGCGCTCGCCACGATGAAGGCGCCCGAGGCGTGGCTCGCGGCGGTCTCGAGCGTATCGGCCATGGGCTGGAACAGGATGAGGCGCTGACGCCGGCGCAAGCGGCGGACGAATATCTGCTCATGGGTCTGCGGCTTACCGAGGGCATCGAGCTCAAGCGCCTGCAAGGCATCGCCGGCCGGAAGCGCGACCCGTCGCGCATCGCGGGGCTCGCAGCGGAAGGCTTGCTCACACAAGACGGCGACCGTCTCGCCGCCACGCCCCAAGGCCGGCTCGTGCTCGACCGGCTGATCGTCGAGCTTGCCGCCTAGAATTGGGTGGAGGCGTTGGTGAAGGTGTTGGGCGCGGGCTGGATCACCTGCGGGCCGCGGTCGCCCACTTGCAGAATGGCGAGGCCGCGCTCCGAGGTGCCGTCGGGCAGCAGGCGGAACAGGCCGTCGACGCCTTGGAAGCCGCTCGCGCGGGTGAGCTGCTCCGGGGTGTAGCGCTGGCCGTGCGGGTTCTGCGACAGCGACACGGCGAGGCTCACCGCGTCGTAAGCGAGGCTCGAGATGCGCGGCGGCATGTCGCCATAGGTCTTGGAGTAGCGCTCGGTGAAGCTCGCCCAGCCCTTGGGATCGGGGGCCGGATACCAGCCGCCGACGAGCGCCTTCTCGCTGCCGATATTGGGATAGTCCCATTGCCCCGTGCCGATGAACTGCACGCGCGGAGCTGGTCACGTCGGAGGAGGCGAGCAGCGGCGCGAGCGAGGGCAGCTCCTCCTTGCCGGCGGGGATGAACACCGCGTCGATGTGCTCGCCCGATTTGATGGCGTTGGCGATCTGGCGCACCGGCCCCAGCATGGCGTTGGGGTCGTCGGGCGAGAAGGCCGCGCGCACCGCCGCCTGGCCGCCGCCTTGGGTGACGGCTTTGGCGAAGGCCGCCTCGGCCACGCGCCCATAAGGCGATTGCGGCACGAGCACCGCGAAATTGCGTTTGCCGCGCTGGAGCGCGAAGCCGACGACGCGCGCGACGTCGCGGCCGGGAAGGAAGCTCAACAGATAGACGCCGCCGCCGGCCACCTTCTCCTCGGTGGAGAAGGCGATCATGGGCACGCCCGCTTGGCGCGCCACGGGAGCGGCGGCGGTGACTTCCTGGGCGAAGAGCGGGCCGATGATCAGCTCGGCGCCGTCTCGGATCGCGCTCTCGGCGGCGGCGCGCGCGCCGTCGGGCGTGCCGTGCGTGTCCTTGGGGATCAGCGTGACGGCCGGATTGTTGAAGTCGAACAGAGCAAGCTCGCCCGCCTGCTTCAACGCCTTGGCCACGGCCGGCGTCGAGCCCGAGGCGCCGATGGGAAGGAGCAGCGCGACCTTGACCGCACCGGTCGAGCCGGTGGCGAGGCCGGCGTCGGGTCCAGGGACGGCCGCCGCCCCCGGTGCCACAGGCCGCGAGCGCGGCGACCACGGCGCCCACGAGCATCAGCCGCGCCGTGGCAAGCGTGTGACCGATCGTCTGCGGAAACCGCATTCGCGTCCTTGCTCCAGACCAGCGCGCGCTTAGCCCGCGCGCGTGGCATGCATCCTTATGGGCAGGTGGCAGTGGTGCACGCTTGTCCAGAGCCTCTCAAGGAGATTTGCGCCGCTTCCCCTCAGGACCAAGCTCGCTGGCAATCTTGGCCAAAATCCGATCCGCGCCCGGCACTTACTATAGCATGCCCGGCAGATGCGCCTAGCGCTTGCTGAAAATCTTGGTTTCAGCGCTCGCGGCGCTTGCTCGCGAAGGCGCCCGTCCCGCGCTACAGTCTCATGCGTGCAGAAGGAGAAGCCAGAGGAGGCCGATGCGGCGGCCCGCATGGTGGAGCGGGCGCGCGAAGCGCTGGCCGATCTCCTCGCGCAGCCGCTCGAAGCCGGCCTCTATCTCGTGGCGACGCCGATCGGCAATCTCGGCGACATCTCGTTGCGCGCGCTCGCCGTGCTCGCCCGCGCCGAACTGATCGCGGCGGAGGACACGCGGCACAGCCGCAAGCTGCTCAGCCATTTCGGCATCGGTGCCGAACTCACGCCCTATCACGAGCACAATGCGGCGCGGGAGCGGCCGCGGCTCCTCGCCCGCATCCGCGCCGGGCAGGCGGTGGCGCTCATCTCCGATGCCGGCACGCCGCTCATCTCCGATCCCGGCTATAAGCTCGTGCGCGCGGCGCTCGATGAAGGCCTCCGGGTGATCAGCCTGCCCGGGCCCGTCCGCCGCGCTCGCCGCGCTCACGAGCTGCGGGCCTGCCCACCGACACCTTCCTCTTCGCCGGGTTCCTGCCGCCCAAATCGGGGCCGCGCCGGACGCGGCTCGCCGAGCTTAAAGCGGTGCCCGCGACGCTCCTCATCTTCGAGACGGCGCCGCGGCTGGCCAAGAGCCTCGCCGACATGGCGGCGGTGCTCGGGTCCCGCGAGGCGGCGCTCGCCAAGGAGCTGACCAAGCTGCATGAGAGCGTCAGGCGCGGACGGCTCGATCGTCTCGCGGCCGAGCTCGCCGGCAGCGATCAATTGAAGGGCGAGTTCGTGGTGGTGATCGGGCCGCCCGAGGCTGCCGAGAGCGAGATCGACGATGCCGCGATCGTGGCCGCGCTCGAAGAGGCGCTGCACCATGAGAGCTTCCGCGACGCGGTGCGCGACGTGGCCGAGCGGCTCAAGCTCAAGCGCAGCCGCGTCTACGATCTCGGCCTTGCGCTCGGGCGCAGCAAGCACGGCGAAGAATGAGAGCGCGGCGCGTCAGGGCCTATCGCAGCGGCCTCTTCGCCGAGAGTGTCGCGGGGCTGCTGCTGCGGCTCAAAGGTCACCGCATCGTCGCGCGGCGCTACAAGACGCCGGTGGGGGAGATCGACCTCGTGGCGCTCAAGGGCAAGCGGCTCGCCTTTGTCGAGGTGAAGCGGCGCAAGAGCTTCGAGGACGCGGCCTGGACGCTGCCCGCCAAGCAGCGGCGGCGCATCGTGCGCGCGGCGCAATATTGGCTCGCCGGCCACCCCGGTTTCGCCGGCCATGAGCTTGCCTTCGACGTGGTGCTCGCGGCGCCATGGGCCTGGCCGCGCTATATCGAGAATGCATTTCCCGTTTGAAAACCTTGTCATTGCCGGGCTGACCCGGCAATCCATGCCATTGCGCTTCGACTCGTGAGACATAACGGATGGATGCCCGGATCAAGTCCGGGCATGACGACGAGAGACTCTGCCTATAAGAGGCGCCATGGCCCTCAAAGTCGCCTTCCAGATGGACCCCATCGAGCGCATCGATATCAGGGGCGATTCCACCTTCGCGCTGCTGCTCGAGGCGCAAGCGCGCGGCCACGACGTGTTCTATTACACGCCGGACCAGCTCTCCTTGCGCGACGGCAAGCTCATCGCCACGGGCCACAGCCTCACGGTGGAGGACCGGCCGGGCGACCATTACCGCCTCGCCCATCCCCGCTCCGTCGATCTCGCCAAATTCGACGTGGTGCATCTCCGCCAAGACCCGCCTTTCGACATGGCCTACATCACCACCACGCATCTTCTGGAGCGCCTCCAGCCCAAGACGCTGGTGGTGAACGATCCGGCTGCCGTGCGCAACGCGCCGGAGAAGGTGTTCGTGCTCGATTTTCTCGATCTCATGCCGCCCACCCTCGTCACGCGCTCGCCGGACGAAATCAAGGCCTTCCGCGCCAAGCACAAGGACATCGTGGTGAAGCCGCTTTACGGCAATGGCGGCGCCGCGATCTTTCGCATTCCGCCCGGCGACACCAACCTCAACTCGCTGGTCGAGCTCATGGGGCTCACCTTCCGCGAGCCGATCATGGTGCAGCGCTATCTTCCGCAAGTGCGCAAGGGCGACAAGCGCATCATCCTCGTCGACGGCGAGGTCGCGGGCGCCATCAACCGCGTGCCGGCCAAGGACGAGACGCGCTCCAATCTGCATGTGGGCGGCCGCGCCGAGGCGGCGACGCTCACCAAACGCGACAAGGAAATCTGCGCGCGGCTCGGACCCGAGCTCAAAAAGCGCGGGCTCATCTTCGTCGGCATCGACGTGATCGGGGACTATCTCACCGAGATCAACGTCACCTCGCCCACCGGCATCAGGCAGGTGCGCGATTTCGGCGGGCCGGACATCGCCGCCATGATCTGGGACGTGGTGGAGAAGAAGGTGGCGGCGGCCGCAGGGAAAGGGAAGCGGTGATGGCCGACACCAAGTCTCTCGGCGCCCTGTTCGACGCCCATACCGCCGCCGAATTCGAGACCAAGGACATCGAGGCGACCATGGCCACCATGAGCGAGGCGCCGCATGTCACCCATGTGCCCACCATGACCGGCGGTCATGGGCGCGAGCGCGGTGCGCCGCTTCTACGAGACCTGGTTCATCGGCCATTGGCCGCAAGACACCGAGATCACCACCGTGTCGCGCACCGAGGGCAAGACCCAACTGGTGGACGAGGTGATCATCCGCTTCACCCATGATTGCGAGATGCCGGCGATCCTGCCCGGCATCGAGCCCACGGGGCGCAAGGTGGTCATCCCTTCGTCGTGGTGGTCGGCGTCGAGGGCGGCAAGGTCGCCTTCGAGCGCATCTATTGGGACCAGGCCTCGCTGCTCGCCCAGCTCGGCCTCATCGACAAGACCAAGCTGCCGGTCACGGGCGCCGAGCAGGCGGCGCGTCTGCTCGATCCGAGCGCTGCCGTCCAACACGCTGATCCCGGGAGGCTGACCGCACGAGCGCTGACGCCCGATGTTCACTGAATGTTCTTGCCGGCCGGGGCGCCCTTCGCTAAGATAGCGGCCTCGAACGGGGGCAAGTCATGTTCGCGCGGGTCACCACCGTCGCCTTCGAAGGCATCGAGGCGCGGGGCGTCGATGTGCAGGTGCAGATCGGGCCGGGCCTGCCCGCCTTCACCATTGTCGGCCTCGCCGACAAGGCGGTGGCGGAGAGCCGCGAACGGGTGCGCGGCGCGCTCAACGCCATCGGGCTTGCGCTGCCGCCGAAGCGCATCACCGTCAATCTCGCGCCGGCCGATCTGCCCAAGGAAGGCAGCCATTACGATCTGCCCATCGCGCTCGGGCTGATGGCCGCGGTGGGGGCCATCGCGCCCGACGCCATCGAAAGCTATTGCGTGCTGGGGGAGCTTTCGCTCGACGGCTCGATCGCCGCCGTGGCCGGGGCGCTGCCCGCCGCCATAGGGGCGAACGCGATGCGCAAAGGGCTCATCTGCCCGGCCGGCTGCGGCGCCGAGGCCGCGTGGGCCGCGGCCGACATGGCGATCCTCGCGCCCGCCGACCTCATCAGTCTCGTCAACCACTTCAAGGGGCTGCAGACGCTGCGGCGGCCTAGCCCCACGCCCGATCCGGGCGACGAGGCGATGCCCGATCTCAAGGACATCAAGGGGCAGGAGACGGCCAAGCGCGCGCTCGAGATCGCCGCCGCCGGCGGTCATAACCTGCTCATGATCGGGCCGCCCGGCGCCGGCAAGTCGATGCTCGCGCGGCGGCTGCCCTCGATCCTGCCGCCGCTCGAGCCCGCCGAGATGCTCGAAGTGAGCATGATCCGCAGCCTCGCGGGCGATCTTGCCGGCGGGCGCATCGGGCGGAGCCGGCCATTCCGCGCGCCGCATCATTCGGCGAGCATGGCGGCGCTTGTCGGCGGCGGCACGCGGCCGCGGCCGGGCGAAGTGGCGCTCGCCCATCTCGGCGTCCTCTTCCTCGACGAGTTCCCCGAATTTCACCCGCAGGTGCTCGACGCGCTGCGCCAGCCGCTCGAGAGCGGCGAGACCGTGATCGCGCGGGCCAATCACCGCATCACTTACCCCTCGCGCATCCAGCTCGTCGCCGCCATGAATCCCTGCCGCTGCGGCCGCGCGGGCGAGCCCGGCTATAGCTGCCGCCAGGGGCGCGGTTGCGCCGAGCGCTACCAGGCGCGGCTGTCCGGTCCCCTGCTCGACCGCATCGATTTGCAGATCGAGGTGCCGGCGGTCTCGGCCGCCGACCTCGCTCTGCCCCAGGCGAGCGAAGGGAGCGCCGAGGTGCGCGCCCGCGTCAGCGCCGCCCGCCGCATCCAGGCCGAGCGCTTCGCCGGCCTCGGCCTGCCGCGCGTGCGCACCAACGCCGAATGCGATGTGAGCCTGATCGAGGCGATCGCCGCGCCGGACGCATCCGGTCTCACCCTGCTGCGCGATGCCGCCGCGGCGCTCGGTCTGAGCGCGCGCGGCTATCACCGCACCTTGCGTGTCGCCCGCACCCTCGCCGATCTCGACGGCGAGAGAGCGTCGCCCGCATCCATATTGCCGAGGCCCTGAGCTATCGGGGCGAGACCTTGCGCCGGGCGCAGGTGGCGGCCTAGCACGCCGAAGCTTTTCAGCGACCAGGCCGGCCTCACGGCCCACTAAAGCCTTTCTCAACGCGCTCTGGGGGGCGCATTGTTTGCTTGGCTGGCCCCCAGGGAGGGCCGGGACAGCGCCGGCCGCGGCATGAGGCGTCAGGTGAAGCAGCAAAAGCCAAGCGTTCGCCCCGAAGGCGAGCGCCCGACGGGGCAGCGGGAGCCAAGGGGCTTCAACCGCGCCCTTGCCGCGCTTGTGCGCCGGTGGCGGGACGGGCTTACGCGCGTCGCATCGCGCCTTACTCCCGGCGCCGACGCCGGACTTGAATCCTTGCGCGACCTGCAATGGGAGCTCAAGGAGCGCGAGGCGCGCTATCGCGATCTCCTCGACCATCAGGGCGACGTGATCCTGCGCCGCGACAAAGAGCGGCGGCTCACCTTCGTCAACGACGCCTTCTGCAAAACCTTCGGCCTCACCCGCGAGGCGGCGCTCGGCCGGGTGTTCACCCTGCCCGCCAACGACGCGGGCGCGGTGGGTCACGCTCACTTTGCCGGAGGGCGCCGCAGCCGGACCCTCGAGCTCGAGACCAAAGCCGGCCCGCGCTGGTTCCTGTGGGAGGATTTCGCCATCATCGGCGCGGACGGGCATCTCACCGAGATGCAGAGCGTCGGCCACGACATCACCGAGCAGCGCGCGGTGGAGCTTGCGCTCGCCGAGGCGCGCGACCAGGCGGAGAGCGCGAGCGAGGCCAAATCGCGCTTCCTCGCCTCGATGAGCCACGAAATTCGCACGCCGATGAACGGCATTCTCGGCATGACCGGGCTCCTGCTCGACACCGAGCTGTCGGCGGAGCAGCGCACCTATGCGCGCGCCATCTCCACTTCGGCCAAGACGCTGCTCGGCCTCATCGACGAGGTGCTCGACTTCTCCAAGATCGAGGCGGGCAAGCTCGAGCTCCGAGCCGAGCCCTTCGACATCGCCGACGCGGTGCAGAGCGTGGTCGAGCTGCTGTCGCCGCGCGCGCGCGACAAGGATCTCACCATCGGCTGCTTCGTCAGTCCCGACGTGCCGCGCACGGTGATCGGCGACGGCTTGCGCATCCGTCAGGTGCTCATGAACCTCGTCGGCAACGCCATCAAATTCACCGAGAAGGGCGGGGTCGCGTTGCTGCTCGAGCCCGATGGAAACGGCGCGGCGGTGCGGGACGGCGCTGAGCGCGCGCGGTTGCGCTTCATCGTGCGCGACACGGGCCCCGGCGTGCCGCCGCAAGCCGCCGAGCGCATCTTTGCCGAATTCGAGCAGGCCGAGTCCGGACCCGCGCGGCGCCACGGCGGCACGGGACTCGGGCTTGCAATCTCCAAGCGCCTGATCGACGCCATGGGCGGCCGCATCACGCTCGCGAGCGTGCCCGGCGAAGGCGCGAGCTTCACCGTCGAGCTGCCGCTCGCCGTTCCCCGCAACGTGCCCTCCGTCGGCGCCGATTGGCCGCGGCCGGAACCGGGCGCCAAGGTGCTGCTCGCGCTGGACGGTGCGATCGAAGGCGAGACGATCGGCGATTTGCTCACCGTCCATGGGCGCGCGGCTGATGCGGGCCGGGGTCGAGGACGCGCTGCGCATCACAGGCGAGAGCGCGGCGACGCGTTCCTCGTTGAGCGCGTTCCTTACCGACCGCGCCGGCGTCGAGAAGGGCGCCGACCGCCTGCTCGCGCGTCTTCGGAGCGACGGCGCGACGGGCCGCCCCTTGCGCGCCATCGTCATCATCGATCCGTCCGAGCGCGGCGACATCAAGCGGCTGCGCGAGCAGGGCTTCGACGGCTATCTCATGCGCCCGATCCGACCGCTGTCGCTGCTCACCCAGCTGTTCGGATCGATGGAGGCCGAGCCCGCCTCGCCTTTGCTCGCTCTCGCCGGCCCGGCGCGGCGCGTTCTCACGGCCCATGGCGCGGAGGCCTCGGTCCTGCTCGCCGAGGACAACGACATCAACGCGCTGCTCGCGCGCACGGTGCTGGAGAAATGTTGCGTCCGCGTGGTGCGCGCCAAGAACGGCCATGAGGCGATTGCCAAAGCCCGCGCCGAGCTCGCCCAAGGTCGCGGTTTCGATCTCGTGCTCATGGACATCCACATGCCCGACATGGACGGGGTGGAGGCGGCGCGGCACATCAGGAGCCTCTACGCGGAAGAGGCGCGGCCCGGGCGAGGAACGCCCGCCCATCGTGGCGCTGACCGCCAACGCCTTCGCCGAGGATCGCGCCGCCTATCTTGCCGCGGGGCTCGACGACTATCTCGCCAAGCCGTTCGAGAAAGAGGATCTGGCTGCTTTGTTCGACCGCTGGTGGAAGCAACCGGCGGAGCGGCCGCAAGGCGCGGCCGGGCTTGGGGCCGCCTAAACGCTGTGCTTGGGACCCGATCGGCCGCTGCTGCGTTTGGTCCTGGTGGATAAGCCCGGCAATATCCCCAGACTGTCACACAGCCTTCGAATTGGTTTGCTAACCGGGCTTCATTGTGGCCAAATCGGTCGGCCACGAGTGAGTTTGGCGTCGGTTGCGTGCGGCGTTGCGGGGGCCCCCTTTCCCGTCCATGACGAATTCGGGCGTAAACATGCCGATGAAGCCGACAGACGCTCGCCTCACGGATAAGTTCCGCGGCGGAGCGATGTTCCCAGGATTTATGTTGTGGCCAGGTCAGGCCGGCGCCTTCCCCTTCACGGGGCGGCGCCGCTTCGGAGGCGGCGGGCTCAGTCCGTGGAACCCGCCTAAAATCTACGGAAGCTACGGTTCGCTCGAAGTGCGGCTGGCCCGCAAGAAGGGCGAGCTCCGCCGCGCCCAGCGGCTCCGCTACAAGGTCTTCTACGAGGAAATGTCCGCCGTTCCCGGCGCGCTCGCCATGCTGTCGCGGCGCGACGAGGACCCCTATGACGCCATTTTCGACCATCTGCTCGTGATCGACCGGGGCGATCCCTCCAGAGGGCGCCGCTGGCGGCGGTCGCGCGTGGTCGGCACCTATCGCATGCTGCGCCAGGAGGTGGCCGACCGTAACGACGGGCTTCTACACCCAGGGCGAATATGACGTCATGCCGCTCATCCGCGCCAAGAGCCCCGACTATTCCTTCATGGAGCTCGGCCGGTCCTGCGTGCTCAAGCCTTACCGCAACAAGCGGACGCTCGAGCTGCTGTGGCAGGGCGTGTGGACCTATGTGCGCGAGCACGGCGTCGACGTCATGATCGGCTGCGCGAGCTTCGAGGGCACCGATCCTACCGCCCACGCCATGGCGCTCAGCTATCTGCATCACACCGCGCTCGCGCCGGAGGAGTGGCGCGTGCGGGCGCATGAGCGTTTGCGCGTCGACATGAACATGATGCCGGCGGAGGCGATCAACGCGCGCGCGGCGCTCAAGGCGCTGCCGCCGCTGATCAAGGGCTATTTGCGGGTCGGCGCCTTTGTCGGCGACGGCGCCGTCATCGATCACCAATTCGGCACCACGGACGTGTTCATCATCATGCCGGTCGAGGCGATCAACACGCGCTACTTCGCCCATTTCGGCGCGCCGGATGCGTTAACGCCCCCGGCGGCGGCCGAATTCGCGGCGCTGAACTAGACCCTCAGGCTCGCTGCTCCCCGCAAGGGCATTTGACGCCTCCCGCGCCCGTCCCTACATTTCGGGACCAATGCGCCATGCCGATGTCAACGAAGCGCTGAAATCCGTCACCGACAGTGTCGCGGGTCTGCGTCAGCTCAACGACCGCTCGCGCGAGATCTTCAAGCGCATCGTCGAGACCTATCTCGCCACCGGCGAGCCGGTCGGCTCGCGCAATTTGAGCCGCGCGCTGCCGATGACGCTGTCGCCCGCCTCGGTGCGCAACGTCATGTCGGATTTGGAAAGCCTCGGCCTCATCTACGCGCCGCATACGAGCGCCGGGCGCCTGCCGACGCAGACGGGCCTGCGCCTCTTCATCGACGCCCTGCTCGAAATCGGCGATGTGAGCGAGGAGGAGCGCAGTCAGATCGAGAGCCGCATCGCCGGGAGCGGCCGGCGCCGCGGCGCGGAGGAGTTCCTCGCCGAGGCGGGCGACATGCTGTCGGGGCTCGCGCGGTGCGCGGGCATCGTGCTCGTCGACAAGCAGACCAAGACGCTCAAGCAAATCGAGTTCGTCAATCTCGCACCGGGCCGGGCGCTCGCCGTGCTCGTGGGGGAGGACGGCGAGGTCGAGAACCGCATCGTCGCACTGCCCGAGGGCTTGCCGCTGTCGTCGCTCACCGAGGCGGCCAACTACCTCAATGCCCGCATCGCCGGGCTCACTTTGGCCGACGCGCGCGCGCGCATCGAGACGGAGATCGAGCAGCGGCGCGCCCAGCTCGACGAGCTCACCGCGCGGGTCGTTACCCTCGGCCTCGCCACCTGGTCGGGCGAGGATGAGCGCAAGAGCCTCATCGTGTGCGGGCGCTCGCATCTGCTCGAGGACGTGCGCGCCATGGAGGATCTGGAACGCGTGCGTCTCCTGTTCGAGGATCTCGACACCAAGAAGGATTTGATCCAGCTCCTCGGCCTCGCCGAGCGCGCCGAGGGCGTGCGCATCTTCATCGGCTCGGAGAACAAGCTGTTCTCGCTGTCGGGCTCGGCGCTGATCGTCTCGCCCTTCGAGGACACGGAGCAAAAGATCGTGGGCGTGCTCGGCGTGATCGGCCCGACGAGGCTCAATTATGCGCGCATCATCCCCATGGTGGACTACACCGCGCGGCTGCTCGGACGCCTTGTGCCTTGATTTTTGTGCCGGGGCAGTCGATATCCCCAACCACCGAAGCCATTCAATTAAGGCGGCGATGCCCGAGGACAAGACCGATCAGCACAAGACGGCCGCGACGGGCCAAGAGCCCAAACGGGGCGCGCGCGCGCAAGGCATGAACGAGGCGGCCGATCCCGCGGCGCAAGCGAGCGCCGAGCTCGAGGCCATGGTCACCGAGAACGCCGACATGCGCGACCGCCTGTTGCGCACCATGGCCGATATGGAGAATTTGCGGCGCCGCACCGAGCGGGAGAAGACGGATACCGCGCGCTACGCCATCTCCAATTTCGCCCGCGACGTGCTCACCGTCGGCGACAATCTCAGGCGCACGGTCGAGCATGTGCCGGCGGAGGCCGCGGCCCAGGATCCCGCGCTGAAGAGCTTCCTCGACGGGGTGGAGATCACCGAGCGGGAGCTGCTCAACGTGCTCGAGCGCCATGGCGTGACCCGCATCGATCCGCTCGGCGCCCGCTTCGACCCCAATTGCCACCAGGCCATGTATGAGGTGCCGGACCCCAACGTGCCCGAGGGCACCGTGGTCGACGTCATGCAGGCGGGCTATGTGATCGGCGACCGCTGCTTGCGGCCGGCGCTCGTCGCCGTGTCCAAGGGCGGCGCCAAGGCGTCTCGCCGCCGCCTCGTCGGGCAAGGATGGGAGCGAGCCGCCCAAACCCGCCAATGACGATTTCCCGGGCGGGCCCACGCCCGGCACGGATGGGCCGCAAGACGGCTGACGGGCGCGGCCCGCGCCGCACTGGGCAACCCCGCGGCCGACCCCGGCGTTAAGGCAGCAAACCGGAGTGATGTCGGTGATGGCGGGCGCATCCAAGGGCAATCCCGACGGCTATGTGCATGCCCGCGATGCCCGCGAATATCAGCGCCTGCGCAATCAAGCGCGGCTGTGGCAGGCGGCGACCGAAGCCACGCTCGACGCGGCGGGATTAGCGCCCGGCATGAGCTGCCTGGATGTCGGCGCCGGCCCCGGCGCGGTGATGCGTCTCATGGCCGCGCGGGTCGGGCCCCAAGGCAAGGTCACCGGGCTCGACATCGACGCGCGGCTCGGCGCCGAAGCGCTGGCCGAGCTTCGCGCCGAAGGGGGCGCCGAGTTCGCCTTCCTCCACGGCAATGTGCTCGAGCTCGACACCGTGCCGGGCGCTCCCTTCGACCTCACCTTCTGCCGCTTCCTGCTCATGCATCTGCCCGATCCCTCGCTCGTGCTCGAGAAGATGGGCGGCTGGACCAAGCCGGGCGGCGTGGTCGTGGCGCAGGAGTTCGATTTCGGCGCCATCGCCATCGAGCCGGTCTGCCCGCCCATGGCCGAGTTCAACCGCCTGTTCGAGGGCGTGTTCCGGGCGCATGGGCGCAATATGCGGGCCGGACGCCAACTGCCCGCCCAGTTCGAGGCGGCGGGCTTAGGCGCGCCGGACCGCGCCGCCGCGGCCGCCCATTTCCTGCCGCTCGCGGCCATGGCCGATATGCTGATCGACGTTTATGACGGCCTGTTCGCGACGGGCGCGGAGCTCGGCATCGCCGATCCCTCCCGGGCGGCGCAATTCCGCCAGGAAATGAAGGAAGCCGCGGCCGACGGCCGCTATTGGTGCCTGCCGCCGATCCTGATCAGCGCCTGGAAGCGGATCGGCGGAAATTTCTAAACATCTCGCCAAGCATCACCCCCCGCTTCTCCTTGTGAGCCATAGGCTTGCCCCCTATATAATCGCGGAGCCCCGCTGGCTTTCCGAGTCGGCGAGGCCTGCCGGTATTGTCGAGGGGACCAGCGCCAAGCCAAGCGGCGGGAGCGCGCGTGCCAAAGGGTGCCGATCTAGGGCCCGGGCGGTCTGCCAGAAGGAGAGGTTCGTGACATGGCGAAAGTGATCGGAATCGATCTCGGTACCACCAATTCATGCGTGGCGGTCATGGAGGGGAAAAGCCCCAAGGTGATCGAGAATGCGGAAGGGATGCGCACGACGCCATCCATGGTGGCCTTCACCGAAGACGGCGAGCGGCTCGTAGGCCTTCCCGCCAAACGCCAAGCGGTCACGAACCCGGAAAATACTTTCTTCGCCATCAAGCGCCTGATCGGCCGCCGCTACGACGACCCGATGGTCGAGAAGGACAAGAAGCTCGTCCCCTACCAGATCGTGCGCGCCGACAATGGCGACGCCTGGGTCGAGTCCCGCGGCACGAAATATTCGCCCTCGCAAATCTCCGCCTTCATCCTGCAAAAAATGAAAGAGACGGCGGAAGCCTATCTCGGCGAGAAGGTGGACCAGGCGGTCATCACCGTTCCCGCTTATTTCAACGACGCGCAGCGCCAAGCCACCAAGGACGCCGGCAAGATCGCGGGGCTTGAGGTCCTGCGCATCATCAACGAGCCGACGGCGGCGGCGCTCGCCTACGGCCTCGACAAGAAGAAGGAAAGCAAGACCATCGCCGTCTACGACCTCGGCGGCGGCACCTTCGACATCTCCATTCTCGAGATCGGCGACGGCGTGTTCGAGGTGAAGTCGACCAATGGCGACACCTTCCTCGGCGGCGAGGATTTCGACATGCGCCTCGTCGACTATCTCGCCAACGAGTTCAAGAAGGAGTCGGGCATCGATCTGCGCGGCGACAAGCTCGCGCTGCAGCGGCTGAAAGAGGCCGCCGAGAAGGCCAAGATCGAGCTCTCCTCCACGACGCAGACCGAGATCAACCTGCCCTTCATCACCGCCGACAAGACCGGGCCGAAGCATCTCACCATGAAGCTCACGCGCGCCAAGCTCGAGAGCCTGGTGGACGACCTCATTCAGAAGACCATCGGCCCGTGCCAGAACGCGTTGAAGGACGCCGGTCTCAAGGCCGCCGAGATCAACGAGGTGGTGCTCGTGGGCGGCATGACGCGCATGCCGAAAGTGGCCGAGACGGTGAAGACCATCTTCGGGCGCGAGCCGCATAAGGGCGTGAACCCCGACGAGGTGGTGGCCATCGGCGCCGCCATCCAGGCGGGCGTGCTGCAGGGCGACGTCAAGGACGTGCTCCTGCTCGACGTCACGCCGCTGTCGCTCGGCATCGAGACCTTGGGCGGCGTGTTCACCCGGCTGATCGACCGCAACACCACCATCCCCACCAAGAAGAGCCAGGTGTTCTCCACCGCCGAGGACAATCAGAACGCGGTCACCATCCGCGTGTTCCAGGGCGAGCGCGAGATGGCGGCGGACAACAAGCTGCTCGGGCAATTCGATCTCGTCGGCATTCCGCCGGCGCCGCGCGGCGTGCCGCAGATCGAGGTCACCTTCGACATCGACGCCAACGGCATCGTCAACGTGCAGGCCTCCGACAAGGCGACCGGCAAGGAGCAATCGATCCGCATCCAGGCGTCGGGCGGCCTCTCCGACGCCGACATCGACCGCATGGTCAAGGAAGCCGAAAGCCACGCCGCGGAGGACAAGCAGCGCCGCGAGCTCGTGGAGACGCGCAACCAGGGCGAGGCGCTCGTGCACTCGACCGAGCGCATGCTCAAGGATTTCGGTGACAAGGTCGCCGCCGGCGACAAGGGCACGGTGGAAGCGGCCGTGACCGAGCTCAAATCGGCGATCGAGGGCGAGGATGTGGCCGCCATCAAGCAGAAGATCGATGCGCTGGCGCAAGCCTCGATGAAGCTCGGCGAGGCCATGTATGCGGCGAGCCAGGGCGCGGCGGCGGCCGGTGGCGGCGCGGGCGGCCCCGCGGAGGGCGGCGGTAGCGGCGGCCCGGATGTGGTCGACGTCGATTTCGAGGAAGTGAGGGACGACGACAGCAAGAAGTCGGCTTGACGTGGATTGAAGGCATTGGCGCGGATCTTGCTGTGAACCCCGCAAGATCCGGCGCCGCTGTCCAAGAGAAGAGGCTAAGCGCCGTCCGCATGCGGGACGCGGTTCCGGGGTGAAGGCCAGAGGGTCGATGTCAAAGCGCTGCTACTACGAAATTCTCGGTGTGCCCCGCGGGGCGTCCGAACCCGATATCAAGGCCGCGTTCCGGCGCCTGGCCAAGGAATGCCATCCCGATCGCTGCAACGGCGATCGCGGGGCCGAGCATCGTTTCAAGGAAGTCAACGAGGCCTATGAGGCGCTGAAGGATCCGCAGCGGCGGGCGGCCTATGACCGCTTCGGCCACGCCGCCTTCGACGGCGGACTTGCCGGCGCGGCCGGCCACGGCTTCGGCGCCGATTTCTCCGCCTCCATGTCGGCCATGTTCGACGATCTGTTCGGCGAGTTCATGGGCCAACGGCGCCCGCGTCAGCGCTCGGCGCGCGAGCGCGGGGCCGACCTCCGCTACAATATGGAGATCACCCTCAACGAGGCCTATGAGGGCAAGACGGCGCAGATCCGCGTGCCGACCAGCATCACCTGCGAGAGCTGCTCGGGCTCGGGCGCGCGTTCGGGCACGCAAGCCTACCCAATGCCGGACCTGCGGCGGCTTCGGCAAGGTGCGCGCGAGCCAAGGCTTCTTCACCATCGAGCGGACCTGTCCCGCCTGTCAGGGACGCGGGGAGGTGATCGAGACCCCGTGCGCCACCTGCAACGGCGCGGGCCGCGTCACGCGCGAGCGCACCCTTTCCGTCACCATCCCGGTGGGCGTGGAGGACGGCACGCGCATCCGGCTCGCGGGCGAAGGCGAGGCGGGCTTGCGCGGCGGGCCGCCCGGCGACCTCTACATCTTCCTCTCCATCAAGCCGCATGAGTTCTTCCAGCGCGACGGCGCCGACCTCTTCTGCCGCGTGCCGATCGCTCTCACCACGGCCGCGCTCGGCGGCCAGGTCGAGGTGCCCACCATCGACGGCGGCAGGACGCGGGTGAAGATCCCGGAAGGCACCGAGAGCGGCAAACAGTTCCGCCTCAAGGCCAAGGGCATGCCGGTGCTGCGCTCCAAGCAGCAGGGCGACCTCTACATCCAGGTCGAGGTGGAGACGCCGAAGAACCTCTCGCGCAAGCAGCGCGAATTGCTCAAGAGCTTCGAGGAAGCCTCCAATGCGAGCACGAGCCCCGAATCGGCGGGCTTCTTCGCGCGCGTCAAGGAGCTGTTCGAGCGCACGGGCGAGTAGCGGCCTATTCTTTGCCTTAGGCGTTTGCCGTAGAGTGGCGTGATCTTCCCCCCGCGCTCGTGACCGTCCGGTGAGCGCCATCATGCCGAGAGGCGCCATGAGCGACGGCGACAGCGCCCGAGAGACCCCCGGCAAAACGACTCCTTCCTGGACCCGGGCGGCGCTGATGGCCGCCGCGGCGGTGGCGGTCTTCGCGCTCGCGCTCGGCCTATGGTACGCGCGCACCGCGCTCCTGCTCGCCTTTGCCGGCCTCCTGCTCGCCATCGTGCTCTATGGCGCAAGCCGCGCGCTCGCCGAGATCACCGGCCTGCCGCGGCTCGTCATGCTCGCACGTCGTGGTCGTTCTCGTGGCGCTGTTCCTCGTGCTCGTGCTGTGGGGGGCGGGACCGACGCTCGCCCAGCAGGTGGCGCAGCTCGCGACCAGCCTCGCCGCCGGCGCGACCAGCCTGACCAAGCAGGTGGCGGCCTTCGCCGACCAGGCCAATCTGCTGCAGAATGTCGACCTCGTGCAGCTGTTGGGCAAGTTCATGAGCCCCTGGGGCATCGCCACCGGCGCGACCAGCTTCGCGCTGTCGATCGTCGGCATCTTCAGCGCCGGGCTCATCGTGCTGTTCTTCGGCATCTATTTCGCCGCCGACCCGGACACCTATATCGAGCTCGTGGCGCGGCTCGCTCCGGCCGACCGCCGCCTCGCCACCATGCAGATGCTGCATGACACCGGCGATCTGCTCAGGCGCTGGCTGATCGGTCAGAGCATCTCCATGACGCTGATCGGCAGCTTCACCTTCGTGGGCCTGCTCATTCTCGGCGTGCCGATTCCCTTCGTGCTCGCGCTGTTCGCGGGGCTCGCGGGCTTCCTGCCTTATCTCGGGCCGATCATCGGGGCGATCCCGATGGTGCTCGTCGCCGGCGGCGAGAGCCTCGATCTCGCGCTGTGGGTGGTCGGGCTTTACGCCATCATCCAGTTTCTGGAGAGCTATCTGCTCACGCCGCTGATCCAGGCGCGCGCCGTGTCGCTGCCGCCCGCGGTGGTGATCTTGGCCCAGCTCGTGCTCGGCGCGGTGTTCGGCATTCTGGGGCTCGCACTCGCCACGCCGCTCGCGGCGGCCGCGGTGGTGCCGCTGCGGCATCTGTTCGGCATGGGCGAGGACGATGCGCCGGCACCCAAGCCTGCTCCAGCGAGGCGCGCGGTTCCGACCGGGTGAGGCGCGCTAAGAAAGGGAATTGATGCGAACTCTTGTTCTTTGCCGGCAGCACGCGGGAAGGGTCCTACAACAAGAAACTCGCGCGGCTCGCGCAGCACATCGCCGTCGCCAACGGCATCGAGGGCGTGTTCGTCGACCTCAAGGACTATCCCATGCCGCTCTATAATGGCGATGTCGAAGCGGAGCAGGGGCCGCCCGCGGCGGCGCGCGAATTCAAGGCGCTGCTCGGCGAATATCAAGGCGTGTTCATCGCGAGCCCCGAATATAATTCCTCGGTCACGCCGCTGCTCAAGAACACGATCGACTGGGTGTCCCGAGTGCGCGCCAAGGGCGAGACGGGGCTCGAAGTCTATCAGAGCCGCGTGTTTGCCATCAGCGGCGCCTCGCCCGGCTATTACGGCGGCATGCGCAGCCTGCTGACCTTGCGCCAAATCCTCGCCGTCGGCGTGGGCGCGAGCGTGATCCCGCAGCAGCTCGCGCTGCCGCGTGCGGGCGACGCCTTCGCCGAGGACGGCAGCCTCAAGGACAAGATGCAGCAGGACATGCTCAAGGGCGTGGTCGAGGCGCTCGCCATCGCGGCGCGGAAATTCGCCGCCCCATGAGCAAAGCGAGCGACCGCATCATCGTCGCGCTCGACGTGGCAAGCGTCGAGGAGGCGCGCGCATTGATCGCCACGCTTGGGGACAGCGTCGGCGTCTACAAGATCGGGCTCGAGCTGCTCTTTGCCGGCGGCTTCGAGCTCGCCCGCGCGCTTGCGGGTGCGGGGCCGCAGCGTGTTCATCGATGCCAAGCTGCTCGACATCGGGGCGACGGTGGAGCGGGCGACGGCGGCGATCGCGGCCACCGGCGCGTCCTTCCTCACCGTGCATGCGCTCAGACCGCAAGACGCTCGATGCGGCGCGGCGCGGCAGAGGAGACGCCCCGCTCAAGCTGCTCGGGGTGACGGTGCTCACCAATCTCGAGGCCGCCGATCTCGCCCAGCAAGGCATCGCGCTCGCGCCGGCCGAGCTCGGCTTGCGCCGGGCCATGCTCGCGCGCGAGGCGGGCTTCGACGGCGTCGTCGCTTCGGGCCGCGAGACGGCGGCGATCCGCAAGGCGGCCGGTCCCGATTTTCTCATCGTCACGCCGGGCATCCGGCCCAAGGGCGTTGCCGCCGACGACCAGGCGCGGACCATGAGTCCGGCGGAGGCCATCGCGGCGGGCGCCGATTATCTCGTGATCGGCCGGCCCATCACCCGCGCGCCCGATCCCCGCGCCGCGGCCGAAGCCATCGCCGAGGAGATCGCGCGCGCCTCAGGATGAGGCGGTAAGCGCGGCGAGACGGGTTTTGATCAGAGAGGCCAGGCGCGCGGCGTCGCCGGCCACGGCCACGCGCTTCAGGCGCGACTTGCCGCCTTGGGCGACGGTGACGGTGGAGGGCGGCACGCCGAGCCAATCGGCGATGAGCCGTTCGAGCGCGTCATTGGCGCGGCCGGCCTCGGGGACCGCGCGCACGCGCGCCTTCAGCACCGGCTCGCCATCGAACAGCGCGACGCTCTCGACCTTGTCGGCGCTCGATTTGGGCGTGAGCCGCACGGCGAGGATCACGCTCCCGCCCGCAAGGCGGAAGGGTAACGCCGCGCCGTTCAAGGCTCGACGATCACGGGCTGGGTGGCGGGCAGAAGCCAGCCGAGCAGCACGACGTCGCGGATGAAGAGCAGCAGCAAGATCAGGATCACGGGCGAGATGTCGATGCCGCCGAGATTGGGCAGCACCGAGCGGATCGGCCTGAGCGCGGGCTCGGTCAGGCGATAGAGCATGTCGGCGACGGCAAGCACGAAGCGGTTGCTCGTGTTCACCACATTGAAGGCGATGAGCCAGCTCAGAATCGCGCCCGCGATGATGACCCAGATGTAGAGATCGATGATGAGAACGATAAAACCGATTAAAGGAACCATCCGTCCCCTCCTGAAACCGAGTCCATGTAGCTTGGCGGCGGTGGCGAGAGCAAGCCTTGCGAGGCGTCAGGGATTGGCCTCGCTTGACAGGCCGGAAGGCCGCTCCCTAAATGACCCCCATTCCCTTAAGGGGCCGTAGCTCAGTTGGGAGAGCGCAGCAATCGCACTGCTGAGGTCAGGGGTTCGATCCCCCTCGGCTCCACCACCGACCCGTCACGGGGCTCCGCAGCAGGGCCCCCGCCAGCGACGCTTGGCGGTCGGGGGCAAGCTTCTTGGGCGCGTCCCCCTTGGCGCTGGACCCCGGCGGCAAGGGGTTGCCCTCCTCGTCGCGCACGCGGAAGAACAGTCCCATCACCGGCACGAGCAGAAAATCGGGCACGAAGCGCATCGCCGAGACGGCGAGCTGGTTGAAGATGCCGGGCACGATCAGACTGCGGCGCCGGCGGAAGCCGTTATAGGCCCAGCGCGCCACCTGCTGCGGCGTCATCAACGGAAAAAAGCGCACATAGTAGGAGTTCTGCGAGCCCGCTTTGGCGTGAAGCCGCGTGAACACGACGCCCGGCGCAATGACCGACACCGTGACGCCGGTGCCCATGGTCTCGTAGGCGATGGCCTTGGAGAAGGACAGAACGAAGGCCTTGGCCGCGGCGTAAGGCGCCTGATAGGGCACCGGCATGAAGCCCATCATCGAGGCGATGTTGAGCACGCCGCCATGCCGCCGCGCGATCATGCCCGGCAAGAATCGGTGCGTCAGGTCCACCACGGCGCGCACGTCGAGATCGACCAGACGCTTTACCGTGTCGAGATCTTCGTCCTGGAAGAAGCCCGACGACATGATGCCGGCATTGTTGACCAGGCAATCGGCATAGAGATGGGCGCGGCGCAAGGCGTCCTCGACGCCGGCGCAGCCCTCTTCGGTGGAGAGGTCCTGGGCGGTGATGCGCACTTCGACGCCATGGGCGCGTTTGAGCTCCGCCGCCGTCTTCTCGAGGTCGTTGAGGTTACGGGCCACGAGCAGCAAAGTGTCGCCCGCGCGGGCGAACTCCTCGGCGAGCGCGCGGCCGATGCCCTCGGTCGCCCCGGTGATCACCACCGCGGGCGTGCTCAAGGCCGACCCGCCGCGCTCGGTTTCTGGATTGATATCGTTCATCGCTGCCCTAACGCTTTGCCGCTCTTGACCGCAGCAATTCAACCTTTCAGCCAATACACGCGTTCCCCGGCATGCAAGTTCCGTGTCCACCCGCGACGGAAGGCCCTAGCCTTTCGAGGGAGACGGTTGCGACGCCGAGCACGAACCTCAAGGAATCTGGGAACTCTGGCCGCAGAAAGGCTACAATAGACGATCAGCGCCGTGGGGCGCGAGCCTGAATTCACCCGGACGACTGCCCGTTATGCTTGCGCCCCGCCCGCTTCATCCCCTGTCTCGCTTTGCGCTTATTTGCCTCGTTTTTGGGCTCGTGCCCATGCCGCAAGCGGCAGGCGCCGCCGAGAGCCTAGCCGAAGCCATCAAGAAGGCGGATGCGAAATATCTCGCGGCCAAGACGCTCGCGCCGGTCGACACCGCGCCCAAGATCGAGACCGGGATGGAAGAGGACGAGGAGGGCACGCCGCCGACGCGCGAGATCGCGCAAGGAAATGTCAAGGCGGTGCTCAGCTACAAGGAAGACAAGAACGAGGAGGGCGAGATCGTGCGCACGCCCATCGTCACCGTGCTGGTCGACGGCAAGGAGGTGGCGAAGCTCGAACGCGACGATTTGGGCTTGGGCAACCCGCCGGTCAGCGTGCAGATCGCCGAGCTCGATCCGGGCAATGCGAGCCCGGAAGTGGTGGCGTCCTTCTTCACCGGGGGCGCGCATTGCTGCTCCGATACCAAGGTCATCACCGCCAGCCCCGACGGGTCGAGCTGGCAGACCGTGGATGTCGGCGAATTCGACGGCGGGCCGCTCACCGCCAGCGATCTCGACGGCGACGGGCACTACGAGTTCGAGACCCGCGACAACGCCTTCCTCTATGCTTTCGGCTGCTATGCCTGCTCGGTGGCCCCGCTCGAGATCCTCACCGTCGAGAACGGCGCGGTGAAGAATATGACGCGCGAGCCGCGCTTCCGGGCCGCGCATGAATCCTATCTCAAGGACATCATCACAGCCGTTCCCGACGACGACGACAACGGCTTCCTCGCCGGCTATGTGGCGGAGAAGATCCTGCTCGGCGAGGGCAAGGAGGCCTGGGCGCTCATGCTCGCCCATTACGACCGCTCGTCCGAATGGGGCCTCGATGTGTGCGACCAGCCGCTGAACGAGGCCGGGGAGTGCCCGGGCAAAGCGCAGCGTCTGACCTTTCCCGACGCTCTTGAACGCATGCTTAAGGAGAACGGGTATAGTGTAGAATAATGAGGCAAGGCCCCGCCGCCGGGTGCGCGGAACCGGGGCCGAAGCCTAGCGGTTTGAGTTAAGTCGCCCGGCTTTCCTTTAGGAGGGCCGGTGCTCGTTTCGTAAGGAGTACGGAGTATGGCAGCGCGCGCCTATTGGACCGGCCAGCTTAGGCTGTCCCTGGTCACCATCCCCATCAGGCTCTACCCCGCGACGAGCACCGAGAAGCGCATCGAGCTGCATCAGATCCACGAGCCGTCCGGCAAGCGCATCCGCTACCAGAAGGTGGCGCCCGGCATCGGCGTGGTGGAGAACGAGGAGATCACCAAGGGCTTCGAATATGAGAAGGGCAAATACGTCCTGCTCAATCAAGACGAGATCGACAAACTGAAGCTCGAGGCCAAGCAGACCATCGAGCTCGTGCGCTTCGTCGAGCGAGACGACATCGACGCGCGCTATTTCGAGAAGCCTTATTACCTCCTGCCCGACGGCGACGTGGCCGAAGAGGGCTATGTGGTGGTGCAAAAGGCGCTCGCCGAAACCGAGAAGGTCGGGCTCGGCCAGCTCATCCTGCGCGGCCAGGGCAACATCGTGGCGATCCAGGCATGCGGACGCGGTCTCCTGCTCGAAGTGCTGCGCCACGCGAACGAGGTCCGCTCGGCCGACGCCTTCTTCAAGGAGGTGCCCGAGCTCAAGGTCGACAAGGAAGCGCTCGAGCTCGCGCGCGAGCTGATCGAGCGCAAGGCGGGCAAGTTCGAGCCCGCGCAGTTCAAGGACGAATATAACGAGGCGATGTGGGAGCTGATCCACGCCAAGCTCGAGCACCGCGAGCCGGAATTCGTGGTGGAGGAGCCCGCCACCGCCAAGGTGATCAACATCATGGACGCGCTCAAGAAGAGCGTGAAGCAGGGGCAGCAGGCCAAGGGCAAGAGCGCGCCGCAGTCGAAGCGCGGCGCCGCGGCGGAGCGGCGCGAGAGCAAGAAGACCGGGCGGGCGGCGCCCAAGCGCAAATCGGCCTAGACCATGGCGCGGGGGCAAAGCCGCGACCTGCTTGCCGAATACAAGGCCAAGCGCGACTTCGCCAAGACGCCGGAGCCGGGCGCGAAGCGCAAGCCGGCCCGCGGCAACAGCTTCGTCATCCAGAAGCATGCGGCGCGGCGCACCCATTTCGATTTCCGCCTCGAGCATGACGGCGTGCTCAAGAGCTGGGCGGTGACCAAGGGGCCGAGCCTCGATCCGACGCAGAAGCGCCTCGCCGTCCGCACCGAGGACCACCCGCTCGAATATGGCGGGTTCGAAGGCGTCATCCCCAAAGGCGAATATGGCGGCGGCCCGGTGATGATCTGGGACCGCGGCACCTGGGAGCCGATCGGCGACCCGGACGAGGGGCTGGCCAAGGGCGATCTCAAATTCCGCCTCCATGGCAAGCGGCTGAAGGGCGATTACGTGCTCGTGCGCATGAAGCCGCGCAAGGGCGAGCGGGGCCGCGAGAATTGGCTCCTGATCAAGAAGCGCGACGAATACGCCCATGACGGCGACGAGCCCACGCAAGACTACGACACGAGCGTGGTGTCGGGCCGCAGCATGGAAAAGATCGAGACCGGCAACTCGGCGGTGTGGAGCTCCAACGCTCAAAAAAAAACTCCGCGGACAGCCGCCAAGGCAAAACCCAAGGCAAAGCCGGCAAGAACGCGAAAGCGCTAGCGCCGCAATTCGTCGCGCCCGAGCTTGCCACCCTCGACGACGAGGTGCCGGACGGGGCAGGCTGGCTGCATGAGGTGAAGTTCGACGGCTACCGCATCATCGGGCGGAAGGCTGGCTCCGAGGTGACGCTGTTCAGCCGCAGCGGGCTCGACTGGACGGTGCGCTTCCCGGCCATAGCCAGCGCGCTCGCCAAACTTCCCTGCCGCGACGCGCTGGTCGACGGCGAGGTGGCCTTCGTGCTGCCGTCGGGCATCACGGACTTCAAATCGCTGCAAGAGCATATCGACAGCCCGCACCAGGCGATCCGCTATTTCCTGTTCGATCTGCTCGAGCTCGACGGCAAGGATTGGCGCAAGACGCCGCTCAGCGAGCGCAAAGCGCGCCTCGCCCTGCTTCTCTCGGGCAAGACCATCCCGCCGCGCCTCATTTATTCCGACCATGTGCAGGGATCGGGGCGCGCCTTCTTTGCGGGCGCATGCGCCTCGGGGCTCGAAGGCGTCGTGTCGAAACGGGCGAACGCGCCCTATCGCTCAGGCCGCAGCAAGGCCTGGCTCAAGATCAAATGCGGGGCGCGCGCCGAATTCGTGATCGGCGGCTATAGCCGCTCCTCCGTCAAGGGGCGCCCCTTCGCCTCGCTCCTGCTCGGCACTTTCAAGGACGGCGCGTTCCACTATGCCGGCAAGGTCGGCACCGGGTTCGGCGAGGCCGATCTTGCGCTGCTCGCCAAGCGCTTCAAGCCGCTCGAGCGCAAGAATTCGCCCTTCGTCGAGGTGCCTCCAGCCGAGCGGCGGGGCGCGGTATGGCTCGAGCCTCGCCTCGTGGCCGAAATCGCCTATACCGAATGGACGAAGGATGGGCGCTTGCGGCATCCAAGCTTCCAGGGGTTGCGCGAGGACAAGCGCGCGGCCGACGTGCATCGCGATCCGCCGCGTGAGGAGGAGCCAGTGGTCGAGACCAAATCCCGCCGGGCAGCGAAAGAGAAAGACGATGGGCGCGCCCACCTTCGCCGGCATCACGCTGTCCAATCCCGACCGGGTGCTGTTTCCCGATCCCGGCCTCACCAAGCTCGACCTTGCCCGCTATTACGAGGCGGTCGCGCCGGAGATGCTGCGGTACATCCTCAATCGGCCGATCAGCCTCGTGCGTTGCCCGGAAGGCTACGCCAAGGAATGCTTCTTCCAGCGCCACGCCATGAAGGGCATGAGCGCGGCGGTGAAGGAGGTCCACATCTCCGGCGGCGAGTTGAAGCGGAAATATCTCTATATCGAAAACGCGGCGGGCCTGTTCGCGCTGGTGCAGATCGGCGTGCTGGAGATCCACGATTGGGGCGTGTCGCTCGACCATATCGACAAGCCCGACCGGCTCGTCTTCGATCTCGATCCCGACGCAGGGCTGCCGCTCGCCACGTTGAAAGCGGCGGCGGTCGAGGTGCGCGACTTCCTCGCCGATCTCGGGCTGAAGAGCTTCCTCAAATCGACCGGCGGCAAGGGGCTGCATGTGGTCGCGCCGCTGACATCGAAGCTCGGCTGGACGGAGGTCAAGGCCTTCGCCAAAGCCGTCGCCGACGGGCTCGTCGCCGCGCAGACCCGACCGCTATACGGCGAACCCGCTCAAGCGCACGCGCAAAGACAAGATCTTCGTCGATTATCTGCGCAACCAGCGCGGCGGCTCGGCGATCGCCAATTTCTCCACCCGCGCGCGGGCGGGCGCGCCGGTCGCGGCCCCGCTCGCCTGGGACGAGCTCAAGGGTCTGAAGGTCGCGGCGGCCTACGACGTCAAGACCATGCCGCTCAGGCTCAAGCGGCTGAAGCGCGACCCGTGGGAGGGGTTCTTCGCCACGCGCCAGTCGATCAACGCCAAGGCCGTGAAGGCGCTCGGGCTCGATTGAGCCCCAAGTCAAATCTGAGTGAAGGCGGAAGCGGCGCCCTCGCCATGATAGGGTCGCGCCGAAACCAAGGGAGGATGTTGATGGCGCGTATGCTTATCCGGCGTGAACTCGCATTGATTGCGGGCGTGATGGTCGGCTTAGCCTTGAGCTTTGCCACCGCGCAGGCGGCCGATCCCGTGCTGACGCCGATCGTGGCCATGCCGGTCGCAGGCGCCAATCCGGTCAAGGGCGCCGACGGCAAGATCCACCTCGCTTATGAAGTGACGCTCATCAATCAGAGCCAGTCTCTGGTCAGCATCGAGGCGATCGACGTGGTGGACGCCGCCAACGATCAGGTGCTCCAGCATCTCGACTGGAAGGAGGTGGACGCGAAGCTGCGGCTGAACAGCCGCGACGAGGGCAACGTGCTGACGCCGGCCAATTCCGGCTATCTCTTCATGGACGTGACGCTCGCCGCCGATGCCAAGGTGCCGCCGGTCATCGCGCACCGCTTCCAGCTGTCGGTAGGGAAGATGAAGCCCGAGACGGACGGACCGAAGCCGCCGTCGGAGCTCAGCTTCACCGGCGCGCCGGTGAGCGTGGGCGCGCCCGCGGTGGTGATCGCGCCGCCGCTCAAAGGCAAGCGCTGGGCGGTGGGCGGCGGATGTTGCGCCGCCATCTCCTATCACCGCGGCGCCACGCTCGCGATCAACGGCACGGTGCATGTGGCCGAGCGCTTCGCCATCGATTTCGTGCAGCTCGGCGACAATGACAGCCTCGCCAAGGGGCCCGCCAACAAGGTCGAGAGCTATGCCTATTACGGCACCGAGGTGCTGTCGGTGGCCGACGGCACGGTGGCCGGCCTCCATGACGGCGACCCGGCGGAGGTGCCGGGGAAATTGCCGGAAGGAAAGTCGATCAACAATGCCGGCGGCAATTACATCGTGGTCGACATCGGCGAAGGCCGCTACGCCTTCTACGCCCATCTGCAGGCGGGGTCGCTCAAGGTGAAAGAGGGCGACCATGTCAGCCAAGGGCAGGTGCTGGGGCTGCTCGGCAATTCCGGCAATACCGACACGCCGCATCTCCATTTCCACGTCATGGACGGCGCCTCGCCGCTCGAAGCGAACGGGCTGCCTTACGCCTTCACGAGCTTCGAGGGCGACGGCGTGATCACCGAGGAGGCGCCGCTCTTCACCAATGGCGTGGTCAATATCGACAAATCCGCGCTGGCCGGCCCGCACCAGAACGAGCTTCCGCTCAACCTCGAAGTGGTGAGCTTCCCGTAAATCCCGCCATCTTGCTGGCGCCAAGGCGCCGGATTAGGCTCGGCACCGCCGCCGGCCGAGGGCGGAGGCGTTGGAGGGTCCCGCATGAATTCGAGGGGTTCGCGTGCCGCGCGGCTTGGCGCTTGTCTTGCGCTCGCCTGCTTCCTGCCGTTCGTTTCGCCCGCGCAGGCCGGAAAGCGCGTGGCGCTCGTCGTCGGCAACAACGCCTATGAGAACGTGCCGCAGCTGCAAAAGGCGGTGAACGACGCCGATGCCATCGCCGAGGAGCTGTCGAAGCTCGGCTTCGAGGTGGTGAAGGCCGAGAATGTCGGCCGGCGCGCCATGAGCCGGGCGCTCGTCGATCTCGAAAACAAGGTGCAATCGGGCGACACGGTGCTGTTCTATTTCGCCGGCCACGGCTTTGCCATCGACGGCACCAATTACCTCCTGCCCGTGGACGTGCCGGCGGCGGGTCCGGGCGAAGAGGGGCTCGTGCGCGACGCGGGCTTCGCGGCGACCGGGCTCTCCGACCAGTTCCAGGCCAAGGGTGCCGTCGACGGTGATCCTGATCCTCGATGCCTGCCGCGACAATCCCTTCGCGATCAAAGGCAAGCGCAGCATCGGTCTCACCCGCGGCCTTGCCCGCATGGACCCGGCCGAGGGCATGTTCGTGCTGTTCTCCGCCGGCCAAGGGCAATCGGCGCTCGATCGCTTAAGCGACACCGACGCCAATCCGAATTCGGTGTTCACCCGCACGCTGCTCGCCGAGCTCGCCCAGCCCGGCCTCTCCATGGTGCAGATCGCCAAGGAGACGCAGACCAAAGTGCGCGCGCTCGCCGCCAAGGTGGATCACGAGCAGACGCCCGCTTATTACGACCAGATCATCGGCGACCTTTATCTTTCGCCGGAGGGCGCCGTCGCCGCCAAGGGCAATGTCGCCCCGTTACAGGAAGGCGCGGGTCCGAGCGTGCTGCCGGCGCCGGAGCAGAAGGTCGCGGCGCTGCCGGGGAGCCCGCAGCCGCTTGCGAGCTTCACCCGCTCCAATGCGGGTTGGATCGTCAATGTGTCCTTGCCCGAGCCCGCGACCCAGTTCGGCTACCGCATCGGCGAGACAGGGAGCTTCACCGATGCGGGCGCGCTCGACGTGCTCGACCAACGCACCGGCACGCGCATGCCGAAGACCAGCTTCGAGATGCCGCCCGACCAGGGCAAGACCACGATCTACGTGACCTGGCGCGACAAACGCGGCGAGCAGGCGGAATTGTTCCCCATCAATTTCGACCCCTCGGGCGCGCTGGCCTCCGAGCAGAAGAACATCCTGGAGCAATTCTGGACGAGCTGGGTCGCGTTCCGCGAGTGGCAGGGGATGAATGTCTATTTCACCCAGCTCATCACCTATCGCTGCGCGATCAAGGAGGTGCGTTATGGGCTCGGCGACGCGCCGGCGGAGCAGGTATTCAAGCTGCCGCCTTGCGACCCCTCGGACCCCCATGCCGTGCCCGAAAACGCCACGGTCTTGCTGAAGGTGCCGCCCAAGACGAAGTCGATGACCGTGCAGCTCACTTATGTGGACGGCACGCAGTCGCCGGCGCACAGCTTCAACGCTCCGAAATAGCGGCGGAGCCTTCGGAAAAACTGTTCCCTTTTCGTGCTCGCTGCCCTATATGGCGGCTATCCCAGCAACAATCGAAAGGAGGTGATCCAGTGTCTCATTGTCCCATGCCGCGGTCGCCGGCAGCTCTGACCTGGATGCTCGCCTCATGTGAGGCCTCCGGTCGCGTCTAGCGACGCCAAGAGCGGTCCTCCAGACCGCGGTCGACAATGGAAGGGTCGCCTCAAGGGGCGGCCCTTCTTGCTTTCGGCGCCCCAATCAGCGTTGAAGCATTATTTATGAAATCCGCCGCATTTTACCGGGCATGGGGGCCCGGGTTGCGTTTCTGGCCATAGGCTTGGTGGTGTTGGCGTGGGTTGCCGGCTGCGCGCTCAGCCCGTTTGCCGAGCCGCGCGCCGAGTGGCGCGGCGAGGTCGAGGCATCTTGCCTCTTAAGCGGGGCGATGCGCCCCTCGCGCTATGTGGAGCCCATGTCGCCTCTCGGCGGCAAAGGCTCGTGCGGGCTCGAGCACCCGTTCAGCGTCAGCGCCAGTTTCGACGGCCGGGTCGCGATCGATCCGCCGGCCACGCTCGATTGCTCCATGACCGCCGAGCTCAACCGTTGGTTGGCGGGCCCGGTGCAGCGGGCGGCGCGCACCCATTTCCGCGAGCCGGTGGTCGGGATCAAGCAGATCGCCTCCTATGGCTGCCGCACACGCGACAATATCGCGGGCGCCAAGCTCTCCGAGCACGCCTTCGGCAATGCGCTCGACGTGGCGGCCTTCCGGCTCGCGAGCGGGCGCGAGATCGTCGTGCTGCGGGCATGGTGGAACGGCAGCCCCCCTGAGCAGGCGTTCCTCCACGAGGCGTTCGCGGCGGCGTGCGGGGAGTTCTACACCGTGCTCGGGCCCGGCAGCGACCGCTACCATTCCAACCATTTCCACCTCGATCTCCTCGTCACCAATGCGCGCAACGGGCGCCATTATTGCAGCCCGGCGCCGACCCCTTACGACGGCGTGCCGACTGCAAGCCTGCCGGCCGCCCAAAGCGAAGGCGGACGGACGCCGCCGCTTCTCTCCTTCACGGGCAGATAAGTCACACTCGCTCAGGATGTTTGGCTTAAGGCGCGAGGGACTCTTCGCAGCCACAACAAGAGCCTCTAAGATGATTTGCGAGTTGGGAGGCAAACACTCAAGGAGGTCGTGGCAGCTTTGCCCTTAGGGGCAGCAGGGGGATCGGAGGGGGCTGTGGCAACACAATCGCTGGCGCAGATGTTCGATGAGATCGCCGCCGGGCTCAAGGCCGGCGACGAGGAGATCTATGGCTGGCTGCGCGATCAGCTGAAAGAGTGCGGCGGGAGCGAGATCTCCGTCGAGCTCGCCATGGGCGTCATCGCCAAATTGTTGCCCGAGGACGCCCAAGCCGGCGTGCTCTTGGCCGCGCATCAAGCACGCCGCTGGGCGCATTAGCGCCACTCAGTTTGCCATCAGTTGCCCTGGCTGACGATCAGGGGGCATCGACGAGGATGATCTCGGCATCCTCGAGCGCCTTCACCTTGAGGCGCGCCTCGTCCTTGATGGCGGCCCCATCGCGCGCCGCAAGCTTCACACCATTGATTTCGACCGCGCCGCTCGCCGGCACGAGATAGGCGTTGCGGCCGGGGGCAAGCGTATAGTCCACGCTCTCGCCGGCCTTGATGCTCGCGCCCAAGACACGCGCATCGGTGCGGATGGGAAGCGCGTCATCCTCGCCCATGCCGCTCGCGAGCGTCACGAGGCGCCCGGAGCGGTCGCCCTTGGGGAAGGGCTTGGCCGCCCAAGCGGGCGCGCCGCCTTGGCGGGTGGGCTCGATCCAAATCTGGAAGATCTTGGTGGTCTTGGGCTCGAGATTATATTCGGCATGGCGGATGCCGCTGCCGGCACTCATCACCTGCACGTCGCCCGCTTCGGTGCGGCCCTTGTTGCCGAGATCGTCCTCGTGGGTGATGGCGCCTTCGCGCACATAGGTGATGATCTCCATGTCGGAATGGGGATGGGCGGGAAAGCCCGATTTGGGGGCGATCTCGTCGTCGTTCCATACGCGCAGCGCGCCCCAGCCCATGCGCTCCGGATCGTGGTAGCGCGCGAAGGAGAAATGGTGGCGCGCCTTGAGCCAGCCGTGATCGGCGCCGCCCAGCGCCGCGAAGGGTCGCAATTCGATCATGGTGCTACCTCCTTGAGGCCTTTCGACCTCAGGGATTTGGCGAGGGCGCGCGGCCTTTCAAGGGGCGGGACGACGCAGGCGGCTTGAGCACGAAGCGGTACTCCTTGGCCGCCCAGATGGGGCCGGCATAGTCGACGCCGATCCGCGCCGTGCGCTCGATCGTCTCGGCCGGCGGGGTGATGCCCCCATCGGCGATCCACAAGCCGGTGCGCTCGGCGGACGGTTTGCCGTTGAGCGCGCCGGTGATGGCAAGCGCGCGGGTGAGGCGACCGGGCCCCGCGACCGCGCCCGCGCCGCGGATCAGAACCGCCGCCGGATGGCCGACATCGCCGGTCACCACGTTCAGCATCCAATACATGCCGTAGATCAAATAGACGTAGAACCGGCCCGCCGGCCCGAACATCACTTCGGTCCGCCCGGTGCGGCCGCGGGCGGCGTGGCAGGCCAAATCCTCCGGCCCGACATAGGCTTCCGTCTCGGTGATGGGCAAGGCTTCGAGGCGCCGGCCGCGGCGCCGCACCAGCGTTTTGCCCAGCAATTCCAAGGCAACCGCCTCGGCGGGGCGGGCGAAAAAGGCGGGGGGAAGGACGCGGGGCGCGGTCATGGGGCGATACGGTGCTCGTCCCAATCTGGTACTATAGCGGGGTCTGAACAAGGCAAGGGGGGAACCATGTCAGCTCAAGACCTTCTGGTAATTCTGCTTATCGGCCTCATCGCCGGGTGGCTCGCGGGTCTCGTCGTACAGGGCACGGGCTTCGGCATCATCGCCGATATCTGCATCGGTATCGTCGGCGCGTTGATCGCCAGTTGGCTGTTTCCGACGCTCGGTCTTCATCTCGGCGGTGGAATCGTGGCCGAGATCATCGCCGCGGCGATCGGCGCCATCATCCTGTTGATCATCATCCGCCTCGTCAATCGCGGCGGGCGATGGTGACCCGCTAGCGGGCACTGAACGAAAGTCTGGCGGGGCCGATCGCCGAGGGGCGGTCGGCCCTTTGCCTTCGAGCGCCGCGCTACGCGGTGTTATTCGGCGGCGCTATGGTGCCGCGGAACAGGAAGGTGAGCAGGAAGCCGGTGAAGAAGCCGCCGATATGGGCCATGTAGGCGACGCCGCCTGCATTCGCGCTCTGGTCGGTATAGGCAATCGTGCCCACGCCGCTGAACAGCTGAATCGCAATCCATAAGCCCAGCACGACGAAGGCGGGCATGGCCACGATGGATCGGCCCACGAGCACGTTCACGCGCGCCTGCGGGAACATGAGGATGTAGGCGCCGAGCACGCCGGCGATGGCGCCCGAGGCGCCGACATTGGGCACGGTCGAATGGGGCGCGAGCGAATATTGCGCGAAGGTCGCCGCGACGCCGACCAGGAGATAGAAGGCCAGGAATTGGACGTGGCCGAAGCGGTCCTCGACATTGTCGCCGAAGATCCACAGGAACAGCATGTTGCCGAAGAGATGCATCCAGCCGCCATGCATGAACATGGCGGTGAAGATGGTGAGGCCTTGGCCTAAGGGATCGGCGGCAAAGCGCGCGGGCACGAAGGCCCAGCGGTCGATGAAGGCGTTGCCGCCGCCGAGCTCGATCAGGAACACGAGGACGTTCAGCCCGATCAGGACGTAGGTGACGACGGGAAGGGTCCGTTCCTGGGAATTGTCGTCACCGAGCGGAAACATGCGCCGTTACCCTTATCTCATGCGACCGGGCCGATGAAGTCCATCTTGCCGATGTCCACGCCGCAACGGCGCAGGATGGCGTAAGCGGCGGTGGCGTGGAAGTAGAAATTGGGCAGGGCGAAATGGACGAGATAGGGCTCGCCCTTGAAGCTCAGCTCGTGGCCGCCCACGGTGAGGGTGATGTCGCGCTCCTCCGAGCCGTCGATCGCGGCGGGCTTGAAGCCGGCCACGAATTTCGCCGTCTTGGCGACGCGCGCTTTCAGCTCGGCGAAGCTCTTCTCGGTGTCGTCATATTTGGGGACCTCGGCGCCGGCCAGCCGCGCGGTGGTGCCCTTGGCGAAATCGCAGGCGATCTGCACCTGGCGCGTGAAGGGAAACATGTCGGGGGTGAGCCGCCAATTGAGCAGCACTTCGGGCTCGATCTTGCGGCTCGACGCGAAGGCCTCGGCCTTGTCGAGGATGGCGGCGAGATTGTCGAGCATGCGCAAGAAGGCGGGGACCGAAGCCTGATACATGGACATGGACATGGCGCGGGATCACTTCCACAAATTGGGGACGGGCGACCTTTCTGCCGCAACGGCCCCTTCGCCGCGCAATCGAGCGCTGGTCACGTCTTCGCGACCTGGCGCCGCAGGCGAGACTGCGAAACCTTGGCCGCGCGCTGGATCCGTTCACCCCCTGGTCACGTTTAGGCCAATAAATAACCGCACACCCTGTTCGCCGGCCCCTAAGGGACGGCGCGAAAGCCTGGAAGGAAAGGATCGTCATGCGCGTGTTGTTGCTTACCACCGCTGTTGCCCTGTTGTGGTGCGGATCGGCGGAGGCCCGCTATCAATGGCTGCCGTCGAACGGCCTGCCCTGCGAGACCGTGTGCCGCAAGCCGATCATGATCAACGACAACCCGATCTCTTATGTGTGCGGCGGCCATGTGGTCGGCGCGCCGCCCGCCGATATTCGCGCGGGCATGATCGGCGCCGGCGGGACGCATTGCTACCTCCCCGGCGAAGCGCCGCGGCTTCGCACCACCGGCGCGTTTCTCTGTCTCTGTCAGCCGCGCTGAAATGCTGCGCTGCAGCGAGTAGGACGCGGACAGACGATAAACGCCTCGCTTCGGCGCGCCAAACGCGCTATGGTTATCGTAAGCGGCGATAAGACGCACGGGGCACATCGAGATCACTTGCCCACTCCTGAAAGGGAGGACTGCGTCATGCCCTATACCGATTTTCCGAGATTCCTTCCGAGGTTCTTTGGGCCCGAGACGCTTGCGCTGATGGACAGCGCCTTGGAGCAAGCGTGGGAGGAGCTGCAAGAGAGCGGCGACGTCGCCAACGTCACATCGGCGCGGCGGCAATTGCGCAGAACCATCGTCGCTCTGGCCGCCGTCGGCGAGACCGACCGGGCGAAGCTCAAGCGCTTCGCGCTCCACGCCGCGCGCCATTAGGATCGTACCGGTTCCAATTTGCGTAACATCGAGGCGTCAGCGCTCCTCGATCTCCTCGCGCACCTGCGCGTAGCTCACCACGGCGAAGAGCACCGTGCCGCCGGCGACGTTGCCGGCGAGCGTCGGCAGGAAGAAGCCGAACACGACATGCACGAAGCTCTCCTGCCCGGTGAGCCATAGATAGAGCGCCTCGGCCGAGCCGGCGACCACATGGGTGAAGCCGCCGAGCGAGATCAGATAGGTGATCAGGGTGATGACGAAGATCTCGGTCCCTTCGGCCGAGGGCATCATCCACACGAGCGCGGCGATCAGCCAGCCGGCGACGATGCCCTTGACGAACATCTCGGCTGGGCTGTTGGCCATGAGGTGCCGCCCGACCTCGCTCACGCCCGCGGCAATCTCCGGCGTCAGCGCGCCGGAAAAGGCGAGAAACGCGGCAAAGAGCAGGCAGCCCACGAGATTGGCGGCGAGCACGATGCCCCATAGCCGCCCCAAGCCCCACAGCCAGCGCCATTCTTGGCTCGCGATCACCGGCAGCACCGCCGTCAGCGTGTTCTCGGTGAAGAGCTGCTGGCGCGACAGAATGACGATAAGGAAGCCGACCGAATAGCCGAGGGGCACGATGATGGAGGCGCCGGGAAGCGCGGCGAGCGAGATGGCGAACATGGCCTGCGCCAGCACCGAGAAGCCGATGGAGATGCCGGCGGCGAGCCCCGACCACCACAAAGCGCCGAAGGTGCGCGCGAGCTCGCCCTCGCCCTCGGTGCGGATGATCTCATAGACGACGGCGGCGCGAAGCCGCCGGCGCTTGCTGACCGATTTCGCCTCCTCCTGGGTCAGCCCTTCGGGGGGCGCGGGGATGGTGTCCGCCTTCTTGGTCATAGCCGTCGTCTCCTTTGGCGCTCCTGGCTCGCCGCTTCGGGCCGCTCTTGTCAACCGCTCCCTACGTCATGCCGGTCTTGTCCGTTGCCTCACTGCGCATGAGGACGGAGCCAGGCATCCGTGCCGCTTCGTCTCAGCGGGGGAGGCCAGTGGAAGGACGCCGGGCAAGCCCGGCGACGCCCTGGGGCAGCACAAAGTCGCAAGTAGCACTATGAAAAGCCAGACTGACTACCCGACCGAAGGGAGGGACACCATGAGCCGAAGGTTTGCAACCATCCGCCTGCCTCGTGGTCTTGGCGCTCTCGGCCGCCACGCCGGCCGCGGCGCGCGTCCAGTGCCAGGGCAATTTCCAGATCAGCAAATTCGGGCCGATCGCCACGCCCTATTGCGAGGAAGAGCAGATCGCCCGCGTGGCGCAGAGCTATGGCTGGAAGGTGACGGCCGCCAAGGTTCACAGCGACCCGCTGACCAAGGTCTATGTCTGCCAAATCCTCGGCAGCGACACCCGGCTGAAGGGATCGTGCGCCGGCTACGGCCCGGAGAATCGCGGGCCGCGTTAATCGGCGCTGCGCGATCGCGTGCTGCGTCAGCTCGTGAGGTCGCGCTTCTTCTGCAGATATTCCTCGCGGCCGATCTCGCCCTTGGCGTAGCGCTCCTCGAGCGCGTCAAGGCCGGGTGAGCGCCGCCGCCGCCGCCGCCTTGCGGCATGCCGCGGATGAACCACAGTACGCCCGCGACGATGCCGGCGAGGATCAGAAGCCAAAAGATAAAGCCCAATCCCATGCCACCTCCCATGCCCCAACCGCTTCCAGGACCCCACATGGCGCAACTCCTTTCCCAGCGTCATCCGCCTTTCACCGCACCATGCGCTCGGTGAGCATGGGGCAGTCGAGCGTCTTTTGCAGCGCCTCGATCAGCTCTTCCTTGGTGTCGACGGTGATGTAGAGGCCGCCATTCTTCTCGGCGAGGCATCGGGTGTCGAGCACGCTCTGCTCGCCCATCCAGGAATAGCCCTTGGTGCGGTAGCCGATGACATGGATGGTGAGATTGTCGGCCGCCGCATGCAGCGCCTCGCCGAGCGCGCAGGGCGCGCCGCCGCAGGTCTCCTCGCCGTCGGTGATGACCACGATCAGCCCGGGCTTCGCGCGATAGTCGAGCACGTCGGCCGCGTCTTGCACGGCCTCGGTCAGCGGCGTGCGCCCGGCGGGGGTGAGCGCATTCACCTCGCTCATGATGAGTTGCGCGGCGTTGGGCGTGGGCTTGAGGTTGAGCTTCACGTTGCATTGCTGATAGGGCCCGGGCCCATAGGTGATGAGGCCGACGCGGCGGAATTTGGTCGCGGAAGGCAGCACATGGGCGAGCGCGTCGCGCACCTCGTCGATGCGGGGGATGGTGGTGGCGATGCCCTGGTTGACATTGCCGGCCATGGAGCCCGAGGCGTCGAACACGATCATGGCGTCGTTGGTGCAGGGCGGCGGCTGGTCTTCGGCGCGCGCGGGCGCCCCGGCGCAGGCGAATAGCGGCGAGCGCAAGGGCGGCAAGGCGGACGAGGCTGCGAGACCATGATCGAGGGCTCCGCGAAGGGCCCGACTCTAGCGCAAAAATGAGGCGTGGCAGGCGCGCTGCGCGCTTATGACACTCGCGCCCGGGTCGGCTGCACGACGATCGCGCCCTTGTCGCCGTCGACGATCTCCCGGTCGGAGAGCTTGAAATTCTCCATGGCGACGGTGTGGTAGCGGGCGAAATAGTCGTGCAGCGGCTTCTCGATGCCCTTGTCGAAAGACGGCCGCACCACATGGGTCGCGCCCTGCACGACCTTCACCACCTTGCCGTCGCGCACCACGAGCTCGCCATTCTTGAACACGAGCGCGGGCGTCGAGAACATCGCCTCGCGGTCGGCATCGTCGTCATAGACGGTGATGTCGCCGGCGGCGCCCGCGCCCAGATGCCCGCGGTCGGTGAGGCCGAGACTGCGCGCGGGGCCCGCGCGGGTGAGGATGGCGATCTCGTCGAGGCTATATTCGCGGGTGAGCGATTTGAGGATGCTCATCTTGGCGGCGTCGGGGTTGATCTTCTGCAGCATGTCGTCGCGGAAGCCCTTGTCCATCAGCAGCCGGATGAGATGGGGGTAGAAATAGAACGGCGCGCCGTTCGGGTGGTCGGTGGTGAGGAAGATGCGCCAGGGATCGTCGAACAGGAGGAAGGTCTCGAGCCCGATCACCCATTGCAGCGCGTTGACGTAGCTCTTGTCGCGATAGCGGATCGGCACCACGCCGCAGCCCGCGTCGCATTCGATGTCCATGATCACCGATTTCTTCGGGCTCGCGCTCTTGGAGATGGCGAATTGGCGCATGCTGTCGCCCGACGCGGTGCAGGTCTGGCCGAACAGGACCTGGCCCACATCGATGGAAATGTTGGGGGTCTTGTTGAGGAGCTCGACGATGGCCGGCGCGCCGGAGGAGAAATGACGGTCGCCCTCGGTGCCGTAGCTGTGGAACTGGATGTGGGTCAAATGGAGGGGCAGGCCTTCGGCGGCGCGGATGGTGGCGAGCGTCGTCTCCATATTGCCGGGGACGCCGAGATTGCAGCCATGAATGTGCAGCGGGTGGGTGACGCCGAGCTCTTGCACGGCGCGGCCGAGCGTCAGGATGATCTCGCGCGGCGTCACCTGGTAATAGACATGCTCCTCGTCGAGATCGAGCTTGCGCTGGTTGAATTTGAACGCGCTGATGCCGCCGGGATTGACCACCTTGACGGCGATGGCTTGCGCCGCGTGCATGGTCCAGGCGACGTAATCCTTGATGGCGGCGAAGTCCTTCTTGGCGGCGAGCTGGCGCAGGAAGAAATCGTCCGAGCCGAGCATGACGAAGGCGCCCTTATCGACCATGGGCGTGTCGCCCATCTCCATATGCGCCTGGCGCGCATTGGCGGGCAGCATGGCCGGCTCGAAGCAGGCGGTGTAGCCCATCTCGGCGTAGCGGTAGCCGGTCAGAAGCGTCGAGGGCACGGCGTGGCCGGTGCCGGCGCGGGTCAGCTCGGTGCGGGCGACCGGGTCGCCTTGATGGTCCTCGGGCAGCAGCATGCGGGCGATGGTCATCTTGCCGCCGCCGATATGGGTGTGGGGGTCGATGGCGCCCGCCATCACCACCTTGCCCTTGAGGTCGTAGGTCGCATCGGGGCGCGTGTCGGGCTTCCCCGCGACGATCTTGCCGTTCTCGACGTAGAGATCGCGGATTTCGCCGCTCACGCCATTGGCCGGGTCGTAGATCTTTCCGCCGGCAAGCTTGGTCAGCATGATCGGGGCCTGCCTTACAATGCGGCTTCGATGGCGGCGAGGACGTCCGCCGCGCGGGGCAGCTCGGCGCGGTGAAGATCGCGCAAGGGCAGCGACACCACGCTGTCGCAGCGGATGAGGCGGCCCGACTCGTCGACGCCCGGCGTGCCGACCGGGATGAACACGGCCGGCGGCTCTTTCAGCTTCAGCCCCGGCGTGCCGAGCACGATGGTGGGGAGCTTGGTCGGCGGCGGCACCACATCCGGCGCGAAGGAGGCGAGCCAGACGAGCAGATCGCCTTCGCCATCGGCCAACATGCGCGAAATGGCGTAGCGGTAGGGGTCGTAATCGGGCGCGCCGCCGGCAAAGCTCACCGCAGCGGATAGCCGCTTTGCCAGGTGGAGACGGAGCCCGCGGTGGTGGCGCCTTCATTGCCGCCGAGCGACAGGCCGGCGAAGCGCGTCGTCTGATTGAGATCCTTCACGAGCCCGGCGATCTGATCGACGACGAGCTCGCCGCCGGCGAAATCGAGGCCGGGCGGGGCCCAGACCACGACGCCGTATTTGGCGTTGCGGCAGCGCTCGGCGAGCGCATCGATGGCGGCGAGCGTCACGCCCTTGATGCTCGGCGGCGGCACGCGAAAGCCGCGCAGCCGGGCGCGCAACAGCCCCAAGACCTCGCCCGTCTGCTCCATCTTGCAGGGAAGGGTGACGATGTCGCCGAGCCCGGAGAGGGCCGAGGCGTCGGGCGCCTTGCCGATGAAGACGAGGGTGCGCTTCGGCGCCGTCACGTCGAACATGGAGGCGTCGGGGGCGACGATGCGCTCGAAGAAGCGCGGATGCAGCCGGTCCATGTCGCTGCCCACCACGATGATGAGATCGGCGCGGTTGCGCGTCTCGGTCAAAGTGGTGGTGGTCCAGCCGGTGGTCTGCAGCACCTTGACGTTGCGGTATTGGCCTTCGCTCAGCGCGTGATCGACGACGCCGCCGGCTCCGCTCGGCAAGGGACATGACCGCGCGCATGCCCTCGACGTCGGTGGCAAGGCCGCCGAACAGAGGCAGTTGCGCCTGGCCGATGAGGGCCGCGGCTGCCGCGATGGCCTCTTGCAGCGCGACCGGTTTGCCGCGGACGAGCGGGCTCGCCTCCGGCAGCTTGCGCTCGAAGCCCGCGACCGACCGGCCGCAGCCATTCTTGCGCACGGTGAGATTGGTGCCGCTCCGCTCGATCTCGAGGTCGTCGCACAACATGCCGCAAAAGGGGCAGGTGACGTTGTGGAACAGTTCGGAGGCTGCGCGCTCGCCGCTCGACTTGCGCGCGATCGAATTCGGCATGCTGATGGTCCCCTAAGAGGCGGGCGCAACAAAGCATGGGACGGACGGCAACACAACTCGGTCGCGGGGCGGCGGCGGGCCGCATGCGGGCTTCGCAGATGCGAAGAGTTCGCCCAGCGAGGGCCAGATTTTCGCGCCGCCCCTGCCGAAACGGGGTTGGCCGGGTCGCTTGAGTCGTATTATGATAGCGGGCCGAGGTTTACTCACTCGAGATAAAGGAAAGGGAGGAGGCATGGCACCGCGCAAATTATTGGCACGTGTTATCGCCGCAGCCGCCATCGCAGCTTTTTGGTGCATCAGCGCCATCGGAACGACCGTCGGGACCACCGTCGGCACGACGATCGGCGTGACCACCTTGAGCGCGGCCGTGACTGCCGTCAGCAGCACGCCGGCACAGGCCTATCGCCGCTATCGTCGCCGGTACCGCCGTAGGTGGAGGGGCCGCTACCGCTGGTGGTGGTAACGCCATTCCGGTAATGCCGAGCCGCCGGCGCTTGCATTGTTGATCGCTGGCGGCTTGCATAGATGTGATGGGCTGGCCCCTAGGGCCGGCCCATTTCTTTTCACCCCGCCCCTATCTTGAGCAAACCTATGTCCAAGAGCCACACCTACATTCTTGGGATCAATGCGTACGACCACGATGTCAGCGCCTGCCTGCTGCGCGATGGTGAAATTGCGTTCGCCATCGCCAAAGAGCGGATCACGCGCAAAAAGCACGCTACCGGCTTCTACCAAGAGGTCGTCGACTATTGTCTGCGTGCCGAGGGCATCACGCTGGACGACGTCGATCTGGTCGTCCGCAATTGTTACGTTCTCCCGGTTCATGATCTGGAAAAGCGTCTGGCGTTTCAGGATGTGTCGGAGTGCTTCGACATAAAGGAGCGCAAACAGGCGACAACGAATCCAATATTTCGTGCGGGATCCAACAAGGTGGTGGAGGTATCGCATCATCTCGCCCACGCCTACAGCGCGTTCGCTGCTTGCCCCTTCGATGAGGGGGTCGTCATGGTGGTGGACGGCGTGGGCAATTATGCCGCCGACATCACCGAACCCGATCAGCTGATCGACAATGTCAACCCGTTGGCGCGCGAATCGGAGAGCTACTACAAATTTGACGGCGCCAAGCTCGAAGCGCTGGAAAAGGTGTGGCTCGAGCCGAACCGCGGCTTTCTCAGCGACGAGTTCTTCAACATGAAGGGCCTCGGCGCGCTGTACAGCCGGGTGTCGAGCTATATTTTCGCCGACTGGAACAAATGCGGCGAGGTGATGGGTCTGGCGCCTTACGGACGTCCTGAGCAGGAGAAATCGATGATCGAGCTCAAGGACGGCGTGTTGGAGGTTCCGGATTGGACTGACGAATTCGATCGCCTTTTTCTGACGGAGAGCAAGGAAAAATGGCAAGACAGTCCGCACATGCAACATTGGCAGGACCTCGCTTGGCGGGTTCAGGACGACGCCGAGAGGGTGCTGCTCGATCGCGCCATTCGGCTGCGCGAAGCGACCGGGGCCAAAAACCTCTGCATCGCGGGCGGCGTGGGGCTGAACTGCGTGGCCAACGGCCGGATCGTGCGGGAAGCGGGCTACGACAATGTGTGGATCCAGCCCGCGGCCGGCGACGACGGCATCGCCATCGGCTGCGCCTATTACGGCCATCTCGCCGTGCAGAAGAACCCGCGCGGCTTCGTCATGGAGCATGCCTATCTCGGCATCCCCTATAAGGACGAAGAGGCGGAGGCCGCCGCCAACAAATGGCTCGTTCGGCGCGAGACGTTCAATGGCCCGGAGCAGACGATCTGCAGCGAAACCGCCAAGGTGCTGGCAGAGGGCAAAGTGGTCGGCTGGTTTCAGGGCCGGTCCGAATTCGGCCCGCGCGCGCTCGGCAATCGCAGCATCATCGCCGATCCGCGCCAAGCCGCCATGAAGGACATTCTCAATGCGCGGGTCAAACACCGGCAGTCGTTCCGGCCGTTCGCGCCCATCGTTCTGGCCGAGCGGGCAAGCGAAGTTTTCGAGGGCGAGGAGGAGTCGCCCTTCATGCTGCTCGCCAAGCGCGTGCGCCCGGAATGGAAGGACAAGGTTCCGGCCATCGTTCATGTCGACGGCACGGCGCGCGTGCAGACGGTCCGCGAGGAGCACAATCCGCGCCTCTACCGCCTGCTCAAGGAGTTCGAGGCGCTGACCGGCGTTCCCGTGCTGCTCAACACCTCGTTCAACATCCGCGGCGAGCCCATCGTCGAGACGCCGCGCGACGCGATGAAGTGCTTCCTCGGCACGGGCATCGACTATCTCGCCATGCACGACCTCTTGATCGGCAAGAGCCCGTATTACAAGGTCTTTTTATCCGCTCATGAAGTGGGGCTCCGACGTCGCCACCATGGTCAAGTTCGGCATCGGCGCGGGCCTCGCCGATGGGCAGGCGGACTGACCGGCCGCGCCGTTTCGCCCTGGGGCGTGGTCCCGCGGACGGCTTGCGCAGCCCACGGGCAATCGGCATAATTCCCGGCGTTCTGGTCTGGCCAACGGCGCCAGGACGTGGAGACAGGGCATGTCGATGTCGGCACTCCCATGAGCGATACGGGAAGCGCTCAGCAGGCTAAGAAATCCGATCATTCCGGAAGCGGCAAGGACAGATCGCGCCTCGTGGGCTTGGGCGTGCTCGGCGCGGGCGCCCTGCTCACGGCCCTTCTGCTCGGCTATGCGCTCGGACCGACCTCGCTGTCGTCGAGCGAGTCCAACATCAAGGCGATCGCGCCGAGCGAGTTGGATGCGGCGGCGTCCTCGCTCTACACGAACCAGGCGGCGCAGAGGGTTGCCGATGCGAAGACGTGCAAGGCGCCGCTCGCAATTCTGACCATCTCGAAGGCCCGCCGGATCGCCCGACGCCACGATCCGCATCGGCTCGGGCGACTATGTCTCCCCACCGTTCAAAATCACCGAGGCGCCCCAGCAGGTCGCGGTGCCCTTCCCCGCTCCTTTCCCCGTGGGCAAGGGGGTCATTTCCGTCCTCGGCGAAGGCAAGAACCTCACGGTCTGGATGACACCGGGCTGGACGATCGACGACCTCACCGGTATCGCCACCCGCAACGTCATCTGGGACACCACGCCGAACTGTTGAGGCTGCCGAAAGAGCGCGATGAAGACGTTCCTCGAGACAAGACCCATGTTGGGCTTTTTCATCGTCGTCGCGGTGGCGGCTTTGGCTTGCGCTTGGCTGCTCAATCCCAGTGCGGGGCCGCTCGGCTGGATGGCCGGGGGCTTTGGCGCCGCGGCGTTCAAGCTCGCCATGGCGGCGCTGGTGTTGGCCTCCGGCACCGCCCTCACCTATATCGGCTTGCGCCTGGCGACGCAATTCGGGCGCCGGCCCCGCCCAGGGCACGCCGACCTACACGCCCGGCCGCCGGCTCGACGTCGTCGCCAACGCGCCGCTGCTGCGCACGGCCGATAACGCTCTCGCCGAGCTCGACGCGATGGTGGGGCTCGCTCCGGTGAAGAAGGAGGTGAGCAAGCTCTTGGCCAGTCTCAAGGTCGAGAAGAAGCGGCGCGAGCAGGGCCTGCCCGTGGGCGCCACCAGCCGCCATATGGTGTTTACCGGACCGCCGGGCGTCGGCAAGACGCAGGTGGCGCGCACGCTGGGCGAGATCTACCGCTCGCTCAACGTGCTGCGCAAAGGGCACTTGAAGGAGACGGACCGTTCGGGTCTCGTCGGGGAATGGGTCGGGCATACGGCGCAGAAGACGCTCAACGTCTGCAAATCCGCGCTCGATGGGATTCTGTTCATCGACGAGGCCTATGCGCTGGCAAGCTCTACCGGCGGCACCGGCCACGATTTCGGCCGCGAGGCGATCGACACACTGCTCAAATTCATGGAGGACAATCGCGACCGCATCGTCGTCATCGTCGCCGGGTATCCCAATGAGATGCAGACCTTCATCGCCACGAACCCCGGGCTTTCCAGCCGCTTCACCAAGACGATCGAGTTTCCCGCCTACGATACGGACGAGCTGTGCGCGATCCTGCGCGGCATGGCCAAGTCGCAAAAATACGAGCTGCCGGACAAGCTCGAAGCCAAGCTCAAACCTTGGATCGAGAAACGCCGCGCGCAGCCAAACTGGGGCAATGCGCGCGAGATGCGTACCCTGCTGGAAAAGGCGCGCGAAGCGCAAGCCATGCGCTTGGCGAGCGATCTGGACGGCGATCTGACCAAAATCGAGATGGCCGACATCATGGCCGCGACCGAAAGCTCGTAACCGGCTCTCCGCCCGGCAACAGCAACTCCGCGAGAGAGAACGCGATGGACAGACGAACGATGATTGGCTTCTTCGTCGTCGGCGTGGCGGCGGCCGTGGTGAGCAGTTGGCTGCTCAATCTCCACGAGGGGCCGCTGCACTGGATCGCCGAGAAACTCGGCTCGGGCGGCGGGTTCAAGATCTTCTTGGCGGTGCTGATCGTCGCCGCCGGCGCCGCGCTGACCTATGGCGCCTGGCGCGTCGCGGCAAAAACCGGTGCCGCGTCGGCCCGCACCGCCGACGAGGCCCTCGACGACCTCAATGCGATGGTGGGGCTCGGTCCGGTGAAGGAAGAGGTCAACAAGCTGCTGGCCGGTCTCGAGGTCGAGAAGATGCGGCGCGACAAGGGCCTCTCCGTGGGCGTCATCAGCCGTCACATGGTGTTTACCGGTCCGCCGGGCGTCGGCAAGACGCAGGTGGCGCGCGCTCTCGGCGAGATCTATCGCTCGCTCAACGTGCTGCGCAAGGGCATCTGGTCGAGACCGACCGCGCCGGCCTCGTGGCCGGATATGTCGGACAGACGGCGACGCAAACCCTTGCCGTGTGCAAATCCGCGCTCGATGGGATTCTGTTCATCGATGAAGCCTATTCGCTGCTTGGGCACCCCCGGCGCCGGCGGGGATTTCGGCCGCGAGGCGATCGATACGCTGCTCAAATTCATGGAGGACAACCGCGACCGCATCGTCGTCATCGTCGCCGGATATCCCACCGAGATGCTTAACTTCGTGTCCTCCAATCCCGGACTTGCCAGCCGCTTCACCAAGACCATCGATTTTCCGTCCTACCAGACGGGCGAGCTCTGCGCGATCCTCCGCAGCATGGCCCGGTCGCAAAAATACGAACTGCCCAACGAGCTGGAGGCCAAGCTCAAACCATGGATCGAGAGCGAGCGCACACGCGACAATTGGGGCAATGCGCGGCAGATGCGCACCCTGCTGGAAAAGGCGCGCGAGGCTCAGGCCATGCGCATCTCGCGCGATCCGACGGCCGATCTCGCCCGGATCGAGATCGACGACATCATGGCGGCGACAGAGAGCGCGTAATGTGGCCGTTTCGCTCCGCCGATCGCAATTCGACGGCCGATCCTAAAGAGATAGAGATGGACGATGTCATGACGCCGGCGGAGATCTCGTGATGGCGACGCTTGCCAGTCTCGCTTCAGCGCACGGCCAGAACTGGTCGTCCAGACCCCAGGTACCGCTGGGCCTGGTACATCTGGCCGCAGGCCGCGAGCGTCGTGGCGGCGGTTTGGCTGCTCATGGGCGCGCCGGGCGCGCCCAAGGGCGAGTGGAGCCAACCGTCGCAAAGTTCCGGCGACGAGATGGATGCGCTGCGCGACGCGGCCAAGACCGATCCCGCTTCGCTCGACAGGCTGAAGCGATTGGCCGAGGCCGGCGATCCCTTTGCCGAATTCGACTATGCGACCTTGTTCGATCCCGACTTCAAATACACCAATACGCCCAACATCGAGACGGCCATGGAGTGGTATCTGAAGGCCGCGAAGCAAGGTTTTGGCACCGCTCAGGCGAATTACGGCGCTCGACTCTACGACGACGCCTACGGCGTGCCCGTCGACTACAACAAGGCTTTCCCGTGGCTGCTGCAGGGCGCGCAGCAAGGTGACGTCTATGCTCAGCGGCGCGTGGGCGAATCCTACAAATACGGGCGCGGCACCAAGGAGGACCCCAAATTGGCCGTGCAATGGTTCCGCACCGCCGCCGACCGGGGCGACGCCTATTCGCAGGCGGAGATGGGCGACGCCTATGCCGACGGCAACGGCGTCGACCAGAACATGACCGAGGCGATTGGCTGGTACCGCAAGGCCGCGGACCAGAAGGAGGCCTGGGCGCAGCGCCAGCTCGGCATCATCTATCTGTACGGCAAGAACGGCGTGCCGCGCGATCCCGCGACGGCCTTCCAATATTTGAAAGCGAGCGCCGACGCCGGCAACATGGGCGCGCAGTACTATCTCGGCTACATGTACGATCAGGGCATCTTCGTGCAGAAGGACGTCCGCGCGGCGCTTGACCTCTATCGCAAGAGCGCCGACCAGGGCTTCGCCGACGCGCAGAACGTCATGGGGCTCGCTTATTGGAAAGGCATCGGCGTCCCGAAAGATTTGGCCGTCGCGCGCGATTGGTTCCAGAAGGCCGTCGATAACGGCAGCAAGGAGGCGAGCAGCAACCTCGCGGCCTTGGGCGGGGCCCCCCGGCAGGCCGCGCCGGCCCCTGCCCCGCAGGCAGCGCCGGCCCCGCGCGCCGGGAGGCGCGTCCGCCGATGGGGCAAATCCCTGTTTGAACGAACAGAACCCCAGCACCGCGCTCGGGATTTGCCAGGTCTTCCTCGGCAACAATTCCGGATTGGAGAAGACGACGCTCGCCGCCGCCTACAGCAAGCTCGCCTGGGCCTCCTTGCAGCTCGGGGACTACACCGGCGCCCTGTCGTGGTCGCAGAAATCCCTCGCCATCATGCCGATCGCGTCGCAGCACTACATCGCGGGACAAGCGGAAGCCGGCCTCAAGGATCCGAAGAAAGCCATCGACGAATACGATGCGGCGATCGACCTCGCTCCCAAATATGTTCTCGCCTTCCAAAAACGGGGCGAAGCCTATCTCGCGCTCGGCGATGCAAACCGGGCCAAAGAGGATTTCAAAGCGGCGCTGGCGATCGATCCCAACTTCAAGCCGGCGCAGGACGCCATCAGCCGGCTCGGCCAGTAGACGTTCGATCCGCGCTCGAATTGGCTCGCGCTGCTTGATCTATCTGACTGGATAGGTCGCGCCCGGGGCCACGAGGGGAAGTCCGGCAGCTTTCCAACTTTCCAGTCCGCCGCGATACCAGAGTACGTTGCGGTATCCGAGGTCTATCGCCCGCAAGGCGGCGTTGTAGGATTCCCAGCACTGCGCGCCCTCGCAAAAGAACACGATTTGCCGGCCGGTGTCGTTGCCCGTCAGCTTTGCAAGCAGTTTGGAGAGGCTCTTTTGGATGCCGTCCTTAAGGTGGCCACGACCGTAATTGCCGGCTCCAGGCAGGTGGACGGCGCTCGGAATGGTCTTGTGGTTGCCGCTCTCGTCCAGAACGTCGATGAGCAGGCTTTGCGGCCCGATCTCGTGCAGCTCTTGCGTGGTGATGCGGCGCGCGCCTGGAAGCGTGAGCGGCGTTGGGGACCCGACGTCGCGCTGCAGCACGATCTGTTGGGCAACGTTCCAGTCGGTGGTTTCATTGGCGAGGTTTCCCGCCGGCACCGGGTTACTCGGCCAAGCAACCGCGGCTCCGGGCGTTGGCTTGTCCGGGGGAAGGAAATCGGACTCGGGTGTGGCCCGCGTCGGCAAATCGGGGATGAAATCCATCTTGTCAGACGGCTTGACCGGGCCGCTCCCCCGTCGGCGACGGGTGGCGTTGACGGCGCCGCGGCGGCCACCGCCCGCCGTGCCGATGTTTTCGTTGGGGACGGAGAAGGTGACTTTGAAATCGGGCAGGAAGGTGAGCGTCACCATTGTGAAGGGATCGGTGTAGCTGTCGGGTCCGTTGAACTTGACGAAGCGCGCACCCGGCGCTTTTTGCTCGGCGCGGTCGAGCCTGAAATTGCCGTCCTTGACGCTGAACTCGCGGTCGCTGCCCCATGTGGTCCATTTGTTGTCGCCATAGGTGTCCAATTCCGCGCGATAGAAGAACGAGGTCAGGTCGGGATGCTGGGTGTCGATCGCGCAGGCGTTCGGTGCGATGGTGAGCCAGCCATCGGAAGCCCAGCCATCCTTGCGCTTCATAAGCAAAAGCGAGGTGGATGGGATGGCTGAATTGGTTGCAGACTTTGATCGTTGCGAGTACCGGCGCGCAGGACGCGATGAGAACCAGCAGGGCTGCGAGAGCGCGTATGAGATCCCCTAGGCGAAACCAAACGGTCGTGGAGAGTTAAGCCCAAGCCGGCACGGGTTTCAACGGCACCGCGGCCGGCGCCGCTCGGCTATCGGACCTTCTCGCGCGGGTCGACGTAAAAGCCTTGCAGGCGCTTGAGCGCGCGCTTGCTGTCCTCGTTGTTGGGGTCCAATTCAGTTGCCCGCCGATAGTCGAAAATCGCGGCGCTAACGCTTCCAACCTTCTCATCGGCGATCGCGCGGTTGGCGTAGGCCAATGCCAAATTGGGGTCGATCTCGATGGCCTTACTGTACGAGGAGATCGCCTGAGCGTAGTTATTCTGCACCGCATACAAGACGCCACGGTTGCAATAGGCCATTGCCGAATTCGGGTTGAGCTCGATGGCCTTGTCGAAATCGGCCATCGCGTGGGTAGGATCCTTCTTGTCGAAGTACATGCGGCCGCGATTGACGTAGTTGGTGGCGTCTTGCGGATCGAGCTCGATGGCCTTGCTATAGTCGTCGAAGGCGTGCTTCCGATCGTTTTTCGCCTGATACGCCCAGCCACGGAGGCTGTAGGTCAAACCACGGTTGGGATTGAGCTCGATGGCCTTGTTAAGGTCCGAGATCGCGCGGCCATAATCGTTGATGTTCGAATAGCTCTTGCCGCGGTTCTCGTAGAATAGTGGCAAATCCGGGTTTTTCGCGCCGAGCTCGATGGCCTTGTTGTAGTCGGCGATGGCGAGACGCGCGTCCTCCTGCGCCAGCGCCTCGGTTGTTGTATATCGCGGCCAGATCGGAGCCCTTGAATTTGCCCGAGGCTATGGCGCGGTCGCAAGCGCTCGCCGCTTCGTTCCCTTGCGCCGTTTGGCAAGCCTCGAAGTCCGGATCCTGACCGGCATCAACGTCGGCGATGCTTTGGGACGAGGGGCCGGGACCTGGCGGCGTGGCGGGTCCACCGCCCGAGGGCGGCGGCGCCTCGGCATTTTCGTTGGGGACGGAGAAGGTGACTTTGAGATCGGGCATGAAGGTAAGCGTCACCGTGGTGAGAGGATCGATGTAGCTGTCGGGTCCGTTGAACTTGACGAAGCGCCCACCCGGCGCTTGTTGCTCGGCGCGATCGAGCTTGAAGTTGCCGTCCTTGACGCTGAACTCGCGGTTGTTGCCCCACGTGCTCCATTTGTTGTCGCCATAGGTGTCCGATTCCGCGCGATAGTAGAACGAGGTCAGGTCGGGATGCTGGGTGTCGATCGCGCAGGCGTTCGGGGCGACTGTGAGCCAGCCGTCGGAAACCCAGCCGTCCTTCGCTTCGTAAGCGAAGGCGAGGTGGATGGGATGGCTGAATTGGTTGCAGACTTTGATCGTCGCGAGCGCCGGCGCGCAGGACGCGATGAGAAGCAGCAACGCCGCGAGAGCGCGCATCAACCCCCTCCCCCACGAAGCCGCTCAGGAGCGGCGCCGATTGAAAGGGTAAGCCAAAGCCGGCCCGCGTTTCAACGGCACGCGTTGCCGGCGCCGCTTAGCTACTGGGCACTAGGGACTCGACAGCCACTGGCCCAAGCTCGACCAGAACGAATCCGAGCCAGATTGCGCTTCTGAGCGAACGGCTCGTTTGGCGACGAGCCGGGCCTTTGCGGCGGTGGCGACATTGCTACCATAAATCCAACCCTTCTCTGACGTCGCGGGGTTGGTCACCTCTACCCAACCGCGTTTCCGCCCTACAGCGAGAAGCTTGGCTCCCTTTGCAACCACGCTGACAACCGGTGCTGACGATGAAGGTCCTCCGCCGAAGGTTGACGAAGGCCAAAGGCTCGATCCAGTTCGCCCGATCCTCGTCATGCGCGGTTTGCGCGGGACCTGTTAGGTTGCGATTGCACGGGATCCCCGGACGTCACCTTTGGAGCTTCCAGGTCCGCGAGCCTTGCCTCGGAGCCTGTTGCCCCTTGCGCCGGGGTCACCTCGTACCAGGTTTGCGCCACGGCCGGCTTGGGTCCCATTCCCTGGAGGCCAAGGCCGATAAGGCTTGGCTCCTGGATAGCTCCGAGCATCAGCCCCGCGCCACCGCTGTCGGCTTCGGCGGCCTGCTCCAGATAGCCCTTGGGATTGGCGGCAACGTTAAGAACCGTCTCGGCGTCCGCGATGACATTATCATCGGGCGCAATGAGCTTGATCGTAAGCTTGGACTCGCCCCTTGCCGTATCGGGCAGAACGAGATGCAAATCGCCGATCTCGTCGGATTTCAACGTCCATTCCGTCTTGCCATAGGGGCGCCCATTCGACAACGCGCTGCCTTGCGGCAGCCCGCTTATGGCGACGATGCTACGGGCAGGAAGTCCATCCGTACCATCGAGCGCAATCGGCAAGGCGACGTCCTCGCCAGCTGTTGCTTCGAGGATGGCGGGCGCGGTGAGAACGACGGACGCAATTGCCGACTGGTCCGCCGGCATTGCGCTCTCGTCGGGCGAAAGCATCATGGGCCGTGACCAAGGCGTGTTGATCACGCCCAGCCAGAGCATGGCGCCTAAGGTCAGATTTGGAAGCAATGTGACCAGGATGAGAATCGCGACGAGCGTCCGCATCCCCGACGGTAAGGCAATTAAGGACGGGGCCGGCGGCGTGGGGTCGGCAGGCTGCTGATCGCCGGACGCAGGAACCGATTGCGCGCGGGGAGCAAAGCGCTGCGCTATCCGCGCCGCCGCCAGCTCTTCGGCGCTCCGCAAATGGTCCGTTGTCTCGGGCTTCAAGCGTGCAAGGCGCCGCACCGTCCCCAACGCTGTGCGTTCAGCGCCGCATGGCAAGGGGCCATTCGCTTGCGCCGGCGCGCGGGAATTTGCTTCCGTCTTCAGGGATCGAGCGACTCTTGATGACAGAACTTTATCCAGGGGACTGAGCTTGAGTTGAGCCATGGGACCTCTAGCAATGGTCTTGCAATCGCCGTGCTGATCCTTCCCTTGCGATCGCCTGAGACTCGGGTCGTGGCCTCGCCGTGGAGCGAGGTCCCGCCGAGCGGGCACAGGCGATCAGACAGAGACCGAGCAAGGGAGTTCGCATCCCTTCCCTCTTCGACTGTCAGCGACGCCATTTACCGGAACGCGCAGGAGGCAGCGGAATCGAACCATGAGACGAAGAAACGGCGCGCCTAGGCGGCGGCAATTTCTTCACGAGCGCTGCAATCCCTCGCAAGGCCCAACTCTGCAGACCTCGATGCGGTTCCCCAGGTCGCTTCCTAATTTTTTCTGCCCGAGGCTCGCGGATGAAATGGCGGGCTTCGGCTCGTTCGGCCGCATCTGGCTCTCCGATTCGAGAGCCAGCGATCCTCTCGGGTTTTTCAGGCGATAGTTGGCGGATTTTTGGGCCGTTCAATGGAAAGAGCCGCGAGGCCATCTTCGCAAAGGGAGAAGCCCGGCCGTAGGAGTTACGACCGGGCTTCCGGACTCATTACTGAGGATGCCGGTGAACGCTGAACGGGGGTTCGAAGCGCGTTCCGCCGACACGCTGCAAGAGGAACGTGGTTGGCGATTCAGGGTTCGGGGGTGGACCAAAAAAAATCCGAGCTCGGGCGCCCATTCGACCGGGCTTGACCCCTGTTCAAGCCGCACCGCAGGTTTGCGGCCAGATCCGCCGGCGCGTTGGCAAGCAACGTGTGCCAGCCGTTAAGCCAAAGACGGAGCTGCCCTTCGTTTTGGCCCGATCCCTCCTTATATTAGGGCCAAGCCCTAATGGAGGTCACAGTGAAACTCACGCAATTCCAGGCCAAAGCCCGCGAATTAGCCGGTTCGGGCCAGTTCATTGGATGGCGTCCGTTGGAGTTCGTGCTCCGATTTGAGGACGGATTCGATGACGCGCAGGACTGGCTGCAGAAGCCGTCCACCCAGGCCGAGCTCGATCGTCTGTGTGTGAAGGCGAGAGCGCGGCGGCTCCGGACCCTTTCCACGAAAGCGGCCTAACTCAAGCAAGCCTTCCGGCCGCCGCATTACCAAGTGGTAAGTCGCCCGGCCTATACGGTTCGCGCTAATGTGCAGACAGCCAGCTGGTGCTCTTAGGCGATCACCGGCCGGCTGTCGTGCGCTGCAAGGGCTTCAACTAGGTGCAGAATTGATGCGGAAATCTCGGTCTATGCGGTGGGGGCTTCTGGCGTTGGCCCTCGTGGCTTTGGCGAGCTTTGCCGGCTTGGCGCCTGGCGTGTCCGCCCCGACCTCACAGTCGGACGGCTATCGCGAGTTCCATCTCTTCGGTCAGGTGCTCTCCATCGTCCGCTCCGACTATGTCGAGAAGCCGGACGACACCAAGCTGATCGAAGGCGCGATCAACGGCATGCTGGCCGCGCTCGATCCGCATTCGTCTTATATGAACGCGAAGCAATTTCGCGAAATGCAGGTGGAGACGCGCGGTGAATTCGGTGGCCTCGGATTAGAGGTGACCATGGAGAAGGGCGTGATCAAAGTCGTCGCGCCGATCGAAGATTCGCCCGCGGCGAAAGCGGGCTTGCAGAGCGGCGATCAGATCATCGCCCTCGACAAGGAGCATCTCCAGGGCCTTACCCTCCAAGAAGCCGTCGAGAAGATGCGCGGACCGGTGAACGCTCCGATTACGCTGACCGTTATGCGTAAGGGGCGGGACGACCCGTTCGACGTGAAGATGATCCGCGACGTGATCCGCATCAGGCCGGTGAAATACAATGCCGAGGGCGATGTGGGCTATATCCACATCACGAGCTTCAACGAACAGACCACGGCCGATCTGCAAGAGGCGGTCGAGCATCTGAAGAAGGAAATCGGCCCGAAGCTCACGGGCTACATCGTGGATCTCCGCAACAATCCCGGCGGGCTGCTCGACCAGGCGATCTCGGTCTCCGACGACTTTCTCAACCAGGGGGCCATCGTGATCACCAAGGGGCGTAACGCCGAGGACGTCCAGCGCGCCGATGCGCGGCCGGGCGACATCACCGACGGCAAGAAGCTCGTGGTCCTGGTCAATGGCGGCTCGGCCTCGGCCTCGGAGATCGTGGCGGGCGCGCTCCAGGATCACCACAGGGCGACCATCATCGGCACGCGATCCTTCGGCAAGGGCTCGGTGCAGACCATCATTCCGCTCGGCACGAGCGGTGCGCTCCGACTGACGACGGCCCGCTACTACACCCCGTCCGGCCGCTCCATTCAGGCCAAAGGCATCGAACCCGATAGTGTCGTCGAGGAGCAGCTTCCCGACGATGTCGCAAAGGCGGACGAAGCCGGGGTGAGCGAAGCCACGCTGCGCGGCCATCTCAAGCGCGACGGCGTGGCGGACACGCACGAGGAGGAGGATGGCAGCTCGGCCTATGTGCCGGCCGAGAAGGACAAGGACACCCAGCTCCAATATGCCATCAGCCTGCTACGCGGCATCAAATCGGCAGACACCGATGCCGGGAAGCCCAAGGCCAATTAGGCGAGCTCTCGCTCCCGGCCCTCTCTTGTTACGGGAGAGCCGGCATCTTACATCAACTGCCGTAGGCCGAAACTCGCGCCGCGGAGGGCAAGATGAGGTGGCTCCTAGTCATCCTGGCGATCGTTCCCCTGGCAGGGTGTGTCACCTCGCAAGGAGGGACGCATCCGATGGCCCTCGGTCCGGACACCGCCGACAACACATCCCAATGCGTCAGATATGGCTTTCCTGCGGACACCCCCGCGTTTGGGGATTGTAACAAGCAGGTACGGCCCTAGCATTTCTGCCGGCGTTTAGCCTGACGAAGACTGGTGCCGCAGGAGGGATTCGAACCCCCGACCCCCGCATTACGAATGCGATGCTCTACCGACTGAGCTACTGCGGCTTTGGCCCGATTGAGGCGCGGAAAGGGCCGGCGCCAGGGCAGATCACCCCCCGTGCTTAAGACCAATGTTGGCGCGATGCAAGGCGCCGGCAAGGGTTGAAGCCACGCCCTTACGGCACTGGCTTCAGCGGATTTGCGCCGCGCGCAGGCGCTCGAGCGAGGTCGGGCTGTCTTCGGTCTCGGTTTGCGCCACGCCCGGATCGTCGGGCGGGCGAGGCGGCTCGAAGATGGCGGGCTTGGTGGGCTTCGCGTCCGCGCCTTGGCGGGGAGAGGGGCGCGGCGGCTCGGCGCGCTTGGCCTCGCCTTCCACCCGTCGCGCCGGCGCTGCGGGGGCCGGTGCCGCCATCGCCTCCACCATGCGCGTCTCCGGCACCGGAGGCTCGGCCGCCGGGGCGGCGCCGGGCGCGAAACGTTCCTCGATCAATAGCGTCGAGTCGCCGCGGCCGATCGCGTCGACGGGCGCCTTCCATTCGAAGGCATCGACGGCGCCGCTCACCGGCGAGACCGGCAACCAGCGGTCGGAGATGTAGCCGTCGGCGATCCAGGCGCGGTCGCGCGGCGCGCGCACGGCGCGGGCAAGCCATTCGCGCTCGCGGCCGCGGTCGCCCTCGCCCGCCTCGATGCGCGCCATGAGCGCGCAGACCCGCGCCGGCGGCCGATCCTCCAGATAGGGCGCCAGCGCCGTCCGCGCCTCGATCCAATCATGCGCCTCGATGGCGGCGACGGCCACGGCGATGGGGCCTTCGATATCGCCCGGGGTCAGGCTCGCGAGATGCTTCACCCGCTTCAGGCGCTCGCGCGGCGCCTCGCCCGGCTTGGCGAAGGCATAGACGAGCGCCAGGTCGGGATGGGGCGCGAGCTTCCAGGTCCGCGCGATGAGACGGCTTGCCTGGCGGGTCTCGCCCTTCGAGGCGAGGATGCGGCCCGCGGTCTCCGCGGCGGGCACGAGTGCAGGCGCAAGGCGCAGCGCCTCCTGCGCGAGCTCGAGCGCCTTGTCGGGATCGCTCGCCTCGATCTCGCGCGCGTCGGCCGTGAGCAGCACGGCGCGGCGGCGAACGGCGGCCTCGGGCTCCACATGGCCGTGGCGGCGGGCGATGGACAGCGTGTGCAGCGCGCCCGCCCAATCGCGTGCGCGGGATTGCAGGTCGAACAGAGCGTTGACGCTCCAGCCGAGATGGGGATGGCGGCGCACCGCCTGCTCGACCAAAGCGCGGGCGGCGCCCATGTCGTCGCGGCGCTTGGCCTCGAGGAACAGGCCGCGCAAGCCCGAGCAATTCCGTCTCGGGGCGGTCGAGCATCGCCTCGAACACGCGGCGGGCGGCCTCGCGGTCGCCTTTGAGCTGGGCGGTCTGGGCGCGCAGCAATTCGGTGAGCGGCTCGTTGGGAAGGGTGCGGCGGGCGATCGCCGCGAAGCGCGTGGCGAGCAGGCGGTCGCCGACGCCGATGGCGATCAGCCCGCGGGAGAGCGCGTCGAGCCCCTGCTGGCGCCGGCGCTCTTTCATATGGGCGGCGATCGCCGCGGGGCGGGTGAGCAGAAAGCGCGAGAAGCGCCCAGAGCAATAGGAGCGCGGCCACGATTGACGCGATGGCGAGAGTGCCGACCAGCGCGCTCGTCTCCACCTGATAGCCGAGCCATTCGACGGTCACGGTGCCGGGCCGGTCGGCGAACCAGGCGAGGCCGAGCGCGATGGCGATGACCCCGATGATAAAGACGAGGATGCGGATCATCGGCTCGGAGGGGCTTGAGCCGGGCTTGCCGGGGCGGGCGCGGCGAGCGAGGCGAGGAGCGTGCTTTCGAGCCGGTTCATGGTGTCGTCGGCGGCAAGGCGGCTGCGCGCCTGATCGAGCCAGCCGGCGAAGGCCTCGCGCGGCGCGCCGCTCAAGCCTTCCACCTCCTTCGCCGCCAAACCGAGATCGCCTCGGTCGAGATCGGCGCGGGCGCGGGCGAGCACGGCACTCGGCGCATCGCCGGTGGCGTTGGCGTCGATGCGGCGGATCTTGACGAGGGACTGCACGCTTTGCAGCAGGCTGTCGACATAGCTCGCCTCGGCCGGAGGCGTCGCGCTCGCCAGCGCCGTCTCGCTTGCGGGAGTGAAGGAACGGACAAGCTCGGGGAGCGTGGGGATGCCGGCATCGGCGTGCGACGCGAGCGCAGCGAGGCCGCTATCCTCGGGCGCAAGCGTGATAAGCGCGGCAAGCTCGGTCGCATAGGGGCGTCCCGCGGCGACGGCGTCGCGCAGATTGGCGAAGGCGAGCGCAAGCGCGGCGCCCTTCGTCTGGCTCACGCCCGTGTCGATGGCGGCGGTCAGAGCGGGAAGGGCCGCTTCGAGCTTGCCGATGCGCGCGTTGAGCGCCGCGAGCTCGGAATCGGCGGGGACGGCGCCGGCCGGACGCGCCATTTCTCCGCCAGTGAACCGATGCGCTTTTTCAGCTCGGCCACCTCCTGCTCAAGGTCCTCGATCGCCGTCTTATCGACGGTCGCGACATCGCCGAGCGCCGCGTCGAGCTTGGCTTGCAGCCGCTGCTCGGCCTCGCCCACCGCCGTGTTGAGCGCGGCCGCGTCGGGGACGGAGCCGCCCTTGGCGGCGGTGTCGGCCAGGGTCTTCAGCGACAGTTCGAGGGAGTCCACGCGGGCGTTCAAATCGGTCAGGTCGGGCGGCGTTTGCGGGGCCCGCGCCTCGAGCGCGGCCAGCCGCTCGCCAAGCGCTTTCAGGCTCTCGCCATCGGCGGTGGGCGGGTTCGGCTTCGAGCTTGGCCAGGCGCTGCTCGAGGCCGGAGAGATCGGGGGCGGCGGCCTTCTTGCCTCCCCCCGGCAGCCCGCCCCAGGCAAAGGCAAGCGCCACGACACCGACCAGGCCGCCGAAAAGCCCGGCCGCCATATGGGTGAGGAAGGTCTTGAGCTCGGCGGGGCTTGCCGGGGGCGGCGCGGCTTGGCGCCGACTCGCTCGCGCTTCCGCCCGCGGAACGCGGCGGCTGCTCGGCCTCGGCGGCGCTCGCGCCGGCCGAGGCGGAAGGCCCGGAAGCCGGCTCCACATTGACCTCGGTGGCGACGCCCTCGATGGTGGGCGCCGGCCGCTTTCCGCCTTTATCCTGATCGCCGAAAGTATCTGCCATCACGACGCTTCATTTGGGCCCAGGCCCTTGAGATTCGAACTGCCTCACGAGGATGCCGCGTCGGCCAAGAGCAGCGCAAGGACATCTTCCTCCCGCGGGCGCGCGGCCACAAGCAGGGGGGCGCCCAGGGGCGCCACGGCCTTCGCTACCGAAGGGGAGAGGCAATAGCAACGAAGACGCGCGGCCTCGGTTACGCCCATGTTTGCGGAGCAGCGCGGCGAAAATGGCGGCGGTGCGGGGCGACATGAGGATGACGCCGTCGAGCGTGCCGGCCTTGAGCTCGGCCACGATCTCCGGCCGGGAGCGCCTCGGCGGCCTGGGCGCGGTAGAGCACCGGCTGGTGCAGCTTGAAGCCCTTGGCTTCGAGCGCTCCCTTGAGATCGTAGGCGAGCGTCTCGCCGGCAAGATGCACGAGCGGGCCGTTGCCGGCGTCGAAGCGCTCCGCGATCAGCGGCAGGAGCGACTCCGCCGTGCCTTCGCCGACGGTCACGGACTTGAAGCCGAGCCCTTCCGCCTCGCGCGCCGTGGCCTCGCCCACGGCAATGAGGGGCAGCGCCAGAGCGCGGTCGCGCGCGGGATGGGCGGCAAGCGCGCGGAGCGCGTTGCGGCTGGTGACGATCAGCGCCTGGGCGCCTTCAAGGGGGAGCGCGACGCCGGGCACGGGCTCGATGGTGAGGAGCGGCGCGAGCACCGCCTCATGGCCGAGCGCGGCGAGCCGCTCCGCCTGGCGGCGCGCATCTTCGAGGGGGCGGGTGACGAGGAGGCGCATCAGCGGATGGATGCCATGAAGTCCGGCCCGGCGCGGGCGAGCAGCTCCTTGCCCGCGCCCTGCCCGATGGTGGTGGCGAGACCGGCGCCGCCGGCAAGCTCGACCTCATGCCAGGCGCTGCCGTCGGGCTGCAGGATCAGACCGCGAAAGCGCAAGGCCGCCGTCCTCGATCTCGGCGAGACCGGCGATGGGCGTCTTGCAGGAGCCGTCGAGCACGGCGAGGAATTGCCGCTCGCAATTGACGCACAGCGCGGTGAGCGCATCGTTCAGAGGCGCGAGCAGCGCGAGCGTCGCCGCGTCGTCGGCGCGGGCGGCGATGCCGATCGCCCCTTGCGCCACGGCGGGCAGCATCTCCTCGGTGGGCAGCACGGCGGTGGCGCGGGAGGCCAGACCGAGACGCTCGAGCCCGGCGAGCGCGAGCAGGATGGCATCGGCCTCGCCGCGCGCGACTTTGTCGAGCCGCGTCTCGACATTGCCGCGAAGATCGGTGACGCGGAGATCGGGGCGGGCGCGCCTGACTTGCGCCTGGCGGCGGAGCGAGGAGGTGCCGACCAATGCGCCTTGGGGAAGCTCGGCGAGCGATTTCGCTTTCGTGCTGATGAAGGCGTCGCGCACGTCGCCGCGCGGCAGCACGGCGCCGATGGCGATGCGCGCGGGAAGCTCGGTCGGCAAATCCTTCATCGAATGGACGGCGAGATCGATGCGGCCGTCGAGCAGCGCCTCGTCGATCTCCTTGGTGAACAGGCCCTTGCCGCCGAACTCGCGCAAGGGCCGGTCCTTGATCTTGTCGCCCGAGGTGGTGATGACGGAAAGCTCGACATCGGTCTCGGCGAGGCCATGGGTGGAGAGCAGCAGCGCGCGCACATGGCGCGCCTGCCACAGCGCGAGCGGGCTCCCGCGCGTGCCGATCAGAAGCGGGCGTTTGGCCAAAACTCTCCTCCTTGCCGCCATGGCTCTCCCCGCTTCTACCCTGTAAAGAAGCCCTATGGCCAATGGCTTAAGCGACCGCTCCCTGACCGTGCTCGGCATCGAGACGAGCTGCGACGAGACCGCCGCGGCGCTCGTCCGGCGCGCGCCCGACGGTCGGGGCGAGATCCTGTCCAATGTGGTGCGCTCGCAGCTCGAGCTGCACGCGGCCTATGGCGGGGTGGTGCCGGAGATCGCCGCGCGCGCCCATGTGGAGCTGCTCGACGCGGCCATCGCCAAGGCGCTCGCCGATGCGGGGCTCGGCTTCGGCGAGATCGACGCGGTCGCCGCGACGGCAGGCCCCGGCCTGATCGGCGGGCTGATCGTCGGCGTGGTCACGGCCAAGGCCATCGCGCTCGCGCGCGGGCTCCCCTTCATCGCCGTCAATCATCTGGAGGCGCATGCGCTCACCGCGCGTCTCACCGACGGTCTCCCCTTCCCTTACCTGCTGCTGCTCGTCTCCGGCGGCCACACCCAGCTCCTCATCGTCACGGGCGTCGGCGCCTATCGGCGGCTCGGCACCACGCTCGACGACGCGCTCGGCGAAGCCTTCGACAAGGCGGCGAAGCTGCTGGGCTTGCCCTATCCCGGCGGGCCGGAGGTGGAGCGCCTGGCGCTCAAAGGTCATCCCAACGTTCCGCTGCCGCGGCCCATGCTCGGGCGGCCCGAGCCGCATTTCTCCTTCGCGGGCCTGAAGACCGCGCTCCGCCACGCGGCCGCCGCGCGGGCGCCGCTCGGCGAGCAGGATGTCGCCGATCTCTGCGCGAGCTTCCAGGAGGCGGTGGCCGAGATCGTGAGCGACCGGGTGCGGCGGGCGATGGCGATCTATGTCGCCGAGCTTGGACCCGAGGCGCAGCGAGCGCTGGTGGTGGCGGGCGGGGTCGCGGCCAATCAGCGGCTCAAGGGAGCGCTCAAGCGCCTCGCCGAGGCGGAAGGTTTCCGGCTCTTCGTGCCGCCGCCCGCGCTCTGCGCCGACAACGCCGCCATGATCGCCTGGGCCGGGGCCGAGCGTCTCGCGCTCGGCTTGACCGACGATCTCGACGCGCCCGCGCGCGCCCGCTGGCCGCTCGATCCCGACGCGGCACCGGCGCTCGGCGCGGGCGTCAAGGCGTGAACCTCGCCCATGACGAGGGCCATCGCTTTCCTGTATGACAGAGTCGGGGGAGCCATCTGCCATGGGCTTGCAGACGGTTGGCATCGTGGGCGCCGGAGCGTGGGGAACGGCGCTCGGCGTCGCCGCGCGCCGGGCCGGGCGCGACGTGCTGATCTGGGCCTATGAGCCCGAGACCGTCGCCGCCATCAACGGCCAGCACCAGAACCCGCTCTTTCTGCCCGGCATCACGCTCGATCCGGCCATCGAGGCCACGGCGCGGTTCAACGAGGTGGCCAATTGCGACATCCTCCTGATGGTGACGCCGGCGCAGGATCTGCGCGCCATCGCCGGCGAGCTTGCCCCTTACGTGCATGCGGGCCAGCCGCTCGTGATCTGCGCCAAGGGCATCGAGCAGGCGACGGGCCAGCTCCTGTCGGAGGTCGCCGGCGAGACGCTGCCCGAGGCCGCAGTGGCGGTGCTGTCGGGACCTACCTTCGCGGCGAGAGATCGCGCGCGGCCTGCCGGCGGCGCTCACCCTTGCCACCATCGAGGAAGCAAAGGGCCGGGCGCTGGCGCATGCGCTCTCCACGCCCGCCTTCCGCTGCTATTGGAGCGAGGATGTGGTGGGGGCGGAGATCGGCGGCGCGGTCAAGAACGTCTATGCCATCGCCGCCGGCATCGTCGTCGGCAAGAAGCTCGGGGCGAGCGCGCAAGCGGCGCTGCTGACGCGGAGCTTCGCCGAGATGACGCGCTTCGCCATCGCGCTCGGCGCCCAGCGCGAGACGTTGACCGGGCTCTCGGGTCTCGGCGATCTCGCGCTCACCTGCGGCAGCCCGCAATCGCGCAACATGTCGCTCGGCATCGCGCTCGGCCAGGGGAAGAGCGTGGCCGAGGTGCTGAAGCCGCGCCGCTCCGTCACCGAAGGCGTGCATACCGCGGGCGCCATGGTGGAGATGGCGGCGGCGCGCGGCATCGACATGCCGATCGCGCAAGCCGTGCATGCGGTGATCTCGGGGCTCGCCACCGTGGACGAGGCGATCGAGGCGCTGCTCGCCCGGCCGATCCGCGCGGAGGCATGAGCGCGCCGGTAGACAGCGCGACCCCTCCCGCCATAGCCTTCTCGTCCAGGGGGAACCGCCGATGCTCTACGCCGTGATCTGCACCGACAAGCCCGACAGTCTCGCGCTGCGCCAGGCCAACAGGCCCGAGCATCTCGACTATCTGCAAAGCCTCGGCGACACGCTGGTGCTCGCCGGACCCTTCCTCGAGCCCATGGACGAGACCATGAATGGCAGCCTGATCGTGGTCGAGGCGATCTCGCTCGAGGCGGCGCGCAGGATCGCGGCGGGCGACCCCTTCGCCAAAGCGGGGCTGTTCGCCTCGGTCGAGATCAGGCCGTGGGTGTGGACCATCAACAACCCGGACGATGCCGGCGAGGAAGAGTGAGGCGCGGCGCGCGATGGCCTATTGGCTGCTCAAGACCGAGCCCGGCACCTGGTCGTGGGAGGCGCAGAAGCGCGAAGGCGCCAAGGGCGCGGAGTGGGACGGCGTGCGCAATTTCCAGGCGCGCAAGAATATGCGGGCGATGAAGCGCGGCGATCTCGCCTTCTTCTATCATTCGGGCGAGGAGCGGAGCGCGGTCGGCATCGTCAAGGTGGTGGCCGAGGCGCATCCCGACTCGACCGATCCCTCAGGAACCTGGGACTGCGTGGACGTGGCGGCGGTGACCGACCTGCCGCGGCCGCTGACGCTCGCCGAAATCAAGGCGACGCCCTCCCTCAAGGACATGGTGCTGGTCAAGAATTCGCGGCTCTCGGTGCAGCCCGTGACCGCGCAAGAGTGGGGTATAATGTGCAAGCTCGCGGGGCTCGCCAAGGCGCCGTGAGGCGAAGGACAAAGGGGGAAACACAATGACCGCCGTTTCGATCAACTACATCGCCGTCGTGGTAGCGGCGATCGCGGGCTTTCTCTTGGGCTGGGGATGGTACACCGTCTTCGGCAAAGTCTGGCAGAAGGGCCTCGGCAAGAAGCCGGAGGACTGCAAGGGGCCGATGCCGCTGCGGCCCCTGATCATCGCCGGTGTTTCCTGCCTGGTGATGGCGTGGATGCTCGCCGGGCTCCTCGGCCATATCGGCGACGTCACGATCCGCGGCGGCATCATCAGCGCGATCTTCGTGTGGTTCGGCTTCGTGCTCACGACGACGGCCACGAACCAGGCCTTCGAGGGCATGCGCCCGGTGGTGACGGCGATCGATGTCGGCCATTGGCTCGCCGTGCTCGTGGTCATGGGCGCCATTATCGGCGCCTTCGGCGTCTAGCGAAGGCGAGCAAACCCAACCGATTGTGACAGTGCAGTGCAGCGTGGCCCGATTGTCGCGGGCACGCGCGCGTTCCATAATGGGCGCAATAACAAGTCGCTGGTATGCGCGTCAGGAGGAACGTCAGATGTCCGAGGGAAGGGTCTACAAGGTCCCCAAGGAGTGGAAGAAGCACGCCCATGTGGACAAGGACGCGTATGAGGAGCTTTACGCCAAGAGCGTCAAGAACCCCGACAAGTTCTGGGGCAAGCAGGCCAAGCGCATCGACTGGATCAAGCCCTTCACCAAGGTGAAGAACACGTCCTTCGCCTATCCCGACGTGTCGATCAAATGGTTCGAGGACGGCACCCTCAATGTGTGTGCCAACTGCGTCGACCGGCATGTGAAGAAGCGCGGCGACCGGGTGGCGATCATCTGGGAGCCCGACGACCCGAACGGGGAAGCGCGCCACATCACCTATGGCGAGCTCTACCGCGAGGTGAACATCTTCGCCAACGTGCTGCGCGCGCGCGGCGTCAAGCGCGGCGACCGCGTCACCATCTACATGCCGATGATCCCGGAGGCGGCCTTCGCCATGCTCGCCTGCGCGCGCATCGGCGCGGTGCATTCGGTGGTGTTCGGCGGCTTCTCGCCCGACTCGCTCGCCGGCCGCATCAACGACTGCAAGTCCGACGTCGTCATCACCGCCGACGAGGGCTTGCGCGGCGGGCGGCGCGTTCCGCTCAAGGCCAATACCGACGTCGCCTGCGCCAAGGTCGGCCATGTCAGGACGGTGATCGTCGTGCGCCGCACCGGGGCCCCGGTCCACATGATCCCCGGCCGCGACGTCTATTACGACGAGATCGCGGCGACGGTCCCGGCCGAATGTCCGCCCGAGGAGATGGGCGCGGAGGACCCGCTGTTCATCCTCTACACCTCAGGCTCGACGGGAATGCCCAAGGGCGTGCTGCACACCTCCGGCGGCTATCTCGTCTTCGCCGCGCTCACCCATGAGGACGTGTTCGATTATCACCCGGGCGACATTTTTTGGTGCACGGCGGATGTCGGCTGGGTCACCGGCCACTCCTATATCGTCTATGGGCCGCTCGCCAACGGCGCCACCACGCTCATGTTCGAAGGCGTGCCCACTTACCCCGACGCCTCGCGCTTCTGGCAGGTGGTCGACAAGCACAAGGTCAACATCTTCTACACCGCGCCCACGGCGATCCGCGCGCTGATGGGCGCGGGCGACGACTACGTCACGCGCACGAGCCGCAAATCGCTCAAGCTGCTCGGCACCGTGGGCGAGCCGATCAACCCCGAGGCGTGGGAGTGGTATCACCGCGTGGTGGGCGAGGAGCGCTGCCCGGTCGTCGATACCTGGTGGCAGACCGAGACCGGCGGCATCCTCATCACCGCGCTCCCCGGCGCCATCAAGCTCAAGCCGGGCTCGGCGACGTTGCCCTTTTTCGGGGTGCAGCCGGCCATCGTCGACAATGAGGGCAATCTGCTCGAAGGGGCGGCGGAGGGCAATCTCGTCATCCTCGATGCGTGGCCCGGGCATCGCGCGCACCGTCTATGGCGACCATAAGCGCTTCGTGGACACCTATTTCGCCCATTTCAAAGGCAAATATTTCACCGGCGACGGCTGCCGGCGCGACGCCGACGGCTATTACTGGATCACCGGCCGCGTCGACGACGTGATCAACGTCGCCGGGCCACCGCATGGGCACGGCCGAGGTGGAATCGGCGCTCGTCGCCCATCCCAAGGTGGCCGAGGCCGCCGTGGTCGGCTACCCCCACGACATCAAGGGCCAGGGCATCTATTGCTATGTGACGCTGATGGCCGGGGAGACGGCGTCGGACGCGCTGGCGCATGAGCTGCGCGACTGGGTGCGCAAGGAGATCGGCCCGATCGCCTCGCCCGACCTCATCCAGTTCGCGCCGGGCGTTGCCCAAAACCCGCTCCGGCAAGATCATGCGCCGCATCTTGCGCAAGATCGCCGAGGATGATTTCTCACAGCTCGGCGATATCTCGACCCTGGCCGAGCCAACCGTGGTGGACAACCTCGTGGCGAACCGGCAGAACCGGGCCGAGTGAATGCAACAAACTCAGGAAGGCCGGGTCACCGGCCGCCAAGGGGGAAACGCATCATGACCTGGCTCAAGCGCATTCTGATCGCTCTGGGGATCGTCGTCGTGCTCGTGATCCTGATCGTGCTCGCGGTCAGCCATTGGTCGTCGGGTGGGCAGGTGGTCGAGACCATGTCGATGACGGTGGGCAACCGCAACATCACGGTGTCGGGCCATTACAAGCACATGACCCAGGAATCGATGGCCGAGGGGATGAAGGTCGTGGTCGACGGTCATGTCATCACCGCCACGCCGGGCGAGATCACCATCGACGGCAATTTGCAGAATTTCGAGCCCGATCAGGACGTGGAAATCACGATCAACGAGAAGGGCGGCGTCGAGGCGAAGGCGGCAAGCTCAGATGGCGGCGGACCAGAGGCGCCCATAAACTGAGCTCGGCGGGCCCCAATCGGCCATGATGCGGCTCACCTCGGCGAGCAGCGGCGCCCAGGCTTGGCGCGCCTCGCGGGTGAAGCGCTTCTGCAAGCGACTGCTCGAAGGTCCACATCAGCGCGCGCGAGAAGGTCAGGCAGTGGCCGGCCGCCATGCGCTGACGCGGGCGGCGGGTGCCGAGCCGGTTGAGCGCGGGTTGCAGCCCATCGGAGTCATCGAGCGAGAGGATGGCGAGCTTCAAGACGCCCATGAATTGGCGGGCTTGGGTCTTGAGCGACCCCTTGAGCGAGCGGCGCAAGGACGGATCGAGCTCAAGCAGGCGCCGATAGAACAATTGAGCCACCTCGCCCGAGGCGGGCGCGAGCGTGGTGACGGTCTCGCGCAGCAGATGCTTCTGGCGGCCGGTGAGGTCGAGGCCCGGAGCGGCGGTGTCCTTGAGCGGCGGGACCGTGGCGACGGCAGAACGAATTTGGCGCAGAGAGGACATGCGCCCCAGCATGCCCGCGAAGCCTTGACGGAGCGTTAAGGTAACTGCGCGCGGCAACCATGGGAGGTGGCCGCCCCCACTCCTTGTCGCGGGCGGTGCCTACCAACATATTTACCGCGTCGAGGCGTGGCGCGCGGCCCGGCGCCCGGCCGTTTGTGGAGGTTCCATGAGCTATTTCCGCACCGCCATTCTGCTTGCCGTGCTGACCGCGCTCTTCATGGGCATCGGCTTCCTCATCGGCGGCCAGTCCGGGATGGTGGTCGCCCTGCTTGGTGGCGGCCGCCATGAACCTGTTCGCCTATTGGAACTCCGACAAGATGGTGCTCTCCATGTATGGGGCGCGCGAGGTGGACGAGCGCTCGGCGCCCGAGCTCGTCGGGCTGGTCAAGCAGCTCGCGCAGGAAGCGGGCCTGCCCATGCCGCGCGTCTACATCATGGAGAATCCGCAGCCCAACGCCTTTGCCACCGGGCGCAATCCCGGAGCACGCGGCGGTCGCCGTCACCTCAGGGCTGCTGCAACGCCTCAGCAAGGAGGAGCTCGCGGGCGTGCTCGCGCATGAGCTCGGGCATATCAAGCATCGCGACACCCTGCTCATGACCATCACCGCGACCATCGCCGGCGCCATCTCCATGCTCGCCAATTTCGGCTTCTATTTCGGCGGCAACCGCAACAATGGCAGCACCGGGCTGATCGGCTCGCTGCTGCTCGTCTTCCTCGCGCCGCTCGCCGCCGGGCTCGTGCAGATGGGCATCAGCCGCGGGCGCGAATATGAGGCCGACCGCATGGGCGCCGAAACCACGCGGCGGCCGCTGTGGCTCGCCTCGGCGCTCGGCAAGATCGCCGGCGCCGCCGAGCAAATTCCCAACGCGCAAGCCGAGCGCAACCCGGCGACCGCGCATCTCTTCATCGTCAATCCGCTGTCCGGCGCCGGCTTCGACAATCTGTTCTCGACCCACCCCAATGTGGAGAACCGCATCGCGCGGTTGCAGGAGATGGCGCGCGAGATGGGCGACAGCGGCGGCGAGCGCGTGAGCGCGCGCGGGTCGGCGGCGGACGAAGGGCCATGGAGCGCGCCAAGCGCCCAGGCCGCACGCGGGCCTTCACGCGGGCCTTGGGGCTAGCGCGCGGGCGCCCCCTGCTCTAGCAAGCTCAATGCCGATGATGACATCCCCCGACAAAGCGCGCGGCCGCGACGCCGCGCGCGAGGCGCAAGTCGGCCTGCCGGCGCGACGCGCGGCGGCCGAATTGCTCGCCGCCGTCTTGGTCAAGGGCCAGGCGCTCGACGACGTGCTCGGCCGCTCGCTCGAAACCGGCGCCATGTTCAACCTGCCGCCGCGGGACCGGGCGCTCGCCCGCGCCATCGTCGGCACCTCGCTCCGGCGGCGCGGGCAGCTCGATCAGGTGCTTGCGAGCTTCCTCGAGCGCGGCATGCCGGCCAATGCCGGGCTGCTCTATCCGATCCTGTTGTCGGGCGCGGCGCAGCTCATCTTTCTCAAGACGCCGCCGCATGCGGCCATCGACCTCGCCGTGCGGCTCGCCCAATGGGACCCGCGCGCGCGGCGCTACGACAAGCTCGTCAATGCCGTGCTGCGCCGCGTGGCGCGCGACGGAACGCGCATGGCCGAGGGCCTCGATGCCGCGCGCGTCAACACGCCCGACTGGCTGTGGACGCGGTGGGTCAATTATTGGGGCGCGGCGCGCGCGGAGCGCATCGGCGCCGCGCATCTCGTCGAGCCGCCGCTCGACCTCACCGTGAAGAGCGATCCCGAAGGTTGGGCCGCGCGGCTTGCGGGCCGCGTGCTGCCGACGGGAAGCGTGCGGCTCCTGCCCAAGGGCCGCATCGAGGAGCTCGACGGCTTCGGCGAAGGCGCGTGGTGGGTGCAGGACGCGGCGGCCGCCTTGCCGGCGCGGCTCCTGGGCGATGTGGCGGGCAAGCGCGTGGCGGATCTGTGCGCGGCACCCGGCGGCAAGACGGCGCAGCTGGCACTTGCCGGCGCCGCGGTCGTCGCGGTCGATGCCTCCGAGACGCGGTTGAAGCGGCTCGCCGCCAATCTCGACCGGCTCGGGCTTGCGGTGACGCCAATCGTGGCCGACGCCGCGACCTGGCAGCCGGAGGAGCGCTTCGACGCCATCCTGCTCGATGCCCCCTGCTCGTCCACCGGCACCATCCGCCGCCACCCCGACATCCCTTACGTGAAGTCGCCGCAAGACATCGAGGCGCTCGCTGCCTTTGCAGGCGCGGCTGCTCGACAACGCCGCCTCCCTGCTCAAGCCGGGCGGCACGCTCGTCTATTCCACCTGCTCGCTCGAGCCCGAGGAAGGGGAAGCGCAGATCGCGGCGCTGCTCGTGCGCAATCCGGGTCTTGCGCTCGACCCGATCAGGGCGGAAGAGGTGTCCGGCGAGGCGGAATGGCTCGCCGGCGGCTGCCTTCGCACCTTTCCTTTCGGGCTCGATCTCGGCACGCCGGAATGGAGCGGCATGGACGGCTTCTTCGCCGCGCGGCTCAAGCGTGTTTCCGGTTAATTCCGGTTCTCCTTGATCCGGGGGAGCCGCGGCCCGACAATGCCGAAATAATGTGCGAGGGGGCCCTCGAGGCTTAAGGGCAAGATGGCGGCTGATCTTAATGCCGGCGACGGTCGCGCGCGGCCGCCCGCCACCCGTGGGCCCGGGCCCTTGCGGCGCTTCATGCTCGCGCGCATGGCGCGGCTCAGCTATCCCGGCACCGAGGCCGAGCAGCTGCTGCTCGCCCCGCAGGAGCTGCGCACGGCAGATCCGAGCTTCGCCACGGAAATCTATAATGGCCATTTTGGCCTCGCCGGCCGCCTCGCCGAGCTCGGCGCCTTGTCGCCCTTCGAGATCGAGCCGCCGTCGGAGGCCTGGGCGCGGGAGCTGTACGGCTTCGGCTGGCTGCGCCATCTCCGCGCCGCGGGAAGCGAGCTCGCCCGCGAGCAGGCCAAGGTGCTGGTGCAGGATTTCGTGCGGCTGAACCGGGGCAGCGGGCTCGCCTTCGAGCCGGAAATCGTCGCCCGCCGGGCCATCTCCTGGCTCTCCAACTCGGTGGTGGTGCTCGATACCGGCGATCCGCGCTCCTACAAGGCGTTCTTGCGCGCGCTCACCGAGCAGCTGCGCTATCTGTCCGCCTCGCAGCGCGACGCGCCCGACGGCGTGCCGCGCCTCGTCACGCTCATGGCCCTCATCTATGCCGGGCTGTGCATCGCCGACCAGCAGGCGGTCGTCGACGCCTATGTGAAGCCCTTCTGCAAGGAGCTCGACCGCCAGATCCTGCCCGATGGCGGACACATCTCGCGCGACCCCTCGGCGCTCGTCGAGCTCTTGCTCGACCTCCTCCCCTTGCGCCAATGTTTCGTGGCGCGCGACCGCCTGCCGCCGAAGCCGCTCTCCGACGCCATCGACCGCGCCATGCCCATGGTCCGCTTCTTCCGCCTGGGCGACGGGGCGCTCGCGCGCTTCAACGGCTGCGGCGCCACGCCCACCGACGCGCTCGCCACCGTGCTCGCCTATGACGACGCCGAAGGCGCGCCGCTCCGCTTCGCACCCAATTCCGGCTATGCGCGCATCGAGCGGGGACCGACGCTGCTCATCGCCGATCTCGCCGCCGCGCCCCAGGCCTCGCTGAGCGGCAACGCGCATGCGGGCTGCCTGTCCTTCGAAATGAGCGTGGGCGCGCATCCCATGATCGTCAATTGCGGGTCGCCCGCGCCCGATCACGAGGATTGGCGGTCCTTCGCGCGCTCGACCGCCGCGCATTCGACGCTGCAATTCGAGGAGCGCTCCTCGGCGCATCTCGTCAGCAACGCCGATGGCGGGGAGCCCGCCGATGCGCCGCTGGTCGGCCCGCCCAAGGCGCAGGGCGCGGTGCGCGAGGAGGGCGAGGGGATGGAGATCACGGGCTCGCATGACGGCTATGTCGCCCGCTTCGGCGTCCGCCATGAGCGCCGCATCGTCGTGGCGGGTTCGGGCCTGGTGGTGACGGGCGAGGACCGGCTGCTGGCCGCGGGCTCGCGCGCGCTGCCCTCGGGCGGCGATTATGCCATCCGCTTCCATCTGCATCCCGACGTGAGCGCGCAGCCCGGGCCGACGGGGCGGAGCGTCACCCTCACCCTGCCCAACCGCGAGATGTGGACGCTGCAAACCGACGCGCCCGCCATCGTCATCGAGGACAGCGTGTACCTCGCCGATGAGCGCGGGCCGCAGCAAAGCGCGCAAGTGGTGCTTGCCGGCGCGCTCGGCGCCGACGTGCATGTGATCTGGCGGCTGGAGCGCGCGCCCAAGGGGACGCCGGGGGGCCCGGCGCTGCCGGACGACGCCGCCGACGCGGATTGAAGCTCACGGGTTTTGCCGAAAGCGGCAAATCGTGATAGGCGGGCCCTTCTCGCGATCGGCCCCAGAGTCAGCCGCCATGGAGAAGCGAAAGATTGCCCGCGCGCTCCTCTCGGTGAGCGACAAGACGGGCCTGATTGATTTCGCCAAAGGCTTGAGCGCGCATGGCGTCGAGCTCGTCTCGACCGGCGGCACCGCCAAAGCGTTGCGCGAGGCGGGGCTCGAGGTGATCGACGTCGCCGAGATCACGCGGGTGCCGGAGATGATGGGCGGGCGGGTGAAGACGCTGCACCCCAACATCCATGGCGGGTTGCTCGCCATCCGCGGGGCGAAGGAGCACGAGCAGGCGCTGAAGGATCACGCCATCCCGCCGATCGATCTCGTGGCGGTCAATCTCTATCCCTTCGAGACCACGGTGCGCACCGGCGGCGATTTCGACGCCTGCATCGAGGAGATCGACATCGGCGGACCGGCGCTGATCCGCGCCGGGGCCAAGAACCATGCGAGCGTCACCGTCGTGGTGGAGCCCGCCGACTATGCGACCGTGCTCGCCGAGATGGAGGCGCATGGGGGCGCCACGACGCTCGCTTTACGCAAGGCGCTCGCCGCCAAGGCCTTCGCGCGCACCGCCGCCTATGATGCGGCGATCGCCGCTTGGTTCGCCGCGACGCTTGGCGAGCAGACCCCGGCGACGCGCGTGCTCGCAGGCCAGCTCGCGCAGGCGCTCCGCTATGGCGAGAACCCGCATCAATGGGCGGGCTTCTACCGCACCGCCGACCGCCGCTTCGGCGTCGCCACCGCGGTGCAGGTGCAGGGCAAGGAGCTCTCCTACAACAATCTCAACGATGCCGACGCGGCCTATGAGCTCGTGGCCGAGTTCGATCCGGACAAGGCCGCGGCCGTGGCCATCATCAAGCACGCCAATCCGTGCGGCGTGGCGCTCGGCGCTTCGCTGGCCGAGGCCTACGCCAAGGCGCTCGCCTGCGATCCGGTGAGCGCCTATGGCGGCATCGTCGCGGCGAACCGGCCGCTCGACGCCGAGGCCGCGCGGGAGATCGTCAAGATCTTCACCGAAGTGATCATCGCGCCCGATGCGAGCGCGGAGGCGAAAAAGATCATCGGCGCGAAAAGCAATCTGCGGCTCCTGCTCGCGGGCGGGCTGCCCGACCCCAACGCGCCCGGCCTCTCCTTCCGCTCGCTCGCCGGCGGCTTCCTGGTGCAGGCGCGCGACAATGGCGTGGTCGCCGATCTCGATTTGAAGGTGGTGACCAAGCGCAAGCCGACCAATGCGGAGTTCGCCGATCTGATCCTCGCCTTCACCGTGGCCAAGCACGTAAAGTCGAACGCCATCGTCTATGTCAAGGACGGCGCCACGGTCGGCATCGGCGCCGGGCAAATGAGCCGGGTGGATGCGGCGCGCATGGCGGCGTGGAAGGCCGAGGACGCGGCCAAGCAGTCGGGCGTGCCGGCCGCGCCCACGCAAGGGGCGGTGGCGGCGTCGGACGCCTTCTTCCCCTTCGCCGACAGCCTGGCGGTGATCGCGGAAGCGGGCATCACGGCGGTGATCCAGCCGGGCGGCTCGGTGCGCGACCAAGAGGTGATCGCGGCCGCCGACGAGGCCGGGCCTCGCCATGGTGTTCACCGGCATGCGCCATTTCCGGCATTGACATTCTCAACGCCGAGAACCCTTTGCGCCGTCAAGATACGTGGCGACTAAGTGTTCGGCGGCGGCGCGCGCTTCGGCTAATCCGTGTCAGCGGAGGCACAACGAAACGGTTGCTTGTTGCAGAACTGCGACAGCGGACATCTCGAACTGGAGATAAGTTGTCATTGGGCCGCGGCTGAGGACACAGAACATGGCGCGCTTTCTCAAAGCGGCGGCCCAGATTTTGTTGATCGCCATCGCCTCGCCTGCGCTCGCCGACGAAGGGGCGTCGGGTCTGTACGTTCCGGGCAATTTCGGCTTCGGCGCCGGCGTCACGCCGGATGCCGGCCTCTATCTCAGCACGGGACTTGCCCACTACGACGGCGACATCAAAATCTTCATCGACGGCGGGAAGATCGTGCTCAATGCCGAGAAGCGGCCCTACTCGATCGGCTTCGCGACACTATGGGTTCCCGAGACGAAAGTCCTGGTCTAGGGCATCTCGGACTGTCGGGCGGCATCAGCCCTGCGTCGTTTTCGTCGTGGGTATGGCGAGGTAAACGGAATGACAATTCGACGAAGTGCAACGCGATGGATTGGCGACCAGCCTCACCTTGTCGGGCGAACATCGAGTCTCAGGTCCGCATGGCGTGACCATCGCGGACCTGGAACGAAGCCCGGAGAACTGGACCATACGGTTCGCGATCACCGTCGACCTGCGAAGACCGCGTTCGAAAAATTGACAGCCACCGGCGCTCGAGGTCGGGAGCGGCATGCGGACCACCAGCGCCTGAGCACCGGGATCGACCATCGGCCCTCACCGCGAAGTCGCCGCTTCTGATGCAGCACGCCGTGCTGTTCAATTTTCGCAATTATCAGGAATTCGACGCGGAGAATCGGTTCGAAGGAAACGTCACGACCTTCACCACAACGGTGAAGTTCTAGCCGACTGATGCTTGTCATTGCTGGCCATCACGCACCTCATCGCCCTTTAACGCGCTGCAACAGGAGAAGGCCGGCGATCAAAAACAGCACGCTCGTGCCGATGCCGAGGCGCTGGCTCCCCGTGGCGGCGGTGACGGCGCCGATCAGTGAGCGGCGCGGCGAAGGCGGTGGCCTTGCCGGAGAAGGAGAAGAAGCCGAAGAACTCGGTGCGCTTGTCGGCGGGCGCGAGACGCGCGAGCAGCGTGCGGCTCGAGGATTGGATCGGGCCGGAGGCGAGCCCGATCAGAATGGCGAAGAGCAGATAGACCTGCTCGCCGGTGGAGGCGAACAGCGCGCCGCCGGTCTCTTTCGGCGCGACCGGCAGCACGAAGAGGATGTGATCCTTGTCCACCGAGAGCACGGCGAGCGCGGCGAGGATGAAGAGCACCAGCGTCCAGGCGATGACGCGCTTCGAGCCCAAGCCGATCGTCGAAGAGACCGCCAAGCGCCGCACCAACGGTGCCGGCGATGGTGAGCACGATGCCGAACACGCCAAGCTCGGTCGCGCCCCAGCCGAACACCGTCGCCGGCATAGATGCCGCCAAAGGCGAAGATGGCGCCGAGCCCGTCGGCATAGAGCATGCGCGCGAGCAGGAAGAGCGCGATGTGGGGATGGCCGCGGATGAGCTCGCCCACGCCGCGGATGAGCTGACGCAGCCCGGCGCGCACCGGCTCCGCGGCGCGTGCGGCCTCGGGGCGGTCGGGCGTGAACAGAAAGAGCGGCAGGACGAAGATCAGGTACCACAGCGCCGAGAAGGGGCCGATGAGCCGGTCGGCTTCGCGCGTCGCGGGATCGAGCGGCGAGGAGCGGGGTGAGCCCGAACAGGGTCTTGCCGGTGGCGTGATCGGGCACGAGCAGGCCGAGAACGAGGATCAGGCTCACGAGACCGCCGACATAGCCGGTGGCCCAGCCGATGCCCGACAGCGTGCCGAGGCGCTTCGGCGTCACGAGCGACGGCATCATGGCGTTGTTGAACACGGTGGCGAGCTCGGCGCCGATGGTGGCGAGCGCGTAGGCCATGAGCACGAGCGGCACGAGATCCGTGCGGCCGGGAATGGCGAGCCACAGGCCGGCGAGCCCCGCCACGAGCAGGATCGAGAAGCCCGCGATCCACGGCTTGCGCTTGAGCCCCGCATCGGCGATGGCGCCGAGCACGGGTGCCAAGATCGCCGCCACCAGCTCGCCGCCGCCGGTGGCATAGGCCCAGAGAGTCGAGCCGAGCGCCGGATCGGCCATGAAGCCGTTCACGAAATAGGGAGCGAAAAGGAAGGTGACGACGAGGGTGTAGAAGGGCTGCGTGGACCAATCGAACAGCACCCAGCCGGTGAGCGCGAGCGGACCGGCTTCCGCTTCCCGCGTCGCGGCGCCCCGCCTGCGCGTGCCCGCGGCTCTAGCGGGCATCGAGCACGATCAGATGATTGGGCAGCTCGTCGGTGTCGTGGCGTCCGGGCGGAAAATGCGCGGCGAGAATCTTGCCGCATGCCGCGATGGCCGTGATGAGGCCGTGCTCGCGCTCGCCGCGGCCAAGATGATGGGTGAGCTCGCGCACGACCTCCTCCCAAATCGTGTGCGGCACCTTCTTGTAGATGCCGTCATCGGCGATCACTTCGGCATAACGCTCGGCGAAGGAGACATAGATGAGCACGCCGGTGCGCCCCTTGGTGGTGTGCAGGTTCTGCACCAGGAATTGCTCGACGGCGCGATCATGGGCGCGCGCGTGCTTGACGCCTCGCGGCACGAGCGCAAGGCGGAGCGGCTCCCATTGGAGGAGATGCGAGGCACGCGGCAAAGACGGCGAGCTGGATGAGATAGATGTGCTCGACCGGCCATTTGGTGAGCCAGATGAGCGGCAGCGGCACGGTGAGCGCGGCAAGCGCCGCCCACATCACGCCGATGGCGAAGTAACGGGAGGACGCGCTCGCCACCACGACGACGATCTCGCCGCTCGTCTTGGACTCGGCGCGGCTGATGGCCTCGGCGATGGCCGCAAGCTCCTCTTTGCTGAAGGGACGCATCGGCTTCTCCTACCAGCCGCCCGAGGCGCCGCCGCCGCCGAAGCCGCCACCGCCGCCGGAGAAGCCGCCTCCCCCGCCGCCGCTCCAGCCCCGCCGCCACTGCTCCAGTCGCTGCTGCCGCCGGAGCCCGGGCCGGGGAGAAAGATCGGGCCGCTGCCGCGCTTGGCGAAGCCCGGCTGGGCGCTGCGCCACATCACATAGATGAACCACAGAATGATGAGGGTCCAGAAGATCACCATCAGCCAGTCGATGGTGGGACTGGCGGCGTCATGGCGCGCTTTCGCGCGCTCTTCCAGCTCGGCCGCGTCGCCGGTGAGCGCCTTGGTGATGTCGCGCACCCCGTCCTTGATGCCGCCGGGAAAGTCGCCGGCGCGGAAGCGCGGCAGGATCGCGTTCTCGATGATGATCTTGGACAGCGCGTCGGTGAGGATCGGCTCGAGCCCGCGGCCGACCTCGATGCGCACCTTGCGCTCGTTGGGCGCGACGATGAGGAGGACGCCGTTGTTCAGCGCCGCGGTGCCGATGCCCCAATGGCGCCCGAGCTGATAGCCGTAATCCTCGATGGCATAGCCCTCGAGCGAGGGCAGCGTCACCACCACGACCTGGTCGGAGCTCTTGTCCTCGAGCGCCTTCAGATCGGCGGTGAGGGACGCCGCCTGGTCGGCGCTCAAGAGATGGGCGTCGTCGACGACGCGGCCGGTCAGCGCCGGGAAGGTGGGCTCGGCGCTTGCCGGCGCAAGCCACACCACCAGCGCCAGACCAAGAGCGATACCGCCGCTGCGCCACGGCGTCATTGCCATGCCGCCCTCGCTTTATGCTTGCCCGCGAATCGTCCGCGCGCCGTTGATCGTCAGAACTTCACTTCCGGCACCTTGGTCTTCTCTTCCGACACGGTGAAGTTCTGCATCGGCTCGGCGTCGGGATAGAGCAGCGCGCGCCACCAGCGGCCGGGGATGGTCCTGATCTCGGTGTTGTAGTCCTTCACCGCGCTGATGTAGTCGCGCCGCGCGATGGCGATGCGGTTCTCGGTGCCTTCGAGCTGCGATTGCAGCGCCAGGAAATTCTGGTTCGATTTGAGGTCGGGATAATTCTCGGTGATGGCGAGCAGCCGTCCGAGCGCGCCGGAGAGCTGGCCCTGCGCCTCCTGGAATTTCTGGAAGGCCTCGGGGTTGGTGAGGATGTCGGAGGGGATCTGCATCTGCGTCGCCTTGGCGCGCGCCTCGACCACGTCGGTCAGGACCTTGCTCTCCTGCGCGGCATAGCCCTTCACCGTCTCGACGAGATTGGGGATCAGATCGGCGCGGCGCTGATATTGGTTCAGCACCTCGCTCCAGGCGGCCTTGGCGCGCTCCTGCAGCGTCGGAATGGTGTTGATGCCACAGCCGGCGAGCAGCGCCGTCGCGACGATGAGACCGGCAACGCGGGGCAGCGCGCCCCACCGGGGATGCGTCAATGCCAACATCAGAGCCTCCTTGAGCAGCGCGAACCGTGCGCCATCTCGTGTATTGAGGCCTTAAGCGCGACGCAAGCCCCTAGCTTAGAGATTGAGGTCCGCTTGGCCACCCCGCGCGGCGGCAAAGCGACGGTCGGCCTATGGGCAGAGCCGGCGGCCAGGGCCTATATGTGTTCGCCAAGGCTCTCGTTGGCGGGCCCCACCGCAGTCCCAAGTCGGCGCGTAAGGAGGGATGGCAGATGGCAAGGCTCGCCAAGGGCTCCAAGGGTCTGCTCTTCCTCCTCGCCATGCTTGCTGCCGACGGCCCCTGCGCTCGCGGTGCCCTGCGGGGGCAATTTCAATGCCTGGTTGCAGGGCTTCTCCCAGGAGGCGGCCGCCCAGGGCGTCTCGCAGCGGACCTTGAGCGCGGCGTTGACGGGGCTGTCGCCCAATCCGCAGGTGCTGTCGCTCGACCGCAATCAGCACGCCACTTTCGGGCAAAGTTTCGAGCGGTTCTCCGCCAATCGGGTGACCCCGTATAGCGTGCAAGAAGGGCCGCAGCATGATCGAAGCGTTATAGCGGGCGTGCTCGCCCGCATCGAGCAGCAATATGGCGTGCCGGGACCGATCCTCGTGGCGATCTGGGGGCTGGAATCGGGGTTCGGCTCCTTCACCGGCAATCTCGCCACCATCCGCTCGCTCGCCACGCTCGCCCATGATTGCCGGCGCTCGGAGAAATTCACCGAGGAGCTGATCGCGGCGCTCAAGATCATCGACCGCGGCGACCTGACACCCGCCGAAATGCATGGCGCCTGGGCGGGCGAACTCGGTCAGACCCAATTTCTGCCCTCCTCCTACCTCAAATTTGCGGTTGATTATGACGGCAACGGCAAGCGGGACCTGATCCGCAGCGCGCCCGATGTGCTCGCCTCGACCGCCAATTATCTGCGCGGCTATGGCTGGCGGAAGGGACAGCCCTGGGGCGAAGGCTCGGCCAACTTCCAAGTGTTGCTGGAATGGAACAAGAGCCAAGTTTATTCGCAAACCGTGGCCTATTTCGCGAGCAAGCTCGCGGGTGGAACTTAGGCCGCTCGTTCCTCCAACATCCCGGAGTTGCGAAGTTTTTTTTGCGGGGCCGACGGAGCATCGTCGAGCGCGCCGCGCGCCCGCGCAATGTTAGGTAATCAGAAGCCTTCTACTGGCAAAATTGAGTCTCCTCACCTATGGTGATTCGCCGTAGGTGGGGGTGTTTTTGCGGGGCCGCTCCCATGCGTGAGGAGCAAAAACCATACGGGGACGAGTGAGTTGAAAGCGCATCACGTCACGAGGGATGAGGCGAGGACATTCGCCCACAAAGTCTTCCGGATTTCCACCCTATGGCTTGGCGCAGCGAGCCTCGCCCTTGCCGTCGCCGCCCTGCCGGCAGACGCAAAATCGAAAAAGGCGGCCCCCGTCGATGAGCCGATCGCGGACATCGACAAGCACGAGCCCATGACGCTCGTCATTTCGACCGGCCAGCAGAAGATCGACATCTATCGCGGCACCACGCTCGTCACGAGCTCGCAGGTCTCGACCGGAATGGCGGCGCATCCCACGTTTCTCGGCGTGTTCTCGATCCTCGAGAAGCAGCGCTGGCACCATTCGAACATCTATAGCGGCGCGCCGATGCCGTGGATGAACCGGATCACCTGGTCGGGCACCGCGATCCATGCGGGCGTCGTCCCCGGTTATCCCGGCCTCCCATGGCTGCATCAGGCTGCTTTATTCCTTTGCGCCCAAGCTGTTCCAGATCACCTCGGTCGGCGATGGCGTGGTGATCGCCAAGGACCGGCCGACGCCGAGGCTGATCGAGCACCCTGCCCTGTTCCAGCCGATTCCGCCGCCCCCGCCGCCGTCGATCACGGAAAAGGACAAGCCGCGGGAGCGCGCCACCGAGCTGATGCGGCCGCTCGGCATGCCCAATATGAGCCCCGTCATCCTCGCCAAGGCCGAAGGCATCGGCGAAATGACCGACGGCATGTCCGCGCCGAAGGCCAAGCCTCGGCCCGAGAAACACGCCATGTCGGAGCCTGCCGATGCCGGCGACATCACCCATGCCATCGACGTGACCGAGCCCGATCCCAACCGCATCCATGCGGTGGCCGATCCGACGGCGACCTCGCGCCGCGATCACGCCATCGCCACCGGGACCAGCCCGGCCGCGCCGCCGCCCGCCGCCCAAGCCCCGGCCGCACCCCTTGCCGCCGCGCCGGTCGCCGCCGCGCCGGCAGTCGCGCCCGCAGCCGCGCCCGCGCCTGTGGTGGCGACAGCACCCGCCGCGACACCGGCGCCTGAGCCGAGCATGCCCGCCGCCAAGATCGACGCCGGCGCCGATTCCGCCGCGGCCAAGGCCGCGAGCCCCTCGGTGTCCATGGCCAAGATCACCGACGGCGCCAAGGCCGCGGCCGTCATGGCCGCCGAGCCGCGCTCCAACGCGCCGCTGCGCATCCTGATCACGAAGCGGACGCAGCGCGACCGCATCGTGGGCGTGCAGAATATCCTCGCCTCGATGGGCTATCTCGAAAAACAGAATTTCGACGGCACCCTCGGCCGGCCCACCATCACCGCCATCAAGGCCTTCCAAAAGGCCAATGACATGCGTGAGACCGGCGCCTTCACCGACGATCTCGTGAAGAAGGTCTACGAGGTGTCGGGCCAGGGCGAGCCCCCGGTCGGGCATCTGTTCGTGCGGCAGGAGCTGGGACGCGTGTTCGATGCGCCGGTCACCTACAAGAATCCCGACGAGCCGCTCGGGACCCACCTCTACACCGCGCTGAATTTCGCCCCCGGCGATACCAAGGCGCGGTGGATGACGGTGACCCTGGTCGATACCGGCAACGACCCGCTCGACCGCCTCGAGATCCCCGATGATTTGCGCCAGAAGATCTCCGAGCGCTTGACGCCCGGATCCTCGCTCATCATCGCCGACACCGCGATCAACACGCAGGGCCTGCCGAAGGGCGGCGATTACGTGGTGCTGTCCAATTACAGCGCCGCCAAGGGCACTGTCAGCGCCAGTGCGAGCGACGAGCCCTCGGTGACCAAGCCGAAAGTGCGGCGCAGCCGCGAGCGCAGCGTGAGGCGCAACAACTATTATCGCTATTATCAGCAGCCCTGGTGGACGCTGCGCTGACGGCTTAAGCCCAGCCTTCGACACTTCCCCGCGCGGTCAGCAATGGCCGCGCGGTTTTCGTTTCGGGCTCCCGCTCGCGGCAGGCGCCGGAACAGGCCTCCATAACCATACCGGCCGATTCCCGTTCCGGGGCGGGAGGCGTGCGCGCCTAAATGGCCCGATGCTTGATGGGACATTGGCATGAGCGAAATCCTGACCGCCAAGCCGGGGCGGCCGGCTATAGGGTCGAGCGCATCGGCTCGGCCGAGGGCTTCTTCGCGCTCGAAGGCGAGTGGAACCGGCTCGCCGGCAATTTCCCCTCCGCCGCTGTTGCGTCATGAATGGTTTGCTGCAGCGGTGCGACGCCTTTCTCGCCCGCGCCGGAGCTCGCGATCTTCGTGGCCAGGGGCGGGGACAGGTGCGTACATGCCATCGCGCCCTTGGTGCTCGAGCGCGAGGCCAATTTTCCCCGCTTGCGTCTGCTCGGATACCAGGCCCGCGAGCCCGCCGGCTTTCTCTATGACGAGGCGGGCGCGCTCGAGGCCGTCACAAGCGCGGCCATGCGGCAGGGGCTGCCGGTCGAGTTCCGCCGTCTGCCCGCCGCCGAGATGCGGGCGCTTAACGGCACGCACAGCAAGCGCGCCTTGCGCCTTATCCAGTCCGGCCATTCCTTCAGCACCTGGGCGAGGCTCGAAAAGAGCGCCGAGGCGCTAGAGGGCGAGGCTATCGCCGGGCCGGCTCCGCGAGCTCAAGCGCAAACGCAAGCAAGCCGATAAAGAGGGCGGCTGCGCGTTCGAGGCGGTGGCGGCGACACGGGCGACGGTCAAAACCCATCTCGACCGTCTGTTCGAGGTGGAGGGCTCGGGCTGGAAGGGACGCGCCAACACCGCGATCCTTGCCGACAGGGCGATGCGGACGTTCTGCACCCGCTATGCCGAAATGGCGGCGGAGCGTGGTACGTTCCGCTTCTTCTTCCTCACCATCGGCGGCGAGACGGCCGCGGCGATCATGGCCGTCGAGCACGCCAAGCGGCTATGGGAGCTGAAGATCGGCTATCGCGAGCGCCTGTCGCGATGCTCGCCCGGCCTCATCCTCGCCCATGAGACGCTCAAGCATGCCTCCGATCTCGGGCTGGAGGCTTACGAATTCCTCGGCGGCAGCGAGAGCTGGCAGGAGCGCTGGCCGCACGGCACGCATGCTTATTCGAGCTTCCGCACCTTTCCGCTAACGCCGGGGGGCGCTTATTTCCTCGCCAAGGACATGAGCGGGGTGCTGGCGCGGCGCACGCGGCAGCGTCGTTACGCGGCAGAGCCGCGCCGGTCTCGACGCGCTCAAGACGCTCGACGCGAAGCAAGGCCGCAAGCACGAGCGTGACGCCGGTCAAAAGGCGTTGGTATAGCTGCGCGACGACAGCACCGTCAGCACCATGATGTAGAAGTCGAAGCCGAGCGACCAATTGTCGATATAGAAGAGATCATGGGCGACGCGGTTTCTGATCTTGTCCTCGGTGTCGGTGATCCCGCGAAAGCCATTGACCTGCGCCCAGCCGGTGATGCCCGGCTTGACGTTGTGACGGCGCGCATAGAGCGCGATCGTCCGCTCGAATTCGTGGTTATGGCTCATGGCGTGCGGCCGCGGGCCCGACGATCGACATGGAGCCCACCAGCACGTTCAAAAGTTGCGGCAGCTCGTCGATGTTCCAGCGCCGCAGGAAACGCCCTAGGCGAGTCGACGCGCGCATCGTTGCGGGTGGCTTGGCGCAGGAGCGGGCCATCCTCGGTGGTCGTCATGGTGCGGAACTTGACGATGCGGAATACCTCGTTGTTGAAGCCGTAGCGGCGCTGGAAGAACAGCACCGGCCCGGGGCTGTCCCATTTGATCGCCACGGCGACGGCGAGAAGCAGCGGCCACAGAACGAGCAACGCGGAGCCCGCGATGACGAGGTCGAGCATCCGCTTGGCCATGCGTTTGGCGGGGCTGAGCGGCGCGCGCGCGAGCTCGAGGCAGAGCGTGATGCCGAGCTTCGCCACGCGCATGTCGCGGAAGCCTTCGAGCACCTCCTCGGCGCCGAGATGGATCGCGGCGGGAAGACTGAGAAATGCGTCGGTGCAGCGCTCGACCAGCCGCTCATCGGCCCAGGGCACGAGACACAGCACGCCGTCCACGCGGAAATGGCGCGCGTGCCGTACCGCCTGGGCGAGGATGTGATCAAGCTCGCGCGTCTGCTCGCCGTTCGCATCGTCGGGCAGCACGAACACGCTCGAGACCTCGACACCATGCTCGCCTTCGGCGTGACGCTCCTCGAACTTCTTGATGCGGTCGGCGGTGCCGACGATTTGCACCTTGCGCGCCGCGAGCCAGCCCTGGCGATAGCCGCGGCGGAGGATGAGGGCGGCGGTGACGTGCACCAGCGTGACGCAAATCCAGCCGGAGAGATAGAAGAGGACGATGGCGCCGCGCGAATAGACCGCGGTCGTCTTGGTGAGGAAGGCGCAGATGAGGAGGACGGCCCAGGCGCCGGTCCAGTCCAAGGTCACCGATTTCAGAATCTTGCGGCCGGTGCCGATGGTGCCGGGGTCATAGCGGCTTTGCGTGTTCTGCACGAGGAGGAAGGAGAGCGCGACCAAGAGGCCGATCTCCGCATAGGTCACGACCCGTCCCGTCACGCCATAGACGAACAGATGATAGGCGATCCCGGAGACGAGCGCGCAGCTGACGATCAGCGCGAGCTCGATCCCCACCATCGACAATTTGAAGGTCTCGCCAAGGACCAGGGGCCGGCGGCGGCTAGCGCGGAGAGCACCGGCGAATTCTGAGACGTCGAGCATTATGTGTGCACCATCCCTGCTTAGGGTCCTGGTAGACTTGCTGCATCTTCGCCTCCTCGATACCGCAGCTCCTCCAGTGCAGGAGCGCGGCTGACCGCGCAACGTTATGCTTACCTGAGGGTTAAATTAACCGCATTGCTTAAGCGCTATTAACCATATGGGGCATCGACATTTCCCTTCACCCGTCAATTTGCCCATCCCACTTACGAATACTTGCCGCGGCGTCTCGCGGCAATGCCGATCCCACGAGGTCACGCGCGCTTTGAGAGCCTTCCTTACCGACGAGATTCAGGCCGCTCCCCGCACGGTCCCCGCGCGGCCCTCGCTGCGGAAAGCCGCGCGACCGCGGGTGCTGCAAATCGTCCATGCCAAGTCTGCGGGCGGGATTCAGACGCTTGCGGATTCGCTCGAGGCGGGGTTGGTGGGCCATGGCTTCGACGTGACGACCGAATATCTTTATCCGGCGCGCGGGCCGGCCGGTCGCGGCACGGTTTGGGGCTGCCGCGCGCATGGCGCGCCGCCTCCTCGCCAAGGACTATGACGCGCTGATCGCCTATCAGCCCACGGCGGCGATGTTGGTGGGCACCGCGGGGCGCGTCGCCGGCTGCCGTGTCCGGCTCGTGCACCAGACCACCCTGCCTTCTGAGCTTTCGCCGCTGCAGCGTCGGCTCGACCATTGGGCGGGTTGGCTCGGGCTCTATACCCACAACGTCGCCAATACCGGCGAGACCTTGCGCCAGTTTGAAGGCCATGCGCTCCCCTACCGGCGCGCGCTGGTGCTGATCGAGCATGGTGTTGCGGTGCCCGCGCCGAGCCGCGGGCGCAGCGCCACGCTGCGGGCGTTCGGTGTGCCCGATGACGGTCCGATCCTGCTCAATGTCGGGCGTCTGACGGCGCAGAAAAATCAGGCGGTGGTCATTCGCGCGCTCCCTGCCCTGCCCAGCGCGCGGTTGGTGATCGCCGGCGGCGGTCCGCAGCTCGCGGAGTGGCGCGCCATGGCGGCCGCGCTCGGCGTCGCCTCGCGCGTGCACTTTCTCGGCGACGTCGAGGCAAGCGAGATCGCCAATCTCTACGGCGCGGCGGATCTGTTCGTGTTTCCCTCGACCTGGGAGAGCTTCGGGCTGGCCGCCGTGGAGGCAGCCATGAGCGGGCTGCCTCTCGTGGTCAGCGATCTGCCGGTGTTACGCGAGGTCCTGAGTGCGGTGGGGGATGCCGCCAGCTTCGTCGATCGGCGCGACGTTGCGGGTCTCGAGGCCGCGCTGAAGGCAGCGCTCGCGCGCGGCCGTCCGTCTCCCGCCGCCGCGCGGGCGATGCAGTCGCGTTATGCGCTCTCCCGCATGATCGACGACTATGCGCGCCTCTTGGCGCGGGCGTTAGCGCAAGGCGAATGAGCCGACGGAACCGAGATGCAGGCCGAACAACTTGAAGCGGCGCACGGCGAACAGCGCCGCGGCCGCGAGCAGCGCCATGTTGATCGTTTGAGCGGCAAGCGGCGAGGAAACGGTCCGATCGACGAGGGCCGCGAGGGCGAGGAAGCCTCCCACCAGCGCGACGATGGCCAAACCGCGGCTGACCGGCACGGGAAGCCGATGAGGAGCGGCGCCCCGCGATGGCAAAGCCCAGGCAGGCGGTGGCTTGACCGCCGAGCAGGCTCCAGGCGGCGCCCACGACGCCCAGGGCCGGAATGAGCAATGCCGAGAGCGCTGCCGACACGGCGAGAGTGGCGATCGACACCCACAGCTCCAGCCGGCTCGATTTCGGAGAAATAGATCACTTGGCTGAAATAGAAGGCGCGCAGCATGATGAACACGTTGGCGACGATGAGGATGGGGAAGTAGCTCGCGGCAAGGTGGGCGAATTCCGGTCCGAAGACGAGGTTGAAGATGAACGGGCCGAAGCAGAGAAAGAACGCCGCGCCGAACGCCGCCACGGCGACGAGCGAGGTGAAGGCGATCTCCAGCACCTCGGCGGCCTCGGTGTGATTGCCCGCGCCAGCGGAGCGCTTGGCGAGCGAGATGAAGGCAAGCGAGATGGACTCGCCCACCACGAAGAAGGTCTGCTTGATCAGATCGGAAATGGCGCCATAGGGGCCGAGATCGCGCGTGCCGATCCATTGGCCGACCAGCAGGCGGTCGATGTTCTGGCCGAGTGCCGACACGCCGAAGGCGAGGAGCAGCGGCCAGCCATAGCGGAACAGATGACCCGCGGTGACCACCGAGGCGTGCCGCCACACATAGGGGATGAAGCGCAACAGACAGGGCAGCGAGGCAAGGACATTGGCCGCGGCAACGGCGAGCGCGAGCGCCGTCGCGGTGCCGAACCAGGTGATGGCGGTGATGCCGAAGGCAAGCGTGCAGACCGCCCGCAGCAATACCGAGGCGGCAACGCGGGACGATTCGATGCGCGTGCGGGCGACGTCGATCGCCGCCTCGAACAAAGTGAGCCCGGTCGCCATGGCAAAGAGGGCGCCGAGGAAGGGCGCCTCGACGCTGCCGAAGAGCCCCGCGCCGATGGCACCGAGGCCGAACGCCGTGAGCACGCCGCCGATCAGGAGCACGAAACTCGCAATGTGGCTCTCGGCCTGGTGCTCGGAATAGGTGGCGAAGAAGGCCGCGCACGCCCATTGCGCCGAGAAGCCGAACACGATCAGCGCATAAGCGGCGACGAGCAGATAATGGCCGTAAATCTCGGGTCCGGCGAGGCGCGCGAACACCGCGACCGATACGAGATTGAGGGCCGCGGCCACGCCGCGGGAGCCAAGATAAAGAGCAAAATGCTGGCGCAGCATCATCAAGCGCAGTCTCTCTCCGACCCGGACGCACCGTTTCCCTGCCTTGCATTAACCCGTCCTTCGGCCGCAAGCGGGCAAGATTTGGCGGACATGGTTTACGGCGCGGCGGAACCGGCCCGCACCGTGATCACCCCACGGCCCTTTAGAGGAACGCCGAGATGCATGGCGTAGAGAAGCCGGCGAGCGGCGCCCAAACCCCGGTGCGGGCGGCGAGCGAAATCGCCTTTTTCGTTCGCGCGCTCGACGGCGGCGGCGCCTCGCGCGATGCGATCGTGCTCGCCAACGCGCTCGCCGATCAAGGCCGCATCATCGCGGTGCTTACGCTCGATGGCGCCGGGCCCTTGCGGTCCCTCGTCTCGCACCGAATCGATCTGGTCGAGCTTGCCGCGACAAAGCTGCGCATGGCGGCGCCGAGCCTGAGGCGGGCGCTGGCGCGGCTTCGGCCGCGCGTGCTGGTGAGCGCGGAGGCCGCGCCGAATGTGGTCGCGCTGCTCGCCACGCGCCTCTTGCCTTCGCGGCTGCGTCCCAAGCTCGTGCTCCGTGAAGCGAGCAGTCCAAGCCCGGCGCGGGCGTTTCCGGTCAATCGGGCCAATCGCTGGGGCTATCTCGCGGCGCCTTATGTCTATGCGCGCGCCGACCGCATCATCACGCTCACCCAAGGGGCCAAGCGCGACCTCATCGACAATTTCGCGGTGCTGGCCGAGAAGATCGCGGTCCTGTCGGGAAACGCGGTGCTCACGCCCGATATGGCGATGCGGACGCAAGCTTCGGTCGGAGCCCCGCGCGAGCGGGGACTGATCGTCAGCGTGGGGCGGCTCTCGCCGGAGAAGGATCAGCTGACGCTGGTGAAGGCGATGGCACTGCTCGTGCCCGAGCACGATGTGCGTCTGGTGCTGGCGGGGGAAGGACCGCGCAGGGCGGAAATCATGGATTTGATCGAGCGGGAGAAGCTCGCCGACCGCGTGTCGCTGCCGGGGCATCTCGACGATCCGCTCGCGCTGTTGGAGCGGGCGGAACTCGCCGTCTGCTCCTCACTCTATGAGGGATTCGGCAACGCCATCGTCGAGGCGCTCGCCTGCGGCACGCCCGTGGTCTCTACGGACTGTCCCTACGGGCCACGCGAAATCTTGGAAGGCGGCCGCTACGGCCGGCTCGTGCCGGTGGGCGATGCCGGGGCGCTCGCCGCTGCCATGGCCGCGGCGCTCACAAGTCCCGTCGATCGCGAGAGGTTGCGACAAAGAGGCCTCAGCTTCACCGCCTCCCGCGCCGCCGCTGAGTTCCTCAGCATCGTGGACGCGCTCTAATCGAGACTTTTGGCGCGATTCATCGCCGGCTTCGCGTGTTTACTCTCTTTGGTAGGCATGGTGGCCCCCCGCGGGGGGAGCCGAATAAGCTGCCCGCAAGCACCTGAGGAAAGGCGGGCTCGGGCTCATGCCAGCAGATTTCGGACTCTTGGTGGAAAAATCCTACGCCGTCGTGGCGCGCCACCATGTGTGGTCGCCAATCGTGCTCGCCTATAAGGCCGCGCGCTATGTGCGGCGGTGGATCGAGTGGCGCAGGCGGACCCCGCAGCAGCGCTTCAGCGAGATCTACGAGCGCCAAGTGTGGAAGCATGGCGGCGCGCCCGGGAGCGGCGACGGCTCGAGCCTCGCTTACACGCAATCGTTCCGCCGCGGGCTCGAAGCGCTCCTCACCGAGCGGGGCATCAAGACGCTGTTCGACGCGCCGTGCGGCGACATGCACTGGATGCGCACCGTGACCTTGCCGGCCGGCACCCTTTATCGTGGCGGCGACATCGTGCCTCCGCTCATCAACGAGCATCGGCGCGCCTTCGATCCTGCGATCTACCAGTTCCATGTCTTCGACATTACGCGCGACAGCTTCCCGCCGGCGGATTTGTGGCTCTGCCGCGACTGCCTGTTCCACCTTTCCTATGATGACATCTTCGCCGCGCTCGGTCAGTTCGTGAGCTCGTCCATCCCGCTCGCGCTCATCACCAGCCACACCGAGGTGCAGCGCAACTGGGACATCGACACGGGCGAATGGCGGTGTCTCGACCTGACCAAAGCGCCGTTCCATCTGCCCGCGCCGGCCTTCGCCATCGAGGATTGGGTCGAAGGCCACCCCAAGCGGGTGGTCGGGCTGTGGACGCGGGCGGAGATCGCGGCCGCGCTCGCGCGGCGCGCGCGGCAAATCGGTCGAGCAGCACGCGGCTGCATGCGGCTAACGATCAACGGGGCAGGATGATGCTGGCGCCGTACAGTTCCTATCGGATCGACATCGTCGGGCTTGATGCGCTCGATGCGGCCGGCTGGCCCGGCGCGGGTGACGATCAGCGGTGGAGCCTGTTCGCGTTTCAAGCCCGCGAATTTCTCGAAGTGTGGTTTAGGACCATGGGCAGGGCGCGCGGAAGCGAAGCCCAACTCGTCGTGGTGCGCGAAGCTGATGGCCGCGCCCTCCTTTATCTCCCGCTCTGCATCGAGAAGCGCCGGGGCATTCGTATCCTGCGCTTCCCCGATGGCGGGGTCTCCGACTACAACGCCCCCGCCCTGCGTCCCGGCCTTCGCCTCGAACCCCAGGGCTTTCGCGCCATCTGGCAGGAGATCCTGGCCTCGCTGCCGCCGGTCGACATGGTCGATCCGACCAACATGCCCGACCGCGTGGCGGAGACGGCCGAACCCGTTTCTCGCCCTTGGCCTCGGTGCGCCGCAGGGACGCGGCAGCGCGATCAGCCTCAAGACGCCATGGGCGGCCTATGCGAGCGAACCGGCACGGCACGCGGCCCTCAGTCAGGCGGCGCGGAAGTTGCGCAAGCTCGAGCGCGACCACCCGGTGCGGTTCGAGCGGGCACCGCAGCCTCAAGCATCGGGCTGGGTCGATGTCATCCTCGAGCAAAAGGGCCGGCAATATCTGCGCACGCTCGGCAAGAACATCACCGCGCTGCCGGGCTACGAGGCCTTCTTCCGCGATATGGCGGAGCCTGCCCAGCTCGGCCGCATCTCGACGCTGGACTGCCTCATGGTGGGCGAGGAGATCGCCGCCGGTCATCTCGGCTACGCCACGGCCAAGCGCGGCTACTACATCCTGACTGCCACCAATTACGAGCGGTTCGAGAAGCATTCCTTGGGCACGAGCCTGTTCAGCCATTTGCTGCAGCAGGCCTTTATCGAGGGGCGCACCGCCTACGATCTCGGCATCGGCGCGGAGCCCTACAAGGATCTGTGGGTGACGGATCGCTACGACCTTTATTCCTACATCCAGCCCCTCTCGCTCAAAGGGCGCATCGCCGCGGGCGCCTTGGCGCTCAAGCGCTCGGCGGCGTTCACCCGCGCGGGGACGCCATGCTGAGGAGCTGGCGCCATCGATTGCTGCGGGCGGCGGCGGGGCGGTTGCGGACCAAAACCGTAACCATGCGCAATGACGCGCCGCTCGTGAGCTTCACCTTCGACGACGTGCCCGATTCCGCCTATGTGAACGGAGCCGCGATCCTAGAGGCCCACGGGTTGCGCGGGACTTTCTATGTCGCCAGCGGCACGTGCGGGAAGCGCGACGAGCATTGGCGGGTGATCCTGCCGGAGCAGGTGGCCAAGCTCGCCGCCCATGGCCACGAGATCGGGGGGCATACCTTCTCCCATGTCAATGTGCAGACGCTCTCGGCGCGGGGCATGGCGGCCGAGATCGCCAAGAGCGCGGAGCGGCTGCGGCAGATCTGCGGCAACATCCCCATCGAGAATTTCGCCTATCCGTTCGGCGACCTTTCCCTCCCGCGCAAATTGCAGCTGCAGCGGCACTTCGTCTCGTGCCGCGGCATCTATGAGGGCATCAATATCGGCACGGTCGATCTTGGGCTGCTCAAGGTCGAGCCCCTTTATGGGCAGCTTGCCGATTCCGGCGCGGTTGCCGATTTGCTCGACGACGTCGTCCATCAGAATGGCTGGCTCATCTTCTACACCCATGACGTGACGGAGAGCCCGAGTGGAATTGGCTGCACGCCGGCGCTGCTCGAGCGCGCGGTCCGTCTCGCTCAGACGCGGGGCATCGTCTGCGTGACCGTGCGCGAGGGCTTGCGGCGCATCGGCTATCGCGTGGCCGCGGAGGCGGATCAGCGCGCCGGCTGGGCCCCGACCTCAGGGCGCAAAGCGGCACATCGTCATCAGGCGCAGGCCGAACATGGCGATGAGCATCGAGAACCAGATCGGGTTGCCACGATCGAACAGAACGCTTTCAAAGCACGACAGATACACGCCAAATAGCCAAATCCTGACGAAGAGGAGCATGAGGGGGAGGTCGGCGTCGGCCGCCGCGATCCGCTTGAGATCGGAAAGCGGCGCCATCAGAACCCACAAGGCCGCGAGCAGTAGGCCCGGCACGCCCGCCGCGAGCGCCAGATCGAGATAGCCGTTGTGGGCGTGGCTCGCCTCATTGGGCCCTTCCTCGGCCTCAGTCTCGGCGCTGTTGACCACGCCGCTACTCCCCCAGAAGGCACCGAGCCCATAGCCGAAGAGCGGCCGCTCGCGCACATGATCGATGGCGAAGGTCCAGATCTCGGTGCGGCCGGTATAGGTCACGTCCGGCAGCACGAGGCCCACGACGTTGCGAACGGCGACCGAATAGGCCGAGCCGACGGTGGCGAGATTGAGGAGCGCGAGGCCGCCCAACAGGATCGCAGCGCGCGCGACATTGCTCGTTCAGCCGCGTGAGCAGCCAAGCAAGCCCGAGGATGGCCGGCAGCAGCATGGACGACGTCTTGCCGTGGGTGAAGACGAGGAAGATGACGGCGAGAACGACGATGAGCCAGCCGAGCAGGCGGCTTCGTGATGCGCGCGACGTAGAGGCCGAGGAACACGAACACCACCATCATCGCCGCGGCGATGTTCTTGTGGGCGAAGAGGCCGCGCCAATCGCCGGCGAGCGCGGGCTCGATGACGTCGGTGGCCTGGTGGATCGTGACGCCCGGCGCGAGCATGATCCCGGCAAAACATAGCAGCAGGATCACGAGCGTAAGCCCGGCGAGGAGGTCGGCGAATTCGCGCAAGGTAGCGCGGCAGGATCAGCACAATTCCCGCCATGGCGATCACGAGCGCCGCATAGAGGAAGCGCCTCGCGGCGAGGGAGGGGTCGCCCGAGGCGAGGACCGAGCAGGCGATCCAGGCCAGAGAGAGGATGAGCAGCGGACGCCAATAGACGCGGAAGATGCGCGGGGTTCGAGCGAGGCCGCCATGGCGAAGAGAAGGCCGGCAATGCCGAGATAGGCGAATTGATTGAGCGGGTTGCCCGCCTCAGTGGTGCCCAACAGGGCCGGATCGGAAAGATCGGTGAAGGGCTCGACGCCCACCCAGGCGAGCAGAGAAGGTGAGCGCGAACAGAAGCGGGCGCAGCAGCGAGAGAACATCGACGCTGCCCCAGCCCGAGGGCGCGACTTCGGGCCGCGGGGTGTTTGACCACACTCGCCGAGACGCGCTCCATGGCTTACTCCGACCGCGTAAGGAGAAGGAGGAGGGCGTGCGGATTGGTGGAGAGCATAGCGCCACAGAAGACGCCGCGGCTCTTGCAGGATGCGGAACATCCATTCGAGCCCCGCGCTCTGCATCCAGCCGGGCGCACGCTTCCGCGTCGCGGAGAGAAAGTTGAACAGCCCGCCCGAGGTCTTGATGGCGCCGACATGGGGGAGCGCGTCGGCGAAGCTCGCGCAGAAAATCTGCTCGCGCGGCACGCCGAGCCCGACCCACAGCACGTCGGGCGCAAGCGCATCGATCTCGGCGACAAGGCGGGCGAGCGCCTCGCCTTCGAGATAGCCGTGGGAGCGGCCGACGATGCGGAGATCGGGATAGAGCTTGGCGATGCGGTGATAGGCGCGGCGGTTCTCCTCCTCCGAGGCGCCGAGCAGGTAGAAGCTCGCGCCGCGGCGGGAGGCAAGGCGCGCCGCGTCGTGAAAGAGATCGGTGGTCGCCACGCGCTCGGGCAGCGGCTCGGCGCAGAGAAGACGCGAGGCGAGCACGAGCGGCTGCCCGTCGGCGCTGACGAGATCGGCTTCGGCGAAGAGCCGCGCGATGCGGCGATCGGAAGCCACGCGCGACACGACCTCGCCATTGGCGGAGGTGAAGATCGGCGGGCGCCCTCCCCGCTTCCGCGTCCATGCGCGGATTCGACGATGAGCTCGGCCGTCGCGCGGCGGTCGAGCACGGCGATTTCCAGCCCGCCGAGAGTCACACGCGGAATGTCGCAGAGCGAGAAGCGGCGTACGCTGCCGGGCGCAATGCGCACCGTGTCCAGACGTACGGTGCGGCCTCCTCAATTGACATGGCTGCCCTCGCCTGCGCAGGCCGTGCGCGCCAAGGCCCGAGGGGAACGCGAGGCGCGCGCCAAATAGCGCTGGACGAAGGCGCCATATTCGGTCGGCGTTCCGTCGCCTTGCAGCATGGGCGGGGCGGCGCCCGGGCTCCAGCACCAGGCGGTGGAGTGGAGTTTGAACGGCTCCAGAACTTGATCGACGAAGGGCTTACCGAAGCTTTCCGGCGTGCCCTCGATGTAGCGCGGGCAGTCGCGGCAGAAGCCCCATTCGGTGACGATCACCGGTGCGGTCTTCGGCACGCCGCCGAGGCTCGCGAACCAGCCTTGCGGCTCACCATCGTCCCAGGGCGGGTAGCAATGCCAGGCATAGGCGACGCGCGCATCCGGCATTGGATCGCTCGTCACGCCTTTGAGGTCATGCGCCCAGCAGCCGCCGGCGACGAGCACGATGGCGTCGCTATGTTCGCGCACCGCGGCAAGCAGGCGCGACCACAGCGGCTTTAGGAGCGGCCAGTCCTTGCCGCTCGTCTGCCACACCTCGCCATCGACGACCGGCTCGTTCCACAGCTCGAAGAGGATGAAGGGATCGCGGCCGAAGCGTTGCGCGACCGCGCTCCAAAAATCGGCGGCCAAGCTCTCGTCCGACACATAGGCGTCGGCGGGCAGGCCCCATTGAGGGTCGGGATGCTCGAAATAATGGCCGGGGAAGCCGATCGCCTGCCACACGATGATGACCTTGAGGCCGGCGGCGCGCGCCGCCTTCACCTCCTCATCCAGCCGGCGCAAGGCCTCGTCGCGGTCGGCGCGCCAATGACCCGGATGTAGGCTGATGCGGACGGTATTGGCGTTCCATGTGTCGGCGATCAATCCATAGTCGCCGAGCCCACGCTTGGCGCGAATGTAAATCGGGTCGCCGACGGCAACGCCCACCAGCCGTTGCTCTACACCGCCGGCGGTGAGTGTGTTCCCCACAATCTCAAGCCGACTGTTCGCGCCCCTGCCCGCGTTCAGGCAGGACGCCCTCGCCGCCAAGGATGTACGCCACGGGCCGGCCAAGACCGCCGCCGTCGCAGCAGCCCCTGCCAGCATACGGCGCCGGCTCAATTTGCCTCGCCGCCAGTCGGTCACGCGTACCAGCCGATTTTCTCGGGCAAGCGCGCAGCGCGGCCATCGCGGCGGACAAAGTTGCGCTCCTTGAAGAGCGCGAGGCCGAGGCCAAGCGAAAGTCCGAGCACGAGGGCGAGCGGAAGCAGCAGCATGAGGCGCGGCGGCCAGCTCTTGGCGTTAGGCGGGGTGGCATGGGTGATGATGCGCGCATTGGTGGCATTGATCTGCTCGAGCTCGCGCGTCTCCCGCGCGCGGATGAGCGCCGCTTCATAGACGGCGCGACTCGCATGCGCCTCGCGCTCCAGCTCGCGTTCCTTGACCAGCGCCTCGTTGGTGTCGAGCGCCTGGCTCTTCAGCCCTTGCAGGCTCTGCTCGAGCGAGGCTGCGGTGGCGACGGCGCGCTCATAATCGAGCTTGGCCGCGGCGGCGAGGCGGCCGATCTCATCATTGATCAGCTTCTGAATTTTCGCCTGCTCCTGCTGAGCGGTGACGACGGAGGGATGACCCGGCAGGAGTTGCGCTTGCAGCTCGGCGAGCTTGCCCGCCGCGATCGCGTGGCGGTCGCGCAGCGCGCGCAACGTGTCGGATCTCGACCGCCTCAGGCATGGCGTCGAGATCGCCGCGGGCGCCGACGATCTGATCGTAGCGCGCCTTCTGCGCCGCGACGGCGGCGCGGGCGGAGACGAGCTGAGTATTGATTTCCGAGAGCTGCTGCTCGTTGACGAGCCCGCCGCCGCTGCCCACGATATTGTGCGCGGCCTTATAGGCCTCGACCTTGTCCTCGGCTTGGGCGACGCGGTCGCGCAGCTCGTCGAGGCGGCCGGACAGCGATGCAGTCGCGTTGCGCGCGGCATCCACGCGGGCGCCGGCCTGCTCGTCGAGATAGGCTTGCGCGACGCCTTCGGCGATGCGGGCGGATTTCAACGGGTCCTTCGTGTCGATGCTCACGTCCACGACATAGGTGCGCTCGGGGCGCTGGACGTAGAGCCGCTTCTGCAATGTGCGCAGCGCGCGTAAGAGCGGCGTGTCGGCGGCATCGGGCGCGGCGGAGCGGACGCCAATCCCGTCGAGGAGCATGTTGAACAGGTCGCGCAAGCCGGGCAGGCCACCGACAAACTCATCATCGTGATCGAGCCCGAGGGTGGTGACGGCGCGCTTGAGCACCGTCTCGGAGCTGACGACGCGGGCTTCGGTCTCGACCACGGCGATGCCGACATCGGTACTCGAGGTGCTCGGCTTGATCTCGTTCTTGACCACCTGCAGATCGCGGGGGTCGATGAGGATTTGCGCCGTCGATTTGTAGCCCGGCGTGACGAGGAGGGCGAAGCCAAGGGCGGCCGCGAGCACGAGCGCGGTCACCCCGGCGATCAGCTTGGCGCGGCGGCGCAGGAGGTCCAGCATATCGTCGATGGAAATGCCCCCCGAAGGCACAATTGGGGTCGCCACCCGTTCGAGCCGGGCCCGGGATCTCTCGTCGAATTGCAGCATCCGCCTTGGTCCTTTCCGAGACGGTCTGTCCCGCTTCCATTCGGCCGACGCAAAGCGGCGCCCCGGTTGGGCATCGGCGCCTCATTGGGGGGCGCCCCGCGCGCGACCTGCCGAAGTTGATGGTCCGAAGGAGCAAGTTGGAGGCCAGAGGAGGGATGGGCCGCAAGCTTAGCGTTACCAATTGGTAAAGAGGGGCCAGACCGGGCCTAAACGGGGCTCGGGGCCCCCGTCCGCAGGTGCGAGGAAGCGGGGCGCCAGGGCGGCCGCATAGTCACCGATGCTTGTGGGAAGAGATTGGAGCGGGCGATGGGATTCGAACCCACGACCCCAACCTTGGCAAGGTTGTGCTCTACCCCTGAGCTACGCCCGCGCTCCGAACCGGCCGGTTGGGTTTGAACGATCTAGTTGATCGGTGCCGGAATGTCCAGCTTGCCACAGAAGGGGCGGCGGCCCCAAGCTCAGAAGGTCCAAATTTCGGCTTCCAAGCGGCGCGGAACCGCGCCCTCCCCTGTTCCCCATGGCCATCGACCGTACGACCCTGTTCCGACGCCTCGACGAGCTCGGCATTGCGTCCACGACGGTGGAGCATGCGCCCATGTTCACGGTCGAGCAGTCGCAGGATTTGCGCGGCAGCTTGCCCGGCGCGCATACCAAGAATTTGTTCCTCGTCGACAAGGACGGCCACATGGTGCTGGTCGTCGCCAAGGAGGACAGCCCCGTCGATCTGAAGGCGCTCGCCGCCCGCCTCGGGCTTGGCCGCCTCAGCTTCGGCAAAGCGGCGCTGCTCGAAGCCGTGCTCGGCGTGCCGGCGGGCTCGGTGACGCCCTTCGCCTTGCTGAACGCTTCGGCTGCGGCGGTCAGGGTCGTGGTCGACGCGGCGCTGATGGATTTTGCCGAGGTCAATTGCCACCCGCTGGTCAACAGCGCGACGACCAGGCTCGCGACCCCGGACCTGCTCCGCTTCATCGCGGCATGCGGTCATCATCCTGTCATCTTGCCCCTTGGCCCGCCGTGACTTTCGGCGGCATTGGGAGCCCGTTGCCAAAAGGGGCCGGGCGGCCCATCTTTCAGCCAGCGACGGACCGGGCGTGATTTGCCACAGGATTTTGCGTCATGAGCATCGAATCTTCCCTCCTCAACGAGGCCGGCGCGGGCGGCCCCGACCTCATCAAGGCCACCACCACCAAGGACTTCGTGCACGACGTGATCGACGCCTCGCGCGAGGTACCGGTGCTGGTCGATTTCTGGGCGCCATGGTGCGGCCCGTGCCGGCAGCTCACCCCCGTGCTGGAAAAGGCGGTGCGCGCGGCGAAGGGTGCGGTCAAGCTCGTCAAGCTCAATATCGACGAGCATCCGCAGATCCCGACGCAGATGGGGGTGCAGTCGATCCCCGCGGTGTTTGCCTTCAGCGACGGCCAACCGATCGACGGCTTCATGGGCGCGCTGCCCGAGGCACGCGTCAAGGCGTTCATCGCGCGGCTGATCGGGGATGCGGGGGCCGACACCGCCGCCGATCTCGAGACCGCAGAGGCGGCGCTCGGTTCCGGCGACCTCAACACAGCGGCGCAAATCTTCGGCGAGGTCCTGCAAAAGGACGCCGAGAACGCGCAAGCCGCGGCGGGGCTCGCCAAATGCTACATCAAGACCGGCGATCTTGCCCGCGCCGAGCAGACCTTGGCGCTCGTGCCGCCCGCCAAGGCGGAGAGCGCGCCGGTGACGAGTGCGCGCGCCGCGCTCGAGCTTGCGCGCAAGACGGCCAATGCCGGCGATGTCGAGGCGCTCAGCGCCAAGGTGGCCGCCGATCCTGCCGACCATCAGGCCCGCTTCGATCTCGCGCTCGCGCTGGCCGCCAAGGGCGAGCGGACGCGCGCGCTCGACGAGCTGCTCGCCATCGTGCGCAAGGAGCGCGGCTGGAACGACGAGGCGGCGCGCAAGCAGCTCGTGCAATTGTTCGAAGCCTGGGGAGCGAACGATCCCGCCACGCTGGCGGGGCGGCAGAAGCTCTCCTCGCTGCTCTTCGCGTGAGGGTGGGCGACTTGGCGCGCGGCGCAACCGGTCCCTATCGCGGTCCTGAGGAGCTGCCCCGGCTGCTCCCCCTCTTCCCCTTGCGCGGCGCCATCCTTCTGCCGCGCGCCTCGCTCACGCTCAACGTGTTCGAGCCGCGCTATATCGCGCTTGTCGACTACGCGCTCGGCCACGACCGGCTCATCGGCATCGTGCAGCCGGCGCCCGAAGCGGGCGGCGACGGAATCGCCGAGGGGCAAGACCTTCCCCTTGCGCCGCGTCGGTTGCGCGGGCCGGCTCACGGCCTTCAGCGAGAATGACGACGGCCGCTACGTGATTTCGCTCACGGGCATCGGCCGCTTTCTGCTCGAAGGCGACGCCGCGACCGATCAACCGTTCCGGCTCGGTGAGTTGGACTTCACCCCCTACGCCGCCGATTTCGTCTGCGGTCACGGCGAGGAGGCGGTCGACCGGCCGCGCCTGCTCGCCACGCTGAAAGGCTATCTCGAAGCCAACAATCTTTCCGCCGATTGGGACCGCATCAACAATGCGGGCAATGAGCGGCTGGTGAACACGCTGTCGATCCTGTCCCCCTACGGGCCGGAGGAGAAGCAGGCCCTGCTCGAAGCGCCGGATCTCAAGAGCCGCGCCGAGGCGCTCGTGGCGCTGGCCGAGATGGAGCTCGCGGCGCGAGACGACGGCTCGGGAACCTCGCTACAATGAGCGACGGAGTGCCGCCCATGACGCAATGAGCCGAATACGCCCCGGCGCATCGACCCCAAGCTGCTCGAGATCCTGGTCTGTCCCCTGACCAAGACCTCGCTCGATTACGATGCCGAGCGCCAGGAGCTGATCAGCCGCGCCGCCGGGCTCGCCTACCCGATCCGCGACGGCATCCCGATCATGCTGCCCGAGGAAGCGCGCAAGCTCGACTAGGGTCAGGCGTCAGACGGGCTCGCCTTTGAGCAGGCGCGGCACGTTGCCGGTGGCGCCCGCCGCCTCGCGCACGAAGAAGCGCTTCAATTCGGGCATGCGGTCGACCAGACCCAGGCCGAGATCGCGCAAGGTGCGCAAGGGCGCGTTGTCGCTGGAGAAGAGGCGGTTCAGCCCGTCCATCACGGCGGCGGAGAAGGCGCTGTCGAATCGCCGCCAGCGCGCATAGCGCTCGAGCAGCGCGGGCGTGCCGGGCTCAAGTCCGAGGCGGGCGCCCTCCACCAGAATCTCGGCGAGTGCTGCCACGTCGCGCATGCCGATATTGAGCCCCTGCCCTGCCAGCGGATGGACCGCATGGGCCGCATCGCCGATGAGCACGAAGCGATCGGCGGTGAAGGCGCGCGCGATCTGCAAGTCGAGCGGAAAGGACTGGCGCGGTCCGGCGAGGCCGATCTCGCCGAGCTTTGCTCCGAAGCGGCGGGACAGCTCGGCGAGAAAGGCCGTGTCGCCGGCGCCCATGATGGCGGCCGCTTCCGCCTTGTCCTCGGTCCACACGATTGAGGAGCGGTTGCCCTTGAGCGGCAGGATGGCGAAGGGGCCGGCAGGCAGGAAGTGCTGCACCGCGCGGCCGTGATGGGGCTTGGTGTGGGCCAATGTGGTGACGATGCCCATTTGCGGATAGGACCAGCCCACGCATTTGATGCCGGCCTTGTCGCGCAGAAGCGAGCGCTTGCCGTCGGCGGCGACGAGGAGGTGGGCGCCGAGCTCTTCGCCGCTCGCCAGCGTCACGCGCACGCCAAAGGGGGTGACGTGAAAATCGCGCGCGCTGTCCGGCGCGAAGATGTCAATGGCGGGCTCGTCGGACACCGCCTCGCGCAAGGCGCCCATCAAATGGCGGTTCTCGACCATTGCGGCTTGCGCATCGCCCGTCTCGTCGTCCTCACCGAAGCCGAGCAGATGGGGGCGGAGGCTCGCATCGAGTGGGCTGTCGGTGATTTCGATGCTCTCGATGGCCTGAGCCTCGGCGGCCAGACGCGGCCAGATGCCGAGCACGGTCAGCAGGCGGCGCGTGGCGGCCGATAGCGCCGAGGCACGCGCGTCGTCGCCCGGCACGTGCGCGCCGGGCGGCTCGGCATCGATCAGCGCCACGCGGAATCCGTGCGGCGCGAGCTTGGCCAGCGCGAGCGCGAGCGTCAGCCCGACGAAGCCGCCGCCGGCAATGACGATCTCGTAGCGATGGTCCATGTCCAAGCTCCCTCGTTCCGCTGGCGCGGGGAAACTGCTAAAGGGCGCGCAAGCATAGCATCCGCCAAGGGCCGCCAAGCATGAGCCGCGCACTCGACCAGCTACTCGCCATCCTCAATATCGAGACCCTGGAGCACAATCTGTTCCGGGGCTTGAGCCCGCAAGTGGGCTGGCAGCGCGTGTTCGGCGGCCAGGTGATCGGCCAGGCGCTGGTGGCGGCCTGCCGCACCGTGGAGGACCGCCCGGCCCATTCGCTGCATGGCTATTTCCTGCGCGAGGGCGATCCGGCCGTCCCCATCATCTATGAGGTCGACCGCATTCGCGACGGCAAGAGCTTCTCCACTCGCCGCGTGGTGGCGGTTCAGCACGGGCAGGCCATCTTCTCCATGGCCGTGTCCTTCCACCGGCAGGAGGCCGGGCTCGAGCACCAGCTGCCCATGCCCGAGGTGCCGCAGCCCGACGAGCTGCCGAGCGAGGCCGAGCTCAAGGAGCGCCTCATGGACCGGCTGCCGCCGCAAATGAAGGCCTATTGGGCACATGAGCGGCCGATCGAGATCAGGCCGGTCGACCTCTCCCGCTATCTCTCGCCGGAAAAGCGGGCACCCTCGCAGCTCGTGTGGATCAGGGCGAACGGCACGCTGGGCGAGGATCTTGCGCTCAACCAATGCGTCCTCGCTTATGCCTCGGACTTCACCCTGCTCGACACCGCGCTGATCGCCCATGGCCGCTTCGCCTTCGACCCCACGCTGATGCTGGCGAGCCTCGACCATGCCATCTGGTTTCACCGGCCGTTCCGCGCCGACGATTGGCTGCTCTACGCCCAGGACAGTCCTAGCTCCGGGGAGCGGCCGGGCCTTCTGCCGCGGCACCCTCTACACCCGCGAGGGCGTGCTCGTCGCCTCCACGGCGCAGGAAGGGCTGGTGCGCGAGCGCGCGCCCACAAAGCGTGCCTAAAACATAGGCAAAAGCAAAACTTTGCCTGATTCATGCGCAGGGACTGCCCCCCATAGCCCGGGGCGCCACGGGGGGTGCCCGTAAAAAATCTATTAAAGCCAGTCTGTTGCGGCCCCGTGAGGGAGTTGGCACGAGGCTTGACTCTGCATTCGGGTTCACGCGGCTCACGAACGACGTGGCCCAGAGGGAAGAAGCCGCAAACATGGAGGGGTTAGCGAGATGAAGCTGGTGATGGCGATCATCAAGCCATTCAAGCTCGATGAGGTGCGTCAAGCCCTCACCGAGCTCGGCCTGCAAGGCATGACCGTGACCGAAGTCAAAGGTTACGGGAGGCAAAAAGGGCATACGGAAATCTATCGGGGCGCCGAATACGCCGTGAATTTCCTGCCCAAGATCAAGATTGAAGTCGTCGTGCCGACCAAGCAGGTCGACAAGGCGGTCGACGCCATCGTGGCGGCGGCGAAAACCGGGCAGATCGGCGACGGCAAGATCTTCGTCGTTCCGGTCGAACAGACGGTGCGCATCCGCACCGGCGAAACCGACGAATCCGCGCTCTGAGAGAGGGGGAGGTAAAATGGTGACCCTTATGAGAATTCCTTTTTGGCGCGGTCGCAGCGCTCGCTCGTGCTGTGTCTCGCCCATATCGACCCGGCGCTGGCTCAAGATGCCGCCGCCGCCGCGGCTCCGGCCGCCACCGCCCTCGCCGATCAATACGGGCGACACGGCCTGGATGCTGACATCCACCGCGCTCGTGCTGATGATGACGATCCCGGGCCTTGCCCTCTTCTATGGCGGCATGGTGCGCAAGAAGAACGTGCTCGCCACCATCGGACAAGCCTTCGGAGCGACCTGCATCATCACCGTGTTGTGGATGGTCATCGGCTACTCGATCGCGTTCACGACCAATGACAGCGAGTCGCTCAACAAATGGTTCGGCGGCTTCAAATATTTCATGCTGAAGCCGATGACCATCGACGCGGTGAACCCGCTCGCGGGGTCGATCCCCGAGTCGGTGTACATGTGCTTCCAGATGACCTTCGCCATCATCACCCCGGCGCTGATCGCCGGGTCGCTGGCGGACCGGATGAAGTTCTCATCCTTCATGGTCTTCATGGGCGCCTGGCTCGTGCTCGTCTATAGCCCGATCGCGCATTGGGTGTGGGGCGGCGGCTGGCTCGGTCAGCTCGGCGCGCTCGACTATGCAGGTGGAACCGTCGTGCATTTGAACGCCGGAACCGCGGGCCTCGTGGTCGCTCTCGTGCTCGGCCCGCGCTACGGGCTCGGCAAGGAGAACATGGCCCCGTACAACCTCGTCTATAGCGTGATCGGCGCCTCGTTGCTGTGGGTCGGCTGGTTCGGGTTCAACGCGGGCTCGGCCGTGACGGCCAACGTCAATGCCGGCATGGCCATGGCGGCCACCCAAATCGCCACGGCCGCCGCCGCGCTCTCGTGGATGGTCTGCGAATGGCTCATCGCCAAGAAGCCCAGCATTCTCGGCATCGTCTCGGGCGCAGTGGCGGGTCTCGTCGCCATCACGCCTGCGTCGGGCTTCGTCAATCCGATGGGCTCTCTGATCATCGGTATTGCCGCGGGCGCCGTCTGCTACTTCGCGGCGGTGCACGTGAAGAAAATGCTCGGCTATGACGATGCGCTCGATGCGTTCGGCGTGCATGCCGTGGGTGGCGCGCTCGGCGCCATGATCACCGGCATGTTCGCTTCGAGTGCCATCAATTCGGCCGGCAAAGGCTGGCTGATCGACGGCAATGCCCATCAAATGCTGATCCAGTTCTACGACGTCGCCGGCACCTTCGTGTATTGCGCCGTCGTGACCTACATCATCCTCAAGGTGATCGACATCATCATGGGCTTGAGGGTCAGCCAGGCCGTCGAGGTCGAAGGTCTCGACATCAACCTGCATGGGGAGGTGGTGCAGTAGCACTCTTGATCCCGCGCGGAAACCAAAGAGGGACAACAACACATCGAGAGCTCTGGTCTCCTCCTCCCTTGACTTGGCTCTCACCTCGAAGCCCCGGCCCATCGGCCGGGGCTTATTTATGTGCGCGCGCGTCAGCGGAGCCCGAGGCCATTGCCGCGCGGGATGGCATCCCGTAACACCGGCGCATGGCCCAGGATGCCGCCCTCACCCCCCTCGACGATCTCGTCGCCTCGCCCTTCGCGCGCCTTGCCGCGCTCTTGGCGGGCATCGAGCCGGGAGCGCCGCCGCTCGATCTTTCCCTCGGCGAGCCGCATGCCTTCATCCCCGCCTTCCTCGGCCCGATCCTGCACGAGCATGTCCGCGAATTCGGGCGCTACCCGCCGATCCGGGGCATCCTTCCGCTGCGCCAGGCCTTTGCCGATTGGATCGGGCGCCGCTACCCGACGCTTGCCGGCAAGATCGACCCCGAGGCCCATGTGCTGCCGCTCAACGGCTCGCGCGAAGGCCTGTTCTCGGCGATTTTCCCGGCGCGGGCGCGCAAAGAGGGGGTGGCGCGGCCGGCGGTGCTGATCCCGAACCCCTTCTACCAAGCCTATGCGGCGGCAGCCGCGGCGGCGGGGGCGGAGCCCATCTTCCTGCCAAGCCCGGCGGCTCGCGGCTTTCTGCCCGACCTCGCGGGCCTCGATGAGGCCCTGCTTCGCCGCACCATCGCGCTCTATCTCTGCTCGCCCTCGAACCCGCAAGGGGCGGTGGCCGATCAGGCGCTGCTGGCGCGGGCGATCGGGCTCGCCCGGGCCTACGATTTCCTGCTCTTCGCCGATGAGTGCTATTCGGAGATCTATGACGCGGCGCCCCCGCCGGGCGCGCTGGAGACGGCCTTTGCGCAAGGGGGAGGCTTTGCCAATGTCGTCGCCTTCCAGTCCCTGTCGAAGCGCTCCGGCCTGCCGGGTCTGAGGTCGGGCTTCGTCGCGGGCGATTCGGCCTTTATCGGGGCTTTCGGCCGCTTCCGCAACGTCGCCTGCCCGCAAATGCCGCTTGCCCCTCCAGCATGCCTCGATCGCCGCCTGGTCGGACGAGGCGCATGTGGAGGAGGGAAGGGCGCTTTACCGCCAGAATTTCGCCATCGCCGACGACCTGCTCCAAGGCCGGTTCGGCTACCGGCGCCCGGCCGGGCGCCTTCTTTCTGTGGCTCGATCTCAGCGCTTCCGGGGGCGGCGAGGCGGCGGCGAAAACCCTTTGGAAAGTTTGTGGTGTCAAAGTGCTGCCGGGCACATATCTCGCGCGCGCCGGCGCGGACGGCAGAAATCCGGGCGAGGACCATGTGAGAGTGGCCCTCGTGCATGACGCTCGCACCACGCGCGAGGCCTTGGGGCGGATCGTCGCCAGTCTGGGTTAGGGGATGGCTATCAGGCGGAGAGAGAAGGGGCGGCGAAAGCTGCTGCCGGGGTCGGTCGAGTCCGGCTTGCGCCGGCTCGTGCTCGGCACCTATGGCCTCGCCATCGTGGCGGCGGCTTGCGCGGCCTGGGCGAGCCTCGCCAGCTGGTCGGTGCACGACCCGAGCCTCAACAACGCCACCCGGGCCACGCCCCGCAATCTGCTTGGCGCCTGGGGCGCGGTTGTCGCCGACCTCGCCATCCAGTCCTTGGGGCTCGCCGCCATCTTCCTGTTCCTGCCGCTGGCCGCCTGGGGCTGGCATCTCGTCTTCCGCACGAGGCCTGACCCGCGCCCGCGCCCGCCTGTTCGCCTGGCCCGCCGCCGTGCTCCTGCTCGCCGCCGCGCTCGTCGGCGCTGCCGCAGCCGAGGAGCTGGCCGCTGCCCAACGGGCTTGGCGGCATCCTCGGCGATTTCGTCATGGCCGGCGCCCATGTCATCGGGCCGCTGCTGCCGGAGGCCGCGGTGTCCTTCGTGGCCGGCCTCGCCTTCCTCGTCATCGGCACCATGCTCTTGCTGTTCGCCTGCGGCACGAGCGTGTCGGCGCTCATCGCGCTATGGGCCCCGGCGCAAGGGCGCCTCACCGGCGAATGGGCCAATGCCTCGCTCGGCGCCGCCATGCATTTCGCCATGCATACGAGCGCCAAACTGAGGCGCAGCCTCGGACGCTCCCGCCGCGACGAGGAGGACGAAGACGAGCTCGACGAGGAGAGCGCGCTCGAGGCGGAGGCAGTCCGATTACGACATCGACGCCAATGGCCGCATCGAGCCGTCCTTCGATGCCTTGGCCTACGATCCCGACGAGGACGGCGACGAGGAGCCGGAGGACATCACCGAGCCCAACTATCGCATCACCCGGCTCAAGAACGACAAGAAGCGCCATACGGGCTTGCGGAGCTCGCGCCGCCAGGAGGAGCCTTACGAGGCGCCGCCGCTGAAACTGCTGCAGCAGGCGCGCTCGTCGCGCGGCCGCGGCGTCAGCGACGAGGTGCTGCAAGAGAACGCGCGCGAGCTCGAAGGCGTGCTGCAGGATTTCGGCGTCAAGGGCGAGATCACCAATGTGCGCCCCGGCCCCGTGGTCACGCTCTACGAGCTCGAGCCCGCGCCCGGCACCAAATCGTCGCGCGTGATCGGGCTCGCCGACGACATCGCCCGCTCGATGAGCGCGATCGCGGCCCGCGTCGCCATCGTGCCCGGACGCAACGCCATGGGTATCGAGCTGCCCAACGACCGGCGCGAGATCGTGATGCTGCGCGAGCTGCTCGAATCCGACGATTTCCAGGAGAATGACGCGCGGCTCGCGCTCGCGCTCGGCAAGAATATCGGCGGCGAGCCGATCGTCGTCGATCTCGACCGCATGCCGCATCTCCTGATCGCCGGCACCACCGGCTCGGGCAAGTCGGTCGGCATCAACACCATGATCCTGTCGCTGCTCTACCGGCTGTCGCCCGAGCAGTGCAAATTCATCATGATCGATCCCAAGATGCTGGAGCTGTCGGTCTATGACGGCATTCCGCATCTGCTCGCGCCCGTCGTCACCGATCCGAAAAAGGCGGTGGTGGCGCTCAAATGGACCGTGCGCGAGATGGAGGAGCGCTACAAGCGCATGTCGAAATTGGGGGTGCGCGACATCAGGGGCTACAATGCCCGCGTGCTGCAGGCCGAGGCCAAGGGCGAGGCCCTGACGCGCACGGTGCAGACGGGCTTCGACAAGGCCACGGGCCGCGCCATCTACGAGCAGGAGGAGATGGATTACGACACCATGCCCTTCATCGTGGTGATCGTCGACGAGATGGCCGATCTGATGATGGTGGCGGGCAAGGACATCGAGGCCGCCGTGCAGCGCCTGGCGCAGATGGCGCGCGCGGCCGGCATCCACCTCATCACCGCCACGCAACGGCCGAGCGTCGACGTCATCACCGGCACCATCAAGGCGAACTTCCCGACGCGGGTGAGCTTCCAGGTGACGTCGAAGATCGACAGCCGCACCATTCTCGGCGAGCAGGGGGCGGAGCAGCTGCTCGGCCAAGGCGACATGCTCTATATGGCGGGCGGCGGGCGCATCATGCGCGTGCACGGGCCCTTCGTCGCCGACGACGAGGTGGAGAAGGTGGTGCGGCATCTGAAGAAGCAGGGCACGCCGGACTATCTCGAGGCCATCACCACCGAGGAGGACGACGAGGAGGAGGGGGCGCGGCCGAGTATGGCGAGACGGGCGACGACCTCTACGATCAGGCCGTGGCCATCGTGCTCCGCGACCGCAAGGCTTCGACCTCCTATGTGCAGCGGCGCCTCGGCATCGGCTATAATCGCGCGGCGACGCTCGTCGAGCGCATGGAGCAGGAAGGGCTGATCGGCGCCGCCAATCACGCGGGCAAACGCGAGATTTTGGTCGGGGACGAGGCCGCCACGCCCTATTAAGAGGGATTTCCCCTTGGCAAGGGCGCTTTCCCGCGCCTTCCCAAGGGTTATGTACCCCGCGTATTGGGAGGGTTTCGCCAAGAAGTTGACCATTTTTGGCGGAATCATCTATCCACAGCCTATCGGGGCGACCGCGCTTCCGGCGGTTGCATGAGGGGGTTCATCAATGCTGCGCAGATTTGCCTGGCTTCTCGTGAGCGCGCCGCTCGCGCTTCTCGCCCTCCCCGCGCTCGCCCAGGACGCCGGCACGACCGTGGTGCGCAAGACGCCTTCCGCCACCGGCGCGTTGCCCACGCAACAGCCGCCGAGCGTGCAGCCGGAGCCGGTGCAGACTTCGCCCGAGGCGGCCACGCAGCCCAAGGATCAGCTCCGGCCGGCGCAAGATGTCGACGAGGCGCCCCCGCCGGCAAGTGCAAGAGCCCGGCGCGGCCCCGCCGTCCGGCGCGGCGCCCGCCTCCGGCACGGCGGCGGTCGCGCCGGCAGAGATCAATCCCAATCCGACCGATGAAGGCGCGAGCTGGGACTCGGCCATCGAGGCCGCGCCCGCGCCCACGCCGCTCATCGGCGAGGAGCAAACGCAGGCCGTGCAGCGCATCAACGCCTATTTCAACGCCATCACCAGCCTGCAAGGCAATTTCGAGCAGGTGGATTCGCGCGGCAAGCGTGCTGCGGGGCGCTTCTACGTGCAGCGGCCGGGCAAGCTTCGCTTCGACTACGCGCCGCCGAGCCCGCTGCGCATCGTGGCCGACGGGAATTCTCTGGCCATCGAGGATTCCGATCTCAAGACGGTCGAAAAATATCCGCTGGAATTCGACGCCGTTCCGCCTCCTCCTCGGCGACGCCGTCGACCTCGACAAGGATGCCCGCGTCGTCGGCGTGGTGCGGGACGAAGGCAGCCTTGCCATCACGCTGGAGGACAAGTCGGGCGAGGCCGCCGGCCAGATCAAGCTCGTGTTCGACACGAGCTCGGAGTTGAAACTCAAGGAGTGGGTGATCATCGACGCCCAGGGTCTCGCCACCACGGTCGCGCTCGAGGATGTCGAGCCGGGACGGAAGGTCGCAGCGGACTTCTTCCAGTCCACCCAGGCGTTCCAGCCGTTCCGCTGAGCCAAAAATGGGCCGATCGGCGCCGCCGGCGCCTTTTTGGAGCCCTGCGCCGCTTCCCCGGCTGCGGCTAAAAGGCAAAGAGAATCAGTCTGTTAGCGGCCTGATGGCGGCGCGGTTTACGGGCTGTTAGGATTTTTGCCGCGGGAGTGTTGAAATTCCGCGCCGATGCTCCTTACTTGTTCGGCAGAAGCGGATCACATCGCTTTACATCGGTAGTGCCCCCCGTCTAGCCGAAGATGTGATCTGCTCGTGCCGGCTTCCCTCCCGGCACGCGCGCGAGAAAAACGCGCTTCTGGCGCCCAACCACGCGCAGCGGTTGGGCGCCTTTCTTTTGTGGGGTCCTGCATACTTGTTGAGTTGAGCGCTTCGGATCGTGCCAGCTCAGGCCGCGGGATGGGACCGGGCGCTCCTCCTGCTCCTCGGGCCGATCGTTGGAAACCACGAGGCGGAGATGACCGCCCGGAGGCGGTCCGTCATCCAACAGCTCGTCGAGAGGCGGCAACGCCTCGTCCAGGCTCGGGATAATCGCCGCGAGCAAGTCGCGCAGCTTTAGATAGTGGGGTATGACCGACGGAGCCTCCGCTCCGGAGATGAGCTTCTCATTCGTCCAATCGAGAATTCTTTGGAGTTCGGCCACCGTCATGGAGAGCTCCCCCTGCTTTCCACCCCCGAAAACGGTTGACGCCGGCAAATGGTTCCATGGCAAAGCTCGCTTCGCTGTGGAAAACGTGCCTCTAGGATGCAGCGAGTGATCGATGCGCTTTCGGCTGGCGACCTGGAACATCAATTCGGTGCGGCTCCGGCTCGATCTCGTCGAGCGCTTCGCCAAGACGTACCGGCCCGACATTCTCTGCCTGCAGGAAATCAAATGCGTCGATGAGAGCTTCCCCGAGCTGCCGTTGCGCGCGGCGGGCTTTGACCCACGTCGCGGTCGCCGGGCAGAAGGGCTATCACGGCGTCGCCATTCTCTCCCGCATCCCTTTCAGCGTGATCGAGCGCCGCGACATTTGCGGGCGCGGGCATGCGCGGCATCTCTCCGTGGCGCTCGACGGCAATGCGCGCACCGCGCCGCTCGTGCTGCACAATATCTATGTGCCGGCGGGCGGCGACGTGCCCGATCCCGCCGTGAACGAAAAATTCCGCCACAAGCTCGATTTCCTCGAGGCGATGCAAGCCTGGTTCGCCGGGCTGCGGGCCAAGCCCAAGAACCGCATGATCCTGGTCGGCGATCTCAACGTCGCGCCGCTCGAAACCGACGTGTGGTCGCACAAGCAGCTGTTGCGCGTGGTGAGTCACACCCCCGCCGAGGTCGAGCGCTTCTTGCGCGTGCAGGCGTCGCACGATTGGGTCGACGTGATGCGCCGCCACGTGCCGGCGGCGGAGAAGCTGTTCACCTGGTGGAGCTATCGCGCGCGCGACTGGCGTGCGTCCAATCGCGGCCGCCGCCTCGACCATATCTGGACGACGCCGGCGCTGGGCGAGGCGGCATTGTCCATGAGCGTCGTGGACGAGGCGCGCGACTGGCCGCGGCCGTCCGACCACGTGCCGGTGATCGCCGATTTCGAGATCGAGTAGCGCGTCACCATGCATTCGTCATTGCCGGGCTTGACCCGGCAATCCATTCCATTTGCGCCTTCGGCTCGTTGAGAGCTAACGGCATGGATGCCCGGATCAAGTCCGGGCATGACGAGGAAGCTAAGACGAGAGACGCCTAAGGCACGAGCTTGTAGCCGCCGGTCTCGGTGATGAGCAGCTCGGCCTGCGAGGGATCCTTCTCGATCTTCTGGCGCAGGCGATAGATATGCGTCTCGAGCGTATGGGTGGTGACGCCGGCATTATAGCCCCACACTTCGTGCAGCAGCACGTCGCGGGTGACGACGCGCTCGCCGGCGCGATAGAGATATTTGAGGATCGAGGTCTCCTTCTCGGTGAGCCTGATCTTGCTGCCGCCGCTATCGACCAGCAGCTTCGCCGCGGGCTTGAAGGTGTAGGGGCCGATGGTGAAGACCGCGTCCTCGCTCTGCTCGTGCTGCCTGAGCTGGGCGCGGATGCGGGCGAGCAGCACGCCGAGCTTGAACGGCTTGGTCACATAATCGTTGGCGCCGGATTCGAGCCCGAGGATGGTGTCGGAGTCGGAGGTCTGCGCCGTCAGCATGACGACCGGGCCTTTGAAGCCGCCGCGGCGGAGCAGCTTGCACGCCTCGCGGCCGTCGAGATCGGGCAGGCCCACGTCGAGCAGAATGAGGTCGACATGGCCGCTGCGGGCGAGCTTCAGCCCATCCTGCGCCGTGGAGGCGAGCAGGGTGTCGAACTCCTCATGCAGCGTAAGCTGCTCGCTCAGGGATTCGCGGAGCCCGTCGTCGTCGTCGATGATCAGGATCTTGCGCGCATTGCTCATCGGCTGCCCCGGATCTCCTCCTGCCAGAGCCCGTTGTAAGGGGGGCTTTGCTTTGCGACAAGCGTGTCGCTGGGGCCGGGGCGGGAGGCAAGGGCTTGTCAACCATGGGAATAAGGGCTTCTCGCACCATCGTGGTCCGGCGCGCGCCGGGAAGGCCACGGGAAGGGCGGCTGATCCTGCCGGGAGGCGTGCGGCGCGCGGCGCTCGGGCGCGGCGGCATCAAGGCGCTCAAGCGGGAAGGGGACGGCGGCACGCCGCTCGGGCGCTTTCCAATCCGCCAGGTCCTCTACCGGGCCGACCGGGGCTTGCGGCCCCGGACCCGTCTGCCGGTGCGCGCGATCCGCAAAGACGACGGCTGGTGCGACGATCCCGCCGACCGCAATTACAACCGGCTGATCAAGCTCCCGTCGCGGCGAAGCGCGGAAGGGCTCATGCGCGCCGACCATCTCTACGATGTCGTGCTCGTGCTCGGCTATAACGACCGGCCGCGGGTGAGGGGACGCGGCAGCGCCATCTTCGTGCATCTCGCGCGGCCGGGCTACACGCCCACCGATGGGTGCATCGCGCTATCGCGCCGCGACTTGCTCGCGCTCATCGCACACGCAGGCCCCGATACAACGATCGACATCAGGCTTTAGCATCGCGCGCGCCGAAGATGGCGGTGCCGACGCGCACATAGGTCGCGCCGAAGGCAATGGCTTTGGCGAAGTCGCCGCTCATGCCCATGCTCAGCTCCTTCACGCCGAGCCGCTGCGCGATTTTGGCGAGCAGGGCGAAATGGAGCGACGGCTCCTCGTCGAGCGGCGGAATGCACATGAGGCCGTCGATGGCGAGGCCGAGCTCATCGCGGCATTGCGCGACGAAGGCATCGACCTCGCTCGGAACGATGCCCGCCTTTTGCGGCTCCTCGCCGGTATTCACCTGGACGAAGAGGCGCGGGCGCTTTCCCGTGCGTTTCATCTCCTCGGCGAGCGCGCGCGCGATCTTCGGCCGGTCCACGCTCTCGATCGTGTCGAACAGCGCCACGGCCTCGCGCACCTTGTTCGACTGCAACGGCCCGATGAGATGCAGCTCGAGATCGGGGTGACGCGCCTTTAGCGCGGGCCATTTGGCGGCCGCTTCCTGCACGCGGTTCTCGCCGAAGATGCGCTGACCCATCGCGATGGCTTCCTCGATGATGGGCGCCGGCACCGTCTTGGTCACGGCGACGAGCTTGACGGTGTCAGGATCGCGCTTGGCGCCGCGCGCGGCGTCGGCGATCTCGCGCCGCACGTCGCTGCGAGGCGCGTTGCGACCTCGCCTGTCCTTGCATCTTGGTCCATGGAGGTGAGCGTATGGCATCGGCGGCGCGCGAGCACAACTTGACCGCTCCGGCCATTTCAGGTCATTCCGGCGCAAAGCGAGCGTGCAGATGACAAAGAGCAAGCAGGCGGAGCGCTACGACGCGCCGAGCCGCGAGAAATACTGGCAGTCGGTCTGGGAGCGCGAAGGCATCTTCCGGGCGGACGAGAACGATCCGCGCCCGAAATATTATGTTCTTGAAATGTTCCCCTACCCCTCGGGGCGCATCCATATGGGGCATGTGCGCAACTACACCATGGGCGACGTGGTCGCCCGCTATATGCGCGCGCGCGGCCACAATGTGCTCCATCCCATGGGCTGGGACGCCTTCGGCCTGCCGGCGGAGAACGCGGCGGTGGAGCGCGGCATCCATCCCGCGCAATGGACCTACGACAACATCGCCACCATGCGCGGGCAGCTCAAGAGCATGGGGCTGTCGCTCGACTGGTGCGCGCGAATTCGCCACCTGCGACCTCGCCTATTACCAGCAGCAGCAGAAGCTGTTCCTCGACCTGCTCGCCGCGGGCCTCGTCGAGCGCAAGAAGCGCAAGGTGAATTGGGACCCGGTGGACAATACCGTGCTCGCCAACGAGCAGGTGATCGACGGGCGCGGCTGGCGCTCGGGCGCGCTCGTCGAGCAGCGCGAGCTGCCGCAATGGTTCTTCAAGATCACCGACTTCGCCGAGGAGCTGCTCGATGCGCTCGGCAGCCTCGACCGCTGGCCGGAGAAGGTGCGGCTGATGCAGGCGAATTGGATCGGGCGGTCGGAAGGGCTGCTCGTCCGCTTCGAGACGATGAAGGGCGCGCCGAAAGACCACGACCTCATCGAGGTCTTCACCACGCGGCCCGACACGCTGTTCGGCGCGAGCTTCATCGCCATCGCGCCCGACCATCCGCTGGCGCAAGCCATCGCGGCGAAGGACCCGCAAGCGTCGGCCTTCATCGCCGAATGCCGGCACATGGGCACGAGCGCGGCCGAGCTCGAGACGCAAGAGAAGAAGGGCTTCGATACGAGCGTGCGCGTGCGGCACCCGGTGATCGAGGGCGCCGAGCTGCCGGTCTACATCGCCAATTTCATCCTCATGGAGTACGGCACCGGCGCCATCTTCGGCTGTCCGGCGCACGATCAGCGCGACCTCGAATTCGCGCGCAAATATGGGCTGCCGGTGATCCCGGTGGTGCTGCCGGAGGGCGCGGACGCCAAGAGCTTCGCCATCGGGGACGAGGCCTATACGGGCGAGGGGACGCTGATCAATTCCGGCTTCCTCGACGGGCTGTCGGTGGCCGACGCCAAGACGAAGATGGCCGACCGGCTCACCAAGGAGAAGGTGAGGGGGAAGCCGCGCGCGGAGCGGCAGACGCAATTCCGCCTGCGCGATTGGGGCATCTCACGGCAGCGCTATTGGGGCTGCCCCATCCCCATGATCCATTGCCCGACTTGCGGCATCGTGCCGGTGCCACCGGAGGATCTGCCGGTGAAGCTCCCCGACGATGTGAGCTTCGATGTGCCCGGCAATCCGCTCGACCACCATCCGAGTTGGAAGCACGTGACCTGCCCCAGCTGCGGCGGCCCGGCCACGCGCGAGACCGACACCATGGACACCTTCGTCGATTCGTCCTGGTACTTCGCCCGCTTCTGCTCGCCGCATGCGAGCGAGCCCACCGATTCCAACGCGGTCGGCTATTGGCTGCCGGTGGATCAATATATCGGCGGCGTCGAGCACGCGATCCTGCATCTCCTCTATGCGCGCTTCTTCACCCGCGCCATGCACCGCACCGGCCACGTCCCGCTCGACGAGCCGTTCAAGGGGCTGTTCACCCAAGGCATGGTCACGCATGAGACCTACAAGGACGCCCACGGCAAATGGGTGTTCCCGCAAGAGGTGATGCATTCGCGATGGCAGGGCGGTGCACGCCAAGACCGGCGAGCCGATCACCATCGGCGCGATCGAATCGATGTCGAAATCGAAGAAGAACGTGGTCGACCCCGACGACATCATCGCCCATTACGGCGCCGACACCGCGCGCTGGTTCATGCTGTCGGACACGCCGCCCGAGCGCGACATCGAGTGGACGGAGGCCGGCGTCGAGGGGGCGCACCGATTCGTGCAGCGCCTGTGGCGCCTGGTGCAGGACGTCGCCTCCCTGGCTTCGTCCGTAGGCGGACAATCTGGCGGGGATGCGCAAGGACTTGGCGCTGCGCAAGGAGGCGCATAAGACGCTCGATCGCGTCACCCGCGCCATCGCCGAGCTCAGATTCAACAGCGCGGTAGCCTTCATCTATTCTTTGACGCATCTTCTTGAGACGGCCATGCGCGACGCGAAATCAGGTCAAACTTCGGACGCGGCCAAATCCGCCTTGCGCGAAGCTACGGAAATACTCGTCCATATTGTTGCACCAATGATGCCGCATCTTGCCGAGGAGTGCTGGGCGGCGCTCGGGGCCAAGTCTTTGCTCGCGCAGGAGCCGTGGCCCAAGGCCGATCCGGCCCTGTTGCTCGATGACACCATCACCATTGCCGTCCAGGTGAACGGCAAGCGACGGGACGAATTGACAATTGCGCGCGACGCGGCGAAGGAAGATATTGAGGCAGCGGCGCTCAAGCTCGACAATGTCGTGCGCGCCATCGGGGGACGTAAAATCAAGAAGGTCGTGGTCGTGCCGCAGAGGATCGTCAATGTGGTGGCGTAGCACGCTCGCCGCACTCGCGCTGGCTATGGCCGCCCTGCCGCTGGCGGGGTGCGGCTTCCAGCCGCTTTACGGCAGCACGGCCAGCGGCTCGCGGCTGCCGGAGGTGATGGCGGCGGTCCAGGTGACGCCGATTCCCGGCCGCGTCGGCCAGAAGGTGCGCAACGAGCTCATCTTCGCCAATACCGGCGGCGACAACCCGGCGCCCTCCAGGTTCCGGCTCGACATCGTCGTCAAGGAAAGCGTGATGGACGAGCTCGTGCGCCAATCGGGCGATTCGGTGGGGCAGGTCTATCAGCTCACCGCCACCTTCAAGCTCGTCAACATCGCCGACGGCAAGGTGATGTTCGAAGGGGGCGCGATGTCGCGCGCGGCCTTCGAGCGCTACCAGCAGATCTATTCCAACGTGCGGGCGCGCTACGACGCCGAGAACCGCGCCGCCACGACCGTCGCCGAAAGCATCAAGACCCGCGTCGCGGCCTTCCTGTCGAACGCGGCCTAGCGGCCGCTTCGCGCATCTTTTCCTGCCATGGTCGCCTATAAGACCGCATCGGTGCAGCGCTTTCTCAACGCGCCCGATCCCAATTGCCGCGCCGTGCTGCTGTACGGGCCGGACGCCGGACTCGTCGCCGAGCGCGCGGCGGCGCTCGCGCTTCGCTTCGCCGGCGGACCCAAGGGCGGCGGCGAGATCGTCCGCCTCGACGACCGCGATCTCGCCGAGGATGCGGCGCGGCTCGAGGTCGAGCTCCGCACCATCCCCATGTTCGCGGCCAAGAAGGTGGTGCGCGTCACGGCGGGGCGAGGCTGGACGTGCCCGGCCTCAAGACGCTGCTGCAAGGCCCGCTCGAAGGCGCGCTGATCGTGGAAGCCGGCAACCTCCGCCCCGATTCGGCTTTGCGCAAACTGTTCGAGGCCACGCCCAGCGCCGCGGCGCTGCCCTGCTATAGCGACGAGCGCACGCTCGCGAGCGTGGTCGACCAGGAGCTGAAAGAGGCTGGGCTCGGCATCGACGCCGAGACGCGCGCGCATCTGATGACGCGGCTCGGCGCCGACCAGACGCTGTCGCGCGCCGAGGTCGTCAAGCTCGCGCTCTACGCCGCCGGCAGCGGGCAGGTGACCCACGAGCAGATCGACGCCATCGTCGGCGACAGCGCCGAGATCGCGGTCGAGACTTTCGTCTATCTCGTGAGCGGCGGCGAGACGGGAAGCGCCTTGCGCGAGCTTAGCCGCCTCGAGGCCGCGGGCACCGACCCGCAAGCGGCGCTCGCCGCACTCGCGCGGCATTTCATCCAGCTGCATCGCCTGGCCGCGGCGGCAAGCGCGGGCCAAGACATCGACCAGGCGGTGAAGGCGCTGCGACCGCGGCCGCATTTCAAGCGCGAGCCCAGCCTTCGTCGCCCATAGCAAGCGCTGGGGCGCGGCGCGGCTGCTCGCGTCGCTGCCGCTGATCCAGGAGGCGATCCGGCGGTCGCGCCGCTTCCCCGATCTCGACCACGCTTTCGCCGAACGCCTCGTGTTCACGCTCGGCCAGCATAAGGGCGCAGGGCTTCCGGTTTGAGAGGCTCGCTCAGGCTCGCCTCAGGCTCGCCAGTTGACGCGCGCGCCCGTCACTGTATTGAGGGCGGCATGAGTCCCGTTGCCGGCAAGCGCGATGCGCGCCAACGTCTCTTCGACCTGCTCAAGGAGCGGTCGTTCCGCCGCGGCCGGGTCGTGCTCGCCTCGGGGCGCGAGAGCGATTATTACTTCGACACCAAGCCCACCATGCTGCACCCGGAAGGCGCGGCGCTGCTCGCCGAGCTCATCCTGCACGAGATCGCAGAGGTGCAGGCCGATTGCGTCGGCGGCATCGAGATGGGGGCGGTGCCGCTGATCGCGCCGGTCGCCATCAAGAGCCTCGAAGCGGGCAAGCCGCTCGCGGGCTTCTTCGTGCGCAAGGCGCCCAAGGATCACGGCACCAAGCAGCGCATCGAGGGCCTGGATATCGCGGGCAAGACCGCCATCATCCTGGAGGACGTGACCACGACCGGCGGCTCGGCCATGCAGGCGGTCGAGGTGGTCAAGGCGGCCGGCGGCAAGGTCGCGCTCGTGCTGTCGATCCTCGACCGCGGGGAGGGGGCGGCCGAGCTCTATGCCAAGGCCGGCATCCCGTTCCGCTCGCTGTTCCGCGCCGAGGAGTTCCTCGCCGCGACCGCCTAGAGCGCGCTAGCGCCGGCGGAGCAGGCGGTGGCGCACCTCCTCGAGCTGATCGAGATTGGTGTAGCGGATGCGCAGCTCGCCCTTCTCGCCCCGTCCGGTCTTGATCTCCACGTCGAGGCCGAGCGCATCGGCAAGCTCGGCTTCCGCCGCGCGCGTATTGGCGTCCTTGCTCGTCCGCCGCTTGGGCTTGTCCTGGGCCGGCGCCCGGTCCTGGGTCAGCGCCTCGACCTGGCGCACCGTTAACCCTTCCTTAACGATCCGCGCCGCGAGCGCCGCCGCGTCGGGGCGCCCGATCAGGGCGCGAGCGTGGCCCGCGCTCAGTTGGCCGGAGCGCAACATCTGCTGCACGCTATCGGGGAGCTTGAGCAGGCGGAGCGTGTTGGCGAGATGGCTGCGGCTCTTGCCGATGACGCGCGCCAAATCTTCCTGCGTGTAATCGTGGCCGTCCATCAGGAGCCGGTAGCCCTCCGCCTCCTCGACCGCGTTCAGATCCTCGCGCTGGACGTTCTCGATGATGGCGATCTCGATCGATTCCTGATCGCTCAGCGCGCGCACCACCACGGGCAGCTCATGCAGCTTGGCAAGCTGCGCCGCGCGCCAGCGGCGTTCGCCGGCGACGATCTCATAGGTCTCGCCGTCATGGCCCGAGGGGCGCACCACCAGCGGCTGCACCAGCCCGCGCTCGCGGATGGAGGCGGCAAGCTCCTCGAGCTGATCGGACGAGAAGTCGCGGCGCGGGTTGAACCGGCTCGCCTTCAAGCGCCGCGATCGGCACCATGCGCTGGCCTTCGATCTCGGCCCCTTCGCTTGCGTCGAAGCCGCCGATGATGTCGGCCAGTCCGCGGACCAGCCGCCGTTTCTGCGCGCTTTGCGCCATGCCCCGTTCTCCTTCGTTCCCTCTTCGTCCCGACGTTTAGGCGACGCGCATACGCCGCTCGCGCTCGATCACCTCGGAGGCGAGCGCGATATAGGCCTGGCTGCCGGAGCAGCGATAATCGTAGAGCAGCACCGGCTTGCCGGCCGACGGCGACTCCGCCACGCGCACATTGCGCGGGATGATGGTGGCGTAGACCTTGTCGCCGAGCACGCGGCGCACATCGTCCACCACCTGGTCGGACAGCGCCGTGCGCTGATCGTACATGGTGAGCACCACGCCATGGATGGTGAGCTTCGGGTTCAGCCGCGCGCGGATCTCCTCGATGGTGCGCATGAGCTGGGCGAGGCCCTCGAGCGCGAAGAACTCGCATTGCAGCGGCACGAGCACGGCGTCGGCGGCGACGAGCGCGTTGATGGTGAGCAGGTTGAGCGAGGGCGGGCAGTCGATCAGCACATAGGTGGCGAGGCTGTCGTCGCCGCCGGCGGCGACCGCTCGCCAGCACGTCGCGCAGGCGGTAGTGGCGCCCGCCGCCCGAGCTCAGCTCGCGCTCGAAGGCAATGAGGTCGATGGTGGCGGGCACGATGGAGAGGCGCGGCACGCTGGTGGCGACGCGCGCCGCGGCGAGGTCGGTGCGGCCGACCAGGAGGTCATAGGTCGAAAGCTTGCGGTGCTTCTCGTCGATGCCGAGCCCGGTGCTCGCATTGCCTTGCGGATCGAGGTCGATGATGAGCACGCGCTCGCCCACGGCCGCGAGCGCGGTGCCGAGATTGATGGCGGTGGTGGTCTTGCCGACGCCGCCTTTCTGGTTGGCGAGGGCAAGCACGCGGGTGCGGCGGAGGCCAGGCGCGTTCATTGGCTCTTGCCCTTCTTGCGTTTGGTGAGGTCGGTGATCTCGACGATGGCCGAGTCCGGCGCGGTCAAGCTCGGATGCAGACGGCTCGTAAAGCTCCAGCGCTTCGCGGCGGCGGCGCGTTCGCGTTCGGCGTCGCGGCCCTTCAAGAACAGCCCCCTGGTGCGCGGCCCGAAGAATGGCGCGGCGAGGTCGAGCAGCTCGCGGCAGCGGGGCGAGCGCGCGGGCGCTGACGATCTCGGGCTCGAGCTTGTGAGCCGCTTCGCGCGAGCTCTTCAATGCGCATGGCGTGAATCTCCACAGGCGCTTCGGTCGCTTCGCGCCACCGCGGCGAGGAAGGCGCATTTCTTGGCGGTGCTTTCGACGAGATGCATGTGGAAGTCCGGATCCCCGGCTTTGAGGATCGCCACGACGAGGCCGGGGAATCCGGCGCCCGAGCCGAGATCGAGCCAGAGTCGGGCGTCCGGCGCAAGGGCAATGAGTTGGGCCGAATCGGCGAAATGGCGGTCCCAGAGATGGGGCAGGGTGCTTGGACCCACGAGATTGTGGCTGGGTCTGCCATTCGGCCAGGAGCTCGGCGTAGCGGCTGAGCCTGTGGATTGTTTCACGTGGAACTTTAAAGGCTTCGGCGAAGGCCTCCGGCCCGGTCGATGGCTTGCGGCCTCGGCGCATCGACCATGGCCGGTTCAGGCGCTCTTCCGCTCGGCGCCCTTTTTGAGGTGGGCCAAGAGGAGGAGCAGCGCCGCGGGCGTCATGCCGTCGAGCCGCGCCGCCTGGCCGAGGCTGGCCGGGCGGTGGCGCTCGAGCTTCTGGCCGAGCTCGGTGGAGAGGCCCGGCAGGCCGGCAAAGGCGAAGTCGGCCGGGATGGCGATCGCCTCGTCCTTGCGGAAGGCGGCGATGTCGGTCTCCTGGCGGGCGAGGTAGACGGCGTAGCGCGCGTCGGTCGCGAGCTGGCTCGCGATGCTGCGGTCGAGCGTGCCGAGCTCGGGCCAGATCGCTTGCAGCCGCGCGAGGTCGATGCCGGGATAACTGAGAAGCTCGAAGGCGCTCCGCCGCCGCCCGTCGCGATTGACGGCGAGGCCCGCGCGTGCGGCCTCGCTCGGCGTGAGCGTCAGACCCTTGAGCAGCGCTTCGCCGTCGGCGAGCGCGCGCGACTTGGCGGCGAAGGACGCGGCACGGGCGCCGCCGACGCAGCCCGCGGCGAGCCCAAGCGGCGTGAGGCGCTGGTCGGCATTGTCGGCGCGCAGCGTGAGGCGGTATTCGGCGCGGCTGGTGAACATGCGATAGGGCTCGGTCACGCCGCGCGTCACGAGGTCGTCGATCATCACGCCGAGATAGGCGTCGGCGCGGGTGAGCGTGACGGGCGCGCGCGATCCGGACGCGCGGCGCGCGGCATTGAGGCCGGCGATGAGGCCCTGGCCCGCCGCCTCCTCATAGCCGGTGGTGCCGTTGATCTGGCCGGCGAGGAACAGGCCCTGCGATCGCCTTCGTCTCCAGCCCCGGCGTCAGCTCGCGCGGATCGACATAGTCGTATTCGATGGCGTAGCCCGGCCGCGTCACCGCCGCGCGCTCGAGCCCGGGGATGGTCGCGAGGAAGGCGTGCTGCACATCCTCGGGCAGCGAGGTGGAGATGCCGTTCGGATAGATCGTGTCGTCGTCGAGACCTTCGGGCTCGAGGAAGATCTGGTGGCTCCGCCGCTCCTTGAAGCGCACGACCTTGTCTTCGATCGAGGGGCAGTAGCGCGGGCCGACGCTTTGGATGTCGCCGGAGTACATCGGCGCGCGGGCGAGGTTGGCGCGCGATGATGGCGTGGGTCGCGTCCGTCGTGTGGGTGACGTGGCAGACGGTCTGCGGGGTGGTGATGGCCTCGGTCAGGAACGAGAAGGGTTGCGGCGGGTCGTCGCCGTGCTGCACCTGGAGCGCATCCCAGGCGATCGTGCGGCCGTCGAGGCGGGGAGGGGTTCCGGTCTTGAGCCGGCCCATGCGCAAGTCCGAGCCCGTAGAGCCGCTCGGAGAGGCCGAGCGCCGGCGCCTCGCCGATGCGGCCGGCCGGGATCTTGCGCTCGCCGATATGGATGAGCCCGCGCAGGAAGGTGCCGGTGGTGAGCACCACGGCGCCGGCGCCGATGCGTTCGCCGCCGGCGGTGACGATGCCGGTCACGGCGCCCTGCTCGACGATCAGGTCCTCGACGGCGGCCTCGATCACTTCGAGGCCCGGCGTGGCGCGGATCGCCGCCTGCATGGCCTGGCGGTAGAGCTTGCGGTCGGCCTGGGCGCGCGGGCCCTGGACCGCCGGGCCCTTGCTGCGGTTGAGCACGCGGAACTGGATGCCGGCGGCGTCGGCCACGCGGCCCATGAGGCCGTCGAGCGCATCGATCTCGCGCACGAGATGGCCCTTGCCGAGACCGCCGATGGCGGGGTTGCAGGACATCTCGCCGACGGTGGCGAAGCTGTGGGTGACCAGCGCCGTGCGCGCGCCCATGCGGGCCGCGGCCGAAGCCGCCTCGCAGCCGGCATGGCCGCCGCCGATGACGATGACGTCGAAGACGCTGCGTCGAGACTGGCGTCGGAGCGCGTGTTCATGGCCCCTCACCTAATGGCTTCGCGGCTTCAGCGTCCATTGTTTCACGTGAATCAAACAGGGCTCCTGGCGGCGCGCTCATTTGCCGATGCAGAACTCGGCGAAGATGGCGCCCAAGCACCTCCTCGACGCCGATGCGGCCGGTCAGGCGGCCGAGATGATGGGCGGCGGCGCGGAGCTCCTCGGCCTTGAGCTCCGGGGCCTCGGCCTCGCTCGCGGAAGCGCGCCAGCGCCGCCACGGCGCCCTCGAGCTCGGCGCGGTGGCGGGCCCGGGTCACGACGCCGGAGCCCTCGCCCGCCCCGAGCGCGGCCTCCGCCCGCTCGGCCAGCAGCGCCACGAGGGCCTCGAGCCCGGCCCCGGTCATGGCCGAGACGCGGAGATCGCCGCCCGCGACCGAGGGCGCCAAATCGATCTTGTTCATGACGGTCACAACGCCCTCATTGGCGGGGATTGACCGATTTTTGGCGGTGATTGGCGGCAAGGGCGGCGGCAAGCGCGGATCGGTCGCGTCCATGACCCACAGCACGAGGTCGGCGCTCTCGGCGCGGGCGAGCGCGCGCTTTATCCCCTCCTTCTCCACGGCGCCTTCCGCCTCGCGCAGGCCCGCGGTGTCGGTGAGGATGACGGGCAGGCCCTTGAGGTCGAGATGCACCTCGATCACGTCGCGGGTGGTGCCGGCCTCCTCCGAGACGATGGCCACGTCTCTGCGGGCGAGCGCATTGAGCAGGCTCGACTTGCCGGCGTTGACCGCGCCGGCGATGACCACGCGGAAGCCGTCGCGCAAACGCTCGCCGCGGCGGTCGGCGAGATGCGCGGCGATGGCGGCGATGAGATGGGCGACGATGGTGTCGGCCTCGACCGCGACGTTCGCCGCGACGTCGCCCTCGTCGGCGAAGTCGAGCCCGGCCTCGGTCAGCGCTTGCGCGCGCAGCAGCTCTTCGCGCCAGCCCTCATAGAGCGCGCGGGCCGCGCCCTTCGGCTTGCGCCAGCGCCTGACGCGCCTGCGCCTCGGTCTCGGCATTGATGAGATCGGCGAGCCCCTCCACCTCGGTCAGGTCGAGCTTGCCATTGGCGAAGGCACGGGCCGCGAATTCGCCGGGCTCGGCCAGCCGCACCCGGCCGGTCGCCAGCAGCGCCTCGAGCAGACGCGCCACCACGGCGCGGCCGCCATGGAGATGCAGCTCGGCCATGTCCTCGCCGGTGAAGCTCGCGGGCCCCGGAAACCACAGCACAAGCCCGCGATCGAGCGGCGTTCCGTCGCGCGGATCGGCGAGCTTGCGCAAGGCAGCCCTGCGCGGCTGTGGTAGGCTGCCCGCGACCTGAACCACAATGTCCCGCGCCGACGGCCCGGAGACGCGGATGACCGCCACGGCCGCGCGGCCCGCGCCGCTCGCCAGCGCGCAGATCGTGTCAGAGGGCATCGTGGTTGCTCGTTGCGTGGGCATGGGGTCGCCGATCCGAGTGTGGAGAGCGTTAGCTTAAGATGGCGCAGGACACCCCAGGTAGAACAAACGGCGAGAACCAGCGCGCTCAGAACCGGCTCGCGCGCGAGACGAGCCCCTATCTCCTCCAGCACCAGCACAACCCCGTGCATTGGTGGGCCTGGGGCGACGAGGCGCTGGCGGAAGCCAAGCGCACGGGCAAGCCCATCCTGCTCTCGGTCGGCTATGCCGCCTGCCATTGGTGCCACGTCATGGCCCATGAGAGCTTCGAGGACGAAGGCACCGCCGAGGTCATGAACGACCTCTTCGTCAACATCAAGGTCGACCGCGAGGAGCGGCCCGACGTGGACGCGATCTATATGGGCGCGCTGCATGCGCTCGGCGAGCATGGCGGCTGGCCGCTCACCATGTTCCTCACGGCCGACGCCGAGCCCTTCTGGGGCGGCACCTATTTCCCCAAGGAGGCGCGCTACGGGCGCCCCGCTTTCGTGCAGGTGCTGCGTCAGGTGGCGCGCGTCTATGCCGACGAGCCCGACAAGGTCCGGCAGAACACCGGCGCGTTGCGGCAGCGGCTCACGCCGCAAGCGCCGAAGCTCGAGGCCGCGCCGCCGACCGACGCCGTGCTCGCCGATCTCGGCCGCCGCATGGTGCAGGCGGTCGACCGCGTCGACGGCGGCCTCAGAGGCGCGCCCAAATTTCCGCAAACCCAATTCTTCGGCTTCCTGTGGCGCGCGGGTCTGCGCTATCGCCTCGCCGAGCCGCTCGAGGCCGTGGCGCTCACGCTGACCCATCTCGCCCAAGGCGGCATCTACGATCATTTGGGCGGCGGCTTCGCCCGCTACGCGACCGACGAGCGCTGGCTCGTGCCGCATTTCGAGAAGATGCTCTACGACAACGCGGCGCTGGTCGAGCTCATGACGCAAGCCTGGCGCGAGACGAAATCGCCGCTCCTTGCCCAGCGCGTCGCCGAGACGGTGGGCTGGCTCTTGCGCGAGATGGTGACCGAGGGCGGCGGCTTCGCCGCCTCGCTCGACGCCGACAGCGAGGGCGAGGAGGGGAAGTTCTACGTGTGGAGCGCGGACGAGATCGAGGAGGTGCTCGGCGAGACATGGACGATGCGCGCGCTCTTCGCCGAGATCTACGACGTGACGCCACAGGGAAATTGGGAAGGCCACACCATCCTCAATCGCTTACACGCGCTCGAGCTGCGCGACGCCGGCGACCGAGGCGCGGCTCGCGGCGATGCGGGCGAAGCTGTTGGCGCGGCGGAGCGACGCGCGTGCGCCCCGGCTTCGACGACAAGGTGCTCGCCGATTGGAACGGGCTCATGATCGCCGCGCTCGCCGACGCGGCCGACGCCTTCGACCGGCCCGATTGGCTGCAAGCGGCGGAGGGCGCCTTCAGCTTTATCTGTACACGGATGATGTCGGACGGACGCCTGGTGCATGCGTTCCGCGAGGGGACGGCCAAGGCGCCGGCGAGCGCGTCGGACTACGCCAATATGATCCGCGCCGGGCTCGCGCTCGCGAGCGCCACCGGCAACGCGGCCTATCTCGCCCAGGCCATCGCCTGGACCGACGTGCTCAACCGGCATTATTGGTCGGACGCGCTCACCGGCTATTATTTCGCCGCCGACGACACGAGCGATCTCATCCTGCGTCCCTTCGCCACCGAGGACGACGCCACGCCCAACGCCAATGCGGTGATGGTGTCGAATCTGATGGCGCTGTCGCAATGGACCGGCGAGGCGCGCTATCGCGACCGCGCCGAGGCGATGCTGCGCGCCTTCGCCGGCAAGATCGCCGGCAACGTGGTCGGCCATGCGGGGATGCTCAGCGCGGCGATGGATGTGATCGGGCCGGCGATGATCGTGCTCATCGTGCCGAAGGGTGCCGACTCACACGCGTTGCGCCGCGCGCTCAGCCATGTGTCGCTGCCGGGCGTGGTGGTGCAGGAGATCGCCGAGGGCGCGGCGCTGTCGGCAAGCTCGCCCGCGCGCGGCAAGGGCACGCTGCGCGGCAAGCCCACGGCCTTCGTGTGCATCGGCCCGCAATGCTCGCTGCCGGTGACGGAACCCGCCGCGCTCATCGAGACGGTGAACCGGGCGCGGCACGTGATGCTGGCCGAATCCCGACGGATTAGCGCAAGAGAACACGCCGATGAAGTGGATGCTGCTCGTCTTCGTCTTCGGGGCCACGCCCATCCAGACCAATTTGATTTTCGACAGCCTCGACGACTGCCTCAAGGCCGAGGAGTCGATGCGCAACGACTATGAGCGCGTCTACAAGGAATGGCACGATTGGGCGGAGGCCAATCCGAAGGAGGCGAACTTCCCCGAGAGCGACAAATTCATGCGCAATCGCGACGGCATGGAAACGAGCGGGACCTGCATCCCGCATGCGCCGGTCGCGGCGGGCGGGGCCGGCGCCGAGGGCAAGTAGCCGCCTCAGCCGCGGGCCTGGACCTTTTCCTGCAGCTTCTTGAGGCGGGCGGCGGCCTTCTTGCCGGACTGCTCGGACACTTCGGCATGCGCGGCTGAAGCGAGCGCGAGCATGTCCTGGTTGCTCAAAATGCCCTTGTCGGCGAGCAGGTCGAGAAGATGGGTGAGCAGCGTCCAGCTCGCGCCTGGCGCATCCTCGTCACTCTTACCTTTAGCCATGAGGCTTCCCTCCGTTCGCGGACAAACTCCCCTGTCAGGATAGGCCGCGCCTTCCTCCTTGTCATTCCAATGTGACAGTGGTTGTGCGCCTCAGGAGCGCGGGCGGCGGCGGGGCTTGGCGCGGGCGGCGCGCGCCTTGGCTTTGGCGGCCTCCGCCTCGCGCTGGTGGCGATGCTCGCGCATATATTCGAGCAGCTCCGACACGCCGAACAAGAGCAGCATGAAGCCGCAGATCACCTCGGCCGAGGCGAGCACGCGCGCCAGGCTCGAATGGGGCACGATGTCGCCATAGCCCACGGTGGTGATGCTGACGATGGAGAAATAGATCGACTCCGAGAAGCTCAAGGACCGCGGCGATGTTGCCGACATAGAAATGCGCGCCCGCCGGTATAGGCGGAAAGAATGCGATAGGCGGAGGCGAACAGGATGATGATCAGCGAATAGAAGGTGAGAAAGGCGAAGGCGGGAATCAGCGAGGCGGGCGATGCGGGAGAAGAACTCCTCGAACAGCAGCCCCGCATCGACGAGGAAGATGGCCACGTCGCGGCTGACGGCGAGCACGATCAGGCCGATGACGCTCATGGCGCCGAGCAGCACCATGTCGGTATTGGCCAGCGCGCCCGAGAAGCGCGACAAAAGGAGCACGCTCACGCCGACGGCGGAGATCGGCACGAGCCAGACGAGTGCCGCGAACAGCCGCCGCTCGCTGCGGATGGCGGGATGGGCGACGACGGCGCGGACCTCGTCCTGGCGCAGCCAGCAGCCGGCGACGAAGAAGAAGATGGGCAGGAAGAAGCCGAGGCTCAACGCCCAGGCCTGGACGCCGGCGAAGATCTGGTCGACGAACAGCGAGAAGATCGCGGCGTAGACGGCGATCAGATTGGCGAAGGCGATGGAGAAGAGGCGGCTGGCCGGGAACAGCGCCTGGATGAAGAGCGATGGCGAGGCCGGCGGAAATGAGGATGGCGAAGAAGAGGGGACTGCCGAGCCCCGCCGTCGCCACCGCCACGACGAAGACGAAGGCGAGCGACAGGCCGATGCGCGCGAGCGCCGATGCCCAATGCCGCGTCTCCCCCATGCGCGCCTCCGCCGACTCGCTTTAGCCCAAGCCTAGCATAGGGCCGGGCCCCCGAAGCGGGCCTCGCTCGCGCAAAAAGTGCAGGTCGCGCGCGCGAGAACCCTCAAGAATGCGGCGATCGGCCACAAGCCCTGGCGACGGGGCGGCTACCGGAGCGCCAAGGCGCGGCCATGTTCCATGGCGACAAGGCCCCTCAACCATTTCCGCCGCGAGGCGTTACCCAAAGTCGAGGGGTCAAGGAGACCTGCATGAGCGCGCGGGTTTCATCCGCTTCTTCTACGTGCCGGCCATGCTGCTCGGGCTGAACGCGGCGGCGATCGCGCTCGTCGCGCGGGGCCATTCCTACGCCTGGGTCGGCCTCCTGTTCGGCATCGCCGTGCTCTTCTCGCTGCTCGCCGAGCGGGTGCTGCCCTATGAGCGGGCGTGGAACAGCGCGCATGACGATGTCGGCAAGGACGCCGCCCACGGCATCGTCTACGAGCTCAACAATGTCATCGCGCTCGCGCTGCTTCCCGTCATCACGCTGTTCATTCCCTGCCCGGCCATAGACCCGCGCGAGGCCTTCCTTCCGTGTGCGGGGCGAGGGCGCAGCTCCGGCCGCGTTAGGTGTTCATCGACTCGAAGAAGTCGGCATTGCCCTTGGTCTGCTTCAGCTTGTCGAGCAGGAACTCGATGGCGTCCTGCGTGCCCATGGGGTTCAGGATGCGGCGCAGCACATACATCTTCTTGAGCACGTCGGGGGCCACCAGCAGCTCCTCCTTGCGCGTGCCGGAGCGGGCGATGTCGATGGCGGGGAAGATGCGCTTGTCGGCCACTTTGCGGTCGAGCACGATCTCGGAGTTACCGGTGCCTTTGAACTCCTCGAAGATCACCTCGTCCATGCGGCTGCCGGTATCGATCAGCGCCGTGGCGATGATGGTGAGCGAGCCGCCCTCCTCGATGTTGCGCGCGGCGCCGAAGAAGCGCTTCGGCCGCTGCAGCGCGTTGGCGTCCACGCCGCCGGTCAGCACCTTGCCGGAGGACGGCACCACGGTGTTGTAGGCGCGGCCGAGCCGCGTGATGGAGTCGAGCAGGATCACCACGTCGCGCTTGTGCTCGACGAGGCGCTTGGCTTTCTCGATCACCATCTCGGCCACCTGCACGTGGCGCGAGGCGGGCTCGTCGAAGGTGGAGGAGATCACCTCGCCCTTCACCGAGCGCTGCATGTCGGTCACCTCCTCGGGGCGCTCGTCGATCAGCAGCACGATCAGATAGCATTCCGGGTGGTTGGCGGTGACGGCGTGGGCGATGTTCTGCAGGATCACGGTCTTGCCGGTGCGCGGCTGCGCCACGATCAGCCCGCGCTGGCCTTTGCCGATCGGCGCCACGATGTCGATCACGCGGCCGGTCTGGTCCTTCCGCGTCGGATCCTTGGTCTCCATCTCGAGCCACTCGTCGGGATAGAGCGGCGTCAGATTGTCGAAATGGATCTTGTGGCGCTGCTTGTCGGGGTCCTCGAAATTGATGGTGTTGACCTTGAGCAGGGCGAAATAGCGCTCGCCCTCTTTCGGGCTGCGGATCTGTCCCTCGACGGTGTCGCCGGTGCGCAGGCCGAAGCGGCGGATCTGCGACGGCGAGACGTAGATGTCGTCGGGGCCGGCGAGATAGTTGGCGTCGGGCGAGCGCAGGAAGCCGAAGCCGTCCTGCAACACTTCGACCACGCCCGTGCCGGTGATATCGACGTCGCGGGCCGCCAATTGCTTCAGGATCGCGAACATCAGCTCCTGCTTGCGCATGGCGGATGCGTTCTCGACCGCGACCTCCTCGGCGAAGCTCAACAGCTCCGTCGGGGACTTCGTCTTGAGGTCCTGGAGCTTCATTTCTTGCATGTGTTGCTACTCCAAACGGGAAAAGTGGAATTATTGGAATTCAGGTCTCGCGGGGATGGGCGCGGGACGGCGGGCGGGAGGGAAGGATTCAGTTCTTCCGGTGGGGCAGGGACCTGCTCCACTTCGGGTAACCCGATCTTGGGAAAAGGCCGGGTGCGACAGCAACCCGGATCGGATGCGACTCATCTTATAGCAGACCCCGAAGGCGGGCGGAACAGTCTTGCCAAGCCCTGTTTAGAACGGGCGTACGATCACCAAAATGACGATGCCGATCATGAGCAGCGTCGGGATTTCGTTGGCGATGCGGTAAAAACGCGGCGAATGCGTGTTCCGATCCATGGCGAAGGCGCGCGTCCAGCGGACGAGCAGCCCATGATAGGCGGTGAGCAAAAGCACGAGGACAAGCTTCAAGTGAAACCAGCCGTCGGCCTTCCAGTCGATCGCGCCGGAGAAAGCGAGGATGAGGCCGAGCACCCAGCTCGCGAGCATCGCCGGAGTGGTGATGGCGAAGAGGAGCCGCCGCTCCATGAGCTTGAAGGTTTCGCTTTGCGCCGATCCCGTGCGGCTTTGCGCGTGATAGACGAAGAGGCGGGGCAGATAAAGCAGGCCCGCCATCCAGGCGATGATGGCGATGACGTGGAAGGCCTTGATATAGGCAAGCAGCATGGGAATTGCCAGGGGTCGGCTTGGACTAGCCGTTCTTGACGAGGCTCACAAGCCTGCTGACATGCTCGGGCGGCGTCTCGGGCAGGATGCCGTGGCCGAGATTGAAGACGAAGGGACCGGATGACAGCGCGGCGAGGATCTCCGCCACGCGGGCGTCAAGCGCACGCCCTCCCGCCAGAAGCAGCACGGGATCGAGATTGCCCTGCACGGCGATGTCGGGCTGCAAGCGTTCCTTGATCCAGGCGAGCGGCAGGCTCGTGTCGCAGCCAAGAGCGTCGACGCCCGTCTTCGCCGCGTAGGCCTCGGTCAGCACGCCCGCGCCGCGGGGAAAGCCGATCACCGGCACCTCCGGCGCCTCGGCCTTCAGCCGCCGCACCATGGCGCGCGTCGGCTCGATGCACCAGCGGGCAAACTCGTTCTCGGGCAGGCTGCCGGCCCAGCTGTCGAAAATCTGCAAGACGCTCGCGCCCGCCTCGACCTGGCCCAAGCAGATAGTCGCACGACACCTCCACCAAGAGATCGATCAGGCGCTGGAAGGTGTCCGGGTCGCGATAGGCGAGGGTCCGCGCCTCCGCCTGGTCCTTGGAGCCCGCGCCCTCGACCATGTAGGTCGCCACGGTCCAAGGGGCGCCGCAGAAGCCGATGACCGGGATCTCCGGGGAAAGGGCGCCGCGCACGCGCGCAAGGGTCTCATAGACGGGCAGGAAGCGGGTGGCGGCGCGCGTGGGCTCAAGCCGCGCCAGGCCTGCGGCATCGCGCAGGGGATCGAGGCGCGGGCCTTCGCCTTCGACAAAATCCACTTTCTGACCCGAGCGCATAGGGAACGATCAGAATGTCGGAGAAGACGATCGCCGCGTCGAGATCGAACCGGCGCAGGGGTTGCAGCGTTACTTCGGCGGCGCGCTCGGGATCGAGGCAGAGATCGAGGAAGGAGGCCGCTTCGCTCCGCACTTTCCGGTATTCGGGCAGATAGCGCCCGGCTTGGCGCATCAGCCAGATGGGCGGCGGGCTTACGGTCTGGCCGGCAAGCGCCTGGCCAAGACGGCTGAGGGGAGAGTGTGAACGCAACATGGGTTCTCTTAAATACTAGAAGAAAGAGTCTCTCTTAGATTTCTTTAGTAGTTATTGGCACGGGGGGAGCGGACATTCTTCTCTTTCACCAGCTTGTCGACAGAGGTGCAAGGCCCACGCCGGCGGGGAAGGCAGCCTTCGGTTTGCCGGCTGGGGACAAGGGGCAGGAGTAAGGCCTGGAGTCCGGGGTCTTGCGCGCTTTTGCCGGGGCATGCGGCCTGTTGAGGCTTTGTTGACCAGCCTGTCGGCAGGCTTCTGGATGAAGCCCGCGCGAGAAAGGGATTGTGCGCCCTCCTCGCCGCGGGGCTTTTCTGTCACCAGCAGCGAATCTGTGAACAAAGTGGCGCATGAAATGGGCGGCGCCGGGAGGAAATGCGCCGGGACCCGAGTTGCCCCGCGCGCTTAAGGCGGTTATCCAAGGGAATTGCAATGGCTGTACCGCGCTCCTTCCACCTCCATATGGTCTCCGACGCGACGGGCGAGACGCTCGTCATGATCGCCAAGGCCGTGCGGGTGCAATATGCGCAAGTGCGCGCCATCGAGCATCTCCACCCTTTGGTGCGCACCAAACGCGAGCTCGAGCGCGTGCTCAAGGACGTGGAGGCCTCGCCCGGCATCGTGCTCTACACCCTCTTCAACCGCGAGCTCGCCGATGCGCTCGAGCAATCCTGCAAGCGCTTGAATATCCCGTGCGTGGCGGCGCTCACGCCGATCTTGCAGGTGTTCGAATCCTATCTCGGCACGCCGGCGACGCCCACGGTGGCCGGCCAGCACGTGCTCGACGCCGATTATTTCCGCCGCATCGAGGCGCTCAATTTCACCATGCTGCACGATGACGGCCATCTGCCGGAGAGTTTGGACGACGCCGATATCGTGCTCGTGGGCATCAGCCGGACCTCCAAGACGCCGACCAGCATCTATCTCGCCAATCGCGGCTTCAAGACCACCAACGTGCCGCTCGTGCCGGGACACGCGCTGCCGGCCCAGCTCGAAGCCGGCACGCGGGCCTTCGTGGTCGGGCTCGTGGCGAGCCCCGAGCGCATCGCCCAGGTGCGGCAGAACCGCGTGCTGGAGCATGCCCACACCCATCTCGATAATTATGTGGACCGCGAGGCCATCACCGCGGAGATCGCCGCCACCCGCCAGCTCTGCACGCGGCGGGGCTGGCCGGTGATCGACGTGACCCGCCGCTCGATCGAGGAGACGGCGGCGGCGATCCTCAGGCTCTATCACGACCGGGAAGCGCCGGCGCTCGAAGCATGAGCGGGTTTCTGCAAGCGGGCCGGCCGCCGCTGATCCTCGCCTCGGAAAGCGAGGTGCGGGCGCGGCTGCTCCAGGCCGCGGGGCTCGCCTTCATCGTCGAGCCGCCGGGGCTCGACGAAAACACCATGCGCCAGGCGGTGAGCGGAGAAGAGGCGCTCGATCCGGGCGACGTCGCCGAGGTGCTCGCGCGCGCCAAGGCGGAAGCGGTGAGCGACCTCGCCGAGGGGGCGTTCGTCATCGGCGCGGACCAGGTGCTGGCCGAGGGCAACCGCATCTTCACCAAGCCCGACAGCATGGAGGCGGCGCGCGCCGAGCTGCTCGATCTCGCCGGCAAGACGCATAGGCTGCACACCGCCGTGGCGCTCGCCCATAGTGGCGAGACCGTGTGGGCGCATACCGAGACCGCGACGCTTCACATGCGCAAGCTCACGCCGCAATTCATCGGCCGCTACCTCGCCGCCGTGGGCGAGACGGCGCTCTCCTCGGTCGGCGCCTATCAGCTCGAAGGTATCGGCGTGCAGCTGTTCGAGAAGATCGACGGCGACTATTTCTCCATTCTCGGCCTGCCGCTCCTGCCCTTGCTCGCCGCGTTGCGCGAGCATGGCGTGATCGAAAGCTAGGGCCCCGTGAAGCGCGCCTGCGTCATCGGCTGGCCGGTCGAGCATTCGCGCTCGCCCTTGATCCACAGTTATTGGCTCAAGCTGTACGGCATCGACGGCGCCTATGAGAAGGTGGCGGTCAAGCCGGAGGAGCTTGCGGCGTTCCTGGGCTCGCTGTTCGAGCGCGGCTTCACCGGCTGCAATGTGACGCTGCCGCATAAGGAAGCGGCGCTGAATCTCGCGGAAGTCGTGGACCAATCGGCGCGCGCGGTCGGCGCCGCCAACACGCTGTGGCTCGATTACGAGGCCGAGCTGCATGCGGCCAATACCGATGCCTTCGGCTTCATGGCCAATCTCGCCGAGCAGGCGCCCGAGTGGAACGCGGGGCGCCGGCCCGTCATGGTGCTGGGCGCGGGCGGCGCGGCGCGGGCCATCGTCCATGGGTTGTTGGAGGGTGGGGCGGAGAAAATTCTGCTGGCGAACCGCAGCCGCTACCGGGCGGAGGACCTGGCCCAGGCCTTCGGCCCGCGCGTCGAGGTGGTGGAGTGGGGCGAGCGGAACGCGGCGCTTGCCGGATGCGGGCTCCTGGTCAATGCGACGAGCCTCGGCATGACGGGGAAGCCGCCGCTCGATCTCGACCTTGCCGCGCTCCCCGCCGACGCGGTGGTGGCGGACATCGTCTATAGCCCGCGCGAGACGCCGTTGCTCGCGGCGGCGCGCGCCCGAGGCAACGCAGACCGTCGATGGCCTCGGCATGCTGCTTTATCAGGCGGTGCCGGGGTTCGAGCGCTGGTTCGGCTTCCGCCCGGACGTGACGGATGAGCTGCGCGCCCTGCTCGCGGCAAGTCTCGAGGGGGAATGATGCTGGTCGTCGGTCTCACCGGCTCGATCGGCATGGGCAAATCGGCCGCCGCCGCCCATTTCGCCAGCCGCGGCGTGCCGGTGCTGAGCGCCGATGCCGAGGTGCACCGCCTCTATGCCGGCGAGGCGGCGCCGCTGATCGAGGCGGCGTTTCCCGGAATGGTGCAGGGGGGCAAGGTCGATCGCGAGCGGCTCGCCCGCGCGGTCGCGGGATCGCCGGCGAAGCTCGCCGAGCTCGAACGCATCGTGCATCCTTTGGTGGTCGAGGCCGAGATCGCCTTCTTGCGCGCCGAGGAGGCCAAGGGCGCCAAGCTCGCCGTGCTCGAGATCCCGCTTCTGTTCGAGACGGGCGCGCAGGACCGCTGCGACGTCACCATCGTGGTGAGCGCGCCCGAAGCGGTGCAGAAGGCGCGCGTGCTGGCGCGGCCCGGCATGACGGAAGAGAAGCTCGCGCATCTGCTCAAGCGCCAGATGCCGGATGCGGAAAAGCGCGCGCACGCCGACTACGTTGTGGACAGCGGGACGAGCCTTGAGCGACATGCACCGTCAGATCGATAACATTCTCGAATCGCTTCAGACCCGCGAGGGCCGGGTCATGGAGCGGCTGCGGGGCAGCGGCCAGACTAGGGGGACTTTTTTGCGCGAGATCGTGCTCGACACGGAGACGACGGGGCTCGACCCGTTCGACGGCCACCGGGTCGTCGAGATCGGTTGCGTCGAGCTCATCAATTGCATCCCGACGGGACGCGTCTGGCACGCCCACGTCAATCCGGAGCGCGACGTGCCCGCCGCCGCCTACGACGTGCACGGGCTGTCCTTCGAGTTCCTCACCACCAAGCCGCGCTTCGGCGAGCTCGCCGACGATCTCCTCGCCTTCATCGAGGGCGGCATGCTCGTCATGCATAACGCCGCCTTCGACTTCGCTTTCCTCAATGCCGAGTTCGAGCGCGTGTCGCTGCCGCTGCTCCGCTGGGACCGCGTCGTCGATACGCTCGCGCTCGCCAGGCGCCGGCATCCGGGCGCGCCGTGCAGCCTCGACGCGCTGTGCAAGCGCTACGGCGTCGATCTGTCGGAGCGGGAGAAGCACGGCGCGCTGCTCGATTGCCGCCTGCTCGCCGCGGTCTATGTCGAGCTCGTGGGCGGCCATCAGGCGCGGCTCGATTTCGTCGTCAATGGCGGCCAGGGGGCGTTCTTGGAGGCGAGCGGAGAGGGGGCACGCGCGCGGCCCGATCCGCTTCCGCCGCGGCTCACGCCCGAAGAGGCCGACGCGCACCGCGCCTTCGTGGCGAGCCTCGGCGCCGATGCGCTGTGGCTGCCGCTGCTCGCGGAGATCGCAGGCTAGTTCTTGGCCTTGGCTTTGGTCTCGGCCTCGCCGCGCGATCGGGCGAGGTTCTGCGCGTAGAGCCGGCCGAAATCGATGGGGTCGAGCATCAGCGGCGGGAAGCCGCCGTCGCGCGTGACGTCGGCGAGCACGCGGCGCAGGAACGGGAACAGGATCGTCGGGCAGTCCACGAACAGAACCGGCTGCAACAAATTCTCGGGCACGTTCTTCAAGCGGAACAGGCCGCCATAGACGAGCTCGACAGTGTAGATGATTCCCGCATCGTTCCTGGCGTTGACCTCGAGATTGAGGCTCACCTCATAGTTGTCCTCGGCGCGCGGGGCGGCGTTGACGTTGACGCCCACTTTGAGCTGGGGGTTCTGTCCGGGCGCCTGCAAGGTCTGCGGCGCGCCGGGGCTCTCGAAGGACAGATCCTTGATGTATTGGCCGAGCACGCTGAGCTGCGCGGCGGGGGCGGCGCTTTGTGCCGGCGCCGCGGGGCCGTCGCCATTGGTCTTGGACGTGTCTTTTTCCTTATCCTTCTTGGCCATGGCGGGGTGCCTTTCCGAGCCGCTTGGGAGGCAATGATTCGTGCCAGTGGCTAACATGGGGCGCAAAGGCCCGCAATGAGCGGCCTGTCAGGCTCCGTTAAGCGATCATGGGCGTTTAGGGTGGCTTGGGGCGTGCGAATGCCGTAAGTTGTGGCATCATTGATCCGGGCCGGATGGGGTTGAAGTGCCTCACCGCCCTTTGCCCCGCTGGCAAATCTCTAGGTGCGATCCAATATTAACCTAGAGGGTCCGGCATGGATGCGGGCCAATTTGCGCACAGCGGGTGGCGGCAAAGATGAGTGAAGCTTTCGATATCTATACGCTTCTGTTTCTGGTGCTCGCGGTTGTCATCTTCCTGCGGCTGCGGAACGTGCTCGGCCGGCGTACCGGGAATGAGCGGCAGCCTTACGATCCCTATTCGGCGCCGGATGCGACCAAACCCGGCGGGCCGAAGCCCAACGAGCCGGTGGTGGCGCTGCCGCGCGGCCGGTCCGCGCGCGCGCCGCTGCCCGAGACCTCGGTGCCGTCGGTCGAGGATATCGAGGCCAAGCTCGGCCATCACGCGCCGAAGGACAGCCCGTTGCGCAAATCGCTCACCGAGCTGTTGCGCGTCGATCCAAGCTTCGATCCCGCCCATTTCCTCGACGGCGCCAAGGCGGCCTATGAGATGATCGTCATGGCCTATGCCGACGGCGACGACGCCATGCTGAAGCAGCTGCTTGGGCGGCGACGTCTATGACGGCTTCACGGGCGCCATCCGCGAGCGCGAAGCCAAGGGCGAGAAGGTCGAATCGACGCTGGTCGGCATCAACAAGGCCGACATCATCGAATCCGAGATCAAGGGCCGCACGGCCTATGTCACGGTGAAGTTCGTGAGCGAGCTCATCTCGGTGACGCACGATGCCGACGGCGAGGTGGTCGAGGGCGACCCGAAGACCGTGCGCGAGGTCACCGACATCTGGACCTTCGCCCGCGAGACGGCCTCCAGGAATCCGAACTGGAAGCTCGTCGCCACGGAAGCGGCGAACTGAGCGAAGCCTTGCGTGACGAAGGCCCGCGCTTCGAGGCCGTAAGCTTTTCCGACATCGAGGGTTGGCAAGAGGACGACCAGGCGGCGGCCTTGCGCGCATTGCTGCGCTCCTGCGCCGTCGGTGACGGGCCGATCGCGTCGGCTTGCGCCGCGGCGCGCGCCTTGGACAAGGAAGCGGGCGGAGGGGTGAGTCCGGCGGCAGCGCGCGCTTTGTTCGAGGCGCATTTTACGCCGCATGCGATCGCGGGCGGCGAGCCCGGCCTCGTCACCGGCTATTACGAGCCCGAGCTGCGCGGCTCGCGTCTGCCGGGCGTGCGCTTCAAGGTGCCGGTCTATGGCCGCCCCGACGACCTCGTGCAGCTCAAGCCCGATCTCGAGCGCGCGCGCTTCAACGACGAGCTCACCTGCATGCGCCAAACGGAAACGGGGCTCGTGCCCTATTACACCCGCGCCGAGATCGAGGCGGGGGCGCTTCAGGGCCGCGGGCTCGAGCTCGTCTATCTCGACGATCCGGTCGAGCTGTTCTTCATGCAGGTGCAGGGGTCGGGTCTCGTGCTTCTCGGCGAGGGCGGCGCCATGCGGCTCAGCTATGCCGGCAAGAACGGCCACCCCTACAGCTCCATCGGCGCGCGCCTCGTCGAGCGCGGCGAGCTCGCGCGGCGGTGCCGCGTCGATGCAGGGGGTGAAGGCGTGGCTCCGCGCCGATCCCGCGCGCGGGCGCGCGCTCATGGCGGAGAACGCAGTCCTACGTGTTCTTCCGCGTGCTCGGCGCCGAGGAGGGACGCGACGGCCCGCTCGGGCCGCACGGCGTGCCGCTCACGCCCGGACGCAGCCTCGCCGTGGACGCCGCCATCCATGCGCTGGGGACGCCGATCTTCGTGGCCGCGCCGGGCCTCAGGGCCTCCGACGGGCGGCCCTTCCGGCGGCTGATGATCGCCCAGGATGTGGGCTCGGCCATTCGCGGGCCCGAGCGCGGCGACATCTTCTTCGGCTCGGGCGAGCGGGCCGGGGCCATCGCCGGCACCACCAAGGAGGCGGCGCAGTTCTTCGTGTTGCTGCCGAAGCGTTAAGCCGGGGGCGCTAGAGTGAGCCCATGGGCAAGCGCGAGAACAGATAGCGAGCTGTGGTCGCGGGTGGCCGAGACCGCCCGGCCGCTCAAGGGGCGCAAGCGCGCGGCGGCAAGCCCCTCGCCGCGCGAGCCCGAGCCGGCCAAGCCGCGCCCTGCTCCCGAGACGCAAGCGCCGGCGCCGCAGCCGGTGAAGGTGAGGCCGAAGCCGCGTCCGCCCGCCGTTCCGGCGCCGCTCGACCGGCAGACCTCGCGCCAATTGGAGAAGGGGCGGCTCGCGGTCGAGGCGCGGCTCGATCTGCACGGCATGCGCCAGCGCGACGCGCATGCGGCGCTGCGCCGGTTTCTCAAGACCGCGCAGGCGCGCGGCTATCGCCACGTGCTGGTCATCACCGGCAAGGGCGCCGCGCAGAGCGAGAGCAAGAGCTTCTATGAGGAGGAAGAGCGCGGCGTGCTCCGGACCGCGGTGCCCTTGTGGCTCGCCGAGCCCGACTTCGCGCCGCTCGTGGTGAGCTTCTCATCCGCGCCGCGGCGGCTCGGCGGCGAAGGCGCGCTCTATGTGCGGGTGCGGAAGGGGCGGTCCTAGCTTCCCACGCTGTCATGCCCGGCCTTGAGCCGGGCATCCATGCCGTTACGGCTCAGCGCGTCGCAGCGTCAGTGGAATGGATCGCCGGGTCAAGCCCGGCGATGACGTGTGATTGGCGGTGGCTACAAAATAAATTTGGACAGATCGGCGTTCTTGGCGAGGTCGCCGATATGCTCGCGCACGAAGGCGCCGTCGATGACGATCTTGTCGCCGGCCCGGTCGGCGGCGTCGAAGGAGATGTCGTCGAGGATGCGCTCCATCACCGTGGACAGGCGCCGCGCGCCGATATTCTCCACATTGGTGTTCACCTCCACGGCGATGTCGGCGATGGCGTCGATGGAATCGGCGGTAAATTCGAGGTCGAGGCCTTCGGTCTTCATCAGCGCGATATATTGCTTGATCAGGCAGGCCTTGGGCTCGGTCAGGATGCGGCGGAAATCCTCGCGCGTCAGCGCGCGCAGCTCGACGCGGATGGGGAGCCGCCCCTGCAGCTCGGGCAGCAGGTCCGAGGGCTTGGCGGCGTGGAAGGCGCCCGAGGCGATGAACAGCACGTGGTCGGTCTTCACCGGCCCGTATTTGGTGCCGACGGTGGTGCCCTCGATCAGCGGCAGGAGATCGCGCTGCACGCCTTCGCGGCTCACATCGGCGCCGACGCGCTCGGCGCGCGCGCAGATCTTGTCGATCTCGTCGAGGAAGACGATGCCGTTATTCTCGACGTTCTTGATCGCTTCCTGCACGATCATGTCGTTGTCGATCAGCTTGTCCGATTCCTCGGCCATGAGGATCTCGAAGCTATCGCGCACGGAGACGCGGCGCGGCTTGGTGCGATTGCCCAGCGCCTTGCCGAGCATCTCGGAGAGATTGATCATGCCCACTTGGCTGCCCGGCATGCCGGGAATCTCGAAGGAGGGCATGCCGGCGCCGGTGTCGGCCACCTGAATCTCGATCTCCTTGTCGTCGAGCTCGCCCGAGCGGAGCCGCTTGCGGAAGGCGTCGCGCGTCGTCACCGCGGCGCCGGCGCCGACCAGCGCGTCGACCACGCGCTCCTCGGCATTGAGCTGCGCCTTGGCGTGCACCTCTTTCCGCTTGGCGTCGCGCACGAGCCCGATGCCCGCCTCGAGCAGATCGCGGATGATCTGATCGACGTCGCGGCCGACATAGCCGACCTCGGTGAATTTGGTCGCCTCGACCTTGATGAAGGGCGCGCCCGCGAGCTTGGCGAGGCGGCGCGAGATTTCGGTCTTGCCCACGCCGGTCGGGCCGATCATCAGGATGTTCTTGGGCAGCACCTCCTCGCGCATCTCGTCGTCGAGCTGCTGGCGGCGCCAGCGGTTGCGCGAGCGCAATGGCGACCGCGCGCTTGGCGTCGCGCTGGCCGACGATGTGGCGGTCGAGCTCGGAGACGATCTCGCGGGGAGAAAAGCTGCTGCTCATGAACTCACTTCGTTGAATTCGAGGGTCTCGATGACGACTTCGTCATTGGTGTAGACGCAAATGCCGGCGGCGATGGCCATGGCGCGGCGCGCGATCTCCTCGGCGCCGAGCTCGGTCGGCAGGAGCGCGCGCGCGGCGGCAAGCGCATAGGCGCCGCCCGAGCCGATGCCCATGGCGTCGTCGTCGGGCTCGAGCACGTCGCCGGTGCCGGTGAGCACGAGGCTCTCATCGGCGTCGGCCACGATCATCATCGCTTCGAGGCGGCGGAGATAGCGGTCGGTGCGCCAATCCTTGGCGAGCTCGACGCAGGCGCGCTTGAGCTGATCGGGGAAGCGCTCGAGCTTCGTCTCCAGCCGCTCGAACAGAGCGAAGGCGTCGGCGGTGGCGCCGGCAAAGCCGGCGATGACCTTGCCCGCGCCGACGCGGCGCACTTTGCGCGCATTGGCCTTGAGGATGGTCTGGCCGAGGGAGACTTGGCCGTCGCCGGCGATGACCACCTTGCCGCCCTTGCGGACGGTGAGAATGGTGGTGCCGTACCAGGTGTCGGGAGAGGCGTGGGTGTGACCCATGGTGCATTGCGATATCGGGTCCGAAGCGGCCTTCGTCAAGCGCTTAGCGTGCAAACGAGGCTAATGGTCGCTTAAGGGTTGGTAGGGCGATTGCGCGCGCTCGGGCCGTCGGCGCCGCGTGCCCTTGAGCCAGGTCTCGACCGGCGGCAGCTTCAGCGCCACCACCTGCCAGCGCCCGCCCCTGAGCGCAAGCAGCGTGGTCAGCGTCGGCGAGTCCGTCTCGTCGGGGTCCTTCAGGTCGACGCGAAATTCGGCTGGCGAGGCGAAGAAGGCATAGGTGACGAAGCGGAAGAGCGACTTCCCCTCGTGGCGCAGTCGATCGATCTTGTCGTTGTGCACGAGCGCCTCCGGCGTGACCATCTCGTCCACGGCGCTGTCCACCACGGTCGGCACGAGCAGCGCGGTCAGCGCGCCGCCGAACAGCCCGGCGAACCCGCCTTTGCCGATATCGGTCTGGGCCTTGGCGATGAGGGCGAGCTTGGCCTCGGCTTTGAGCCTTTGGCGCAGCTCCGGCCAGTCGATGAGGGTGTTAAGGGTTGGGATATCCGCCTTGAGAATGGCTTGGTCGAGGCGCCAAAGCGTGACATAGGGATAGGCGACATAGAGGGCGAGCAGCAGGCCCGCCAGCAATAAACCCCAGCGACGCATGTCTTTTCTCCCCTCCAGAGCTCCGGTTCAACACGAGACGTGCAACAGCCCAAGACGCTTGGGCGGCAGCGAATTGCTAACGAGCTTACGCTATGCTGACCCCCATGCAGAAGCCGGCCAAATCGAGCCCCAAGCGCCGCGCAACCGTCGAGCGCCGCACCAAGGAGACCGCGATCGCGGCATCCGTCGATCTCGACGGGACCGGCGCCTACAAGGTCGCGACCGGCATCGGCTTCCTCGACCATATGATCGAGCAGCTCGCGCGGCACTCCCTGATCGACATTACGCTCAAGGCCGAGGGCGATCTCCATATCGACCAGCACCACACGACCGAGGACAGCGGCATCGTGCTCGGCCAGGCGGTGGCACAAGCGCTCGGCGACAAGCAGGGCATCGCGCGCTACGGCTTTGCCTATCTGCCCATGGACGAGACGCTGACCCGCGTGGCGATCGACGTCTCGGGCCGGCCCTATCTCGTGTGGAAGGTCGCCTTCACCCGCTCCAAGATCGGCGAGATGGACACCGAGCTGTTCCGCGAATGGTTCCAGGCCTTCGCCCAGCATGCCGGCATCACGCTGCATGTCGAGACGCTGTACGGCGAGAATAGCCACCACATCGCCGAGACCTGCTATAAGGCGCTCGCGCGCGCGCTCCGCCAGGCGGTCGCCATCGACGAACGTCAGGGGGCCCGCGTGCCTTCGACCAAAGGCCAGCTCTAGGGCCCTCTTAGCTTCAAGCAGCGTGACGCGCCGTGATCGTCTATTCCGTCTATGAGCCCCATGCAGAGGCGCCCGATCTCACCGCGCGCGCGGACCGGCTCGCCTTCGTCAAGGAGGGGTTCTCCTGGCCCGCGCTGCTGATCCCGGCCTTCTGGCTCATCTATCAGCGCATGTGGATCGAGCTTGCCGTGTTCGTCATTCTGTTGGCCGGGCTGCAATGGCTGTTCGGCGCCGGCGTGCAGGGACAGACCATGTTCGGCTGGGTGAGCTTCGCGCTCATCGTGCTGTTCGCGTTCGAGGCCAACGATCTCCGCGCCGCCGCGCTCGAGCGGCGCGGCTATCATTTCGCCGGCATCGCCGCCGGCCGCAGCCGCGAGGCGGCGGAGCTGCGCTTCTTCCGCACCTGGCTGCCGCGGCAATCGCGGCGCGAGCGCGAAGCGGGGCCCGGTCCGGTGGAACGGAGCGCGCCCGCGAGCAGGCGCCCTATGCCGGACCGCCGCCTGAGGCCGAGGGGGACGAGGTCATCGGGCTCTTTCCGAGCGGGCGATGAAACGAACCGTCGCCATCATCGATTACGGCTCGGGCAATCTGCACTCCGCCGCCAAGGCCTTCGAGCGCGCCGGCGCGCGAGCGGGGCAACGGGCTTGCCATCGAGGTCACGGCCGAGCCCGAGCAGGTGGCGCAAGCGGAGCGCATCGTGCTGCCGGGCGTCGGCGCCTTCGCCGATTGCAAGCAGGGCTTGGCGCGCATCCCCGGCATGATCGAGGCGCTGACCGAGGCGGTGCGGGAGCGCGGCGTTCCCTTCCTCGGCATCTGCGTCGGGCTCCAGCTCATGGCCACGCGCGGGCTCGAACATGGGGAGACGCCGGGGCTCGGCTGGGTCGAGGGCGAGGTGCGGGCGATCGCGCCGAGCGATGCCTCGTTGAAGATCCCGCATATGGGCTGGAACACGCTCGATCTCGCGCGCGCGCACCCGCTATTCGACGGCATCCCCACCGGGGCGGCCGGCCTCAACGCCTATTTCGTGCACTCCTATCATTTGGTGCCGGCGGAGGCGGGCGCGCTCGTCGCCTCGACCGATTATGGCGGACCCATCACCGCCTTCGTCGCCAAGGACAATATGGCGGGCAGCCAGTTCCACCCGGAGAAGAGCCAGAGGCTCGGGTCTCGCGCTGATCTTCGAATTTCCTCGGATGGAAACCATGATCCTGTTTCCCGCCATCGATCTCAAAGACGGGCAATGCGTGCGGCTCCGCCAGGGCGACATGGCGCAGGCGACCGTGTTCAGCGTCGATCCCGCCGCGCAGGCGCGAGCGCTTCGAGGCGCAAGGCTTTCCCTGGCTGCATCTCGTCGATCTCGACGGCGCCTTTGCCGGCAAGCCGGTGAACGCGCTCGCCGTGGCGCAGATCCTCAAATCGGTGCACATCCCGGTGCAGCTCGGCGGCGGCATCCGCAACCTCGCCACCATCGAGGCGTGGCTCGGCGAGGGCGTCGCGCGCGTGATCATCGGCACGGCGGCGGTGCGCAATCCCGATCTCGTGCGCGAGGCGGCGCGCGAATTTCCCGGCCGCATCGCCGTCGGCATCGACGCGCGCGACGGCAAGGTGGCGATCGAGGGCTGGGCCGAGACGAGCGCGGTGACCGCGCTCGATCTGGCGCGTGCCTTCGAGGATGCGGGCGTGGCCGCGCTCATCTATACCGACATCGCGCGGGACGGCGTGCTCGAAGGCCTCAATCTCGACGCGACGCGCGCGCTGGCCGAAGCCGTCTCCGTTCCGGTCATCGCCAGCGGCGGGCTTGCCTCCATCGACGATGTCGCGCGGCTGCTCGAGCCGCGCTACGCGATGCTTGCGGGCGCCATTGCCGGCCGCGCGCTCTACGACGGGCGGCTCGATCCCGCGCAAGCGCTCGCGCTCATCGCCGCGCGGCAGAGCGCGATGCAAGGTCAGGGTTGAGCCATGCGCGCGCGAACCGTCCTCATCCTCCTGCTCATTGTGATCATTTTGATCGGGTTCGGCCCGGCCCTCATCGCGCTCGGCAGCCAGATGATCGCGGAAGGCTTCGGCTGCGAGGTCGATCTCAACCGCGTCATCCCTTGCGTGATCCACGGCACGGACTATGGCGAGACCTTCTACAATCTCGGCTTCGCCATCTGGTATTCGTATCTGTCGCTGCCGGTCGCCGGCGCGCTGTTCGTGGTCTGGCTGGTTTTCGCGACCATCGGCGTGCTGGCGGCTCTGCGCAAGCGCGGCACCTGACCCGAGGCTGTGGGAGCGTCACAGCGCGGGCGGCGGCAGTCCGTTCTGCGCGCAGGCGGCCTTGAGCGTGTTGAGCATGAGGCAGGCGATGGTCATCGGGCCGACGCCGCCCGGCACCGGCGTGATGGCGCCGGCGATCTCCGCCACCTCCGCGAAGGCCACGTCGCCGACGATCTTCGACTTGCCGTCCTCGGCTTGAACGCGATTGATGCCGACATCGATGACGGTGGCGCCCGGCTTGATCCAGTCGCGGCGCACCATCTCCGGCCGGCCGACGGCGGCGAAGACGATGTCCCCGCGCCGCGACACGGAAGGCAGATCGCGGGTCTTCGAATGGGCAATGGTCACGGTCGCGTTTTCCATCAGCAGCAGCTGCGCCAGCGGTTTGCCGACGATGTTCGAGCGCCCGATGACGACGGCCTCGAGCCCGGCGAGCGAGCCATGCACCTTCTTGGCGAGAATGATGCAGGCGAGCGGCGTGCACGGCACGATGCCCGGCAGACCGGTCGACAGCAGGCCCGCCGTCAGAGGATGAAACCCGTCGACATCCTTGGCCGGCGCGATGGCCTCGATCACCTTGCGCGCGCTGAATCTGCGGCGGCAGCGGCAATTGCACCAGAATGCCGTGCACGGTCGGGTCGTGGTTCAACCGCTCGATCAGCTCCAACAGCTCGGCCTCGGCGGCCGTCGCCGGCAATTTGTAGAAGGACGAGCGCATATTGGTGGCGGCGGTCTTGGCGGTCTTGCTGCGCACATAGATTTCGCTCGCCGGGTTGTCGCCGACGAGCACCACGGCCAGTCCCGGCTCGATGCCGTGCTCAACGGTCACGCGCCGCACGGCGTCGGCAATGGATTGGCTGAGCTCGGCGGCGATGGCCTTGCCGTCGATCATGCGTGCGGTCATTCGCTTACCCCCTGGAAAGGATCCATCGCTTGGCGCTCCCGAATAAAGCGCGGCGAAAGTGGCAGGTTTATCGCCTTTTGGCATTATTCTCTCGACGGGCGCCCAAGACGCATGGACGCGACCGGACGCAAGCGCCTAAATCTGCCCCATGCTGAAGGTCCGCGTCATTCCCTGCCTCGATGTGAAGGACGGCCGCGTCGTCAAGGGCGTGCGGTTCGTCGATCTGCGCGACGCGGGCGATCCGGTCGAGGCGGCGGCGGCCTATGACGAAGGCGGCGCCGACGAGCTGTGCTTTCTCGACATCACCGCGAGCCACGAGCGGCGCGACACGATCTTCGACGTGGTGAGCCGCACGGCGGAGCGCTGCTTCATGCCGCTCACGGTGGGCGGCGGGGTGCGCAAGCTCGAAGACGTGCGCAGGCTGCTCGAAGCGGGCGCCGACAAGGTCTCCATCAATACCGCGGCGGTGAAGGACCGGAGCCTCGTGCGCGCGGCGGCGGAGAAATTCGGCGCGCAATGCATCGTGGTCGCCATCGATGCCAAGCGCGTGTCGGGCGACGGGCGCGCCGCCGCGCTTCGAGCTGTTCACCCATGGCGGCCGCGAGCCGACCGGCATCGAGGCGGTGGGCTACGCGCAAGAGGTGGTGGCGCTCGGCGCGGGCGAGATCCTGCTCACCTCCATGGACCGGGACGGGACGCGGGCCGGTTTCGACCTCGAGCTCACCCGGGCCATTGCCGACGCCGTGCCGGTGCCGGTGATCGCGAGCGGCGGCGTGGGCAGCCTCGAGGACCTGGTCGAGGGGGTGCGCGAGGGTCACGCCTCGGCCGTGCTCGCGGCCTCGATCTTCCACTATGGCGAGTTCAGCATCGGCGAGGCCAAGCGCTTCATGGCGGCCGCCGGGTTGCCGATGCGCCTCGATTAAGCACAAGAAAGGGCAAAATGGCGGCCTCTGCCCGCAAAGCGGGCATCTGCCTTTCTTTTGCTAAGGATTATCGCTACGGGACTATTCCCACTCCGCCCCTTCTTGTGTATGAGCCGTAATATGAGCAATGACGTGCTGCACCGGCTCGCCGCGACGATCAGGTCGCGCCGTACCGCAAGACCGGAAGACTCCCACACGCGCCGGTTGCTCGACGAGCCGACCAAGCCGGCCAAGAAGCTCGGCGAGGAGGCGGTCGAGGTGGCCATCGCCGCGCTCGCGCAGGACGACAAGTCGCTGATCAACGAGACGGCCGACCTCCTCTATCATCTGCTCGTCGTGCTGGAGTCACGCAGCATCGCCCTCGAAGACGTGCTCGACGAGCTCGAGCGGCGCATGACCGCCACGGCGCTCGGGCAAAAGACGCGAAAGGCCGCGGCGCGGTAGGGCTCTTGTCCTTGACGCATGATCTTGTCCGAAAAGTCCGCAACTTTTCGGGATCATGCCTTAGCGGGCGGCGGGAAGACCTCCCATGAATCCACGTCCCACCATGGCGTTCTCGCCCTATGCCGTCTATTCCCGCGAGGAATGGGCGCGGCTCAGGGCCGACACGCCGATGCCGCTCACCGAGGCGGAGGTCGAGAATCTGAGCGGCCTCACCGAGCGGGTGTCTCCGCGCGAGGTGGTCGAGATCTATCTGCCGCTGTCGCGCCTGCTCAACCTCTATGTCGAGGCGGCGCAGGAGCTGCACGGGGCGACGACCTCCTTCCTGCGCAAGGCCGACGGCAAGATGCCCTTCATCATCGGGCTGGCGGGAAGCGTCGCGGTGGGCAAGAGCACGACGGCACGCGTGTTACAGGCGCTGCTCGCCCGCTGGCCGAGCCACCCGCGCGTCGAGCTCGTGCCGACCGACGGCTTCCTGTTCGAGAATTTGGTGCTGGAAGACCGGCAGCTGATGGGCCGCAAGGGCTTTCCCGAGAGCTACGATGTGCCGGCTCTGCTCAATTTCCTGGCCGAGGTCAAGTCGGGCCGCGACCGCGTCGAGGCGCCGGTCTATTCCCATCTCGTCTACGACGTGCTCAAGGGGCAATCGATCACGATCGAGCGGCCCGACATCGTCATCGTCGAGGGCCTCAACGTGCTGCAGCCGGCCAAGCTGCCCAAGGACGGCGAGGCGATCCCCTTCGTCTCGGATTTCTTCGACTTCTCGATCTATATCGACGCGGCGGAGACGCTGATCGAGAGCTGGTATGTGGAGCGCTTCTTGAAGCTTAGGCAGACCGCGTTCCGCGATCCGGCTTCCTATTTCCACCGCTACGCCGCGCTGTCGGAGGAGGAGGCGCACGAGACGGGGCTCGGCCTGTGGCGGACGATCAACCTCGTCAATCTGCGCGAGAACATCCTGCCCACGCGGCAGCGCGCGGATTTGATCCTGCACAAAGGGGCGGATCACGCGGTGGAGACGGTGGCGCTCAGGAAGCTTTGAGGGCGCGCGCCCTATTTCAGGGGCTCGTTGTAGATCGGTTGCGCCGGGGCCTCATAGACGTCCCCGAAGCTGATGTTCAGCCGCAGCATGGTGCGGGTGGCAAACGCGCTGTCGTCCTCGATGCGGGTGGCGCGGCTGGGGTGGCATAGCGCATCTCCGGCACCGAGGAGATGTATTCGTAATCGGTCCACAGCGAGATGCTGGTGCGCGGACCCCATTGCTTGCGGGCTTCGAAGGACAGGCTGCCGATAAAGGCAAGCTCGTCGTTCGACAGGGAAAGATTGGCGATCCCGCCGCCGGGTCCGATGGCATTGAAGTGGCCACCGTAATCGGTGTTGGCGTCGTAGAGACCGGCGCGCGCCGAATAATAGGTGCGGATGCCCATGCGATCCCACAATCCGCCGACGCCGAGGAAGCCCAGGCTGTATTCGCCGCCGAAGCCGATATAGCCGCCGGAATAGGTCGTGTTGAGGGTCTCGTTGTATTTGAAGAACGGCGAGCCCGTATTTCCGTTCAGGTTGTTGTCCTGGTCGATGCCGCGGAAGTCCGCGCCGACCAAGAAATAATCGTAGCGGAACAGATTCGGCCTGACCTCGGTCGGGGTTGCACCGCCGAAGCGCAGCTCGGCCGAGCCGCCCCAATAATCGACGTCACGGCTCGTCTTGGTGCGGAGCTGTCCCGGAGTCCCGAAGAAAGTGGCGGTGGGATCGATGACCACACATTTGCCGTTGCAATTGGTGTTCTGGTCGTCATCCACGTTGGAGAAGAAGCCCTTGACCGCGCCGGTCACGCGGTAGCCGCCCCAGAAGCCAAAGGGGGTCTCGATGGCGCCCCCGCCGGAGCCGCCATAATTGGCGAAATCGTCGTTCTTCTGCCGATGGAACGAGCCCGGCCTGCCGACGCCGGTAAATTTGATGTCGGGAAGCGTGAGATATTGCCCGCCGCCGCCCATGGTGATCGTGGTGCCGTTCACAGTCATGCTGGCGCCGTCTTGCGCCTGCGCCTTGCCGGCCGAGACGACGGCGGCAGAGCCCGCAGCAATAGCGATGATGATTACGCACGCGACTTTATGCATGGTGGCCCCCACGACTCCAAGTCGGGAGCACGATAACAGGCATGCCGGCATTAAAGCTGTTAACTAATGGGCGGTGCTGACGATTTTCCTGGTGCGTGGCCCAACGGCCACAGGTGCCGCGCCTCTAGCCGATGAGACCCCGCTGCTCGGCGAGCTTGCGCAAGGAGGTCTCGGGGCGCGCGCCGATATGGCCGATGACCTCGGCGGCGGCGAGGCTGCCGAGGCGCCCGCAAGCGGCGAGCGGCAGGCCGCGGGTCAGCCCGAAGAGGAAGCCCGCGGCGTAGAGGTCGCCGGCCCCGGTCAGATCCACCAACTCGGCCACCGGGTCGGCGGGGATGGAGAATCGTCTCGCCGCGGCCCACGATCACCGAGCCCTGTTCGGAGCGCGTCAGCACCGCCATCTCGCAATCGGCAAGCGCGGCGTCGGCGGCCTCGGCGAAGCTGTTCACCTCGTAGAGCGCGGTGATTTCCTTCTCATTGGCGAAGACGATGTCGGCGCCTTCGCGCAAGAGCGCGCGGAAATCGGCGCGGTGGCGGTCGACGCAGAAGGGGTCGGACAGGGTGAGCCCGACCTTGGCGCCGGCCTCCTTGGCCGTCTTGGCGGCGAGGCGGAAGGCGTCCTTGGCCTCCGGGCGGTCGAACAGATAGCCCTCCAGATAGACGATCTTGGCGGCGGCGATCATGTCCGCATCGAGGTCGGAGGGGGCGAAATCGACGCTCGCGCCCAAGAAGGTGTTCATGGTGCGCTCGCCGTCGGGGGTGACGAGGATCAGGCAGCGGGCGGTCGGCGCGCCGTCCAGCGCCGGGGCCGTGTCATAGGTCACGCCGAGGGAGCGGATGTCGTGATGGAAGATGCCGCCGAACTGATCGGCGGCGACGCGGCCGACGAAGCCCGCCTTGGCACCGAAGGAGGCGAGCCCGGCGATGGTATTGGCGGCCGAGCCGCCCGAGCGCTCGGTGGCGGGGCCCATGGCGGCATAAAGGCGCGTCGCCTCCGCCGCATCGACGAGGCGCATGAAGCCCTTGGCGAGGTCGTGCTTGGTGAGGAAGGCGTCGTCGCAGCGGGCGATGATGTCGACGATGGCGTTGCCGATGCCCACCACGTCATAGGCCTTGTCCTGCATCGGTCTTTGTCCCTCCCTGCGCGTCCACCCTGGCGTGGCGGCCCGACCCCACTATATTCGGAAGCGCCAATCAAGGAGCACGTCATGCTGACTGCCGCCGTTCAAGCCTTCCAGCAGCTGTTCACGCCGTCGTTCCGCACGATTTTCTTCAAGTGCCTCGCCTACACGATCGGGCTGCTCGCCGTGCTCATCATCGCGGCGGAATGGTCGTTCAGCCATTTCGTCGAGCTGCCGCATTGGGTCGAGCGGACCATCGAATGGCTCGGCGGCCTGGCGCTGGTGGTGGGGTCGATCTTCCTCATTCCCCCGGTCACCTCGCTCATCGCCGGGCTCTATCTCGACGACATCGCGGCGGAAGTGGAGCGCGTCTACTATCCTGGCGATCCGCCGGGGCACGAGCTGCCCGTCGCGCAATCGGTCGGCATCGCGCTGAAATTCTTTCTCGTGGTGCTGTTGGTGAATATCCTCGTGCTGTTCTTGCTGCTCGTGCCGGGGGTCAATCTGATCGCCTTCTATCTCGGCAACGGCTATCTGCTCGGCCGCGAATATTTCGAGCTTGCCGCCATGCGCCATCTCCCTCTCGCCGAGGCGAAGCAGCTCCGGCAAGCGAATAGGGGCACCGTGTTTCTGTGCGGCGTGGTGATCGCCGGGCTCGCCTCGGTGCCGATCGTGAACCTGCTCACGCCGCTCTTCGCCACCGCCTTCATGGTGCACGTCTACAAGGGGCTGGCGCGGCGGCGCCGGGCATTCGGCTCGCGCCGCGGACGGCGTGACGCGCGTCACCCCGGCGGCGGGGTCTTGGGCTTGAACAGGCAGAGATCGGCGATGAGGCAGCGCCAGCATTCGGGCTTGCGCGCCTTGCACACATAGCGCCCGTGCAGGATGAGCCAATGATGGGCGTTGTGCTTGTAGCGCTCGGGCACCACGCGGTTGAGAGTCTCCTCCACCGCGAGCGGCGTCTTGCCGGGGGCGAGCCCGGTGCGATTGGCGACGCGGAAGGCGTGGGTGTCGATGGCGATGACGGGCGCGCCGAAGGCGGTGTTGAGCACGACATTGGCGGTCTTGCGCCCGACGCCGGGTAGCGCCTCGAGTGCCTCGCGGGTTTGCGGCACCTTGCCGCCATGCTCGTCGATCAGCTTCTTGGCGAGCGCGATCAGATTCTTCGCCTTGTTGCGATAGAGCCCGATGGTCTTGATCTTCTCGGTGAGCCCCGCCTCGCCGAGCGCCGCGAGCTTGGCCGGGGTGGGCGCCACGCGGAACAAATCGGGCGTCGCCCGGTTCACCGAGGCGTCGGTCGCCTGCGCCGACAGGACCACGGCCACGAGCAGGGTGAAGGGGTCGGAATAATGGAGCTCGGTCTTGGGGTGCGGGTTGGCGGCGGCGAAGCGGTGGAACAGCTCGGCGATCGCCGATTCCGTCAGGCGCGAGCCCTTGGGCCGCTTGCCTCCCGGTTTTGCGCCTTGCGCGCTTTTCGGTTGAACGCGCGAAGCGGCTTGTCTACGACTTTTCATCGAAGGACGCGTGGCCTCCCATGACCGAATCTGTCCCCAAACCAGACGCACCGAAATTCAGCGCGCTGCTCACGCCGCACCGCTCGCTCGGACCCAAGGGCTTCATGGTGCTGATGGGGGCCGTGTGCACCGTGAGCTTCGGCACCGGGCTCCTGTTCTACATGATCGGCGCGTGGCCCGTGATCGGATTCATGGGGCTCGATGTCGCGCTCATCTACGTCGCCTTCAAGCTCAATTTCCGCGCGCTCCGTCTCTACGAGACGGTCGACCTCACGCCTGAGGCGCTGACCGTGACGCGCGTGCAGCCCTCGGGCAAGACGCAGATGTGGAGCTTCAACCCCTATTGGGTCAGGGTCAAAGTCGAGGAGCGCGTCGGCCGCTCGACCGAGCTGTCGATCGCCAGCCACGGCAAGCGGCTCGTGTTCGCGAGCTTCCTCACCGACGGCGAGCGCGAAGATTTCGCCGCGGCCCTCGGCGCCGCGTTGTCGGCGGCGAAGAGCCCGCACCCGGCGTAACCCACAAGGACGAGAGGCGATGGCGCGAGTGGCACGCATGGTGGTCACGCTCGCCCTGGCTCTCCTGCCGCTCGGCGTCGCTGTCGCGGCCGAACCCCAGCATGCGTGGAAGGCCTACCGCAATCAGCGCTTCGGCTTTCAGCTGCACTATCCCAAGGATCTGTTCAAGCCCGGCAAGCCGCCGAGTGACGGCGCGGGGCTCGACTTCGTCGCCAAGGACGGCGCCGAGATCCTGGCGCAGGCCTCGTTCAACGTCGACACCGGCGTGACGCCGCAAAGCTATCGCGCGGAGTTGCGCGGGGCCGGCAACGTCACGCGCGAGGAGGGGGAGGGCAATTGGTTCCTGCTCGTGCGCAGCGAACCGGGCAAGGTCACCTACGACAAGGTGATCTTCACGTGCGGCAACCAGCTCCTGAACGAGGTGCTGATCAGCTATCCCGCCGACAAAAGCGCGGTCTACGAGCCGGTCGCGCAGCACGTCGGCGAGAGCTTCAAGCCCGGCAAAGGGGAGGACGGTCCGGGCGATTGCGCGGACCCGACGCGATAGGAAGATTGGCGCTTAGGCGGCGAGGTCGCGCTTCTCGGCCACCGAGCCGTCGGCGCGAAACTTGTAGATGCGCGGCACGCCGGTGGCGATGTTGAGCTCCATCACCTGCTCGGAGTTCAAACGGTCGAGGCGCATGACGAGCGCGCGCAAGGAATTGCCGTGGGCGACGACGAGCACGCTCTTGCCGGCGAGCAGCTTGGGCAGGATGCGCTTCTCGAAGAAGGGCAGCACCCGCGCCGCGGTGTCCTTGAGGCTCTCGCCGCCGGGAGGGGCGACCTCGTAGGAGCGCTGCCAAATATGCACCTGCTGCTCGCCCCAGCGCTCGCGCGCTTCCTCCTTGTTGAGGCCGACGAGAGCGCCATAGTCGCGCTCGTTCAGGGCGGCGTCCTTGACGATGGGAAGGTCTTCCTGGCCGAGCTCGCTGAGAATGATGTCGAGCGTGTTGTGCGCCCGCTTGAGCGTGCTGGTGAAGGCGATGTCGAAGCGATAGCCCTCGTCCTTGAGCATGGCGCCGGCGCGATGCGCCTCGGCGATCCCTTCCTCGCTGAGATCGACGTCCTTCCAGCCGGTGAACAGGTTGAGCCTATTCCATTCACTCTCCCCGTGGCGCACGAGGACGAGCACGTTTTCCATCGACGGTGCCTCGCTTTGACAATCCGTAGTCATTGCAGTGCGTTGTCCTAACACGCCGCGCCGTTTCCGCCTGCGTAAAGGTAGCGCAGGAGGGTTAAGTTTGGCGGCAACACTCGCGGCATTTTCCGGCCCATTTTCGGCACGCGGCGCCCCGATCCCGTCGCGGACGCGCCTTGTTGAGAGTTGGTGAACGGGGCGAGCATCTCCTTGATCCGCATCAAAGCCCGAGCACGTCGGCCATCGAATAGAGGCCGGGTTCCTTGCCCCGTCCCCACAACGCGGCCTTGACCGCGCCGCGGGCGAAGATGCCGCGGTCGGTGGCGATATGGGCAAGCTCGATGCGCTCGCCCTCGCCGGCAAAGATCACGCGATGCTCGCCGACGACGTCGCCGCCGCGCAGGGTGACGAAGCCGATGTCGCCTTCGCGGCGCGGGCCGATATCGCCGTCGCGGCTGCGCACGGCCTTGTCCTTGAGCGATACGCCGCGCCCGCGCGCCGCGGCCTCGCCCAGCATCAGCGAGGTTCCGGACGGCGCGTCGCGCTTGTGGCGGTGATGCATCTCGACGATCTCGATGTCGAAATCGGCGTCGAGAATTTGCGCGACGCGGGCGGTCAGCCCGGCGAGGAGATTGACGCCGAGGCTCATATTGCCCGCCTTGATGATGGTGGCATGGCGGGCGGCGGCGTCGAGCTTGGCAAGGTCGTCCTCACTGAGGCCGGTGGTGCCGATGACTTGCACGATCCGTGCCTGCGCGGCAAGGGCCGCGAAGGCCACGGTGGCCGCCGGAACTGGTGAAATCGAGCACGCCGTCGACGCTGGCAAAGACGGGGAGCGGGTCGTCGGTGACGGCGATGCCGAGGGGGGCAAGGCCGGCGAGTTCGCCCGCATCCCGGCCTATGGCCGGGGAGCCCTTGGTCTCGAGGGCCGCCGCGAGCACGCAGCCCGGGGTGGCCACGACCGCGCGCGTCAATGCCTGCCCCATGCGCCCGGCGGCCCCAAGCACGGCAATCTTCATGTCTGCCATGGCGCGATGGTCTTTAGCGATCGGCCGCGAGAGCGCGGGGAGATTCGGTCCGGGTTAGACTGGGTGACCCTTCTAGGACCTCGCCCGCCCCGTCACAAGCCCGCAGGGATGGTGCAATGCGGTGAATTTGCCGTCTTTGCCGGGCGCGGCGGATCGCTTTGTGGCGAAATGAGGCTGGGCTCCGCACAAAGAAGTGAGCGGCTGCGGCGTTGCAACCGCTGGTTCCCACATCCTCGTCCGATCAGACTCGGGATGTCGATCGTTCGCCCGGGGGCCGTCATGCTCAAAACCGCGAGCACCACCAGCACCAATCATCGCCTGCCGGCAAGCTTCGACGTCGAGATCGCGTCGGTGGCGACGGCGGTGCCGGCGTACAAGGTCTCGCAGGCCGACATTGCGACCCAGGCGAAGGCGGTGTTCCCGCATCTGGCACGCCTGGAAAGCCTCTACGACAATACCGGCATCGAGACGCGCTACGCCTGCGAGCCGCCGGAATGGTATTGCGAGCGGCATGGCTGGGAGGCGCGGACGGCGGCGTTCCAGCGCCACGCGCTTGCGCTGCTCGAAGAGGTCGCGCTCAAGGCGACCGACGCCGCCGGCATCGAGCTCGCGGAGATCGGCGCGCTCGTCATCAACACCATCACCGGGCTTGCCATCCCCAGTCTCGACGCCAAGCTGATGAATCGGCTGGAGCTCCCCCATTCCATCGAGCGTCTGCCGATCTTCGGGCTTGGCTGCGGGGGCGGCGTCGCCGGGCTCGCGAGGGCCGCGCGTCTCGCCCACGCGAAGCCCGGAGCCCATGTCCTGTTTCTCACGGTCGACCTGTGCAGCCTGTGCTTTAGGGTCACCGATCCGAGCAGGGCGATGTTCGTGTCGGCCGCGCTGTTCGGCGATGGCGCCGCGGGCGTCGTCCTGCGCAACACGCGCGCGGGCACAAGTGACGGCGCGGGACGGGGGCGGGTGCTCGCCATGGGCGATCACTTCTGGCCCAACACCGAGCACATCATGGGCTGGGACATCAAGGAGGACGGTTTCGGCGTGGTGCTGAGCCCGGAGCTTCCCAGCCTCTTGCGCGCCAAGCTCATGCCCGCCATGCAAGGCTTTCTCGATGCCAGCGGCATGACGCTCGGCGAGTTCAGCGGCTTCCTGCTCCATCCCGGTGGCGCCAAGATCTTGAAGACGGTGCAGGAGGTTCTCGGGCTCGCCGACAGCGACCTTGCGCTGTCGAGAGAGGTGCTGCGCGACTTCGGCAACATGTCGTCGCCCACGGCGCTGTTCGCGCTCGCCAAGGCGGTCGAGGCCGGCGCGCGCGGGCCGCATCTCCTCGATCGCCTTCGGTCCCGGCTTCTCCGCCTATTTTCTAGCGGTCGATCTCTAGCGCCGCGCGGCGTCCCGCCAGCGCCTCATCCTCGAGCTTGATCTTGACGGCAAGGACCGTCCACCACAGAGCCGTCATGATGAGACCGAGCGCGACCGCGCCGAAGGCAAGCGGCAAGACGAGCGTCTCGATGATGGTCACGGCATAGTTCGGATGGCGGACATAGCGGTAGGGCCCGCGGGCGACGATCGGCGCGGCGGGAAGCGTGACGATGCGGTGGGTCCAGAAGCGCCCGAGGCTGGCGATCACCCAATAGCGGATGAGCTGCAGCACGAGATAATAGACGATGAGCGGCCACAGGATCGGCGCGCCGGGCGAAACGAGGAAGAAGAGAGACGCGATCCAGGCCAGATGCGTCGCCGCCACGACGGGATAATAGTCGCGGCCGACCTCGCGCGCGCCGGCGGCAAGGAGCGCCTTGGTGTTGCGCGCCGAATAGAGCTCCTCCGCGCCGCGCTGGATGAGCACGAGAATGGCGGCGAGCTGCGGAGCGCCAATGACATTGAACAGAGGCAAAGCGATGGGGCCACCCGTCCTTGAGTTCAGACCGACGGGCTGAGGCTGCCCCAAGGCGGCTTAAGCGACAAGCGGCCGGTTGAGGGCGGATTCCTCCGATTCCGGCACTTCGGTCTCGGGCTTGCCGTAATAGAAGCCCTGCACCTGGTCGCAGCCCCATTTCTTCAGCATCGCCGCCTGGCCTTCGGTCTCCACGCCCTCGGCGGTGATGGTCACGTTCAGCGACTGGCCGAGGCCGACGATGCTCGACACGATGGCGGAGGTCTGCGGGCTCGTGCCGAGAGTGTCGATGAAGGAGCGGTCGATCTTGATCTTGCTGACGGGGAAGCGGGTGAGATAGCTCAAGCTCGAATAGCCGGTGCCGAAATCGTCCATGGCGATGGCCACGCCGAGCTCATCGAGGCGCTTGAGCGTTTCCAGCACGGCGTCGGTGTTCTGCAACAGAAGGCTCTCGGTGATCTCAAGCTCAAGGCGGTTGGCCTCGAGCCCGGTTTCGGCCAGCACCCGGCGCACCAACGCGACCACGTCCTGCGTCTTGAACTGCGCCGGCGAGAGATTGACGGCGAGCGTCGTGTCCATCGGCCAGGTGGTGGCGTAGGAGCAGGCGGTGCGCAGGATCCATTCGCCGAGCGGCGCGATGAGGCCGGTCTCCTCGGCGATGGGGAGGAAGGTCGTGGGCGGGATCTCCCCTTCGCTCGGGTGCCACCAGCGCACCAGCGCCTCGTAGCCGGTGAGCCTGCCGCTTTCGAGATCGAATTGCGGCTGATAGTCGAGATAGAGCTGCTTCTTGCGCAGCGCGGCGCGGAGATCGTGCTCGAGCCGACGCCGCTTCTGCAGCGCCGCGTCCATGGCGGGCTCGAAGAAGCGGAAGGTGTTGCGCCCGTCCTGCTTCGCCCGATAGAGCGCGAGGTCGGCATTCTTCATCAGCACTTCGGGCGCCTCGCCCTGCACCGGGCCGAGCGCGATGCCGATGCTGGCCGAAGTCGTCACCTCATGGTCGTTGACGCGATAGGTCTCGCTCAGCGCCTCGCAGACGCGACGCGCGAGGCGCATGGCGGCCTCGGGAGAGTCGAGCTCCTCGGCGACGATGGCGAATTCATCGCCGCCCAGGCGGCCGACGAGATCGACCTCGCGCACGGTATCGCGCAATCTTTCGGCGACCTCGACGAGAAGCGCGTCGCCGGTGGCATGGCCGAGCGTGTCGTTGACGTCCTTGAAGCGATCGAGATCGAGACACAGCACCGCGAGCGATTGGTTATGGCGCCGGCCGCGCGCGGCCGCGCGCTCGAGGTGCTGGCGGAGTTGCACGCGGTTGGGCAGGCCGGTCAGCGAATCGTGCAGGGCAAGAAAGCGAATCTGGTCCTCGGCCATCCAGCGCTCGCGAATGCGGCGCGACGCGATGGCGGCGGGCACCGAGAAGCCGAGGACGATGAGGAGGCTCGTGGTCAGCGTCACCGCCGTCAGCGCGGTGTTGGTCAGCTCGGCGGCGGCGGATTGGTCGACGACGAAGGCATAGACGCGCTCGACCTTGCCGTCATGGCTGACCGGCACGAAGGCCACGCGATGGACGCCGTCGCCATCGGAGGCGCTCGTGATGGTGACCGTGTTGTCGGCGACGGCCGAGGCGAAGGCCGCGGCAGTGTCGGGGTGGGCGAGCAGGCCGTCCAGCGCGGTGAGGGTGAGGTCCTTGCCCAGCAGTATCGGCGTCTTGTTGGCGTCGAGCAGGGCAAAGCCTTTGACCTTGCTCACATGATTGTCGACGGGGCGTTGCGAGCGGCTGGCCATCCAGCCCAAGATCAGTCGCTCCACGCCGCCCAGCACGTGCGAGCTGTCGTCGATGCTTTGCGCGGAGGGGAGACTTGCCGGCTGGTCTTGCGGCGACGTGAATTCCTGGTGCAGCTTGCTGGGATCGAGGAGTTGGATGCCGTCGTCGAGGGATTGCGGGTTGGCGGCGGCGTCTTGGCTCAGGCTCGCGTCGAGCTTGGTGGCCTTGCTGAGCACCGCCTCGCGGGCGTCCTTGTTAAGCACGTAGACGATCGTGGAGCGGCCGGACAGCACGCCCGTGACCACCGTGAGCAACCCGAGGACCACGAGACCGGCCATGATGAGGCGATCTCGGGCAGCAAATTCACCCAGCATGAACCGCTCCCGTAACAAACGAAGAGCTCTGCTTATAAGGGTGGTGTTGTTAAGGTCTGCAAAACGTTTGCGGTTAGCAAGCCGTTAAGGGATCACGACCAAGCGAAGGCAACCTTGCGCAAGGAAATGTCGCCGAAGCGCTCCGCGCCCTCCGCCACCGGCTTGCCGCCGAGGTTCAGATAGAAAGTGCAGGCGCCGTCATTGTCGCTCAGCGCCCAAACCACGAGGCCCCTGAGGCGCAGATCGCTGAGCCGCTTGCGCGCGACGGCGAACAGCCGCTCGCCGAGACCGAGCCCCTGATAGATCGGGTGGAGATAGAGCTCGAAGATCTCGCCTTGAAACGGCGTGCGCCCGAGGCGCGAGCGGCCATAGGTGGCGTAGCCGGCAGCCTCGCCGCCGAAATCGAGCACGAGCAGCGGGCGGCGCTCGGCGAGCGCTTGCTTCCACCAGCGCAATCCCCGCCGCGCCACCATGCGCTCGAGCGACAGATGCGGGATGATGCCGCGATAGGCGCCGCGCCAAGCCTCGGCATAAACCTCCGCCAGCGCGGGGGCGTCCTTCACCCGCGCCATCCGGATCTGCACGACGTTGGCCGTCTCCATGGCCACAGCCTAGCGCAGTTGGGGAACGCTGTGCAGGGGCTTCGCCGCGCTTTCACCAGGAAGCGGGTTGCATAGGCTTTGCGTGCAAACCGAATTTGCACGGCGTCACGCGAGGCGAGCCGGAAGCCCGCGCTTGGGGAGAGGGCGCTCAGCCGCCTAAGCGGCCGAGCGCCGAGCGCCTAGTAGCGCGAGATGAGGATGACCTTGAAGTCCTTGTCGAGCTTGATGTCCATCGTCCCCATTTTGCATTTGGCATCGTCGATCTCGTAGATGCCTTCCGCCTCTTTCTTGAAGCCTTCGCCGTCCTCGCAGCCGATATCGGCGAGTGCTGCCTTGAGCTTGGCCATGTCCGCGTCGGGTACCTTGTCGTCATCGTCGCCGGCGGCGTAGGCGAAGCCGCTGCCGAGGGCCAGAACGAGGGCGAGCGCAAAAAATCTCATCATCGGAAAAATCCTCCATGAGTTCGTCGCCGTTGTCTGGCGGGTCCAGGCTATGCGACGAAAATGAGTGAGTTGAGCTGGATCAGCCGCCAGATTAGGCGGGAATGACGCGCGTATTAGAAGGGGCGATCCAAGCAATAGTGCCGGTGAAAGGCGGGCAAACGGCTTGCTTGTCTTCGGCAATGCCGCCGCGCAAGAGTGCGCTGCTCCCGCGCGCGCGTGCGCTGTGAAGCGGGGCGATCCCCGGTCGAAGGATGTCTAGGAGGCGAGCGCCCGCTCGGCCTTCTTGCGCTCATTGGCGTCGAGATGACGCTTGCGCAGCCGGATCGATTTCGGCGTCACCTCGACGAGCTCGTCCTCCTCGATATAGGCGAGCGCGCGCTCGAGCGTCATGCGCAGCGGCGGCGTCAGGCGCACCGCCTCGTCCTTCGAGGTGGTGCGAATATTGGTGAGCTTCTTGCCCTTGAGCACGTTGACCTCGAGGTCGTTGTCGCGGGTGTGCTCGCCCACGATCATGCCGCGATAGACCTTCCAGCCGGGCTCGATCATCATCGGCCCGCGATCCTCCAGATTCCACAGAGCGTAGGCCACGGCCTCGCCCGCCTCGGTCGAGATGAGCACGCCGTTGCGCCGGCCCTGGATCGTTCCCTTATGCGGCGCATATTCGTGGAACAGGCGGTTCATGATGCCGGTGCCGCGGGTATCGGTGAGGAGCTCGCCCTGATAGCCGATCAGCCCGCGCGTGGGCGCGTAGAAGACGAGCCGGTGACGGCCGCCGCCCGAGGGGCGCATCTCGACGAGCTCGGCCTTCCGCTCGGACAGCTTCTGCACGACGATGCCCGAATGCTCCTCGTCGACGTCGATGACCACTTCCTCGACCGGCTCTTGCAGCGCGCCGTTCGCGTCGCGGCGGAACAGCACCTTCGGCCGCGACACGGAGAGCTCGAAGCCCTCGCGCCGCATGGTCTCGATCAGGATGCCGAGCTGCAGCTCGCCGCGGCCGGCGACCTCCATGGAATCCTTCTCGTCCGATTCGGTGACGCGCAGCGCCACATTGCCCTCCGCCTCGCGCAACAGCCGGTCGCGGATCATGCGGCTCGTCACCTTGTCGCCTTCGGTGCCGGCAAGCGGCGAGTCGTTGACGCGGAAGGTCATGGCCAGCGTCGGCGGGTCGATCGGCTGGGCGGGGAGCGGCTCGGTCACCTCGGGCGCGCAAATGGTATGGGCGACGGTGGCGTCGGGCAGACCGGCGAGCGAGACGATGTCGCCGGCGGTGGCGAGATCGAGGGCGACCCGCTCCAGCCCGCGAAAGGCGAGCACCTTGGACACGCGGCCTTGCTCGACGAGCTTGCCCTCGTGGTCGAGCACCTTGACCGCCTGATTGGGCGCGACCGAGCCTGAGCTGATGCGCCCGGTGACGATGCGGCCGAGATAGGGATTGGCTTCGAGGATGGTGCCGAGCAGGCGGAACGGGCCCTCCTCGACCGTCGGCGGCGCCACATGGCGCAGCACGAGATCGAAGAGCGGCGTCATGCCTTGGTCCTTCGGGCCCGCTTCGCTTGCCGCCATCCAGCCTTCCTTGGCCGAGCCGTAGAGAATGGGAAAGTCGAGCTGCTCGTCGCTCGCATCGAGCGCGGCGAAGAGATCGAACACCTCGTTCACCACCTGGGCGGCGCGCGCATCGGGGCGGTCGACCTTGTTGATGACGACGATGGGCTTGAGACCCATCTTGAGCGCCTTGGACACGACGAATTTGGTTTGCGGCAGCGGGCCTTCGGCGGCGTCCACCAGCACGAGCGCGCCGTCAACCATGTTGAGGATGCGCTCGACCTCGCCGCCGAAATCGGCGTGGCCCGGCGTATCCACGATATTGATGTGGGTGTCCTTCCACACGACCGAGGTCACCTTGGCGAGGATGGTGATGCCGCGCTCGCGCTCGAGATCGTTGGAATCCATGGCGCGCTCGGCCACGCGCTGATTGGCGCGGAAGGAGCCGGATTGCTGCAGGAGCCGGTCGACGAGCGTGGTCTTGCCATGGTCGACATGGGCAATGATGGCAATGTTGCGAAGCTTCATGGGGGTCCAAATATCAAACGCGGGCCTGAACGGCCCGCGGTGCTCCCTGGCATATATAGGGCATGTGACGCCCGTGCAATGGTCCGGCGGGAAAGGCGCTGCTTGCCCTTACAGCCGCGCCTTGGGACGCCACGAGCGCCAGGGGGTACCCGGCCGCGCGGCGCGAAGCATCATCATCTCGCCGAGATTTTCGACCGTGAGCAGTCCGACGAGGCGGCCGGTCGCATCGGTCACGCCGACCAGCGCGGCGCCCTTCTGCGTGAGCAAGCGCAAGGCGGTGTCGAGCTTGGCGTGCGCGGGCACGGTCGGAATGTCGGTCGCCATCATTTCGAGCACGGGGGTTTCGGGGCCGCGCTCCTGCAACGCCTTGATCATGGCGTCGCGCAGGACGACGCCGCGCAGATGGCCGGCGCCGTCGACCACGGGAAATTCCTTCTGCGTGGTGCGGATCAGCGCGTCCGCCGCATCGTTGACCGTGGCAGTGGTGGGCAGCGATTCAAACGTGCTGATCATGGCGTCGGATACGAGCGTGCCTTGCGCCACGGCGCGGAGCTGCGCATCCGCCGCCTCGCCCGAGGCGGCAAGGAAAATGAAGATGGCGATCACCACGAGCATCGGATTGTAGAGGAGGCCGAGAATGCCGAAGACGACGGCGAAGGCCTGGCCGATACCGGCGGCGAGCTCGGTGGCGCGCGCATTGCCGAGCTTGATGGCGAGCAGCGCGCGCAAGCACGCGCCCGCCATCCATGGGGAAGGCGGGGATCATGTTGAAGACGACGAGCATGATGTTGGCGGCCAAAAGCTTGACCGCCATGGAGGTCGCGGGATCCTCGATCCTGGTGAGGGACTGCGGATCGAGGCGCGGACCGAGCCAGAGCAGCAAGGCGACGATGATCGCCACATTCACCGCGGGCCCGGCGAGGGCCACGACCAGCTCTTGGCTCGGCTTCTCCGGCATGCGCTCCAGGCTGGCGATGCCGCCGAACGGCCACAGCGTCACGTCGCGGGTGGGGACGCCAAAATAGCGGGCGGCAAAGACGTGGCCGAGCTCGTGCAGCAGCACGCAGAGGAACAGCAGCACGACGAAAGTGACGCCCTGCCACGCGGCCTCGGTGCCGCCTTGGCGGAAATAGACGGCCCACAGCCAGACGAGGAAGAGCAGAAAGGTGACATGGATGCGGATCACCGTGCCCTTGATCGAGCCAACCGTAAGAGACCAGCGCATGCGGGCTGCCTTTCCTCCATTCACTCTACGCACCCTATAGATGGGGGGCGTGGGGTCCATGGCAAGGAAGCGGTCCCGGGCTTGGGATGGCGCGAGCAGCGGAGTCGGGCGCAATTGCCACAGCGGCAGGAAAACCGCTTGTTCGCCCGCGGGCCCCGCCCTAGAAAAGCCCTAACAATTCCATCAAGCTATCGCTCTTGAGCGGGAGAGAGGGTCCCGCCCAGACATAGCAGGCCAAGTCCCGAACAGCGTTGGCGTTGACCGTCGATGGGTGTTCCCATCGAAATCGCGACGCGATCCTGTGTGGGACAAGAGTTTCGAGCGAGGGTGCATGTGCGGCTTGGCAGGCGTGATCGACCTCAAGGGAGGGAGCGAGCCCGACCGCGCGCAAGTGCAGCGCATGGCGGCGGCATTGCTCCATCGCGGCCCGGACGATGCGGGCTTCCTGTTCGCGCCCGGCGTGGCACTCGCCCATCGGCGGCTCTCGATCGTCGGCGTCGAGGACGGGCGGCAGCCGCTGTTCAACGAGGACGGCAGCGTTGCGGTGATCTGCAACGGCGAGTTCTTCGACTTTCCCGAGCGGCGCGCCGAGCTCGAGGCGCGCGGCCATATCTTCCGCACGCACACCGATTCCGAGCTCATCGTCCATCTCTATGAGGAGCATGGCGAGGCGCTGTTCCCCTATCTCAAGGGACAGTTCGCCTTCGTGCTCGTCGATCTCAAGCGCACGCATCGTGCTCATGGCGCGCGACCGCGTCGGCATCTGCCCGCTGTTCTGGTCGCGGCAAGGCGACCTCGTCTATTTCGCCTCCGAGATCAAGGCGCTGATCGCGTCGGGCGCGGTCAAGCCCGCCGCCGATCCGCGCGGGCTCGATCATCTCTTCACCTTCTTCGCGCTCGGCACGCGGCGCACGGCCTTTGCCGGGGTCGAGGCCATCGCGCCCGGCCATTACGTGAAGATCGCGCTCGGCAGTGACGGCCGCACTGCGGAGCCGGTCGAGCAGAAATATTGGGACTTCGATTTCCCCGATTGGGGCGAGGAAGAGGATCCCACCGACGCGGCGGCGATCGACGCCTTCGAGGAGGCCTTCGCCGCGCGCCGTCGAGATCAGGCTCCGCGCCGACGTGCCGGTGGTGGGCTATCTCTCGGGCGGGGTGGATTCGGCCTATGTGCTCGCCACCGCCGCGCGCGTCTCCGGCCACGCGCTGCCCTCCTTCACCATTCACGTGCCGCATCCGGGCCTCGACGAGAAGGACGAGGCGGCGGAAGCGGCCGCGGCGATCGGCTGCCGCCCGACCGTGGTCGAGGCCGGCGCACGACCTCATCGCCAACGCCTATGCCGGGCTCGTCACCGCGGCGGAGAGCCCCGTGCTCGACACGTCCTGCGCGGCGCTGCTCGCGCTGTCGCGCGAAGTGCGCGGGCAGGGCTACAAAGTGGTGCTGACGGGCGAGGGGGCGGACGAGGCCTTCGCCGGCTATGTCTGGTTCAAGATCCGCGAGGCCGCGCGCCGGCTCGACATCGGCGATGCGTTCCGCCCGAGCACGGGCATCAGCCGCGTGGCGCGCAAATGGGCGGCGCCCAATCTCTCCTTCGGCGAGCTCGCCCGCATCGATCGGCCTGATCGGCGGGCCGCATGCGCAGTCGGTCCTCTACAATCTCGTGGCGACGTCACGCACGCGCTATTACAGCGCCGGCATGATGGAGGAGCTCGGCGGCCATGTCGCCTACGAGGATCTCGGCCTCGATCTCGAGCGCATGCGCCGCTGGCATCCGCTCAACCGCTCGCTCTATCTCGGCTACAAGGTGCAGCTCGCGGGGCTCCTGCTCAGCCAGAAGGGCGACCGCGTGGCCATGGCCAACAGCGTGGAGACGCGCTACCCGTTCCTCGACGAGGACGTGATCGCGCTCGCCTCGCGGCTCCATCCCCGCTTCAAGCTGCGCGGCTTCCTCCAGGACAAATATCTGTTGCGCCAGGCCGCCCTGCGCGTGCTGCCGAGGAGCGTGGCCGAGCGGCCCAAGCTCATGTTCCGGGCGCCGCATGCCGAGACGTTTCTCGCCCATCCGCCCGCTTTCGTGCGCGATCTGTTGAGCCCGGACAGCCTGGCGCAGACCGGCTATTTCGATGCCAAGGCGGTCGCGCAGGATTGCGCGGCGCTGGCGCGCGGCGAAAGCGAGGCGCTCGGGACCTTCGCGAGCCTCGGTCTCGGCGGCGTGGTGGCCACGCAGCTCTGGCACCATCTCTATCTCGGCGGCGGATTATGCGAGCTGCCGCACATCGCCTACGAGCCCGTGGAGCCCGGAGCGCGCAGCGAGGCGTCGCTCGCCGTGGCGTGAGCCTATTTGCTTTTGCCCTTGCGGCGGCCGAGCAGCCGCAGGCGCAGCGCGTTGAGCTTGATGAAGCCCGCCGCGTCCTTCTGGTCGTAGGCGCCGGCATCGTCCTCGAAGGTGACGATCTTGTCGGAGTAGAGCGACTTTCGCGCTCGAGCGGCCGATCACCGTGACGTTGCCCTTGTAGAGCTTGAGCGTCACCTCGCCCTCCACATGCTCCTGGCTCTTGTCGATCAGCGCCTGCAGCATCTCGCGCTCGGGCGAGAACCAGAAGCCGTAATAGATGAGCTCGGCGTAGCGCGGCATCAGTGAATCCTTGAGATGCATCGCCTCGCGGTCGAGCGTGAGCGATTCGATGGCGCGATGCGCCACGAGCAGGATGGTGCCGCCCGGCGTCTCGTAGACGCCGCGCGACTTCATGCCGACATAGCGGTTCTCGACGAGATCGACGCTTCCGATGCCGTTGTCGCGGCCGAGCTCGTTGAGCCGCGTGAGCAGCGCCGCGGGCGACAGCTTCTTGCCGTCGACGGAGACTGGATCGCCTTTGGCAAAGCCGATGGTGATGGTGGTCGGCTTGTCCGGCGCGTCTTCGGGCGCTGATCGTGCGCTGATAGACGTAAGGCGGCGGCTCCTTGGCCGGGTCCTCCAGCACCTTCCCTTCGGAGGAGGAGTGCAGCAGATTGGCGTCGACCGAGAAGGGCGCCTCGCCGCGCTTGTCCTTGGCCACGGGGATTTGGTGCTTCTCGGCGAAGTCGATCAGATCGCTGCGCGACTTGAACTCCCATTCCCGCCAGGGCGCGATCACCTTGATGTCGGGGTTGAGCGCATAATAAGTGAGCTCGAAGCGCACCTGGTCGTTGCCCTTGCCGGTGGCGCCATGGGCGACGGCGTCGGCGCCGGTCGCGCGCGCGATCTCGATCTGGCGCTTGGCGATCAGCGGCCGGGCGATCGAGGTGCCGAGCAGATAGACGCCTTCATAGAGCGCGTTCGCCCGGAACATGGGGAAGACGAAGTCGCGCACGAACTCCTCGCGCAGATCCTCGACGAAGATCTCCTTGATGCCGAGCAGCTCCGCCTTCTTGCGCGCGGGCGCCAATTCCTCGCCCTGGCCGAGATCGGCGGTGAAGGTCACGACCTCGCAGGCGTAGGTCTCCTGCAGCCATTTGAGGATGATGGAGGTGTCGAGCCCGCCCGAATAGGCGAGCACCACCTTCTTGATGTCTTTGCGTTTGGCCATGAGGGGCGACTCGCGGGCGAAAGGAGCCGCATCATAGGGCGAGACGCCGCGCGGGCAAGCGCAGCGAACGGCCTTCGGCCGGTGCGGCTTAACGCTGAATTGAAGATCGAGACGAGGGTCGCGAGGCCCTACATGCAGCCGGCCATGAACTTGAAATAGTCGTGCCAGCCATGGGCGCCGGTCGCCGTCTTGTCCTGCTCCCATTTGGCGTCGCAATCGCGCTTCGCTTGCGTGCCGCTCGCGGTGTCGGTCACGCTCAGGGCGGCCGTCTTCTTTTTCTTGGGCTCTTTCGGCGTGGCGTCGGTCGCCGATTTGGCGGGCTCGGCGCCCGTCTCCGGCTTGGCCGCGTCCGGTTTGGCTGCGTCCGGCTTGGCCGCGGCGGCGGTGGGATGCTTGGCGGCAAAGTCCTTGCTGCATTGGCTCCAATATTGGGACCAGCTCTCGCCTTCCGGCGTCTTGTTGTCCTTCTTCATCGCGTCCCATTGGCTGCTGCAGGCCGCCATCGCGGGGGATTTGGCGGCCTCGGCGCTCGGCGCGGCGAGGAGGGCGGCGGAGGCGAACAGCGAAAGCACAATCAGTTTGGCGCGCGTATGCATGGGTGAGCCCTCCATCAAGAGCGGGATTTGGCCGAGGGGCCCGGCGTGGCCGGGACATTCGCCATGCGCTTGGCAATGATCGACCAGGCGACGCCGGCAAGGATGGTCAGGGCGCCGGCGACGCTCGTCCATTGGTCGGAGGTCAAATAGCCGCCGGCGACGAGCGCGCCGCCGAGTGCGGTCAAGGCATGGCGAATAAGACCGGAGATTTGATCGGACATGCCCACCCCTCCCAAAGCCAAGGCAGCCCCGAGGCTCCGATATTGACGCGGGTCAGAGCTTTGGTCGAGGGGATGCGGTACGGCCTCTTTGTCGCAGGCAGGGCCGGGGACACGCCGTCGCCTTCCTTTCGCCCCGACGCGGTCCGCGCGGAACCCGGCGGCCCGTCTGCACGTTTTATTGTTCAGTTTAGGTGAGGATTTCGGTCATGCCTTATCGCACCAATCAAGAGCTGCCCCCGAGCGTGAAGGACAATCTTCCCGCGCATGCGCAGGACATCTATCGCGAGGCCTTCGACAGCGCGTGGGAGGAATATTCCGATGCGAGCAAGCGGCGCGGGAAAGAATCGCGCGAGGAAGTGGCTCACAAGGTGGCGTGGGCCGCGGTGAAGCAATCCTACGAGAAGGTGGGGAACCAATGGCAACGCAAGAACTAGAGATGCACGCAATTGCGGCCCCGAAACGAAAGGGCGGCAAGTTTGCCAAGATGCTGAGCCTCGGCTTTCGTGACACGACGTCAAAATCCCCACGGCAGCCTGGCCTGGCGGGAGACCGTCACGCAACACGCGCCCGAGCCGTGGCTCGACGGCACGCCGAGCGTTGCAAGCCCGGATCGCCGCGCTCGACTACGCGCGGGCGCCGGCGAGCAGCCAATAGACGAAGCCGCCGGCAAAGCCCGCGGCGGCGAACAGCGCCATATATTGGCTCGCGGCGACGGTGGTCACGTCCTGGGCGCGGGTTCCGACCAGAAGCGGGATGGCGGCAAGCGCCGCGCCGCCAGCGAGCACGTAATACATCCAGGAGCGAATGCGCAGCACCTCGCCCGCCACGACGGCGAGGAGCGCCGGCAGCGCGTTAAGCGCGGGCGCGATGGTGCCCGCGAACAGCACCACGCCGAACACGCGATCGGCGCCGTGGCGGAGCATGGGATCGTGCGGCGCCGCCGCGCGCAGCTCATCGCCCACCCACATGGCGCCGAGCGCGAACAGGACGGCGAGCGCCACGCCGACGGCGAGGCAAAAGGCGAGCGTCACCCACAGCATGCGGAAGACGGTGCGGAGGATCACGGGCTCACCACGAAGGCGGGTGGCTACTAGATTCCCGCCTTCGCGGGAATGACGCCTGGAGAGCGGGCGCTGGCGCGTTGCTTCACGCTCGCGCTCTTCAATTGCCCGCAGGCGGCCATGATGTCGCGGCCGCGGGGCGACCGCACCGGGCTCGCATAGCCCGCGCGGTTCACCACCTCGGCGAATTTCTCGATCTGCTCCCAGTCGGAGCATTCGTAAGGCGCGCCGGGCCAGGGATTGAACGGGATCAGATTGATCTTGGCGGGGATCTTGGCGAGCAGCCGCACCAGCGCCTTGGCGTCGGCGACGGAATCGTTCACGCCCTTCAGCATCACATATTCGAAGGTGATGCGCTTGGCGTTGGACAGGCCGGGATAAGATCCGGCAGGCCTGCGAGCAGCTCCTTGATCGGCCATTTCTTGTTGATGGGCACGAGCGTGTCGCGCAGCTCGTCGCGCACGGCGTGCAGCGAAATGGCGAGCATGGTGCCGGCCTCGGCGCCCCAGCGCGGAATCTCCGGCACGACGCCGGAGGTGGAGAGCGTGATGCGGCGCTTGGAGATCGACAGCCCCTCGCCGTCGGCGGTGATGGCCAGGCGTCGCGCACATGATCGAAATTGTAGAGCGGCTCGCCCATGCCCATGAGCACGACATTGGTGATCTTGCGCATCGTGTGCGGCAGTCCGCGCGGGTCGTCCGCGCGAAGCGCCCGGCCAGTCGCCGATGCGGTCGCGCGCGATCACGATCTGACCCACGATCTCGGCGGGCGTGAGGTTGCGCACGAGCGGTTGCGTGCCGGTATGGCAGAAGCTGCAATTGAGCGTGCAGCCGACCTGGCTCGAAATGCAGAGCGTGCCGCGATCCTCTTCGGGGATGTAGACGGTCTCCACCTCCTTGCCGTCGGCCAGGCGGAGCAGCCATTTGCGCGTGCCGTCCTGCGAGACCTGCTCGGTGACGATCGCGGGGCGCTCCAGCGTGAAGTTTTGGGCAAGCTCGGCGCGCAGCTCCTTGGCGATGTCGGTCATGGCGGCGAAGTCGGTCGCGCCCCGCACATACATCCAGTTCCACAGCTGGCGCACGCGCATGCGCGACTGCCGCTCGGGCACGCCGAGGCCGATCAGTCTGCCGGCAAGCTCGGACCGGGTGAGGCCGAGCAGCGAGGATCCTTCGCGCGCCGGGTGCAGCGGCGGCGGTGCGGCTTTGGCAATGGTCGCAGGACTGGGCATGGCCGATGACAGTTTGCAGGCCCGCCGCCTTGGCGGGCTGCCTGTCATATCATGGCGGCGGTGGCGATTGCCAAGTGGCGGAGGCTTGAGGCGTGGGGCGCCTTATTTGTCCTCGCTGTCGTCGCTCTTATCGTCGTCCTTACCCATGATGCCGTCGGTGGCGGTCACCATGTCCGCGTCGGGGTTGTTGCCGCAATAGATGAGGACTTGGGCGAGGTCGCCGGCCATTTTCTGGAAGTCGACGACCGCGGGGTCGTCATCTTCCGTGTAATAGCCCTCGAACCACATCATCATCAGGCCGCGATTGTCGTCGTTGTAGGCGGTGAACTGCTTGCAGGTGAGCTTCGACATGTCGACCTTGGATTCCTCCGCGGCGACGGCCGGGCTCGCCATCAGCAGCGCGGCGCAAGCAAACAGACCGGCGTAGACAGCGTTCATGCCATTCCCTTTCCGCAAAAGTCGCCGCATGCGCGTGACGCTAGCGGCATTCGGTAAAGGGAGCAATAAGCGCGCAAGGAGCGGCCATCAGCCGCTACATTCCTTGGACATGCGGTCGAACGCCTCGGCAAAGCCGTCGAGGGAATAGTCGTCGCTCGTGGCCGTGCCCTTGGCCGACTTGCCCTCGAGCTTCATCTTGCCGCCCTTCTTCATCGCCTCGACGAGCTTCGTCTCCATGTCCGGCTTCTCGACGAAGGCGCCTTCTTCCTTGGTGAACAATTCGAACTTCTCGGTGCCGACGGTCAGCGTGACCATCGCGCCGGGCTTGAAGGGATAGCCCATCTTGACGCTCACCTCGCTGTCGACTTTGTCGGCCGGCCAGTTCGAGACGTAGAAATAGATCGGTCCGCGCTTGGCGGTCTTGGGTGTGCTTGCCTTGGGCGCCGCCACCGCGAAGCAGACCTTCGGACTGCCGGCCGCGGCATAGGCGGACCAGTCCTTGGTTTTTTCCAGAAGCGTTGCGGTTTGCGCGAAGGCGGGCGTGTAGCTCGCTAAGGCCGCTAAAAGGCAAGCGGCTCGGACAGCTTGGCGCATCTCCCCGTCCCCGTCAGTCAAGCGGCGTAAGCATACATGCTTGATTCTGCTTTGGCCAGGAGCCCACTAGCGCTTCGGTGGACGCTTGCGCGGGGCGCCTTGCACGTGCGGAACCGGCATTTCCGGGCTGCCGCCGGGAGCGATGGGCCGCGCGGCGAAGCGGGTGAGGCAGCGCAAGCGATCATACATCACGATGGCGCCCGCCGTGGCGAGATTGAGGGAGAAGGCGGTCGGAATGCGCACCACATGGTGGCAGCGGGCGAGAAGCTCGGGGCTGAGCGCGCCGCGCTCGCGTCCGAGCACATAGGCGGCTTGCGCGGGATGGGCGAAGCTCGGCAGCTCGACCGCCTCGTCGAGAAGCTCCACGCCGACGAGCCGGCAGCCCCTCGGCAGCTCGAGCTCGGCGAGGCTCTGCCAATGGTAGAGCGGCACATGCGCTAAGGCCTTGGAGGTATCGGCGCGGGTCTCGAGCGCGCGCGGGTCGGCGCCGATGGTGAAGACGAAGCTTGCGCCGAAGGCGTGGGCCGAACGCAGCAAATTGCCGAGATTGACCGCCTTGGAGACGCCCTCGACGCCGATGGCGAAATAACCGCGACCGGGCGGTGCTGAGGATTTCATGGCGCTCTCTCATACATGGTCTGGCGCCGCCGGGAAGGGCGATGTGCTAAAGCCTCGGTTTACCAACTCTTCAACCGGGGGCGGTAGGAAGGACCCTCCTACCTCGCGCTGTTTCGCCCGCCAGCCCCCAATCTCATCGGAGTCCCGCTGATGCGCGCCGCCTTGTTCCGCCAATTCGGCGGACCGGAAACCATGAAGATCGAGACCATGCCCGATCCCGAGCCGGGGGAAGGGGAGGTGGTCATCAAGGTCGCCGCCGTCGGCCTCAACTTCTTCGACACGCTCGTGCTCAGGAACCAATATCAGGTGTCGCCGCCGCTCCCCTTCTCGCCGGGCGCGGAGGTGGCGGGCACCGTCGAGGCGCTGGGCGCGGGCGTCACCGGGCTCGAACCGGGCCAGAGGGTCGTGGCCTTTATCGGCGGCAATGGCGCGCGCGAAAAAATCGTGACCAAGGCGCGCAACGCCATTCCCATTCCCGACGGGGTGAGCGACGAGATCGCGGCCGCCATTACCGTCACCTACGGGACGGCGCTGCACGCCTTCAAGGATCGCGCGGCGCTCAAACCGGGCGAGACGGTGGCGGTGCTGGGCGCGGCCGGGGGCGCCGGGCTCGCGGCCATCGAGATCGCCAAGCTCATGGGCGCGCGCGTCATCGCGGTCGCCTCGTCGGGCGACAAGCTCGCCTTCGCCCGCGCGCATGGGGCCGACGAGGGCGTGAATTATGTCGAGGAGGATCTGAAAACCCAGCTCAAGGCGCTGACCGGGAGAAAGGGCGTCGACGTGCTCTACGATTGCGTCGGCGGCGACTATGCCGAGCCTTCCTTGCGGTCGATGGCCTGGGAGGGGCGCTATCTCGTGCTCGGCTTTGCGTCCGGCACGATCCCGCGCCTGCCGCTCAATCTCGTCATGCTCAAGGGCTGCTCGATCATGGGCGTGTTCTGGACGGCGTTCGTGGAACGCGCGCCCGAGCAGCACCGCGTCAACACCGCTCAGCTCTTGGCGTGGTGCCGAGAGGGGCGGATCGCGCCGCATATCTATGGCAGCTTCTCGCTGGTCGAGACCGCCAAGGCGCTGTCGCTCATCGAGACGCGCCAGGTCACCGGCAAGGTGATCGTCAAGCCGCAGCTCTAACGCGTCAGGACTTTTGTTGGAGCATGATCTTTTCGGAAAACCGGTGGCCACTTTTCCGGATCATGCTCGGCGCGGCAGCTCCTTGTCGAGCGCGCGCGCCGCGGCCGCCCGGTGCGTGTCGGTGATATGGGCCCCGACGAGGGCGACCACCGCCGTGAGCAACGCGGCGTCGTCGGCGAAGCCGAGCCCGGCGATCACGTCGGGGATGAGATCGAAAGGCAGGATGAAATAAGCGAGCGCGGCAAGCAGCATGCCCCGCACCCGCATGGGCGTGGCGGGATCGAGCGCGCAATAATAGGCGGCGACGAGGTCCTCGACGAAGGGCACGTGCCCGGCAAAGCGCTTGAGCTTCGCCCAGAAATCGCGGCGAACCTTGCGCTCGCGCTCGGCAAAGTCCGTCAGCGTCAGCGACCGGCCAAGCGCTGCGTCGCGCAGCCCGCTCGCATCGTTCCACGCCGTCATGGTCCAGATCTCCTCAGCGTCATTTTCTAGCCAAATTCTTCAAAGAGATAGGGTGACGGCAAGGCCGCTGCAAGGCGCCGGAAACCGTTGCCGGGCCTGAGGATATGCGCCCGGCGCGAGGGAGGCGGGGCCTCCTGCCTTGCATAGGGTGCCATTTCACCCGACATTCCGAGCCATCATGTCCACGCACCGCCTGCTCTTCGTCTGTCTCGGCAATATCTGCCGCTCGCCCATGGCCGAGGGCGCCTTTCGCCGCGTGGCGGAGGAGGAGGGCGTGCTGCACCGCTTCGAGCTCGAACTCGGCGGGGCTCGGCGATTGGCATGTCGGTCAGGCGCCCGATAAACGCGCGCAAGCGGCCGCCCGCCGCCGCGGCATGGATATTTCCGGCCAAAGCGCGCGGCAGATCGTGCGCGGCGACTTCGCCCGCTTCGACCTCTTGCTGGCGATGGACGGCACCAATCAGGCCGAGCTCGAGCGGCTGGCGCTGCCGGAGCAGCGCGCCAAGATCCGCCGCTTCCTCGATTTCGCGCCGCATCTCAAGACGCGCGACGTGCCCGATCCCTTCTTCGGCGGCGCGGATGAGTTCGATCACGCGCTCGATCTGATCGAGGAGGCCGCGCGCGGGCTGCTCGCCACGCTAGCTCGAGGACGCGGCGCTTCCGGCAAGCGCGGGCGCCAAGCGCCGCCATCAGGGCTCGAGCGGGTAGGCGGCCTCGACGACGTAAGGCCCGCCGCCCACGGAATTCCGCGACGAGAACAGCACGAAGCGCGTGACCTCGAAGGCCTCGGCCATGATCGCGCCCTGGCGGCCGAGATAGTCGGCCACGGCGTCGGGGCGCGCGCCGCGCAACCGCGCCAGAGTCACATGCGGCTTGTAATTGCGCGGCTCGGGCGGCAGCCCCACCTCGCGCGCCGCGCGCTCATGGGCCCGTTGCAGGGCTTCGAGCGCGGGCGAGGCGGCGAAGCCGGCGAAGATCGCGCGCGGCTTGCCGCCGCCGAAACTGCCGAGGGCATCGAGCCTGAGCTCGAAAGGCCCGCTGTCGATGCCGGCCAGCGCGTGGGTGAAGTCGCGCGCGGTCGCGCCGTCGACGTCGCCGAGGAAGCGCAAGGTCAAATGATAATTCTCGGGGTCGATCCAGCGCGCGCCGGGGAGGCCTGCGCGCAACACCGACAGCCGCTCGGCGACCGCCAAGGGGACCTCGATGCCGGAAAACAATCTGGGCATGGCTTCTCTGCTTCGTCCTCGCCGCTCACGGGCATGGGTTGGGATAGGTCAGATGGAGGCTCTCGATGTCCGCGAGCACGGCATCGTCCAGTTTCATGGCGCCGGCGGCAATATCGGTCTTGAGCTGCGCCAGCGTCGTCGCCCCGATGATGGTGGAGGTCACGAAGGGGCGCGAGGCGGCAAAGGCAATCGCCATCTGCGCCGGGTCGAGCCCGTGCTTCTTCGCGAGCGCGACATAGGCGGAGATGGCCTTGGGCCCATTGCCCATCTCGTAACGCCCCAATCGATTGAACAGACGCTTGCGCGATCCTTGCGGCAGCGCGCCCCCCTCATATTTGCCGCTGAGATAGCCTTGGCCAAGGGGAGAATAGGCAAGCAGGCTCACCTGCTCGCGATAGGCGATCTCGCCGAGACCGATCTCGAAGGAGCGGTTGACGAGATTATAGGCGTTCTGGATCGAGGCGATGCGCGGCAGTCCCATGCGCTCGGAGGCCTTGAGGAACGTCATGGTGCCCCAGGGCGTCTCGTTGGAGAGGCCGATGAAGCGCAGCTTGCCCTCGTCCACGAGCTCGCCGAGCGTGCCAAGAATCTCTTCGATGGGATGGGTTTCGCCTTCGAGATGCACATAGTCGAGGCCCTCGAAGATGCGCATCGGCCGGTCGGGCCAATGCAGCTGATAGAGATCGATATAGTCGGTCTTGAGCCGGGCGAGGCTTCCTTCGACCGCCTCTCTCAGTTGCGCGCGGCTTTGCCGGGGCAAGGTGCCGTCGCGGCGCAGCCAATTCATCTTGCCGCGGCCGGCCGCCTTGGTGGCGATCAGCACGCGATCGCGGGCGCGGCGCGAGGCAAGCCAAGTGCCGATGATCGCCTCGGTGCGACCACGTGTCTCGGGCTTGGGCGGGACGGGATAAATTTCCGCCGCGTCGAAGATGTTGATGCCCTGGTCGACCGCATAGTCCATCTGCGCGTGGCCGTCGGCCTCGCTGTCCTGCTCGCCGAAGGTCATGGTGCCGAGGCAGAGCGCGCTCAATTTCACGCCGGTGCGGCCGAGCTCGCGATACTCCATGGTCCAGGTCACCTTGGGTTCGCGTGACGCGCGGCGGCAGTCGCCGGCTTTACCTTCTGCAAAGGTTAACGCGCCGACGCAAGAGCGTCGCGGCTCCGTTTGTTAAGGACTGGGCGACTATCAAGGGCGCGGAGCCGCACCCCGCAATTGGGAGCGCGGCATGCTGCCTGCAAGGCAAGCCGGCAAGCGCCTTGGGGCAGGCGACAACCCAAACCGGGACGCAATTGGCCAAGGTCGAGAACAACACGCAAAACCTTGCGGTGCAGCCGCGCTTTCACGAGACGCTCGGCGCAGCGTCTCCGGCGCTATGTGCTCGGCAGCCTCTATGCGCTGATGCCGTCGCGCATCGGCCTCTTGCCCCGGCTTCTGACGCTGAGCCTCGCTCACATGCTGGCGCCGCGAGCGGAGCGCGACACATTGCCGGAGCATCCGCGCTATTACAGCAAGCGCGGGCTCGTGGGCATCAGCGACGATCTGTCGGTCGAGGCGCTGATCGCCAACTATTCGCGCGGCTTCTTCCCGGTCTGTCATCTGGGGCCGATGAAATGGTGGTGCCCGGAGGAGCGCGCCGTCATCGACCCGGCCAACACCCATCTCAGCCGCAATCTGCGCCGCCTGCTCCGGCAGGAGAAGTTCAGCGTCACCTTCGACCGGGATTTCGTGGGGGTGATGGAGGCGTGCGCAGAGCCGCGGCCGGGCAAGACGCCGCTCACCTGGATCACGCCCAAGATCATGGAGGCGTTCCTCGCCGCGCATGAAGCGGGCTACGCCCATTCGGTCGAGGTGTGGGACAGAGGACGGCAAGCTCGTGGGCGGGTTGTTCGGGCTCGCCATCGGCAAAGTGTGGTTCGGCGAGTCGCAATTCTCGGCCGTCGAGCACGCCTCCAAGGTCGCGGTCGCGGCGCTGCATCAGCATCTCGCTTTGTGGGGCTTCCATGTGCGCGACGGCCAATGGATGACGCCGCATCTGGCGAGCTACGGTTTCCGCAGCGTGCAGCGCGCGGCGTTTCAGGCCCTGTTGCGCGCTAATCGTCAATCAACCGGGACGGATCGGCCGCTGGAGCGTCGATCCGCGCCTCGACCTCGCCCATTGGCAGCCGGGGGCGGCCGACGCCTCAGGTCGAGGCGGAGCCGTTGCTCAAGCGGGCCTGTGCCTAAACGCCATGGCGATGCTGGATATGAGAGCAATGGGATCTGCGGTGCCGGCCGGGGGGCGCGTGGCCAAGGCCGCGATGCGCCTCTTCTCCACCGCCACGCTCCTCTCCGCGGCGAGGATCGCCGGCGCGCTCGCGGGCTTCGTGACCCAAGTGGTGCTCGCGCGCGCGCTGCATGCAAGCGCGCTCGGCCTGTTCTTCTCGGTCACGAGCATGGCCGCGCTGGTGAGCCTGATCGCCGCGCATGGCTATCCGGCCATCGCCGCGCGCTTCCTGTCGCGCTATCGCAAGCAGGGCAATCAGCAATGGGTCGCGGCCTTCATCGCGCGCGCGCGACGCGACGCGGCGCTCTATGTCAGTCTCGCGGTGGCGGGCATTGTCGCCTTCGCCTTGCTCTGGCCGGGGCTCAGCCAGGAAGCGCGTTTCGCCACCATCGCCGCCGCCATGTCGGTGCCGGCGAGCGCCGCGATCCGCGTCAATGGGGCGTTCGCCGCGACGCTGCGGCGCTTCGCGCTGTCCTATCTGCCCGACACCTGCATCCGGCCGTTTCTCTTGCTGGGCGGCATCGTGCTGCTGCTCGCGGTCGGCGTGCCGCTTACCGCTTCCGGCGTCACCTGGCTGCTGACGGCCATCCTGTCGGGACTCGCGCTCGCGCAATATCTCGTGCTCACCAGCGACATGCCAAAACGCGTCTCCGCGCCCGCGCCCGCGCCGGTTCGGCTCGTCAAGATCTGGCAACGCGAGGCGACGCCGCTCATCGTCGTTGCCCTCATCATCTATTTCTTCGCCGACGTCGACATCCTGATGGTGACGCCGTTGCTCACCAGCGCCGAAACCGCAATCATCGGGCTATGCCTCAAGCTCGCTTTGCTCGTGGGCTTCGCGGTTCAGGTCACCCATCAGGTCGCCGTGCCCGACCTCGCCGAGGCGCGGGCGCGCAAGGACGGCCAGGCGCTGCGCGAGGCGCTGATCAAGGCGCTCGGCTTCCCGCTGCTCATCACCTTTGCCGCCACCGCCGGCGTCGCTGCTGTTCGGCGAGCATCTCCTCGCTATTTTCGGGCCCGAGTTCACGGGCGCGAAATGGCCGCTCGTCATCTTGATGGCGAGCCAGCTCGCGCGCGCGGCGTTCGGACCGAGCGTGATGCTGCTCACGGTCGTCGGCGCGCAGAAGGAAAACGCCGCGCTCGCCGTCGCGGCGCTGGTGGTGCTGGCGCTCGCCAATCTCGTGCTCGCGCCGCTTTACGGCGTGCTCGGCGCGGCGCTCGCCGTCGCACTGGCCACGCTCTTTTGGCTCATCGCCACGGCCATCGTGCTCGAGCGGCTCGGCATGCACCGGACGGACGCGATCTCTCTCCTCGGCCGGCTCGTGTTCGGGCGCTCGGCGACCGCGTAGCGGCGCGGCAAAGCCTCAATATTGGTGCGGGCTTTCGCTTGGCGACGAGCTGCAAATAGCGTCCATAGGAGGTATTGGCGAGCTCGTGGGCGAGACGGGCGATCTGCTCGGCGCCGATGAAGCCGTTGCGATAGGCAATCTCCTCGATGCAGGCGATCATCCAGCCTTGGCGGTGCTCGATGGTGTGGACGAATTCCCCGGCATCGAGCAGGAATTCCGGCGTGCCGGTGTCGAGCCAGGCGAAGCCGCGCCCCAACCGCTCGCAGACAAGGTTGCCGGCGGCGAGATAGGCCAGATTCACGTCGGTGATCTCGAGCTCGCCGCGGGGAGACGGCTTGAGGTTCGCGGCGATGTCGAGCACGCGGTTGTCGTAGACATAGAGCCCGGTTACGGCCCAATGCGACCGCGGCGATTTCGGCTTCTCCTCGATCCCGACCGGCGCGCCCGCCTCGCTGAATTCGACGATGCCGTAGCGCTCCGGATCGTTCACGAGATAGGCGAAGATGGTGCAGCCTTGCCTGCCGCGCCACCGCGTCGCGCAGCATGGGGGTAAGCCCCCCGCCATAGAAGATATTGTCGCCGAGGATCAGCGTGCAGCAGTCTTTGCCGATGAAATCGCGGCCGATCACGAAGGCCTGGGCGATGCCCTCGGGCCGCGGCTGGGCCGCGTAGGAGAAGGACATGCCGATGCGCGAGCCGTCGCCGAGCAGGCGGGCGAAACGCTCGCGGTCCTCCGGCGTGGTGATGATGAGCACCTCCCGGATGCCGGCGAGCATCAGCACCGAGAGCGGGTAGTAGATCAGCGGCTTGTTGTAGACGGGGAGCAGCTGCTTGCAGGTCGCAATGGTGGTGGGGTAGAGGCGCGACCCCGAGCCGCCGGCAAGAATGATTCCCTTCACGATCGTGCCTCCACGCGCGAAGCCGCATGCGCCCGACTTTGGGTCAAGCCAGCGCATGAATGGGGCTCGATGCATGCTCACGCGAAATACTCCACCTTAGGATCGAAGCGCGGCAGCGCCAGGTCCCGCTCCGAGAGGATGAGCGCGTCGGCGCTTTGCCCCCAATCGATGGCGAGCAGCGGATCGTCGAAGCGGATCCCGGCATCATGGCCGGGCGAATAATAGTTGGAGGCCTTGTAGGCAAACAGCGTGTCGGGCTTGGCGGTGACGAAACCGTGCGCGAAGCCCGCCGGCACGAAGAGCTGAAGCCCCGCCTGCTTCGCTGAGCTCGATGGCGAAATGGCGCCCGAAGGTCGGGGAGCTGCGCCGCAGGTCGACGACGACATCGCGCGCCGCGCCCTTGAGCACGCTGACGAGCTTGGCTTGCGCCATGGGCGGCTTCTGGAAATGGAGGCCGCGCAGCGTGCCCTCGGCCTGGAGAGGGAGAGATTGTCCTGGACGAAGTCCGTATCGATGCCGGCCTCGGCCAGCCGGCGCCTATGGTAGGTTTCGCACAGGAAGCCGCGCGGGTCCTCGATGCGGAAGGGCTTGAGCACAAGGAGGCCGGGAAGCGGCGTAATGACGACATCCATGGCCAAAACCCCGTTCCTCAGTACCCCTCCTATCATCCCAATATCGGCTCGGCAGGGTTCAAGCAAGGCGGCGGGATGGAAGGGCGCGGGGCCCGGCGAGCGCCCGTGCGCGTTGACAGTCCATTGATGTTTCGACATTTTTGCGGCCTGGCGCGGAAGGGAGGCGAGCGGCCTCCGGGAGACCGACCATGCAACTGATCGTGACCGGCGGGGCCGGGTTCATCGGCTCGGCGCTCTGCCGGCGTCTCATCGGCGCAACGCCAATGGTCCGTCGTCAATGTCGACAAGCTCACTTACGCCGCCAATCTCGATTCGCTGAGCCCAATCGTCGGCCACGAACGCTATCGCTTCGTGCAGGGGGACATCGCCGACGCCCGATTGCTGCGGGCGCTGTTCGAAGAGGTGCGTCCCGACGCGGTGATCAACCTCGCCGCGGAATCCCATGTCGACCGCTCGATCGACGCGGCGGCCGACTTCATCCACACCAATGTCGACGGCACCTTCGTGCTGCTGGAGGAGGCGCGCCGCTATTGCGAAAGGCTTGCGCCGGAGCGCGCCCGCGCCTTCCGCTTCCATCACGTCTCGACCGACGAGGTGTATGGCGCGCTCGGCCCGAGCGGGAAATTCACCGAGACGACGGCCTACGACCCGTCGTCGCCCTATGCGGCGAGCAAGGCGGCGTCGGACCATCTCGTGCGCGCCTGGGGACGCACCTACGGGCTGCCGGTGCTGATCACCAATTGCTCGAACAATTACGGCCCCTATCAATTCCCCGAGAAGCTCGTACCGCTGATGATCCTGCGCGGGCTGCAAGGCGAGACGCTGCCGGTCTATGGCCGGGGCGAGAATATTCGCGACTGGCTCTATGTGGAGGATCACGCCGAGGCGCTCATCACCGTGCTGACACGCGGGCGCACGGGATCGACCTACAATATCGGCGGCAACGCGGAGCGGCGGAACATCGACATGGTGGAGGCGATCTGCGACCTGCTCGACGAGCTGGCGGGGCCGCTCGCCTCGGGCACGCGGCGCGGGCTCGTCCGTTTCGTCGAGGACCGGCCGGGCCACGATGCGCGCTATGCCATCGATGCGTCGCGGGTGCGAGGGCGAGCTCGGCTGGAAGCCGGCGCATGATCTTGCCTCGGGTTTGCGCCGGACGGTGCAATGGTATCTCGACAATGAAGCCTGGTGGCGGCCGCTGCTTGCCCGCGGCGACGCGCTCGGCCGCCGCGGTGTGCGCAAGACGGCTTAGGCGCGTGAAGCGCTTCATTGTCCGGGTTGCGAGGGCGCCTCCGGTGCGGGTGCGGGAAGCTGGTCGGCGCGCTCTCCCGTCACGATCGAGCCGAAGAGAAGCCACAAAATAAACGCGCCGATGGTGAGGATGGCAATCAGAGCGGCGATCTTACCGAGATGCAGCGGCATCGATGTCTCCCCTTCGCGAAGCAAGCCCTGTCGGCCGGCGATTCGCCCATGATAAAGAGAGCGACGGGCGATGTCTTGCATTGCGGGCCCGGCGCGAGACCAGGCCATGCGTGGCGATGGGCGTAAAGCAGGGAGGCAGTCCGTTGCACGGGCCTGATCGAGCCGCCGCTGCGCCGCGCATGGTGGTGGTGCTGTGCCCCACCCATCGCGATTACCGGGAGCTCGCGCGTCTCGCGCGCCCGGATACGAGCTATCTGTTCCACGATTATTCCGACACGAGCCTGGAAGAGCTGATCGGGGCGCAGGCGGGGCCGGAGGATCGCGCCGCCTGTCCGCTTGACGAGGTCGCGCTGATCCTCGCCAAGCTCCGCGACGTGGCCGTGGAGGCGGTGGTCAGCACCGACGATTATCCGGGCAGCGCGCTCGCCGCCATCGTCGCCAAGGCGCTCGGGCTGCCGGGGCCGGAGCCGCGCGTCAATCTCATGTGTCAGCACAAATATCTGGCGCGGGTGGCGCAAAGCGCGCTCGTGCCCGAGGCCGTTCCTGCCTTCGCGCTGCATCGACGTCGCGCTCGAGGCGATGCCGGCGCTCGATCGCGCCCTTCCTGGTGAAGCCGGTGAAGTCGTTCTTCTCGATCGGGGTCGAGACCGTCGCCTCGCCAGCGGCGCTCGCCGATATCAGGGCGCGCTTCGCGCGGCTCGATCAGTTCTTCCTGCCGCTCGAGCGGCTGCTCCAGCGTTTCGCCGGCGAGGAGATCGGGACCAAGCGCCTGATCGCCGAGGAGCTGCTCAAGGGCGAGCAGGTCACGGTCGAGGGCTATGCGTTCCAGGGCGAGGTCACCATCCTCGGCGTCGTCGACTCGATCATGTTTCCCGGCACGCGCACTTTCGCGCGCTTCGACTATCCTTCGGCGCTGCCCGAGAGCGTGCAAGCGCGCATGGCGGAGATCGCCACGCGGCTCATGGCGGGCATCGGCTTCGACAACGGCATGTTCAATATCGAGATGATGTATGACGCGGCCACGGACCGTATCGGCATCATCGAGATCAATCCGCGCATGGCCTCGCAATTCGCCGACCTCTACGAGAAGGTCGACGGCACCAACAGCTATTGCGTGTCTGCTCGATATCGGCGCGGGGCGGCGGCCGAGGCTGACGCGGCGGCAAGGCGCGCATCGCTTCGCCGCGAGCTTCGTGTTGCGCAGCTTCGAGGACCGCATCGTGGCGGCGTTGCCGTCGGAGGCGGCGCTCGCGGATATTGCGCGGCGCGAGCCCGACATCAGGGTGGAGCTGCTCACCGCGGTGGGGCGCAGGCTGTCGCAAGAGATGCATGACGGCCACAGCTACCGCTACGGCATCGTCAATCTCGGCGGGCAAAATCGCGCCGAGGCGATGGCCAAATTCGACGCGATCCGCGCCGAGCTCGGCATCCTGCTCGTGCCGGTCGACGCCGTGCCGCTCGCGGTCGAGGCGGCGGCGGCGTTGATGCCTGCCGCTCAGGCGTAAGCGGCGGCGAGCGCGGTCAAGGCGAAAGCTCTCGCCGAGCGCGCAAGCGGCGCCGAGCACGTCGCCCGTCTGGCCGTCGAGCTTGACCTGCGCGATGCGGCCGACCAGCGCCGCCGCGGCCACAGCGCAGGCCAGCACCAGCAGCCCCATGCCGAAGGACAGCAAGACCGCGCCAAGGACAAAGGCGATGGCGAGCGCGCTCGCGGTCATCGTGGCGGTCGGGCGCCCGATCGCCAAGGACAGCCCGTCGCGCCGCGCCGGGGGCAGCGCCGCCATGAGCAGGACCGCGCTCGCGCGGCTCGCCGCACCGGCGGCGATCAACGCCGCCAGGACGAGGCCGGGCTTGGCCAGCAGCGCAATGGCGGTGGCGCGCAGGGCAAGGACCAGGAGCAGCGCCACCACGCCATAGGTGCCGATGCGGTGGTCGCGCATGATGGCGAGGCGCTCTTCGGGCGTGTTGCCGCCGAGCCCGTCGGCGAAATCGGCAAGCCCGTCCTCATGCAGCGCGCCGGTGGCGAGGATCGTGGCGGCGAGCGCGAAGAGCGCGGCGAGCGGCGGCGGGCAAGAGAGCCAATGCGCGAGCGCGTAGCTCACCCCGCCGATGGCGCCCACAGCGGCGCCCGCCAAAGGATAGGCCCAGGCGGCAGCGGCGGGATCTGCGTCACGGGATCAGCAGGCGCGGCACCGGCAGGCGCGTGAGCAGGCCGAAGGCCGCGCATCAACTCGGCGAGGCGTTGCCGCCAGGGATCAGCTTCGCTCATCGACACCTGCCTCGTCGAAGGTCGCCATGCCGAGATGGCAGGCGAGCGCGGCGCGAAGCACCGCCACGGCAAGGCCGCGCCGGAGGCCTCGCCGAGCCGCATGTCGAGATCGAGGATCGGCCGCATGCCAAGCTCGGCACAGAGCATGCGATGGCCGGCCTCCGCCGAGCAATGGGCGATGCGCGCATGGTCGAGGGCGCCCGGGTGAAGCTTGGCGAGGGGGGCCGCCGCCGCCGTCGAGGCGAAGCCGTCGAGCAGCACGGGAATGCCGTGCCGCCGCGCGGCCAGCGTGGCGCCGAGGATGGCGGCAAGCTCGCGGCCGCCAAGGGCCATGGCCGCGAGGAGCGGGTCGGTGTGACTGCGCTGGTGGCGCTCGAGCCCCGAATCGATCACCTCGCGCTTGCGGGCGAGCCCATGATCGTCGACGCCCGTGCCGCGTCCGGCCCAGCGCGCGCCGCCGCCGCCGAACAGGGCCGCGGCAAGGGCGGCCGCGGCGGTGGTGTTGCCGATGCCCATCTCGCCGAGGCAGAGGAGATCGGCATTGGGCGGCACCGCGCCGAAGCCGGTCGCGATCGCCTCGGCAAATTCCGCCTCGCTCATGGCCGGTTCGGCGGTGAAATCCGCCGTCGGCGTCTCGAGCGCGAGCGGGATGACGCGGAGGCGCGCGCCGACATTGGCGCAGAGCTGATTGATGGCGGCGCCGCCGCGCTCGAAATTGGCCACCATCTGGGCGGTGACCGAGGCGGGATAGGCGGAGACGCCTTGCGCCACCACGCCGTGATTGCCGGCAAAGACCAGCACCTCGACCTGGTCGAGGCGCGGCGTGGCGCGGCCCTGCCAGCGGCCGAGCCAGCCCACCAGCTCCTCCAGCCGGCCGAGGCTTCCTTGCGGCTTGGTCAGGCGCGCCTGACGCGCGGCGACCGCCGCTTCCGCCTCCGCGTCGCCCGGCGGCAGATCGGCAAGGCCGGCGCGCAAATCGGCGAGACCGCTGAGAAGGCTCATGCCTCGGCCGCGAGCGCGGGCGTGAGTTGGGCGAGCTTCGGCTCCGCCGTCCCGGCGATGACATGGAAGAAGCTGCCGCTCACCTGGCCGCGCCGTCCGCCCGCGGGGCCGAGCGCATTTGCCTTCGGCGTCGAAGAGCGCGGCGAGGCTCTCGTCGCGGCCGGGCGCGGTGAGGGAGGCGTAATGGAATTCGTGGCCGCGCAGCTCGGTGCCGGCGGGTCCAAGCGCGCAAGGCCCAAGCAGCCGCGCGGTGCGATAGCCGAGATGCAGACGCCGCGCGGCGAAGCTCGTCGCATGGGACAGGAGCCCGGCCATGGGGTGGGTCACGCCGTCGGCATCCTCGAGGCGTGGCGCCCAGCACCATGTAGCCGCCGCACTCCCCATGCACCGGGCGGGTGGCGGCAAAGCGCGCGAGCCCGGATTTGAAGCGCGCGGCGTGCGCCAGCCGGCCCGCATGCAACTCGGGATAGCCGCCGGGCAGCCAGCAGGCATCGCAGGTCCTCAGGCGGCGGCTCGTCGGCCAGGGGAGAGAAGGGCACGATCTCGGCGCCCGAGCGCCGCCAGCCGCTCACGAGATGCGGATAGACGAAGCTGAAGGCCGCGTCCTCGGCGAGCGCGATGCGCTGCCCGGGCGGGGGAAGCGCCGCCATGGGCGCGGCCGCGACGGGGAGGGGGCGGGCGAGCCGGCGGATGGCGGCGAGGTCGCAATGGCGCGCGACGAAATCGGCGAGGCGCGCCAAGATGAGCGGCGAGATCGGCATGCTCGCGCGCCTGTTGGAGACCGAGATGGCGCTCGGGCAGGTGCACGCAGTCCTCGCGCGGGAGCGCGCCGAGGACCGGAATGCCGAGCGGCGCCATCGCCTCTTCGATCGAGGCGCGATGGCGCGCGCTGCCCACCCGGTTCAGCACCAATCCCGCGAGGTCGAGGCGGGGATCGAAAGTGGCAAAGCCATGCGCCATCGCCGCGGCGGATTGCGCCTGACCGCGTCACGTCGAGCACGAGCAGCACGGGGAGATCGAAGGCCCGCGCGATCTCGGCGGCGGAGCCGCGGCAGGGAACGGCGCCCGGCGCGCCGTCGAACAGTCCCATGGCGGATTCGATGACGAGAAGGTCGGCGTCGCCGGCCGCCTCATGCAGCGTGGCGGCAAGCAAATCGGGCGGCATGGCCCAGCCGTCGAGATTGAGGCAGGATGCGCCGGAGGCTGCGGCATGAAAGGCGGGGTCGATGTAATCGGGGCCGCATTTGGCGGCGCGCACGCGCAAGCCCTGGCGCGTGAAGGCGGCGATGAGGCCCGCGGTCAGCGTGGTCTTGCCGGCGCCCGAGCGTGGCGCGGCAATGAGGAGCGCGCTTGTGGGGCTCATGCCACGAGCTCCGGCACGCGGGACGGCGAGCGCCAGCAGCTCCGCGCGCACAGCAACGATGGCGCCGATGGCGACGATGGCGGGTGGCGCGAGATCGAGCGCGGCCGCCTCGGCGGCGATGCGGTCAAGCGGGGCGAGGAGGATGCGCTCCTCGGGCAAGGTCGCCGAGGCGACGATGGCCGCTGGCGTGGTGGGGGCCAGCCCGCCGGCGATGAGCGCGGCGGCGATCGCGCCCAGATTGCGCAAGCCCATATAAAGGACGATGGGCTGGCCGGTCTGCGCGAGCGCGGCCCAGTCGAAGCCGTCCTCGGTCTCGCTCTGTCCCGTCACCAGGATCAGCGCGCGGTTGACGCCGCGCATGGTGGCGGGGATCGAGGCCATGGTCAGCGCGGCGAGGCCCGAGGTCACGCCGGGGACGATGCGGAAGGGGATGCCGGCGCGGGCGAGCGCCAGCGCCTCCTCGCCGCCGCGGCCGAACATGCAGGGATCGCCGCCCTTCAGGCGCAAGCACGCGCTTGCCTTCGCGCGCGAGCGCAATGAGGCGGCGGGTGATGTCGGTCTGCGCGAGCGAGGGCTTGCCGCCGCGTTTGCCGGCGAATTCCAGCGCCGCGCCCGGCCGGGCAAGATCGAGCACGCGGCGGTCGACCAGCGCGTCATGGACCACCACGTCGGCTTGGGCGAGCCCCGCCACCGCATGCAGCGTCAGCAGCCCGGGATCGCCGGGGCCGGCGCCGGCGAGCCAGACATGGCCGGGCTCAAGCGTGGGCAGCCGCGCGAGCGCGCTATCGAGCCGGCCGGTCATGGCGCCATCCTCGCGCGGTGACAGTCCTGGCGGAAGCGGCTATTGCCTCTGCCATGGACGAGGCACGGCCCTTGAAGCGCGGCTGGACCACCGGCGCCTGCGCGACGGCGGCGGCCAAGGCCGCGTTCACGGCGCTCATCACCGGCGCGTTTCCCGATCCGGTCGAGATCGCGCTGCCCAACGGTCAGCGCGTGGCCTTCGCGCTGGCGACGCAGCGCAAGGAGCAGGACGCGGCGGTCGCGGGGGTGATCAAGGATGCGGGCGACGATCCGGACGTGACCCATGGCGCGCTGGTGCTCGCCACGGTGCGGCAGGGCGCGGCGCGGTAGCGGCGTCAGTTTCAAGGCCGGGTCCCGGCGTGGGCACGGTGACGCTGCCCGGCCTGCCGTCGCCGTGGGCGAGCCCGCCATCAATCCGGTGCCGCGGCAGATGATGCGCGACGGCCATCGCCGAGGTTGCAAGCGCTGCGGATGTTCCGGGCGATGCCGAGATCGAGATCTCGATTCCCGGCGGGGAGGAGATGGCGGCCAAGACGCTCAATGCGCGGCTCGGCATTCTCGGCGGGCTGTCGATCCTCGGCACCACCGGCATCGTCGTGCCCTATTCTTGCGCCGCGTGGATCGCCACCATCCATCAGGGCATCGACGTCGCCCGCGCGCTCGGTCTTCCCCATGTGGCCGGCGCCACGGGGCGCACTTCGGAAGCGGCGGTCGCCAAGCTCTACGCGCTGCCCGAGGCGGCGCTGATCGACATGGGCGATTTCGTCGGCGGCATGCTCAAATATCTGCGCGCGCATCCTGTCCCGCGCGTGACCATCGCCGGCGGCGTGGCCAAGATCACCAAGCTCGCGCAAGGGCTGCTCGATCTCCATTCGGGGCGCGGCAGCGTCGATCTCGACGCGCTGGCCAAGCTGGCGCGCGACGCCGGGGGATCGGAAGCGCTCGCGCAACGCATCCTGGGCGCCAATACCGCCGCCGAGGCCTTCGCCCATGCGGCGGCGGAAGGGATCGCGCTTGGGTGATGCCGTGGCGCGCGCCGCCCGGCGTGTCGCGGCGGATGTGCTCAAGGGCGCCGACATCGCGCTCGATATCGCGATCTTCGACCGCGAGGGGCGGCTGGTGGGCGAGGCTCATGCCGCGGGCAATCATGCCGCGCCTCCCGAGCGGTAGCGGCGCCGGTAGCTCGCATCGTAAAGCGCGCTGTCGCGGAAATCCTCCGCGCCCAAAACTTCGCCGACGATGATCAGCGCGGTGCGCTCCGGCGGGTCCGCGGCAACCGCATCGGCGAGCGTGCCGAGCGTGGCGCGGATGATGCGCTCGTCGGGCCAGCTCGCGCGCACGACGACCGCCGCCGGGCAATCCACGCCGTAATGGGGCACGAGCTCGGCGACGATGCGGGGCAGCGCGTGGATGGCGAGATGCAGCGCGAGCGTCGCGCCGGTCGCGCCGAAATTGGCGAGCGTCTCGCGCGGCGGCATGGCGGAGGCGCGGCCGCCGATGCGCGTCAGCACCAGCGATTGGGAGATCTCAGGCAGCGTGAGCTCGCGTTCGAGCGCGGCGGCCGCGGCGGCGAAGGCCGGCACGCCGGGCGTCAGCGTATAGGGGATGCCGAGCGCGTCGAGCTGGCGCAGCTGCTCGCCGACCGCGCTCCACACCGAGAGATCGCCCGATTGAAGCCGCGCCACGTCTTTGCCTCCGGCGATGGGCGGCCTCGAACTCGGCCACGATCTCCTCGAGGCTCATGGGCGCGGTGTCGACGATGCGGGCGCCCGCGGGACAGAAAGCGAGCATGGCCGGATGCACGAGCGAGCCGGCATAGAGGCAGACCGGGCAGCGCGCGAGGAGATCGCGGCCGCGCAGCGTGAGAAGGTCGGGCGCGCCGGGGCCGGCGCCGATGAAATGCACGGTCATGGCGTCACCATGCGTGGCTTGGCCGCGAGCGGCTTTACCGCGCTCCATTGCGTCACCGTCATGGCGGGGCGGAAGGCGGCGCTTGGCGCCGACCGCATCGAGGCGCTCGATTGAGAGCCGCGTCAGCGTGCCGCCCAATTGCGCCTGCGCCGCGAGCAGCGCCCGCTCGGTGTCCAGCGTCACGGCGTTGGCGACGAGGCGGCCGCCGTCTTTGAGCGCCGTCCAGCTCTGCTCGATGGTCTCGGCATCGCCGCCGCCGCCGATGAAGATGGCGTCGGGCGCGGGCAGATGCGCCAGCGCCGCGGGCGCCGAGCCGGTGACGATCTCCAGGCGCGGCACGCCGAGCTCGGTGGCGTTGCGCGCGGCGCGGGCGGCGCGGGTCGGATCGCGCTCGATGGCGACGGCGCGATTGGCGGGATGGCGCAGCAGCCATTCGATGGCGATGGAGCCCGAGCCGCAGCCGATATCCCACAGACAGCTCGCCGGCGCGGGGCGCGAGCGAGGAGAGGGTGACGGCGCGGATCTCGCGCTTGGTGAGCTGGCCGTCATGCTCGAACAACTCATCGGGGAGTCCGGCGCTGAGGGGGATGATCTTGGCGTCCGCGCCCGCCTCGATTTCGATGGCGACGAGGTTCAGCGCCTGCACATCGTTGAAGCCGAAATTCTCGGCGCGCGTTGTGCGCATGCGCTCCTGCGGGCCGCCCAAGGCTTCGAGCACATGCAAGCAGAGAGGGTCCGAAGCCGCGCTGCGGTCAGATAGCGGGCGAGGGCGGCGGGCGTCGTCGCGTCGGCGGACAGTACGAGCAGGCGGCGCTGCGGTTGCAGCGACGGCGCCAGCGTCGCAATAGGCCGGCCGCACAGCGAGATCGTCGCCACATCGTCGAGCGGCCAGCCGAGCCGGGCGCAAGCGAGCGACAGAGACGAGGGCGCGGGCACGCAGATGGTTTCCTCCGCGGGCACGTGACGCGCGAGCAGGCCGCCGACGCCGAAGCAATAAGGATCGCCCGAGGCGAGCACCGCCACCGGCTCGCCGCGGCGGGCGAGGATGGCGGGGATGGTCTCGGCGATGGGGCTCGCCCAAGCCAGGCGCTCGCCGTGCGGCAGGCCGTCGGCGAGAGCCAGGTGGCGTTTGCCGCCCACGACCAGCGCCGCATTGGCGATCAGCGCCTTGGCCGCCGGGGTCAATCCCTCGACGCCGTCCTCGCCGAGGCCGACCAGGGCAAGCCAGCGCTGTTGACCGGGTGCCGTCATGATGCAACCTCGGCGGCGCGATGACCCCAACCAAGCTTCTGATCCTCGGCGGCAGCGGCGAGGCCGCGGCGCTCGCGCGGGCGCTTGCCGGCGACGCCCGCTACGATGTCGTGTTGTCGCTTGCCGGCCGGACCGAGCAGCCGGTGAAGCTGCCCGTGACGGTGCGGCGCGGGGGCTTCGGCGGCGCCGAAGGTCTGGCGCGCTTTCTGGCCGAAGAGCGCATCGATAAGGTCATCGACGCCACGCATCCCTTCGCCGTGCAGATGAAAGCGCATGCCATCGCGGCGGCGCAGGAAGCCGGGCGTGCCGCTGCTCGCCATCCGCCGGGCGCCCTGGGTGGCCGGGCCCGGTGACAATTGGATCATGGTCGGGAGTCTCGACGAGGCAGCCGCCGCGCTCGGCGCGGCGCCGCAGCGCGTGTTTCTGACCACGGGGCGCGACGAGCTCGGCCCCTTCGTCGCGGCGCCGCAGCATTTCTATCTGATCCGCAGCGTCGAGGCGCCGGCGCCAACCGATCTGCCGCCATGCACGGAGCTGATCATGGCGCGCGGGCCCTTCGATCTTGCCGCCGAACGGACGCTGCTCGAGCAGCACAGGATCGATGATCGTCGTCAGCAAGAATTCCGGCGGCGAAGCCACCAAGGCCAAGCTCGAAGCGGCGCGCGCGCTCGGTCTGCCCGTGATCATGGTGCGCCGGCCCGAACTGCCCGAGGCGCCCGAAAGCGTGGCGAGCGTGGAGGAGGCGCTGGCGTGGCTCGATCATGCTCATGGCGCGACCAGCTCCGCGTGACGCGGCGTATAGACGAAGGGCGCGCCTGCGCCGCGCTCGATAAGCCGCGTCGCGCTCGAGCCGATGATGATCAGCGTGCGCATGTCGGCCTCGATGGAACCCGCCGCTTCGAGCGGCGCGATCTCGATCGTCTCATCGTGCTGGCTCACGGCGCGGGCGAAGATCACGGGCGTCGTGGCGGCGCGGTGACGGGCGACGGCGCGCAAGGCCTCGCCGAGTTGCCACGGCCGCGCCTTCGACGCGGCGTTGTAGAGCACGATGACGAAATCGGCGGCGGCGGCGGCTTCGAGCCGCGCCAGCACCGTCTCCCAGGGTTTCAGATTGTCGGAGAGCGACAACACGCAGAAATCGTGGCCGAGCGGCGCGCCGATGCGCGCGGCGGCGGCGAGCATGGCGGAGACACCGGGCACCACGGTCACTTCGATGTCGCGCCATGGCGGGCTTGCCCGTCTCGATCGCCTCGAAGACGGCGCTCGCCATGGCGAAGATGCCGGGATCGCCGGAGGAGACGATGGCGACGCTCCGCCCGCTCGCGGCGAGGTCGAGCGCGTGGCGCGCGCGGGCCAACTCCTCGCGATTGTCGGATGCGTGGCGGCGTTGCCCCGCGCGTTCCGGCACGCGGGCGAGATAGGGTCCATAGCCGATGAGGTCGGTGGCGGCGGCGAGCGTCGCGGTGGCAAGCGGCGTCACGAGCTCGGGCGCGCCGGGGCCGAGGCCGACAATGGCGAGGCGTCCGCTCATAGCGGCCTCCTTAGGCCCGGCACGAGCACGAGCCCGAAATAGGCGGCCTCGTCGTCCGGCTTCTCGGCGAGGCGGATAATGCGCTCCTCGGGCATGGTGCCGCGCTCCACATAGACGGCGCGGTCGAGCTTGCCGGCGCGGGCGAGCGCCTGCCGGATTTTGGCGAGGTTGCGCCCCACCTTCATGATGACCACGGCGTCGCAGGCGGCAAGGCGCTGCTGCGAGCGCGTCCGCGGCCATGGTGCCGGAGAGCACGGCGAGCATCTCGTCGCCGCAAATCATGGGCATGGCGGCGCGCGTCCAGCAGCCGCTCATGGCGGTGATGCCGGGCACGACCTCGCAAGGGTAGGCTCCGGCCAGCCGCTCATGCAGATGGGCGTAGGAGCCATAGAAGAAGGGATCGCCGGCGCAGAGCACGGCCACGTCCTGCCCGCGGTCGAGCCTTGCCGAGAGCGTCGCGGCGGCCTCGTCGTAGAAGGCGCCAAGCGCCGCGCGATAGTCGGGGTCGGTCTCGGGCAGCTCGGTGGTGAAGGGGTAATCGAAGCGGATCAGCTCGGCTTCCGTGTTGAGGTGGCCGTCGACGGCGCGGCGCGCATTGCCCGGCGGCGCCCTTCTTGGCGAAGAAGGCGACGACGGGCGCGGCTTTGAGAATGCGCGCGGCCTTGAGCGACATGAGCTCGGGGTCGCCCGGGCCGACGCCGACGCCGTAAAGCGTGCCGCGTCTCTCCATCACTCCACCTCGCTCGCGAGCGCATTGACGGCGGCGACGGCCATGGCGCTGCCGCCCTTGCGGCCCCGGACGATGAGGAAGGGGATGCGGGTTTGCGCGGCGAGCGCCTCCTTCGATTCCGCCGCGCCGACGAAGCCCACCGGCATGCCGATGATCGCGGCCGGCTTGGGCGCGCCGGACTCGATCAGCTCGAGCAGGCGGTAGAGCGCGGTCGGGGCATTGCCGATGGCGACGAGCGCGCCGTCGAGCTGGTCACGCCACAGATCGAGCGCGGCGGCGGAGCGGGTGGTGCCGAGCTTGGCGGCGCGCATCGCGATGTCGGGCGCGGCCAGGGTGCAGACGATCTCGTTCTCGGCGGGGAGCCGCGCGCGGGTGATGCCGTTCGCCACCATCTTGGAATCGCACAGCACGGGCTTGCCGGCGAGCAGCGCGGCGCGGGCGGCAGCGGTGAAATCGGGGGAGAAGACGAGATCGCGGGCGATCTCCACCATGCCGCAGGCATGGATGATGCGCACCGCCACGCGCGCCTCGTCGGGCGTGAAGCGGGCGAGATCGGCCTCGGCGCGGATGATGGCGAAGGAGCGGCGATAGATCTCGGCGCCGTCGCGGGCGTAATCCTGTTGCGCGCTCATGCGCTCACCTCCTGCTCGGCGCGGAGCGCGGCGACGATCTGCTCGACGCTGAGTCCGGTGAGGGTGGGGGCGTCGCCGGCGCGGCCATTGCGCACGAGGTCGTAACGCCCGTCGCGGCCGACGAGGGTGAGCGCGGCGGGGCCGGCATGGGCGCAGCCCTTGGCGCAGCCGGAGACATGGAGCGTGAGGCCGGGGCGCGCGAGCGGTCGCCAGGCGTGCGGCATCGGCGCGGGTCGCGACGCTGGCGCTGGTACAGGACGGCGCGCCGACGCAGGCGAAGATGGTCAGCCGCGGATCGGCGGGGTCGGTGATGAGCCCAAGCGCGCGAACATGCTCCGCCAGGCGGGCGGCGTCATTCGATTGAACGCCAGGGAGGAGCAGCACGCGCCACGGCGTGGTGCGCAACGTGCCGTCGCCCCAAATCTTCGGCGAGGCCGGCGAGTGCTGCGAGCGCGTCCGCCTCGATGCGGCCGAAGGGAAGGCCGGCACCGAAGGCGCCGCGCGCCGCGCCGGCATAGGGAACGAAGCCGATGGGTGCGGCGACAGTCGGTGCCGGCGGCGGCAAGGTGCAGCGGCGCGAGACCGGCGGCGGCGAAGATCGCCGCCTCGCCCACAGCCATGACCAGGGCCCGCATGCGGGTGGGGCGCTCGGCGCGTTCGGCCGCGAGCGCCAGGAAGGCGAGCGCCACGGCCTTGACCGCTGCCACCGCGTCCGATGCCGGACAGGCGCGGCGAGCGCGCCGCCGTCGAGCTGAAGGGCGACGCGGTCGCCATGGGCGCGCAGCATGATGTCGGCGGTGACGCCTGCTGAGCGGCAGCGCGCCGCCGCCATCGACGAGGAAGCCGAATTTCGCGGGCAGCGCGTGCAGCGCGCGCTCCGCCGCGAGCATCGCCTCGATTTCGGCGGCCAGCGCATGGGCGTCGAAGGCGGCATGTCGGGTCGTCGCGCCCGAGCGGGCTCGCCATGACGTTGCGAACGCTCTCGATGGCCGGGTCGGGACTTGCCAGCCTCGCGGCGATGATCCTCTCCGCCGCGCGCTCGGCGGATTGCGGCGTCAATCCGCGCAGCTGGAGATTGCCGCGCGAGGTGAGGTCGATATGGCCGTTGCCGTGCTCGCGCGCGGCCTCGGCAATGATGCGCGCCGCCGCGGCGCTCAGGCTCGCGGCGGTCGGCTTGACGCGCACGAGCCAGCCATCGCCCGACGGCATGGGCGCGAGCAAAGTGGGGCACCAGCCCTTGGGCGCGGGCGCGATGTTCATGGCCGCGCTCCGGCAAGGATCGGCGCAATCGAGTTGCGGCGCGGGCGCCACAGATCGCGCGTGATCGCCTCGTCGAAACGCGCGGCCATGGCCGTGCGCGCGGCCGGGTTGGCCTGGCGCAGGAAGTCGTCCACGATCTCGTCGCCGAGGGTCGCGTCGAACAGAAGGTCGAATTGGCGGTCGAGGCGGGCGGGGAGCGTGGCGGCGAAGGCGAACAGGCCTTCGACGCTGCGCGTCACTTCCGCCGCGCCGCGATAGCCATGGCGCATCATGCCTTCGATCCAGACCGGGTTCGCCGCGCGGCCGCGCACGATGCGGGCGATCTCCTCGGTGAGCGTGCGCACCCGCGGCGCGTCGGGCCGGGAAATGTCGGCGTGGTAGAGCGCGGGCGCAGTGCCGAGGCTGAGCGCGGCGGCGGCAAAGCCGCCTTCGAAGGCGGCGTAGTCGAGGCTTTCGAGCAAATCGATCTCGGCATGGTCCTGCTGATGCAGGAAGGCGTCGGCCTCGCGCACGCGCGCGGCGAAGCCGTCCGCTGTCGGCCATCCCGTCGAGGCCCTTGCCATAGGCGGTGGCGGACGCGCTGAGATAATCGAGCCCGAGATCGCCGCGCGTCTGCCACGCGCCGCGCTCGACCAGCGCCTCGACGCCCGCGCCATAGTCGCCCGGAGCCGAGCCGTAGATGCGGGCGGTGGCGCGGCGGAACGCATCGCCTTCGAGCCCGCGCGCCGAGGCCGCGAGCGGGTTCCACTCATCGGGCTCGTCGCGGGCGGCGATGGCGCGCACCGCCTCGTCGAACAGAGCGATCTGCGTCTCGAAGGCATCGCGGAAGAGGCCGGAGATGCGCAAGGTCACGTCCACGCGCGGACGATCGAGCTCGGCGAGCGCCAAGATCTCGATGCCGGTGACGCGGGCGGAGCCGTTGTCCCAGACCGGCCGCGCGCCCATGAGCAGGAGCGCGAGCGCCAAATCCTCGCCGCCGGTGCGCATGGTGGCGCTGCCCCACACATCCATGAGCAGCGCGCGCGGCCATTCGCCGTGGTCCTGCAAATGGCGGCGCAGCAGCTCGGCGGCGGCCTTCTCGGCGAGCAGCACGGCGGAGCGCGCCGGGATCGCGCGGGGATCGACGGCATAGAGATTGCGGCCGGTGGGCAGCACGTCGGCGCGGCCGCGCGTCGGCGCGCCGGCGGGGCCGGGGCTCACGAATTTGCCGTCGAGCGCGGCGATGAGCGCGTCGCGCTCGGCCTTGGCCGCGGCGTCGAGGCGGGCGGCGAGAATGTCTTGCGGCACGCCGGGATTGGAGGCGGCAAGTGCGGCCAGGTGCTCGGCGCGGCGGTCGGGATCGGGGGCGCGGCCGAAGACGTGCAGCCCGTCCCTGATCTGCAAATCCTTCACGTCGCAGAGATAGGCGTCGAGGCGGGCGAGCCGGTCGTCCTCGCTCATGTCGGTTTGCGCGCCCGCCTCGCCGAGGAGGCCCAGACTGTCGGCGCGGGTCAGAATTTCCTGGCGCAGGAGGGACGTGCGGCGGCGATCGAGCCCGTCGGCGGCGGCGAACTCATCGATCAGCCGCTCGAGCTCGGCGCCTTCCGCCCCAAGGCCCGCGGGCTTCAAAGGCGGGGTCAGATGGCCGATGGTCACCGCACCCAGCCGGCGCTTGGCGGCGGCGGCCTCGCCCGGATTGTTGACGATGAAGGGATAGATCAAGGGCAGCTCGCCGAGCAGCGCCGCGGGGAAGCAGGCGCGCGACAGGGCCACCGCCTTGCCGGGCAGCCATTCCAGCGTGCCATGGGTGCCGAGATGGATCAGCGCATGGATGGCCTCGATCTCGCGCAGCCAGAGATAGAAGGCGACATAGGCGTGGCGCGGCGGCAGATCGGGGTCGTGGTAGCTCGCTTTGCGGTCGAGCGCATTGCCGCGGTCGGGCTGGATCGCGGCGATGAGCTTGCCGTAACGCGCGAAGCGCAAAATGAAATGCCCGTCGCGGAGCGCGGGGTCGTCTTCCGGCGCGCCCCAGGCCGCCGCGATCTTGCCGCACACATCGTCGCCGAGCGTCGCGGAGAGGCGGCGATAATCGGCAAGGCTCAGGAAGGGGTGCGGCGCCGCCTCGCATAAAGCGGCGACGAGGTCTGCTTCGCGTCGGCAGGTCTCCGCCGACATCGAAACCTTCGTCGGCGAGCAGGCGCAAAATCTCTCCCGTGCTGGCGATGGCGTCGAGGCCGACGGCATGGGCCGCCTGGCCGCCCGCGCCGGGATAGTCGGACAGCACCAGCGCAAGGCGGCGCATCGACCGCGGCGTGGCGGCAAGACGCGACCATAGCGCGGCGCGCTTGGCCACGGCGGCGATGCCGTCTTCGTCGGGCTGGTGTGCGACGCGGGCAAATTCGAGAGCGGCGACGCTCGCCTGTTCGGCCTTGAAGGAAACGATGGTGGTGAGCAGCCGCCCGTCGAGCTCGGGCAGCACCACCTGCATGGCGAGATCGGCTTGGCTCAGGCCGCGCGGCGCCTTCTCCCAGGCTTCACGGCTCGAGCCGGCGAAGATCGCCTGCAAGACGGGAACGCCGGCGGCTTCGAGCGGCGAGGGCGCGTCATCGAGGCGGGCGGAGAAGGCGGTGGTGTTGAGCACGATGCGCGGCTGCCAGTCCCGCAATGTCTGCGCGACGAAAGCGCCGGTCGCGCGGTCCTTGAGGCTGCCGACATAGAGCGCGCGGACGTTGAGGCCTTGGGCATCGAGCGCGCGGGCCAGCGCCTCGACCGGCGCCAAATCGCCCGCCAAGCAGATAGGCGCGATAGAAGACGATGATGGCGAGCGGGCGGCCCGGCATCTCGGCGATGTCGAGGGCGTGCTCGCCATGGGGCGGCACGGGCTCGGGCGGCAATAGCGTGGTCGGGGGCGAGGCCGGCGAGATGCGCGGCAAGATCGAGCGCGCGGCGCATATTGGTGGGGCCGCCGGCGGAGAAATAGCCATCGAGGCGGGCAAGCACGTCCTCCGCCACGGTCGACAGTTTGGCGAGGCGCTTGTCGTCACGCCCATCGCCCGGCAGGAGCGCCAAGGGAATGCCGCCGGCGCGGGCGGCATGGGCCACCTCCTCGGCGCCGTAGCGCCAATAATCGAGGCCGCCCAAGAGCCGCACCATCACGCAGCGGGCGCGCGCGATCACCCGCTCGACATAGAGATCGACCGACATCGGGTGGCGGAGCTTGGCGAGATTGACGAGGCGGAGCGAGGGCAGCGCGCCGCGCGCGGCCTCCCAGCAGGACGCGGCCGCGGCGAGATCGCTGTCGCTGAAGGAGAGGAACACGAGGTCGGCGGGCGAGTGCCCGAGATCGACGGCGGTCTCGGCCTCGTCCAGCGCGCGCGTCTCGCGAACAAGCAAATGCATGGTTCAGCCCCGGATCGCGGCTTCGATCGCCGCGCGGTCGAGCCCGGTCTCGCCGATGACCACAAGCTGGCCCTGACGCGGCTCGTCCAGGCCCCAGGGGCGGTCGAAGGCGGAACGGAACCGGGCGCCCACACCCTGCACATGAAGGCGGAGCGGCTTGCCGGTCACGGCGGCGAAGCCTTTCATGCGCAGCACGTCATGGTGCTCGGCGATGGTCTTGAGCCGGTTGAGCAGCGTGTCGGCGTCGGCGATCTCCGGCAGCGCCACGACGAAGCTCTCGAAATCGTCATGCTCATGGGTGCCCAGCGCATCGTGATGGGAGGGCCGCGCGGCGAGATCGTCCTCGGCGGCGGCGCCAAGCCCGAGCAGGATGCTCGCATCCACTTTTCCTTCCCGCGCCATGACCAGCTTCACCGCGCGCGGCACGATGGCCGCCACCTCGTCCCGCAGCCGCGCGCTCATCGCGGCGTCGATCAAATCGGTCTTGTTGAGCACGATGAGGTCGGCGGCCATGAGCTGGTCCTCGTAGACCTCGGCGAGCGGATTGTCGTGATCGACGGAGGGGTCCTCCGCGCGCTGGCGGGCGACCGCCTCGGGATCGTCGGCGAAGCGGCCTTGCGCCACGGCCGGCGCATCCACCACGGCGATGACGCCGTCCACGGTGAGGCGCGAGCGGATCGACGGCCAGTCGAAGGCCTTGACCAGGGGCTTGGGCAGCGCCAGCCCCGAGGTCTCGATGAGGATGTGCTCCGGCGGCTCGGGCCGGTCGATGAGCGCCTGCATGGTGGGGATGAAATCCTCCGCCACGGTGCAGCAGAGGCAGCCATTGGCGAGCTCGACGATATTCTCCTCGGGGCAGCTCGCCATGCCGCAGCCGCGCAAGGTCTCGCCGTCGATGCCGACGCTGCCGAATTCGTTGACGATGATGGCGAGGCGCAAGCCGCGCGCCGTCTCCAACAGATGCCGCACCAGCGTCGTCTTCCCGGCGCCGAGAAAGCCGGTGATGATGGTGGCGGGAATGCGCGCGGCGTTCTTCATTCGGCGGCGTCCTTCATGGCGGCGAGCCGCATCGCGGCGAGATACTCGGCATCGAGATGAGCGGGGAAGCGGGCGATGACGGTGTGTTGCAGGGAGGCGGGACGTCCCGACGGCAGCACCACGCCGGCGCGAGCCTTGGCGATAGGCGGCCGCGTAGGTGAGGAGATCGGCGGCATGCTCGGGCCCGAGCCTGCCCATGAGGTAGGACCATTTGCCGGGCGCGCCGATGGCCGCCGAGCAGCCCTGCTCGCAATTGGCGAAGCAGAGCGTGGGCACGGCCTCTACCGGCGCGGCCTCGCCCATCGCGGCCAACAGCGCTTCGACGGCCTCGAACAGACGGCGACCGTCCTGGCCGCGCCTTCGGGCTTCGGCGCGGTGCCTTCGCGCCGGCAGGACAGGCAGATATAGAGATTGGGCCGGTCTTCGCCCGGCAGACCCGCATCCGACACTCTCGGCGTCCCCCGGGGTGCAGGGTTGGCGAAAGGGAAGTCCCCAAGCCGGCGGAAGCCGGCCACCGCTTCGCGCCAGGGCACCCCGCCCGGCCTTGCGGCTGCAAACGTCGGACGGCAGGTCTCCTGGCTCGCGGATCCTTCGCTGACGCGTCGCCTTCCCGGGCCATGGCCCAGTGGTCAATTGACGCGTTCGCTCTCCGCTTACAGTTGCGGGGGCAGCTGCGGAATTGGGGGTTCACCCCGCACCGCATTCCCTTTTCACTCCTCGAAATGAGGAGACCGTCATGAGCGCCAACTAAAGGGCGGCTCGCCTCACTGTCAATGATGGGCGTTCGGCAAGTGCCGCGCTTGCGGGCTATGGTCGCGCGGTCCATCGGCAATCAGGATGCTGCATCGAGCATGGCGACACAGGGAATTGCGCCAAATCCGTTCGTGACCTTGGTGCTCGGCGGGGCCCGCTCCGGCAAGAGCAGCCATGCGCAAAGCTTGGCGCGCGCGACGCCGGCGCCTTGGGTCATGATCGCCACGGGCGAGGCGCGCGACGAGGAAATGGCCGAGCGGATCGCGCTGCATCAGGCCGACGCGCGGCGAAGGGTGGATCGTCATGGAGGCGCCGATCGATCTTGCCGGCGCCATCGGCCAAGCGCCGACAGAGGCGGCGGTGGTGATCGACTGCCTGACGCTGTGGCTCTCCAATCTGATGCTGGGCGACCACGATCTCGATTTGGCGATCATCGGGCTGGAGACGGCGCTGCGGGCGCGAACCGCCCCCACCATCCTCGTCGCCAACGAGGTGGGGCTCGGCATCGTGCCGGAGACGCCGCTCGGCCGCGCCTTTCGTGATAGAGCAGGGGTCTTGAACCAGCGCCTCGCCGCGCGTGCCGGACAGGTCGTTCTCATGGTGGCGGGGCTGCCTTTGACCGTGAAGCCATGACCGAGCCCAAGACCCAAGACGAAGAGGAGCGCCATCGCGCCAAGATGGCCAAGCGCAAGGCGGCGCAGGACGCCGAAGTCGCGGGCAAGGCCATCGCCGAGAAGGGGCTGCTCATCGTCCATACCGGCACCGGCAAGGGCAAATCGACGGCGGCGTTCGGGCTCGTGCTGCGCATGGTCGGGCGCGGCAAGAAGACGGCCGTGGTGCAATTCATCAAGGGGGCGTGGGACACGGGCGAGCGGCGCGTGCTCGAAGGCTTCGGCGATCTCGTGTCGTGGCATACGCTCGGCGAAGGCTTCACCTGGGAGACGCAGGACAAAGCCCGCGACATGGCGGCGGCGGCCAAAGCCTGGGAGACGGCGAAGGCGCTGATGGCCGAGCCGGACCTTGCGCTGCTCGTGCTCGACGAGCTCAACATCGCGCTCCGCTACGATTATCTGCCGCTCGACGAGGTGGTGGCGACGCTCAAAGCGCGCCGGCCCGATCTGCATGTCGTGGTCACCGGGCGCAACGCCAAGCCGGCGCTGATCGAGGCGGCCGATCTCGTCACCGAGATGACGCTGGTCAAGCATCACTTCGCGGCCGGCGTGAAGGCGCAAGAGGGCATCGAGTTCTAGATGGCCGCGCGCGCCGTCATGCTGCAGGGGACGGGATCGAGCGTCGGCAAGTCGCTCCTCGTCACCGGGCTCGCGCGGGCGCTGGTGAAGCGCGGAATTTCGGTGCGGCCCGTTCAAGCCGCAGAACATGTCCAACAACGCCGCGGTGACGGCGGACGGCGGCGAGATCGGCCGGGCCCAGGCGCTGCAGGCGCGCGCGGCGCGGGTCGCGCCCTCGGTGCATATGAACCCGGTGCTGCTCAAGCCGCAAAGCGAGATCGGCGCGCAAATCATCGTGCAGGGCAGGCTGTTCGGCACGGCGAATGCGCGCGAGATGCAAGATTTGAAGCCGAAGCTCATGCCTTACGTGCTGGAGAGTTTCGCGCGCCTCAAAAGCGAGGCCGATATCGTGCTGGTGGAAGGCGCGGGCAGCGCGTCGGAGATCAATCTCCGCGCCAACGACATCGCCAATATGGGCTTTGCGCGGGCCGCGGACGTGCCGGTGGTGGTGGTGGGCGATATCGACCGGGGCGGGGTGATCGCGAGCCTGGTCGGCACCAAGGCCGTGCTCGACGCCAGAGGATGCCGCGCTCGTCCAGGGCTTCATCGTCAACCGCATGCGCGGCGACCTCTCGCTGTTCGCCGACGGCATGGCCGAGATCGCCGCGCGCACCGGCTGGCGCGGCGCTCGGGCTCGTGCCGTTCTTCGCAGGCGCCCGGCGCCTGCCGGCGGAAGATGCCTTGGATCTGATCGGCGGCAGCGGCGGACGCGCCGAACGGCAAGATCAGGATTGCCGTGCCGCTCCTGCCCCACATCGCCAATTTCGACGATCTCGACCCGCTTGCGGCCGAGCCCGAGGTGGAGCTGGTCATGGTGGAGCGCGGCTCGCCCATCCCCGCCTGCACTCTCATCGTGCTGCCGGGGTCGAAGACGACGATCGCCGACCTCGCCGCGCTGCGCGCCGAAGGCTGGGACATCGACATCGCCGCCCATGTGCGGCGGGGCGGCTATGTGCTCGGGCTGTGCGGCGGCTATCAGATGCTCGGCCGCACGCTCGCCGATCCGCAAGGGATCGAGGGGGCGCCCGGGACCGTGCCGGGCCTCGGTCTGCTCGAGGCGGAAACCGTCATCAGCGGCGAGAAGCGGCTGGCCGAAATGTCGGGCGAGACCGTTGCCGACGGCGTGTCGGTGCAGGGCTATGAAATGCATATGGGCGTGACCACGGGACCCGCGACCGCCATGCCGCTGGTGCGGTTCAGCGACGGACACGTCGACGGCGCCGTGTCGCCCGACGGGCGCGTGGCCGGAACCTATGTGCATGGCTTCTTCGCCGACGACCGGCAGCGCGCGGCGTGGATCGCGCGGCTCGGCGGCACATCCGCCGGTGTCAGCTATGGAGCGGGCGTCGAGCAGACGCTCGACGCGCTCGCCGCCCATCTCGAAGCGCATATGGATATCGATGCGCTGCTCAGCCTCGCGCGATGAGAAGCAGCGAGCAGGCCATAGACTGACGATCTGCAGCGCGCAGGCCGTGCCGTAGAGCTTAAGGGCGCGGCGAATGTCGGCGGTGGTTGCCTGCTCGCGGCCCGCGCCGATCCAGGCATCCTCGGTGAGCGTGCCTTCATAGGCGCGGGGGCCGGAGAGCTTCAGGCCCAGCGCGCCGGCCATGGCCGCCTCGGGCCAGCCGGCATTGGGCGAGCGGTGGCGGCTCGCGTCGCGCCGGACCGTGGCGAGCGCGGCGCGCGCATCCGGCATAGCCATGAAAGGATGCGGCGAGGACGAGCAACAGCGCGGCGAGGCGCGAGGCGGGGAGGTTGAGCCCATCGTCGAGCTTGGCGGCGGCAAAGCCGAAAGCGCGATAGCGCGGGGAGAGATGGCCGATCATGCTGTCGGCGGTATTGGCGGCCTTATAGGCGGCGATGCCCGGCAGGCCGCCGAGCGCGCACCACAGAGACGGCGCCACGACGCCGTCGGAGAAATTCTCGGCGAGGCTTTCGATGGCGGCGCGCGCCACGCCCGCGGCGTCGAGGTCGTCTGTATCGCGGCCGACGATCCTGGCGACGCCTGCGCGGGCGCTGACAAGCGCGCCGCCGTCAAGCGTATCGGCCACGGCAGCGACATGGGCATAGAGGCTCGTCTGCGCGATCAGCGTGCTCGCCACGAGCGCGAGCGCGAGAAGCGCGAGCGGGGCGGGCAGCAGCCATTGCACAGTGGATTGCAGCGCGAGCGCGAGCAGGGCGGTCACGAGCAACAGAGCGGCGAGCGCGAGCAGGCCGTTGCGGCGCTGGTGCGTGGCGGGCAAGCTCTCCTCGTTCAGCCGCGCTTCGAAGCGGGTGAGCAGGGCGCCCATCCAGATGACGGGATGCTTGACGTGCCGGAGCAAAAGTTGCGGGTAGCCAAGCGCCGCCTCGATGATGAGGGCGCAGAAGATGGTGAGAAGGTTGAACGACAGGCTCATGGATCGGCTTACGCCTAGCACATCGCCCGCCGGCGCCGAGAGCCTTGCGCATGGCGGGCGCCTCGCGGCAGCGCGGCGGCTGTTTCCCAAGGCGCCCGAGCCGTTCCTCGATCTGTCCACCGGCCTCAACCCGGTGCCCTATCCCGTGCCGCCGCTGGCCGAGGAGGCCTGGACGCGGCTGCCCGAGCCCGAGGAGATCGCGGGCCTCGAGGCGGTGGCGGCGCGCGCCTATGGGGTGGCGGATGCGGGGCTGGTGGTGGCGGCGCCGGGCACGCAAAGCCTGATCGCGCTCCTGCCGCGCCTCTTTCCGGCGCCGTCGGTGGCAATCCTGTCGCCGACCTATGGGGAATATGAGCGCGCCTTCGCCGCCGCCGGGAGTGCGGTGCGCGAGATCGCGAGCCTCGATGAGATCGGCGAGGCAAGCGCGCTCGTGCTGTGCAATCCGAACAATCCCGACGGACGGCGCTTGGCGCCCGCTGCGATCCTCGCGCATTTGCGCGCCAATGCGCGGCTCGAACTGGTCGTGGTGGATGAGTTCTTCGCCGATCTGGAGGAGGGGCCGTCTCAGCCTCGCGCCGCATCTGCCGCAGTCGCGGCTGGTCGTGTTGCGCTCGCTGTCCAAGAGTTACGGTCTTGGCGGGCTCCGTCTCGGCTTTGCCCTCGCCGCGCCGGACATCGCGGCGTCTTTGCGCGCGGCGCTCGGGCCGTGGCCCGTGTCGGGGCCCGCCATCGCCATCGGTACAAGCGCGCTCGGCGACCGGGCCTGGCTCGATGCGGCCCGGGAGCGACTTGGCCGCGATGTGGATCGCCTCGACGCTTTGCTGACGACAGGCCGGTCTCGACCTTATCGGCGGCACGCTGCTGTTCCGCCTCGTCGCGAGCGGCCGCGCGGCGGCGCTGTTCCAGCGCCTCGGCGAGGCCGGTATCCTCGTGCGCCGCTTCGATCATCGCCCCGACTGGCTGCGCTTCGGCATCCCCGGCAGCGCGGAGGCGTGGCAGCGGCTCGCGGACGCGCTCGCTTGACGCGTTTTCGGCGCGACCAACCTATCGGCCAGCGACGAAGAAGAAATCCTCACTGCCCGGCAGAGAGCCGTAAGTGTAGGGCTCTTGCCGGCCGGCGGTTGCTTCCATCACGTCGTCGCGGACCAGGCGCAGAAGCTTGTTGATCTCGACTCCCGGCGTGGCGAGCCGCTGCGCCAAGGCGACCGCGAAGGGGCTGTCAGCTCCTTCGCCGTCGAGCGCGGTCTGACCGTCCTTGGCGGCGTAGAATACGAGCATCCCGCTTTGCGAATTGAGGGTGATACGTCCCAATCCCCTCCCCACGGAACGCGTTGCCGTGGCCGCCGCGCCGGAGGTGTCTAGCGCTACGGGCTCCGGGCTCGGCGTGCGGCGCATATTCGCGACAAAGGGATTGTCGCGGCAGGCATCGAGGAACACCAGCCGCAGCTTCTTCGCCTGCTCGATGGAGGCAAGCACCTGATCGAGCGGGATGGCCTCGAACTGCACGTCGCGATCGGTCGCTAGCTTCACGTCGACGGGCAGGAGATAGTTCACGCCCCCGATCTCGACGCCATGGCCCGCGTAATAGACGACCGCCCAATCCGACTTTTCCGCCTCGTCGGCAAACGCGCGCAGAGCATTGACGAGAGCTTCCCGGTTCGCGTCCTTGATCAGGGTCACGCTGGCAAAACCCAGGTTCTTCAAGACGTCCGAGATCGCTTCGGCGTCATGTTGCGGATTGGGCAGCGTGCCGATCGTGTAGCTCGAATTGCCGATGACGAGGGCGACGCGGCGCCCCTCCGGCGCCGGAGCGCCGGTCGCCGCCGGAATCGCTATGGGGGGTGTCGGAATCGCGTTCGGCGTGTCCGCCTTGCCGGGCGCGGCGGGAATGACCGGTTGCGGAATGCCGGCGCCAAGCGCGGCGAGGCGTGCTCGTGCCGTCGCGTGCGCCTCGTCCGCCAGAGGCCCGAGTCCTGCGCCGGCTTGCGTGAGCGCCGCTTCGAAGTCCGCCTTCGCGCGCGCCGCGTCTCCGCTCTTCTCGAAAGACCAAGCCGCGTTCGGTGTAGCCCGGGGGGAAATCGATGCCGAATTGAATGGCCTTATCGCAATCGGCGAGAGCGCGATCGATATCGCCGAGATAGCGATAGGTTCGGCACCGCATCGCAAATTTGAGCGGACTCTTCGGATCGAGCTGGATGCCCTTGTTGAGATCGGCAAGCGAGCCGCGAAGATCGCCTTTCAATCGGAGCGTCTCGCCGCGCCCCGTATAGGCGAAATGATTGGAAGGATCGACCTTCAGCGCTTCGTTGAAATCCGCAAGCGCGGCATCGAAGTCCTGCTTGTCTCGCCGCGCAACCCCGCGGTTGGACAGAGACATAGAGCGGTTCTTGTCGGCCTTCTTGCCGATGCGCTTTGCCATCGCGATGGCCGTGTCGAATTCGGCGATCGAACGGTCAAGATCGCCTTTGTTATACAAAGCGATAGCTATCGAACTCTGGGTGGCCTCGCATTCGCCCGGGCAGGCATCTCGAGATGCCTCATAATCTTGCAGAGCTTTGTCGGTATCGCCTTTGCAGGTGAGCCAAACATTGCCTCGGTGCAGAAGCGCGTTGGCGGAGGACCAACCTTTCTCCCCACCGTCGGATTCTTTCCACTGCTCGACAGCGATATCCAAGTCGGCTAGGGCACGGTCGCATTCATGTTTGTCGGCCAGGGCATTGCCGCGGCTATCGTAATAGGCGGTGCTCCAAATCGGATCGGAATCGGTTTCGATCAGCTTGGTACAGGCCGCAATCCGCTGGTCGGCCGACCCGTTGAAGCATTTGTTTTGCAGGGCCGAGAACGCCGCCGCGGGATCGGCGAGGGAGACGGACAGCAGCAAAGTCGATCCCAGGATGCCAAGACGCATGAATCCAGGGTGTCGCGTAGTGCGCTCTTTTCACGTGGCCGCTCCCACCCATCGTGTCGGGCACCGTTCAGAATATGCTGGGGCCTGTGCGCGCACAATCGCAACGCATCTGAGTGGGTGGCGGCGGCAGCGGACGCACTCGCTTGACGCGCTCGGCGCCGGCCTCCTACGGTGGTTAACAGCGAAGCGGGGAAGCCGGTGCAGAATCCGGCACGGTCGCGCCACTGTGATCGGGTCGTGCCTTGAGGGCACGGTGACCGAAAGTCAGACCTCCCTTCGTGGTTCGAAGCACTCAAGCGGGACGCAGACATCCCTTGGAGGTCGCCATGGTCAAAACCGTTACTGCACCTGTCGCTCGCCCCGTGGCCATCCCGGCCCGCGAGCTCATGCCCTGGCTGATTTTCGCCGGCCTGCTCTTGACGCTCGTCTATTTCGTCGGCGTCGAGCAGGGCGCCATTTCGATCTTTTCCGGCATGTATGTGCATGGATTCACCCATGACGGGCGCCATTTGCTCGGCTTCCCCTGCCATTAACCGCTAGGGGATTTCATCATGGTCAGAGACCTTCTCATCCGCGGGATGCTGGCCGGGCTCGTGGCCGGCTTGTTCGCCTTCGGCTTCGCCAAGATGTTCGGCGAGCCTGAGGTCGACCGCGCCATCGCCTTCGAGCAGCAGCACGAAGCGGCCGGGACGCCCGCCCATCACCATGAGCACGCCGGCGCCCAAGACCAAACGCCGCCACGGCGCAGGAGGCCGAGCCTGAGGACGGCCCATTGGTTAGCCGGAAG
>CAWBUT010000011.1:0-745828 GCA_963792045.1 uncultured Alphaproteobacteria bacterium
GAATCGGTCCGCGCGTAAACGCCCGTGGCGCACAGCGCGAGCCCGAGCAGCGCGGAACGAGAAGGCCACGCCGGCTCAAAGTGGAAAAGGTCGGGGACGCGCAGAGGGCGGAGCGGCACGAACAGACCTCCTCGAGAGTCCCGGAGATATAAGAGGTAGAGCACAGAGAAGGTGGCGTCGGAACCGGCCACGACATAGGCGCCGGACTTCAAGGGAAAGCGGCAAGAGCAGAAGGCCGAGCACGAGGGCGATCTTTTCCACGAGCGTGAAGACGAGCACGGGCTTGCGCAGCTCGGGACGGTAGGCGGCCCAGAAAGGAGCGCGCCGAAACAGAAGACGAGCAGCCCCCAATGCCGCATGACGGCGAGGCTGACCGCGTCGGTGGGGGCCGGCATGAACAGCTGGTCAGGACGGGCCGGCGCGAAAAAGGCCGCGATCATGCTCGCCGTGGCGATGCCGGTGATCACCAGGATGGGCTTGATGTAGGCGCCGATCATGGGTGCTCGTGCGACCTTGGCGCCGAGCTCTCATCTTTCTAATCGCCCTGCCTGCGCCTTGATGGCCGCAAGGATCTGCTCCTTGACGGCCTCGAGGTTGAACGAGGCGGCCTTCTGCATCGGCGGGAAGTCGACGAAGCGTCTGCGCCGAACTTGCGCCACCTCCTGCTGGACGAAGACGAAGCGCCAGAACTCGTAGACGTACCAGTCGCCTGGTACATCGACTGCTCCGGCGTGCTCGGTGCGCTCGAAGGGATCGAGCCTGAGGTTGGTCAGGATCGGCCAATCGAGCTTGACCGTGTTGCCGAGCCAGCCGCCCGGCTGGTCGGTGAAGCGGTATTTGTAGTCGTCGATGCGCACCGCGCCGAGCGTTGCCTTCGGTGAAGTAGAAGACCTCGTTGCGCTTCGACGGGCCCTTGCCGGTGATGAGGTCGATCTGGTTGTAGCCGTCGAGGTGGACCTTGTAGGTCGTGGTCGCCGAGCTGCTTGCCCGCTCATCAGCTCGTCGACGATGTTGGGGTCGCCCGCCGCCGCGACGAAGGTCGGGAACCAGTCGAGCCCGGAGATGATGCCGTTCTCGACCTTGCCGGCCGGAACCTTGCCGGGCCAGCGCACGATGGCAGGGCACGCGGAAGCCGCCTTCGAGGCCGTCCCCTTGCCGCCGGCGAACGGCGTCTGGCCGCCGTCGGGCCAGGTGAAGTTCTCGGCGCCGTTGTCGGTGGTGAACACGACGATGGTGTTGTCGTCGAGGCCGAGTCCTTGAGCTGCTGCATGACGGCGCCGACGACGTCGTCGAGCTGCGCCATGCCGGCTTCCTCGATGGACCAGCCGTTCTCGGCGTTGCGCATGTCCTCGTATTTCTCCGAGAGATGCGTGATGACGTGCATGCGCGTCGGGTTCAGCCAGACGAAGAACGGCTTGCCGTCGCTCTTGGCCTTGTCGATGAAGCCGAGCGTCTTGTCGCGAATCACCTCGTCGACGGTCTCCATGTTGTATTGATGCCGTCGATCGGGTGCGGCGGCAGCGGCCCCTCGTCGTTGATCTTCTGCTTGCCGACCTTGCCCCAGCGCGGCTCGACGGTCGGGTCGTCGGTGTCGGTCGCCAGGAGTGCATCATGTTGCGCGGCCCGACCTTGTCCTTGAGCGCCTGCGGGTAGTTCGGATGGAACGGGTCCTCCATCGCGTCGAGATGGTAGAGGTAGCCGAAGAACTCGTCGAAGCCGTGCACCGTCGGCAGAAACTCGTTGCGGTCGCCGAGATGGTTCTTGCCGAACTGGCCGGTGGCGTAGCCCATGGACTTCAGCGCCGTGGCGATGGTCGGCGCCTGCGCCGGCATGCCGACGGTGGCGCCGGCCTGGCCGACGGTGGTGAGGCCGGTGCGGATCGGCAGCTCGCCGGTGATGAAGTTCGCGCGGCCGGCGGTGCAGCTCGCCTCGGCGTAGTAGTCGGTGAAGCAGCATGCCTTCGGCGGCGAGCTTGTCGAGATTCGGCGTCTTGCCGGCCATGATGCCGCGGTGATAGGCGCCGATGTTGAACCAGCCGATATCGTCGCCCATGATGAAGAGGATGTTGGGCTTGGCGCCCGCTTGCGGAGCGGGGGCCGCGGCGGGTGCCGCTTGCGACGTGGTGGGTGTCGCGCCCGCGCCGAACAGGGACAGCGCGAAGAGCGACGCGCCGCTGCGCAAAATGTTGCGGCGGTCGAGTCCTACGCGCCCGCGGAGCTCGCATTTGTCCTTATCGGCTGCCATGATGTCCTCCCACTGATAGGCGTCCACGCCTTTTTGGTCCGATACGTCAACTCGTATCAGGTTATCGACTGCCTGTGCCCTAGCCAATCACAAAAATCTGTCGTGACTTTTCGAGGAAAATCCCCGTTTTTTTTCGGTTCTCCGCGTCCAAGGCCAGGCCTCGCGCGCAGCCCGAAGGAATCCGGCCCGGATTGCCGCAGCGGGGGCGGGCTGTTACAAGGCCGGGAAAGCCGCGTAACGCGTAAGCGAATGAGGGGCAGCGGCGATTGGCCAGGTCGGGGTCGCCGCTTCTTGGGCGGCGTGGCACGGGGAAATAGACCATCGGCGCGAGATTGGCGCCGTCCGTTGCGGGCGGTGGCGACGCTTGTCCTCGCCGCGATGCTGCTCGCGCTCTTCGGAGCGGTCGCCGCGCAAGCCGGCTGCATCAGTGTCGGGGTCGGGGGCACGACGGTGCCGTGCGCGGACCTCAACCAGGCGGCTGTCGCGGGGGCGCTCGACAACGGCGTAGGCAATGCCGCCTTCAACAATCTCGTCCTCGATGTCGCGGCGCTGCCTGCGGAGGAAATCCCCTTTGCGCTCACGGAGCTCGGCAACCAGATCGCGACGGTGTTTCCCGGCATCCTCCAGGGCGATCGCCGGGCGGTGATCGCCTCCTTCATCGACCGGCTCGGTCCATCCTGCCTGCAAAAGCAGCGTCCGGACGATCCGGCGTCGTACGATCCAACGGTGTGGGCGCGCGGCCTCTACCGGAAGAGCGATATCTGGACGGCAGGGGGCACCACAATGGGCGTGGAGGCCTATCCCGACCGGCACAGCTGCGCCGGGCTCGGCTTCAACTACATGCGGACGAACGCGGAGTTTTCCGGGCTACCGCAAGGTGCGGATCTCGACGCCTATAATTTTGGCTTTTACGGCCGCCGCGACTGGCGGTTCTCTTTGTTGACGGCGCGGCCGCCGGGACCTACAGCACGATCGACAGCGCGCGCAAGATCGACTTTGCTCACGATACCGCCTATGGCAACAGCGTGGGGCTCGGCGCCGGGCTTGCAGTTGGGCTCGGCGTCATGCTGCGTGTCGGCGCGATCACCCTAGAGCCGCGCATCGGCCTCGATTACGATCACGATGCGCAGGGCGGCTTCACCGAGCGGGGGGCCGGCGCCGCCAATTTGCATGTCTCGAATTTCGAACACGACCTCTTCCGCAGCAGCGTGGGGAACGCGTAGGAACTCATCTTTGGCACTCGGCGGGGGCTTCTCTTGGCATCCGAACGATGTCAGCGAATTCTTCGCGCGTTACAATTTCTTTGCCAATGTGCAGCAAACGGACCAATCGCTACAGCGCGGGAGCCAAATTCCGCTGGTGACGGGCGCGGGCCAATGCCAAGCTCCGCCGCGCAAACTCCTAGGGCGCCCGTCTTATGTTTCTGCTCCGCATCATAAATTATGTGCCCCTGTGGCTGATTGTGATCGCCGTCGTCGGCGCGCTGGAGGCGTATAGCGTCGGGCTCATGCTCGCGTGCCGGCGCAGATGGGGCCCCGACCGGCTGAAGCTCAACAACGAGGTCGCCGGGTTCAAATTCTCCGTCATCGGCGTGCTCTATGCCGTGCTGCTCGGCTTCGTCGTCATCGCCGTGTGGGAGGATTATCGCAACACCGAGACTGCCGTGCGCAACGAGGTCAAGGCCGTCGTCGATTTGAATCAGCTCTCCTATGCGCTGCCGGAGGCGGAGCGCGAACGCGATCCGCCAGCCGCTCGCCGCCTATGTGGAAGAGGTGCGCAAGTCCGAATGGCCGACCATGGCGCGGGGGGTGGCGAGCGTGCCGACGGCGCATGCGCTTGCCCATCTCACCGAGGCGATCATCGATATCAAGGCCGAGTCGCTCAAGGATCTCGCCCTCTACCAGCAGGCGCTGCGCCTGCTGGCGGTGGTCGAAGACAATCGCAGCGAGCGCCTGGACAGCGCCGACGGCTCGGTGCCGCCCATTCTGTGGCTCGTGCTCATCGCCGGCGCCATGGTCACGCTCGGCTATCCCGCCTTCTTCGGCACGTCGAACCTGTTCGCGCAGACCCTGATGACGGCGACGCTCGCCGCGCTCGTGGCGCTTGCGCTGTTGCCCGCGCTGATCCTCGATTATCCCTTCACCGGGCAGGGGCGCATCTCGGTGGTCGCTTTCGAGCAGGCGTTGCTGCCGCTGCCGCCGCATCCCAAGGGGCAGCCGCCGCCTGGGTTCGAGCAGCCGCCGCCGCAGCGGCCGTGAGGCGCCGAGCGGTTTCTGCTAAACTCGCGCCATGCCCGGCCCTTCGGTCTCCATCACCTATTGCCGGTTATGCGGGTGGATGCTCCGCGCGAGCTGGATGGCGCAGGAGCTGCTCACCACTTTCGCCGAGGAGCTCGGCGCCGTCACGCTCATCCCCGACGCGACCGGCGGGGTGTTCGAGGTGCGCGTGGACGGCAAGCTTTTGTGGTCGCGCAAGGAGCACGGCCGCTTCCCCGACATCAAGGAGCTGAAGCAGCTCGTGCGCGACGTGGTGGCGCCCGACCGCGACCTCGGCCATAGCGACGCCAAGCCCAAGCAGGGCTGATCCGCGCCTCTGTTCGGGCTTGGGCGGCGTCGGGCCCTGGAATTAGGCGGGGCCGGCCCATACATTCGGGCGAGCCACATCGCGCAAAAAATCAAGGAAGCACAAGCCTATGGGTGAGCCCGTCATCGTCACCATCCCCCATCGCCTCGGCAAGCAGGAGGCCACCCGCCGCCTGCAGACCGGCTTCGGCAATGTCCGTTCGACCATCGGCCAGAAATTCGTCGTGCTCAAGGACGAGTGGAAGGGCGATCACCTCGATTTCCAGGCGAGTCTGCTCGGCCAGACCACGACCGGCAAGGTGGACGTGGCCGACGACCATGTCCGGCTCGAGGTCGAGCTGCCCTGGATGCTGGCCATGCTCGCCAACAAGGCGAAGGCCATCGTGCAGAAGCAGGGTCAGCTCATGCTGGAGAAGCCGGCCAAGCCCACCAAATCGGCGTGATCGTGAGGGCTTAGGCGATCTCGACGATCTCGGCCTCGGCGGTGCCCGCCTGCACCGAATTGCCCAGCTGCTTGCCCATCAGCGCCTGCGCCACGGGCGAGGCGTAAGACAGGGTGCCGTGGGCCGGGTCGGCCTCGTCCTCGCCGACGATGCGGTAGGTCTGCCGCCGCCCGTCCTCGCGCAGGATCGTCACCGTCGCGCCGAAGCGGACCTCGTTCGTGTCCTTGGGCGGCTCCATCACCTGGGCGGTGGCCCGGCGCGAGGTCCAATAGCGCAGATCCCGGTTGATCTTGGCGAGCTTGGCGCGGTCGTCGGCATCGAGCGCGGCCGCATGCTCGTGATGCAGGCGCGCGAGCTCGGCCTCGATCTGCTCCAACCCCTTGGCGGTGACGAGATTATGGGGCGAGACCGGCCGGTCCGGCAGGTCGTCATAGACCTCGGCTGGCTCGGATTCCTTGGTGAAGGCCTTGCTCATTGCGTCACTATACCACGCTGGACCCTCAGATTGTGGCTCTTCTCCCCCACATTGCGGCGCCGTTGGGCATTTGCCCCAAAATGGAGCAGCGTTGAAGGGGCCGCGCAATTCATCTCGCCCGCTTCGTGATCACTTTGCTATGGTTCTCGGCCGGTGAGCTTCGTCTTCGCGGGGGGGAACGCGCCTCATGAAATACGTCATCGCAGTCATTCAGCCGCACCGGCTCGACGCCGTGCGCGAGGCGCTCGCCAGCATCGGCGTGCAGGGCATGACGGTCAGCGAGGTGCGCGGCTTCGGGCGGCAGAAGGGCCAGACCGAGATCTATCGCGGCGCCGAATACACCCTGCAGTACATCCCCAAGGTGAAGCTCGAGATCGCGGTGGACGACGCCATCGCCGACAGGGTGGTGGAGACCATCAGCGAGGGCGCGCGCACGGGGCATATCGGCGACGGCAAGATCTTCGTGCTGCCGCTCGAAGGTGTCATGCGCGTGCGCACCGGCGAGATGGGCGTCGACGCGCTGTAAGAGCCGGCCCGCACCGAAGAGTGCTTGCCCGTGGATTCCTACCTCAAACAGCTCCTGGTGCGGCCCGAAGGGGAGATCGCATTCCTCGACTCGTGCGCAACTTCTCCCAGCTGGTTCTTCGACCTGTTGCGTAATTTCGTTCTGGTCGGGGGGCTGAAATATTTCGACGAGAAGTCCGCACAGCCCGGTCCTGTTCTATCTCCACGACCTTCGCGCTCGGCGTGATTCTTCTCTACTGCCTTTCCTATGCCGACCAGTGGTACATCAACCTGTTCGGTGTCCTCGCGAACAAGAGGATCGCTCATTGGCTCAATAGGGCCGTCAACATCGGCTTTGCCATCACGGTATTCCTTATCAACTGGTGGGGCGCGTCGATCATCGTCGCCGAGATTTCGCGCGCGCAATATTAGCCGCTCAATTCCGCGGGCGCTCGGCGGCGACGGCGTCGGTCACGGCGCGGAACAGCGCGTGATCGCGCAGCTCCTCGATGCCGACCGCCATCTTGCGGCGCCAATTGGGATGCTCGTCCACGGTGCCGGGCAGATTGGCCTGCTCCACCGTCCCCAGCGCGTCGTCGAGCTGCACGGCGAAGAGGCGAGAGGGGGTGCGGGCGAGGAAACGATGCGCGGCGATGATGGCGGCGTCGGACAGGGTCGCCGCGGCCGGCGCGTGCGCGGCGCCTGGGGCCGGCAGCAGTCCCGCCTCGGCCAGGGCGTCGATGAGCTCTGTCCGCTCGCGCCAAGCGGTCCTGCCTGCGGACTTCCGCCTCGGCTTTCGTCGCGCGCCCGGTCCGCACGCGCCAGTCGATATCGGTTCCCGTCCACCAGCCTTTCAGCGTCGGCAGGTCGTGGGTCGAGGCGCAGACGAGCGCCTCGCGGCGATAGTCCTCGGGCGGCTGGAAGCCTTGTCGGCTGCGCCCGAAATAGAGCACCTGATAGACTGAGGAGGCCGGCGCGGACGATGGTGTCGGTGAAGCCCGGCGGCACGGTGCCGAGATCCTCGCCGATGACGATGGTGCCGAACACGCAGGATTCCTCGGCGACCGCTTCGAGCAAAGCGCGGAAGGGATAGCGCACATAGGCGCCGTCGCGCGCGCTCTCGCCTTCGGGGATCCAATAGAGCCGCTGCAAGCCCATGGCGTGGTCGAGGCGAAGCGCGCCCGCGTGATGCATATTGGCCCGGAGCAGCGCGCGGAACGGCTCATAGCGCTCGGCTTCCAGCCCGAGCGGCGAGAAGGGCACGAGCCCCCAATCCTGACCCTCGGTGCTGAAGGGATCGGGCGGGCAGCCGATGCGGGCGGCGCGCGCCACCGCGCGTCCTTCCGACCAGCTCGTGGCGCCGTCCGGCGAGACGCCGACGGCGAGGTCGAGATAAAGCCCGATGCGCATGCCGGCCGCCTTGGCCCTGCGTTGCGCGTCGGCGAGCTGCGCTTCGGCGATCCATTGCAGCCATTGGAAGAAGGCGATGCGCTGCGCGCGCGGCGCGGGCGAAGTCGCGCACCGCGAGACTGTCCGGGTCGTGATAGGCGGCGGGCCAAGTCATCCAGGCGACGCTGCCGCCTTCCGCCACGAAATGCTCGGCGAGCGCCTCATGGAGGGCGTGGTTGGCGAGCGCCTCGCCCTGCTCGCGGCAATAGCGCGCGAAGGCCGCCTTGGCTTCGGCGCTGCGGTCTTGGTGAAATGGGCGAACAGCGCCTCGAGCGCGCGGTACTTGACGCGATGGACCGGGAGATAATCGACGAGCTCGGTGCCGCGCAAATCGGCAAGCTCCGCGGTGAGCGTGTCGCGGTCGGCAAGCTCGCCGAAGCCCGGCACGCGGTCGGGGGCGATGTAAAGCGGATTGAGGAAGGCGCGGCTCGACGGCGCATAGGGGCTGATGCGGGCGGGGTCGGCAGGGAACAGCGCGTGCAGCGGATTGACGCCGATGAAATCGGCGCCAAGCCCCGCGGCATATTCGGCAAGCCGCGCCAAGTCCTCGAAATCGCCGATGCCCCAATTGCGCGCCGAGCGCACACCGTAGAGCTGGAGCGCGAAGCCGAAGACGCGATGATCGACGAGGAAGAGGGGCCAGAAGCCGCTTTGCGCGAGATCGACCGGGCCGTCGGCGGGAGAGGCGGCGGGGGCGGCGGCGAGGCTTGCCGCGATCTCGCTCTCCGTCGCCGCGGGCACGCCCATGGCGGCCAGCACCTTCGTTTTGGTCGCGGGCGGGGTGGCGATCCACTCGCCCTCTTCGCTGTGATAGCCCTCGGCGATGCCGTAGCGCTCCGCCAATTGTTCGAGCCTGTCCGCCACGGCCTAGCCCTCCCTGCCGCGATCGAGGCGGCAGACAACGGACCAGGGCGGCAGCGTGCCGTCCGCAAGCGCGTCGGCGGCGGCGTCGCCATGGGCGAAGACGAGCGTGCCGCGAGTCTGCGCTGGCAGGCGCGCCTCGTCGGCGGAAAGATTGGCGGCGATGATAAGCGCGCCGCTGCGCCCGAGCCGCCAGCTCACGATGAAGGCCGGCCCATTCTGCGCCTCCACCGTGCCGGCATTGCCGCCGATCATGGGCAGCACCGGCACGATATGCGCGGCCCGCGCCGCGAGCAGCGCCTTGATGAGCGCGGCGCGCGATTTGCCCTCGGGGTTGTCGGCGGCGTCGGGATCGAGGCGCGAGGCGGCGAAGGTCGCCAACGCATTGGGATCGGGAATGACATGGCGCGCATCGGCCTCGGTGAAGGCCTTGAAGCGATGGAACTCCTCGCTGCGGCCCTTGCGCACCGTTTCGGCGAGGTCGCCGGCAAAATCGGTGAAGAATTGAAAGGGACGCCGCTCGCCATAATCCTCGCCCATGAAGAGCAGCGGGATCTGCGGCGACAACAGCAAGAGCGCGAGCGCCGCCGTCGACGGCTTCCGGCGCGACGAGGCTCGCGATCCGCTCGCCATAGGCGCGGTTGCCGGCCTGATCGTGATTTTGCAGGAAATTGATGAAGGCGGTCGGCGGCAGATGGCGCGAGGGGGAGCCATGCGCGCGCCCGCCGCGAAAGCGCGACGTCTCGCCCTGATAGCCGAAGCCATGCGCGAGCGTCGCGGCGATGCGGGCGGCGGGCGCGTCGGCATAGTCCTGATAATAGCCGTCGCTCTCGCCCGTCAGCAGCGCGTGCACGGCATGATGCCAGTCGTCGTTCCATTCGGCGTCGAACAGGCGCGGGCGGCTCTCGGCGTCGAATTTGAGCAGCGTGGTCGAATTGGCGTCGTCCTCGATGGTGAGATGGATGTGGCGGCCGGGGAAGCGGGCGCGCACCTCGCGCGCGATCTCGGCGAGGATCGGCTCCTCGGAGCCGTCCTCGATGTGGTTGATGGCGTCGAAGCGCAAGCCGTCGAAGCGGAACTCCTCGAGCCAATAGAGCACGTTGTGGAGGAAGAAATCCCGCACCGGCCGGGCGGTGAATTCGATCGCCTCGCCCCAGGGCGTCTTGCGCACGGGATCGAAGAAGCGCGGCGCGGTGAGATGGAGGTAATTCCCGTCGGGGCCGAAATGGTTATAGACCACGTCGAGAAACACCATCAGCCCGCGCTCATGCGCGGCGTCGACGAGACGCTTCAGCCCCTCCGGGTCCGCCATAGGCCTTGTGGGGCGCAAAGAGCAGCACGCCGTCATAGCCCCAGCCGCGATTGCCGCCGAATTGCGCCACCGGCAGGAGCTCGATGGCGGTGACGCCGAGCGCGGCGAGGCGGTCGAGCTCGCGCGCGACGCCGTCGAAATTGCCGCTCGGACGAGAAGGTGCCGGTGTGCAGCTCGTAGAGCACGGTCTCGGCCCAGGGCCGGCCCTGCCATGCGGGCGTGCGCCAATCATAGGCGCGCGGGTCGACGAGGCGGCTCGGCCCATGCACGTCGCCCAATTGCGCGCGGGCGGCGGGGTCGGGCACGCGCGTGCCGCCGGGCAGCGCAAAGGCATAGCCCGCATCCACGGCGACCGCGTCGGTGAGAAGCTCGAACCAGCCATCGTCATCGGCCCGCATGGGCAGCGTCGTGCCGGTCGCCGTCGCCACGAGCGCGACCTCCTGGCATTGCGGCGCCCACAGGCGGAAGCGGGCGCCGCCGTCCACGATTTCCGCGCCGAAGGGCATGGCATGGGCGAAGTGGGCGCTCATCCCGCGGCCCTTTCGAACAGGAGCACGCCGCGCGCGGGCACGCGAACCTTGCCCTCGGCGAGGGGCAGGCCGGGCCGCACGAGGCGCGTTCGCCGAGTCGCAGAGCAGCCGCCATTTGCAGTGCCGGCCGCCGAATTCAGGAAAGACGAAATCGATCTCCTCGCCGTCGCTGTTGAAGATGAGGAGCAGCAGCGATGCCGCGTCGGCCAGCGTCAGCCCGACGCATTTGGCGATCGGGTCTTCCCAATGCTCCGGCTGCTTCGGCTCGCCGTCGGGCTTGAACCACGCCACATTGGGGATGTCGGGCGCGGCGATCTCGCCATGGAGAAAGCGCGGGGCGCGCAACAAAGGCAGCTCGGCTCGGAGGCGCGCCACGCCGCGGGTGAAGTCGAGCAAAGCGGCATCGCGCGGGTCGAGGTCGCTCCAGCGCATCCAGGACAGCGCGTTGTCCTGGCAATAGGCGTTGTTGTTGCCCTGTTGCGTGCGCCCCAGCTCATCGCCCATCAGCAGCATGGGCGTGCCCTGGCTGAAGAAGAGGCTCGCCAGATAGGCCCGGCGCAGCCGGTCGCGCAGATCGAGCACAGCGGGATCGTCGGTCGGGCCCTCGACGCCGCAGTTCCAGCTGCGGTTGTCGTCATGGCCGTCGTGATTGCTCTCGCCATTGGCCTCGTTGTGCTTGTCGTCATAGGCGACGAGGTCGGCGAGGGTGAAACCGTCATGGCAGGCGACATAGTTCACGCTCGCCCAGGGCTTGCGGCCGCGATTGTCGTAAAGGTCGGCCGAGCCCAGGAGCCGCCGCCCGAGCGCGGGCAGCGCCGCCCTGTCCGCGCGCCAGTAAGAACGGAGATCGTCGCGATAGCGGTCGTTCCATTCGGCGAAGCGCGGCGGAAAGGCGCCGAGCTGATAGCCGTCCTCGCCGAGATCCCACGGCTCGGCGATGAGCTTCACCCGACTCAAGGTCGGGTCCTGGCCGATGGCATCGAGGAAGGACGCGCTTTGGTCGTAGCCGCCGCTCGCGCCGCGCGCGAGCGTGGTGGCGAGATCGAAGCGGAAGCCGTCCACGCCGCAACTCTCGACCCAGTAGCGGAGCGAATCCATCACCAGCTGCAAGACGCGCGGATGGCCGATATTGAGCGCGTTGCCGCAGCCGGTGGTGTCGACATAATGGCGCGGGTCGGGGCCGAGGCGGTAGTAGGAGGCGTTGTCGATGCCGCGGAAGGACAGGGTAGGGCCGAGCTCATTGCCTTCGGCGGTGTGATTGTAGACCACGTCGAGCAGCACCTCGATGCCGGCGGCGTGGAGCGCGTCGACCATGTCGCGGAACGCCTCGATGCCGGCGCCGGGGGTGAGGTAGCGCGCGGCCGGCGCAAAGAAGCCGACGCTGTTATAGCCCCAATAGTTGCTGAGCCCGTGCTCGACCAGACGGCGGTCGTCGATGAAGGCATGGACGGGCAGGAGCTCGATGGCGGTGATGCCGAGCTTCGTCAGATGCTCGATGGTGGCGGGATGGGCGAGGCCGGCAAAAGTGCCGCGCAGGCGCTGCGGCACATTTTCGTTGAGCGCGGTCAGTCCCTTGACATGGGCCTCATAGATGACCGTCCGGTCCCAGGGCGTGTCGGGCCGTGCGCGCTTAGGGCCTTCGATCGCGCCGGTCACCACGGCTTTCGGCATGAAGGGGGCGCTGTCGCGCTCGTCCAGGGTGAGATCGGCCGCGCGCTTCGCGCCGACCTGATAGCCGAACAGCGCGTCGTTCCAATGCAGCGCGCCGGCATAGAAGCCGGGCGTAAGGGTCGAGCAGCAGCTTGTGCGGATTGAATCGGTGGCCGTCGCGGGGCGCGTAGGGGCCGTGCACGCGGTAGCCGTAGAGCTGGCCGGGGCGGAGCCCGGAGACGTAGCCGTGCCAGACCTCGTCGGTATAGTCGGGAAGGGTGAGCCGTTTGGTCTCGCGGCCTTGCGCGTCGAACAGGCAGAGCTCGACGCGCGTCGCATGGCTCGAGAACAGCGCAAAGTTCACGCCACGGCCATCGAAGCTCGCGCCGAGCGGCCAAGGCCGCCCCGAGCCCAAGGCGCATCTCCATGCCGCTATAGCTCCTGATGCTCGAAGATGAGGGTGGCGAGCGGCGGGAGCGTCAGGCGGAGCGAATAGGGACGCCCATGCGCGGGCACCGCCTCGGCCTCGATGCTCCCGAGATTGCCGACACCCGAGCCGCCATAATCCTGCGCGTCGGTGTTGATGCGCTCGACCCAGCGCCCGGCGCGCGGGACGCCCACCCGATAGTCCTCGCGGACGATTGGCGTGAAGTTGCAGACGACGAGCACCGGCGCCGCCTCGCCGGCAAGGCGAAGGAAGGCAAGCACGCTGTTGTCGGTGTCGTTGGCTTCCACCCAGGCGAAGCCCGCGGGGTCGCTGTCCATGCGGTGGAGCGCGGGCGCGGCGCGGAGCAGAAGGTTGAGATCGCGCACGAGGCGCTGCACGCCCTTATGCTTGGGGTCGTCGAGCTCATGCCAGTCGAGCTCGCGGTCATGACTCCATTCGCGGCTCTGGCCGAACTCGCCGCCCATGAACAGGAGCTTCTTGCCGGGATGCCCCCACATGAAGGCGAGATAGGCGCGCAAATTGGCAAAGCGCTGCCACTCGTCGCCGGGCATCTTGGCGAGCAGCGAGCCCTTGCCGTGCACCATTTCGTCATGGCTGAGCGGCAGGATGAAGTTCTCCGAATAGGCGTAGACGAGGCCGAAGGTGAGGAGGTTGTGGTGGTATTTGCGGTGGATGGGGTCGTGGCCGATATAGGCAAGCGTGTCGTGCATCCAGCCCATGTTCCATTTGTAGCCGAAGCCGAGGCCGCCGAGATAAGTGGGGCGGGAGACGCCGGGCCAGGCGGTCGATTCCTCGGCGATCGTGGCGATGCCGGGGAAGGCGCCATAGAGGAGCTCGTTCAAGCGCTTGAGGAAGGCGACCGCCGCCAAATTCTCGTTGCCGCCGAATTCATTGGGCAGCCATTCGCCGGGCGCGCGGCTGTAATCGAGATAGAGCATCGAGGCCACGGCGTCGGCGCGCAGCCCGTCGATGTCGAAATGGTCGAACCAATAAAGCGCGTTGGCGAAGAGGAAGTTGGCGACCTCGCGGCGTCCGTAATTGTAGATCAGCGTGTTCCAATCCTGGTGGAAGCCGCGGCGCGGATCGGCGTGCTCGTAAAGGGCGGTGCCGTCGAACTCGCCGAGCCCGTGCGGGTCGGACGGGAAGTGCGCCGCGACCCAATCGACGAGGACGAGGATGCCGGCCTCGTGCAGGCGGCGCACGAAGCGCGCGAAATCCTCCGGCGTGCCGAAGCGCGAGGTCGGCGCGTAAAGGCCGAGCGGCTGATAGCCCCAGGAGCCGTCGAAGGGGAATTCGGCGACCGGCATCAGCTCGACATGGGTGAAGCCCATCTCCTGCACATAGGGGATGAGGCGGTCGGCGATGGCGTCGTAGCTCAGGAATTCGCCCTTGTCGGCCCGCGCCGCCACGAGCCGAGATGCACCTCGTAGATGCTGATGGGGGCGTCGAGCGCATTGGCCTCTTTCCGCCGCTCGACCCAGCCCTCCACCTGGGCGCTGCGGCTGACCGGCCCATGCACGATCGAGGCGGTCGCGGGCGGGTGCTCCTGGCGGAAGGCGACGGGGTCCGCCTTTTGCGGCAAGAGCTTGCCGTCGGCGCCGAGCAGCTCGAATTTATAAGGGATGCCCGCCCACAGGCCGGGAATGAAGATCTCCCAGATGCCGGCGCGGTGGCGGCGGCGCATGGGATGGCGCCTGCCGTCCCAGGCGTTGAAATCGCCGATCACGCTGACGCGCAACGCGTTCGGCGCCCACACCGCGAAACCCACGCCGTCCACGCCCTCGACGTTGCGCGGCTGGGCGCCCAGGATCTCGTAGAGCTTGAGGTGATTGCCCTCGGCGAGAAGCTCGAGATCGATCTCGGTCAAGAGCGGCGGGAAGCGATAGGGGTCGTCCGCCTCCCATTGGTCCTGGCCGCGGCGGAAGCGCAAGCGATAGGGGATGCGCCGCGTGCTCGGCAGCGGGCGCGACGAAGAAGCCGTCCGGCGTGGATGCGGGCGAGCGTGGCGATGGTCTCGCCCGCGGTGGTGACGGCTTCGACCTCGTCGATTTCGGGCGCGAAGACGCGCAAGGACAGAGGGCGGCCGTTGCCGCCATGCAGCCCGAGAATGGCGAAGGGATCGCCATGGGTGCCGCGCACGATGGCCTCGATCTCGCGCTGCTCGGGGCGAAGCACGCGCTCCGCGGTGCCAAAACTTGCCGTCACTCCACCGTCTCCTCGGCGCGCGCGAAGCTCGGCTCGATGAGCTCGAGCGCGGCCTTCAAAGGGACCGAGAGCCAAACCGGCCGGTTCAGCCCCTCATAGATGATCTCGTAGAGCAGCTTGTCGATCAGGAACAGCGGCAGCAGCTCGCGGCCGGGCAGAGCGGAGGCAGGCTTGCCGGTGCCGGCCAGCGCGCGTTTATACGCTTCGAGGAAGGTGTGCTCCGCCGCGGCGCGCCAGTTGAGCGCCTTGGCTTCGATCTCGGCGAGTTGGCCGACGCCGCGCTGGCGCTGGCGGTCGATGGCGGTGCGCGCGGCGTAGTCGAAGGAGCGCAGCATGCCGGCCACGTCGCGCACATGCGGACCGCGCGCGCGGCGCTCGGCGACGGGCTTGCCCGGCTCGCCGGCGAAATCGACGATGTAGACGTCGTTCTCGGCGATCGAGAATCTGGCGCAGATGCAGATCGTTGTGCAGGCGGATCTTCTTGGCCTTCACGCATTTCGGCACGGAGGCGTCGATCTTTGCCAGCAGAGCGCCTCGTGCGCCTCGAGCAGGCGATCGGCGAGCGCGCGCGTCTCCTCGTCGAGACCGTCGCGCAGCTGCGCCAAGAGCTGCATGGCTTCCCGCGCCCGCGCCAGGGTGCGCGCGTGCCATGCCTCGATATCGGCGCGGGTGATCGGCTCGGGCGCGAAGTCGGGGTCGTCAGGGCTTTGCGCCAGCGCGCGATGCATCTCGCCGGTGCGGCGGCCGACCGCCTCGAGCAGCGACAGCGAATAAGCGAGCCCGATCTCGGCCTCGTCGCTCGGTTGGCCGGCAAGGCTTGCCTCCTCCAGCTCGCGGTCGAGCGCGTTGACGACCACGGTCCAGCCGTCGCCTTGGTTGCGCACATGCTGGAAGGCGACGCCGAGCGCGGTGGGCGTGCCATCGGCATCGACATATTCGATGGCGCCGAGCAGGGCCGGGCTGTTGGCGAAGCCCATGCGGGTGAGGAAGCGGCCGAGCTCGATCTCGGGCTCGATGCCCGGATGCAGCTGGCGATAAAGCTTGAGGGTCGCCTGGTTGCCGACAATGATCGAGGTGTTGCTCTGCTCGCCCATGCGCTGCACGGAGGCGTCGTCGGGAAGCTCAAGCGCCCGCAACGCCTCGCTTCCCTCGAAGCGCACCTCGCCGGCCTCGGATTTGAGGCTGACGTTCCTCGCGCATGGCGTCGAGCAGCGCCCGGGGGAAGGCCTCGGACGCGGCGGCGTCGAGCAACACGCCGGCGCGGGCGCCGCGCCGGATCTTGGCCAGCACATAAGGGAAGAGTGGTGTGGTCCGAGCGCAAGCTCTCTTCGCCCCAGGCGATGGCGAGCGGCAGGAAGTAGCGCTGGGTCGCGGCGCCGGCGAGATCGACATCGACGGCGAGCAGCAAAAAGCTGTCGGAGCCCGTCGCGCTCAAGCTCGGCGATTGGCTGGGGCCGGGTGGCGGCGATGGCGAGATCCTTGGCGCCGAACCAGCGCTGATGCTTCAGATAGGCCGGCAGCAGCTGGTGGGTGAGGCGTTCGAGCCGCTTATGGTCGGCGCGCTGGGCCTCCACCAGGTTCCAGCCCGCGCCCAGCACCAGCGTCTCAAGCTCGGGCAGCGGCTCGGGCACCGGCTCGTGCGCGGTGGGCAGGCTTGCGGCTTCGGCGAGCGCGAACCAATAGAAGCCATAGGCCGGGAGCGTCAGCACGTAAGGCGTCGTGCCGATCTGCGGAAAGAGCGAGCGGCCGGTGAGCTCGATGGGGACGCGGCCCTTCTGGCTGCCGAGCTCGAGCTCCACGGCTTGCGCCGAGCGCGACAGATTGAACACGCACAGGATCATCTCGCCTTCATATTCGCGCACATAAGCAAGCACCTTGCGGTTGCGCGGATAGAGGAAATTGAGCGTGCCGTGGCCGAAGGCCTTGTAGGACTGGCGCACGGCGATCATGCGCTTCATCCAATTGAGCAGCGAATTGGCGTGCTTCTGCTGCGCCTCGACATTGACGATCTCATAGCCATAGATCGGATCCATGATCGGCGGCAGGAAGAGGCGCTGCGGGTCGGCGCGGGAGAAGCCGCCATTGCGGTCGGCCGACCATTGCATCGGCGTGCGCACGCCGTCGCGGTCGCCGAGATAGAAATTGTCGCCCATGCCGATCTCGTCGCCATAATAGATGACCGGCGCGCCCGGCATGGAAAAGAGCAGGCCGTTGAGCAGCTCGATCTTGCGGCGGTCATTGTCCATCAGCGGCGCGAGCCGCCGCCTGATGCCGAGATTGAGCCGCGCGCGCTGGTCGGTGGCATAGGTCTGCCACAGATAATCGCGCTCCGAATCGGTCACCATTTCCAGCGTCAGCTCGTCGTGATTGCGCAGGAAGATCGCCCATTGGCAGGTCTCGGGAATGGACGGCGTCTGGGTGACGATGTCGCTGATCGGGTAGCGGTCCTCGCGGGCGAGGCTCATATAGATGCGCGGCATCAGCGGGAAGTGGAACGCCATGTGGCATTCGTCGCCCTCGCCGAAATAGGGCAGCGCGTCCTCCGGCCATTGATTGGCCTCGGCGAGCAGCATGCGGTCGGGGTAGCGCGCGTCGATCTCGGCGCGGAATTTCTTCAAGATCGCATGGGTCTCGGGCAGATTCTCGTTGTTGGTGCCCTCGCGCTCGACGAGATAGGGCACGGCATCGAGCCGCAAGCCGTCCACGCCCATGTCGAGCCAGAAGCGCATGACGCGCAGGATGTCGACGAGCACGCGCGGATTGTCATAGTTGAGGTCGGGCTGGTGCGAATAGAAGCGGTGCCAGAAATAGGCGTTGGCCACCGGGTCCCAGGTCCAGTTCGACGTTTCGGTGTCGAGAAAGATGATGCGGGTGTCCTGGTATTTCTGGTCGGTGTCGCTCCACACATAATAGTCGCGCCAGGTCGAGCCCGGCCGCGCCATGCGCGCGCGCTGGAACCAGGGATGCTGATCGGAGGTGTGGTTGACGACGAGCTCGGTGATGACGCGGATGCCGCGGGCATGCGCCGCCGCCACCAGCTGGCGGAAGTCGCGCATGGTGCCGTAGGTCGGGTTGATCGCGGTGTAATCGGCGATGTCGTAGCCGTCGTCGCGGAGCGGCGAGGGATAGAAGGGCAAGAGCCAGAGCGCGGTGACGCCCAGCTCCTGCAAATAATCGAGCTTCTGGGTCAGGCCGGCGAGGTCGCCGACGCCGTCCTGGTTCGCGTCAAAAAAGGCTTTGACGTGAACCTCGTAGATGACGGCGTTCTTGTACCAGAGCCGGTCGGTGCGATCGATCATGGCAGCAATGAAGGGGCCCCGGGCCGCTCGGTCAAGAGCGGCGCGGGATCAGGCTTCCCGATTGGTGGCTAGCGCCTCAAGCGGCGCCGAGCGTCTGGGCGAAAAGGTTGACGGGATTGGTGTCGGAGGGGGCAAAGGTCTGCAGGAAGCTGTCCCGCCAATTGGCGATGTCGTAGGTCTCGATGCGCTGCATGAGCCGGTTGTGGCGGGCCCAGCGCTCTTGCCGGGGCATGGTCAGCGCGCGGTCGAGCGTGCGGGCCACCTCGTGGATGTCATGCGGATTGATGAGCAGCGCCTCGCGCAATTGCTCGGCGGCGCCGGCAAAACGCGACAGGATGAGCACGCCCGGATTCTCGGGCGGCTGGGCCGCGACATATTCCTTGGCGACGAGGTTCATGCCGTCGCGGAGCGAGGTGACGAGGCCCACGGCGCTCTCGCGGAACAGCCGCACCAGCACGTCTTGCGGAAACGGACGATGCAGATAGGTCACCGGCTGCCAGGCGAGCGTGGCGAAGCGGCCATTGATGCGGCCGACGAGCCCTTCGACCTCCTCGCGGATCTCCTGATAGACGGGAAGGGTCTCGCGCGTGGGCGAGGCAATTTGCACGAGGCGCACATGGCCGCGATGCTGCGGATATTCCTCGAGCAGCGTCTCGAAGGCGCGTAAGCGCTCGGGCAGGCCTTTGGTGTAGTCGAGCCGGTCGACGCCGATGATGGTCTGCATGTCCTCGCCGGCGAAGGGCAGGACCGGCCCTTTGACGCTTTCCTCCTCGGCGAGCTTGGCAAAACTTGCGGCGTCGATGCCGATGGGAAAGACCGAGGCTTGGGTGGTCTGCCCCTGCGCGGTGAGGAGATCGCCGTCGAGCCGCTCGCCGTCATGGAACATGGCGATGTAGCGGGCGAAGTTGCCGCGGTCGGAACGGGTCTGGAAGCCCACGATGTCATAGGCCATGAGCGCCTGGCCGAGCCGCTTCTGATAGGGCACGGCGGCAAAGATCTCCGGCGAGGGGAAGGGCGTATGCAGGAAGAAGCCCAGCCGGCAGGTGCAGCCGAGGCGCCGCAGTTCCTCGGCAAGGGGGATCAAATGATAGTCGTGGACCCAGATCATGTCGCCTGGCTTGAGCAGCGGCATCAGCGCGGCGGCGAAGCGCGCATTGACGGCGAAGTAGATCTCGCTGTCGGTCTCGTGACATTGGGCGAGGTCCAGGCGGTAGTGCAGCGCAGGCCACAGGCAGCGGTTGGAATAGCCGAGATAATAGCCTTCCTCTTCCTCCGGCGTGAGGTCGATCGTGGCCACGTTGAGGTTGCCCATGGTCTCGAGTTTGGGGGGCACCTCGCGCGCATCCTCCCGCGTCTCGCCGCTCCAGCCGAACCACAGCCCATGGGAGGCGCCGAGCGCGTTGGCGAGCGCGACGGCGAGGCCGCCCGACTGATATTTAGCCGAGAGGTCGGCGACTCGGTTGGAAACCACCACCAAGCGGCGCGGTTTAGCTTTGGCCTCAGGACCCTGGGATTTCACGTCAGAGCCCGGCCCATTGGCAGGGGGCATTGGCGTGCTGGGCATGCCTAATTGTACGCTCATGAGATGAGATTGCACGGATTAAACTCTCCATGAGGTTTATCTGAAATAACGCAAGATGCGGTGAAGCGTTCCCCTCATGTCCGATGACGCGGGATATAGGCTGCATCATTTGAGTCATATGACAGACATGCCAATCGCTGGTGACACGTTGTTGACAACTGAGTCGCGGGCCGCAGGATCGGCGGGGAAAGCGGGCGGAGCTTATCGATAATGGCAAAAGCTTTGCCGCATCTTGCGGCGGATGCCGCCTTTTTCATCGATTTCGACGGAACGCTCGTGGCCATCGCCGCGCGGCCCGACCTCGTGCGGGTCGAGCCCGGCGTGATCGCGCTGTTGCGCCGCCTGGTCGGCCGCTTCGATGGGGCGGTGGCGGTGGTGACGGGGCGGCCGCTTGCGGCCGTCGATGCGCTGCTCGCCCCGCTCAAGCTGCCCATTGCCGCCGAGCATGGGTCGGTGCGGCGCGACGCGGCGGGTGTCGTGCATGGAAACAGCGTGTCGGCCGCGGCCATCGCGCGTGGTGGCGGCGCGGCTCGAGCCCTTGATCGAGGCCAATCCCGGCCTCTTGCTCGAGCGCAAGACGGCGTCGGTCGCGCTCCATTATCGCCAGCGGCCGGAGCTTGGCGCGCTGTGCGCCGAGGCGGTGCAGGCGGCGACGGCCGATATGGCGGAGCTCTCGGTGCTGCCCGGCAAGATGGTCTATGAGGTGAGGCCGCAAGGCGCGGATAAGGGGACGGCGGTCGAGGCCTTTCTCGGCGAGGCGCCGTTTGCCGGGCGGGTGCCGGTCTATATCGGCGACGATTTCACCGACGAGCACGCTTTTGCCGCCGTCAATGCGCGTGGGCGGCGTCACCATCAAAGGTGGGCGAGGGGGAGACGCTCGCCCAATACCGTGCTGCGCGAGAGGACTTTCTATGCCTGGTGCGCGGCGCAAAGCGCGCCGGGCGAAGGCGGGATTTAAGGCCGGCGCGCGCTGCGGGCGGCGTCCGCCGCGAAGCGCAAATCCTTCACCAAGAGATCGAATTCGCGGCGCTTGTCGCGGTCGTCGCGCAGCCGCAACAAATAAGAGGGGTGCACGGTGATGACCCCCTGGCGGCGATCCGGCAGCTCGATCAGCCGCCCGCGATTGGCGTTGATGGAGAGCGCCTTCCGCGTCACCGCGCGGGCGGCCGTGGCGCCGAGCGCCACCACGATGCGAGGCGCGACGATGGCGAGCTCGCGGTCGAGCCACCAGCGGCAAGCGTCGATCTCGCTTGTGTCGGGTCTCTTGTGGATGCGCCTCTTGCCGCGCGGCTCGTTCTTGAAGTGCTTCACCGCATTGGTGATGTAGACTGCGGCGCGCTCGATCCCGGCATGCTCGAGGGCGCGGTCGAGCACCTTGCCGGCGGGGCCGATGAAGGGGTGTCCGGCCAAATCCTCCTGGTCGCCCGGCTCCTCGCCCACGAGCATGAGGGACGCGTCGGCCGGGCCTTCCCCGAACACGGTCTGGGTCGCGTTCTTATAGAGATCGCAGCGGGTGCAGCGTCGCGCTTCCGCGGCTGCCTGCTTCAGCGCCCGGCCGGGATCGTTGATGCGCTCGGGATTGCCGAACAGCGGCAGTTCCGCTTCCCGCCATTTCTCTGCCATCGCGGCGTCACCTCACGGGGTTTAACTCTCTTCGATGGTACGGGTTCGTCCTGCTTGTCCAGAGCGGCGCTCGGGCCTCCAAGAGTGCCAATGGTTACAACTCGATTGCCGCCGACCCTATATGCAGGCGGTCACGCTTAAGACCTGCTAAGCTTGAACGCGAGAGCCAACATCATGCTCGACGACATGCCGAAACACACAAGCGGCGCCCTCATTGCCCGGCCTGAAGACGCGCTTGCCCATGAGGGCGAGACGCGGCAAGACACCGGCGCGGGCCAAGCGCGGGTCCGCCAAGGTCAAGCGCGGCTGGAGCTGGCGGCGCGAGAAGGTGGTGAAGCAGAGCGCGCTCGGCATGATGCTGAGGCCCATCGGCGTGTCGCTCGCGCTCATCCTGTCGGCCTATGCGCTGATGTCGCTCGGCGTCACCTTCTGGCGCAGCTATCAGAGCCATCTCGACCACAGCGCCCCGGTGCATGCCGACAAATCGGTGCTCGACATCTTCTTCGGCGATCTCAGCCTGCCGTCCGATCCGGTCGACCTCGTCATCAAGGACGTGGACGGCACGGTGCACAAGGTCGTGGCGAGCAAGTCGGAGACCGACAAATTCGTCAATGACACCATCCTTATGCTCGACGACGAGCGCGCGCGCATCAAGCAGGCGGCGCATGAGGATCTCGACCGCTCCTTCGCGCTCGCCTTCCAGGATCGGACCCAGGCGATCAACGCTTACGCCGATTGGTTCTTCGAGTGGAAGCGCTCCTATGTGGTGCTGAAGGAATCGATCACCTCGGCCATCACCCGCTTCTTCGAGGCCGGCAAATATCAGTCGCTCAGCGAGGCGATCGAGGCCGACGTCGAGGATTACTTCCTCAAGAATTACAAGGAGCAGGTGCTGAAGCCCGAGCTGCGCGATCCCGTCATCGGTCAAGGCGTCGAGCAGGCGGTGCGCCACGCCCATGACAGCTACCGGCGGGTGATCGCCAATGGCGACATGCGGCTGCAGCTGTTCCTCGCCCAGCATACGAGCCATCTGCAGGACCTGCCGGCGTCGATGCCCGCCACCAATGTGAAGCTCGATTGGGACGCGCAGAAATGGAAGGCGCCCGTCTATCTCATGCAGGATCGCGCCTTTGACGGCATCCTCGGCATCGGCGCCGCGGCGGCCGGCGGCACGGTCGGCGCGCTCGCGCTCGGGCCTTCGCTCAACGCCGTGCTCGCGCAAAGCTTCGGCCAATTGTCGCGGCGTTTCGTCACCTCGCTCGGCACGCGGCTCGCGTTCGCCGAACAGGGCGCCGTCGCCGGCACCTTCGTGCAGCCCATGGGCGGGCAGGTGGTCGGCGCCGCGATCGGGGTCGCCATCGGGGCGGCGGTCGATTATCTCGGCAATGCCGCGAACGAGGCCTTCAACCGCGACGGCTTCGTCGCGGCCAATAACCAGGCGCTCGACGCCACCATCGCCGCCTGGAAGGCGAACCTCGAGGCCAGCATGGACGGGGCCATCGACAAATGGTTCGACGACGCAAGATCGAGCGTCGTGCTCGCGGGAAAATAGTGTATGCTTTCCCCGGCTTAAGGCCAAAAGGCTACGGGGATGGATGAAGCCGTCAAGGCTCTGGCGCGGCCCGCCGCCTCGCGTTCCTTGCGCGAGGCGATCCGCAAAGCGCGGCTCGAGGAAGCCGGGCGCCTGGACCAGGCGGCCGACGGGCGCGACAGCGAGATCGCGCGGCTCGAGCTGCTCAAGACCGAGCTCGACACCGTCTTCGCCGAGCTTCCTCCCAATGACGACCGCTTCTGCCTCGCGCTCGTGCCGAGCAAGCCGGCGCGGCTGTGGATCGACCTGTTCACCTATGCCGCGGTCGAGGAGGGAAGCGGCGCCTATCTCTTCATCCGCAACAGCGAGAAGGGGCGGCGCACTTTGTTCAGCTCGGCCAATGTCGGCGACGTTGCCGACCGCATCACCAACTATCTCGCGCATGAGATCGTGCGCCGCGAGCGGCAGGAGGCGGCGCTGCTCGAGCCCATGCGCCGCGAGGATCGGCCCATGGCCGAGGAGGGTGCGGGCGGTCCCGGCGCCGGGCGTGATCATCGCCGCCTTCGCCATCGGGCTCTTGACCGGCGCGGCGGGCCTGTTCGCCGCGGTGTGGCTCACCGTCCCTTAGGGCCTATGTCTCCCTGAGGATGCGGTGCTCGCATTCGAAGACGTGCTCGGGCTCGGCGGCAAGCGCGCGTCCCACCATCTCGCACCGCCAGCCGCGGCCCTGTCGCGCGATGCGATATTCGTTGTAGCGCGCCGCGGGGATGCGGCCTTCCACCGCCTCGGAGGCGGAGGGAACGCCGACGACGAAGGCCGGCCCGCTCACCGTGTCGAGCTCGCGCACGGTCTGCTCGTGATTGTGCCCATGCAGCACGAGCTCGGCGCCCGCCTCGCGCACGATGCGGGCGAATTTACCGGCGTCGCGCAAGCCCCGCCGCCAGCTCGCTTGTCCCGGCAAAGGCGGGTGGTGAATCAAGATCACGCGAAACAGATTCTTCTCGCCGAGAGCATGCAGCGCCTCGGCGAGTGCTAAGCGCTGCGTGTCGCCGAGCTTGCCCGCGGCGATGAGCGGCATGGTGGGAACGGCCGAGGACAGCGCGACGATCGCCACGTCGCCAAAGCGGCGGACGAAGGGAAAGCCCGTGGGCGGCGTGGTGAAGAGTGCCGCGCCGCTCCTGTTCGCCTGCATATAAGGACGCCATAGGCCAGTGCCGCGCTCGGGATGCAGCCGCACATAGGCGTCGTGATTGCCGGGGATGGCCGTCACTTTCCCCGGCGGTCCGAGATGATGCAGCCATTCCGCGGCGCGGACGAATTCCTCCGGCAGCCCGATATTGACGAGATCGCCGGTCACGGCGATGTGGTCGGGCTTCTGGGCGACGATGTCGCGGGTGAGAAAATCGAGGATCTCGCGGCGATGCACGAGCTTCCGCCCGCGGTGCCAATTGACATAGCCGAAGGCGCGCTTGCTCAGGAGGTCGCGCCGGCGCGCCCGCGGCATCGGGCTCAAATGAATGTCGGAGAGATGGGCGAGGGTGAACACAGGGCTCGGTCAATCGTGACGCGTGAGAGCGCCCTTTAGACTAGACGAAGCGGCTTAACACAAGGCAGGAAGTGTTAGCCTTCCCAGTGTCGCAAGGGATGAAGGAATGAAACCGAAGGTGAGGGGAAGCGCCGCCGCCGCCCGCGCGCTCAACGCGCTGTTCCGGCCCATTTGGCGCATGCGGCGGGGACTGACGCTCGGCGCGCAGGGCGTGGTGATCGACGCGCGACGACCGCGTGCTCCTCGTGCGCCATTCCTACCGGCCGGGCTGGTGGTTTCCCGGCGGCGGGGTGGAGTGGGGCGAGACGCTGCGCACGGCGCTGGCGCGCGAGCTCGAGGAGGAGGTCGGGCGTGCGCCTTACGGAGGAGCCGGAGCTGCACGGCGTCTTTGCCAATTTCGCGAGCTTCCCCGGCGACCACATCGCCGTGTTCGTGGTGCGCGGTTTCACGCGCGACGAGACGCACCGCAAGCGGGGCGAGATCGCCGAAGCCCGCATGTTCGAGCGGCACGATCTGCCCGCGGCGATCAATGCCGGCACGCGGATGCGGCTCGATGAGATTTTCGATTCCGTGCCGATCCGCACGACCTGGTGAGCCGACTATTGCGTGGCGGCGAGGCGCTTGGCGATCTTGGCCACGTGATGGCCCTGGAAGCTCGCGAGGTTCAGCTCCTTCTGCGAGGGCATGCGCGAGCCGTCGGGCGCGGCGATGGTGCCGGCGCCGTAAGGCGAGCCGCCCTTCACCTCGCTGATGTCGGCGAGGTCCGGCGCCGAATAGGGCAGGCCGACGACGATCATGCCGTGATGCAGCAGCGTCCAGTGGAACGGAGACGATGGTGGTCTCGTTGCCGCCGCCGGTCGAGGTCGAGGTGAACACGCTGCCCACCTTGCCGATCAGCGCGCCTTCCACCCAGAGCGGCCCCGTCTGGTCGAGGAAGTTGCGCATCTGCGAGGTCATATTGCCGAAGCGCGTCGGCGTGCCGAAGATGATGGCGTCGTAGCCGGCAAGCTCCTGCGGGTCGGCGATCGGCGCCGGCTGGTCCAGCTTCATGCCGGCGCTGCGCATCACGTCTTCCGGCATCAGCTCGGGCACGCGCTTGACGCTGACCTGCACGCCCTCGACCGCACGGGCGCCATGGGCGACCGCATAAGCGAGCGTCTCGATGTGACCGTAGGAGCTGTGATACAGGACGAGCAGGCGCGCCGTGTCAGCCATTTTCCTCTTGCCCCTTTGTGCAAGGGGCACGGTCTAGCCGCCCCCTCCCCGCGGCCTAATAATTCAGCAGATGAGAAGGTGTGTCGAGAGGTGATAACGCCTTTCGCGGCGGCGTTCCGTTTTGAAACAGGCGCGACGGGCTGGACCCCGTGGCGTGGCGCGTGATAAAGGCGAGCCGCCATGGGCATTCGGACCGATATTCACACCCTCTCGCGACGACGACACGCGGCCTGCTTCCCCGTGACCCTTCGTCGCTGACGCCCTGCATTCACGCAGAATTGTTACGCTTAGCCCCGCGTCGCGGCTTGAAGGGATCGTCTCCTTCAGCCTTTCGGGAAATCGACGCATGCAGCCCATGAGCTTTCACATTCGCCTCGAAGAGGGGAGCGATGCCGCGACCCTCGCGCAACTCTCCGCCCAAGCCTTCGGCCCGGGGCGCTTCGCGCGCACAGCCTATCGCCTGCGCGAGGGCGTGCCGCCCGTCGGCCCGCTCTCCTTGACCGGCTGGCTCGACGGGCAATTGGTCGGCGGCGTCCGCTTCACGCAAGTGAGCATCGGCGCGACGGACAGGGCGCTGCTGCTCGGCCCGCTCGTCGTCGATCCCGCTCATGCCGGCAAGGGCTATGGCAGGGCGCTGGTGGAGGAGGGGCTCAAGCGCGCGCGAGGGCCGAAGGCTTCGCGCTCGTGCTGCTCGTCGGCGACATGCCCTATTACGGCCGCTTCGGCTTCGCGCCCGTTCCGCCCGGCCAGATCACGCTGCCGGGGCCGGTGGACCCGGCGCGGCTCTTGGCGCTCGAGCTTGAGGCGGGCGCGCTCGCTGCGGCAATCGGGCAGATGCGGGCGTGCTCGCGCTAATGGCCTTCGCGGAACCAGGTGATGGCGATCAGTCCGAGCAGGAGGCCGAGCGCCAGGAAGCCGGTGAAGAGCGGGAACAGCCGCACGCCCTTGACGTGATAGGCGTCGCGCTTATGCAAGCCCAGCCAATCTGAGCCATGCATCACATGGCCGCTGCGCAGCATGACGATGCGGGGGAGCTCGGCCGCCTCGTCCGCCGTGCGCCCGAGCCAGAAGCTGCCGCCGCCCGTCTCGGTGAGCAGCGGATTGAGCAGCGTGTCGGTGGCGGTGACGGCGGCAAGCTCCTTGGCGTTGGCATTGCCCACGGTCACCACGCTCGCGAGCTTGTCGGAGGCCATGCGGTAGACGCCTTGCTCGTCGGCGGGCAGCACCTTGCGCCACAGGCCCGGCTCGGCCTGGTCGAGCGTGATCGTCTCTTCCTTGCCTGACGGCGCCGTGACGGTCACCGGGCTCACCGCGTCCTTGATGGTGCGGCGCTCGATGGTGAGCGTCTGGCCATGGGCGCTCGCTTTCAGCGTCTCCTCCTCGAGGTCCGGTTCCTTCATCAGCCAGTGGGCGAGCCGGCGCAGGAGGTCGGTATAGGGTCCGCCGCCCTCATAGCCGCGCGCCCATAGCCAGATGTGATCGGAGAGCAGCAGCGCCACGCGGCCCTGGCCGCGCTGGCCGAGCACGAGCAGGGGCTTGCCCTCGCCGCCCTTCATCAGCACCTCGGCGTCGCGCGGGTCGGCCTCGACGGTGCGGAACCAGCGTCCCCAGGAGGGCTCGCCGCCGGCCCCATTGGCAGCGCCGGGAAGATCGGCGGTGACGGGATGCTTCTGCCCGAGCTCGGTGAGCTTGGCCTTGAACGGCTCCTCCACCACGCGCCCGGTGGGCACGGCGGGCAAGCACCTGGCCGAGCGGCGTGCGGTAGAGGCTCAAGGGCGAGGCGTAATCGTCGCCGGCGGAGACGAGCACCGCACCGCCGCGCTCCACATAATGGGCGACGTTTTCGAGATAGAGCAGCGGCAGCACGCCGCGGCGCTGATAGCGGTCGAAGATGATCAGGTCGAACTGATCGAGCTTCTCCTGGAACAGCTCGCGGGTGGGGAAGGCGATCAGCGACAGCTGATTGATCGGCGTGCCGTCCTGCTTCTCGGGCGGGCGCAGGATGGTGAAATGCACGAGATCGACCGCGGCGTCGGATTTCAGCATGTTGCGCCAGGTGCGCTCGCCGGCATGGGGCTCGCCCGAGACGAGCAGCACGCGCAGATTCTCGCGCACGCCTTCCACGGTCAGCACCGCGCGGTTGTTGACGGTGGTGAGCTCGCCGGGGGCGGCGTCGGCCTCGATCTCGACGATGTTGGGGCCGGCGTGGTCGATCTTGACCGGGATCGTCACCTTCTCGCCGATGCGCACGCTCTCCGTCGTCGGCGCCTCGCCCTGACGGGTGATGGTGAGCTTGGCGGTGGTGGCGCTGCTCGGCGCCGATTCGCTGACCTTGACCTCGACCTGCTGCTCGCCGCCGACGAGGCCGAAGCGCGGCGCGCGCAGCACTTCCAGCCGCCGGTCGAACTCGCCCGGCTTGCCGGTCAGAAGCGCGTGCACCGGCGCATTGAAGCCGAGCGCAGCGGCGGAGCCCGGCACGTCGTGCACCTCGCCGTCGGTGATCATGACGACGCCGGCGAGCCGGTCGGGCGGCACGTCGGCGAGCGCCTTGCCGAGATCGGTGAAGAGCATGGTGCCGTCGCGGTCGCTGTCGGCCGAGGTGGAGGTGGAATGCACGATGCGGACATCGAGGTCGGGGTAGGATTTGAGGCGTTCCTCGAGGCTCTTGCGGATGGCTTCGGTGCGCTCGGCTGCGCCCGGCAATGGCTTGGCTCTGGCTGTCGTCGACGACGACGGCGAGGATGTCGTGCAGCGGCTCGCGATCCTCGCGCTTGAGATGCGGGTTGGCGATGGCCGCCAAGAGCAAGGCCAGGCTCAGCGCGCGCAGGACGGTGCCGCGGCGCGCGCGCCAGAACAGGAGCACGACCAGCAGAACGGCGAACGCGCACAGCGCCCACAGCACCGGCCAGGGCACGAAGGGGAGAAATTCGACGGTCCAGCTCATGGCGGTTACTGACCCAACCGCTCGAGCAGCGCCGGCAGATGGACCTGGTCGGCCTTGTAGTTGCCGGTGAGCGCGTACATGACGATGTTGACGCCGGAGCGGAACGCCATTTCCCGCTGCACCTCGCCGCCGGGAACGACGGGATAGAGCGGACGGTTCTGTTCGTCGAGCGCCCAGGCGCTGGCGAAGTCGTTGGAGGTCACCACGATCGAGCTCACCCCGTCGGTGCGGCGGGAGCGCTCGGAGCGGTCGGCCTCGTTCTCGGGCTCGGCCTCGACCCACAGCGTGCCGCCGTCATAGCGGCCGGGGAAGCTCCGCATCAGATAGAAGGATTTGGTGAGCACGTGGTTTTCGGGCACGGGCTCGAGCGGCGGGATGTCGAGCTGGCCGATCAGCTGGGTCAAGCCCTTGCTCTGCGTGTTGGTGCCGGGGATCGACGTGCCCTGGTCGCGGGTGTCGAAGATGATGAGCCCGCCCTGCTTCATATAAGTGTCGATCTTGGCGAGCGTCGCGTCGGACAGGGGCGCCGCGTCGTCGCGCACGGGCCAATAGAGCAGCGGGAAGAAGGCGAGCTCGTCCTTGTCGATATCGACGCCCATGGGCTCGCCGGGCTCGAGCGCGGTGCGCGCGGTCAGCACCTTGGAGAGGCCGGCGAGGCCCTGCTCGCTCACCTGGTCGATGGCGGGATCGCCGGTGCGCACATAGGCAAGATGGGTCTTGAGCGAGGCCTTGAGCGCGAACTCATCCGCGGTCGTCGCGGTGGCGGGCGCCTGCGCGTGCGCCTGGCCGCCGGGCAGGGGGACGAGCGCCAGAGCGAACAGAAGCGCGGCCGCGGCAGAGCGCGAGCGCCGCAGCCTGATGCCTGCGCTCAGCACGAGCATGGCGAGCACGTCGATGGCGAAGAGGGCGAAGGCGGCGAGATAGAGCCAGGGCTCGAGCGGCACGGGGCGCTTCAAAGTGTAGCCGCTCATCTGCGCCACGCCCTCGACATGGCCGAGCGGGCGTCAGCACGGTCTTGGCGGTGATGAGGTTGAGCGCGCGGGCGGCGCCCGACGGCCCGTAATAGCCGGGCGGATGGTCGGGGCCGGGCACCGTGGTGTCGAGCTTGTCCGGCGCGATGGCGGCTGCGCGCGGCGGCGGCGGCGTGAGCCGGCCGAAGCCGTCGAGGGTTTGGATGGGGGGAAGCGCGCTCGAGGCGGCGGGGCCGGTCTCGGCGCTGCCGCTCGTGACGGTCGTCGCCTCATCACCCGTGCTCGGCCCGACTTTGCTCGGCGCCATGGCGACGACGCGGCGGAGCATCTCCACGAACAGGCCGGAGAGCGGCAGGTTCGACCAATCGGAATTCGCCGTGACATGGAACAGCACGACCCAGCCGTCGCCTTGCTTGGCGGCGGTGACGAGCGGCGTGCCGTCGGCGAGCCGCGCCCAGATCTGCGCGTCCGTGGCCACGGTGGGATCGGCCAGCACCTGACGGTTGATCCGCACATCCTCCGGGATGGCGAGCCCGCGGAACGGACTTGCCTCCTCGAAGGGCGCAAGGGGTTGCGGCGTGCTCCAGGACAGCGAGCCGCCGAGCGAGCGGCCGCCGCGGCGCAAGGCCACGGGCAGCAGCTCATCGCCGCCCTGCTCGAGCCGCGGTCCGGCAAAGCGGATGAGCACGCCGCCCTGCTTCAGCCAGCCTTCGAGCGCTTCCTGGGTGCCGGCGACGAGCTTGCCGATATCGGCGAGCACGATGGTGGAGACTCTCTGGTCGATGAGGTCATGCACCGCGGTCGCCACGTTGCGCTCGTTCGGCGCCACGACGTCGGCGTAAGGCGAAAGCGCGCGCTGCACATAATAGAGTGGCGAGAGCAGCGGCTGGGCTTCCTCGCGCGATTCGCCGGAGACGATGCCGACGCGGTGCCATTCGGAGCGGCCGTCGAGAAGATGCACGGCGCCCGCCGATTGCTCGCCGGCGATCTCCAGCCGCGCGACCTGATTGCGGATCTCGAGCGGCAGGTCGAAGGCGGCCTTGGTCTCGCGCGCCCCTTGCGGCACGGTGAAGCTCGCCTCGCCCAGGGGGTCGCCGCGGCCGGTGAGCGCGCGCACCACGCCGGAGCGGGGACCGGGCGTGGCGCTTTGCACCCTTGCGGCAGAGCTCGCTGCCGGCGCCCGTCGCCTGGTTGACGGCGAGCGCGCCGTCGTCGCCTTCGGGGTTGAGGACGGAGAGGCTGCCGGTGGCGCCGGCGAGCTTCTTCAGCCGGGCGGCGAAGTCTTGCGCGTCGCCATAATCGAGACCGTCGGAGAGCCACAGCACGCTGTAATCGGTGGCGTTGCCAAGCTCGCGCTCGAGCGCAGCGGCGAGCGCCGCGCGGTCGGGCGCGTAAGGCTGCGGCGCCAGGCCCGCCGCGCTTTCGCGGGCTTGGCTCGCGCTGACCGGGCCGGTCACGGGATCGCCCGGTGCGGTGGGCGCGAGCACCACGGTGTGGTCGCCGCTGGCGGCGCGGTCGATCGCTGCCTCGATCGCCTCGCGCCTGAGCGGCCAATGGGCGGCGGACGCCCAGCCATTGTCGATGACGAGGACGAGCGGACCCGCGCCCGCGATGCTCTGCCGGTCGGGGTTGAGCACGGGGCGGGCGAGCGCCAGCACGATGAGGGCGGCGAGCAGCATGCGCAGCGCCGTCAGCCACCAGGGGCTGTGGGCCGGGGTCTCCTCGGTCGACTTTAGGTCTTTGAGGAGACGCGTCGGCGGGAACACGACGCGGTGGGGCGCGGGCGGCGTGAGCCGCAGCAGCCACCAGATGGCGGGCAGCGCCGCGAGCCCGGCGAGCAGCCAGGGCGAGAGAAAGCCGAGCGAGCCGAGCGTGATCATGGCTGCGCTTCCGCGGTAACCGCCCGGGGCGCGCGGTAGCGGTAGTCGCGCTCGAGCCCCGCGAGCTGGTTATGCAAAGCGAGCACCACTTCTTCCGCCGGGCGGTCGGTGTGGTGGACGACGAAGGTCCAGCCGAGACGTTTGGCGAGCGCGACGAGCGCGGCGCGGTGGTCCTTGAGGCGGGCCTGATAGCGCTCGCGCAAAGTTTCGGCGCGGCCGGCGATGACGCGGTCATGGCCTTCGCTCGCGGTGAACTCGGTGCGCCCGGAATAGGGCAGCGTCTCCTCGGCGGGGTCGAGCACCTGCACGAGGTGACCGCGCACCTCCTGCGCCGCGATCGCTTCCAGCCGCGCGCTCGTCTCCGCGATCGGCTCGAGGAAATCGCTGAACAAGAGACATTCGGAAAAGCGGTTGAGGCGCGCGGGCGGCGGCTGGCTCATGCTCGTGTCGGCGTTGCGCACCAGGACCTCGGCGACGCGCCGGCTCGCATTGCGGCCGATGAAGGGGGCGTTGCCGAGCACGCCGACGCGCTCGCCGCCGCGGGCGAGAAGCTCGCTCAAAGCGAGCGCCAGCACGACGACGCGGCTGTCCTTGGGCGTCTGCGACAGGGCCGAGCGGAAGCGCATCGACGGCGACAGATCCACCCACAGCCACACGGTATGCGCGGCCTCCCATTCGCGCTCGCGCACGAAGAGATGGTCGGAGCTCGCCGAGCGGCGCCAGTCGATGCCGGCCGCGGTGTCGTTGTGATCGAAATGACGGAATTGCCAGAAGGTCTCGCCAGGGCCGGCGCGGCGCCGGCCATGGGTGCCGTGGGTGACGGTATGGGCGACGCGTTGCGACTCGACGAGAAGCGCGGGCATGCGCGCCGCCAAGGCGTGGGCTTCGGGCTCCTCGGCGGGGAAAGGCTCTCGCAGTCGCTCCGGTGATGTGGCCAAGTTGTCGATTACCCTAACGGCTGCACCAGCCGCGAAACCATGTCGCTCATCTGCACGCCTTCGGCGCGGGCGGCGAAGGTGAGCGCCATGCGGTGCTTGAGCACGGGCTCGGCGAGCTCGATCACGTCGTCCACCGACGGCGCAAGGCGGCCGTCCATCATCGCCTTGGCGCGGACGGCGAGCATCAGCGCCTGGCTCGCGCGGGGACCGGGCCCCCAGGCGATCATGTCCTCGAGCTCCTGATCGATGCCGGTGCCCGGGCGCGCCGAGCGCACGAGCTTGAGGATGGCATCGACGACCTGGTCGCCGACGGGCAATTGGCGCACCAGACGCTGGGCGACCATCAGCTCCTCGGCGGAGAGGATGGTCTTGAGCTCGCGGTCCTCGACGCCGGTGGTGGCGAACAGCATGCGCCGCTCGGCGGCCTCGTCGGGATAGGAGACGTCGATCTGCAACAGGAAGCGGTCGAGCTGCGCCTCGGGCAGGGGATAGGTGCCTTCCTGCTCGAGCGGGTTCTGCGTCGCGAGCACGTGGAAGGGCAGCGGCACGTTGTGGCGGACGCCGGCCACGGTCACGTGATGCTCCTGCATGGCCTGCAACAGCGCCGACTGGGTCTTGGGGCTCGCCCGGTTGATCTCGTCGGCCATGAGCAGCTGGGTGAAGACGGGGCCCTGGATGAAGCGGAAGCTCCGCCGCCCATGGGCGTCCTCCTCCAGCACCTCGGCGCCGACGATGTCGGAGGGCATGAGGTCGGGGGTGAACTGGATGCGCTTATTGGCGAGGCCGAGCACCGCGCCGAGCGTCTCGACGAGGCTCGTCTTGGCGAGGCCGGGCACGCCGATCAACAATGCGTGACCGCCGGATAAGACCGTGATGAGGGCAAGCTCGATGACGCGATCCTGGCCGAAAATGACCGTGGCGGTGGTGTCGCGCACCTTCTTGATCTTGGCGCCGACCTCCTCGAGACGGTCGATGAGCTGGGCTTCCGTGGGGGCAAAGGCTGTCATGGGCTTCAGTGTGACTCTAGAAAGGGGCCTCGGGGACTATCTATAGAGGATAAACGCCCGGAGAAGGGCGGCAGCACTTTCGGGAGCGATTTCGCCCTTATAGTGATGGCTCGGAGGGCTCCGGCCAAGGGCAAAGAGGCCCAACCGAGATTAAGGATTGGCAAGAAACGGAACGATGCCGGACCGGGATAAAACGCTGCAAGATCAACGGGGCGATGTCGTAGCGCCGGGTGCCATCTCCGGCAAATCCGCGCGCCGCCCCGGCCGCCCCCGCCAGCTGCGGCGAGAGCGGGCTCAGAATCGGCCGCGACGGCACCTGGTTCTACCAGGGGAGCCCGATCGCGCGGCAGCCGCTCGTCAGACTGTTCGCCTCGGTGCTCAGGCGCGAGGCGGACGGCCACTATTATCTCGTGACGCCGGCCGAGACGGTGCCCATCGCCGTGGACGACGCGCCCTTCCTCGCTATCGCCATGGAGATCGAGGGCAGCGGCAAGGACATGCGCCTCTCCTTCCGCACCAATCTCGACGAGGTCGTCACCGCCGGGCCTGAGCACCCCTTGACCTTCCGCCGCGAGAAGGACGGGAGCTTCACCCCCTTCGTCCTCATTCGCGCCGGGCTCGATGCGCGGATCGCGCGGCCGGTCTATTATGAGCTCGTCGCGGCGGCCCAAGAGGCGAACGGCGTGCCGGGGATCTGGAGCGGGGGCCGCTTCTTCCCGTTCCCCGCGACAGAATCGGTGGCGTGACGGGCGGTGCTCGCTTTGTGGCGCTGGCGCCGCTATGGTCCTTGGGAGTTTCGTCGCGAGAAAGGTCCTGACCAACCGATGCTGCGGATCGCTCTGATCGACGTCCTCATGTTCGCGCTGCCGTTCCTGATCTACGGCGCCTACATGCTTGCCACGCGCAGCGCGACGCCGGGGACGCTGTGGCAGGGGGCGCCGGTGCTGTGGCTCGTGGCGGCGGGCGGCGCGCTCCTGCTCATCACCATGGCGACGCTGATCTCGTTTTCCGGCGGCAAGCCCGGCGGCACCTATCATCCTCCGACCTTCCAGAACGGCGTCATCAAGCCGGGCGAGATCGACTGACGGCAAGCAAGATGAGCGAGCCCGACCGCGAGCGCACGCTCGAACGTTTATCGCTCAAGGGCGCGCCCTGGCTCGAGCGGGAGGAGACGCGCGCCGTCTTCGACGCGCTCGAGGGCGGCGGCGTCGAGACCCGCGCCGTGGGCGGCGCCGTGCGCAACACGCTGCTCGGGCTGCCCGTGACCGAAGTCGACCTTGCCACCACGGCGCTGTCCCTGAGGAGGTGATGGCGCGGGCGGCGAAGGCCGGGATCAAGGCCGTGCCGACCGGCATCGACCATGGCACGGTCACGCTCGTCGCCGGAGGCGCGCCCTTCGAGGTGACGACGCTCCGCTGCGACGTCGAGACCTTCGGGCGCCATGCGCGCATCGCCTACACCACAAATTGGGAGGAGGACGCCAAGCGGCGCGACTTCACCCTCAACGCGCTCTATGCCGACCGCGACGGGCGCCTGTTCGACCCGCTCGGCGGTCTCGCCGATCTCGTCGCGGGGCGCGTGCGCTTCATCGGCGATGCGGAGGAGCGCATCAAAGAAGACTATTTGCGCATCCTGCGCTTCTTCCGCTTCAACGCCTATTACGGCAAGGGGCCGCTCGATGCGCAGGGACTCGCGGCGGTGGTCCGCTTGCGCGACGGGGCTCGCCAAGCTTTCCGCCGAGCGGGTGGGGGCGGAGCTGCGCCGCATCCTCATCGCCCCGCAGGCCGCGCGCGCGCTCGAGGCGCTTTACGATTATGGGCTGCTCACGGGCCTGCTCGGCGGCGTGCCGCGCCTTGCCGATTTCATGCGCCTCGTCGCCATCGAGGAGACGCTCGGCCGCGCGCCCGAACCCGCCTTGCGGCTCGCGGTGCTGGGCGGTGTTCGTGGAGGAGGATGTGGCGCGGCTCACCGCACGCTTCCGGCTGGCCAATGTCGAGCAGGCGGTGCTTGGCGCTCGCGGCGAAAATGGGAGCGCGATGTGCGGCGTGCCGGATGAGGCCGAGGCCAAGGTTGCGCTCTATCGGCTCGGATCCGGTCGCTTATGCCGCGTCGATCTTGATCGCCTGGGTGCGGTCCGCCGCCGCCGGTCGACGATCCGGCTTGGCGCGCGCTGCTCGGTCTGCCCGCGCGCTGGCAGGCGCCGGTCTTCCCCGTGCGCGGCGCCGACATCATCGCGCTCCTGGGCGAGCCCAAGGGTGTGGAGATCGGCAGCGCCTTGCGCCGGCTGGAGCAGATGTGGATCGAAAGCGGCTTTGCGCTCGATCGCGAGCAACTGCTCGCAGCGGCCAAGACGCCGCGTTAGTGCAGCATCACCCAGACGAGACCGATGAGCGTCGCCGCGAAAGCGAGCGATACCGGCACGAGCGCGATCTCTAGCAGCGCGTCGGCGCCGCGCATGGGGCCGGTGGCGGTGCCGACGCGCGCCCGGAGAAAGGCGCGGAAGCTCGTGGCGGGCAGGTGCCAGCGGGGATCGTCCCGCCCATAGGTGGCCGTCAGCAGGAAGAGGGCGAAGAAGATCACGAAGAACAGGGTGACGATGGCGAGGTCGAGATCCACGCCCGGGCCGCGGGCGAAGGCGAGCCAGGTCACGGCGATGAACCACACCGCCGCCGCGACGGCGATCTCGACGACGATGGGATGGACGCTCGTTTCCCGCGTGGCGGGGAGGTTGTCGCTGGGCATTCGATGGGGTGTCTGACATTGAAGCCTCCATTGCAGGCAATGGCGGAGGCGGTCGGCCGCATCGGCGCGGGCCGACTGGAGCTCGGGATGCGGGCTAAACGCGCGGGCGCCATGGAGACGATCCCGGGCACTTCGCCGCAGGGCCGCGGTCCGGCTAGCCCAGCCGCTCGATCAGCGCCATGGCGGCGGCCGGCGCGCGCAGCTTTCCCTCATGGATGAAATAGATGAAGACGTCGCGCGGGCGCGTCTCGGCCGCGTGCTCGGCGTCGACCAGGGGAAGGTCGGCCGGCGTGCCGCCTTGCGCCCAGACCCGCGCGCGCTCGGCCCAGGCGTCGAGCTCTTGCGGCGGATAGGCGGTCTCGATCCTGTCGTCGCCTTTCTGTAAGCGCGCATAGACGATGTCGCCGGTGAGGTCGGGAATGGCCGGATAGTCCTCGCTCTCGGCGAAGGCCACCGCCACGCCCCTCTCGCGCAGGAGCTTGATGAATGCCGGATCGCGGAAGCTCGCATGGCGGGCCTCGATCGACGTGGTTGAGCTTCCGCCCGTCAAGCGTCTCGGGAAGATGGTCGAGAAATTTGGCGAGATCGGCCGCGTCGAATTTCTTGAAGGGCGGGAGTTGCCACAGCACCGGCCCGAGCTTCGGCCCCAGCTCGGCGAGGCCGGAGTCGAAAAAGCGCTGGATGAAGTCGCCGGTGTCGGCGAGCACCTTTGCTTGCGTGACAAGCCGCGGGCCTTTGACGGAGAAGACGAAATCTTCCGGTGTCGCCTCCGCCCATTTGCGAAAGCTCGTCCGGGCTTTGCAGCCGGTAATGGGTGGCGTTGATCTCGATCGAGGTGAGATGGGTGCTGGCGAAGGCAAGCTCGAGCTTTTGCGGCAGCCCCTTCGGATAGAACACCCCGCGCCAGGGCGGATAGGTCCAGCCGCCGATGCCGGCGCGGATCGTGCCCCGGTAGTCTTGCAGCTTTGCCCTTGCCATGCAGGGAGAACGGTAGTCGTTCCCGAGGTCGCGCCGCAAGACAAAAGAGCCGGCTCGAGCGCGCGCGCAGGACTGCGGCGTCCGTTAGCAGCTCGGCCAAGCTGCTGCCAAGGTGCTGATTCCACAAGGGGATTCACTAGACGCGGTCGGGGCGCAGGGTTAAATTTTGTCAAGGCAAATCAGGACCAGCAGGGTCGCCATGACCGATTCCGCTTTCCTTCGTCAGCTCGAAGGCTTCTCGCTCACGACCGCGGAGATCCTCTACCGCCTGCCCGACCATCCCGTGCTGCTGCAGAGCTATGTGTGGCAGGATTACGATCTCGCGCCGCGCTTTCCCAAGCTCACCGACTTTCTCGGCTTCTGGGCCGCCAATCTCGACGGCGCGCTCTATCGCGTGCGCGTCGCCCATCGGCGGCTGATCGCGCCCGCCGAGTTCAGCTTCGTCGCGGGCGAGCTGCGGCTCATTAGGCCGCCAACGCTTCCTTCGTCATGCCCGGACTGATCCGGGCATCCAGCCGCTATCGCTCAGTGAGCGGGGCACCAATGGAATGGATCGCCGGGTCTGCCCGGCGATGACAGCAAGGATACGGGCTAATGCCCGAATTCGTAGATATGGGCCTTCTCGCGGTCGAGCACCGGCTTCAGATCGCGGAAGGCGCGCGGATAGAGATAGAACGGGATGCGCGGGAAGAGGTGATGGATGAGGTGGAAGTTCTGGAACATATAGAGCCAGTTCACGATCGGCTCCATGATCTTGCCCTTCACCCAGAACACATTGGTGTCGCGATAGCGCTCATGCACCTCGTGCGGCTTGTGGGTGAGATAGGCGAAGAAATAGATGATCATCGCCGAGGCGATGAAATGCGGCACGATCCACAAGCGCCAGCACCTCGCGCCACCAGCCGAACACCGAGAGCCAGAAGGCGACCGAATAGAAGATCGTGTACATGGCGACGATGTGCAGGGTGAGCGGGCGCATGCCGGGGATGTGCGCATGGAAGGCGATGTGCTTCCAGAAATACTGGTGGTACCACCACACGATGGTGAAGCAGCGGAACAGCACCAGGAACGGATTCTCGCACCGCCACCCAATGATCGGGATCGATGTCGGGATTGTTGGTGTCGCGGTGGTGGGCGAGATGCATGTAGCGGAACGCCTTGTACTCATGCAGCAGGAGCGCGCCGCAGACGAAGCCCACGAGATGGTTCAGCCAGAGAAATTTGGAATCGCGGCCGGCGATGTTGCCGTGGCAGGCCTCGTGCAGCGGCGTCTGGTCGAGATAGAGGATGAACGAGTTGAGGATCAGCCCGAGCCAGAGCGGGATGATGCGCATGGTGGCGAGCGTGGTGACGAGGGCAAAGGCGGCGACGATGGCGATGGCCACGAACACGGTGTTCCACGCCACCATGCCTTGATAGGGCTTGACCAGCTGCAAGCGCCTGGCGGTCGGCGCGGGCATTCGGCTCGTCACGGGGGGCTGCGGTCTCGACCGCTCGTCGCCATGCTCATCGCTTCACAGGGTCCTTCTGCTGGCCCTCGCGCGTACAGCCATCCCGGGCAGGCAATGCGCGCTTCCGATTCGACTAGTCCCGGACGGGCGGCAATTTTGCGCCCAGCCCCGGCCCCATTCAAGCCGCAATCATGGGCGGCGGAGGGCCCTGATGCCGCAGAGTAAACCGGACGGCAAAGGGCGCGCGTTCCCGCGCGCGGATGCGGCGGGTCGGCTCTTTTGATGGAGGATAAGGTGAATGCGAGCGGGCGCCCGCCGGTGCCGTCACAGGCCCGGCAGGCGTCCTTGAGACGTGAAACCTAAATCAGCGCCCTACTGACAGAAATAGGGCAGCCGGTCCGGGCCGATGAAATAGCCCGTATGCGGGTTGAAGCTCCGATAGCGCTGGGCGCAATAGGTGTACCAATCGGGCGTCCAGGGCTCCGGCCCATAGGCCGCCGGCCCGTAATAAGCGGGCGGGGGCGGGCCGTAGACCCGCGGGGCGACCAGCGCGCTGCCGACCACGGCGCCCACGCCGAGACCGACAAGTCCGGGCCCCCACCAGCCGGGGCCCCAACCGCCGCCATGCCAACCGCCGCCGCCATGCCAGCCACGGCCGGCTTCGGCGGGTGCCGCCGAGAGTTAGGGTGCAAAGGCCGATCAACGCCGCGGCGCCGATGGCTTTCAGGGTCGTCTTGCTCATGACTTGCGCGTTCCTTCGATGGTCGCCCGCCAGTTGCAGGGAACGGGCGAAAGCTCAACGGCTTGAGGTTGGAGGCTCGATGCGTCCCGCCCGAAGCCAAACGAGTCAGGGAGCGTCAGCTTAACCAAGCCTTTGCGGCAAAATAGGGCCAGCCAAAGTGAATCGCCTGTTAAGGACGGAAGGCACAAAAAAGCCGCCGAGCGACGTGCGCCCGGCGGCTGGATCTTCGCTCAGCGCGAAGCCGCTGGAAGCGCGGTCTTAGGCGAGCTGGACGTTGGCGGCCTGCTTGCCGCGGCCACGCCGATCGTCCTCGATCTCGAAGGAAACCTTGTCCCCCTCATTGAGCGCCGGCACTCCGGACCGCTCGAGCGCGGAAGCATGGACGAACACGTCCTTGCCGCCGTCGTCGGGCTGAATGAAGCCGAAGCCGCGCGCGTGATTGAAGAATTTTACTGTGCCGTTGACACGAGTTCATGTGGGAATCCTTTCCCGTTAGCAAGTTTCACATAACGGGCCGCGGGCCCACGCGGGGTCCCTCGGCAGTCTTGAGATGTCGGGAAAGGGTCGTGCTCTTTATAGGCGCGATAGTCACTTGCCGTCCGTCCAAGTCCGCGCCCAAAGCCTTGGGCGCCCGGTGCGCAGAAACATGGGGGATGAAGGGCGTCTTGGCAAGCGGCAATGTTGCGGCAAAGCCGAGGCCGTTCCGTATCTTAAACGGCAGATGAACGGAGCCCTCAAGCCCGGTTCAGGCAGCCAAGCCTAGAGCTTCGAGCCAAGCGAAGGCGCGGGATAACGCGCGCCCGCGAAGCCCGGAGGCTCGAAATGTGGAAGATCGCGTTCATTCTGCTGCTCGCGGCCATGGCCGTCTTGCTGGCAGGCCTCGCCTATAGCCCGCTCCCGCTGCACAAGACGATGCCCGCCATGGGCGGCGCCGAGACGGCTTACGTCTATGCCGGCGTGCGCGGGTAGGGAGCTAAGGCCACTTCACCAGAGGCGGCATGGAGGAGAGGATCGCCTCGACATTGCCGCCGGTCTTCAGCCCGAAAATGGTGCCGCGGTCGTAGAGCAGGTTGAACTCCACATAGCGCCCGCGGCGGACGAGCTGCTCGTCGCGGTCGGCTTCGGTCCAGGGCGTCGCCATGTTCTTGCGCACGATCTCCGGATAGATGTCGAAAAAGGCGCGGCCCACGCTTTGGGTCAGCGCGAAATCCGCCTCCCAATCGCCCGTGTCGAGATAGTCGTAGAAGATGCCGCCGATGCCGCGCATCTCGTTGCGGTGCGGCAGGAAGAAATAGTCGTCGCACCAGGTCTTGAAGCGCGGATAGTCGGCGGAGTTCTGCCCGTCGCAGGCGCGCTTCATCGCCGCGTGGAAGGCGCGCGAATCGGGGTCGTCTTGGCTGCGGCGGCGCATGAGCACCGGCGTCAGATCGCCGCCGCCGCCGAACCAGCCTTTGCGCGTCACCACCATGCGCGTGTTCATATGCGCGGTGGGGGCGTTGGGGTTCTTGGGATGGGCGATGAAGGAGATGCCGGAGGCCCAGAAGCGCGGATCCTCCTCGGCGCCGGGAATGGCCTTGGCGAATTCCGGAGCGAAGGTGCCGTAGACGGTCGAGGTGTGGCAGCCGACCTTCTCGAACACGCGGCCGCTCATGAGGCTCGTCACGCCGCCGCCGCCGTCGCTGCCGTCGGGGCTCGGGCGCGTCCATGGGGTGCGGGTGAAGCGGCCGGGCTTCTGCCCTTCCGTGCCGGGAAGCCCTTCGGCCTCGTCCTCGATTTTTTCCAGCGCGGCAAGCGCGTCGTCGCGCAAGCGCTCGAACCAGGCCTGCGCGCGGGCCCGCCGATCTTTCAGCGTCGCGCCTGGCCTGGCGCGGCTCGCTCGGCTCCTTGGTCCGCTTGGCGATTTTTGCCTCCATAACCTCCCGCGTCCTTTCGATTTTTCCATTCGGTTAAGGATGGGCGACGATCTCACCCTAACGCTAGGGAGCCCGCCCGGCGCGCGCTCACCTTGATGAGGATCAAGGCCGACGCCGCGCGGGAGAGGCGTGTTAGGCCCTGGAAATAAGCCCTGTGCGCCAATTTGCCCAGCACGGCAAGCCTGGACAAGTCGGGAAGCGGATGCAAGAAAGCCCTCAAAAATCTGCCGGCGCAGCCAAAGCCGGCAGCTGGAGAGGCATCGCTCGAGGCGCAGGGTTCTTGGGCCGGCATGGGCGCCGGGGGCGAGATCATTGCCCGCAGGCGCCGTGCCACATGGATTGTTAGGAGCCCCGCTGTCGTGGCCGATACCGACCACTCGCCTGCCCATCCTTCCCTTCTTGCCGACGACGAGCCGTCGCGCCGTGACGTCATTCTGATCGCCGCCGGCGGTTTCGCCGCCGTGGGCGCCGCCGCCGTGTTGTGGCCGCTGCTCGACCAGATGAGCCCGGACCAGTCGGCGCTATCGATGGCCACCACCGAGATCGATCTCAGCCATGTCGATGTGGGCCAGGCGATCACGGTGATGTGGCGCGGCAAGCCCATCTTCGTCCGCCATCGCACCGACGCGGAGATTGCGGCGGCGCAAGCCGAGCCGGTCGACGATCTGCCTGACCCGGTCGCGCGCAACGCCAACCTTCCCGACAACGCGCCCGCCACCGACGAGAACCGCACGACCAAGGGCAAGGAGGGGTGGCTCGTGATGATCGGCATCTGCACCCATCTCGGCTGCATCCCCAAGGGCCAGGCGCCGGGCGACAACAAGGGCGCCTATGGCGGCTGGTTCTGTCCGTGCCACGGCTCGCAATACGATACGGCCGGGCGCATCCGCAAAGGCCCGGCGCCGCAGAACATGGCGATCCCGCCTTACAGCTTCCTCTCCGACACCAAGGTCAAGATCGGCTAGGCCATGGCGCACGCATCGAGCTACGTTCCCAAAAGCGGCTTTCGCCCGATGGCTCGATGCGCGGCTTCCCGTGGCGCGGGTCATGTACGACCAGTTCATCACCTTCCCCACGCCGCGCAATCTCAATTATTGGTGGACCTTCGGCGGCATCCTGACCTTCATGCTGGTCGCGCAGATCGCGACCGGCGTCGTGCTCGCCATGCATTACGTGCCGACGGCGGACGGCGCCTTCGACAGCGTCGAGCACATCATGCGCGACGTGAATTGGGGCTGGCTGTTGCGCTACTCGCATGCGGTCGGCGCGTCGATGTTCTTCCTCGCCGCCTATATCCACACCTTCCGCGGCCTCTATTACGGCTCCTACAAAGCGCCGCGCGAGATCTTATGGATCCTGGGCGTGCTCATCCTCCTGCTCATGATCGCCACCGCCTTCATGGGCTACTCGCTCGTTTGGGGGCAGATGAGCTTCTGGGCGGTCACGGTGATCACCAATCTGTTCTCCTCGCTCGACGCGGTGATCCCCGGGCTCGGCACGCGCTTGGTGGAATGGATCTGGGGCGGCTTCTCGGTCGGCGGGCCGACGCTCAACCGGCTCTACTCGCTGCACTACCTGTTCCCGTTCCTGATCGCGGGCGTGGTCGGCTTGCATATCTGGGCGCTGCATATTCCCGGCAACAACAATCCGGCCGGCATCGACGTGAAGTCGCCCAAGGACACGATCCCGTTCCATCCCTATTACACGATCAAGGACGGCTTCGCGCTCGTGCTGTTCGTGCTCGTGTTCGCATTGATCCTGTTCTACGTGCCGAACTGGCTCGGCCATCCGGACAATTACATTCCGGCCAACCCGCTGCAGACGCCGCCGCATATCGTGCCCGAATGGTACTTCCTGCCCTTCTACGCCATCCTGCGCGCGATCCCGAACAAGCTGCTCGGCGTCGCGGGCCTGATGGGCGCCATCGTCGTGCTGTTCTTCGTGCCGTGGCTCGATACCTCCAAGGTGCGCTCCACGCGCTACCGGCCGATCTACCGCTGGTTCTTCTGGGCCTTCGTGCTCACCTGCATCGCGCTCGGCTATCTGGGCTCGCAGCCGCCGGACGGGATCTATCTCGTCTTCGGGCGCATCTTCACCGCCTATTACTTTCTGTTCTTTCTCGTGGTGATGCCGGTGGTGGGCCGCATCGAGAAGCCCAAGACACTGCCGGGCAGCATCACCCAATCGGTGTTGGGCGGGGACGAGCCCAAGCCCGCGCCCGCACCGCAGCGCCGCCGCATGGAGCAGGTGCTATGACGATGGGCACCGCGCGCCTTCCCTTCGCGGCGGCAATCGTCATCGGCCTGGTGCTGCCGGGGAGCGCGATCCTTGCCGCCGACGAGCCGAAGATCCCCGCGCAGGACTGGTCTTTCAACGGACCGTTCGGCACTTATGACCGGGCGCAGCTGCAGCGCGGCTACAAGGTCTATCGCGAGGTGTGCTCGAACTGCCATTCGATGCGGCTGCTCTCCTACCGCAATCTCGGCGAGCCGGGCGGACCCGAATTCCCGGCCACGGCCGTCGAGACGCTCGCGGCGCAGGACGAGGTGACCGACGGGCCGAACGACAAGGGCGAGATGTTCAAGCGCCCGGCGCGGCCCTCGGACCGGTTCCGCTCGCCCTTCGCCAATCCGGAAGCCGCGCGCGCCGCCAATAACGGCGCGCTGCCGCCCGACCTGTCGGTCATAGCGAAGGCGCGGGAGGGCGGCCCGGACTATATCCACGCGCTGCTCACCGGCTTTCGCGCGCCGCCGCCCGGTTTCCAGCTCGCCCAGGGCATGCAATATAACGAGGCCTTCCCCGGCCATCAGATCGCCATGCCGCCGCCCCTGAGCGACGGCGTCGTCGCCTATACCGACGGCACCAAGCCCACGGTCGACAATTATGCGCGGGACGTTTCCGCCTATCTGATGTGGGCGGCCGAGCCCAAGCTCGAGGAGCGGCATAAGCTCGGCTTGCGGGTGATGATCTTCCTCGTCGTCTTCGCCGCGATCATGTATCTCGCCAAGCGGAGCGTATGGGCGCGGCTGCATCGCGAGGCCGCGGCCGAGAAGCATTGATGCTGAGGCTTGCGCTCGGTCTCCTGCTCGGCCTTGCCACCGCCCCTGCTCTTGCCGCCGATGCCGGCGGCGCGCCGGCCGACATGGTCGTGCTCACGATCTCCGGCGCCATCGCCAAGACCAATCGCGGACCGCTGCAACCGGGCAAGGACAGCCTCTTCGCCAAGCGCGACGTCAAATTCGAGCGCGCTTTCGCTTTCGACCGCGCCATGCTCAAAAGCCTGAAGCAGGGAACGGTCACGGCGCAGCCGGCGCCGCTGACCAAGCCCGCCACTTTCACCGGCCCGCGGCTGAAGGACGTGCTTGCCGCCATGGGGGCCGCGCGCACGAAGGTGAGCTTCATGGCGCTCGACGGCTATGTTTCGTGGCTCGACGCGGACGACATCGACGGCTCCGATTGGATCCTCGCGCTCGATGCCGCGGCGTGCCGCTTGGCTCGGCGAGCAGGGCCCATCTGGGTGCTCGATTGCCCGTTAGCGGCGATAGCCAAGAGGCGCGAGCGATCGGCGGCGCAGCAGGCGCATTGGAACTGGTCGGTGTTCTATATGCGCGTGGCATGACGTGTGAGGGGAGGGGGCATGACCAAGCGCAGTGCTCGGCATCATCGGCGGCTCGGGGCTTTACGATCTGCCGGGCTTGGAGAAGGTGCGCGAGGAGCGCATCGGCAGCCCCTGGGGCGAGCCGTCGGCGCCGTTGCGCATCGGCGAGATCGCCGGGCTGCCCATCGTCTTCATGTCGCGTCACGACAAGGGGCATCGGCTGTCGCCCACCGACATCAATTACCGCGCCAATATCGACGTGATGAAGCGGGCGGGCGTCACCGACCTCGTGTCGCTGTCGGCCTGCGGCTCGTTCAAGGAGGAGCTGCCGCCCGGCACCTTCGTGCTGGTCGATCAATTCGTCGACCGCACCTTCGCGCGCGCGAGCTCCTTCTTCGGCACGGGCTGCGTGGCGCATGTGTCCATGGCCCATCCCGTCTGCCCGCGGCTGCGCTTGCATCTCGCCGAGGCGGCGGAAGCGGAAGGCATCCCCATCGCGCGGGCCGGCACCTATGTGTGCATCGAGGGGCCGCAATTCTCCACGCTCGCCGAGAGCAACACCTATCAAGGAGCTCGGCTATGCGGTGATCGGCATGACCAATCTGCCCGAGGCCAAGCTCGCGCGCGAGGCGGAGCTTTGCTACGCGACCGTGGCCATGGTCACCGATTTCGACTGCTGGCATCCGGACCATGACGCGGTCACGGTGCAGGACATCATCAAGGTGCTGATGGCCAATGCCGCGAAGGCCGCGGGTCTCGTGGCGCGGCTCGCCCGCGACTTCCCGCGTGAGCACGAGCCCTGTCCCATCGGCTCGGACCGCGCGCTCGACACCGCCATCATCACCGCGCCCGAGGCGCGCGATCCGCAGCTGATCAAGAAGCTCGACGCGGTGGCGGGCCGCGTGCTCAAGCAGTCCTAGCGGCGAGCGCGTGCACCGGGCGAGCGGCAGCGGGTGCTAGCCAGCCGCGCCGCCTTCGACTATAGGCTCGGGAGCCGCCGCTAGCGCGCGCGCTCATCTCCTCGCGGAGGTCTTGCCTCATGAACGTGACGACCGATCTGGACCTCAAAGGCCTCGTCCGCACGATTCCGGACTACCCCAAGCGCGGCATCATGTTCCGCGACATCACCACGCTGCTCGGCCACGCCAACGGCTTTCGCGCCTGCATCGAGCAGCTGGTGCAGCCCTTCACCGATCGCCGGATCGAATCGGTGGCCGGCATCGAGGCGCGCGGCTTCATCTTGGGCGGCGCCGTCGCCGACCGGCTGCATTGCAGCTTCGTGCCCATCCGCAAGAAGGGCAAGCTGCCGGCCAAGGCCATCGGCCAGGATTACGAGCTCGAATACGGCATCGACGTCATCGAGATTCACGAGGACGCCATCAAGATCGACGAGCCGGTGCTGCTCGTGGACGACCTCATCGCCACCGGCGGCACGGCGGAGGCGGCGGTCAAGCTGTTGCGCAAGCTCAAGGCCGACGTGGTCGGCGCCGCCTTCGTCATCGACCTGCCCGATCTCGGCGGCTCGGCGCGGCTCGCCAAGCTCGGGGTGGAATGCCACACGCTGATGTCGTTCGAGGGCGACTGATCCTCCCGCCATGAATATCGACGGCAAGCCCTATCGCACCATCTGGCTCGAGCCCGACGGCGCCACCGTCGCCATCATCGACCAGACCAAGCTGCCCTTCGCGCTCGAGACGGTCCGCTCCGCTCGCTGCAAGACGCCGCCCGCGCCATCGCCTCCATGCAGGTGCGCGGCGCGCCGCTGATCGGCGCGACCGCCGCCTATGGCGTCGCGCTTGCGCTGCGCGAGGACGCCTCCGACGAGGCGCTCGACCGCGCCTGCGAGACGCTCGCCGCCACGCGCCCACCGCCATCAATCTCCGCTGGGCGCTCGACGAGATGCGTAACGCGGTGCGCAACCAGCCGCGCGAGGCGCGGGTCGCGGCGGCCTATGCCCGCGCCGCCGCCATCTGCGATGAGGACGTGGAGACCAACCGCCGGATCGGCGAGCACGGGCTCGGGCTGATCCGCGCGCATTCGGAGCACAAGAAGGGTGCCCCGGTGAACATCCTCACCCATTGCAATGCGGGCTGGCTCGCATGCGTCGATTGGGGCACGGCGCTCGCCCCCATCTATCAGGCGCATGATGCGGGCATCGCCGTGCATGTGTGGGTGGACGAGACGCGGCCGCGCAATCAGGGCGCCTCGCTCACGGCGTTCGAGCTCGGCGCGCATGGGGTGCCGCACACGCTGATCGCCGACAATGCCGGCGGGCATCTGATGCAGCACGGAGCACGTCGATCTCTGCCTCGTCGGCACCGACCGCATCACGGCCAAGGGCGACGTCGCCAACAAGATCGGCACCTATTTGAAGGCGCTCGCCGCGCGCGACAACCTCGTGCCGTTCTTCGTGGCGCTGCCCGGCACGAGCATCGATTGGACGCTCGAGGACGGCAGCGCCATCCCCATCGAGGAGCGGGGCGGCGAGGAGGTCAAATTCATGACCGGCAGGCTTGCCGATGGCGGCATCGCCAGCGTCGAGATCGCGCCGGCGGGGACCAAGGCCGCCAATTACGGGTTCGACGTGACGCCGGTGCGCCTCATCACCGGCTTCATCACCGAGCGCGGCGTGACGCCCGCCACCCGCGAGGGGTTGCGGCTGCTCTATCCGGAGCACGCCACGCGCTAGCGCCTGACCCAGAGAGGCGGTCGGATGGACTACAGGAGCTGCTGCGTATCGCCGCGCGATTTCGCCACCGCCATTCTGCTCGGCGCGCTCGTCGGCATCGAGCGCGAGAAGCGCAAGAGCGAGGAGGAGGCCGGACCACATCGCCGGGCTTGCGCACCTTCATCCTGCTTGCCTTGTTGGGAGCGGCGGCGGGCTGGCTGTCGCGCGCGCAATCATCGCCCTGGATCTTGGGCGTGGCCTTGCTCATCGTCGGCGCCTTCGTCGTCGTCGGCTACGTCGTCACCGGCGGCGCAAGCGAAGACGGCAATCGCGGGCTGACCACCGAGGTCGCGGCCATCGTCGTGTTCCTGCTCGGCGCCATGGTCATGCTCGGCTATCGCGAGCTCGCCATCGGGCTCGGCGTCGTCACCGCCGCCGTGCTCGCCTATAAGGAGCCGCTGCACGGCTTCGTGGCCAAGCTCGGCTGGGACGACGTCTTCGCCGGCTTCAGGCTGCTCATCGCCACCTTCATCGCGCTCCCGCTTCTGCCCGACCGCCCCATCGACCCCTGGGGCGCGCTCAACCCCTATTCGCTGTGGCTGCTGGTGATCCTCATTTCCAGCCTGTCGCTCGTGGGCTACGCGCTGACGCGCTGGCTCGGGCCGGGGCGGGGCGCGGCGCTTACCGGGCTCGCCGGCGGGCTCGTCTCCTCCACGGCCGTCACTTTGTCCTTCGCGCGCGAAGCCCGCGACGACCCGCACAACGCCACCGCGCTCGCCTGCGGCACCCTCATCGCCTGGGCGGTGATGTTCGCCCGCGTCCTGGTGCTGGTGGCGGTGGTCAACCGCGCGCTGCTCGCGACGGTGCTGGTGCCTTTCTGGTCATGGGGCTCGTGGTGGGGGCTTTCGCGGCGGTGCTTTATTTCCGCAAGGGCGGGGCGGACGGCACCGCGACCAAGGGGGATCTGCACGTCACCAATCCGTTCAGCCTGACGGCGGCGGCGAAGTTCGCCGCCTTCTTCGCCGTGGTCTTGCTCGCGGTGAAGATCGTGCAGCAGAATTTTCCGCCCGATGGCGTCTATGCCGTGGCGGCGATCGCCGGCCTGAGCGATGTCGACGCCATCACGCTCTCCATGGCGGAATTGGCCAAGAGCGGCGGCGCCGAAATGGCGGTGATCGCCATCGTCATCGCCGCGCTGGTCAACACGGTAGTGAAATGCGGCATCGCCATCGTGGTGGGCGGATGGGTGCTGAGCCGCCCGCTGCTCTTCGCCACCGCCGCGACGCTTGCTTCAGGCCTCGCCGCCGCGCTCCTGCTGTGAGGGGTTCGTCATCGCTTCACCCGGGGAGCAGGCGAAGCCGGCGGCGTGAGCGCCAATGAGAGCGGTCCCGGTCGGAGTGTCTGCATCATTCGGCCAGGACCGCTGCTCGCCCCCGACGCGAACTTGCCGGGATTGACGCTACGGTACTCTGCGCGAGCCGCGCCGCCTTTGCGCTGGATCAAGAAGAAGCCCGACCGTAGGAGCTACGGCCGGGCTTCCGGGACTCGCACTGAGCCTCCCAAAACGATGCCGGGGAACCTCTAGACGGGGGCGTCAAGGAGGGTGTTCCGCCGACACCTAAGGGGCTAACGCGTCCCGGAATCGATGGTTCCGGCTGCCGGGGAAGCGCTTGAGAGGCAAGGGTTCCAGAACCTTAAATCCGAGAGGATAAAGTGGGGGAACACACGCCCGATCAAGTCCGGCGATGACAAGTTCGTTCTCCGAAACTAATCCCCGCCGCTTAAACCAACGCTATCTTTCCGCCACCTCGTCCGCTTAAGGGGCGCGCTCATGAGGCGTCATGCAGAGCGGGACGGGGTGCGGCGCCCGCGGGTCTGGTTCGCACGCCAGGCACTCGGGCGGCGCCGGGGCTCCGCCCGGGCTCACTACGAAGCCCTGCCAGGAGCTGGCTGACGACCGTCTGGCCTATCCAAACGCGACCCCCTGTCGCCTTCGTCCGTACGGGGAAACGGGGCACTGACGGCGAAAGCGCGGCCCGGTGTTCGCTCAAATCGCCGCTCATGGCGCGCCGAGAGGCGCCCGCCGTGATCCGGCAACGGATCGCGGACACCATAGGTTTGCGTCTTTCGGCGCGCCATCCCCCTCAGGTGAGGGGCGAGTTCAGCAAAGCCCGGGCGCTTCATCGCGTCGCGGCGATGATGAGCGCTTGCCGTGCTCTCTTCACTGCTTCATCGCCTCCCCTTGATCGGGGCAGCGAGCGGTCGCGCGCGTCATTGCACGGCGACGCCGGAGAAGTGGCGCAGGTGAAGGCGCAGAGAGCACCCGCGTACTCCGACGTGCCGCGCTTCAGGCGTGCGTGCGGACCTCCCCGACGAGGAGGAGGTATGGGGACGGGTCAGGAGCGTGGAATTGCGACTCGACGAGGAACGGTATGCGCAAGTGAAGCTTGTTGATGGAAGAGTTCTCATGCGGATTGTCCTTGTACGGCCGGAGCGGGGCGCGCACCCTTAAGCAAGCGTGGTTCCCATTGGGGGCTGCTCATCCGCGGGCGTGCGCGGAAGAGGGGCGTGGATGCGCGGGGGTCTCTACTCAAGAAGCGCCGCCTTGGTGCTGGCGGGCGCCGTCGCGCTTGCGGGCGGCGCCGGCGACGCTTGGGCGCAATCCCTTCCTTTGCCGCCGGGCACGGTCCTGACCGGCGAGGTGTTCACGCGGCTCACCTCAGTTGCGACCCCCCGCATCGGTGCCCGCAGATCACCACCGGCGCGGAGGCCAACTCTTACGTTTGCCACGGACCGCACGCCGCCCTTCGTCGACGGCGCGCCGGCCGCCATGGTGGTGACGAGCGAGTACACCCAATATGTCCGGGTTTACTGTCCCGAATGCTCGCCGAGGCTCGCCCAACCGGTCCGTTCATGGCGGACCCCAGCACCATTCGCGGGCTGACGCCGGCGCAGATCCAGGACGTGCTCGCGCTGCCCACGCTGCCGACGATGATCACGATCGTGACGGTGCCGGCCGGCGCCTGTGTGCTGGTGGGATTGGCGGGGCCCCTGCCTTCGGCGGAACCGGCGGGCACGGCGCAGGAATAGGCGGCCGGCATCCCCACGGGTCCCAACTGCCAGGGCGTGAATTACCTGCCGATCGAGGACTACATCAACCAGCAGGCGATCGGCGCCTTTGCGCTTCTCTATGCGCCGCGTGCGGGCGGCGGCAATGCCGGGGCGGTGGCCGCGGCGCTCGACAAGGGGCCGTATCCCCGAGCCCTTCACCGACATGGACCTCGTCTATAAGAGCCTCGATCTGCTCAATTTCGGCGATCCCCAGCCGCTGCGCGCCGCGCTGCAACAGCTCGACGGCGAGGTCTATGCCGACTTCTCCTCGGTCGCGATCGGCGCCGGCCAGCTCCTGCTCGGCGCGGTGCGCGAGCAGCTCCGCACCCGCCCCGACGATACCGTTCCGGTGCGGCAATGGCTGACCGGGCTCGGCGCGAGCGGTGGGCTCTCGGGCAGCGGCGACAGCCACGATCTCGACGCGGCGAGCGGGGGCCTCGCCGGCGGGTTCGAGCATCGCTTCGATCCCGCGCTCACCGGCGGCATCGCCTTCGGCTACGCCTATACCGGCTTCAGCACGAACGGCATCTCGGGCGAGGGCAGCGCCAATACTTTCGCGCTCATGCCCTATGCCCGCTATGCGCCGGGGCCGTGGTATGTCGAAGGCGCGCTCGGCGGCGCCTATAACAATGCCACGGTCGACCGCACCATCAACTTCCCCGGCCAGTTCCGCAGGGCCGAGGGCAATCCCGGCGGCCCTGCGTTCCTGTCCCAGGTCGAGACCGGTTATCGGCTCCCGCTCGGCGCGCGCAGCGACGTCACGCCCTTCGCGGCGATGCAAGGGATCGTGATCGGACAGCACGCGTTCAAGGAGACCGGCGCGGGCGCCGTCGATCTCAATTTCGACGACAACACCACGGGCTCGGCCTATGGCGTGCTCGGGGCGGAGATCGCCTATCTGCTGCCCGTGGGGCTCGCCGCGCCGCTGCGGCTCAACGGCCGGCTCGGTTGGGCGCATGAGTTCGGCGACACCGAGCGCGCCGCCACCGCCGTCTTCGACGGCACGCCGAGCGGGGCGTCCTTCACCGTCGTGGGCGCGGCGGCACCGCGGGACGCGGCTGTATTCGGGCTCGGCATGACGCTCGCCATGCCGTCCCTCGATCATGTTCGTGCGCTATGAGGGCCTGGCGGGCGACGGCGCGAGCGTGCAAGGCGGAAGCGCCGGCTTGCGCCTCATTTTCTGAAGGGCGCGCGGCGGAAGCGGCGCTTGCGATGGCGGACGGAAACTTGCCAGAACGCCCGCCATGCAAAGCCAATGGAACGACAAAGCCGCGGCCGAGGCCGTCGCCAGCTACGCCAAAAAGGGCGTGTCCGAGGATGTGGCGCTCCGCGTCTATACCACCCGCTTGCTCGGGCGCGATCCGCTGCTCGTGCTGCATGGGGGCGGCAACACCTCGGTGAAGACGCGGGCCACGCGACGATCTCGGGGCGGAGCACGAGGTCATCTGCGTCAAGGGTTCGGGCTGGGACATGGCCGATATCGAGCCCGCCGGTCTGCCGGCGGTGAAGCTCGAGCCGTTGCGCGCTTTGCGCGCGCTCGCGGCTTTGAGCGACGAGGCCATGGTCAATGTGCAGCGCCTCAATCTGCTCGATTCCACCGCGCCCAACCCGTCGGTCGAGACGCTGCTGCACGCCTTCCTGCCGCACAAATTCATCGACCATACCCACGCCGCCGCCGTGCTGTCGCTGGTGGATCAGCCGGACGGCGAGGCGCTGGCGGCGCGAGGTCTATGACGGGCGCATGGCGATCGTTCCTTACATCGCGCCGGGCTTCGGGCTGGCCAAGGCGGCGGCGGAAGTCTTCGAGCGGAGTCCGCAAGTCGAGGGGCTGATCCTGCACAAGCACGGCATCTTCACCTTCGGCGCCTCCGCGCGCGAGGCCTATGAGCGCATGATCGAGATGGTGTCGCTCGCCGAGAGCCGTCTGCGCCAGGGGCGGCCCGATCGTGTTTCCCGCCGCCAAGCTGCCGCAGACGCTAGCCTCCGCCGCCGAGATCGCGCCCATCCTGCGCGGCGCGGCCGCGCTCACAGAAAAGGGCAAGGAGCCCATCCGCTTCATCGCCACCTTCCGCACCGGGCCGGAGATCCTCAGCTATGTGAACGGGGCGGAGCTTGCCTCCTACAGCCAGCGCGGCGTGGTGACGCCCGACCACATCATCCGCACCAAGAACACGCCGCTCGTGGTGCCTCCGCCGGAGCCGGGCAAGCTCGACGCCTTCGCCGATGCGGTGCGTGAGGCGGTGGCGGAATTCGCTGCGCGCTACGATGCTTATTTCGCGCGGGAGAATGCGGCGTCCGGCGGCGACAAGACCAAGCTCGATTCCAGCCCTCGCGTGGTGCTCGTGCCGGGCGTCGGGCTGTTCGGCCTCGGGCGCACGGCGAAGGATGCCGCCATGGCCGCCGATCTCGCCGAGAACACCGTGCGCGTGGTCACCGACGCCGAGGCCATCGGAAGCTACGAGCCGCTGCCCGAGCGCGATTTGTTCGCGCTGGAATATTGGAGCCTCGAACAGGCGAAGCTGAAGGGCGCGGTGGCGAAGCCGCTCACCGGGCAGGTGGCGCTTGGTCACCGGCGCCGGCGCCATCGGGGCGGCGACGGCGCGCGCGCTCGCGGCTCAAGGCGCGGCGGTGGCGGTGGTCGATATCGACGGCGCGCTCGCTACGAAAGTCGGCGGCGAGGTCAAGGGGCTGGGGCTCGCTTGCGACGTCACCAAGCCCGAGCAGGTGAAGGCGGCCTTCGCGGCGGTGGCGGAGAAATTCGGCGGCGTCGATATCGTCGTGTCCAATGCGGGCGCGGCGTGGCAGGGCCGCATCGGCGAGGTGTCCGACGAAATCTTGCGCAAGAGCTTCGAGCTCAATTTCTTCGCCCATCAGACGGTGGCGCAGGAGGCGGTGCGCATCATGCTCAAGCAAGGCACGGGCGGCGTGCTGCTGTTCAACCTGTCGAAGCAGGCGGTCAATCCGGGCGCCAATTTCGGTCCCTATGGCCTGCCCAAGGCGGCGGCCATGCTGCTCATGCGCCAATATGCGCTCGATTACGGCCAAGACGGCATCCGCTCCAACGGCGTCAATGCCGACCGCATCAGGAGCGGGCTGCTCACCTCGGCCATGATCGCCGCGCGGGCGAAGGCGCGCGGGGTGTCGGAGGAGGAGTATATGAGCGGCAACCTGCTGCATGCCGAGGTCCTGGCCGAGGACGTGGCGCAGGCTTTCGTGGCGCTCGCGCTTGCGCGCAAGACCACGGGCCATGTGGAGACCGTGGACGGGGGCAATATCGCCGCCGCGCTGCGCTAAGGCTCAGGCGCTGGCCGCCTTGCGGTGACATGGCCGCGCGGGCCGGCAAGTTACGGAAATTGATCGGGCTCGGGTGGCGAGGGGCGGCCCTTCCTAAGGGAGTTTTAACCACAAGGCGCGAGGCTGGCGCTTCGAGTTGAGCGCGCGGGATTCGCTTCCCTGGGAAGCGGGCGCGCGCCGGCTCGAATTTCGCTCGCGGCCTATGCCCGCCAGAGGGACCAGCATGACCCTGCGCCTGAAAATCACCCTTGCCTTTATCGCTGCTGCGCTTGTGGGCGTCGTGCTGTCCTTCGCACTCGCGGCGAGCATGGCGAGCATGGCGGGGGCGGCGCTGGTCGCGGCGTTCCTATCGGCGCTGATCGCCGGCGGCTATGGCTATGTCTATGGCGGCACGCTGGCGCGGGCCATGAGCGATCTCGAAGGCGTGATCCTGCGCTTCATCAAATGGGACATGGACGGCAGCGTTCCTTACGTCGCGCGCACGGACGAGGTGGGTGGGCTCGCCAGGGCGCTGAAGAGCTTCCAGGCCGACGCCATCCGCTGGAGCGAGAGCCACAAGAGCGAGCAGGACAGCCAAGTGCAGGGGCGGCTCGCCTCGCAGCAGCGCACCGAGGAGCTGATCCACCAGTTCCGCGGCTCGATCGCCGGCATCCTCAGCGCCTTTGCCGACAGCGCGCGGACCATGGACGAGACGGCGCGGGCGCTGTCGACGGTGGCGAGCGATACCAATGAGCGCGTCGTGCGTCGTGGCCTCGGCCTCGGACGAGGCATCGGCCAATGTGCAGACCGTGGCCGCCACCGCCGAGGAGCTTGCCGTCTCCGTGGGCGAGATCGGCGGGCGGGTGTCCACCGCGAGCCGCATCGTCAGCCAGGTCACCGAGAATGCGCGCTCCGCCAACGCCAAGGTGGAGGGCCTGGCCACCGCCGCGCAGCGCATCGGCGACGTGGTGAGCCTCATCCAAGAAGTGGCGGCGCAGACCAATCTGCTCGCGCTCAACGCCACCATCGAGGCGGCGCGCGCGGGCGAGGCGGGGCGCGGCTTCGCCGTGGTGGCGAGCGAGGTGAAGACCTTGGCCGACCAAACCGCCAAGGCCACCGAGGAGATCAAGCAGCAGATCGCCGCCATTCAGAACTCGACCCACGGCGCGGTGGAGGCCATGCAGTCGATCGTCGTCACCATGGGCGAGGTCAACAAGCACACCCAGGAGATCGCGGGCGCCGTGCAGCAGCAATCGGCGGCGACCTCGGAGATCTCCCACAGCGTGCGCCAGGCCGCGCGCGGCACCGAGGACGTGGTGGCGCATATGCCGGGCGTGACCAAGGCCGTGGACGAGACGAGCCAGTCGGCCACGCAGATGCTGGGGGTGTCGCGCGATCTGTCGCGCCAGGCCGAGCAGCTCCGCCACACGGTGGAGAATTTCCTGCGCCAGGTGGCGGCGACCGAAGCGCTCAAGCGCGCGGGCTAGCGCTTCCAGTATCCGGCATGGTACCCGTTCTGGCGCGGCCAATTATCCTCGCCTGCGCCTGCCCCTATCCTGTTCCGCACGAGCGGATGAGGAGTCGAGCGGGTGCAGGTCTCGGAGGCGAGTTGGCAGGTCAGCGCCAAGCTGCGGCGCGTCAATTGGCTGCTTAGCGCTGCAGCCGTCGAAGCGAAGTTCGAGCACCGCGGCTGATGTGCAAGCCTAGGAGGGAGCCACCGTGCTATGCTTGGCGCTCAGCAGGGGCACAATCATGGGCCATCGCAAGGTCAGCCGTGGCTTTAGCCGTCGCGGCTTTTCCTCGCCGCCATCGTATCGTCGTTGGCGGTTCCATCTCAGCGATCATGGCGCTCGATGTGGCCATTACGGCTTGACCGAAGCATCAGCAGCTGGTCGTATGCGCACGACCACGCGGGCACCGCTAATCAACCTTGGAGTGTTCCGTGGGATGCATTTGTGAAGGGTCAAAACCCATACGACGGCCTGCGTCCCGATCGACAACCGAGATATAAGCCTCAAGCAGGTGGGGTGCACCGATTTCTGAGTACGACACCGTCAAATACGGGGATGCGCGCAACCCTCCCGACTTCAACTGGCTCGCCGGATTCGGCGCCAGGCTGGCTTCGACCCGTCACGCTTGTGCTTGCGCTCGCCCTTTATGCCCTGGCCGCGCATAGGCTCGGTTATTGGCGGCTTCGCCGAATGAGCGGGAAAGGTCACGACGATGCCAGTCGAAAGCGCTCTCGGAGTGGACAACGGCGGAAATCGAGCGCGGGCTTGAGATAGGCAACTTGGGTGGCTACCAAGCCCGTGAGGCCAAGACGCATCTTGCGGGAGCGTCTGGACGCCGAGCCCGACCGCGCTCATCGCGCGGCGAGCTGTATAGCGTCGCTGGTCTGGAGACTCTACGTTTTCGCGGCGGTGGCTGCCATCGAACTGGCGTGCTCGCGCTGTTTCGCTAAAGCGAGCGGAGGGGGCTGGAAATGGCAACCAGCCGAATTGCCCGTGTGGGTCCAATATCTCCAGGCGACTGAGCACGCCCGCGCTCGCGCTGTTTGCTCCATCTCGGTCATCGGCCTGGAGAGCACGCACATGCGCGGCGCTCGATCTATTCGAGAAGCGGATGGCACAGATGCTGTATGCGAAGCCATCGAGCTTACGTGCTCGGCCGAGTGCTCGTCGTGGAGCAGGAGCAGTGTCTCAGCCCAAGCTAGCTTCGACTTCTCGCGGGCCGTAGAGTCGCGTCGAGTTCCTATTCGGGCCAGAAGTGGAGCTACTGGAGGTCGTCGCGTCGAAGGCTCATGCCGGACTATGCCTGGATGCCGATGAAGACCGTCACCATGAGGACCAACGGCGCCTCATCGACAGGGCGCAATCGCAGCGTTTGAAGCAATCCGGAGCTGGAAGCTCGCGGATTCCCGAGGCGCTTGAACCTGGCAAAAGCTCCGAAGGCGCCCTATTCTCAGTGGCTTTGGTACTGCTGCCTCACGTCGCAAACCTGAAAGTGGAGCACGTCGCCGTCGCGCACGACGTAATCCTTGCCTTCGAGGCGGAGCTTGCCCGCGTCGCGGGCGCCGGCCTCGCCGCCGAGCGCCACATAGTCGGCATAGGGAATGGTCTCGGCGCGGATAAAGCCCTTCTCGAAATCGGTGTGGATGACGCCCGCGGCCTGGGGCGCGCGCGTGCCGTCCGGCACGGTCCAGGCGCGCGTCTCCTTGGGCCCGGCGGTGAAATAGGTGACGAGGCCGAGCAGCTTGTAGCCCTCGCGGATGAGGCGGTTCAGACCCGGCTCCTTCAGGCCGAGCTCGGCGAGATAGGTCGCCCGCTCCTCCGGCGCGAGCTCGGCGAGCTCCGCCTCGATCTTGGCGGAGATGATGACGCAGCCCGCGCCTTCGGCTTGCGCGCGCGCCTCCACCAATTTCGAGAAGGCGTTGCCGGTGGCGGCGGAGGCCTCGTCGACATTGGCGACGTAGAGGACCGGTTTAGCGGTCAAGAGATTGAGCGCCTTGAAGGCGGCGCGGTCCTCGTCCGACACTTGCGCGAGGCGCGCGGGCTTGCCTTCGCGGAGCAGCGTGAGCGCTTGCTCGATGAGCTCCATCGCCTTCTTGGCTTCCTTGTCTTGGCCGCGCACGCGCCGCTCGAGCGTGGGGATGCGCCGCTCGAGGCTGTCGAGATCGGCGAGCATCAGCTCGGTCTCGATGGTGTCGGCGTCGGCGATTGGGATCGACCTTGCCCTCGACATGGATGATGTCGCTGTCCTCGAAGCAGCGCAGCACATAGGCGATGGCGTCCACCTCGCGGATGACGGCGAGGAACTGGTTGCCGAGGCCTTCGCCCTTCGAGGCGCCGCGCACGAGCCCGGCGATGTCGACGAAGGTGAGGCGGGTGGGGATCACCTCGGCGGATTTGGCGATGTGGGCGAGCGCGTCGAGCCGCGGGTCGGGCACCGGCACCTCGCCGATATTGGGCTCGATGGTGCAGAAGGGATAGTTGGCTGCCGCCGCGGCCGCCGTCTCGGTCAGCGCGTTGAAGAGGGTGGACTTGCCCACATTGGGCAGTCCGACGATGCCGCATTTGAAGCCCATGCTAGCCGACCATCATGCGCCGAAGAAGCGGCGCAATTTGCCGCCGAGCCCGGTAGTCCTTCGCCGGCGTTTCGGCTTTGGCGGAGGCCTTGCCCTCGCGCTTACGGGGCGCGCTTGCGGGGCGCTCCTCTTCGGCGCCGTCGGTCTGCATCGCATGCGCCACGCGCGACTGGAACTTGTCGTTGGCGCCTTCGGCAAGAAAATGGGCGTCGTCGGCGATGGCGCCGAGCAGCGGCTCGAGCCAGGCATATTCCGCCTTGGCGAAGTCGTGCAGCACGTAGCGCGTCACGAGCTCCTTGGAGCCGGGATGGCCGATGCCGATGCGCACGCGCACATAGTCGTTGCCGATATGGGCGGTGATGGAGCGCAGCCCGTTATGACCGGCGACGCCGCCGCCAATCTTCACCCGCACCTTGCCCGGTGCGAGATCGAGCTCGTCATGGAATACGATCACATCGTCGAGCTTGAGCTTGTAGAAGCGGAGCGCTTCGCCCACGGCGCGGCCGGATTCGTTCATGAAGGTCGCGGGCTTCAACAGCAGCACGGGCGCGCGGCCAAGGCGTCCTTCGGCCACGGCGCCCTGGAAGCGCTTGCGCCAAGCGGGGAAGTCGTGAGCGGCGGCAATCGCGTCCACCGCCATGAAACCCACATTGTGCCGGTTGAGGGCGTGCTCCGCTCCCGGATTGCCGAGGCCGACAAAGAGCTTCATGGCGTGATCCTGAAGAAGCGGGCGGGGCCGCGATATGCTCGCGCGTGCGGCCGGGCGAGGAGCCAAGGACTAATCCTTCTTCTTACCTTCCTTCTTCTCGCCCTTCTCGCCCTTCTCTTTCTCTTTTTCCTTGCCCGGCTCGGCGCCCTCGGCCGGAGCGGCGGCAGCCTCGGCACCCGGCTCGGCGGCGACAGCGGCGGCGGCGACAGGGGCGGCCTCTTCAGCGGCGCGGCCGACGATGGTCACCACGGTGAAGTCGCGGTCGGTGATGGTGGGCCTCACCCCTTGCGGCAGCTTCACGGCGGAGATGTGCACGGCATCGCCGATCTCGAGCCCGGTCAGGTCGACGTCGAAATGGTCGGGGATGGCATCGACCGGGCAGCGCACCTCGATGTCGTGGCGCACGGCGTTCAAGATGCCGCCGCGCTTCAAGCCGGGGGAGGCCGCCTCGTTGATGAAATGCACCGGCACGGCCACGGTGACGAGCGCGTCCTTGCCCACGCGCATGAAGTCGACATGGATGGGGAAGTCGCGCACGGGGTCGAGCTGCACGTCGCGCGGGATGACGCGCGTCTTGGTGCCGTCCACGTCGAGGGTGAACACGGTGCTTTGAAAATGGCCGGTCAGCAGCTGCTGGGTGATCGCGCGATAATCGACGGCGATGGTCTGCGGGGCCTCCTTGGCGCCATAGAGAATGCCGGGAATGCGCCCGTCGCGGCGGAGCGAACGCGCGCCCCCTTTGCCGGTGCGCGACCGCGCCCAGGCCTTGAGTTCCATCGCCTCAGCCATGACTGCCTCCGAAGCTCAAAATGATGAAGGGCCGTGAAGCGGCCCCATAAGGTTAAACGCGGCGCTTGCAGGCGGCTCGCGGGTTGGATTGGAAGGGCTTATAGCCCGAGAAGCGCGGGTCTGACAATCGTGCGATTGGGCGCGGTTCGCGGCCCGAACCGGCCTAGTTCCGCCCCGCCACGGCCGCGGGCGAGAGCCTGGGCGAGCCGCGCCCCTCGCGCTCGGCTTGCTTGACGAGCTCGGCCACGCGGGCATTGAGCGGGGCCTTGCGCCCCATGGTCTTGGCGAGCGCAAGCACGGCGCCCTGAAGATGGTCGATCTCCGTCGGGTGGCGCGCCTCGAGATCATCCGCCATGGAGGAGCGCGCCTCGGGGTGAAAGGTGACCAGCCCGCGGCCGAGGAGGCGGTAAAGCCAGTCGGGCAAGCGCAATAGGGCCGGCATCAGTCGGGGATGCATGCGCTCGATGCGCGCGGGGCGAATGCCGGCCGCCGCGAGCACGGCCAAGGCCTCGTCCATCTGCCGCGCGAGCAGCAGGCGCCAATTGCGGTCGGCAAGCTCGGCGCCGAGGGGGAGGCCCGACAGGCCGTTGAGCGCGTTGTTGAGATTGATGACGAGCTTGCCCCATAGCACGCCCGTCATGTCCTTGTGCTCGGCGACGGGCGCGCCATTCACATCGAGCGCCTCGCGCAGGCCGGGATAGCCCGCGGCGATCCTGATGGTGCCGTTGGTCGCGCGCAGGAAGCGCGGCGGCTCACCCTCTTTGCGCGTCTGCACAACGTTGAACGGAACCATGCCGGCGATGACGGGATGGGCGCCATGCAAGGTCGCGCACAGCGTCTCGGCATTGTCGACGCCGTTCTGTAGGCTGACGACGACCGCGTTGCTTGGGGCAAATTCACCGATCTCGCGCGCGAGCGCCGCCGTGTCGCCGCTCTTCACGGTGACGAGGATCAGCTCGGCGGCGCGCAAGGCCGCACCTGCTTCCGTCGCAAGCTTGAGGCGGGAGGCATCGAGCAGCCGCTCGCTGCCGTCGAGATCGGCGATACGCAGACCATGATGGGAGAGGGCCATGGCAAGAGGCTCGCGCAAGAGCAGCGTGACGTCGCGCCCGGCAAGAGCGAGGCAGCCGCCGACATAACAGCCGACGCTACCGGCGCCCGCCACGACGATGCGCGGATTCGTCCCCAGGCTGGCTCGAGCCCGGTTCTCGCTCTTTCCGCGTTCGACTTCCAGCCAAGTTGGGTTGCTCATGGCGCGGGCAGGACCGTAAGAACGACCGCGATTGCGGTCAACTCACGCCTTGGCGATAGCGGGCCCCCTGCGCGCGGGGCGGGCCTGCGCCGCGATTTGGCTTATCCCTCAAGCCCTAGGCTTAGGCTTTAAGTCCGCCAGGGATGCTCGGGCAGCTCGGTCACGCCCAACACCCTGACGCCGGCCTCGGCCACGGCGTGGTCGTTCTCCACCACGCTGCCGCTGACGCCGATCGCGCCCATCAAGCACGCCGTCCTCGTCCACGATGGGCACGCCGCCGGGGAAGGTGATCAGCCCATCATTGGAATGCTCGATGCCGTAAAGCGGCTTGCCCGGCTGCGACAGCTTGCCGAGCTTTTCCGTCGCCATGCCGAAGAAGCAGGCGGTCTTCGCCTTCTTGATGGCGATGTCGATCGAGCCGACCCAGGCGTCGTCCATGCGCATGAAGGCTTTGAGGTTGGCGCCGGAATCGACCACGGCGATGCACATCTGCGTCTTCAGGCTGAGCGCCTTCTTGCGGGCGGCCTCGATGGCTTTCTCGGCATTCTCCAAATTGACGTGCATGGTCAGGCTCTCCTGGTTGGCGAAAAGGGTGAAGACGATCGCGACTTGCGATCCGGCAGGACTCTAACGCCTCAGAGGCGATTTGGTGGCGGGACGGTCGAATTAAACGACAAGATCGAGCGATTTGCGGCAAGACCGACCGGAGCCACAGACAGGTGACCCCGTCCGTCGTAAGCTGGAGTCACAACGCAGCGAAGGGGATATGCGCAGCTGCGAACAGTCCGGAAGGAGAACCATCCATGCCGCAGAGTACCTACAAAGTCATCGAGGTGATTGGCACGAGCCCGAAATCCTGGGACGAGGCGGCCAAGAGCGCGGTCGAGCGTGTGGCGGAAAGCGTGCGCGACCTGCGCGTGGCCGAGGTGATCGATCAGGACCTCGTCATCACCGACGGCAAGGTCGAAGCCTACCGGACCAAGCTCAAAGTCTCGTTCAAATATGAGGGCCATCACTGACGGCGCGAGGCGCCTGATCAGTAGAACAGGCTCGATACCGATTTCTCCTCGGCGGTGCGGGCGATGGCCTCGCCCAAGAGCTGCGCGATCGGCAGCACGCGGATGTTGTGGGCGTTCTTCACCGCTTCGCTCGGCAGGATCGAGTCGGTGATGACGAGCTCCTTCAGCCGCGAGGCCATGATGCGCGCCACCGCGCCGCCCGACAGCACGCCATGGGTGATGTAGCCCGCGACCACCGTGGCGCCGTGGTCGAGCAGGGCCTCGGCGGCGTTCACCAGCGTGCCGCCGGAATCGACGATGTCGTCCACCAGCACGCAGGTGCGTCCCTTCACGTCGCCGATGACGTTCATGACTTCGGAATCGCCCGGCCGCTCGCGGCGCTTGTCGACGATGGCGAGCGGCGCATCGATGCGCTTGGCGAGCCCGCGCGCGCGCACCACGCCGCCCACGTCGGGCGAGACCACCATCAGATTGTTGGCGTCGAACTACCTGGCGGATGTCCTGCACCATCACCGGCGCGGCGAACAGATTGTCGGTGGGGATGTCGAAGAAGCCCTGAATCTGCCCGGCATGGAGATCGAGCGTCAGCACGCGGTCGACGCCGGCGCGCGCGATCATATTGGCGACGAGCTTGGCGGAGATGGGCGTGCGGGGGCCCGGTTTGCGGTCCTGACGCGCATAGCCGAAATAGGGGATGACGGCGGTGATGCGGCGCGCCGACGCCCGGCGCAGCGCATCGATGAGGATGAGCAGCTCCATCAAATGGTCGTTGGCGGGCGCCGAGGTCGATTGGATGACGAACACGTCCTCGCCGCGCACGTTCTCCTGCACCTCGACGAAAATCTCCATGTCCGCAAAGCGGCGGACGATGCATTTGGAGAGCGGGGTCTTGAGGTAGGTGGCGATCGCCTCGGCGAGAGGACGGTTGCTATTGCCGGCAACCAATTTCATGCGGAGCGCTCCTCGTGGGTTTGCGCCTCTCGCCCAATGGCGCTTGGGCGCGCAATCCCGCAGCGCTTGTAACAAGCGGTCATGGGCGCTGTAAACTCAACCGCGATGCGATAGGCCGCGCCTGCGGCTATCCGCTCGGGTGGGAAAGAAGGTTGATGATGTCGGTGGCGGCCTTCGCGGCCGCCGCGTCGGCGATGGCGCCCCAGGGCCCGTTGAGCGATCCTTTGGGGATCGTACTCTTCTCGACGATGGTGCCGAGCCGTTTGCCGCCCGGGGCCGTTACCAGCCAATCGATCCGGACGCTTTGCTTGCCGCCGGTGAGGTCGGCGAGGGTGATGGTTCCCTTAACCGTGTGGGCGCTGCGGTCAGGGCCGCTGGCGACCTTCACCCCGCTGGCGGAAAGGCGCTTCTTCAGCGCCGCGGTGAGCGATTTCTCGCCGTCGCCCGGTGCCCCGGCGACGGGCGTAACCATCACGGTCATCTCGCGGGGGTTGGTCGAGGCTACGGCAGCAGAGGAGGTGGGCGGTGCGGAAGGGGCGGCGCTCGGTGCGGGCCCGGACGATACGGTCGTGGGCGCGCCGCCTCCGCCGCCGCCATGCGGCAGGCTCGCGGCGACTTGGGAGGCGGTCTTGTTAGCGATGTTGCGGAGCACGGTGCTGTCGACGCCGCTCCAAGGATCGCTGCCCGTCCGGTTGGGGACGGTTTCGTCACCGGACACCCGCCCGACGCGCTGGCCCTTGGCGTCGGTCACGTCCCAGATATAGGAGATTTTTGCGCCCTTCTTCTCCGCCGACGCCACGAGATAGCCGCGCAGAGTGTAGTCGGCGGGCCCGTGCCGGGGGTCAGGACGATCCTGCGCTCCTTGCCGGCCGCAACCAGGGCTGGGGTCAGCTGGTCGGCGATGTTGGCGGGCGCCCCGACGATGGGGGCGAGCGCCATGCGCGTCGAGGTCGAAAAAATGCTGCCGCCGCTGAAGATGCCGCCGGTTGGTCCTCCCGACCCGCCGCCGCAGGCACAAAGACTGGCGACCGCCATGGCGGCGAACGCCATGGCTGCTATGCGCCTAAGCCGGCAGCGCAGGCGTCGTGGGTTCGCGCCCAACAAAACACTCCCTCGTTGGCCGCAATGCACCCCGCGCGGCGGTCTTGCCCGCGCGATGGGGGCTCACAACACTCTTCCCGACAACAGATTACCTGCCTCTTTCTGCCCGCGTCCAGGATAAGCATGGCCGCGGGGCATCCCTCGGCAGGCTATGGTGAATGACGATCAGGTGAGCAGGATGGCCGAAATTTGGCGGCCGTAATCAGGCTCGCCATGATGTTGCGACCGGCGGTAGCTGAAGAGGCGCGTTTCGTCGCAATAGGTGCAAAAACCGAGATCGGCGATGGTGCCGATGCCGGTCCGCGCCAGGCGCTCGGCGACGTAGCCCGGAAGGTCGAAATGAGGCTCGCCGGAGCTCTCGTCATCGGCGAAGAAGGGGGCGCTGTCCGGCTCCTCGGCGAGGAAACGGTCGCGATAGTCGGCGCCCACCTCATAGGCCTTTTGCGAGATCGCGGGGCCGATGGCGGCGACGATGCGTTCGCGCTTGGCGCCGAGCTGCTCCATGGCTTCCACGGTCGCATCGAGGATGCCCGACAACGCGCCGCGCCAGCCGGCATGGGCGGCACCGATAACGCGCGCGTGGCGATCGCAGAAGAGGACGGGAGCGCAATCGGCGGTGAGCACGCCGATGGCAAGGCCCGGCGTGGCGGTGACCACGGCATCGGCCTCGGGCGCGCGCTCCACATCCCAGGGGGCTTTGGCGACGGTCGCCTTCGCGCTGTGCGACTGGAAGAGCGTGAGCAGCCGGTCCGGTGCCGTGCCCAAGGCCTCGGCAACGCGCGCGCGGTTCTCCTTCACGTCGGCGGCATTGTCGCGCGAGCCGAGCCCGCAATTGAGGGAGGCATAGAGGCCGCCCGACACGCCGCCCTGGCGGGTGAAGAAGCCGTGGCGCAGCCCGTCGAGGGCGGCAAGGTTCGGGGCTTGAAGCATGGCCGCGATTAGAATCACCCGGCGGACGATGGCAGTCAAATACTGGCAGGAAAGGGCGGCGGCGCGGGCAGCCCGGCGCTCGTCAGCGCGAGCACCTTGAACAGCATGCCCATTTGCCTTGGATCGACGAGCCGCGCGGCGGCTGAGGCGATGGCGGCGCGTTGCGCGGGCGCGGCTCCGGCAAGCAGGCGGTCGCGGCGGGTGGCGAGGCCGAGCCGCAACAGGAACTCGCCTTGCGGCATCGGGCCGTAGGAGCGGAGCCCGAAACGCACCGCGTCACGCTTGAGCGCGGCGAAGTCGACATGGGCGGAGAGGTCGGCCTGTCCCGGGGCTGCGAGCGGATCGGCATAATTGTGTGCGGCGACGGCCTGCAAGGTGTCGCCTGAGCCCGTCTCCTCATGGCCGTAATCGATGAACAGGGCCGCGAGCGGCGCGGCGGCGGCGCGTGCGCCAAGCGTGGCGAGGAGCGTCGTTGCCGCGGGGCGCGTCTCGAAGATGGCGCCGTCGGGGGCGTCGAGCGGCAGGCCGTGATGGTCGACGGCGTCACCCTCGGCGAAGACGAAGCGCGTGTCGGCGTCGAGGCTCACGACACGCTCGTGCCATAGGCTGTCGCGGCGGACATATTGATGGATGGGAAGGGCGTCGAGGAACTCATTGGCGAGGACGATCAGCGGGCCCGAAGGCAGCGCGTCGAGATCGGCATGCCAATGGAGCGGCACCGTTGAGGCATGCAGCGTCTTCCGTTGCGCCTCGCGCAGGATCGGGACTCGACTCAACGAGCGCGACCGACACCGAGGCGAGGAAGGGCGGCACGCTGCGCCAGGCGCGGAGCGCATCGGCCATGAGCGTGCCGCGGCCCGGTCCGAGCTCGGCCACGGTGATGGCGGGAGGCTCGCCCATGGATTGCCAGATGGCGACGCACCAAAGCCCGAGCAGCTCGCCGAAGATCTGGCTGATCTCCGGCGCGGTGATGAAATCGCCCGCGGCGCCGATCGGCTGGCGCGCGGCGTAGACGCCTTCGCGCGCATCGGTGAGGCAGGCCTGCATATAGTCGGCGACGCTCAACGGTCCGTGCGCGCGGATGCGCGCCGCCAATCGCGCCGCAAGACTCTGCGTGTCGGCCGTCTGCTTGCGGGTTTGCGCGCCCATCAGGCGAGAGCGGCTTTGCGCCGCGCGCGCCAGATGAGCCACAGCCCGATCAGGATCATGGGCAGGGAATAGACGATGCCCGGCGTCAGCCCATCGACATCCATGGGATGGCCCGGATGCGGCTCGCGCACGAGCTCGAGCAGGCTGCGGAAGATGCCGTAGAAGATGAGGAAGAGGCCGAACACCGTGCCGGGCCGGGTCAGCGCCTTAAATCTGTGCGTGGCGATGCGGAGGATGGTGAAGAGCACGATGCCTTCGAGCGCCGCCTCATAGAGCTGGCTCGGGTGACGCGGGGCGTCGCCCGCCCCGGGGAACACCATGGCCCAGGGCACGTCGCTCGGCCGTCCCACCACCTCGGCATTGATGAAATTGGCGATGCGCCCGAAGAACAGGCCGAAGGGCGTGGCGGCCGAGGCGACGTCGCCGAGCGACAGCGGGTTGATGCCCTTGGCGCGGGCGAAGAAATAGACCGCGAGCACGACGCCGAGCAGTCCGCCATGGAAGGACATGCCGCCGTTCCACACCGCGGGGATCTCCAACGGGTGCTGCCAGAAATAAGAGGGCTCATAGAAGAGCACGAAGCCGAGCCGGCCGCCGACGACGATGCCGACCGTGATCCAGAGCAGAAAGTCGTCGGCTTGGCTGACGGTGAAGGCGGGCTTGCCGTCCCACAAAGCGGGCCGCGAGACGAGGTAGCGCCCATAGAGCCAGCCGAGCAGGATGCCCGCCATATAGGCGAGGCCGTACCAGCGGATGGTGATCGGCCCGAGCTCGAGCGCCACGGGATCGATGATGGGGTAGGGGATGACGAGGAGGTCCATGGCTTCAAGGGGCCTTTCGCTCGGGGTCGGCGGCGCGACCCTCGGCCGGGGGTGCGTCGGCTGTCAAGGCGCCCCTTGGCCGCGCGCTCGGGCGCGGCTTGAATGCGGCGCGCGCGGGCCCCATAGTTGGGGCAGGCGCCCCTATTCCCTCGCGATCAGAAGGATTTACTGAACGATGACGCAGACCACCGGCCGCTTCTTCGACGAGCTCGGCAAGCTCATCACCGACGCCGCCGGCGCCGCCCAGGGCGTGCGCAAGGAGGTCGAGGGCGCCGTCCGCACCCAGGCCGAGCGGGTCTTGCGCGATCTCGATATCGTGCAGCGTGAGGAGTTCGAGGCGGTCAAGGCCATGGCGCAGAAGGCGCGGGAGGAGAACGACCGGCTGAAGGAGCGCATCGCCGAGCTCGAAGCCCTGGTCATCGAGCTGGCCGGGGAGAATGTCGCGCCGCCGCGCCCTCTGCGCCGCAAGCGGTTGAAACGCGGCGCTTGACAGTGCGGCTCGCGCGCCGCGCCCCGGAGCGGGCGCGAATCGCCTCCCACCAGCGCTAGAGGGTCGGCGCGTCATCCACAACTATCTTTAGGTGGTCCACAGCATTCAACTCTGCCGGCCAGACGCCCCGTTGGTGCACGCACAAACTCCAATATATAACTGATTCATCAAGCTGATTCGCGGCGGCGTGTTGCGTGCGCGGAACTCTGCTGAGGCCAACAGAGGACACGCATGTCTACCACACAGGTGAACTACGACCATTTCTCCAATCCGGTGGACATGGTCGAACATATTGCGACGATCCACGATTGGACGTTCGAACGAAGCAACCCCGACGAGCTCACGCTCTCGGTTGGCGGCGCGTGGTGCGATTACCATATCTCGTTGACTTGGCGGGACGATCTGGAGGCGCTGCATCTTGCTTGCGCCTTCGACTTCAAGGTCACCAAGGCCAGGCTCAGCGAGGTCTATCGGCTCCTCGCGCTCGTCAACGAGCAGCTCTGGCTCGGCCATTTCGACCTTTGGAAGGAGGACGGGATGCTGCTCTACCGCCACGGCTTGCTGCTGGCGGGGGCTCGGACACATGCGGGTCAGTGCGAGGCACTGCTCCGGGCGGCGCTGGAGGCGTGCGAGCGTTATTATCAGGCCTTTCAATTCGTGCTGTGGGCCGGCAAGACGCCTGAAGAGGCTCTCGCCGCCATCATGCTCGAAACGCAAGGCCACGCATGACGCTCCGCCTCGCCGGCCCGCTCCTCCTGGTGGGAGCAGGGAAGATGGGCGGGGCGCTCCTTGCCGGCTGGCTTGCCCGCGGGCTCGATCCGGCGCTCGCCTTCGTCCAGGATCCCAAGCCGCCGCCGGACGTGGCGGCGCTCTTGGCGCGCCATGGTCTTGCCGCGAGCGCGCAGCCCGCACTCAAGCACGCGCCGGCGGTGGTCGTGCTCGCGGTGAAGCCGCAAGCCGCCGAGGCGGTGCTCGCGGAACTCGCACCGCTGATGGGCAAGGCGACCGTCCTGCTGTCCATTCTTGCGGGGCGGACGCTCGCCAGTCTCGCCAAGCCATCTGCCCAAGGGCACGGCCATCGTGCGGGCCATGCCCAACACGCCCGCGGCGATCGGCCAAGCCATCAGCGTGGCCTGCGCGAACAAGGCGGTGACGCGCGATCAGTCGCTCATCTGCGACACGCTGCTCGAGGCCGTCGGCGAGGTCGTATGGATCGACGACGAGACGCTGCTCGACGCGGTGACGGCGGTCTCGGGCAGCGGGCCGGCTTACGTGTTCCTGCTCGCCGAATGTCTGGCGGAGGCGGGCGTCGCCGCGGGTCTCGACCATGCGCTGGCGAGCCGCTTGGCGCGGGCGACGGTCGCGGGCGCGGGCGAGCTGTTGCGCCGCTCCGATCTCAGCGCGGCGGAGCTGCGGGCGAACGTGACCTCGCCGCAGGGCACGACGGCCGCCGCGCTCGACGTGCTCATGGGCAAGCATGGGCTGCAAGAGCTCCTCATCCGCGCCGTTGCAGCGGCCGCCGAGCGCTCGCGCAAGCTGTCGTCTTAAGCAAGCCCGGCGCCTTCCGGCGGCCATAGAAAGCGCCTATGTTCGGGCAAAGGAGTATTGCCCATGCTCGACGATTTTTCCAAACGTACCAAGGCGATCCGGGCCGCGCTCGATCTTGCGGCCGAGCGCGGGTGGAACGACATCAGCCTGGCCGATATCGGCGCACGCGCCGGCTTGAGCCTCGCCGACCTGCGCCGCGAATTCACCTGCAAGAGCGACGTGCTCAAGGCGTTCCAGGTCGAGGTCGATAGCGAGACGCTGGCCAAGGTCCGGCCGGGCGCGGCCGAGCAGAGTCCGCGCGACCGCCTGTTCGACATCATCATGACCCGCTTCGAAATCATGGCGCCCTATCGGCCGGCGCTGCGGCGCATCTCGGCCGATCTCTGCTGCCGTCCGGCCGAGGCCGCGCCGCTTCTCTGCTCCTCGCTCGCGTCGCAATATTGGATGCTCGCGGGCACCGGCGCCAAGCTCGTGGGGCTTGGCGGCGCGGTTCGCGTCACCGGCCTTTCGGCCATCTACGCCAAGGTGTTTCGCGTCTGGCTCGACGACACCTCGCCCGGCCTCGACCACACCATGGCCGCGCTCGACCGCAAGCTGCGCAAGGCCGAGCGCATGGTCGCGGGGCTCGAAATCCGCCTGCCAGGATTTCTGCCGCTTCGCCGCGGATTCATGCCGCGCGGCTGGGGACGGCGCGAGGGTGGCGCGGCAAACGAGCAAGCTCAGCCCGGATTCAGCGGCCGGGGCCTAAAGCGCGCCGTTACTCGTTCGGGATCGGATCGTCGTCGTCGGGGCCCGATGGATCGTCGGCCGCGCCCTCCGCCGGAGGCGCGTCGGGGTCATCGAGCACGTCGATGTTGTCGTCGGCATCCTCGCCGTTCGGCACGCCGGGATTGGCCTCGGCGGGAGGGAGCGGCACGGTTTGCGGCCCGTCGCCATCGAGCGCGGGCTCCGGCGGCGGCGGGGTCGACTCGCGCAGAAGCGGCTGTGCCGGCGGCGCCATCCCGCCGCCGATCGGGCCTTGGATGGTGATCTCCGACCGCGGCTGCTCCTCGTCCTGGATCTCGTCCAGCGTGGATTCCGCGAGCGCGGGTCCCCCTAAAGCGCCCACGAAGAATGCCGCCAATCCGGCTGTTACCATGCGCATGTCCGTCCTCCCGAGCTTGTGCTTGTTGTTCGTAAAATTCCTCAGACCGGCACCTTCAACACCGCCTTCAAACCCCCGAGCCGCGATCGGCCCAAGGCGATGTCGCCGCCATGGATGCGGGCGATGTCGCGGGCGATGGCGAGCCCGAGGCCGGTCGAGCCCGCGTCTTGATTGCGCGCGTGGTCGAGGCGGTAGAAGGGCCGGAACACGTGCTCGCGCTCTCCCTCCGGGATGCCGGGGCCGTCGTCCTCGACCTCGACGACGAGCGAGCCGTCCTGCCGCCCTGCGCTCACCGTGACATGGTCGGCGAAGCGCACCGCGTTGTTGACGAGATTGGCCACCGCGCGCTTGAAGGCGTGGCGCTTGAGCGGCACGACGAGCGGGGCGCCCTCGACATCGATGCTGATGCTGTCGGTGCCATGGGCTTGGGCCTTCACCTCGGCGAGCAGCTCGCCGATGTCGGCGCGCACGATGTCCTCGCCGGAATCGCCCTTGGCGAAGGCCATGTAGTCCTCGAGCATGGCTTGCATCTCGTCGACGTCGGTGCGCATCGCGTCGAGCTCGGGGGAATCCTCGAACATGGCGAGCTGGAGCTTGAAGCGGGTGAGCACGGTGCGCAGATCGTGACTCACGCCGGCAAGCATGGTGGTGCGCTGCTCGACATGACGCTCGATGCGGTCGCGCATCTCGATGAAGGCTTGCGCCGCCTGACGCACCTCGCGCGCCCCGCGGGCGCGGAAGTCGGCGGGCACCGGATGTCCCTTGCCGAAACTCTCGGCCGCTTCCGACAAACGCAGGATGGGCTTGATCTGGTTGCGCAGGAACAGGATCGCCACGGTGAGCAGCACGAGCGAGGTGCCGAGCATCCACAAGAGGAAGATCTGCGAGTTGGAGGCATAGGTCTGGCTGCGGCGGGCGATCACGTGCATCACCGCATTGTCGAGCTTGATGCGGATGTCGACGAGGTTGGAGCGCCCGACCGTGTCGATCCAGAACGGACGTCCGATCTGGCGCGTGAGCTCGTCCGACAGGGTCCGATCGAGCAGGTCGAAGAAGGGCCGCGAGCGCGCCTCGGGCAGCTCCTCATTGGGGACGATCTGCACGCGCAAGCCGAGATCGTCGTCGGCGAGGCGGGTCAGTGTCTCGGCATTCGTGTCCTGCGGATAGGAGCGGTAGACATCGATGAGCATGGCGATGTCCTGCACCGTGGCGGTGGACAGGCGCCGCGTCACCGTCTCCCAATGGCGCTCGAGGAAGACGAAGGTGAGCACCGACTGCAAGAGAACCATCGGCGCGATGATGATGATGAGGGCGCGGGCGTAGAGGCCCTTGGGCATGCGCTGGCCGATGGCCGCGAGGATGCGCCGCTGCAAGGGGCGGCGGGGCGCGGACAAGGGTACTGGGTTGGCGGGTGCGTCCATCACTCGGGGTAGAGAATGTAGCCCTTGCCGCGCACCGTCTGCAGAAAGACGGGATTGGCGGGGTCGTTCTCGATCTTGCGTCGGAGCCGGTTGATCTGCACGTCGACGGCGCGCTCGCCGCCATTGTCGCCGTCCTTGGCAAGCTCGTGGCGGGCCACCGGCATGCCGGGACGCTGGGCGAAATAGCGCAACAGCTCGCGCTCGCGCTCGGTGAGGCGCACGGTCTCGCCGTCGCGCTTGAGCTCGCCGCGGGCGATGTGGAAAACGAAATTGCCCATGCGGACCTCGCTCGAGGAGGGCGCGGCCGTCCCGCGGCGCAGCACATTGTTGACGCGCAGCAGGAGCTCACGCGGGTCGAAGGGCTTGGCGAGATAGTCGTCGACGCCGGTCTCCAGCCCCTCGATGCGGTGCTCGGGCTCGGCACGCGCGGTCAACATCAGGATCGGCACTTGCGAGTCACGCCTGAGCGCGCGGGCGAACTCGATGCCGGATTCGTGCGGCATCATCACATCGAGGATGAGGAGATCGAAGGAGAGCCCGGCCATGGTCGCGCGCGCCGTGGCGGCATCGATGGCGGCGGTCACGCGGTAGCCGTTCTCCTGCAAATAGCGGGCGAGCAGATCGCGGATGCGGCTGTCGTCGTCGATCACGAGAATATGCGGCGCGTTGTCGTCAGGGCCGCGCCCACGATGGAGCTTGACCGGCGCCGGCATGGTCATGACGTTTCCCCTTGGCCGTCCGTCTCGATGGTTGCGGGCGACGAGGCCATGATGGAGGAGACTTTGGGCCTTTCTTCGGCATTGATCATGGCTTCGAGGAAGCGCCGGAGCGAGGTTTCGGCGCCCGGGCCCGCGGCCCGCAAGGCCTCGGCGAGGCGCACGAGCTGGGGCGCCGCCAGCCGTCCGGCCAGCGCGCGGCCGGCTTCGGTGGGGTAGAGGCGCCGCTCGCGGCGATCCACGCTGCCCGCTTCCTGCACGATATAGCCCTGGTCGATGAGCTGCTTCAGCACCCGCCCCAGACTCTGCTTGGTAATGTTGAGCACGTCGAGCAAATCGGCCACGCGCAGGCCCGAATGGCGGTTGACGAAGTGAAGCACCCGGTGATGGGCCCGGCCGAAGCCGAAATCCTTGAGGATGGCGTCGGGATCGCGGGTGAAATCGCGATAGGCGAAGAACAGCAGCTCGGCAAATTCGAGCAGCGTCGCCTCGCGCGCGGGCGTGAGCCTCGGCGCCGCGGGTCCGTCGGCGTGGCGCTGGGCAGGCCGAGTCAGGGGTTCATTTATGTCAGTCATGTTGACTTAATTTAGGGGCTGGTTTATGTCAGCCATGTTGACTTAATTCCGGCCACTAATACTCCTCGGTGCCTGCGCGCGCAATTCTCGTGCGGCACCGGAGGAAGCATAATAAGACCCCTTTGGGGACTGGGCTCGGCCTAGATCCCTAATCGTTTGGGAGGGAGAGTTCTATGGCGGCGACGGCCCCTTACGATCAGCGCGAGGGCTTCATCTGGCTGAACGGCAAGCTGCGCCCCTGGCAGGACGCCCAGGTGCATATCCTCACCCATGCGCTGCATTACGGCAGTTCCGTGTTCGAGGGGATGCGGGCCTATGACGGGGAGATCTTCAAGCTCACCGAGCACAGCCAGCGCCTGCATGAATCGGCCAAGATCCTCGACTTCGAGATTCCCTATTCGGTGGCCGAGATCGACAAGGCCGCCCGCGAAGTGCTGCGCGCCAACAAGCTCACCGACGCCTATGTGCGGCCGGTCGCGTGGCGCGGCAGCGAGCAAATGGGTGTCGCGGCGCAGGCGACCAAGATCAATCTCGCCATCGCCGCCTGGGATTGGGGTTCCTATTTCGATCCCGCCGCCAAGGAGAACGGGCTTGCGGCTGACCTTCGCCCATTATCGCCGCCCCGACCCGCGCACGGCGCCGGCCAAGAGCAAGGCCGCGGGCCTTTACATGATCTGCACCATCGAGAAGCACCGGGCGGAGCGGGAGGGCTTTGCCGACGCGCTCATGCTCGACTGGCGCGGCCAGGTCGCCGAAGCGACGGGCGCCAATATCTTCTTCGTCAAGGACGGCGTGCTGCATACGCCGCTGCCCGACTGTTTCCTCGACGGCATCACGCGCCGCACCGTGATCGGGCTCGCCAAGCAGCGCGGCCTCAAAGTGGTCGAGCGGGCGATCATGCCGGAGGAACTCGCGGGCTTCTCGGAGTGCTTCATTACGGGCACGGCCGCCGAGGTGATGCCGGTGGCCGAGATCGGCCAATACCGCTTCAAGGTCGGCGACATCACGCGCACGCTGATGAACGACTATGCGGCGCTCGTGCATCCCGCCAAGGCGGTCGCCGCCGCAGGATAGCGCGCCGCTCCTCAGCGGAGAGCCGGTGGCGCTCGCGATCCGTGCTAGGGTCGGGGGCCATGGACCCGGAGCGCGCAAGGTCGGAACCTCCCCATTTCGACGCGGATTTCCGCGCGCATCTGCATGCCTTGCTGCGCTGGCGGCGCGACGTCCGGCAGTTCAAGCGCGTGCCCTTGCCCAACGGCACGATCGAGCGGCTGATCTCGCTTGCCTGTCTTTCCCCCTCCGTCGGATTGAGCGAGCCCTGGCGCTTCGTGCTGGTGGAGGATGCGGGCCGCCGCGCCGCCATCCGCGCCTCATTCGAGGAGTGCAATCGGGAGGCGCTCAACGCCCAGACCCCGGATCGGGCCCAACTCTATGCGCGGCTCAAGCTCGCGGGCCTCGACGACGCGCCCTGCCAAATCTCCGTCTTCGCCGACCGGTCGACGGCGCAAGGCGCGGGCCTCGGCCGGCTCACCATGCCGCAGACGCTCGATTATTCGGTGGCCATCGCCGTGCATACTTTGTGGCTGGCGGCGCGGGCGGAGGGGCTCGGCGTGGGGTGGGTGTCGATCCTCGATCCCGCGCGCATGGCCGAAATCCTCGACGTTCCGCGGGACTGGGTCTTTATCGGGCATCTCTGCGTGGGCTATCCGGCCGAGGAGCAGGATAGGCCCGTGCTCGAGCGGGAAGGCTGGGAGCATCGGCGGCTGCCGGCCGGCGCGGTCATGACCCGTTGAGGCGAGCGAGCGGGCTTGATCCTTCCCGGATCAAGCGGCACTGTGGGTATAGCGGCCAAGGCCGTCGGGGGAGGGGACTATGCGCAAGGCTCGCATTGGGCTGATCTTGCTATCGCTGCTTGCGGTGCTGCTCGGTGCCGCCGAGACCGCGCCGGCGGGCGCGGCGCCTTTGGGCGGGAGCGCGCTCTTCCCGCATCAGACCCTGGTGCAGCCCGTCGTGACTTGGCGCGACTGCCAGCGGATCGCCCGCTGTACCGGCTGCCGGCCGGTCTATCATTGCCGCGCCTGCACCTATCAGAGAAAATGCAAATGGGGCATCTGCGAATGGGCGGATACCTGCGTCTGGGGCCCCTATTTGCCGATCGCCCCGCGCGGCGTGCCCGTCTATTGACGCCTATTCGGCGGCGTTCCGCCTCCGCGTCCACCGTTGCTCGGCGGTCAGGTCGCGCGCATCGGCCTCGACCCAGCGACTGCCCTTGGGTCCGGTCTCCTGCTTCCAGAACGGCGCGCGGGTCTTGAGATAATCCATCAGGAACTCCGCCGCGGCGAAGGCCGCGTCGCGATGGGCGGAGGCGGTGGCCACGAGCACGATATTGTCGCCGGGCTTGAGCTTGCCCACGCGATGGACGATGAGGCACGCCTCCAGCGGCCAGCGGGTATGCGCCTCCGCCTCGATGCGCTCAAGCTCGGCTTCGGTCATGCCGGGATAATGCTCGAGGCTCATCTCCTCCACCTGACCGTCGGCGTCGCGCACGGTGCCGAGGAAGGTGACGATGGCGCCGATATCGGTGCGGCCGGCCTTGAGACGCTCCACCTCGGCGCCGAGATCGAAATCCTCTTCCTGCACGCGGATCATGCTCAGCCTCCGGTCACCGGCGGGAAGAAGGCGATCTCGCGCGCGCCCGCAATGCTCGCCTCGGGGCGCGCATGGGTCTGGTCGACGGCCGCGCGCACGACGCCGGGCTGTGCAAAGGCATCGGCATATTCCGGCCCGCGCGTCTTGAGCCAGGCCATGAGCTCGCCCAGTGTGGCGATATGAGCGGGCAGTTCCACCTCCTCGGCGGCGATGCCCGTCTTCTCCCGGACCCAGGCGAAATAGAGCAGGCGCATGACGCTCAATCCTTGTCGCTCATGAGGTGGCCCAGCGCGGCGCGGAGATAGTCATAGCCCGTATAGAGGGTGAGCAGCGCCGCGATCCACAACATCGTCAATCCGAACATGGTGGTGTAAGGCCAGATCTTGTCGCCGGCGCTGCCGGCGAGCAGGAAGCCGATGGCGAGCATCTGCACCACGGTCTTCCATTTGGCGAGGCGCGTCACCGGCACGCCGACCGCGAGCGTGCCGAGAAACTCGCGCAAGCCCGAGACGAGAATTTCGCGGCAGAGAATGATGACGCCCGCCCAGAGCGACCAGCCGGCGATGGTCTGGTCGGCGGCGAGCATGAGAAGCGCCGCGGCCACGATCAGCTTGTCGGCGATGGGGTCGAGCATGCGGCCGATCGTGCTTTGCTGCTCCCAGGCGCGGGCGAGATAGCCGTCGAGGAAATCGCTGACGCCGGCGGCGATGAAGATCCACATGGCGACCCAGCGGCCCCAGTCGCCCTTGACGAAGAAGCAGGCGACGAGCGCCGGGATGGCGAGGATGCGGCCATAGGTGAGCAGGTTCGGCAGGCTGGCGAAGCGGCCGCGGCCCGCGCCTCGCGGCTGCGCTGTCCCACTCAATCCCGGTTGCGCCATGTTCGACCGATCGTCCAATCTCGCGTTCCCGCGTCGCTACCCACGCTCATGAAAGTGATCATAGATCGTCTTCGCCATCTGCGCGCTAATGCCGCCGACGCTTTCGAGATCGGCGATGCCGGCGCGGCTCACGGCCTTGGCCGAGCCGAAATGCTTGAGCAGCGCCCGCTTGCGCGACGGGCCGATGCCGGGGACCTCGTCGAGCGGCGAGGCGCTGATCCCTTTCTTGCGCCGGGCGCGGTGGGCGCCGATGGCAAAGCGGTGCGCCTCGTCGCGGAGCCGCTGCAGGCAGTAAAGCACGGGATCGCGCGGCTCCAAAATCAGCGGCTCGGCGCCTTTGAGATAAATGCGCTCGCGCCCGGCATTGCGGTCGGGGCCCTTGGCGATGGCGGCGAGCTTGATGTCGGAGAGCCCGAGCTCGTCCAGCACGCCTTGCGCGGCCGAGAGCTGTCCGGGGCCGCCGTCGATCAGCACGAGATCGGGCGCCTCCCAACCCTCGACCGGGTTCTTGGCGATCTTGCTGAAGCGCCGCGTTCAGCATCTCGCGCATCATGGCGTAGTCGTCTCCGGGAGCAAGATCCTCCGAGCGGATGTTGAACTTGCGATATTGGCTCTTGATGAAGCCTTCGAGCCCGGCAACGATCATGGCGCCCACGGGATTGGTGCCCGAGATATGGCTGTTGTCGAACACCTCGATGCGCTCCGGCGTCTCGTCGAGCTCGAACAGCTCGGCGAGGCGGGTGAAGATCGCAGCCTGAGAGGACGATTCGGCGAGGCGCCGCGCCAAGGCCTCGCGCGCATTGGTGAGGGCGTGGGCGACGAGCTCGCGCTTCTCGCCGCGCTGAGGCGCGAGCACGGAGATCTTGTGGCCGGCGCGTAGCGAGAGCGCTTCCGCCAGCAGCCGGCGTCCTTTGATGTCATGGGACAGCAACACGAGTTTCGGCGGCGGCTTGTCGTCGTAGAACTGGGCGACGAAGGATTCGAGTACCTCCTCCACGGCGAGGCTCTTGTCGGCGCGGGGGAAATAAGCGCGGTTGCCCCAATTGTTGCCGGTGCGGAAGAAGAACACTTGGATGCAAGTCTGCCCCGCCTCCTGATGGGCGGCGAAGACGTCGGCCTCCTTCACGCTGACCGGGTTGATGCCCTGACGCGACTGGATGTGGCTCAAGGCCGTCATGCGATCGCGGAAGCTCGCCGCCCGCTCGTAGTCTTCCTCCACGCTCGCTTCGTCCATGAGCTTATGCAAGCGCCGCTTCACCTCGTCGCTCTCGCCGGTGAGAAACTTCAACGCCTCGTCGACCAGCGCGGCGTAGCCCGCTTGCGAGATCTCGCCGGTGCAGGGCGCGCTGCAGCGTTTGATCTGGTAGAGCAGGCAGGGACGCGTGCGGCTTTCGAAATAGGCATCGGAGCAGGAGCGCAGCAGGAAGGCGCGCTGCAGGGTGTTGATGGTGCGGCCGACCGCGCCTGCCGAGGCAAAGGGACCGAAATAGTCGCCTTTGCGGTTCCGCGCGCCGCGATGCTTCAAGATTTGCGGGAAGTCGTGGTCGCGCGCGATGAGGATGAAGGGGAAGGATTTGTCGTCGCGAAGCACCACATTGAAGCGAGGCTTCAACCGCTTGATAAGATTGGCCTCGAGCAGCAGCGCCTCGATCTCGGTCGCCGTGGTGACGAATTCCATGCCGGCGGTATCGGCGATCATGCGGACGATGCGGTTGGTGTGGTTTCCGGCCCGCGCGTAGCTCTGCACGCGCTTCTTGAGGTGACGGGCTTTGCCGACATAGAGAACCTCGCCGCCGGCATCGAGCATGCGGTAGACGCCGGGCCCCGCGGGCGCGGTCTTGGCGTAGCGCGCGATCACGGGCGCACCGGTCTCGACGCCGGCAAGCGCTTCTTTCGCGCGCGCAACGAGCGACATTTTGGGGCGGTCGCGGTTCTCCAGCTTCATGGGAATCCTGATTGAGGCGCGGCGTCGGCGGGGGTCGCGCGCTCGCGTCTTAGGGTGAAGGTAAGGTCTAAGCGCGGCCGGCTGCAAGGGCCTCGGGGCGCGCGAGATTCCTTACCAGGCGAGGTGCTGGCCGCCGTCGAGGGCGATCATCTGGCCGGTCATCGAAGGCGTGGCGAGGAGGAAGTCGATCGCGGCACAGACCTCTTCCGGCGTGCCGCCCCGGCCAAGCGGCGTCGAGCGGCATTCGCGCTCGAACTCCGCCGGGCTTTGGCGATGGCTCGGCAAGACCGGTCCCGGACCGACGGCATTGACGCGAATGCGGGGGCTGAGAGCCTGCGCCAGCGTGCGCGTCGCGGTCCATAGCGCGGCTTTGGCGATGGTGTAGGAGAAGAAATCCGGGGTGAGGCGCCAGACCCTCTGGTCGATCATGTTGATCACGCAGCCCTGCTGCGATTCCGGCAGGATCTCGGCAAAGGCCTTGGTGAGAAAGACCGGGGCTCTGAGGTCGACGTCGAGATGGGCCTGCCAGCCGGCCGGATCGAGGGTGGCGATATCGTCCCATTCGAAGCGCGCGGCGTTGTTGATGAGGCAGGTGGGCGCCCCGAGGCGCGAGGCGCAAGCCGCGACGAGGGGAGGAAGTGCCGCGACCTCGGCCAGGTCGGCTTGCAACGCGCAGGCCTTGCCGCCCAAGGCCTCGATCGCTTCCACCAGCGCCAGCGCCTCGTCTTCGGCATGGTGATAGTGCACCCCGACGCGCCAGCCCATTTTCGCCAAATGCAGCGCGATCGCGTGGCCGAGCCGGCGCCCCGCGCCGGTCACGAGCGCGGTTCCGGGGGTGTTGTTCGTGCGCCATGCCGTCAGGTATCGGGGTGAGGGAAAAGACTTCGGCGCTGCCGCCAGCGCTCCTCGTCGCTCACTCTAGGCGAGGGTCTTTGAGCAAACAACCAACTCCAAGGGCGACCGGGGACCGATCTGAGGCGAATCTCGCAAGCCTCTAAATCGACGCCGCCTTCAATGCCATTGATAAGCCCCGCAATGTCCGCCTCCGGTTTAGGCAATTGCCAACATCTTGTGCAGGTTCCTTGAATAATTGTGCGCCGCCGAGCGAGGCTAAAGCTCATTCGATCACCAATCCGCTTGGACCATTGCAGATGTGTCACACTGGTCCAATTGTTTAGAGAAACCAGGGGTTTTTTCGTTGCTTCGGGAGTCGGCCGCATTATTGTAGCGCTGAACAGGGGACGTTGCGCCGCCCGAGTCGGGTGTGGTGCGGCCTCGCTGAGACGGAATTCTGTTGCAGGGACAAGGACATAACCGGGGGACTGAAGCAATGGCTCGGAAGAACACGGCATTGGGGATGTTAAGGACTAGTATTGTGGGGGTGGCACTACTTGCCGGGTTTGCGGCCCCCGCGCTCGCAGACGACAAGCTCACCTTCTCAGGCAGCGCGGCGCTCACCACCGACTACGTCTTCCGCGGCGTCTCGCAGACCGACGAGAACGGCGCCATTCAGGGTGAGTTCGACGCCACCTGGAAAATCTTCTATCTCGGCGTGTGGGGGTCGAACCTCAATTTCGGCGGCGCGCAGACGCAAGCCGGTCAGCTCGTCGATGTGGCGCAGTTAGAAGCGGATTGGTATGGCGGCATCCGGCCGGTGTGGAAGGGCGTCACGTTCGACATCGGCGGTATCTACTACAGCTACCCCAACTCGTTCGGCCCGGCGCATCTCGACTATTTCGAGCTCAAGACCGGCGGCTCCTACACCTTCTTCGAGAAGCTGACGCTCGGCCTCTTCAACTACTATTCGCCGAACAACACCGGTGATGTCGGTCCCAACGACGTGCTGGAATTCGACTGGGCATACGCCCTCAACAAGGTCTGGGGCGTCACCCCGACCCTGAGCGGCGTGTATGGCCGGCAATGGGCCAGTTCGGATCAGGGCGGCGTCAGCTACAGCTACGTGAACGTGGGCCTGACGGTCGGCTTCTGGGCGACGCCGGCGTTGAGCGCGGACGTGCGCTTCTGGGATACGGACCTCGATGGTTGCGGTGCCGCCACCATCTTCCAATGCGGGCCACGGGTCGTGGGCACGCTCAAGGCCGCCTTCTGATTTAGCTTCCCCAAAAGCACTTCCCACCTTAGAAGGGCGCCGTTTCCGGCGCCCTTTTTTTCACGCGCGCCCGGTGTCATATCCGCGGACATGAAGGATGCGACCCCGGCACGACACGCGCAGCCTGGCGACGAGGCCATCGCCAAGGCGCATGCGATCTATACGCCGCGCGCCCTTGCTCTCTACGATACCGTCGTCCACGGTCTCTCCAATCGCCTCGCCTGGCGCTGTCCCACGGCGCGGCTCTTGCAGCTCTACTCCGACAATCTTTCCGCCCATCATCTCGAGGCCGGCGTCGGCACGGGCTTCTTCATCGACCGGGCGGCCCGCACCCCCTTCGAGCGCCTCGTGCTGCTCGACATCAATGCGCATTGCCTCGCTGTCGCCGCGAGGCGGCTTGAGCGATTTGCTCCGGTGCCGTGGCAAGCGAGCCTGTTCGCGCCGTTAGGCGATGCGCGCGGCCGGGATCGTGTGCCCTTCCAGTCCATCGGCCTCACTTATGTGTTGCATTGCCTGCCCGGGTCCATGACGGAGAAGCTCGGCGTCGTCGACCATTTGCGCGCGCTGATGGCGCCGGGGGCCGTGCTGTTCGGCGCCACCATCCTCGGACGGGGCATCGCCCCCAATGGGCCTGCGCGCGCGCTTCTGGCGCTCTATAACCGCAAGGGCGTGTTCAACAATCGCGAGGACGATCGCGACAGCCTGGAGCAAGGTCTGAAGCAGCGGTTCGACGCGGTCGCGATCGAGACCCAGGGATGTGTCGCCGTCTTTCGCGCGGCCTGAGGTGAAAGAAGGGCGCATGACGTCCCGACCCCCGACATCGCGGTCGATCACGCGCGGGCGCGCGGCGCTCGCGCTTCTGCTGCTCGCGGCGCTCCTCCTCTATCTCGGCTGGCGCGCTCTGCCGATCAACCTTGCCATACCGTCCAAGGAGGCGGGCACTCCCGACGACGCTGCGCGCATGGCGGCCGGGCTGACGGCGCCGGCAGGCATGACGGTCAACGCCTATGCCACGGGACTCGGACCGGCACGCATGATGGCGCTCACGCCGAGGGGCGACATCCTCCTTACCGTGCCCCCGAACCAGCTTCTGCTGATCAAGGCCGACCGTGACGGCGACGGACGCACCGACGGGGTGATCACGTTGCTCGACGATCTGCACAATGCGAGCGGGATCACCCTCGACGGCGATTGGCTCTATATCGCCGTGAACGGCCGCGTGCTCCGCGTTCCCTTCGACGCGGAGGCGAGGCGTGTGACCGGAGCGCCCGAGACCGTCACCCGTTTGCCGGCGGGCGGCATGCACTGGACGCGCACGATCAAAAAGGGGCCGGACGGGTATTTCTATGTGAGCATCGGCTCGGACTGCAATGTCTGCATCGAGCAGGACCCTTGGCGCGCGGCCATGATCCGCTTCAAGCCGGGCGAGGCGCCGACGCTCTACGCCAGCGGCTTGCGCAACAGCGTCGGGTTCGACTGGCAGCCCGTGACAGGGGATCTGTTCGCCGTAAACAACGGCCGAGACTGGCTCGGGGACAACTTCCCGCCGGAGGAGGTCAATCGCATCGTCGAAGGCGGCTTCTACGGCTGGCCCTATCTCAACGGCGACAACGTCCCCGATCCCGATTACGGCAAGGATGTGGGCGACAGGGCCAAGACGGCGATCATGCCCATCTACAAGCTACCAGCTCATGTGGCGCCGCTCGCGATCCTCTTTTTGCGTCACGCGAAGCCGGGCGCCTTGGCCGGAGCGGCGTTGGTGACGGAGCATGGAAGCTGGAACCGCTCGACGAAGGACGGCTATCAAGTGGTGGCGCTCACCTGGCGGGACGGGGCGATCAGCGAGGCGCCCTTCCTCACCGGGTTCCTCAAGGATGGCGTGGTTTCGGGGCGGCCGGTCGATATCGCCGAGGCGCCGGACGGCACGATCTACATCTCCGACGATTTTGCCGGCGCGATCTGGCGGGTTGCCCCACAAGAGTAGGCGCCTGGACGCCTGGGCTAAGGCGCCTGTCAAGGCGCGCCGTTCTGCCATGGGATGGTCATTAACCGGCCTCTAACCCTACCCAGTTTTGCCCTTCTGTAACGTTAACCCTCGGTAAGGGTAGGCCGCTACCTTAAGGCCGCGAGCGCCGGGTTCCCGCGCGCGCGTTTCGCGCTGGAGCGGGACGGACCGCGTCTCCAATCTTGAGGGAGTCTTCTATTATGCGTACGCGACTTGACCGGCTTGCGGCTCTTGCCGCCATCGGTTTGGCCGGCGCCGCGGTCTCGAGCCCCGTGCTCGGCGCCGACATGCTGCCCGGCGGGCCGCCTCCCGTCTATGACGCAGGGCCGCCGCCACCGACGGAGCTGTTCGCCGGCTGGTGGATCGGCGCCACGCTCGGCGGCGGCACCTATACGATCGACTTCTCCGAAGCCAAGGACAATATCGACGGCGGCGGGATCCTGGGCGGCGGCATCGGCGGCTGGAACTGGCAAAACGGGCCCATCGTCATCGGGCTCGAGGGCGACGTGGTCGCGGCCGACATCAACGGCAACCGCCATTTCAACGGCGGCGCCAATAATGCGAGCCCGAGCATCGACACCATGGCCGATCTTCGCTTGCGCGCGGGCGTCGCGATCATGCCGAATCTGCTGCTGTTCGCCACGGCCGGCGGCAGCTGGGCCGACGCCAGCCTGCCGATCACGGGTCCGGGCGGGGCCTCGCGCGACGGGACATTCTTCGGCTGGAACGTCGGCGGCGGCGCCGAGGTCGCGTTCGGCCAGAATTGGAGCGCGCGCTTCGACTATCAGTTCACCGATTTCAATTCCAATTCGGTGTCCTATCCGGGCGGCAAGACGAAATACGATCCCGACCTCAGCACCTATCGCGGCTCGTTCATCTACCATTTCTAAGCGACATGCGCGGGGAGAGGACGCTAGTGGCCGCTTGCTTGCGGCGGCCGCAGCTCGAGCGTGTCGCGCCGGCAGAGGCGCTTCTCGTCTTCATTCGGGCCGCACGGCCGGGGCGCGAGATCGCGGGTGAAGCAGATGCGGATGTCGAGCAATTCCTGACCGCGGCAAGCGACCGCCATCATCTCGGGCTTGAGCCAGGCATTGGCGGTCACGAAGTCGCGTTCGATCTCGTCGGGTGACGCCTTGAGCCATTGGTCAGGATCGGCAAAGCGCGGCGGTATGGTCACCCGATCGTAGAGCGCGCGCGCAACGCTGAAATATTGCGTCGGGTCGAGACCGGAGCAGGTGCCATGCGCGCGGTACTCGTGAATGATGAGAGTCTTGCTCGGCATCACCGGCAGCATGGCGTCGATCACCGCGCTGGGGACCCAAGCACGGTCGCGCGTGGCGCAGTCCTTCGGCCAGCCCCGCTCATATTGCGGCCATAGCCCGTGCAAGACGAAGGCGCGAGGATGCTGCCCCTCGCATTGCCGGTCGTCCCGGCCGCGGCCCTCGCTCGCGCAATAGGCCGGCGACCAGCCGAGCACCAGCAGGTAGTAGTCGAAGCGTCCCGGTGGGTTGGGGGCGGAGCCTTCCGGCGGCCTATGGTCCGCTCCTGGGGGGGCATGGTCGAGCTCCCCTTGCGTCTTCTCGCCCGCGCGGAAATAGGCGGCCAGCGTCGCCACCACCGCAAGGATGATCAGCAGGAGGACGAGCTTAACGAGGTCCGGTCGCATCGATCGACCCAAGCGCGTCCAAGATGCGGGCCCAGCTCCGGGCGCCCTTGGTGAAGCTCGCGAGATTGTACTTCTCGTCGGGAGAATGAATGCGGTCGTCGTCGAGGGCAAAGCCGATGAGGAGGGCCTGCATGCCGAGCCGCGAGCGGAACAATTCGACGATGGGGATGGACGCGCCGCAGCCGATCATCATCGGCGCTTTGCCCCATTCCTGCTCGAGCGCCTTGGCTGCGGCCGTGAAGGGCGGTGCGGAAAGATCGAAACCGACCGCAGGCGAGCCGCCTTCGCCGGCAAAGGTGGCGCGGCAATCGGGGGGCAGCCGCTCGGCGACGAAGCGATGCAGCGCCGCCAGGATCTTGTCCGGGTCCTGGTTGGGCACGAGGCGGAAGGAGAGCTTGGCGGTGGCGGAAGAAGGGATCACCGTCTTGGTGCCGGGTCCGGTGTAGCCGCCGACCATGCCGTTGATCTCCGCCGTGGGGCGCGACCAGAGTTGCTCCAGCACGCTCAAGCCCGCTTCGCCCGCGGGCTCGCTCAAGCCCACCGCGCCCAAGAACGCGCTCCCGTCGAAGCCGAGCGCACGCCATTGCGGCGAGTTGCGCCGGGGAGGGGGTGACCACGTCATCGTAGAAGCCGGGCAGGGCGACACGGCCGTCTTTATCGTGCAGCGCGGCGAGCAGCTCGCATAGCACCCGGATCGGGTTCCGTGCCGGGCCGCCATAGAGGCCCGAATGCAGATCGCGATTGGGGCCGGTGATGGTGATCTCGGAGTAAGCGAGTCCCCGCAAGAAGGCGGTGATCGCCGGGCTGTGCTCGTCCCATTGCCCGGTGTCGCAAACGAGGGCGAGATCGGCTTCGAGCTCTTGGGCATGCGCATCGAGGAAGGGCGCCAGCGAAGGGCTGCCCAATTCCTCCTCGCCCTCCAAGAGCACGGTCACGTCGACCGGCAGCCGCCCTTGGGCCTCGAGCCAGGCGCGGCAGGCCTCGATGAAGGTCATGAGCTGGCCCTTGTCGTCGGAGGCGCCGCGGGCGACGATCACTGGGCCATAACGCGGATCCTCGGCGAGACGCGGCGCGAAGGGCGCTCCGCTCCAGGCCTCCAGCGGGTCCGGCGGCTGCACGTCGTAATGGCCGTAGAAGAGGACGCGCGGGCGCGGGCTCGCGCCCGGATGGCGCCAATGGCCGACGACCATCGGCTTGCCCGAGGTCGGGCGCACGCTTGCCTCGAAGCCGATCTCGCGCAGCGTGGCCGCGCACCATTCGGCCGCGGCAAGGCAATCGGCGGCAAAGGCGGGGTCGGTGGAGACGCTGGGAATGGCAAGCAATTCGAATAGGCGCTCGAGCGCGGCCGCGTGGCTCGGCGGCAAGACGGTCGAGCACGCTTGCGAGTGCCCCGGTCCTCAGCCTGTGGGCGGCTCATAGCCATCGCTCAAGGCTCGAAAGGTGCCGTCGCGAGGACGGCGCGTGGCGACGCCGAGCACGATCGGAGCGATGGAACAATGGGGATGGAGGAATATGGGGAGAGGAGCTATTCGCCCATTTGGACGTTGATAGCCTGGGGGCCCTTGCCGCGGCGGTCCGGCTCGGTCTCGAACGACACGCGTGCACCCTCGTCGGGGGCAGTAAGACCGGACTTCTGGAGGGCCGAGATGTGCAGAAAGACATCCTTGCCGCCATCGTCCGGCGTGATGAAGCCAAAGCCCCGCGAATGGTTGAAGAATTTGACCGTCCCGGTCTGACGCATGGGATGCTCCTTTTCCCCTTCCAAATGGTCCGGTCACCCAAACGGCCCGCGGACCGCATCAGGCAAGTCTAGAAATCGGGGAAAGAAACCACGACCGCTCCCAAGGACCGCACGTGGCCAATTCTCCACCCGGGTTCGCAGTCTGCCCGCAAAACGACATCACTCTAGGGTCGCAAACGGGCCCTAGGCAAGACCCATTGCGATCCGAGGACGGCGCGTACGGACGGCCGAACGAGTGCGGCTAGTTGGGATAAGGATCGTGGCTCAAGCCGCCGCTCAGCGGCTCGGGCTGGAAGTCGAAATGCGGTCCGAAATCTTTCGGCGCCGGCGGCATCTCGGCCGGGCCCCAGACGTCGCTCAGCGTCCAGGAATAGCCGCCGATGCCGGGCCCCACATGACCCGGCGTCGGGCGAGGAACGCTCGGCGGGGGTGTGTTGGCGCCGCTGCCGAAGTCGCCGGAGCGCGTTTCGTAGATCGGCATGATGCCGAACGCGGCCAACGACAGGGCGGCAACAATAATGAGCTTGCGAAGGGCGGGACGCTTGGACATGGCACCTAAATCCCGATGGGGCCTCCTGGTTCCGAATCACCGCAATGCTAGCGCTTTGCGGGTTAACGAATGGCGCCTCCGCGCCTTCGCAAGGTTCAAACAATCTTAGGGGCAGACTTTCGCCGCGCTCGTGCACACGAAAAGGGCGCCCTTCTTGCACGACGTGGCCCCATGACCCACACGCACGGCCTTCAAGCCCTGCTTGTGTGCCCAGTGGTTGATACGATGGTTGAGCTTCTTCTGCGACCGCGTGGTGGCGGCAGCTTCAGTGAGGCCCCGTGCCTTGGCTGAAATCACCGCGCAGCTTCCCGCTTGGACGGGTTCGGTCGCGGCGGTATAGGCGGCGACGGCGAAAACGGCGGCGCTTGCAATCAGTAACGTCCGAAATCATCTTGTGTTTCCCTCTAATGGCCGGCGGGAAGAGCCCGCCTGGCGCGACTATGCAGTTTTTGGTCTTCGCTGCCTACGCTTTCCTTGCAACACTTGTTTTTTCTGTTGCCTTCACATTTTTGTGTATTTTCGTGTTTTTGGTTGGATTTGCCCTTGTTTTGTCGCGCGAAAGCGGTGTTCTGACAGAAGCTCGCCGGCGTTGCCGAGGCGGCGTGCGTAAATCGAACGGAGGAACTCGATGAAGCCTATTCGTTTGGCGACTATGGGACTCATTGCAGCCGGTGCCATGTTCGGCGCGGTTGCTGCTTCGGCCGCGCCGCTGCCCTCGGTTGGCACCCTCGCAGGGTCCGCTGCCTCGCAGGCCGTGCCGGCCGGATATTATTGCTGGTGGAGCTACGGCGTCCGGTACTGCGGGTATCGGCACTACCATCGGCGCTACTACAGATACAACTACTAGCGGCTCTTTGGTCTGAGGACGACTCGGCCGACAAAAAACGCCGGGCCTCGCGGCCCGGCGTTTCATTGTCTGCTACCGGCCCCGTTCGAGGGCCGGATGCGAGCTTGCCGCGCTTACTCCATGAAGCCCGGGCTACGGCCAACCACGCCCCCATAGGGGGCGGAGGCCGAGGCGAGGACCACCGGCGCGGCGGTTCCACGCCGGGTTTCGCTCGCCCGAGGCTTGGCCAGCGCCACCGCCGCATTCTTACGAACACGCTCGCGCGCCGCGACCGCCGCCACTTTCGGGGCCGAGCGCATGAGGCCGCCCATGCCGCCGGCAACGCGCGGGCCGGAGCTCGGCGGACGATTGGCCGGCCACGGTGACCCTGACCTGCGCCGTGCCCGAGCCCAACATGCCGAGATTTGAGGCCGCAGCCTTCGACACGTCGATGATCCGGCCGCCCACGAAGGGGCCGCGATCGTTGACCCGCACCACGACCGAGCGGCCGTTGCTCAGATTCTCAACCAGGACCTTGGTGCCGAACGGCAATGAGGGATGGGCGGCCGTCATGGCGCTGGGATCCATCTGCTCGCCGCTCGCCGTGCGCGAATGAAGGGCGTACCAGGACGCGTGACCGACTTGGTCGGCCTTGGCAAGGTCGAGAGGTAGCATTGCCGCGGCGCTCGAAAGGCCGAGGACAATGATGCTTACTCGCACTGGGTTCATGCGTCTTTGCTCCTATTCGATTGTTTTGGGAGGAATGACCGACGACGAATCAAGCCGGCCAGCACGCGTTGGTGCAGTGCGGTAAACTACGGGAGAACAGGGCGAAAGATCGGCTGGTAGGGGGTCATTGAAGGGCGATTTAGGGGCGCGAAAAAAAGCGCCGGAAAGCCCGCAAAAGCGCGTTTTCGGCCGTGGCGGGGACGCAAAAAGGCGCCGGCCCCTGACGCGAGACCGGCGCCGATTTTAACGTGTGTGGCTAAAGAGCCTTAACGGCCCGGCGCGTATTGGTCCGGCCCATAGCCGGCGCAGGCGCCCTTGAGCCGGATGTCGCTGCCCAGAACCTGGCAGATATAGACCTTCTTCAGGGGCTTATCGCCGATCTCGGCGGCGGTCACCTTCCAGCCCCGGCTCTGGGCCACGATTGCGATCTGCTGGTCGGCGCAATAGGGCGTGGCAATGGGGCCTTGGCTCGTCATTTGGAATCCGTCCTGGCAGCGGATGCGGGCGAAGGCCGGGGTTGCGGATGCGCTAGCCAGCAGCAGGAGCGCGGCGCAGCCGCAGAGTAAGGCGGATAAGGATCTGGGCATCATTGTCTCCTCCGAGAGGGGCCGCGCCCCAAAGGCTCGCTTGGGTCGTCTTCTCATATGGGGCCGCGGGGGCAAACAGCCAATGCGACGCACGCACGTTTGCGGTGCACCATGCCTCAAGTTTATGCTTCCCGCCAACTCGCACAAATCTTCGGCATCCGTCGCCTAATCATTGCCCTTTTCAAGAATTATATCTATCTCTTGAGGGTCAGGGATTCGAAACCAAGGAAGGCTGAGAACTAACGTGACGCAGAACAAGAAGACTGCACAGGCGCAGATTCAGCAAGAGATGGCGAGCGGCCTGTCCACAAGGACGAGGGATGGGCGGGTTGCAGGGCGCGAGCCAATGACCGGGGCGCAAGCCTCCTATTTGAAGTCATTGTGCGAGGAGGTGCGCGAGCCCAACGCCTTTCAGGAAGGCTTGAGCCAGAGCGAGGCCTCGCGTCGCATCAATGCGCTGAAGGAAAAGCTTCGGCTGCGCGTGCTGCCGCCGCATACGGACTAGGCTTCCAGCCTGCCGTTCGATGCGCGTTGGAAGGCGTTGGCGATGATCCCAGCGCGGACGAAGCTCGCGGGCGTGAGCGCGGCGCTATGTTCTCCTGCTCGCTCAATTGGGCATGGCCGAGCCTCAAGGCGGTGCGATGGCATTGACTCTCACCTCTTCTGCCTTCAAGCCGCAGGGCCACATCCCCGCCAAATATACGTGTGAGGGCGACGACCTCTCGCCGCCGCTCGCCTTCGGCGGCGTGCCGCAAGGCACCAAGAGCCTGGCGCTCATCATCGACGATCCCGACGCGCCTGATCCCGCCGCGCCGCAGCGCGTCTGGGTGCATTGGGTGGTCTACAACATTCCGCCGGACACGCAAGGGTCTTGCCGAGAACGCCAACAAGGCCGGACTGCCCAAGGGCGCGGCCGTCGGAACGAACGATTTCGGGAATGACGTCCTATGGCGGACCATGCCCGCCGATCGGCCGCCACCGTTATTTCCACAAACTCTACGCGCTCGATACCACGCTCGCGCTAAAGGCGCCGACCAAGGCCAAGCTCGAGGCGGCGATGCAAGGCCATGTGCTGGCCAAAGCGGATCTCGTCGGCACGTTTCAGAAGGGCGACCGGTAAAATCCGTTGGCAACGCCGCTCGTCCCTTGACGGACGCGCCCCGACCCCTTCAACTGCCGCCCATGGCTAGACGCTCGCGCACCCTGATGCAGAGAGCAGCACTCGCCGGCGTCGTCGCGGCGGTGCTGATCGGTCCCGCAACCGAAGTCTTCGCGGCGCCCTGCGGCAACGGCCCCGCGGGTTTCGACAAATGGCTGCAAGGCTTCAAGCAGGAGGCCGCCGCGCAAGGCATCTCCAACGCGGTCATCGGCGAGGCGCTCGACGGGGTGAGCTACGACCCGGCCGTGATCGCCAAGGATCGCGGGCAGTCGGTGTTCGCGCAGAACTTCCTGCAATTCTCCGATCGCATGGTCAATGGCAACCGCCTGTCGATCGGATCGAGCCTGTTGAAGAAATACGCCGACACCTTCGGCAAGATTCAGCGAAGCTATGGCGTGCCGGGTCCCGTGCTGGTCGGCTTTTGGGGGCTGGAGACCGATTTCGGCAAGGTGATGGGCAATATGGACACGCTCCGCTCGCTCGCCACGCTCGCCTATGATTGCCGCCGGCCCGACGAGTTCCGCGAGCAGCTGATCGATGCCCTGAAAGTGATCCAGCGCGGCGACCTTCACCCGCAAGAGATGCGCGGGCCGTGGGCGGGTGAGGTCGGCCAGTTCCAATTCGTGCCCAAGGTCTATTTCCAATATGCGGTCGATCTCGACGGCGACGGCAAGCGCGACACGATCCACAGCACGCCGGACGCGCTCGCTTCCGCCGCCAATTATCTCGACGGGCTCGGCTGGAAGCCGGGCCAGCCCTGGCTCGAAGAGGTGCGCGTGCCGGCCAATATGGATTGGAGCCAGGCCGACGTCACCATCAAGAAGCCGCGCGCTTATTGGGCCAAGGCGGGCGTGACCTATCCGAGCGGCAAGGCGCTGCCGGCCGACAATGTGCCGACCGCGCTGCTCCTGCCCATGGGGCGGAACGGGCCCGCCTTCCTCGCCTATCCGAATTTCGACGTCTATCTGCAGTGGAACCAGAGCCTCGTCTATTCCACTCGAGCGCGGCCTATTACGCCACGCGCCTTGCCGGCGCGCCGCCCATGTCGCGCGGCAACGCGCCGATTGAGCCGATGAGCCAGGCGCAGGTGAAGGAGCTGCAGCAGATCCTCGCCAAGCGCGGCTTCGACGTGGGCAAGACGGACGGTGTGATCGGCGCCTCGACCCGTGAAGCGGTGCGGCAGATGCAGATCAAGTTCGGCATGCCGGCCGACGGCTATCCGACGCCCGAGCTGCTCGCGCGGCTGCGGGGCGGTTAGGATTCCGGGCCCAAGCCGGTGTCACCGCCGCGACGTCGAGGTCCTGGGCTCGCCAGGCGTCGTAGATGTCTTGCAGCACCGTCGCCGTCGCTCTCGCCATTCCTGCTCCCCCTCGGTGCGGCGATCCTCAGACCTCGTTGAATGGCACCACCGGGCCAAAGAAGGCCTGAAGTTGGGCGACGTCGTAATATTCGGTCAGCTTCACCGGCCAGCCTTCCTCCAAGGTCCAGAAATTGGCCTTGACCGTATTGAGCCGCGCGCCGGTCTCCTTATGCCGGTACTGAAACGGGATTTCGACCGCGGCGTGGTTCTTTTCGAACAGGAGATCGCTCGTGTCGAAGCGCACGATCTCGTAGCGCGCGAGGATCAGGGCCCAGCGTTCGATTGACGCGTTCTTGCCGCGGCGGATCCCCCCTAAGGGATGGACGGTCGAGCGGAATGTGCATCACATGGCAGAAATCGTCGGGGAGATAGGTGGCGAGCCAGTCCAGGTCCTGCGCGCGCATCGCGTCGTAAAAGTCGCCGAGAATCGTCGCCCCCAACCTGGCCATCCTCGCCCTCCCTCGACTGTGGCGCAATGATAACACGCATGACGGCGGCCCGGCATCAGCGCCGGTCCATCCGTCCACTGACATTTATGCGAGCTTGAAGGCCGGGTGAGGCGGCGCGGGCCGTGCTAGACTAGTGTCAGGTCCTTGAAAGGGACCGGACAAGGGCGACAGCGCCCAAACATGGGGGGAACGGTCATGGAAGGCACGCTCACAGATCTTATCGTGCAACTGGTTGCCGGCGCGGCCGGCGGGACGGCCGCCGGCGCGGCGCTCAAGGATTTGAGCCTCGGCAAGCCCGGCGACGCCATTTCGGGCGCCATCGGCGGCGGGATCGTCGGTCAAATTCTCATGGCCGTGCTCGGCGCCGCGGCGGGAGGCGGCGACGTGGGCGGCATGGATGTCGCCAGCGTGGTCAAGGACATCGTCGGCGGCGGCGTTGGCGGCGCGGTGGTGATGGCCATCATCGGCTTCCTCCGCAACGCCATGATGAAGAAATAGCGAGAGCGCCCGCGGCTCGAGCGATCCCTCCCCTCGCGGGAGGGATCTACTTGCTCTTGCCTTTGAAGGTGTGAGTGCCGGGCTTGCCGCCCTTGGAGCGGCCGCGGCGCTTGTCGAAGGCTGCGAGCGGCATCTCGCGGTTATGCGGGCCCATCTCGTCGAGCGTCGGCTTGTGCGGGCGGGTGAGGGGGCTCTGTGAGGCCTCCCCGATGTCCCCCGCCGCACGCTCAAGCTCCGACTGCCGGGCGAGGGGGTCGTCGGCGATGGCGAGCTGCATCTGGCGCAAGCGCTTGACCTCGTCGCGGAGCCGCGCGGCCTCCTCGAATTCGAGGTCGGCGGCCGACGCCCGCATGCGCTTCTCCATGTCGGCGATGACGCCTTCGAGATTGTGCCCGATCAGCGGCTGCTCGCCTTCGCCAAAGCCGGCGCCCGGCATCGACCAGCACGTGGTCGCGCTCATAGACCGATCGCCATGATATCGCCGATGCGCGTCTTCACGCTTTCCGGGGTGATGCCGTTCGCCTCGTTCCACGCCACCTGCTTCTCGCGCCGGCGCGCCGTCTCGGCCATGGCCCGCTCCATCGAGCCGGTGATGCCGTCGGCATAGAGGATGACGCGGCCGTCGACGTTGCGGGCGGCGCGGCCGATGGTCTGGATCAGCGAGGTCTCCGAGCGCAGGAAGCCTTCCTTGTCGGCGTCGAGAATGGCGACCAGCGCGCATTCGGGAATGTCGAGGCCCTCGCGCAGCAGATTGATGCCGACCAGCACGTCGAAGGCGCCGAGCCGCAGATCGCGAATGATCTCGATGCGCTCCAGCGTCTCGACGTCGGAATGCATGTAGCGCACGCGGATGCCCTGCTCATGCATATATTCGGTCAAATCCTCGGCCATGCGCTTGGTGAGGGTGGTCACGAGCACGCGATAGCCTTGGGCGACCACCTTGCGCGTCTCGTCGATCAGGTCGTCGACTTGGGTCGAGGCCGGGCGGATCAGCACGGGCGGATCGACGAGGCCGGTCGGCCGGATGACCTGCTCGGCGAAGACGCCGCCGGTCTGCTCCAGCTCCCAGCCGCCGGGCGTCGCCGAGACGAAGACGGTCTGCGGCCGCATGGCGTCCCATTCCTCGAAGCGGAGCGGGCGATTGTCCATGCAGGAGGGGAGGCGGAAGCCATATTCGGCGAGGGTGGATTTGCGCCGATAGTCGCCGCGGAACATGCCGCCGATCTGCGGCACGGTGACGTGGCTCTCATCGACAAAGACGAGCGCATTGTCGGGCAGATATTCGAACAGGGTCGGAGGCGGCTCGCCCGGCTTGCGCCCGGTGAGATAGCGCGAATAGTTCTCGATACCGGCGCAGGAGCCGGTCGCCTCCATCATCTCGAGGTCGAACAGCGTGCGCTGCTCGAGCCGCTGCGCCTCGAGCAGGCGCCCGGCGCGATTGAGCTCGTCGAGCCTCTGCTTCAGCTCCTCCTTGATGCCGCGCAGCGCCTGCTTCAGCGTCGGCTTCGGCGTCACGTAATGGGAGTTGGCGTAGACCTTCACCAGGCTGAACTCGTCGGTCTTGGCGCCGGTCAGGGGATCGAACTCGACCAGGCTCTCGACCTCGTCGCCAAACAGCGAGATGCGCCAGGCGCGGTCCTCAAGGTGGGCCGGCCAAAGCTCGATGGTGTCGCCGCGCACGCGGAAGGAGCCGCGGGCGAAATTCATGTCGTTGCGCCGGTAATGGAGCGCCACGAGGTCGGCCATCAGCTGGCGCTGCTCGATCTTGTCGCCGCGCTTCAGGGTGAAGGTCATGGCGGTATAGGTCTCGACCGAGCCGATACCGTAGATGCAGGACACGCTCGCCACGATGATCACGTCGTCGCGCTCGATCAGGGCGCGCGTCGCCGCATGGCGCATGCGGTCGATCTGCTCGTTGATGGAGCTATCCTTCTCGATATAGGTGTCGGTGCGCGGGATGTAGGCCTCGGGCTGGTAGTAGTCGTAATAGGACACGAAATAGTGGACCGCGTTCTCCGGGAAGAAGCTCTTGAACTCGCCATAGAGCTGGGCCGCCAGCGTCTTGTTGGGCGCGAGGATGAGCGCCGGGCGCTGCGTCGCCTCGATCACCTTGGCCATGGTGAAGGTCTTGCCCGAGCCGGTGACGCCGAGCAGCACCTGCTCGCGCTCGAGCTGCGTTCACTTGGGCCACGAGCTCGGCAATGGCCGAGGGCTGGTCGCCCTTGGGCTCAAGCTCGGATTCGATGCGTAAGGCAACGCCGCCCTCGGTCTTGTCGGGGCGGGGCGGCCGGTGCGGCGTGAAGGCACTGAGAGCTTGCCCGGTGACCAGCGGATGGTTCTGGATCAGCGGCTGCGGCGATTCGCCGAAGCCCGGCTCACGGCGGTCGCCGGAGAGCGGCATTCCGCTCGCCTCGCCGGTGACGGCGCGGGGCTCGGCGCTGGAACCGAACGTCTTGGCAACGCGATGCACCATGGCCCGAATATGGCGGCGGGGAAGGGGCTTGGCTAGGGGCGGCGCCGTGCGACGGCTGAGACTAGCGCGTGATTTCGCGCGTTCAGCGGGTCAATCGATCCCACTCTTCCCGCACATAAGCGGTGAACGCTTGCAGCCGCTCACCCGCCACGTCCCAGTTCACCATGCGGCGGGAACTCGGTGCCGCCGGCGCTGGCGCTGGGCGTCATGGAGTCGGAGATGAAGGCCGCGCCGACGGTGAGCAGGGCGCCGAGGATCATGCCCAAGAGTAAACGCATCGAACTGCAACACGCGTGTTGTGGTCCCTCTTGCTTAGAGATCGTATCAAACTGGCCACAATGCGGCATCTTCGTGAGCGCCCGCTTCTGGCTGCCAGCCGCGGTTATGACGCTGCGGCGACCTCGAGGGGGCATGCGCGGAGAGAATTTTTTTGCAGTGCAGCGCAAATGCAATGGCTCTCTCGTGCGTTGAAATTGATGGCGTATCGACGGCAATTGCAGGCGCGATCGGCGCCGGAGTGTGCACCTGCGCCATTCGCGCGGCCGCGACGCAGATAGGGTGAACGCGCGCGCGTGACGATGCGCGATGTCGCTTGCGTCGCTTCGTGTGCAGGATTTGTTATCGAAACATTCCTGAACAATTGCCCGGCAATTGCCACTTTCACCTGCAATCAGCGTATAATGAAAAAAACAATTGACTCCTCATGTGGGACGGCAAGGTTGGACCAGTTAGTGTGATTCGTGCTTGTGCGTGTCCGGCAAGACGGTCGCGTGCGGCAAGCGAAAGAACTGGAGCAGAAACCATGGCTACGAGAACGACTGGGAAGAAGCGCACAACTGGACGCGGTGGAAGTTCGCGTAAGGGAAAGACCACCAAGCGCGCAAGTGCGGCGCGTGGAAGCGTGAAACGTTCAAGCGCGCGCAAGACGGGCGCGAAGAGAACCGCGCGCAAGACGGCGCGCACGGCAAGAGCCTCGGCGCGCAGGGTTGCACGCCGGACCTCGGCGCGGCGGAGCACGGCGCGGAAATCGACCGCGCGCAAGACAGCGCGGCGCCCCGCTGCTCGCCGGTCTTCGGCGCGCAAGACTGCGGCGCGCAAGGCCCCGGCGCGGAAGCGAAAGGCCTCGCGACCGGCAGCAAAACGCGCAGCACCTAAGAAGAAAGCCGCTGCGGCTACGGAAGCCTGCCGCCGCGACGAAGAAAGTCGTCACGCCGGCCCCGGCGCAACCGCGGCCAGCTCCTGCCCCGCAGCCGATGGCGGCACGACCCATGGGTCAACCCGCCGGCGTCATGGGCGGTGGCGGCATGGCACCGCGGCCTGCAAGCCCAATGGGCGGCATGGGCGCGCCCTCCGCGCCCCGCCCGGCGATGCCAGGCGGCATGGGTGCAAGCCCGAGCCCGCAGCCCTATCGGCCGTCTTGGGCGCGGGACGACGATAAGGATGACCTCTGAGCCCTGCTCACGTCGAAGCGAGGAGGGCCGGTAAAGCCGGCTCTCCTCGTTCTGTCCCGTTCATGCGATCGGGCGTCGTTGACGAGGCCGCCGAGCCCCAAGCGGTCCATGCCCTCGAGCCAATATTCGGCGAGCAGAGGGTGGCCGAGAAGATAAGTCTCGGTCGGCGTCTCGCGCCGCTCGACGGCCATCGCCACGAGCTCATCCCAATCTTCCGCGCTCGCTTCATCGCGCCCAAGCCACAACAGGGCGACGAGCTCCGCCTGCTGCAGGGGCGAGAGGCCGCGGATCTCCTCCACCACCTCTTCGCGCGAGAGGTCGTCGGGTTCCTCCTGAAGCTCCGAAGCCGGCAGCGTGTCGTCGGTGGGATTGGACGCGTCATCCGGAGTTTCGAGGGCTTCCTTCGCCATGAAGGAGCGCACCTTGAGGATCAGCAGGCGTAAATAGTCCGGATCGATCGAAAGCTCGGCCATGGGACGCTCAACGTGTCGACTTGTTGTCCGAACCCACTCCTGACCAGGCGGCGGAGGGCGGTCCGTCCTTATATACCGCGGAAGAGATTGCCGGCGAGGAGCACGAGATAGGCGATCAACAGCGCCTCGAAGCCATGGCCGCTCACCACCGGGATGGCCATATGGGCGTATTGCACGAGCAAGGCGAGGATCGCGAGAACAACCGAGATGATGAACGTCGCCTTCGCAGGCGGTGTCAGCCAGAACATCCGAATTCCCCCCAAGAGTTTTGCTGATAACGATCCAGTGTAGCGACCGGGGCCATCCGTGGCGAGACGGTTTGCGCGCGGCCCTCCAATCGGGCTATGTGGCCGCCGCTCGTCCCGTCATTGGCCCGTCGAGGTTCCCATGCCCTTTGCGCCCACTCTGCCCGGTCTGTGGCCCTACCTCGCCCCGATCGTCCTGCTCTCCTTCTCGAACATCTTCATGACGCTCGCTTGGTACGGCCATCTCAAGTTCAAGGCGTGGCCCATGGCGCTCGCCATCGTGGTGAGTTGGGGGATCGCTTTCGTCGAATATTGTTTTGCCGTGCCGGCCAACCGGATCGGCAACGCGGTCTATTCGCCGGCCGAGCTCAAGAGCATGCAGGAAGTGATCACGCTGATCGTCTTTGCCGGCTTCACCGCGATCTATTTCCGGGAGCCGCTGACGCTCGTGCAGGGCGCGGGATTCGGGTTGATCGGCCTCGGCGCGGTCTTGGTGTTTCACGGCCAGTCGTGAAGACCGGCCGCCGTCGGCGTTCCGGACGGCACGGGGGCCGTCCGGAGCCTCATCAAGGGCATTACATGCCCGTCATCACGTTGCCGATGGCCAGCACGAGCCAGGCGAGAATCGCCACCCAGAAGGCATAGGGGGTGATCACCGGAATGGCGACCAAGGTCCCAAGCACGGCGAGCACGGCGAGAATCAATGAAATGACGAAGACTACGGTTGTCGGTGCGCTAAGGTTCATTTCCACCCCTCCCTCTTATTGACGAGCGAAATGTAATCGTTTTCTGTGCAAAAGCGAGGCATATGCTTTCGCGTCGCCCGGCCTCGGGGTTGCGCATTTGGGGCCGTGCAGAGGTTTCAGGAGGAGGGAAGCGATGCGTCCCATGTTGCGGCTCGTGCTGGGGCTTGGTGCTCTCGTCTTGATCCTGGTGGGGGTTGCGTTCGCCTTGCCCAGCCACGTCACCGTCTACCGCTCGGCGGTGGTCAATGCGCCGGAGGGGGTGGTGTTCACCTACCTCAACAATCTGCACAATTTCAAAGAATGGTCGCCTTGGGCGGCGCGCGATCCGCAATTGCGGGTGAGCTATGCCGGGCCGGAGCAGGGCAAGGGCGCGCATATGGAGTGGGCGAGCGACAAACGCTCGGTGGGCTCGGGCAGCATGGAGATCACCGACAGCGCCCCCAACCACCATATCGATCTTGCCGCGAACTATGACGGCTTGGTGGGTACGAGCACCTACGACATTGCGCCATCGGGCTCGGGCAGCAAGGTCACGTGGGGCTTCGGGGTGGATATGGGCGGCAACCCGTTTCGCCGTTGGAAGGGACTGATGCTCGACCGGATCATCGGCACCGAGCATCGCGACGGTCTCGCCAAGCTCAAGGAGCGCATCGAGATCGAAACGCAGCCCACGGCGCCCGTCGCGCCGCCGGCGGAAACACTCCCGCCGCCGACTGCGGCCGCGCCGCCGGATACATCCACCCAGGCCGAACAGCCGCCCACGGGCGCCCCGCCGGCGGATGCCGCGCCGCAAGCGGCGACCGCGCCCCCCGCCACGCCGCCGGAACCGGCGCCGAAGCCTCCGGTCAAGAAGCAGAAGCGCCACTAAGTCGGGGCTAGGGGCCAGCCGTTAGAGCTTCTGCTCGGGATCCGGCGCCGTCGTCGCGCTGGCGTCGCTATGCGCCGCATCGATGATGAGGCGGAGCGCGCTGGCCGCGGAGGGGTCAAGCGGCGTGCAGGTTGAGGAGATGCGGATCGGCCTCCGGCGCAGCCGCCGTTGGGCAAGGCTTCGATCGAGCCCGGCACCGTCACTCTTTCCAGCGACTTCAGGCCCTTGGCCGGGGTCACGTTCGGATCGCCCAGGGCGATGTCACCGAAGGCAAGATTAGGATCGCCTGCGTCCGCTGCGGCGCGGGGACCGGCTTTGAGCGGCCGCGCCCGTGCGGAGGAGGGAGGCTGCCATTCGGAATCGGTGAGCACCACGGCGCTAAGGCCAAGGCGCGGGACCGGCGACTTCGCCGCGGGCATGGCACCGTCCCATGGCCAGGGCTGCTGCGCCGGCTCGCCCGCCAGCGCGTGCCGCCATGCGCTCTGGCGCAGCGACTGGGCGATGCCGGATTTGAGGCCGGGGCCCTCGCCATGCAGAAGGCAGAGAAGCGCCACGCCGCTGAGGAACGTTCCCAACCACCGCGCGCGCGCGCGGAAGAAGAGGAGGAGGAGCTGCACCGACCCCCGTTTCGGCATCAGATCCTCCTCCCTGTCCGCCGCGGGGAGGCATAATCGCGGCGGTGGTAACGCCACACGAGAAGCGTCACCGCGCTTAGCATGGCGAGAAGCAGGGCGAACATGACGATCTGCGCGGATGAGATCGTCGGGCGTGGCGACGGGCGGCACGGCCAGTTGGGGCTGAGCCGTCTGCGGACCGGTGGTCTCCGGCGCGGGCGCTGCAGTCTCGGGCAATTGCGCGTCGGCCTCGTCCTTATCGAAGGCGGTCACGTCCGGATTCGGCGTGGGCTTGGCAGGTGCCGCGATCTCGGGCTTTGGCGCGTCGGCTTCGCCGCCGTCGAAGGCGGTCACGCCCGGATCGGTGGCAGGCGCATCGGCCGGCCCTCCACTCTCATCCATTTCTGGCCCGGGCACCGCCATGGCATCGGCCGCGACGCCCTCCTCTGACGGCATGGCCGACGGCGCATAGGGCGCATAGGACGGCACGGGCGAAGGCGCCGGCAAGGGCGCAAACGAACCGCCCATGGACCGCATTGCCATGACCGTAACTCCCGCCTGACCCATAGCGGGCCGCGGCCTGTTGACCCGGGGCCGGGGCGCCAAAGACTTTGTCGTATTGCCAGCCGTCGGGCAGGTTGACCGGCATGTCGGTCGAGGTGACGCCTTGGCCATCGGGCCGCGACTTGGTCGTGTCGATGGCGACGAGGCTCGTCTCGCTCGAGACCAAATGGTGCTTCAGCGCCACGGCCTCGATTTCCTTGGCGATTTCGTCGGAATTGCCGTCAGCGTAAAGCTTGCCTTCCAGCGAGGCGATCTTGTTGCGGGCCCAGAGCTTGCCTATGCCCGCGCCCTCGACGGCGCCGGAGAGCTTGAACGAAGCCTGCCACGGCTTGCCGTCGAAGGTGCCGGAAAGGTGCAGCTCGCCGTCGGGCGAGGCGGCCTTGGCCGACACCAATACGGGCTCGCCGGCATAGAGGTCGGGCAGCGGGTCGGGCCAGGCTTCCACCGCGCCTGCGCCTTGCCACTCGGCCTTGAGCCCGACGAGCACCGGCTTTTCGAGCTTGGCGAAGAGGGCGGTCATGCGCTCCAGCACCTGCGCTTCCGAGCCGATCTCGGTGAAGGTGCCGCGGCCGAGCTCGGCCGCGCGGCGCATGAAATAGCTGTTGGGCGCGGAGCCGATGCCGACGGTGAACAGGCGCGAGCGGCCGCGATGATCGGCGATCTCGGCAAAGAGCTCGGCTTCGTTGCCGACCGCGCCATCGGTGAGAAACACGATCTGACGCACATGGCTCGTGTCGGAGGCGGTGGCATCTTTGAGCGCGGCTTTGAGCGCGGGCAGCATCTCGGTGCCGCCATCGGCGTCGAGCCGCGAAACGAAATGTTTGGCGATGGCGAGATTTTCCGAGCTTGCGGCGACGGGCTCGTCGAACACCGTTTCCATGGTGTCGTCGAAGCGGATGACGTTGAATTTGTCGCCCGGGCGCAGGCGGTTCAGCGCGAAGAGGAGGCTTTCCTTGGCCTGGGGCATCGAGGTGCCGGCCATGGAGCCGGAATTGTCGATGACGAAGATGATCTCGCGCGGCAGCGGCGCCTGCGTGCTGTCAAGGCTCGGCGGGGTGACCATGGCCAGGAGATAATGCTCGCCGGCCACGGCCTCGTGGAACAGCGAGGCTTGCGGGGCGGCGGCCGCCTTCGGCTTCCACACGAGCTCGAAATCCTTGTCGGCGGGCACCGATCCGTCGGCGAGCGCCAAGGTGGCCGTCTTGTCGCCGGTCCGCTTCAGCGCAATCTGATGGTAGGAGCTCGTGACGTCGCCAAGGTCGAAGCCCGCATCGAGCGTGACCTGCAAGGTGACGGGATTGATCTTGCCGAATTTGTCGGGATCGAGCACGGGCGGGCTGATGCGGTCGCGGTCGGGCACGGGATCGCCCATAGGCGCGTGCGGGCGCCCATAGTCGACGACGTCGACCTCTTTCGAGCTTGCGGATTATAGCGGGGCGCCACCACGAGAGGGAAGCGCAGGGAATAGATTCCCCCGTCTTGTTTCACCGTCTCCTGATATTCAATGCGGATGACGATCGCCTCATGCGGGCCGATATTGGCCACCGAATTGGTGAAGATGTTGGGCCGCTCCTCTTCGACGAGGCTCGCCTTCTGGCCGGCATCCTTGGCCTCGTCATAGAGCTTGCGCGCTTCCTCGCGGCCCTTGATCTCGCCTTCGATGACGCGGCTGCCGATCTCCATATGCAGCGCATCGACCGCGGATTGCTCCGGCAGGGGAAATACATACACGCCTTCGAGCCAACGATCACTCGGGTTCTCGAAGCGCTGGGTGACGACGGCGCGGGCAATCGTGCCGGTGACGGTAATGTTGACGTCGGTGTTGAGACGCGGCGCCTCGACGAATTGGCCCTCCTTGCCGCTCTTGAGCAGGAGAGCGCCCGTATTCATGTCGCCGGGGTTCACGAAATTGACGGGGGTGGCGGCGCTGCCGCCTGCCTCGGTCTGAGGCTGGAAGGGGTTCGGCGCTCGCCATGAGCGAAGGCGCCGCGCAAATGAAGCCAAGGATGAGGAAAAGCACCGTGCAATTGAACGCCAGCTCTCTCAAGCAGAGAGCTTGTGGCCGCGTCAGCATTGACGTTTTATCCCTCGTGGTCCTCCGGCACGGAACAAGGGAACCACGCCATTAGGGCGCGTCTTTAACCATATTGTGGCGCGCAAACGCGGGGAGCGAGGCAGGCGCGCCACAAGTGTGGCCACAATGAGGACGCCGGCCGCGGCGCCGGCTAGCCCAGGGTCGGCTCAATTGTCCGGCAGTCTGATTACGCTTGAGGCGAGCCTGACGTATGCGACAGATGGCGCGGACGCGCGCCACCGGATTTTTGCCCATCGGACTTGCAGGCAAAAGCACCGGCGCTTAGGGTGCGGCCGGCTTCCGAAGCGGGGATCTTCGGGCGCCATGTCCACCCTCTTTGTCGGGAGATCAGCATGGGGTTCGTCGCCCACGCGCTTGAAAGGGTCAAGCCATCGCCGACCATGGCGATCACGAGCAAAGCGCGCGAGCTGAAGGCGGCGGGCCACGACGTCATTGGGCTCGGCGCCGGCGAGCCCGATTTCGACACGCCGGACAATGTCAAGCAGGCGGCGATCGAGGCGATCAAGCGCGGCGAGACCAAATATACCGCCGTCGACGGCATTCCCGAGCTCAAGGCCGCGATCGTCAAGAAATTCGCGCGCGAGAACGGCCTCGACTACAAGCCGTCCGAGGTCAGCGTCGGCTCGGGCGGCAAGCAGGTGCTGTATAACGCGCTGCTTGCCACGCTCAATCCGGGGGACGAGGTGATCGTGCCGTCGCCCTATTGGGTGAGCTATCCCGACATCGTGCTGCTCGCCGGGGCCACGCCGGTGATCGTCGAGACCAAGCTCGAGGACGGCTTCAAGCTCAGCCCCGCGGCGCTGGCCGCGGCCATCACGCCGCGCACCAAATGGCTTATCTTCAATTCGCCGTCGAACCCGACGGGGGCCGCCTATACGCGCGAGGAGATCAAGGCGCTGACCCAGGTGCTGCTCAAATACGAGCAGGTGTGGGTGCTCTCCGACGACATCTATGAGCACCTCGTCTATGACGGCTTTCAATTCACCACCCCGGCCCAAGTGGAGCCGAAGCTCAAATCCCGCACGCTCACGCTGAACGGCGTGTCAAAGGCCTATTCCATGACCGGCTGGCGCATCGGCTATGGCGCGGGGCCCGAGCCTTTGATCAAGGCCATGGCCACGCTGCAATCCCAGTCGACCTCCAACCCCTGCTCGATCAGCCAATGGGCGGCGGTGGAGGCGCTGAACGGACCTCAGGATTTCCTCAAGGGCTGGGTGAAGTCGTTCCAGGAGCGGCGCGACCTCGTCGTCTCCATGCTGAACCAGGCCAAGGGTCTTCACTGCCCGAAGCCGGAGGGCGCCTTCTACGTCTATCCGTCCTGCGCGGGCGCCATGGGCAAGACCTCGGCGAAGGGACAGAAGATCAAATCGGACGAGGACTTCGCCACGGCGCTGCTGCAAGAGGAGGGGGTGGCGGTGGTGCATGGCGCGGCCTTCGGGCTCTCGCCCTTCTTCCGCATCTCCTACGCCACGGGAGCCACCGCGCTCGAGGAGGCGTGCCGGCGCATCCAGCGCTTTTGCGGCGGCCTCAGCTGAGCCCGGCCGCGCTATGATTGCATCGCCGTCAATTTGCAGGGGCCGGACATGAAGCTCAGCACGCGCAATCAGATCAAGGGCAAGGTGATGGAGATCCGCAAAGGGGCGGTGACGACCATCGTCTACATCCAGATCGCGGGCGATCAGACGATCGAGGTCAGCGCCACCGTGGCATCCACCGAGGCTCTCGGTCTGTTCGAGGGCAAGAACGTGACGCTCGTGATCAATCCGGGCGACATCATCATCGCCTGCGAATAGCCGGGCAGGCCGCCCGTTCCGCCATCGAACGGCCTTGCCGGGGGGCTAAACGGTACCCCGCGATGGATATCCCGATCGCCAGCCAAGACCCCGTCACGGCCGATCCCTTGTCGCGTAGCCATGTGCTCGCCAGCGGCCGGCGCGTGGGCTTCGCCGAATTTGGCGACCCGCGAGGGCTGCCGGTATTCGCGCTGCATGGGACGCCGGGCTCGCGACTGATGTTCGCGCTGTCCCATCGGGCCGCGCGCGAGCGGGGGCTCAGGCTCATCGCGCCCGAGCGGCCGGGCTATGGCTTGTCGTCCTACCGCCGCTCCGTAACTTTGCTCGACCACGCCCAGGATATCGCCGCGCTTGCCGATGCGTTCGGCTTCCGCAGGTTTGCGCTCGTCGGAATCTCGGGAGGCGGCCCTTACGCGGTCGCCGCCGCTTCCGCCATGCCGGAACGGATCGCGCTGCTCGCGCTCGTGGGGCCGGTCGGCCCTATCGCCGATCACGGCCACCAAATGCGCCTGTCGCGTGGCCACCGCCTCCTATTCGGGCGCTTGGCGCGATGGCCGCTTGCGACGCGTGCCTTCTTCCTCGGCTTGCGTCAGCTCCTGCGCAGTGCGCCGGAGATTGCCCATCGGGGGCTCAAGACGCGGGTACCGCCCTCCGACCGCGCCATTCTCGCGCGCGACGACGTCAAAGCAAATCTGCGCGCGGCCGTGGGCGAAGGCCTGCGCGCGGGCGTCGAGGGTGCCGTGCAGGATGTGAGCCTGTTCTGCGCGCCCTGGGGTCTCGCGCTCTCGAGCATCGATGCCTCCTCGGTGCTGTGGCAGGGGAGCGACGACAGCATCGTGCCGCCCGACGCCGCCTATCTCCTGGCGCGGACGCTTGCCAATTGCCGGTTGGATGTCGTCCCTGGCGCCGGCCATTATTGGGTGTTCGGCCAATTCGGCTTGGTGCTCGACGCCGTGGCCGCAGCGATGCGCAGCGAGGTTACGGCGCCGCCCACGCCTCTTAGGGGCGCCGTAACATTGCCATGCTTCGTTCACGGTTTCGTGCTCAAACCTGCGGCGTTGTGGCGCTGGGGACCGAAAGCCGAAGCAGCATTATATCGCCACGGGGTGTCATTGGCGCGCGCGCTCGTGCGCCTGAGACGAGTTTCTTGGCGGCATGACCTCCGATGACCGGTAGACCAATCTTTCATGATCCGACGGGCAGGCGCGGCCGCGTGCTGGCACGATTTGCCTGGGCGGCAGGCACGCTCAGCGCGCTTGTCACCGTGCTCTTCATCGCCACGCTGATGGTGGCGCATCGGCCGGGGGTGGAGCGCGCCGATGCCGGGGCGCCGCGGCCGTCGATCCGCTGCGCCTGGGCCCCCACCTGCGCGGCGGCGCATGCGCTGTACACCACCTCGGGCACCGATCCCGAGCTGCTCAAACAGGCAAACAAGCTCGCCGCCGAGTTGCGGGAGAAGGAGCGGGGATTGCGTGGCCGGCGTCCGCAAGCGGAAGTCATCGACCGGCGTCCGTTGCCGGCATCGCTCGCCTCGCCGCGCGACCGCTCCTTGAGCATCGGCTTCTATGTGAACTGGGACGACAACAGCTACCCCGCCTTGAAGCGGGCGCTGCCGCATCTCGACTGGCTCATCCCGGGCTGGCTCAACCTCGAAGGGCCGGACATGGCGTTGAAGGCGGATGTCGACGCCCGCGTTCTGAGCACGATCCAGACCACCAAGCCCAATATCCCGATCCTGCCCATGATCCAGAATGCGGTGGAGGGGAAGTGGGACGGCGCGGGCCTCGCCAACCTCTTGGCCGACCCGGCCAAGCGCTCCGCACGCATCGCGGAGATCGTTGCCTTCCTCGACAAGTACAAGTTTCAGGGCGTCACCATCGACTTCGAGGAGGTGCCGGCGGCGGCGCAGAAGAATCTGCAAGCCTTCCTCACCGAGCTCGACGCGGCCTTTACGCCGCACGGCTATGTCAGCGTGCTGGCCGTGCCCTTCGACGACGACGCTTGGCCTTACGCCGCTTACGCGCAGATCGCCGATTTCATGCTGCTCATGGGTTACGACCAGCATTGGGAGGAGGGCGAGCCCGGAAGCATCGCCGGCCAAAGCTGGTTCGAGGACATTCTCGACAAGCGCATGAAGACGCTCGATCCCGACCGCACCATCGTCGCCATCGGCAGCTACGGCTATGACTGGGTGAAGGGCAAGAACGCCGACGATCTCACCTTCGAGGAGGCGGTGCTGTCGGCGCGCGATTCCGAAGCCGATATCGACTTCGACCCGGAGAGCGAGAACCCGCATTTCTCCTTCGTCGAAGACAATGGCCAGCGGCACGACGTTTGGTTCCTGGACGGCGTCACCGCCTTCAACGAGGTCCATGCCGCCGATGCCTACCGCCCAGCCGGCTACGCGCTGTGGCGGCTCGGCTCGGAAGATCCCTCGGTCTGGTCGGTGCTCGGGCGCTCCTATGATGCGCCCGTGCCCGACGGCTTGCGGGAGATCGGGACGAGCGAGGATATCGATTTCGAGGGCGAGGGCGAGATCCTGCGCGTGGCCGAGAAGCCGGCGACGGGCGCTCGCGTGATCGAGATCGACAAGGATACGGGCGACGTCGTCGACCAGACCTATACCAAGATCCCCACGCCTTATGTCATCGAGCGGACCGGGGCCAAACCTGGCCAGCTTGCGCTCACCTTCGACGACGGCCCCGACCCCGATTGGACGCCGAAAATCCTCGACATCCTGAAGGACAAGGGCGTCAAGGCGAGCTTCTTCATTATCGGCAACAACGCGCAAGCCTATCCGGACCTCGTGCAGCGCATCCTTGCCGAAGGCCACGATGTGGGGAACCACACCTTTACCCACCCCAATCTCGGGGAGATGCCGGACGCGCTCGTCACGCTCGAGATCAATGCCACGCAAAGATTGTTCGAGGCGTTGACCGGGCGATCCATGCGGCTCTTCCGTGCGCCCTATTTCGGCGACGCCGAGCCGACCACGGGCGACGAGATCGCGCCGATCGAGGCCGCCCAATCCATGGGCTATTTCTCGGTCGGCCTGCATGTCGATCCCGACGATTGGCAGCGGCCGCCCGCCGACACCATCGTCGACCGTGCCGTGGCTCAGGTCATGGATCCGAACCCCGATATAAGGGGCCATATCATCTTGCTGCACGATTCAGGCGGCGATCGGTCGGAGACCATCAAAGCCCTGCCCAAGCTCATCGATACGCTGCGGGCCAAGGGCTACAGCTTCGTGCCCGTGTCGGAGCTCGCCGGACTCACGCGCGACCAGGCGATGCCGCCCGCCCCCCCTAGGTCGCTGGGGAGGCTCGTCAGCCTCCCCGTGTTCATGACGCTCGGCTGGCTCGGCCATCTGCTCACCGGCCTGTTCATCGTCGCCATCTGGCTCGGCGTCGCGCGGCTCCTGTTCCTGTGCGTCATCGCCTTGCGCAACCGCCGGGCGGAAGCCAAGCGCGTGCCGCCGACGTTGCCGGAGCCCGCGCCGCTGCAGTCGGTGCTGATCCCCGCCTTCAACGAGGCCAAGGTCATCGTGCGCTCGATCGACCACATCCTCGCGAGCGACTATCCGAATCTCGAAATCATCGTCATCGACGACGGCTCGACCGACGGCACGGCGGACCGCGTGCGGGAGCATTTCGCCGACGAGCCGCGCGTCACGCTTCTGACCGTGCCCAATGGCGGCAAGGCGAGGGCGCTCAATTGCGGCTTGCGCCACGCTCGGGGCGGCGTGGTCGTGGCGCTCGACGCCGACACGCATTTCCAGTCCGATTCCATCTCCAAGCTCGTACGCTGGTTCGCAGACCCGGAAGTCGGCGCGGTGGCCGGAAACGCCAAGGTGGGCAACCGCATCAACGTCATCACCCGCTGGCAGGCGCTGGAATATGTAACGAGCCAAAATCTGGAGCGGCGCGAGCTCGCCGCCCTTGGCTGCATCACCGTCGTGCCGGGCGCCATCGGCGCGTGGCGGCGGGAGGCGCTGGAGAGGCATGGGCGGCTTCCCGGCCGACACGCTCGCCGAGGATCAAGACCTCACCATCGCCATGCTCAAGGCCGGCTACAAGGTGCTGTACGACTCTTCAGCGATCGGCTGGACCGAGGCGCCGGACACGCTGCGCGGCCTCGTCAAGCAGCGCTTCCGCTGGGCCTTCGGCACGCTGCAATGCCTGTGGAAGCATCGCGCGGTGACGCTGCGGCCGCGCTACGGCACGCTCGGGCTGGTTGCCTTGCCGCAGACCTGGCTGTTCCAGTTCCTGTTCACCCTGCTTGCGCCGATCGTCGATCTCGCGCTTTTCTGGCGGCTCGCCATTTCGACCTACGACGTGCTGCAACATCCCGATCAGTTCGACGGCGATGCCCTGCGCAAGGTCCTCGTCTATTACCTCATCTTCCTTGTCGTCGACCTTGGCGGTGCGGCGATCGCGCTCGCCATGGAGCACAAGGAGAAATGGGGGCTCGTGCCCTGGCTCGTGCTGCAGCGTTTCGGCTACCGCCAGCTCATGTATTACGTGGTGATCAAGGCCATGTTCGCCGCGGCACTGGGGCCGCTTGTCGGCTGGGGCAAGCTCGAGCGCAAATCCACGGTCGGGGCGACGGCCTAGGCGGCTCTTGGCCAACACGGCCGGCGGTTCGATGCCTACAGCTTGTCGTAGGTCAAACAGCAGCAATCCTTCAATCCGTCCTGAACGGATTTTGCAAGCGAGCTTTTCCTCGGCACCCGGGCACGGTTCAGGGTTGACGTCGGCGGCCAGTCCGCTGCGACACGTGGCGGTGTAATGAACGCAATTGCCGCCCAACAATTCGGAATTCTTCGGGCAGTGACAGTCGTTGGGTGCCGTGCCGACCATTCCGTGTTGGCAGGCCGTCTCCGTCGCGTCCGACGTTGCCGTCGGCGGCTCGCAATAGCCGGATTGGGTCGGGACCGCGAGAACCCGGTAGCCGGGAGGGCAGGCATGCTCGCCCGGCTTGACCGCCTCGCTTTCCGGGAGGGCGCCTTGGGCGCCAGGCACGGGGGCTGTCGCGTCTTGCCCGCCCGTCACGGCTGGGGGCGAGGTGTCCGGAACGTCCTGCTCAACGCCCGGGATGGCGTTTTTCCCATGCTCCACGACGCCGGGAGCCGATTTGCATCCCCACGTTCCTTCGGACATACCGCAGACGATCTTGGCTTCGAGCACAAGTTGGCGTTCAGGCATCGACGACGGCCGGATGAACTGCCCGGGGGCCGCCGCTCCGTCGCCGCCGAGAGCCAAGAGCAGCACCCAAAGAGAAAACGCCAGCACAAAGGCGCGAAGCAGGCGCATGGAAACTCCGTCCGATCAAGCCGCTACCATAATGACATAGGAGCCGGAGCGGAACAGCCGGGTGAGGCGACCTCGCGCAGGCGACCCCACGCGCCAGGGGCCCGCCCGTTGCGGACCGAGTGTCCCGAATCGGGCCTCTTGCCAGCGGGCCTTTCGCTTGACACGATAGGTTCATAAGGCGGCGCGGGGGCTGGCGGCCTTCCCGCGGGCGTAACGCCAAGGGAGGAGAACATGGGCCAAGCGCAGGGCCAACCAGCCCGCAGCGCCCGCTGCATCGCACTGGTTGGCCCCTATCTCAGCGGTAAAACGACACTTCTCGAAGCCATCCTGGCGCGCACCGGCGCCATCAGCCGGCAGGGTTCATCGGCCGGGCAGAACACGATCGGCGACGCCTCGGAGGAGGCCCGCCATCACGGCATGAGCGTCGAGCTCAACGTGGCCACGGTCGAGTTCCTCGGCGACTCCTACACCTTCCTCGATTGCCCGGGCTCCATCGAGTTCCAGGCCGACGCCTTGAACGCGCTCACCGCCTGTGACGCGGCGGTCGTGGTGTGCGAGCCGGACGAGAAGAAGGTCCCGGCGCTGCAACTCATCCTCAAGCAGCTCGAGGATCGCGGCGTCCCCCATTTCCTTTTCATCAACAAGATCGACAAGGCCGAAGCGCGGGTGCGCGACATCGTTCCCATGCTGCAGCCGGCCTCCACCAAGCCGCTCGTGCTGCGCCAGGTGCCGATCTGGGAGAACGACATCGTCACCGGCTTCATCGATCTCGCGCTCGAGCGCGCCTTCGTCTATCGCGAGCATGCGGCGAGCGAGGTGATCACCATTCCCGACGCGCTGGCCGAGCGCGAGAAGGAAGCGCGCTTCTCCATGCTGGAGAAGCTCGCCGATTATGACGACGAGCTGATGGAGCAGCTGCTCGAGGACGTGCCGCCGCCGCGCGACAAGATTTTCGACGACCTCGCGCATGAGCTGCGCGACGGCGCCATCTGCCCCGTGCTGATCGGCTCGGCGGAGAACGGCAACGGCATCCTGCGCCTGCTCAAGGCGCTGAGGCACGAAGCCCCTTTTGTCGGTAGCACTGCCAAGCGCCTGGGGGTCGCCGGCGCCGCCTCTTGCGCCTATGTGCTCAAGACCTTCCACACCGCCCATGGCGGCAAGCTGTCACTCGCCCGCGTGCTGACCGGCGCCTTTGCCGACGGCACCACGGTCTATGGCGGCGCGGAGGAGGAGCGCATCTCCGGCGTCTTCACCCTGCTCGGTCAGGAGCCCGCCAAACGCGGCGAGGCGCATGCCGGCGACACGGTCGCCTTCGGCCGGCTGGAAAGCATCGAGACCGGAGACACGCTCTCGGCGGAGAAGGGCAAGGCGATCAAGATCGAAGCGCCGCACATCGCCCTGCCGGTGTTCGGCCTCGCCATTGCCGCGCGCGAGAAGAAGGACGAGGTGAAGCTCACCGCGGCTATCGCCAAGATCATCGAGGAGGATCCCTCCATCTCGCTCACCCATAGCCAGGACATGGGCGAGATGGTGCTGTGGGGGCAGGGCGAGATGCATCTTCGCGTCGCGCTCGAGAAGCTCACGCGCAAATATGGCATCGAGGCCGATACGCGGCCGCGCGCGATTCCCTACAAGGAGACCATCCGCAAGTCGACGGAGGTGCGCGGGCGGCACAAGAAGCAGTCGGGCGGCCATGGCCAGTTCGGCGACGTGGTGGTGACGATCAAGCCGCGCCCGCGCGGGGCGGGCTTCGAGTTCAGCGACGAGATCACGGGCGGCGTGGTGCCCAAGAACTACATCCCTTCGGTCGAGATCGGCGTGCGCGACTATCTGCATTCAGGCCCGCTCGGCTTCAACGTGGTGGACGTCGGCGTATGCCTGATCGACGGCTCCTACCACTCGGTCGATTCCTCGGACATGGCCTTCCGCCAGGCCGGGCGCATCGCCATGAGCGAGGGGCTGCCGCAATGCTCGCCCGTGCTGCTCGAGCCGGTCATGGCGGTGGAGATCGCCGTGCCCTCCGACGCCACGGCCAAGATCAACGGCATCATCTCCTCCAGGCGGGGGCAGATCCTCGGCTTCGACGCGCGCCCGGGCTGGCCCGGCTGGGACCTGGTGGAGGCGCATATCCCCGAGTCCGAAATCCAGAACCTGATCGTGGAGCTGCGCTCGGCGACGGCGGGCGTGGGCACCTTCACCGCCAAATTCGACCATCTCGCCGAGCTCACCGGCAAGATCGCCGACCAGGTGCTCGCCCATCGCGGCGCCAAAGCGGCTTGACGAGGGCGGCGCGGTTCGGCAGTTGTCTCCGCTTCACATAATGACCATTAGCTCTTTTGAGGTGTTCCCATGACGATCTATCCGCCCCTTGAAATCCCTGAGACTCTTGCCGCCGGCCCGGGGCCGGGGAACACCGATCCGCGCGTGCTGGAGCGCTTCGCCAAGACGGGCGTGGCCGACCATATGCAAAAGGACGTGCTCCGCGGCATGATCGAGGCCAAGGAGATGCTCCGCGAGCTGTGGGGCACCAAGAACGTCTATACCTATGGCGTCGCCGGCACGGGCTTCTCGGGGCTCGACTGCGTGCTGTCCCTGATCCTGCCCGGCGACAAGGTCGTGGCGTTCCCCAACGGCACGTTCTCCGGCATCGACAGCCTGACCATCCGCATGAAGGCTGCCACCGCAGAGGAGCTTGCGGCCGACTCGCTGAACCCGAAGTCGAAGAGCGTTGTCATCGTGGAGACGCCGCACGGCCAGTCGGTCACCGGCGAAACCGTGGACAAGGCGCTTGGCCAGCATAAGCCGATGTGGGCCTTCATGGCCCATTGGGAGACGGGCTCGGGCCGCATCAACGACCTGAAGGGCTTCAACGACGCCTGTCTCAAGCACGGCGTGATGGGCATCGTCGATGCGGTGTCGAGCCTCGGCGTCGCCGACTTCAACATCGACGATTATCCGGGCGTCGTCGCCTGGGCGTCATGTCCGCAGAAGGGCGTGCTCTCGCTGCCGCTCACTTATGCGCCGGTGAGCTTCACCGACAAGGCGATCGAGATGGTGCGGAAGCGCGGCTGCCGCACCTATGTGCACCACCCGATCCTCGACGCCCGCCATTGGGGCATCATCGACGGCAAGGACACGCCCACGCCCGCCTATCACCAAACCCATTCCTGCTATGCGGTGGCCGCGTTCCACGAGGCGTTGCGCATCATCCTCGGCTATGGGCGGCGCCGTAAGGCTAGCGACTACGCCTATCATGAGAGGGCGTTGCGCCAGGCGGTGGAGGCCATGGGCTGCGACGTCACCTCCAATATGACGAGCCTCGTCGTGCTCAATCTGCCGGGCAAGCTCAAGGGCAAGGAGAAGGAGCTGGTGCAGGGGGCGCGCGCGCAAGGGTTCGGCATCTGGCCGACGCTTTCGGAGCCCGTCCAGGTGCGCATCGGCATTCTCAATCAGCTGAGCCCGGAGCAGATCACCGAGATCGTCGGCCGCTTCGCCGATGCCATGCTGGCCATGGGCGCCGAGTTCGACAAGCAGAAGGTGATGAACCAGCTCAAATCGTATTACGCCAAGGCCGCGTAAGACATCGGCGACGGCGCCCGCGTGAGCCGCGGGCGCCGGAACATCTGAGGGCGGCCTGCGTCAGGGGTTGATGCGGCTGATCTTCGAGCCTTCCAGCGTCAAATTGTACATCAGCCCCGTGGGATCGAGCACGAAGCCGATGACGGGGCTCGTGATCTTGTCGGTGTCGATGGAGGCGCCGGCGCCGATCGTGATCAAGGCGACCGATCCGTCGACGCCGACCTTCCAGCCGGCCTTGCGGTCGAATCCGGCAAGCGCGTTGGGGGTCATGAACATGATGATGACGGTGCGCGCCTGCGCGCCGAACTGAAAGCCGAACGACGCCGAGACCAGATTGTAAAAGCCCGCGGTTCTACCGCCGACGAGCAGCGCCCCTTCGCCATATTCCCCGCCGAAGCCGAAGCCTGCCTTGACCACGGTGGGGAAGACGAGGATGCCCGCGGCATGATTGGCGAGGTCGCGGCCGCCCGGCACCTGACGGAAGAAATCGTTGAGGCTGGCGTGGACGTCGGCGTTGATCCGCGCGGCCGAGGCTTGCGCGCCGCTTGGGGGCCAAACAAGGATCGCCGCGGCGGTAAGCACGGCAACCAGGACGGCTCGTTGGATGATCCTCATGGGTGCGACCTCCCCGAATCAATTCTCGTTGAATAGCGCGAACCTAACACGGCAATGGGGCGGGGTTAGGTCTGCCGCGAACGATGCTGCGATGCGGCATCGAGAGTTCTATCGCACACCGCCTTTTTTGCTAAAGTCCGGCAGCCGCGTCGGGAGTATTGCGCAATGGGTTCGCCGTCTTTTGGTATCGTCGCCCCTCACATCGTGAGGCGCATAGCCCTCGCCTCGGTTGTGCTTGCTTGCTTGCCACTCGGCATCGCGCGCGGAGGACAAGCCGCCTCCGTGCATTGACGATGCGATGATCGTGTTCGATGCCTCGGGGTCGATGTCCGGCAACCAGACCCTCGGCATTCCCAATTCGCGCGCCCGCATCGACGAAGCACGCTCGGCTCTTGCTCAAGTCTTGCCCAACGCCACCAAATTTCGCCGCGTGGGTCTCGTGACCTACGGGCCCGGGCCTTACAATCAGTGCAACGTCAAACTCAATTTCAAGCCCACGGCGAATGCCGCCCTGCCCATCATGAGCGCGGTGAATTCCATCGTCCCCGCCGGCAAGACGCCGCTGACCGAGGGCATCGAGACGGCAGCCGAGGCGCTCGACTACCGCACCAAGCCGGGCGTCATCGTGGTGATCACCGATGGCGAGGAGACCTGCGGCCGGTCCCCGTGCCAGCTTGGCCAGCAGCTGCATGCTGTCGGCGTTCAAGCTCATCATCCACACGATTGCGTTTCAATATGAAGGCTTCTCGTGGACCGGCGGGAACAGCGCCATGGATCTGAAATGCGTGGCCGACGCGAATAATGGCCTCTACATCAAGGCCAACAGCGAGGATGAGCTCGTCAAGGCGCTGGAGAAGACGCTCGACTGCCCCATGGTCTCCATGGCGCCGCTAAAGCAATTGCCGCTGCGCTAACGCGCGGTCGCAGCAAGAGTGAGGCGAGAGTTCTTCAGTTCGGCTTCGCGGCGGGTGCGGAGCCACAGGGCACGGCCGAGATCGTGCAGTTGCTGTAGAGACCCTGATTGACGCAGGACATTTGCGGGTCCTTGGCCGTCTCCAATTTCGCGTCGCTATAGATGGCGGTCGCCTTGGCCAGCCATTCCTTCTGGGCCGCCTCCATGGATTGCTCGGGCGAGGGGGTGAAGCTCGGGCCCCGCGCGGTGATCGGTTCGCCGGCGCATTGAAGCTCGGCCGCGCTTGCGGCCGGCGGCGTGAGCGCCGCAAATGGCGAGGACCAATATTGATCGAACGATAGAGGCGACCTTCGACATCGGGCCTTTCCCTCCCAAACGAGGGCTCGATCACTAGCATGGAATGCGGTGCACCCGCCACGCAGGCCAAGTGAAATGAGCGTACGCCGAAGCTCAGCCTTCGGTGAGCGCGGCGCGGATCGCGGCGAGGTCGCGCAGCGCGGCCTCGTCGAGGGTCGGGAATTGGGGATCGATCGCCTCCAATTGTTCGACGATCGCCGCGGCGACGACGAGGCGGGTGAACCATTTGTGGTCGGCGGGCACGACATACCAGGGCGCGTCCGGTGTCGCGGTCGCGCGGATCATGTCGTCATAGGCGGCCATGAATTGATCCCACAGCTTGCGCTCGCCCACGTCGCCGGCGTTGAACTTCCACTGCTTGGCCGGATCGTCGAGGCGGGCGAGCAGGCGCTTCTGTTGCTCCTCTTTGGAGACATGGAGAAAGAACTTGATCGGCACGATGCCGTTGCGGGCGAGATGGCGCTCGAAGGCGTTGATGTCTTCGAACCGCTCCTGCCAGATGTTCTTGGTGATGAGCGTGGGCGGCAGGCCCTGGCGCTCGAGCAGCTCCTTGTGCACGCGCACCACCAGCACCTCCTCGTAATAGGAGCGGTTGAAGATGCCGATATGCCCGCGCCGTGGCAGCGCCACCGCCGCGCGCCAGAGGAAATCGTGGTCGAGCTCGAGCTCGCTCGGCGCCTTGAAGGAATGCACGTCGCAGCCTTGCGGATTGACGCCCGACATGACGTGCTTGATGACGCTGTCCTTGCCTGCCGCGTCGAGCGCCTGGAGGACGACGAGGATCGCCCAAGTGTGATCGGCATAGAGCCGCTCCTGCAGGGCGGCGAGGCGCTTGACCCCCTCGGCAAGTATCGCCTTGGCCTCGTCCTTCTCGATGTCGATGCCGCAGGTGTCGGACGGATCGATCTTGGCAAGCTCGAATTCGCTGCCTTTGCGAACGCGATAACGCTTGAGGATGTCGGATGGGAGCATCGTATCGCCTTGGGACTGGCTGAGCGGGGCTCAGGCTAACCCATCGCGCCAGACCTTGGCGACGCTGAAGTGAAGGAAGCGACGCCCTTCTCGCTTGCTGCCCCACGCTCAGAAGCGGGTGGTCAGCTCGGTCAGCCAGGCGGGGGAGGCGGCGACGAGCTTCACCTCCACGGTCTTGTCGAGGCCGCTGACGATGAAGAGGCCGGTCGCGATCAACACCGCACCGAGCGTCATCTTGGCGCCGGTTCCTGCCGCGTGCAGTCGGCTGCGCCAGCGCATCAAGACCTCCCGCGACAGCAGCCCCAGGACGAGGAGGGGGAGGGCGGCGCCGATGCCGAAGACGAGCATGGTCACGGCGACTTGGCCGAGATCCTTGCCTTGGGCGGCGAGAACGGAGGCGGCGCCAAGGGTGGGGCCGACGCAGGGGCTCCACACTGCGCCGAGCAGGAGGCCGACCAGGAATTGACCCGTGACGCCCGGTAGGGTGCGCCGCCCCATTGCTGCTCCATCCAATTGCTCACCGGGCCCGCGGCTACCGCGACCCGCTGGTGCAGGGACGGCATCACCAGCACGATGCCGATGGCGATCAGCACGATGGCGGCGGCGGAGCGGAATAGGCCGGCGTCAAGTCCGATGGAGAAACCGATGGCGGCGATGAATAATCCGATGGTGACGAAGGAAAGGGCGACGCCGGCGGCGAGCGCCACGGGTCCCCAGCCGATGAGCCGATGCCGCCGAGCCGAAGACGATGGGAAGGAGCGGCAACACGCAAGGCGAGAGCACCGACAGCAGGCCGGCGAGAAAGGCAAAGCTGAGGACGCCCAATCCCATGGCGCGAGCTTACAGCGCCCTTTTCACCAACTCGCTGATCGCGCCGGCATTGGTGCTGCCGACGAGCGGCCTTCCTCGGTGGCGCCCTTGAATACGATCAAGGTGCTCTGCTGTTGCACGTTCAGCGCCCGAAGGGCCGGCTTCTGGGTATCGAAATCCACATCGAAGATGGTGACGTCCTTGTATTCCGGCTGCGCAGCCAAAGATTGGATGATGCGCTTTTGTGCGCGGCAGGTAGGGCACCAGGGCGCGGAAATGTCACAAGGATGGATTTCCCCGCGGCCTGAGCCGCGGCAAAGGCCGATTCCTCGAACGGCATACGCTCGGCGGCAAATGATGGGCCGTCCAACAGGCGGCGGCCAAGATGAGCAGGCAGGCGAGAAGCCGTCTCTTGGGCGTCGCGGACATGATTGATCTTCTCCGGGGTTGACTGAGACGGTTGGGACGGAGGCGAGACCCGGGAGCGGCCGCCGCGCCCGAGCCTCGTTCCGAAGACGATCAGCCGTGCGTTAGCGTACCGCCCTTGGCGACGCATGACGATTTGCCGAGAAGCACGAAGCCCCTGCCCTTGCAGGCGTTCTGGCCCTTACAAGCTGGCCAGCGATTGCAGCTGCCATGGCCTTGCAGGCATTGACCCCGAAGCACTTGACCATGTACGCGGCGCTGGCCGGCGCTATCGGGGCCGCCATGCCGACCACCAACAAGGCCGGCCGCGGTGGCAGAGTCACTCCCGATCGTGCAATGAGTTTCATGTTTTGCATTCCCCTCGCTTCAGGTTGCGGTAAGTCCCTGAGACCAGTTCGCGCGCATTTCCGCAGCTTGCGGCGGAGCGCTAAAATGGTCTCGTCAGCAAACCATTCCTCCGCACGCCACCAATAGCGGGCCGGGGACGAACCCTCTCCGGCAGCGATGCAGCGATGGGTGCTGCGGGTGGGCGACGCTAGCCGGGCCGGGGCCGGGTGCGGATTCACATGCGCTCCTTCACGGGGAGCGGCTCGTCACTGCGCATCACGGCTGCGCGAACAGGCGGCTTACTCCGCGGCCTCGGTCAGAGCATCGAGGCCGGCGAGATGGCGCTCGGCGTCGAGCGCGGCCATGCAGCCCATGCCCGCCGCCGTCACCGCCTGGCGATAGACGTCATCGGCCACGTCGCCGGCGGCAAACACGCCCGGCACGCTGGTCGCGGTCGAGCCGGGGCGCGGTGAGATGTAGCCCGAGGCTTCATGTCGATCTGGCCCTTGAACAGCTCGGTCGCGGCGCATGGCCGATGGCGATGAAGACGCCGTCGACGGGCAGGCTCGTGAACTCGCCGGTCGAGCGTTCTTCAGCTGCACCCCGGTCACCGTGCGCGGATCCTCGGCCCGTGACCTCGCCAACTCGGAATTCCAAGAACGTCGATCTTCGGGTTGGCGAACAGGCGCTCCTGCAAGATCTTCTCCGCGCGCAAGGCGCCGCGCCGATGCACCAGCGTCACCTTCTCGGCGATGTTGGTCGAGGATAGAGCGCCTCCTCGACCGCGGTGTTGCCGCCGCCGATCACGATGACCTTCTTGCCGCGGAAGAAGAAGCCGTCGCAGGTGGCGCAGGCCGAGACGCCGTAGCCCTTGAAGCTGGTCTCCCGAGGGCAAGCCGAGCCACTTGCGCCTGGGCGCCGGTGGCGATGATCAGGGTGTCGGCGGTGTATTCGTTGCCGCAGTCGCCCTTGAGCCAGAAGGGCTGGCGCTGAAGATCCACGGCGACGATATGTCGGCGACGATCTCGGTGCCGACATGCTCGGCCTGGACGCGCATCTGATCCATGAGCCAGGGCCCCTGGATGATTTCGGCAAAGCCCGGGTAGTTCTCGACGTCGGTGGTGGTCGTCATCTGCCCGCCGGCCTGCGATGCCTTCGATCAGGAGCGGCTTCAGCATGGCGCGGGCGGCATAGATGCCCGCCGTGTAACCGGCGGGACCGGAGCCGATGATAATGAGCTTGGAGTGACGGGATGCCTGAGAGGCCATTGCAGCGGGCCTTTATCATGGGACAGGATGAGAAGAGGTAAGCGCGAAGGTGCGGTCGCGCAACTCACGCCCACGAGAGGGTGAATGAGGCTTGGGTTTTAAGGTGAAACACGCCTGGTCGCACGGCGACCCCCGCTGGACACGCGCCAGGCCGAAAAGTCTAGTAGGCGTCGGCCATCTTCTTGAAGCGCGCCGAGATCTTGTGGCGCAAGGCGTGGAAGCCCCGGCGGCCCTCCGACACCATCCAGTTCATCTGGATCGAGCGGCGCACGCCCTCGAAGGGCTCATGGCCGTGCCAGGATCTCTCCGAGCGCCGGAATATCGAGCAACGTGCCATCGTCTGGTGGCACCTGCTCGACATAGTCGGCGAGATCGCTTTCGCTGCGCAAGAGCCTAAGCTTACCGTGTTCGTGCGGCCACAATTCGTTGAGATAGAGCAGCACGGTGATGATCTTGTCTTTGGAGTCGGTGTGGATCTTGCCGTCGGAGGCCCGGCAATAGCCGCGCAGCGAGTACATTTTCGGCTTGCCGGCCAGCGCTACGCCGAATTTTCCTTCGACCGCCCGCTCGAAATCCGGCCCGTCCATCTGGTCGATAACCGCCCGCAGCATCGGCGGCACCGTGATCGAATCGAGGGGATAGGAGCTGCCCTTGAGGTCGGGATAGCTATCGATCACGCGGGAAAGGCTGGCGGCTTTGAGGAAGTTCGGGACCACGACATAGTCGAACGGGTCGCTTTTCAGCTTGGCGCTCTGCACGCGGTCGATATCTATATGCGTCATTGTCTCCACTCCTCGCCGTCAATCCTTGCCTGCCGACCGCGTCAGCCAGCGCCGCTCGATCTCGCGAGCGATCAGGGCGGCGGAATCTAGCGGCACGTAACGCCAGCTTTCAAGTCGCTCGAAAACGGCCGGCAACGGTCGCGTCGCGCCATGACACCGCAAGGCATTGTGAAAGCGAGCGAAATTGGCCGAGCCGCCTTCCGGCTCAAAAACATACACTGGACGCGCGGTCGCGCAAGCCTCGCCGGTCATATTTACGGAGTCGGCCGTGACAATCAGCAGGTCGGCGTGCGCCAGAAAGAGCACGTAAGGGTTGTCGCTGGTGCCCTCCCATACATGCGGGGCGCATCTTCGGGCGCCCGCGTGACGGCATGCATGAGGCCGCTGGCGTGCGCCGAGAGCCCGTGACGAGGAAGCTTCGTGCCAAGCCGCTTGAGCGAGGCGAGTGCAACCTGGAGCCGTTCCATGCTTGCGACGTCGAAACGATAGGCGGCGTCGGTCCGCCCAGCATCACCGCCACACGCGGGGAGGGCAGGGCGGCCACCTCACGCGGCGGCGAGGCGCGCAAGCCTTCCAAGCGCTTCGGCCCGAAGCTATGCGGCGCCGTAAGCGTAACGAACATATTGTTGCCGCTCAGGCCGTCATGCTCCGGCACGGCGATGAGATCGACTGTTTTCGGGCCCGTGCGTGGATTCTGGATCACGACCGCGAAGGTCGCAGGGCCGGCCAGCCGGCGGATTGCGCGAATATAGGGGATGCTGTGCCGCCCGGTCGCAAGCACGAGGTCCGGCCAGGGCGCGGTAAAGCGGCCGCCGGGGCGCCCGACACCGTCCTTCGGATCCGGCGGCCCCCATGGCGCGAGCAGGGACCATTGTCGCCGCGCCGCCACGTGCTTGAGGGCAATTGCGACGCCGAGCGCCTCAGCCACCCCCAGCACCTGCACATCCATGCCGATCTTGCCGTCCGTGATCAGCCAAGCGGGGCGCCCGGCGAGCGCCCCCGTGGCCAACCCGAGCGACTGCGCGGCCGGGCCCGGGTCAGGTGTGCTGGCTTCGGAGGCCCTCACCTCACCGCCGCCGAAATTTCCGGAAAGAAAGCGTCAATTTCATTTCGATTCTTGTCGCTGGAGGACGTAAAATTGCGCAACGACTGCAAGTCAGTGACGTCCGATTGCCGCCTTCTAGCCCGCAGCCGCCCATTCGTCCAGGGAGCAGCCACGATGCGTTCAGCCCGTCTCGATGCCACCGATTGGCGGATCTTGCGCGAATTGCAGGCGGACGGCCGCATCACAAGATCGAGCTCGCGCGCCGGGTCGGCATCTCCGCGCCGCCCTGCTTGCGCCGCGTGCGGGCGCTGGAGGAAGCCGGCATCATCCGCGGCTATACGGCGCGGCTGAACGACAAGGCGCTCGGCTTCGATGTGACCGCCTTCGCCATGGTGGGCCTGCACAGCCAGGCCGAGGCCGACCTCGTCGCCTTCGAGGAGTGGGTACGGGGTTCGACCATCGTGCGCGACTGCTACATGCTTTCGGGCGAGATCGACTTCATGCTGAAATGCGTGGCGCCCGATCTGACGGCGTTCAGGAGTTCATCATTCACGAGCTGACCGCGGCGCCCAATGTGGCGAGCGTCAAGACCTCGCTCGTCATCCGCTCTTCCAAGCACGCTCCCGGCGTGCCCATCGAGTTGACTCCACGGCCGGCGGCCCAATCTCCTAACCATCGATAACTCCGCGCCAGCGGTCAGATGCGAAACGACAATCCAGTCCTTGTCGAGGTGGTACGGGTGCGCTGTCGAGAGTGCTCATCGCGGCGTAATCGCCATCGCGGATACAGACGGACGCGTGCTGCTTGCGCTCGGCGGGATCGAGCGTCCGGTGTTTCCCCGCTCCGCCGTCAAGGCGTTTCAGGCGATGCCGCTCGTCGAGAGCGGTGCCGCGGACGCTTTCGCGCTTGGCAAGGCGGAGCTCGCGGTCGCGTGCGCGTCCCATAGCGGTGATGCCATCCATCTCGAAGCGGTGCGGAGCCTGCTCGATAAGGCAGGCGTCGACGAGTCGCTGCTCGCTTGCGGGGCGCATTGGCCGCTCAGCGAGGCCGCCCAACGTGAGATCGCCCGCGCGGGCAGCACTCCGCGGCCGATCCATAACAATTGCTCGGGCAAGCATGCCGGCATGCTGGCGACGGCCGTCCAGCTCGGGGTCCGGCTGCAAGGCTACGAGCTTCCTGACCATCCTGTGCAGATTGAGATTGCGCGCGTGATTTCAGAGATTTGGGAATCCGGTTGGAAGCGGTCGGATGGGCGTCGATGGCTGCTCGGTGCCGACTTATGCCGTGCCGCTCGACGCGCTCGCCACGGGCTTTGCTCGGCTCGGTGCCCCCGCGGGCCTCGCCAAGCCGCGACAAGAGGCGACACGCCGCCTCGTGCAGGCCTGCTTCGACAAGCCGGCGCTGGTGGCGGGGAAGGGCGGTTCGATACCATCGCCATGCGCAGGCTCGCCCCTGCCGTCTTCTGCAAAGGCGGCGCGGAAGGCGTGCATTGCGCGGCATTGCCCGAGCTTGGGCTCGGCATCGCACTCAAGATCGACGACGGTGCCAAGCGTGGAGCGGAGGCGGCGATGGCTCATCTCTTCGCCGCCTTGGTTCCCGGTGCCGACATGGCACTGGCGGACTTTCTCGACGGCGAGCTGCGCAATTGGAAGGGGCAAAGGGCGGGAGGAATTCAAGGCGAGCGCCGTGCTCGCCGAGGCGGCCGCGGAGCTTGCCGCGTGCCATCATTCGGCGCCAAACCGCATGCTACGTTGATTAGGCAATATGTCGGCGGCACCGCGCAAGTCGCGGTGTGGCCCGGTGACAGCGCCAATGTGCTCGTGAGCGGCAACAAGATCGAATTGAACTCGGTCAGCGGCGACCCGGTCTCAATATCGCCGCCGAGATCGCGGGTTCGAACTCGTCTATGTGCATGGGCATAAGCGCGGGTACCCGCGGGAGGAAGAAGCCAATGCATCTGACACGACTGTTCGCGGCGGCCTTAGCGGGTTTGGCCGCAATGATGGGGGGAGCCGAGCTCAGCTACGCTCAGCCGGTCTCTCCGCCGGGTGGGCAGCTCCGCTGCGATGTCGAGGGCGGCGTGAGCTTCTTCGTGGGGTCGAGCCGCCGGCTCGATTGCGTGTTCATCGCCGACCGACAGCCCGCCGGAATATTACAAAGGCTGCGATCAACCGCGTCGGTGTCGATATCGGCTTCCAATCCGCGGGCGTGATCTTGTGGGCGGTGCTATCGCCCGGACTGACCTTGGGGCCGGGTGCGCTCGCCGGCAATTATGTCGGCGCGTCGGCGGCGGTGGCCGCGGGCGTCGGCGCCGGCGCCAACGCGCTCGTCGGCGGCAACAAGGTCGTGCTCAACCCGGTCAGCGTGAGCGGCAATATCGGGATCAACGTCGCCGCGGGGATCGCCGACATCGCCCTGACCTATGTGGTGGGTCCTCCGCCGACAATTCGCCAATATGTGCCGTTCGGCCGCTAGGCTTGACGCGGCGCCTCAGCGCGCGACGTAGGCATAGATGGCGAGATTGCGATGGGCCTCGCGCTGCTGGTCGGTCGGGGCGAAAGCGTCGACATCCGGCCATGGCGCGGATGGCGCCGTCCTTGGCACCGGTGATCAGATTGTGGGTCATCAACGCCGTACCGGCAGAGGCCGCGGTGAGAGACGCCGATGCCGATATGGGAGTCGCGGATGAGATTGTCGGTGACGCTCACGTCGCGCAGATAGCTGCCTGGGCCGATGAGAATGCCGTAAGCCAGCGGGCCTCGACCACATTGCCGCTGACAGCGCTGTCGGCCTCCACGGCGATGCCGATGCCGCGCGAATCCACATCCTTGCGGAAGAACAGGTTGCGATTCAGATTGCCCTGCACGACGGCGAGACGTCCACCTTGCTTGAAGTTGGTTACCAGGAGATGCCCATGGCCGCCTTGTCGACGAGATTGTTGGCAATGACGACGCCCTCGAAGGCGGAGCTCGGCGTGAAGGGCGGCCTCGCCCATTCGGGCGCAGGGATTGCCGATCATCTGGCAGTCCGGAGCCCGCGTTGGAGCGGATGGCGGAGAAGGCGCGATAGACGATCCGATTTCCGCCCACCAGGACCGAGCCTGCTCGGAACACATCGATACCATTTCCGTTTTGTCCGCTGCCGCTGCCGCCGCTCTTGGCGGCAATGCGCTCGATGCGGTTGACGGTGACAATGGTGCCGTCCTCGCCGGCTTGCGAACACCACGCCGGGATGCCATTATAACGCAATCGCGCACATGGTTGTGGCTGATCTCTAGGCCGGCGGCGTCCTCGCTGAACCAGGCCGGCCTTGGCGATGTCACCGATCTCACGATCGCTGATGCGTCCGGCGACTTGCCGAAGCACCACGCCATCAGCCGCTAGAGAGAAAGCGGCGGCTTCGGAGATCGCGATCTCCTTGGACGCAGTAGCGCTGAGAAGCGCGCCGCCGTCGCCGAGCGTCTTGCTGTCGCCGTCGAGCACAAGGCCCTCGAGACGGACGCCGTCAGCTTGCGCGATGTTAAGGATCGCGCTGCCGGCTGCCATAGCGCCGGACCGAGCGCCCGGCGCGCCTTGGATCTGGGTTCCGGCCTTCAGATTGAGCGCGGCCAGTCGCGTGGCGATTTCCGGCCGGAAGGAAGCCAGGAGTTCCCGACTGGGCCGCGGCATCGAGCGCCTGTTGCAGCGTAGCGGTCTGATAGATGAGGCCGCCGCCGGGCACGATTCCGTAGGTGCTGAAGGCTTGCGGTGTTTCGGCAGAGCGCGCGCGCGCGGCTCGCGGGCCGGTGGCAGCGGCAGACGCCGAAGCCGAGCGTTCCGAGCATCACTTCGCAGCGGCCAACAGTCATTGTACCCGCGACCTTTCGTAGCGTTGAACAGCAAGCACAAACTTCCCGTGCCGCTTCCGCGCCACGCGGCGGCTCGGCCTGATGGAGCGGGCCGCCTTCGAGTTGCCGCCAAGGGGATGTGCACGAAGACGGCGTGGCATGGTGTCGGTTGCCGGCGCGCCCAGTCGAGGGAGAGATAATAAAGGAAATTGCAGAGGTAGCGCCCGGCGGAGCGGGACGCTGCGGCCGCGACGCCGTTTGCCTAAGATGGGCGGCGAGACGGTCCGTGGGAAAAGGTGAGTTGAGCCGGTCGTGTCCTGCAGGGATCATCGAACTACGGCCGGGCAGCACGCCCGCCGCATCGCTCGGGGCAGGATGCGATTATGCGCCGAACGCTCGATGCGGAAGCCACGAGCGGGGGGCGAGAGGCCGAAATGGAGCGTGAGCTGCGGCTTCAGCGTCTCGAACAGGCGCGGCGCGCGCGCGGAGACCGCGGCCCATTCGGTGGGCAGCGCCTCGGCGTCCAACGAGACTTCTCGTCGCCGCGCGAGCGCTGAGGAGGCGAGCGCCGCGAGCCAGGCGGACGGGTTTCCCGGCGCCCCCGGAAAGGGACCAAAGCCGGTGAGGAGAGCCTTCTCTGGACCATGGCTCGACTCACAAGCGGCGCTCCCGTGAGGAAAGGAAATTCGCCGCTTACGGCTAATCGGCTGCCGCGACCAGATCTCGGCGAGACGGGCGAGTTCCGCCGCCGCCGCCGTCGGGGTGGTTTCGCCGGCCCGGACCTCGCTTCCATCTCGCTCCAATGGCGGGCCGCGCGGCCGCTGCCGCGGAAGGCCGCGAGCGGCCTTTGTTCGAACAGCTCGCGCATCCAGGCCGCGGCCTGGTCGCTACGCCGCTGGCGAGCGCGCCGGATGACGCAAGCGCCGCTTGTCGCGCCTCGACCTTGTGCCACAACTCGTCGAGAGCGGTGTTTTCCCGCGCCGAAACCGTCAGCGCCACCGGCGACCGTCGGGTTGCCGGCGGCGAAGATATACAGCCCGGCGCGATATTCGAGCGCGGCACGCTCGGCGCGATGGATGTTTTCGCCGTCAGCCTTGTTCACGGCAATGTCGTCGGCGAGCTCGAGCAGCCCCCGCTGATACCCTGCAACTCGTCGCCCGCTCCCGGCAGCGCCACCACCACGAAGACGTCGACCATGTTCGCCACGGCCATCTCCGATTGGCCGACGCCGACCGTCTCCACCAGCACGACGTCGTAGCCCGCAGCTTCGACCAGCGCGATCGTCTCGCGCGTGGTCTTGGTCACGCCGCCGAGATTATCGCCCGCCGGGGAGGGGCGGATGAAGGCGCCGGTTTCGGTCGCGAGGCCCCCATGCGGGTCTTGTCGCCCAAGATCGAGCCGCCGCTCTTGGACGAGGTCGGGTCGACCGCGAGCACGGCCACCTTGTGGCCTTGGGCCACGAGATTGAAGCCGAGCTGATCGATCAGCGTCGATTTGCCCGCGCCGGGCACGCCTGAAATGCCGACGCGGATGGCGTTGCCGGTCAAGGGCAGAAGGCGGTCGAGCAGCGCCTGGGCGCGGACCTGGTCCTCGGGCTTAACGCTCTCGACCAGGGTGATGGCGCGGGCGAGCGCCACGCGGTCGCCGGCCTCCACCGCCTCTACCATGCGATCAACGCTGCTCGAGGAATTGTCGCGCGCCTGCATGGCATGCGCGTAGGGGCAAACCGGGCCAAGCGCAAGATGGATTTGGCCGGGGAACGACAGGATCGCCGCGGACCGGCTCCGGCTCAGCGGCGCAAAACGCCGATCGCTTTGCTGGCGAAGCTGAGACGCTCGGCCATCACGGTAATCACATAGGTGAGCAAGGCCTGGCCGAGCGCACGGTTGGCGCCGGCGAGGCGCTCATAGGCCTCGACGCTGAGGGCATAGAGCGACACTGTCGGCCTCGGCCTGGATGGTGGCGCTCCGCACCTGTCGCGTGATGAGCCCCATCTCGCCGATGGTGGTGTGGGGCCCGAGGCTGCGCACGCGGATCGAGCGCCCATCGTTGAACTTCACGATGATGCCGACGCGGCCGTCGAGGATGAAATGCATGCAGTCGGCGGGGTCGCCTTGCGAGGCAATGATGTCGCCCTCATGGAAGTAGAAGCCGCTCGCAATTCGGGCGAGCTCCTCGGCAAAGTCGGCGCTGCCGAGCGCCTCGGTGAACCAGTCGCGTAAACCGCGCCGGCTGACGATCCTCGTCGCGAATGGGCGGCAATGACGGCCTTCTCGCAAGCCTCCAAGGCGCGATCGAGATCGTCCGCCAGGATGACCTCGTCGGTGAGGAATTGGAGGGGGCGGAAGGCATTGCGGAGTTCCGGCGATAGGTTCACCAGAACGAGGCGAGCACCGCGCTCGTCGGCCGCTCGCTTGATCTGGGTGAAGCTGTGGATGGCGGAGGAATCGATGCCGGTGACGAGGCGAAAATCGAACAGCAGGAAGCGGCAGTCGGGCGTTTTGGCGAACAGCGCCTTGACCTGCTGATAAAGCCTGTTGGCCGAGCCAAAGAATAAATAGCTCTGCAAGCTCAGCCCTTGGATCTCATGGCCGTGCGCCGCGAGGATGGCGAGCTCGGCGGGAGCGCGATCGAGCGAGGAGCGGTATTCCGAGCCGTCGAAGCTGAACTAAATGGCATTCACCCGGCTCGCGCTGACCGCGAAGGTCGCGCAGCCGATGATCGACGCCGATCACGACGCCGGCGATGAAGCCCGCTTCGATGATGAGGAGGGCGATGGCGAGCAGCGAGACATATTCGAGCAGCGAAATCCGTCGCGCCGAGTTCGATGAGCCACGAATAGATGAAGTTGGCGCCGAGATAGAGCAGGAGACCGCCCAGCACAATTGGGGACGTAAGCGAGGAAGCCGGGATCGGCGATCGAGCATCGAGCGCTGAGATCGGAAGCGACGATGAGGCCGCACAGGCGCCCGCGGCCGCCGGCGGCATAGTTCAGGGTCGTGCGGCTGAGCGAGATGCAGCTGAGATAGCCGCCGAGAGCCGCGGCAGCGAGATTGGCGACGCCAAGGGTCTTGAACTCGCGTCCTAGGTCGGCTTCGCGGTGGGTCACAAACTCGATCCCGGTCGTGTTAAGCAGCATGGTGAGCGGCGGTCACGAAGGCGACGGCGAAAATATCACCGCTCGAGCGGCGGGAAGCGCTTGCCAGGGGAAATGACGCAAGATCGCCGAAGTCCCAGGTCGGCGCAAGCCCGATGCGCTGCGGGCGCCTTGAACATCCAGCCCTGAGCGTGTGCCGCGTCGAGCGGCGTGCCGGTGAGAGCGAAGACGAGATGCGCGGCGGCGACGCCGATGAGCAAGACGGCGGGCAAGACGAATGGGCTGCGCGCGCGGCGCAGGGCGAGATAGAGAGCGAGCGCAAAGCTGCTGCCGCGGCGAGCTTGGCTAGGATCAAGGAACCGATGCAGGGTGCCGATGGTCGCTAAAGCGAGGCGGTGATCGGTGACGACGCGCACGGCGCCGCTGATCATCAACCAGCCGGTGGCGCCGAGAAAGCCGCCGATCACCGGGTAGGGAATGAAGCGAATGGCGCCGCCGGCGCGCGCCAGACCGAGGCCGAGAGCGAGAATGCCGGTGAGCGCCGTGACGAGCGCGACCACGATCATGATCGGGGCGAGCAGATCGTCGGGAGCACCCTCGGCAATGAGTTGCTCGATGAGGGCGGCTACGAGGGTCGCGGTGACCGCGGCGGTGGAGCCGTCCGGTCCGCGCGATGGCAAAGGGAAGCGAGCTGCGCACGGCCACGATCGCGGCGCTGATCGCGCTCGTGATAAAGGTCGCGGCGATGCCATAGGCGAGCCAGGGCGTCAGTGGCGGAGCAAAGATGAGGGCGGCGAAGGAGAGCCCGTAGGCGATCGACATAACGCTGGTGGCAAGGCCGGCGAAGATGTCCGTCGAGGTCGCCCAGAAATCGTCTCGTTACCGAGCTCGCGCGGACACCGGCAACGCTATCGACAGGTCATTCAACCTGCCCCTGAGCCGCGGCGCGCCCGCGCCCGCGACCCTCCCCATTGCTACTCGCGCTCTGGTGCCTCACTCCGCCGCTTGCGTGGTCTTCTTGCCTTGGCTCGCGCCGAGCTTGCCGAGGAGGTCGATGGCGGCATCGGCGATGGACGTGCCCGGGCCGAAGATCGCCTTGGCGCCCGAGGCATAGAGCTCCTGATAATCCTGCGGCGGGATGACGCCGCCCACCACGATCATGATATCGCCGCGACCTTGCGCCTCGAGCGCGTCGCGCAGCGCCGGCACGAGCGTCAAATGCCCGGCGGCGAGCGAGGACACGCCGACGATATGCACGTCGTTCTCGATGGCCTGGCGGGCGGCCTCCTCGGGCGTCTGGAACAGCGGGCCGATATCGACGTCGAAGCCGAGATCGGCGAAGGCGCTGGCGATGACCTTCTGGCCGCGGTCGTGGCCGTCCTGGCCCATCTTGGCGACGAGAATGCGGGGCCTGCGCCCGTGCTCGTTCTCGAAGCTCTCGACCAGCTCCTTGATCCGGGTAAGGCTTCCATCCATGCGCCCGATCTCCGCCTTGTAAACGCCGGTGACCGCGGAAACGTCCGCCCGATGCCGGCCATAAACCTTCTCCAGCGCGTAGGAAATCTCGCCTACGGTCGCCTTGGCGCGGGCGGCCTCGACCGCGCCTTCGAGCAAATTGCCGGTGCCTGTCTCGGCGTAATGGGTGAGCGCGTCAAGGGCCGCCGCGACCTTCTTTTCGTCGCGCTCGGATTTTGAGCCGCGCGAGCTTGTCGAGCTGTTGGCGGCGGACGGCGCGGTTATCCACCTTGAGGATGGCGATGTCGGCCTCCTCGTCGGGGCGGTATTTGTTCACGCCGACGATGGTCTGGCGCTTGGAATCGATGCGGCCTTGGGTGGCGGCTGCCGCCTGCTCGATATTGCGCTTGGGGATGCCGGCCTCGATGGCGCGCGCCATGCCGCCCAATTTCTCCACCTCGGCAATATGCTGCAAGCGCGCGGCGCGGCGAGATCGTGGGTGAGGCGCTCGACATAGAAGCTGCCGCCCCAGGGGTCGATGATGCGCGTGGTGCCGGATTCCTGCCTGCAGGATGAGCTGGGTGTTGCGGGCGATGCGGGCGGAGAAATCCGTCGGCAGCGCCAGCGCCTCGTCGAGCGCGTTGGTGTGCAGCGACTGGGTGTGGCCTTGGGTGGCCGCCATGGCCTCGACGCAAGTGCGCACGACGTTGTTGAACACGTCCTGCGCGGCGAGGCTCCAGCCGCTCGTCTGGCAATGGGTGCGCAGCGCGAGCGAACGCGGGTCCTTGGGCTTGAATCTCGGCCATCAGCTCGGCCCACAGCATGCGCGCGGCGCGCAGCTTGGCGATCTCCATGAAGAAGTTCATGCCCACGGCCCAGAAGAAGGAGAGCCGCGGCGCGAAGGCGTCGACATCGAGGCCGGCCTTGAGCCCGGCGCGCACATATTCGACGCCGTCGGCGAGCGTGTAGGCGAGCTCGAGGTCGGCGGTCGCGCCTGCCTCCTGCATGTGATAGCCGGAGATGGAGATGGAGTTGAACTTCGGCATCTTCTGGCTGGTATAGGCGAAGATGTCCGAGACGATGCGCATGGAGGGGGCGGGCGGATAGATGTAGGTGTTCCGCACCATGAACTCTTTCAGGATGTCGTTCTGGATGGTGCCGGAGAGCTTGGTCCGGCGGCACGCCTTGCTCCTCGCCGGCGACGATGAACAGCGCGAGCACCGGCAGCACCGCGCCGTTCATGGTCATGGACACCGAGACCTTGTCGAGCGGGATGCCGTCGAACAGAGTGCGCATGTCGTAGATGGAATCGATGGCGACGCCCGCCATGCCGACATCGCCGGTGACGCGCGGATGATCCGAATCGTAGCCGCGATGGGTGGCGAGGTCGAAGGCGACGGAGATGCCTTGCTGGCCGCCGGCGAGGTTGCGGCGGTAGAAGGCGTTGGAATCCTCGGCGGTGGAGAAGCCCGCATATTGGCGGACGGTCCAGGGCCGCTGCACATACATGGTGGGGTAGGGGCCGCGCAAGAACGGTGCGAGTCCCGGGTAGGTATCGAGGAAATCGAGGCCGGCGAGATCGTCCGCGCCATAGGCGGGCTTGACGGCGATGCCTTCCGGCGTCTGCCAAGCGGCGCGGTCTCGGCCGGCGCTGCGGCAGGCGCCTCCGCTCGGGAGCGTCGAAGGCGATCTTGGCGAAGGCCGGGATGCGGCTCATGCGTCCAGTCTTTCATAGGCTTGTTGCAGCAGCTCAAGCGTATCACAGCCCTGATGAAGGAATGTCGCCTATCCCGGCCGCGGCCAAGGCCTTCCGGTTCTCGCCCGGCTTGCCGGCCAGATAGAGGGGCTTGGCGCCTGCCGCAGCGAGGGCCTTGGCGGCCTCGGCCGCCTCGCTCGCATAGATCTTGTCGGACGAGCAGAGGCAGGCGAGCTTCGCGCCAGAATCTTTAAATCCTTTCACCACGTTGCTGCCGTCTCCTTGCACGGCTTCGATGCCGCCCAACTTCGAACAGGCTCTTGGCGAAGCCGGCCCGCGCGTTGAAATCGGCCGGGCGTCCGAGGCAGGCGAGGAAGATCTTCGGCCGCGCTGCCGGTGCTGGCGAGGATGGCGTCGCTGCGATCGCGCAGGCGCTCGAAGGGTTCGGCGAGCCGGATGCGGGGAAGCGGCTCGTGCGCATTCGGCCGCGCCGACTTTCGCGGGCTGCGGCGCCTCAGCACGCTCACCGTTTCCTCGGCGAGATCGGGGAAGTCGCTCGTGCCGATCAGCGTGTCCTTGCGGCGTGCGATATCGGCTCTCGCGCTTGGCGCGCACCTCGGCCACCTCGCGCTGGATGAGGCCTTGTTCGAGCGCGGCCGCCAGCGCCGCCCGCTTGCTCGATCTCCTGGAACAGCGTCCAGGCCGTTGCACAAAGCGCATCGGTGAGATGCCTCGATGGCGCCCGAGCCTGCGGCCGGGTCGGCGACGCGGTGGAGGTTCGATTCCTCGATGAGGATGGTTTGCGTGTTGCGGGCGATGCGGCGGGCGAAGGCGTCGGGAAGGCCAAGCGCGGCGCTGAACGGCAGCACGGTCACGGCATCGGCGCCGCCGGTCGCCGCGGCAAGCGCGGCGATGGTGGCGCGCACGATGTTGCCATGCGGGTCGCGCTTCGTCATCATGCGCCAAGCGGTCTCGGCGGCGACAAAGGCCGGCTGAGGGCGCAAGCCCGCAGGCCTGCTCGACACGCGCCCACAATTTGCGCAAGGCGCGGAACTTGGCGATGGTGAGGAACTGATCCTGGTCGGCGGCGAGGCGGAAGAAGATGAAGCGGCGGGCATCGTCGAGCGCGATGCCGCCGCCTCCAAGGCGCGCAGATAGGCGACGCGCCACGGCGAGCGCGAAGGCAAGCTCCTGCTCCTTCCGACCCGCCGGCGGCATGGATCGGCCGCGCCATCGGCAAGCGCGAAAGGTCCGCGGAAGCCCTTGACCCGCGAAATCGGCTATGAGGCCGGTGACGACGGGAGCAAGCTCGCTCCAGGGCGCGCGATGCCGCGCGTCGCCATGGCGCCAATGGGATCGAAGCCGAAGCGGATGTCCACTGAAGCGGGCGGCAAGACCCAGCGCCTTGACGTACCGCGCGACGATGGTGGCGGCGTCCCGCGAGGGCGGACCGAATTCAAGGTCGAGCGCGATCCCGGCGTCGAGATGGATGCCGCGCAGCGTCCGGCCGATCGCCTCTTCGCTCGCCGACAGCGCGTAGCCGTAATCGCTGGTGGATCCCGGGAAGACGAGCACGATGCCGTTCGCACCGTTGCTCAGATCGTCGAGGATTTGCGCGTTGGCGGCTTCGGCGTCGGGAAGATCGACCCGCTGCATCATGGCCCAGGGCGTGCCGGCGGCGCGGGCCTCGATGAGACTTGCCTCCTTCGCGCGCGGGTAAAGCGGCTCGATGACGAGGCCGTCATAGGTGGTGGAGCGGAGAGATTCGAAGCGCGCGCCCTTCAGCGCCTCGGCAACCAGCGCCTGCCACGCCGCTTCTCGCGCGGGACCTCGCAAAGTTGAATTCAGCCATTGATGTTCGAACCTTACGCCTGTCTTCCCCCTCCTAGCACGAAGCCGAAGGCCCAAGAAACCCATGGCTGCTGAAGAGGTCAAGGAGGGCCCGCGACGGCCCGACCTCTTTGCGGGATCGCCCCGCTGCCGCTAAAGTCCTGCCCGTGAAGAGGAGGAGCGGTCATGGCCAAGCGCAAGGCGCAAAGCGACAAGGGTGCAAGCCCTGACTCGGCGATTGAGGTTGGCGGTGGCAAGCCGCCCGCCGACAGCGTCTATCTCGGGCAAAGCGAGAAGCCCGAATTCATCTATCTTCGCCTCGCCAACCGCCATGGGCTCGATCACCGGCGCCACCGGCACGGGCAAGACCGTGACCTTGCAAGGGCTGGCGGAAGGCTTTTCCGATCAGGGGGTGCCGGTCTTCTGTGCCGACGTGAAGAGCGATCTTTCGGGCCTTGCCGAGGAGGGCGAAGCGAAATCCGAGGCTCGAGGCGCGGGCCAAGGAGATCGGCTTCAAGCACGAGTATCGCGGCTATCCCGTCATCTTCTGGGATCTGTTCGGCGAGCAGGGCCATCCGATCCGCGCCACGATCTCGGAGATGGGGCCGCTGCTGCTGTCGCGGCTGATGGACCTCAGCGAGGCGCAGGAGGGCGTGCTCAATATCGCCTTCAAGATCGCCGACGAGGAGAAGCTGCCGCTCCTTGATCTCAAGGACTTGCAGGCGCTGCTTGAGAATTTGGCGGCGCGGGCAGCCGAGCTCACCACGAAATACGGCAACGTCACCAAGGCGTCGGTCGGCTCGATCCAGCGGTCGCTGCTCGTGCTCGAGCAGCAGGGCGGCGAGCATTTCTTCGGCGAGCCCGCGCTCAAGATCAAGGACCTGATGCGCACCGCGCGCGACGGGCGCGGCTATATCAGCATCCTCGCCGCGCAGAAGCTGATGGAGTCGCCGCGGCTCTACGCGACCTTCCTCCTGTTCCTGATGTCGGAGCTGTTCGAGGAGATGCCGGAGGTGGGCGATCCCGACAAGCCGAAGCTCGTGTTCTTCTTCGACGAGGCGCATCTCCTGTTCAACGACGCGCCCAAGGCGCTGTTGCAGAAGGTCGAGCAGGTGGTGCGGCTGATCCGGTCGAAGGGCGTCGGCGTCTATTTCGTCACGCAGAATCCGCTCGACGTGCCCGACACGGTGTCGAGCCAGCTCGGCAACCGCGTGCAGCACGCGCTGCGCGCCTTCACGCCGCTCGAGCAAAAGGCGGTGAAGGCGGCGGCGACGACCTTCCGCGCCAATCCTGCCTTCAACACGGAGAAGGCGATCATGGAGCTCGGCGTCGGCGAGGCGCTGGTCTCGACGCTCGATGCCAAGGGTCAGCCCACCATCGTGGAGCGCACGCTGATCCGTCCGCCGTCGTCGCGCATCGGTCCGATCACCGATGCCGAGCGCAAGGCGGTGATCAAGGCAAGCCCGGTTGCGGGTGTGTATGAGGAGACGGTCGACCGCGAGTCGGCCTCTGAAATCTTGCAGAAGGAGACGTCGGAGCGCGCGGATGCCGGCGGCGATGCTGCAGCCGAAAAAGAAGCCCGCCGGATCGCGCTCGGACGGGTTCTGGACCACTCTCGGCAAGCAGCTCGTCAAGTCGGTCGTCCCCGCCGCGACGCGGCTCGGCGAAAAGGTGCTCAAGGATTCGCTGAAAAAGGGAGGGCGCGGCGGCGGCGGCGGTTTCGGCGGCGGCATTACCGGTTAGCCGAACAGCGGATGGCCGTGCGCGCGTAGGTCTTCGAGCAGCTTGGCGGTATGCTCGTAGGCGCGCGCCGAAAGCTCGGCATGGCGGTGCCAATCCATGACGCCCACATCCTCGGGCAAGGGCGGCGTAATCAGCAAGTCCTCCGGCGCGAGGGTATCGGCGAGGCGCTCGCGCCGCACCATCAGGCTCCGCAGGAGCACCGTGGCGATGCCGGGCGCGCGCGGCAGGCGCTTCCGGCCGAACGGGTTCAGCATGGAGAGCATGAGCCGCCCGCGCGAGGGAAGGGCGGCATAATCGACGATGCCGGCGCGCAGCTCCTCGGATCTGAGATTGACCACGAGGTTCGGCCCGCTCTTCAGGCCGCGCATGGATCTGACCGGCACATTGTCGAGAAGCGATCCGTCCACCAGCATGCGGCCGTCCTCGCAATAGAAGGGCGGCAAGAGCCCCGGGATCGAGCTCGTGGCGCGCACGGCCTTCCACACCGGACCTCGGGTAATGAGTTGAAGCGTGTTGCTGGCGAGGCAGGTGGAGACCGCGAAATAGCCGGTCCACAGATCTTCGATCTCGGTGCTGCCGTAATGGGTCTTGAGCGCCCGGTCGAAGATTGTGTGGTCGAGCAGACCGTAGCGGGGCCAGGTCAGGCGCTTGAGCGCGCGGGACTTGAGGAAGATATCGGCGGTGCGGGCGCTCACCTCGTCCGGGCTCGCGCCCATGGCAAAGGCCGCGGCCATGGCGCCGCCGCCGCTCGTGCCGCCGAACATGTCCGGGGCGATCCCGGCTTCGACGAGGGCCTGGTAGACGCCGATATGGGCGGCGCAAAGCGCGCCCCCTCCGGCCGCGACGAAGCCGAGGGCGTTGCCGGTGATGAAGCGGGCCAGCCGGTCATAATCGGCGTCGGCGCCGGTCACGACATGGTGGTGGAGGGCCACGCTGCGCGTATCGAGCCAGCGCGCCGTGCCGGAAAGGGGGGCGCGAGCGTCATGCAACAGCACGAGCCTGCGGGCCTCGGGCGCGTGGATGTCGAAGGCAAAGCGCTCGAGCGCGGTCAAGTCCCCGGCGGGGGCCGCGTGATCGCCGACGAGGAGCACCTGGTCGGCCTGGCGAATGGTCTTGCGGCTGAAGGGCGTGAGCTCGGTATCGGCGAAATAGAGCACGTAATGGTAGCGAAGCTCCTGCTTGTTCAGCCAACTCGTGACGGCCTCGGATTCGAGCGTTGCGGAGGAATGCGCCGGCTCGTGCGGAAAGGCGGCGGCAAGAGTTTTGGAATCGACGGCGGAGACCTCGCCATAACGGGCGAGGGCGTGCGCAAGCCGCGTGCGAAATTCTTCCGGAACCGGAGAGCCTGCGGCGCCGATCACCGTAAGGGTGCGGGGATGGGACAGCGGCGCCCCCTCCTCGCCTGCGAGTGTATCGGCCAGACGGCGGGCAAGCGTGACCGCGATCGGCTTTAGGATGGCCGGATGCCGCTCGGCAAGCGCTACGAAGTCGGCGCGCGGGAGCTTGAGCACGATGGAATCGCGAAGCGCTGTTACGGTGGCGGTGCGGGTGCCGTCGGCGAAGAAAGCAATCTCCCCGATCGGGGCGCCGCCGCCGATCTCGGCCAAGCGGCGGCCGTCGACATCGACGGCAAAGCGGCCCGAGGCCACGAGATAGAGCGCGTCGGCTGGGTCGCCCTGGCGCATCAGCACGACGCCGCGGCGCACCGGCAGGGTGACGAGATGCTGCTCGAGCTCGGCAAGCGCGTCAGCCGGGAGGTCGCGAAAGGCCGCGACGAGCGCCAGCGACGGCCGCCAAGGCGGCTGCATCTCCCCCGAAGACGCTCCGTTACGCAACGTGGTCCTCGCTTCGCGCGGCTTGCCTTAAGACCATAGCGCGGAAGCGGGTTGGGGAGGCTTGAAAACCAAACGGGCGGCACATCGGCCGCCCGTGGGAAGATGGCGCTAACGCCGGCGGGCTATTTGGGCGCCTTGCCCAGCATCTCCTCGACATGCTCCCAATTCACCAGCGTGTCGAACCAGGTCTCGAGATATTTGGGCCGCAAATTGCGGTAGTCGATGTAATAGGAGTGCTCCCACACATCGCAGCCGAGCAGCGGCCAGCCGCCATGGACGAGCGGGTTCTCGCCGTTGGGGGTCTTGGTGATTTCGAGCTTGCCGTTCTTGAGCGTGAGCCAGCACCAGCCCGAGCCGAACTGGGTCTTGCCCGCCTCGATGAAGTCGTTGCGGAATTTGTCGTAGCCGCCGAGGTCGCGGTCGACCATGGCTTGCAGCTTGGCCGGCAGCTTCTTGCCGCCGCCGCCCGCCTTCATCCAGGGCCAGAAATGGCTGTGGTTGAAGTGCTGGCCGGCATTGTTGAAGATTCCAGGGTTCTTGCCGTAGCTCGCCTTGACGATCTCCTCGAGACTCATGCCCTCGAAGCCCGAGCCCGGCAGCAGCTTGTTCAGCGCGTCGACATAGGCCTGGTGGTGCTTGTCGTGATGATAATGCAGGGTTTCCGCCGACATGGAGGGCTGCAAGGCTTCATAGGCGTAAGGCAGCGGGGGGAGTTCGAAAGCCACGGGAGGTCTCCGGGATTGCTGGGGGCGCAGGAAAAAGCCCTCGGAAACCTAAAGGTTCCAACGGATCGAGGCAAGTCAGCCCCTTAAGGGTGCGCGAAAAGAGCGCGAAGGCTTCAAGAAGCCTCCGCGCTCCGGTGCAGGAAAGGTTTTGGGCGTGCGCGTAGAGCTTGGCGCAGTCCCCATGAAGGGGGCATGAAGCGCATATGAAACCTAAATGAAGAGGGAGAAGGTGGACGCGGAGCCCCTGAACTCCGCGCCCGGTGCCGAGGAAGGTTCATCCATGCCAGTACAGGGATCTGACGCTTCGGACTTTGCCTCCGCGCGGCTGAACCCAGCATGAACCGGGCAGGCAGGGTCGGTTCAGAATGACGGCCAGTGGAGAGAGGGCTATTTCACCAGCGCCTGGAGCTCCTTGAATTCGGGCGTGCCGGCGCGCTCGAGCCATTCGAAGATCACCATCTCGCTGTCGACCACGTCGGCGCCGCCCTTGGGCATCCGGGCGAGCGCGAGCCTCCGGCTCGTCTTGGTGCGCGAGCCGACCGCGTCGGCAACGATGAAGGCCTCGAAGCCCTGCTCCTCGAGATCGATCGCGGTCTGGGTCACGCAGACATGGGCTTCGATGCCGCCGACCACGACTTGCGGCCGGCCGCGGCGCCTGATGTCGTGCAGGCGGTCGCGCAGGGCCGCGTTTCTGAGGCAGGAGAACTCGACCTTGTCGAGGACCACTCCCGCATTGCCGAGGGCCTCGATCAGCGGCGCGGCCGTCGGGCCAAGACCGGCCGGATATTGCTGCGAGAGGGTGATCGGTATGCCGAGCGCCTTGGCCGCCTGCACGAGGCGCACGCAGCGTTCGAGCACGCGCTCCTGGCCGGACACCGCCGCCAGCAGCTTGTCCTGGACGTCGATGATGAGGAGCTGAGATTTGTCGCGGGCAATGAGCATGGGCAGATCGCGGTGACCATCGTGGCGGGCGGGTACTGTGGCATAACTCGGCCGGGATGGCCTAGTGCTCAGGTGAGGCGCGCCGCCTGTCCCTATTCCGCAAGGGCAGAGGGTGAGGCGATCTTGAGCGCGAAGGCATAGGCGAGCGCCACTTCCTTCAGGCGCTCGAAGCGGCCGGAAGCGCCGGCATGGCCCGCCTCCATATTGGTGCGCAAGAGCAGCAGCTTGGCATCGGTCTTGAGCGCGCGGAGCTTCGCCACCCATTTCGCGGGTTCCCAATAGGTGACGCGCGGGTCGGTGAGGCCCGCGAGCGCAAGGATATGCGGATAGGCCTGCGCGCTCATCTGGTCGTAAGGCGAGTAGGCGGCAATGACGCGATAATCCCTCTCGCTTTCGATGGGGTTGCCCCATTCCGGCCATTCGGGCGGGGTGAGCGGCAGGCTCGCATCGAGCATGGTGGTGAGCACGTCGACGAAGGGCACCTCGGCGATGATGCCGAGAAACAGCTCGGGCGCCATGTTGGCGACGGCGCCCATCAGCATGCCGCCGGCGCTGCCGCCCTGGGCGACGATGCGGCCGCGGCTCGTGAATCCTTCGCGCGCGAGATATTCGCCGGCGGCGATGAAATCGGTGAAGCTGTTCACCTTCTTCTCGCGCTTGCCTTCGCGGTACCAGCGATAGCCCTTGTCCTTGCCGCCACGCACATGGGCGATGGCATAGACGAAGCCGCGATCGACGAGGCTCAGCGCATTGGTGGAGAAGCCGGCCGGGATCGACATGCCATAGGCGCCATAGCCGTAGAGCAGAAGCGGAGCGGTGCCGTCGAGCGGCGTTTCCTTGCGGTAGAGCAGCGAGACGGGAACCGTCTCGCCGTCCGGTGCGGGCGCCATCACCCGGCGGGTGACATAGGCCGCGGGGTCATGGCCGCTCGGCACCTCTTGCGTCTTGCGCAAAGTCCGCGCGCGGCTCTCCATGTCGTAGTCGAACACTTGCGCGGGCGTGGTCATGGAGGAGTAGGTGTAGCGCAAACTCGGCGTGTCATATTCGAAGCCGGGCGAGATGCCGAGCGCGTAGGCCTCCTCGGCAAAGGAAATGGCGTGCTCCTCGCCGTCGGCAAGACGGCGCACCACGATTCGGGGCAGGCCGTCCTCGCGTTCGAGCCGCACGAGATGATTTTTGAACGCGGCCATATCGAGGATGAGACGACCGGGACGATGCGGCTCGATCTCGCGCCAGTGCTCGCGGCCTGGGGTGGCGAGCGGCGCCTCGACGATGCGGTAATCCTCGGCGCCGTCCGAATTGGTGAGGATGATGAGACGGTCGCCATGATGCTCGACGGAATAATCATGCTCGGGCTCGCGGGGGGCGACGAGGCGGGGGGTGCCTAGCGGATCGGCCGCATCGATCAGGCTCACCTCCGCGGTCTCATGGTCATGCACGTTGAGCAGCAGGAAGCGGCGGCTCTGGGTCGCGCCGAGCCCGAGGAAGAAAGCAGGGTCGGGCTGCTCGTGCAGCACGAGGTCGGCACGCTCGGAGCCGAGGGCATGGTGCAGCACGCGGCGGGGGCGGTGCTCGTCGTCGAGCCACACATAGAGAAGCGTGCGGCTGTCGGCGGCCCATTCGAAGCTGCCGTTATTGTCGACAATTCGCGAGTCGACGAGCTTGCCCGTCGCGGTCTCGATGACATGGACGGTGAAGAATTCCGAGCCCTTGGTGTCGACCGCATAGGCCATGAAGGCGTGGTCGGGGCTGTGAGTGGCGCCGGCGAGGCGGAAATAGGCGTGGTCGCGCGCAAGCGCGTTGCCATCGACGAGCACTGCTCGTCGCCGCCCTCGCGCGGCCGGCGGCAGAAAAGCGGTTGCTGGCCGCCGGTCACGAAGCGGGTGTAATAGGCGAAGGCCCCGTCGGGGGCGGGCACGCTCGCATCGTCCTCCTTGATGCGGCCCTTCATCTCGGCGAACAGCTTTCGCTGCAGCTCCTCCGTCTCGGCCATCATGGCCGCCGTGTAAGCGTTCTCGGCTTCGAGATGGGTCCGTATCTCAGGATCGAGCAGGGACGGATCGCGCATCACCGCCTGCCAGTTCGGCGCGCGGAGCCACGCGTAATCGTCGACCCGCGCGATGCCGTGATGGGAGGCGGTGGAGGGAAGGCGGCGGGCGCGAGGCGGCAGCGGCGCCCGCGGCGCCTGAGACGATGGGACCCTCATGCTTCGAGATTATTTGCTGCCCTTGCCGCCCGTCTCGTCGGGGGCGAGGTCGAGCGCGCAACCGTTGATGCAATAGCGCAAACCCGTCGGATTCGGCCCGTCAGGAAACACATGGCCGAGATGCGCCTCGCATTGGGCGCAGTGCACCTCGGTGCGCCTCATGAACAGGGAGCGGTCCTCATGCTCGCCCACGGCTTCCTTGCCCGCCGGCGCGTAAAAGCTCGGCCAGCCCGTGCCGGAATCAAATTTCGTCGCTGAACTGAACAGCGGCGCGCCACAGCCGGCGCAGCGATACATGCCTTGGCGTTTCTCGTCGTGATAGGGATGGCTGAAGGCGCGCTCGGTGCCGTGCTTGCGCATGACGTGAAACTGCTCTGGCGTCAAAACTTGGCGCCATTCCGCATCGGACTTGGTCGCGGGGCTCGGTTTACCTTGCTTGGCCTCGGTCGACTTGCGCATTGATGGTTGTCCCGCTTTTTGATCGCTAACTGCCCTAATATATGGATTGTGGCGCATTCCCCTAGAGGTCTGAGCCCCAGTCACGGGGGCTTGATGGGGAGCTTTGCCCTTGCCCAACAACTAGGCAGTTGTGACGAGGGACAGCATTTGTCCAGTGGTTATATGCCTCTGTGAATTATACCTGAGGAGCAACGGTAAAGGACACCCTGGCGCAATAGTCGCTTGTTTGTTCATCATAATTGTTCAGCCTACAGTTCTCATGAGAAACGATGCATTGCCATTTTGTGAAATGGTGGTATAGGGACGCTATAAGTGTGTTGCCCTATATGAAGCACATTCTGTAGTTGCGAAGACAGTGCAGCTTCGCGTCACAAAAACGGCATAATCTGGTGACTCAAGAGTCGCGCGGGTCACGGATACGGCTGAGCAGCTGCGAGAGCCACGGCATGCTTGGTTGCACAGGGGCTAACAGGATCAAAGGAGCGGCTTGATGGAACAGAATCTGGAGAAGAACGAGCTTGTCGAGCTCACGGCCGAGATTGTCTCCGCCTATGTCAGCAACAATACGGTGGTTGCCACCGACCTACCTGGGGTGATCCACAACGTGTTCGACGCCCTGAGCAAGGCATCCTCGGCCTCCGGCCTGCCGGCGCGGGAGGAGCTCCGGCCCGCGGTTCCGCTCAAGAAGTCCGTGACGCCCGAATATATTATCTGCCTCGAGGACGGGAAGAAGTTCAAGTCGCTCAAGCGGCACCTGCGCACCCATTACGACTTGTCCCCGGAAGAGTATCGGGAGAAATGGGGCCTGCCGCATGACTATCCGATGGTCGCCCCCAATTATGCGGCGGCGCGGTCGGATCTCGCCAAGCGCATGGGCCTTGGCCAGCGGCGCCGTTAAGCGGCGAATCACATTTATTGGCAGCGCGGCGCGATTATCGCCGCGCGCCTGCCCGCCAGGATGAAGGCCGTCCTCCAAATCGGGTAGGCGCCTTGATTTGTGAACACAACCTATTGTGACTCTTGAGGAATTTGGTTTCCAGGTCTTGCATGCGCGCGACCAACTCCACATAGTCTCTCCCATGCAGTGATTTCCACACCACTCGCGAATTGTGATGAGGGGGAGGCCGATGCTGTCCACACGAGGCTTTCGGGCCCAGTTGGTGACGCAAGGGACAGCGTGATGACGTATGGCGCTAACGCCGGCGCGCTATTTGGGCGCCTTGCCCAGCATCTCCGCGACATGCTCCCAATTGACCAGCGTGTCGAACCAGGTCTCGAGATATTTGGGCCGCAGATTGCGGTAGTCGATGTAATAGGAGTGCTCCCACACATCGCAGCCGAGGAGCGGCAAGCCGCCATGGACGAGCGGGTTCTCGCCGTTGGGGGTCTTGGTAATTTCGAGCTTGCCGTTCTTGAGCGTAAGCCAGCACCAGCCCGAGCCGAACTGGGTCTTGCCGGCCTGGATGAAATCGTTGCGGAATTTGTCGTAACCGCCGAGATCGCGGTCGACCATGGTTTGCAGCTTGGCGGGCAGCTTCTTGCCGCCGCCGCCCGCCTTCATCCAGGGCCAGAAATGGATGTGATTGAAGTGCTGGCCGGCATTGTTGAAGAGGCCAGGGTTCTTGGCATAGCTCGGCTTGACGATCTCCTCAAGGCTCATGCCCTCGAAGCCCGAGCCCGGGAACAGCTTATTCAGCGCGTTTGACATAGGCCTGGTGGTGCTTGTCGTGATGGAAATGCAGAGTTTCCGTCGACATGGAGGGCTGCAAGGCATCATAGGCGTAAGGCAGGGGGGGGAGTTCGAAAGCCACGGGAAGTCTGCGGGATTGCTGGGGGCGCAGGAAAAAGCCCTCGAAATGCTAAAGGTTCCAACGGATCGAGGCAAGTCAGCCCTTAAGGGTGCGCGAAAAGAGCGCGAAGGCTTCAAGAAGCCTCCGCGCTCCGGTGCAGGAAAGGTTTGGGCGTGCAGGTTGAGCTTGGCGCAGTCCCCATGAAGGGGGCATGAAGCGCATATGAAACCTAAATGAAGAGGGAGAAGGTGGACGCGGAGCCCCTGAACTCCGCGCCCGGTGCCGAGGAAGGTTCATCTATGCCAGTACAGGGATCTGACGCTTCGGACTTTGCCTCCGCGCGGCTGAACCCAGCATGAACCGGGCAGGCAGGAGCGGTTCAAAATGACGGCCAGTCGGGAGAAGGCTATTTCACCAGCGCCTGGAGCTCACTAAATTCGGGCGTGCAGGCGCGCTCAAGCCATTCGAAGATCACCATCTCGCTGTCGACTATGTCGGCGCCGCCCTTGGGCATCCGGGCGAGCGCGAGCCTCCGGCTCGTCTTAGTGCGCGAGCCGACCGCGTCGGCAACGATGAAGGCCTCGAAGCGCTGCTCCTCGAGATCGATTGCGGTCTGGGTCACGCAGACATGGGCTTCGATGCCGCCGACCACGACTTGCGGCCGGCCGCGGCGCTTGATGTCGTGCAGGCGGTAGCGCAGGGCCGCGTTTCTGAGGCAGGAGAACTCGACCTTGTCGAGGACCACTCCCGCATTGCCGAGGGCCTCGATCAGCGGCGCGGCCGTCGGGCCAAGACCGGCCGGATATTGCTGCGAGAGGGTGATGGGTAGGCCGAGCGCCTTGGCCGCCTGCACGAGGCGCACGCAGCGTTCGAGCACGCGCTCCTGGCCGGCTACTGCCGCGAGCAGCCTGTCCTGGACGTCGATGATGAGGAGCTGAGATTTGTCGCGGGCAATGAGCATGGGTAGATCACGGTGACTATCGTGGCAGGCGGGTACTGTGGCATAACTCGGCCGGAATGGCCTAGTGCTCAGGTGAGGCGTGCCGTCTGTCCCTAGTCGGCAAGGGCAGAGGGTGAGGCGATCTTGAGCGCGAAGGCATAGGCGAGCGCCACCTCCTTGAGGCGCTCGAAGCGGCCGGAAGCGCCGGCATGGCCCGCCTCCATGTTGGTACGCAAGAGCAGCAGCTTGTCGTCGGTCTTGAGCGCGCGGAGCTTCGCCACCCATTTCGCGGGCTCCCAATAGGTCACGCGCGGGTCGGTGAGGCCCGCGAGCGCAAGGATATGCGGATAGGCCTGCGCGCTCACGTTGTCGTAAGGCGAGTAGGCGGCAATGACGCGATAATCCCTTTCGCTCTCGATGGGGTTGCCCCATTCCGGCCATTCGGGCGGGGTGAGCGGCAGGCTCGCATCGAGCATGGTGGTGAGCACGTCGACGAAGGGCACCTCGGCGATGATGCCGAGAAACAGCTCGGGCGCCATGTTGGCGACGGCGCCCATCAGCATGCCGCCGGCGCTGCCGCCCTGGGCGACGATGCGGCCGCGGCGCGTGAAGCCTTCGCGCGCGAGATATTCGCCGGCCGCGATGAAATCGGTGAAGGTGTTCACCTTCTTCTCGCGCTTGCCGTCGCTGTACCAGCGATAGCCCTTGTCCTTGCCGCCGCGCACATGGGCGATGGCATAGACGAAGCCGCGATCGACGAGGCTCAGCGCATTGGTGGAGAAGCCGGCCGGGATCGACATGCCATAGGCGCCGTAGCCGTAGAGCAGAAGCGGGGCGGTGCCGTCGAGCGGCGTTTCCTTGCGGTAGAGCAGCGAGACGGGAACCGTCTCTCCGTCCGGTGCGGGCGCCATCACCCGGCGGGTGACATAGGCCGCGGGGTCATGGCCGCTCGGCACCTCTTGCGTCTTGCGCAAAGTCCGCGCGCGGCGTCTCCATGTCGTAGTCGAACACTTGCGCGGGCGTGGTCATGGAGGAGTAGGTGAAGCGCAAACTCGGCGTGTCATATTCGAAGCCGGGCGAGATGCCGAGCGCGTAGGCCTCCTCGGCAAAGGCAATAGCGTGCTCGGCGCCGTCGGCAAGACGGCGCACCACGATTCGGGGCAGGCCGTCCTCGCGCTCGAGCCGCACGAGATGATTTTTGAACGCGGCCATATCGAGGATGAGACGGCCCGGACGATGCGGCTCGATCTCGCGCCAGTGCTCGCGGCCCGGGGTGGCGAGCGGCGCCTCGACGATGCGGTAATCCTCGGCGCCGTCCGAATTGGTGAGGATGATGAGGCGGTCGCCATGATGCTCGACGGAATAATCGTGCTCGGGCTCGCGGGGAGCGACGAGGCGCGGGGCGCCTAGCGGATCGGCCGCATCGATCAGGCTTACCTCCGCGGTCTCATGGTCATGCACGTTGAGCAGCAGAAAGCGGCGGCTCTGGGTCGCGCCGAGCCCGAGGAAGAAAGCGGGGTCAGGCTGCTCGTGCAGCACGAGATCGGCACGCTCGGCGCCGAGGGCATGGTGCAGCACGCGGCGGGGGCGGTGCTCGTCGTCGAGCCACACATAGAGGAGCGTACGGCTGTCGGCCGCCCATTCGAAGCTGCCGTTATTGTCGACAATTCGCGAGTCGACGAGCTTGCCCGTCGCGGTCTCGATGATATGGACGGTGAAGAATTCCGAGCCCTTGGTGTCGACCGCATAGGCCATGAAGGCGTGGTCGGGGCTGTGAGTGGCGCCGGCGAGGCGGAAATAAGCGTGGTCGCGCGCCAGCGCGTTGCCATCGATGAGCAGCTGCTCGTCGCCCCCCTCGCGCGGCCGGCGGCAGAAGAGCGGCTGCTGGCCGCCGGTCACGAAGCGGGTGTAATAGGCGAAGGCCCCATCGGGAGCGGGCACGCTCGCATCGTCCTCCTTGATGCGGCCCTTCATCTCGGCGAACAGCTTTCGCTGCAGCTCCTCCGTCTCGGCCATCATGGCCGCCGTGTAGGCGTTCTCGGCTTCGAGATGGGTCCGGATCTCAGGATCGAGCAGGGACGGATCGCGCATCACCGCCTGCCAGTTCGGCGCGCGGAGCCACGCATAGTCGTCGACCCGGGTGATGCCGTGATGGGTGGCGGTGGAGGGATGGCGGCGGGCGCGAGGCGGCAGCGGCGCCCGCGGCGCTTGAGACAATGGGACCCTCATGCTTCGAGATTACTTGCTGCCCTTGCCGCCCGTCTCGTCAGCGGCGAGGTCGAGCGCGCAACCGTTGATGCAATAGCGCAAACCCGTCGGATTCGGCCCGTCAGGAAACACATGACCGAGATGCGCCTCGCATTGGGCGCAGTGCACCTCCGTGCGGCGCATGAACAGGGAGCGGTCCTCATGCTCGCCCACGGCCTCCTTGCCCGCCGGTGCGTAAAAGCTCGGCCAGCCCGTGCCGGAATCAAATTTCGTCTCCGAGCTGAACAGCGGCGCGCCACAGCCGGCGCAGCGATACATGCCTTGGCGCTTCTCGTCGTGGTAGGGGTGGCTGAAGGCGCGCTCGGTGCCGTGCTTGCGCATGACGTGAAACTGCTCGGGCGTCAAAACTTGGCGCCATTCCGCATCGGACTTGGTCACGGGGCTCGGTTTACCTTGCTTGGCCTCGGTCGGTTTGCGCATCGATGGTGTCCCGCTTTCTGATCGCTCACCGCCCTAATATATGAATTGTGGCGCGTTCCCCTAGAGGTCCGAGCTCCAGTCACGGGGGCTTGATGGGGAGGCTTTGCGCTTGCCCAACAACTAGGCAGTTGTGACGAGGGATAGCATTTGTCCAGTGGTTGCAGGCCCTGTGAATTATACCTAAGGAGCAACGGTAAAGGACACCCTGGCACAATAGTCGCTTGTTTGTTCATCATAATCGTTCAGCCTACAGTTCTCATGAGAAACGATGCATTGCCATTTTGTGAAATGGTGGTATAGGGAAGCTATAAGTATGTTGCCCTATATGAAGCACATTCTGTAGTTGCAAAGACAATACAGCTTCGCGTCACAAAAACGGCGTAATCTGGTGACTCAAGAGTCGCGCGGGTCACGGATACGGCTGAGCAGCCGCGAAAGCCACGGCATGCTTGGTTGCACAGGGGCTTACAGGATCAAAGGAGCGGCTTGATGGAACAGAATCTGGAGAAGAACGAGCTTGTCGAGCTCACGGCCGAGATTGTCTCCGCGTATGTCAGCAACAATACCGTGGTTGCCACCGACCTACCTGGGGTGATCCACAACGTGTTCGACGCCCTCAGCAAGGCATCCTCGGCCTCCGGCCTGCCGGCCCGGGAGGAGCTCCGGCCCGCGGTTCCGCTCAAGAAGTCCGTCACGCCCGAATATATTATCTGCCTCGAGGACGGGAAGAAGTTCAAATCGCTCAAGCGGCACCTGCGCACCCATTACGACTTGTCCCCGGAAGAGTACCGGGAGAAATGGGGCCTGCCGCATGACTATCCGATGGTCGCCCCCAATTATGCGGCGGCGCGGTCGGATCTCGCCAAGCGCATGGGCCTTGGCCAGCGGCGCCGTTAAGCGGCGAATCACCTTTCTTGGCAGCGCGGCGCGATTGTCGCCGCGCGCAAGCCCGCACCGGATGAAGGCCGTCCTCCAAATCGGGTAGGCGCCTCGATTTGTGAACACAACCTATTGTGACTCTTGAGGAATTTGGTTTACTGGTCTTGCATGCGCGCGGCCAACTCCACATAGTCTCTCCGATGCGGCGATTCGCAAGACGATCTGCGGGTCGAAATGAGGGGGAGGCCAATGCCGTCCGGACGAGCCTTTCGGGCCCAGTTGGTGACGCCGGGACAGCGTGAGCTTTACGATTATTGGCTTTCTTGCGCGGGCACGCGGCCTATGCCGGCCCGCTCCGATCTCGACCCGTTGCGGGTCCCAAAACTTTTGCCATCCATGGGTTTGATCGATGTCGGGCACGGGCTCGCCGGCGCCTCGTTTCGCCTGGCTGGGACGCGTCTGCACGACATCTATGGCGAGGAGCTCACGGGCAAATCGATCGATCAGGTCTTCACGGGCCGGGCTGCCGATTATTGGCAGCGCGTGCATAAGAGCGTGATCGAGAGCGGCATGCCTCGCCACGGCGTGGTGCGCGGTCCCGTCGAGGGCCGCGATCATGTGGTGCATGTTTTGGCTGCGGCTACCGCTGTCGGAAGGGGGTGGTCGCGTCGACCGTATCCTCACCTTCGACATGGCAGGTCCGACCGAGACGCTCAAGGCGAGTGGTGGCGCGAGCCTGCTGCGCTATCCGGTTATTCAGCCGCCTCTTCGCGTCCAGCCGCGCCGGGTGCAATACGGCTGAGATTGCCCACGGCGCGCGCCTAGCGCAGCGCGCTCGCCCTCATAGGCGCTCAACAGGGCCAGGTGGCGGTTCAAATCATAGCTCCAATGACTGGCAAGGGCGCGGCGCCGCTCGGCGCGGAGCGCCCGCCGCAGCTTGGCGATGATGTGGAGGCGTCCCGCTTCGCTTCGATCCTCCAAGCTCGTGCGGCCAAAGGGCGATCAGCTTCGGCAGATCGCGGGCCCGCACATAGGCGCGCGCCCCGGCCTTGACCCTCGTGTCGCAGCGGCGCTGCGGGTTCGTCCGCGGTCTTGCGCCTGAGGGCTTGGCGCCCCTGGTCCTTCCCGTCATGTTGGTGCTCCTTCGCTGATGCCTTGAGAATGCGCGCTCTGCGTGCAGCGAGGATTGCAGGAGGATAAGAGCGGGGCTTTGCGGCGACCGGCTCGGACGTGATCGCGTCGCGGCCGGCGTCTCTGCCAGTAAAGATCTGTGCTCTGGCGAGGTCCATTTATCCCCGGCCTGCGCGCACTCCTCTAGACTGTGCTAGGTATTTATTCCTAGTCCGGCTAGCGGCGGACATGTGTGAAGGGAGTTCGGGCCATGGGTTCGCTTCGTACTATCGAGGGTTGTAGCGTCGCCGAGAGTGCCTTGGGGCTGAGGCCACGGAGCTCTTCCGTGCGCCAGGCGATCGAGCCGGCCGTGGCCACCGTGTTCGGGGTCGACATGGAGGATCTCCGCGCACCGACGCGGCGTTCGGCGCGGGCCGCGTTCGCGCGCCAAGTGGCCATGTACCTCGCCCATGTCGTCTGCGGGCTCACGCTCACCGAGGTCGGCACGCTCTTCGCGCGCGACCGGACGACCGTGGCGCATGCGTGCGGGGTGGTCGAGGACCGCCGCGACGATCCGGATCTCGATCTGCGGCTCAACCATCTCGAGCGGGCTGTCTCCTCGCTCATCGATGCGCTCGCTTGGCGTCATGTGCGCCGATGAGCCGCCCTTCCGCCAAAGCCAAGCAAGGCGAGGGCGAGCGCGAGCGCATGGCGCGGCGTCTGTTGCGGCGGCTCGTCGATGCGGATGCGGCGCTTTGGCCTCAAGGAAATGGGTTCGCGCTCGGCGGCGAGGGCAGCGAAGACTTCCCGTCCGCAGCGCGCCACGGTCCAAGCCGGCTTGGTCGAACATTGCGTCAGGCAGGACTGGCTCGAACGGCGCGGATCGTCCCTCGTGTTGTCGGCGGCCGGACGGTCATGGCTGCGCCGGCCGGAAGCATCGGCTGACGCCTTTCGCGAGCAGCACCAGCTCCGGGCCACCTCCGACAAGGAGGTCAACGGGGCGCGCCGTCCAGTGCTCGTGAATGAGACCGAAAGTCCGCTTGGATGGCTCAAGAGCCGCAAGGACCGGAACGGCCGTCCGCTGCTGTCCGAGGCTCAGTATCAGGCGGGCGAGCGCCTCCGCGCCGACTACTGGTTTGCCCGCATGAGCGCGAGGGTAACGACGAACTGGGCCGCGCTTGCCTCGAGAGACCACTCGCGCCGCTCCGCCCCCCACGATCCTGCCGCCTTCAGCGACGACGTGCTCGCCGCCAAGGAGCGCGTCATGCGCGCGCTCGATGCGGTGGGGCCGGAGCTCGCCAGCGTGCTCGTCGATGTGTGCTGCGAGCTCAAAGGGCTGGAAGAGGCCGAGAAGGCGCAAGGCTGGCCGCAACGGGCGGGCAAGGTCGTGTTGCAGATCGCGCTCACGCGTCTTGCCCGGCACTATGGGCTAACCGGCGCCGTGGCACAGGGCGAGGGCAAGGCCCGGCGCTTGCGCCATTGGGGCGCTACGGACTACCGGCCGACGCTCGAAGCATGGAAAGGCGATCAGTGAAGCTTGGCGTTGGCCATCGCTTCGCTCGCGTCATGGCGGATGCGCTTCACCATGGCCATAAGGCCGTTGGAACGCTGCGGCGTCAGATGCTCCGTCAGATGGAGCTGGCCGAGGGAGCGCGTGGCGTCGAGCTCGAGAATGGCGTCGGCGCGCTTGCCCGAATAGAGGGCGAAGAGGATGGCAATCAGGCCGCGGACGATGTGGGCGTCGCTGTCGCCGCGAAAGATAAGGCGCGGCATCCCGCCATCGGGCTTGACCGCGGTGGCGAGCCAAACCTGGCTCACGCAGCCTTGCACCTTGTTTTCGGCGCTGCGCTCGGTCTCGGACAGCGGCTCGAGCTTGCGCCCAAGCTCGATGACGTAGCGATAGCGGTCCTCCCAATCGTCGAGCAGCTCGAAATCGGCGAGGATGTCCTCGAAGCTCGTGAGCTTCGGCGTGTCGTCGATGGGCGCGGCCTGTTCGTGCTCCATACAGGGAATATAGGGGAGTTCGGCGCGTGGCGCGACCCGGCTGACAAAGTTTGGGCGCGCATTTGAGCGGGAAAGGGCAAGACCCGTCTCAAGATGCGCGCCCGGGGCAGGCGGGGGCTGCCGTAAACTCAAGAGCTGTCGTCACCTTCCCGCAAGTCAGCCGCAGGGACGATTCGCGACAAAAAACCTCACGTGCCCGCGTGGCGGGCCAAGCCCCAAGCCGGCTCAAGGTCCGCCGGATCGAGCGTATCTTGCGAGCTCACCGTGGCCGCAGCCGGCGCCTCGGGGTCGGGCTCCTGCTCCCAGCTCGCCGCGGCGGGTGCCGGGGTAGGCTCGGGAGCCGGTGCCGTCGCCTCGCTCGCGCTTGAAGCTCCGGTCCGCTCCTTGATGAAGCCCATCAGCATCTGCGCGCCGAATTGCGCCTTGTGCACGAATACGCTGAAAGCATCTTTACCCTTGTCGCAGACGCCGGGGTTGCGGTCGCAGAAACCGGACACGTCCTTCACCGCCGCTTCCGCCGTCCCATAGACTTCGCTCTGCTGCTGCTGATCGTTCGGAAGCAGCAGAACAAGGATCATGAGCCAAAAGGCCGTCCTGATCAGAAACATCATCTTGCCCATCCTCCCTGGCCGGCGGGTGCCCCGCTCTAGCCGTTTTCCAGAGATCGGAGCACTATAGCGCAGAGAAAATAAGCAAGCTTGACGCTTGCTCGGCAATTTTACCTCTAAGTTTATGAAATCTTGCAGGAGGCTAGAGTTACGAAGACTGGCGTAACTTGTTATCAACCACATTCAAAATTCGGTAAAATTTTAGCGCGTTGCCCGGCTCTTTCGTTGAAAACGCGGATTTCGTCCGGCTACCAGCAGTTGTGCCGACTTTATGCTTCCTTAAGCGGAGGCCTTAATAATTGCGGCCAAGACAATCGGGGACGTAGCGGCAATTGCCCGCTGCGAGATGCGCGTGATCGGTCGTGAGAGTATGCGCGGGCTTGGCGCCTATTTTGCCTCGCTGGTGCACGAATTTGTCCGCGGCGACGTGTTGGCCACCGCCCGCCATCAATCCTTCATCGCCTCGCATCTCCTGGGCGGCCTGCTCGCGCTGTGCGTCTTCCCGGTCTATCTCGTGCTCGCCGGCAAGCCGTCGCTGCTCGGCGCCCTCGGCTTCCTTTGGTTCCTGTCTCCCATCGCCATTGCCATCTTTCTGTCGCGGACCGGCAAATTCGCGGCGGCCCATCTCATTTCGGCGGCGAACTTCGCCGGCCTCGTCACCTATTCGGCTTGGCTCACCGGCGGCGTCCAATCCTTTCTCATCCCGTGGATGGCCGTCGTTCCCTTGGAGGGGGCGCTCTCGACCGAGCGGCGGGTCGTCGCTTGGTCAGCCGCAGCCGCCTGCCTTGGCCTCATCGTGCTGATTGCCGCCGGCGCGCTTGGCTATGTCACGGCGGCGACGCTGCCGCTATCGCCGGCGCTGCTCGCCTGCCTCGGCGTGATGTCCGCCACGGCCTATGCGGCGGGACTGGCGATCACCATCCAACTCGTGCATCGCCGCTCCGAGCAGGCCGTGCGCGTGGGCGAGGAGCGCTATCGCCTGCTGGCAGAGAACGCGACCGACATGATCACGCAGCATGATGAGCGTGGCCGGGTCATGTTTGTCTCCCATGCGGCGCAGCAGCTTCTCGGCGAAGCCCTCGGCAAGCTCTATGGCGATGGCCTGTTCGAGCGCGTGCATGTCGCCGACCGGCCTGCCTACCTTACCGCGCTGTCGCGCTGCATCGCCGACAATGAACCGATCGCGGTGGAGTTCCGGCTGCGCCGCGCCGGCGCTGCCGATCAAGCCGGTCATGTCTGGGTCGAGATGCGATGCCGGCCGCTCGTGACCGAGGGCGCGCAAGACGGCGAGCCCTCCCGCCCCGGCCTCGTCGCCGTCACGCGCGATATTTCCGAGCGCAAGGCGCATGAGGCCGAGCTCAAGCGCACCCGCGACGAGGCGGAGAGCTCGAGCCGCGCCAAGTCTCTGTTCCTCGCCAATATGAGCCACGAGCTGCGCACGCCGCTCAACGCCGTCATCGGCTTCTCGGAGATCCTCAACCGCGAGCTGTTCGGCTCGCTCGGCGAGGCGCGCTACCGGGACTATGCCCGGCTCATCCACGAAAGCGGCGAGCATCTCCTCAATGTCGTCAACGACATTCTCGACATGTCGAAGATCGAGGCCGGCAAGTTCAAGATCGTCAAGGAGCCGTTCGACGTGGGCCCGCTCGTCACGTCGTGCTGCGAGATCATGCGTCACACCGCCGAGAAGAAGGAGATCCGGCTCTTGACCGATGTGGCGCCGGGCTTGCCGGAGCTTCCCGCCGACAAGCGCGCCTGCAAGCAAATGCTGCTCAACGTGCTGTCGAACGCCATCAAGTTCACCGACCCCGGCGGATGGGTGCGCGTCTCGGCGCGGGTCGAAAAGGACGCCATCGTGCTGATCGTGGCGGATAACGGCATCGGCATAGCCGAGCACGATTTGCCGAAGCTTGGCACCCCCTTCGTGCAGGCGGACAATTCCTACGACCGAAGCTATGAGGGCGCGGGGCTCGGCCTTTCGGTGGTGAAAGGACTGGCGCGGCTCCATGGCGGCCGGCTCGAGATCGAAAGCCAGCTCGGCGAGGGCACGACGGCCAGCATCACCCTGCCGCTGGATGGCGGAGGCGAATCGGTGGGGCCCGAGGAATCGATCGTCAGGGTCTCGGCCGCATGACCGCGGTTGAGCTCAAGCCGATTCCGGCGTCGAAGGCCTCGTTTAACAACTCTTTAGCTTCGGTGGCCAAGATGGGTCGGGAGAACCTTGCGAACGCCCGGCGACGCCCGACGGCCTATCGAGTTGACCGTGAGTGATGAACTTATTACCGGCACGGCTCTTTTTTCTGGCGTTCGTCGGCCTGGTCGGCGGCATCATTTACAACGCCCTCTACCTCCAGGACCTGCATAGCGCCACTGGTCCCGCAGTGCTTGACCTGCCCGAGGCAGGGAGCCAGCTTTCACCTGCGGCCGTCAATGGTGCGGGCGGCGAGCCGCCGGCTCCTCCCGCCGTCAGCACGGACTTGCCGCCCGCGCCGGGCCAGCAAGTGCCGGAGCAGCTGGTCAAGGCGGTGCAGCGGGAACTTGGCCAGCGCGGCTATGATGCAGGGACCCCGGATGGGCTGTTGCGCGACCAGACCCGCAACGCGATCTCGTCCTTCGAGAAAGATCATGGCCTGACCGTGACCGGCGCGCCCTCCGATGAGCTGCTGCGCCAGATCCTGCTCGGCGATACGGTCAAGGCGGCGGCTGCCACCGGCGCCGTCGCCGCCGCAACGCGCGTTGATGCCACGCCGCCCAAGGGCGATTCCACGGTGAGAGGCGGTGCAGCAGATCCTTGCCGATCTCGGCTACGCGCCGGGACAGGTCGACGGCGCGATGGGCAGCAGCACCGAGAGCGCGATCAGCGCCTTCCAGCGCGACCGTAAGATCGCGGTCACAGGGCGCATCTCGCCGGAGCTCTTGCGTGAGATCAAGCGCGTTACCGGGCGCAACCTCGCCGAGGCCGGCGCCGCCGCGGCGCTAGCGCGCGCCTCACCGCCATGCGCCTCAAAAGCGAAATCTGGGTCAGGGCCTATTTGCGCATATGCCAGGCGGCGGGCGCTCCCGTGGTGATCGTCAGGCGCGGCGAGGAGGCGGCCGGGGCCATTTTCATCGTGATCGATCTCCTCGACGGCAGCGTGCATCTCTACGTTCCTGCGCCGGCGGGGCTCGAAGGGAGCGAGACCGAGCGGAGATGGGTGCGCTCGGCCGGCGCCAAAGGACTGAGCCGCAAGGAGGCCGACATCTATCTGGCGCGCGAGGCGCGGTTCGATTCCGACCTGTGGGTGATCGAAGTGGAGGATAGGGAAGGGCGGAACTTTTTGGGCGACGCCGTCATTGAGGAGTGACGCTAGGCCGCTCATACAACCCGCACGGCGTGGCTTAGGAGTCTATTAACCTTACCGGCGCCTTAATGGTGCGAGGCGCTCATTGGCGCGGTTGGGCAGCGGTCTCGCGGGGGCGGGACCAGGAGAGGGGGAATGGCAAGCATCTTGGAATTCCGGCGGCCGGACGATCGGCCGGCACGGGCGGCCAGCGACGCCGATGGCGCGCGGGGCGAGATCATCATCTTCCCCGGGGTGCGGATCGAGCGCCACGATTTAGGGGGCACACCGCAGGGGATCGGCGCGCCGCCCCGCAAGCGCGCCCAGCGGCGGCGCAGGCGCTAAGGGCTGCTTCTGCCAGCTTGAAGTGGGCGGTCAGCGCGAATGCGGGCCGCAATAGGTGCCCTTCAAGGCTTCCTCGGCGCGAGCCGCGCGACTGGCGCCGGCTAAGGGCGCCCGGATCATCGCGATCCCTTCGGACACCGGCGATTTCACCACGACGACCTCATCGGCGTCCTCCGGCGCATCGACGCCCGCTTCCGCCACCGGCTGGTCTTCCTTGGCGATGACGAGATCAACTTGGCCGCGCTGCATGTCCGTGCCGGCCACGGTGTAGAAATTGTCGCCCTCCTGCGTATAGAACGCGATCAGCCACAGATCGTCGGGCACCGTGGCTCTGAGCCGCACGGGCCCTTCGGCCAGATCGAAGCGGCAGAAAGCATAGCGGACGTCCGGTGCCATCATCGGCATGACCTGCTGGCCCGGGCTCGGCGCGGGCAGCAGGATCATCGCGTTGGCAGGCCCAAGCGGCGCGAGCCGCGCCCAGGCGTTCTTGGGCGCGAGCTTCGGCAGCGACAGCACGGCGATGATGTGGATCAGCCCCGCGAGCACGAGGCCGAGCAGAACGTAGATGAGCGGAATCCTTATTCGCATGATTTGCGCTCGATCTTTGGCAGGCGCTCGTCGGGAATGCGTCCCATGCCGGCCGCATCGGTGTCGCGGGGACCGTAGATGCGCAGCATGAGCACGAGGCCGCGGTCCGGGTTGTCGCCGCTCGGCAGCCAATTCTCCGGGCGGGCGTTACGGGCGAGGTTGATGCGATAGGTCCCGTCGGCGTGGCGGATCGCCTCCTCGCTGTTGAAGCTGAAGCGCTTCGACGGATTGTCGATCAGCGCGCCCTCATCGTCATAGACGGCCAAGGACCACCAGCGGGCATCGAGCGGGGAGCCCTCGATCGAATATTCACACGAAGCGGTGAGCGCGCGTCCCTCGCTGTCGCTTTTGGCAACGAAATAGCGGGCGACGGTGGAGGTGAGGGGGAGCCGTCCGCTGCGCGCCAAATGCGCCTTGGTGTAGGAGTCGGCGACCGGGTTGCCCTCGCTCACCCAGCTCGCCCAGGGTCCGGCGCGTGCGGTGGTCAGCGGCGAGCCATGGTCGATCATGTACCAGGCCGAGCCGATGCCGAGCAGAAGCGCGACCATGAAGGTCGCGACCACGTCGAGAAAGGTGCGCATGGAGGAGGCCGGCCTTGCGGGCGCCCCCAGCCCCTCGCCAAGTCCTGCGCCGGCGGAGGGATAGAACAGCTTGTCGAGCGGCCGCACGAGCTTGTCTTGTCTAGGGTTGGACCGGCGCGCCGCCGCCCGGTCCGCTGGAATTTGCCGGCGCAGCCGGCCTCGCACCGCCGTCGCTCGTCGCCGAAGCGAGGCTCGGCTGCGGCTTGCCGCCCGGGGCGGCAGGCGCTTCAGCACGATCCGGCCGCCGCGTCTGGCTCGGGTCGAGCGGACGGGCCTCCTTGAGCAGGCCGCCGATCTTCTCCAGCACCTGACGCGTGCCTTGCGACATGTCCTTCACGCTTTCGGGCGTGGGGGCTGCGGTGGGGACACTTCCTGCCGTCGCGTCCTCGGCAGCCCGCTGAGCGGCGGCGATGCGCTCCTGCTCGGCCACCTGAACCGGATGCAACGCTATGCCGGGGATCTGCGGGATGTTGTCGGTGTCGTGGGCCATGACCATGAAGTCATGCCACGCTTGGGCGGGGAAGCTGCCGCCGGTCACCCGCGCCATCGGGGCTGAAGTCGTCATTGCCCATCCACACGCCGGTGACGTACTGGCCGGTGAAGCCCATGAACCAACCGTCGCGCCATGACGAGCTCGTGCCGGTCTTGCCGACGTTGTAAGTGAAATCGAGCTGGGTGCGCCTGCCGGTTCCGTACTGCACCACCCCTTGCAGCATGGTGTTCAGCTCCTCGACGGCTTTCTCATCGAAGATCCGGTGGGGCGGCGGTTCATCGCGGTCGTGGGAGTAGAGGAGGTCATTTTGCAAGGTGCGGATTTCGTCGATGCCGTAGGCGTGGACCGACATCCCGCCGGAGCGAAAGACCGCATAATTCTGGGTGTGTTCGAGGGGGGTTAAGCCCTGATCGCCGAGCGCCAAGGAGCAGGTTTTCTTGAGACGCGTGATGCCCAACTTGTTCATGGTGGCAATGACCTTCTCCCTTCCGACCGCGAGGGAGACCTTCACCGCGATGGTATTGATCGAGTGCGCGAGCGCGTCCTTCAACATCATGGTGTTGCTCTCACCGGACGCATAATTGTGCGGGGACCAGCGCCCGCAAACGGCGCCATTGCCGTTGACCACAGTGGTCGGCTTGTAGCCGTTCTCAAGTGCGGTGATGTACACATAAGGCTTGAAGGAGGAGCCGGGCTGGCGGTAGGCGTGGGTCGCGCGGTTGAACTGGCTCTCGCCATAGTCTTTGCCGCCGACCAGTGCCCGCACGGCGCCGTCAGGTTCCATGACGACCATCGCCCCCTGCTCGAAAGAGCGGGCGCGGCCATATTGCTGGATGACCTGCTGCACCGATTGCTCGGCCATCTTTTGCAGCCCGATGTCCACGGTGGTCTTGGCGAGCAGGATGTGTTCCTTGCGGCCCTGCATCAGCCGCTGCACCTCCTCGAAGGCCCAGTCGAGAAACCAGTCGGGACTGTAATAATCGCCGCGCTCGACGATCCTGGCCGGGTTCATGCGGGCGCCATAGACCTGACCCTCGGTGAGGTAGCCCGCCTCCACCATGTTGGTCAGCACCTCGTTCGCGCGCGCGCGCGAGGCGGCGAGGTTGATATGCGGGGCATAGCGCGTCGGCGCCTTGAACATGCCGGCGAGCATCGCCGCCTCGGCCAGGTTCACGTCACGGATCGACTTGCCGAAGTAGAATTGCGCCGCGGCCTCCACGCCGTAGGAGCCGCCGCCGAGATAAGCGCGATCGAAATAGAGCTTGAGGATCTCGGGCTTGGTGTAATGCGTCTCGAGATAGACGGCGATGAAGGCTTCTTTGATCTTGCGTCCAAGCGAGCGCTCGGGCGACAGGAACATGTTCTTGGCGAGCTGTTGCGTCAGCGAGCTGCCGCCCTGCACGACGGTGTTGGCGTGAGCGTTGGCCGCGAGCGCCCGGAAGGTGCCCATGACGTCGACGCCGAAATGCTCATAGAAGCGCCGGTCCTCGGTGGCGAGCGTCGCCTTGATCATATAATCGGGCAGCTCGTTGAGCGGCACCGAGTTGTCGCGTAACAGGCCGCGCTTGCCGATCTCGTTATTGAAGCGGTCGAGGAAGGTGACGCTGTAGTCGTCGGCCAGGTTCATCTTGCCTTGCGCGATCTCGAAGGAGGGGATGGCGAAGGCGACGATGATGGCCATGCCGCCGGTGCCGAGCGTCAGCCCCTCGCAGGCGAGCTCGTTGAGGGCGCGGGTGAAGCCTTTGACCTCGAAGCGGCCGAAGAAGCTCGAATAGCCGCTCCACCAATCCTTGAGCCGGGTCCAGACGCCGTACAGGCCGGAATCGATCCAGGAATCGATGGCGAGCCAGTCGACCAGTTTGCGTCGCCGATTGCCGGGTAGGAAGTCGCTCACTTTGCCCAACCTATGCGCGCGGCACGCCCAGGGGCGCGACCGCGGGCCCAATTATACCGCCCCGCAGACGGCGGGAAAGGCTGCCGCAAATTACATCGTGATTGAGGCGTTTTGGAGAGAATTGGCACCGGGCGCAAGAGCCAAAGTAAAAGGGCTCGACCCACGCCGCCGCGGCCTCCGGTTACCAATTCCGCGCCGTCATATTCTTGCGTATAGTCGCCGCGCAGAAATGAGGGAGGACGGGCATGGCTAGAAACGAAAGATCGGGGGAGACGGCAGGCAAGCTTGCATCGAAGGCGCTCCGGGATCCGGGCTCGTTGAGCCAGGCGGAGATCAAGACGCTTGCCGCATCCGTGCTGACCCAGCGTCCCGATCATGCGAAATCAGCGAAGGCGAAGCCGGCGAGCAAGCCGAAGCCCCGTTCGCGCTGAGCTTGACCATACGCTGAACGGCGGCAGTGGGAATGGTGGTCAGCCCCGAGGCCTGGTCGAAATCTCCGCTGCCGTCGCTCGCGCCGAGATTAGGCGCAAGCACCTTGGCATTGGCGTCGTCCTGCACGAGAAAGCCGACCGAGACGCAGCGATGGGGCAGGTGGTTGCCGATCTGATGCAGCCATTGCCAGGCGGACATGGGCTGTCCGCTGTCGACCCATTCGATCAGCACGAGCGGCGGGGTTTGCAGCGTATCCATCTTGCCTCAACGCTTGGCGGTGAGCCTCAATCGCGCCGATCCTGGCAGAGAATTGCTTAGACACCGTCGGCCGGCTGGCGCGGATTTGCCGAAAAGTTTAGCGATGCGCCGCTCACTGGCTGATCTCGTAGCCCTTCGTCTTCATGCACGCCGCGTAATTGGCGTTGTAAGCGCCCGGCCGCAGACGGCTCAGAATGGCGAGGACCGAGCCCATGGTCTTTTTGCTCGCCTCGTCCCGGCACGCGTTGATGGCGCTCTTATACGCTTGAGTCGGGTCGTCGGGCGGCGTTCTGGTCCTTGCCCCCGCCCTTTTTGGAATTGGTCCGTCGTCGGCAGTCTGCGGTGGCGGCGGCGGGCGTCGTGGTCAGGCGCGGCGGCGGAGGCGGCGGGCGGCTGCAGCCCGCGAGCAGGAGCCCGAGCAGGCACGCGGCCAATCCCACTCCGCGTATCTTCGCCATGGATGGAACTCGGACCCCGGTTTCTACTGTCAGTATCGCAAGTTGAGGCGGAGGCCGCTAGGCCGCGAGCCCCGCCTCCGGCAGGCATCGGCGAAAGTTGAGGCCGAAAAATGAAGGGCCGGTTGCCGCCCCGAATTGAGCAGATGCGGCATAACGCGCGAGGGGCCATACTCCCTACGCAACAATCAAAAGGCAGTTAGGGAGGCGGGGATGAGGCTGAGAGAGGAGTTTCTGGTTGCCCGGGAGAATTTCGGGCTGCTCACGATCTATCAGAAATTCGAGCAGGTCGTGGTTCTCATTCTCACCGGGCTGATCGTCATCTTCATCGCCTTCGCGATGTGGAACCTCGCCCTGAAGATCTTCCAGAGCATCGCCGCGAGCACCTTCGACCCCACCGATTATTCGGTGTTTCAAGCCGTCTTCGGCATGATCTTCACGGTGATCATCGCGCTCGAGTTCAAATGGTCGATCCTCGTGGTGGCGGAGCGGCGTCACAGCGTCGTGCAGGTGCGCGCGGTGATCCTGATCGCGCTGCTCGCCATCGTGCGCAAGCTGATCATCCTCGACGTCGCCCAGGCTGCCACGGGCGAGCTGTTCGCGCTGGCCGCCGCCATTCTCGCGCTCGGCGCCGTGTACTGGCTCGTCCGCGATCAGGACCGGATCGAGCGTGAGGACCGCGCCAGCGCGGCCGCTACCACAGGCGGGGGACGAGACGATAAGGAACGCGGCGCGCGTAATCGGCGTAGCCCTCGAGCTCGGCCATGAGCATGCGCTCCTCGAGCACGGCGCGGATGGCGATCAAGAGGATGAGGGCGAGCGACAAGAGAAGACCCCACCAGGAGCCGAGCAGCAGGGGCAGCGCCGATCATCATGGGGATGGCGCCGGCATACATCGGGTGGCGCACATAGCGATAGGGACCGGTGCTCACCACTTTGTGGCCGCGCTCCTTCTGGATCTTGACCACCGGCGCGGCGAAGCGGTTCTCGCGCATGACGAGGCCGATCCAATAGCACCCCACCAGGATGAGCACGAACCCGAGCAACTGGAGGCCGAGCGGCATGTGCGACCAGCGATAGCGGCCGGCGTCGAGGCCCATGAGCACGAGCCAGCCGAGCCACAGCGGCAGCATGACGCTCATCAGCGCCCGGTCCCACGGTTTCTGCCCGCGTTGGATCATCGGCCGCAGGCGCTCGGCGAGCAGACCGGGGTCGTTGCGCAGGAGCCAAAGGCCGCCCCAGCAACTCACCGCCGTCACCAGGCCGAGATAGACCCACGCCGCCGGCCAATCCACGCGCCCGGCGGCCAGGAACAGCAGGAGGCCGAGCAGGAGGAGCGACAGGGCGGTGCGGACAACGAGCTTGCGCACGAGATCGGCATGGGAGGGGGGAGGCGAGGTCATGGCGCAAGACTTAATGCGGGTTGGTGATCGAACCAAGGCGGCGGCCGACGGCTCGGGCGCCCGTCGATGGCCCTCGTCAAAGGGGGCAAGCCCCTTTAGCATCCTGTCCGGACCAGCCGATCTGAAGCAGCTTGGGAAGGAGGGCGTCCAGATGCGAATTCGCGCAGCATTGATTTGGGGCTTCGTCGCCTTTGGCGGCGCGCAGGGACTGTCGTCGGCGCCGGCGCTCGCGGCCAGTTGCGACCAGGGTTCCAGCGAGGAGCGCATTGCCTGTCTGTCCCAGGCGTTAAGCGCGCTCGAGGCCAAGCTCGTCGCCCTGACGCAAGAGGTGGCGGCGAAGGCCAACATGACCGACGTGTTGAAGTGGAACGACCGCGTCGCGCTGCGCAACGAGGACATGCGCATTTTCCCGCGCTGTCTCGATAATCCCGGACCGAACTCCACCAACCTTACCGACGTGTTTGCCAATTCCTGCGCCAAGGTGCCGGCGCAGACCTGGATGCTCGCCAAGCCTTATCAATAGGCGTCGCCGTCGGCCGGAGAGCGCCGAGACGGTTAAGGGAAGCGGTTTTGTCGGCAGGGAACCGCGCGGGTGCGCCTCGCGTTTTTATGGCGAGAGGCAACTCAACCCTCAAGGAGACCATCATGATGAGGACCACGATCATTTCCGCCGTCGTCGCGGGCGCTTTCCTGCTTGGGCTTGGCGGCGCGGCCTATGCCGCGACCGGCGAGTTCAACAATATGTGCGCCGAGGGCCTTGCCCTGCACAAGCAGATCAAGACCGACTGCTCCATCAACGGAGAGTACAAGGGCAAGACCTATTGCTTCGGCAGTGCGCAGGCCAAGACCGACTTCATGAAGAGCCCCGACGACAATCTGAAGAAGGCCGAGAAGTTTTACAGCAAGCATCAGGGCTAGCCTGACGCGCCGCTGACGGGACCTGAGTTCGAGGACCCCAAGGACGGCAAAAGCATGATCCGAATGAGATCATGCGTCGAGTAGTGAAGGCCCGCTTCTCGCGTCGCGCGGGGGGCGGGCCTTTCTGTGCGCGCGGCGGCTCAGTGGGCGGGGCGCCCCAGGATGTCGAGATCGGCTTCCTGCAAATGATATTTCATCACCACGTTGGAGGATTGGCGAGCGCGCGCTGACAGGCGTCATGCGCGGCCGCTTCTCGTCCTCGCCGAGCGAGCCTTGGGTCTTGGCCTTCTCGCCGGCATCCAAGCAGGTGTCGAAATCATTGGCGCGCGCGGGCGCGGGTGACAGTGTCACGGCCACGGCGATGGCGAAGAGGGGAGCGCGCATCATTGAAGGATAGCAGTCGACTTGGCGGCCAAAAAGCTGCCGCGAGGGCTAAGGGGAGCGCGGGAGTCCCCCGAACGCGGCCCCGTTTGCAAGCGGTCACCCCGGGGACTTGCGTGATTTTTGGTTGAGGCTCAAGGCGGCGTCGACGCCGTGGCTGCAGGTGGCGACCCTCACCGTGGCCTCGTCACCGGGCTCGCCTCGCTCGCTCTCGTGGTGATGAAGCTCGTGCAGCAGCATCGCCACATGCGGCGGCGCTGACCACTGAAATCGCGGCCGCCCTTCGAGGCGGCCTTCTCATTCTGGCATCAGGCCGGAATAGCGAGGAGGCAAGATGCGCACTCGCTTGCTGAGAGAGCTGCGGCAAATGCACCGCAAGCTCGACCTCATCATGGACAGACTCGACATCATCGAAACAGAAGGAGCGATCGAAATGGCATGGATTGACGATATGCGGGCCGAGCTCGCGAACAACACCTCGGTGGCGCAGAGCGCCGTCGTGGCGGTGAATAGCCTCGCCGACAAGGTGCAGGAGATGATCAACGCCGGCGCCGACCCGGCCGAGCTGCAGGCCTTCGTCGACACGCTTCGCGCCAATGACGCGGCGCTGTCCGATGCGATCAAGGCGCGCACCGCCGCTGTCCGCAGAGCCGGCGCCTCAGCCGGTCGAGCCCGAGGTGCAGCCGGAATCCTGATCCCACTCTCGGGTGAAGGTCTGAGCGCAATGCCGGGATCGGAGCGCCGCCTTCGGGCGGCGCTTCGATTCGGGCCCGCGCAACCTTTGCAGCCGCCGCCGCTCGAGGCGGCTTTTTTGTTGGAGACGACGATGCCGCTGCCCAAATGGTACGAGCTTGCTCTCGCCGAACGAGGCGTGAAGGAAGGGGAAGGCGCCGCCGACAATCCCAAGGTGCAAGCCTATTACCGCGACGCGGGTCACCCCGAGGTGAAGCACGATTCAGTGCCGTGGTGCGCGGCCTTCGTCGGCGCCATGCTGAAACGCGCCGGGATCAAGCCGTCGGGGGAGCTTTCCGCCCGTTCCTATCTTAGTTGGGGCAAGAAGCTCACCGCGCCTCGGCAAGGCTGCATCGTCGTGCTCCGGCGCGGCAATTCCGGCTGGCAGGGGCACGTCACCTTTCTCGACCGTGAGGAGGGCACCAAGCTCGTGTGCCTCGGCGGCAATCAGTCCGACCGCGTCTGCTTTGCGACCTATCCCAAGTCGAAGGTGCTTGGGTTTCGCTGGCCGGCGGAATCCTGATCGGACGATCCGAGGTTTCCATGTTCAAATTGCTGTGGCTGATCCGGGGCGGGTTCCTCAAAGGATACCGCTCGCAGACGATCGGTATTGCCACGGGGCTTGGCGGACTCATCAATGCGCTTGCGCTGTGGGCGGTGGGCGATCGGTCGCTCATCACGCTCGCGCACGCCATCGGTGAGAATTGGGCGCTCATCGCCGGGGGCTTCGGGCTTGCCACGGTCGCGGCCAAGATCGACCGACGCAAGGACGAGACGGTCTCCGAGATCGCCGACGCCGCCTTGCGCCGCTGAATGTCCGCCTCGCGCCGAGGCTGAGCTTGCACGTCATTTTCATCATCGACCTTTCCACACAGGAGACAGCCCATGAACAATCTCGCTTGGCTTTTCACCGGCGGCTTCGCCAAGGGATACCGCACGCAGATTCTCGGTCTCGTCACCGCTCTGTCGGCCATCGCGAGCTGGGCGGTCGGCGATGCGAGCCTTGCCGATCTCATCACCAGGGCGCCGGTCATCTTCGGCGGCCTCGGGCTCGCCGCCCTCGGCGTCAAGGTGAACGATGCCGCGAAGCCGCTCGGGACGAGCTCCACCGAGGCAAAATAAGGGCTTGCGGGCTATCGTTCATCGGCGGTTCATTCGCTCGACCTTATGGTTTCCGGCGTGGGGATTGCCGAGCGGACTGGAGCTATGCGGCGGGTCGTCAAACAAGCGGTCATCGCGGCGCTCGCCGGTGTGGCACTTTCGGCCGCAGGCGACGCCGCCGAGCAGAACTGCCTCCCTTGGAGCGCGGCGGGGCCGGTCATCGCCCAGCATTCGCTGCTGCCCGCCAATGTCATTTACCAGATGGTACAGTCGCGCACCGGCGGCCAGATCATCCATGCGAGCCTGTGCCAGGATGGAGCGCGCTTCATCTACAAGCTCGTCGTGCTGGGGACCAAGGGCGAGGTGAGCAACGTCACCGTTGACGCTCTCACCGGTCAGCCTTAGACGAAGGACGTTAGGGCGGAGGACGGACGTTGCGACTCCTCGTCGTCGAAGACGACCCCGATCTCAACCGTCAGCTCGTGACGGCGTTGAGCGACGCGGGCTACGCCGTCGACACCGCCTTCGACGGTGAGGAGGGCCACTTCCTCGGCGACACCGAGCCTTACGACGCCGTGGTGCTCGATCTCGGCCTGCCCAAGAAGGACGGCTTGAGCGTGCTCGAGCAATGGCGCCGCGACGACCGCAAGATGCCGGTTCTCATCCTCACGGCGCGCGAGCGGTGGAGCGACAAGGTGGCCGGCATGGACGCGGGCGCCGACGACTATGTCGCCAAGCCGTTCCATATGGAGGAGGTGCTGGCGCGCATCCGCGCGCTGCTGCGGCGCTCGGCCGGCCACGCCCGCAACGAGATGGAGTGCGGTCCGCTCCGGCTCGACACCAAGTCCTCGCGCGTGACGGTCGACGGGCAGGCGGTGAAGCTCACCTCGCACGAATACCGCGTGCTCGCCTATCTCATGCTGCATAAAGAGCGCGTGGTGTCGCGCACCGAGCTCGTCGAGCATCTCTATGAGCAGGATTTCGACCGCGATTCGAATACGGTCGAGGTTTTCATCGGGCGCTTGCGCAAGAAGCTCCCGCTCGATCTGATCAAGACGGTCCGGGGGCTCGGCTATCGCCTCTCGGACCACGCCGATGAGGCTTAATTCCCTCGCCTTCCGCCTTTTCGCTTCCGCCGCGGCGTGGACGCTCGTTATCGTCCCCGCCGCCGCCATCCTGCTCATCTCCCTCTACCGCCATGCCGTCGAGCGCAATTTCGACGCCCGCCTCAACGTCTATCTGACGAGCCTCATCGCCTCGACCACGGCGGAAGGCGCAACCACCCCCAAGCAGCCCGCCAATCTCGGCGAACCCGCCTTCACCATCCCGTTCTCCGGCTGGTACTGGCAAATCAAGCCGCTCGACGGCGCCGCGCGCCCCCTCTTCGTTTCCGACTCCCTCCTCGATCAGCAGCTCAAATTGCCGAGCGCGAGCGACGTCGCGGCCGACGCCAATCTCGCGCGGCACGCTTATGCGCCGGGCCCGGAAGGACAGCGCTTACGCATCGTCGAGCGCGAGATCAGGCCCGGGGGCGGAACCTCCACGCCCTATTCCTACGCCATCGCCGGCGATGCCGGGGAGATCGACCGCGACATCACCGAATTCACCACCATGCTGATCGCCGCGCTCGCGCTGCTCAGCGTGGGACTGGTGGTCGCCACGCTGTTCCAGGTGCGCTTCGGGCTTGCGCCGTTGCGCGCGGTTCGCCACGACCTCGCCGCCATCCGCTCGGGCGAGGCGGAGAAGCTCGAGGGGCAGTTGCCCGATGAGATCCGGCCGCTGCAACAGGAGCTGAACGCGCTGATCCAGTCCAATCGCGACGTCGTCGAGCGCGCCCGTACCCATGTCGGCAATCTCGCGCACGCGCTCAAGACGCCGCTCAGCGTGATCACCAACGAGGCGCGCGGAAGCGACGGGCCGTTCGCCGCCAAGGTGATCGAGCAGGCGGAGATCATGCGCACCCAGATCACGCATCATCTCGATCGGGCACGGGTCGCGGCCCGCTCGGGCGCCATCGGCGACATCACCGATGTCGAGGCGGTGCTGGCGGCGCTCAAGCGCGCGCTCGAGCGCATCTATGACGGCCGCGGGCTCGCGCTCGAGATGAGCGCCGGGCCGGGGCTCAAATTCCAGGGCGAGAAGCAGGATTTCGAGGAGATGGTGGGCAACCTGCTCGACAATGCCTGCAAATGGGCCAAGTCACAGGTGCGGCTCGAAGCGGCGCAGGCCGACGGCAGCCGCCAATTCACCGTGCTCGTCGACGATGACGGCCCCGGGCTGACCGCGGGTGAGCGGGAAAAGGCGGTGAAGCGCGGCCAGCGGCTCGACGAGTCGAAGCCCGGCTCGGGTCTCGGGCTGTCCATCGTGGCCGATCTCGCCCATCTCTATAAAGGGCGCCTCCGGTTGGAACCCTCGCCGCAAGGGGGCTTGCGCGCCCGGCTCGAGCTTCCCGCCGCTTAACGTCCCGCTTTCGCCCCGCCGCCAGCCAAATTCAGCCGGGATTTATTGTTTGTTTAAAGTGGTTTGCGACGATTGACCGTTGCCGCCCGACGGGGCTTCGCGGGCGGCGCGCATTCGAGGGCGTAATCCATGCGTATCACGGCGTCCCTGGTGGCGATCGCCATGCTTCCGGCCCTGGTCGGGGCTTGCGGGACAGGCAACAACGAAGGCACCGGAACCATCGTCGGGGCGCTTGCCGGCGGGGTGGTCGGCAATCAATTCGGCAAGGGCAGCGGTAACGTTGCCGCCACCGTGGGCGGGGCCGTCATCGGCGGCATTATCGGTAACCAGATCGGCCACGATATGGACGAGCGGGACCGCCGCATGGCCGCGGCGGCCGAATATCGCGCGCTCGAATATGGCCAGACCGGCTCGGCCACCCCCTGGGACAACCCTGCCACCCGCCACCGCGGCCAGATCGTGCCCGGCCAGTATTATTCCGAAGGGGGCCGATTCTGCCGGCCCTATACCCACACCATCTATATTGACGGCGGCCCGCAGACCGCGCGCGGCACCGCCTGCCGGGAGCAAAACGGCACCTGGCGCACAGTCGGCTAGCGCTCCCCTCAAGGGCGCTCAAAGCTTGCCGGGAATTTAGTCGCGGCCGCCCTCCCGAAGCTTGCCCCCCCTCACGTCTTTCCCCTATGCCTACCTCCAGCCTGACCAGGGCGGAGGAGCGTGTGCTGCTGTTTGTGCTTTTTGCGTGTTTGACGGCGCTCGTGCTGTTTTTCCTGCTGCGGCCGCTCGTCGGCACGCGCGGGAGCGAGGCCGCGCGCGAAGCGTTCAACGCCGCCGTCTATCGCGATCAGCTCAGCGAAGTGGAGAGCGATCGCGAGCGCGGGCTCATCGCCGAGCCGGAAGCGAAGGCCGCGCGCATCGAGATCGGGCGGCGGCTGCTCGCCACCGACGAGGGCAAGAGTGCCGCGACGCGCAAACCCGCCGAGACTCCATCGCGCATGGTCATGATCGCCATGGCCGCGGCGCTGCCGGCGCTCGCGCTCGGGCTTTATCTCGTCTACGGCTCCCCGCGGCTGCCCGACCAGCCGCTCGCCGCGCGCCTGCAGGATCCCGCCAGCGAAAAGAATATCGAGGCGCTCGTCGCCCGCGTCGAAGCCCGCTTGCGCGAGCATCCGGAAGAGGGCGAGGGGTGGGACGTCATCGCCCCGGTCTATCTCGCCTCGCGGCGCTATACCGACGCGGCCGAGGCCTATGGTCACGCGCTGCGCCTGCTCGGCCCCTCGGCGAAGCGCCTCTCCGGTTACGGCCAAGCGCTCGTGCTCGCCAGTGACGGGGTGGTGAGCGAGGACGCACGCGGTGCGCTCGAGCGCGCGCTCGTGCTCGATCCCGAGCTCATCGAGCCGCGTATTCTGCTGGCCATCGCCAAGGAGCAGGACGGCAAGTTTGCCGCGGCGATCGAGGATTGGCGCGCGCTGCTCGCCAAGGGGAGCGGGCGAGGCGCCGTGGCGCGACATGGTCAAGCAGCGCATCGCCGCCGACGAAGCCCATCTCGCCGGCAAGCCGGTGGCCGAAGCGGAGAAGCCCGCGGCCGGAAAGCGCCGCGCCGCAAGGCGAGCGGGGCCCGAGCGCGGGCGACGTCGCCGCGGCCGAGACCATGAGCCCCGCCGACCGCCAGGCGATGATCGAAAAAATGGTGCAGGGGCTCGCCGCCAGGCTCGATCAGGACGGCAACGATATTGGCGGCTGGCTCAAGCTCGTCCGAGCCTATAGCGTGCTCGACCGCAAGGACGACGCGGCCAAGGCGCTGGCCAAGGCGCGAACGCAGTTCAGCGGCGACGCGCAAGCCTTGCAGCAGCTCGACGCGCTCGCGGCCGAGCTCGGACTCAAATCGTAAGGCGGAGGATCGAGGTGACACGCAAGCAGCGCAGAGGCGTCCTCATCGGCACGTGCCTCGCCGTGCTCGCGCTCGCCGTGGGCCTCGTGCTGTTCGCCTTGCGCGATTCCATCGTCTTCTTCTACAGCCCGAGCGAGGTGGCGGCGATGCAGGTGAGCCCGGGCCAACGCTTTCGTCTGGGCGGTCTCGTGGAGGATGGCAGTCTGAAGCGCGACGAGGGGACGACGGTGCGCTTCGCCATCACCGATCGGGCCAAGACGCTGGCCGTGACCTATACCGGCGTGCTGCCCGATCTCTTCCGCGAGGGGCAGGGGGTGGTGGCCGAGGGCACGTTACAGGCGGACGGCGTGTTCCATGCCGACAGCGTGCTCGCCAAGCATGACGAGAAATATATGCCGCCCGAGGTGGCCGAGAAGCTCAAGAAGCAGGGGCTGTGGCGCGGCGATACGCAAGCCGGCAGCCCGCAGGCGCCGGCGAAGGTGAATTAGGCCATGATCCCCGAGCTCGGCCATTACGCTTTGATCCTCGCGCTTGGCGTCGCCCTGGTGCAGACGGTGCTGCCTTTCATCGGCGCGCGCCGGCACGATCCTCAGCTCATGGCCATCGCCGTGCCGGCCGCGCAGATGCAGCTGCTTCCTCATCGCCATCGCCTTTGGCGCGCTCATGACCGCCCACATCACCTCCGATTTCTCGGTGATGAATGTCTGGGCCAATTCCCATTCCTCGAAGCCGCTCCTCTACAAGATCGCGGGCGTGTGGGGGAACCATGAAGGCTCCATGGTGCTGTGGGTGCTGATCCTCGCTCTGTTCGGCGCCGCGGTGGCGAGCTTCGGATCGAATCTGCCGCCGGAGCTGCGCGCCAATGTGCTCGCGGTGCAGGGCTCGATCGCGGCGGCGTTCCTGCTCTTTATCATCACCACGTCGAACCCGTTCGTGCGGCTCGACCCCGCGCCCTTCGACGGCAACGGCCTCAATCCCGTGCTGCAGGACCCCGCGCTCGCCTTCCATCCGCCGTTCCTCTACACGGGCTATGTCGGCTTCTCGATGGCCTTCTCCTTCGCCATCGCCGCGCTGATCGACGGCAAAGTGGACGCCGCCTGGGCGCGCTGGGTGAGGCCGTGGACGCTCGCCGCCTGGATGTTCCTCACCATCGGCATCGCCATGGGCTCGTGGTGGGCCTATTACGAGCTCGGCTGGGGCGGGTTCTGGTTCTGGGACCCGGTGGAGAACGCCTCCTTCATGCCGTGGCTTGCGGGGACCGCGCTCCTGCATTCGGCGCTCGTCATGGAGAAGCGGGATGCGCTCAAAGTGTGGACCATCCTGCTCGCCATCATCACCTTCTCCTTGAGCCTGATGGGGACCTTCCTCGTCCGCTCGGGCGTGCTCACTTCGGTGCATGCCTTTGCCGTGGACCCGGCGCGCGGCGTCTTCATCCTCGCCATCATGGGTCTGTTCATCGGCGGCGCCTTCGTGCTGTTTGCCTGGCGCGCGCCGCTGCTCGCGCAAGGCGGGCTGTTCGCGCCGATCAGCCGGGAGGGCGCGCTCGTCCTCAACAATCTGCTGCTCACCACGGCGTGCGCCGCGGTCTTCGTCGGCACGCTCTATCCGCTGGCGCTCGAATCCCTCACGCAGGACAAGATCTCGGTCGGGCCGCCCTTCTTCAATTACACCTTCGTGCCGCTGATCGTGCCGCTGCTGCTCGTGGTGCCGTTCGGGCCGCTGCTCGCCTGGAAGCGGGGCGACGCGCTCGCGGCGGCGCAGCGTCTTGCCGCGGCGGCCGCATTGGCGCTGCTCGCCGCAATCGCCGTCTTGGCGTTCACCCAGCGCGGGCCCGTGGCTCGCGCCTTTGGGCATCGGGCTTGGGGTGTGGCTGATCGCCGGCGCGCTGTCGGAGATCGTCTATCGCACGAGGCTGTTCGAGGCCTCGTGGGGGGAGGCGTGGCGCCGGCTCAGCAATCTGCCGCGCTCGGCCTATGGCACCGCGCTCGCGCATGCCGGGCTCGGGCTCGCGGTGATCGGCATCGTCGCCACCACGGCGTGGCGCGAGGAGGCCATCGTGGCGCTTCCTCCCGGCGGGACCATCGACATCGCGGGCTATCATCTTGTGTTCGACGGCGTCGCTCCGCGCCAGGGACCGAACTACCGGGAGCGCGTGGGGCTGTTCAAGGTCACGCGCGGAGGCGAGGCGGTCACCGAGCTCAGCCCGTCGAAACGCGAATTCGCGGTCGAGCGGAACACGACCACCGAGGCCGGCATCCATGTGGCCTGGCGCGGCGATCTCTATGTCGTGCTGGGCGACCAGCTGAAGGACGGCGCCTATAGCGTCCGGGCCTATTTCAACCCGCTCGTGCGGCTGATCTGGCTCGGCGCCGTGGTGATGTTCGTGGGCGGCGGCATCTCGCTGTCGGACCGGCGCCTGCGCGTGGGGGCACCGAAGCGCGCCACGGCAAAGGCGCGCCGGCTCGCCGCCGCGGAGTAAGGCCATGCTGCGCCGGCCGGCTCTCCTTCTCCTGACCTTGCTTGTCCTGCTGCTCGCCTCGCTTCCCGCACGCGCGGTGGAACCGGACGAGGTGCTTGCCGATCCCGCGCTCGAAGCCCGCGCCCGCCACATCTCGGAGGGGTTGCGCTGCCTCGTCTGCCAGAATCAGTCGATCGACGATTCGGAGGCGCCGCTGGCCAAGGATTTGCGCCTGCTCGTGCGCGACCGGCTGAAGGCGGGCGACAGCGATCAGGAGATCGTCGACTACGTCGTCGCCCGCTACGGGGAGTTCGTGCTGCTCAAGCCGCGCTTTGCGGCGCATACTTGGGTGCTGTGGCTCGCCACGCCCGCTCTGTTTCTCGCCGCGCTGTTTACCATCGTGCTTGCCGCGCGGCGGCGGGGAACAGGCGAGGGGCCGAAGCCATTGAGCGCCGCGGAGCAGCGCCGGCTGAAGCGCTTGCTCGACCAATCCTGACGCGCGCGCGGGCCCCTTGTAAGCGGCCCCAACCTTACCGAAATTTAATACCCTCGAAACGGCTGGGTAATTGGCAAACGCCTATATGTTGGCCAGACGCCTTCGTTTCCCGGTAGGGACGCCGGGCCTAGTCCACGAATTTCCGCTTCCTAAGAGGTGACACATGACGCATTCCGACCAGAGCCCGCCCGCGCCGATGAGCGCGCGCCCGCGGACGCTCATTCGCAGGCCGGCGCTGCTCGCAGCAATCGCCCTGATCGCCACCGGCGCATTAGGGTACACGCTCGGCAACGGCGTGCCTTTCGCCGCCGCCGACCCCGCGCCGACCATCGAAACCCCTTATGGCCGCGCGCCCTTGACCTTCGCCGACATCGTGCAGAAGGTCACGCCGGCGGTGGTGAGCATCAACGTTAAGGGCGACGCCAAGGTCGCCGACAACGATCTGCAAATTCCGGGCATGCCCGACATTCCCGAGGACAGCCCGCTCTACGACTTCTTCAAGCATTTCCGTCAGGGCCAGCCCAAGGGCGGGGCGCCTGCCCAGCCCCAGCCGCATCCGACGCTCGCGCAAGGATCGGGCTTCTTCATCTCGCCCGACGGCTTCGTGGTGACCAATAACCACGTGGTCGAGGACGCCGAGGACATCTCGGTGACGCTCGAGAACGGCGACAAATATCCGGCCACCCTGGTCGGCGCCGATGCGCGCACCGACGTGGCCCTGATCAAGGTCAAGGCCGACGGCAAGACCTTCCCCTTCGTCAAGTTCTCCGACAAGGATCCGCGCGTCGGCGACTGGGTGCTGGCCATCGGCAATCCCTTCGGCCTCGGCGGCACGGTGACGGCCGGCATCATCTCGGCTCATAACCGCGATATCGGCTCGGGTCCCTACGACTATCTGCAGATCGACGCGGCCGTGAACCGGGGCAATTCCGGCGGCCCGTCCTTCGATCTCGACGGCCAGGTCGTGGGCATGAACACCGCGATCTTTTCGCCCAGCGGCGGCAATGTCGGCATCGCCTTCGCGGTCCCGGCGGCGCTCGTCAAGGAGGTCGTGCAGCAGCTGCAAGAGCACGGCACCGTCGACCGCGGCTGGCTCGGCGTGGTCATCCAGAACGTGACCGACGACATCGCCAACTCCGTCGGCCTCAAGGAAGCCAAGGGCGCCATGATCACCAAGGTGTCCGAGGACGGCCCGGCGGCCAAGCAGGACGTCAAGGCCGGCGACGTGATCGTCGAGGTGAATGGCGAGACGATCGACGATTCTCGCGACCTCGCGCGCAAGATCGCCGAGCTGCATCCCAACACCGACGTCAAGCTCACCATCATGCGTTATGGCGAGAAGCACACTGTCGACATGAAGCTCGGCACTTTCCCGAACGGCAAGAAACTTGCCTCGCTCGAGGAGGACAAGCCCGACGCGACGACGGGTGAGCAGATGAAGGATCTGGGGCTCTCGCTCGCTCCCGCGGTCAAGATCCCCGGCGCCGGCGAAGAGGGCGTGGTCATCACCGAGGTCGCGCCCAACAGCGATGCCGCCGACAAGGGTCTCAAGCCCGGCGACGTCATCCTGGAGGTCGCCGGCGAGACCGTGTCGCAGCCCGGCGACGTCGCCAAAGGCGTGCAGAAGGCAATCGACAAGGCCAAGGACAAGGACAAGGTCAACGTTCTCGTCAAGGTTAAGTCCGGCGATCAGCAGCGCTTTGTCGCGCTCTCCCTGAAGAAGGCGTAACAATCGTCTTCTAGCCGGAGGGCGGCGCGGTTTCCCCCCCGACCGCGCCGCCCACCTCTCCCTTACGCGAGGCCGGTTCCTCTTCCCTCGTTTCGGGCTGGGCGGGTTCCTGCGGAGAGCTCTAACCATGCGCGTGCTGGTGATCGAGGACGACCAGGAAACCGCGACGTTCCTCAAGCGGGCGCTGAAGGAATTGGGCCATGTGGCGGAGTATGCCGCCGACGGCCAGACCGGGCTCGAATTGGCGCAGAGCCAACGCCTTCGACGTGCTCATCGTCGACCGCATGCTGCCGAAATGCGACGGACTTGCCGTCATCGGCACCTTGCGGGCCGAGGAGGTGCGGACGCCCGCGCTGATCTTGAGCGCGCTCGGCGAGGTGGACGACCGGGTCAAAGGCTTGCGGGCCGGCGGCGACGACTATCTCACCAAGCCTTACGCGTTCAGCGAGCTGCTTGCCCGTATCGAGGCGCTGGCGCGCCGCTCCTCGCCCGAGGAGGGCAGCACCCGCCTCGTCGTCGGCGATCTCGTGCTCGACCGCCTGTCGCATAAGGTGACGCGGGCGGGCGAACCCATTATCTTGCAGCCGCGTGAGTTCCGCCTGCTCGAATATCTCATGAAGCATGCGGGCCAGGTGGTGACCCGCACCATGTTGTTGGAAAATGTTTGGGACTATCATTTCGATCCGCAGACCAACGTGATCGACGTGCACATCTCGCGGCTCCGGTCGAAGATCGACAAGAATTTTGGCAACCCTCTCCTCCACACGGTGCGCGGCGCCGGCTACACCATCCGTGACAGCGCTCACTAAGCTTTTCCGCACCACTACCTTCCGTCTGTCGCTGACCTATGTTGCGCTGTTCGGCGCGGCGGCCGTCGTGGCCATCTTCTACATCTATTGGAACACGACGGTTCTGCTCACCCGCCAGCTGCATCAGACCATCGATGCCGAGCTGAAAGGCCTCGCCGAGCAATACAAAGCGGGCGGGCGCGACCAGCTCGTGCGCATCGTGGCCGAGCGCAGCGAGACCCCGGGCAACAGCCTTTATCTCGTGGCCGACGCCGAGGGCCACCGCATCGCCGGCAATCTCAGCGCCGTCTCGCCCGAGCTGTGGAATAGCGTCGGACCCGTGGAGTTCGTCTATAGCCGGCCCGCGCCCGGCGGGACGGAAGCGAGGCTCGCCTTCGCCAATGTGTTCCGGCTCCCCGGCGACTACCGCCTGATCGTCGGCCGCGACATCGAGGAGCGGCGCGAATTGGCGCGCGTGATCCGCTCGGTCATGCTGTGGGGTCTCGGCGTCATGGCGCTGTTCGGGCTGGGCGGCGGCTATATCGTGAGCCGCAATCTCTTGGCCCGGATCGATGCGGTCGCCGCCACCACCCGCACCATCATGGAAGGCGATCTTACCGGCCGGTTGCCGGTGAACGGCTCGGGCGACGAGCTCGACCGCCTGTCGGAGAGCCTCAACCTCATGCTCGTGCGCATCGAGCAGCTCATGGCCGGCATGCGCGAGGTTTCCGACAACATCGCCCACGACCTCAAGACGCCGCTCAACCGCCTGCGCAACCGGGTGGAGGCGGCCTTGCGCGAGCCTTATGGGGAGCCCGCCTATCGCGACGCGCTGGAGCGCACCATCGAGGAGGCGGACGGCCTCATCAAGACGTTCAACGCGCTGCTCTCCATCGCGCGGCTGGAGGCGGGGGCCGGCGGCGACAATCGTGACGTGCTCGACGTGTCGGCGCTGCTGCGCGAGCTGGCCGAGCTTTACGAGCCGGTGGCGGAGGAGCGCGGCCTCGTGCTAAGGGCTGCCGCGGCGGAGCCGATTCTCATTCGCGCCGATCGGCAATTGCTCGGTCAAGCCATTGCCAATCTCATCGACAACGCGATCAAATATGGCGGTCCGGCCGCGAGCCCAAGGCGGCAATGGAGCGGAGATCGCCGTGGAGGCGGAGGCCAAGGGGGGAATGGCAAATATCGTGGTGACCGACCGGGGCCCGGGCGTTCCCGTTGCCGAGCGCGAGCGGGTGCTCGAGCGCTTCGTGCGGCTCGAGGCGAGCCGGTCCGAGCCCGGCAGCGGGCTCGGTCTCAGTCTCGTCTCCGCCGTGGCGCGGCTGCATGGCGGCCGCCTCCAGCTCGAGGACAACGCGCCCGGCCTTCGCGTCGTCCTGTCGCTGCCGGTCGAGGGCAATGCCAGCCTCAACGGCGCGCAGGCCCATGCGACGCCGGGGGTCGAGCTCGGCCGGGCGTGACGGCGTTCTACGAACGCATCGAGACCGCTCCGCTCGTCTATGACGGCGCCAGAGCCGCCGATGTGCTCGACAGTCTCGACAAGGCGTTTGCCGAGGACCCGAAGCTCGCCGGGGTCCGCGGCCTCATCGCCGGCAATGATCGCGTCCGCGCTTTGCTGGCCGGCGCCTTCTCCGCCTCGCCCTACCTCGCCGCGCTCTCTTCCCGCGATCCCAGCCTGCTGGCCGAATGTCTTACCCGCGATCCCGACGCGCATCTCGACGAGGCGCGCGCCGAGCTCGCCGCCGCGCTCGCCCAAGCCGCGACGGCGAAGGAGGCCATGGCCCTGCTGCGGCGCTTCAAGCGGCGTATCGCGCTTCTGGTGGGGCTTGCCGATCTCGGCCAAGTCTGGTCGACGCAGGCCGCGCTCGCCGCGATGAGCATTGCCGCCGAGACGGTGGTGCAGGAGGCGGTGCGCTTCCTGTTCCGCCAAGCGCGCGAAGCGGGCCAGCTCCTCCCCACGCCCGACCCCTCCGCCACCGACGGCTATTTCGTCCTCGCCATGGGCAAGCTCGGCGGCTTCGAGCTCAATTATTCCAGCGATATCGACATCATCGTGTTCTACGACGCCGAGCGCGCAAGGCTCGCGCCCGATGTCGAGGCGCAAGCCTTCTTCGTGCGCCTCACCCGCGAGCTCGTGCGGCTGCTGCAAGAGCATACCGCCGACGGCTACGCCTTCCGCACCGATCTCAGGCTGCGCCCCGATCCCGGCGCCACCCAGATCGCGCTCTCCACGGAAGCGGGCCTCGTCTATTACGAGAGCTTCGGGCAGAACTGGGAGCGGGCCGCGCTGATCAAGGCGCGCGTGGTGGCGGGCGACAAGGACGCAGGCGAGGCGTTCTTGCGCGAGCTTGGCCCCTTCGTCTGGCGCAAATATCTCGACTTCGCGGCCATCGCCGACATCCACGCCATGAAGCGGCGCGTGCATGCGTTCAAGGGCCATGGCGCGATCGCGGTCGCCGGCCACGACATCAAGCTCGGACGCGGAGGCATTCGCGACATCGAGTTTTTCGCCCAGACGCAGCAGCTCATCGCCGGGGGGCGGCATCCGGAGCTGCGCACGCGCGGTACGATCGAGACGCTCGAGCGGCTCGCGGCGGGCGGTTGGATCGACGCGCAAGCGGCCGCCGACCTTACCCGCGCTTACCTCTTTCTGCGCCGGGTCGAGAACCGGCTGCAGATGATCGCCGATCTTCAGACGCATAGTCTTCCGGCGGATGCCGAGGAGCTCCGCCGTGTCGCTTCGCTCATGGGCTTCGGCGACAGCGACGCTTTTGCCGATGCGCTGATCAAGGAGCTCGCCTCGGTCGAGACCCATTACGAGGCGCTGTTCGAGAAGCTGCCCGAGGTGCCTCGGGGCCCGCGCATCGTCTTTCAGGGCGACGAGAAGGATCCCGACGCCATCGCGGCGCTGGAGCGCCTCGGGTTCCACAATCCGACCGAGGCGATGGCCGCGATCCGTGCCTGGCAATCGGGGCGTTATCCCGCCACCCGCAGCACGCAGGCCCGCGAGCGGTTGACCGAGTTCCTGCCGCATCTGCTCGATGCTTTCGGCCGCACGGCCGAGCCCGATTTCGCGCTCGCCACTTTCGACCGCGTTATCGCCGGGATGCCCGCCGGCTTGCCGCTCTTCTCCCTGCTCGCCGCCAATCCAAGCCTGCTCCGCCTCGTGGCCGATATCATGGGCACGGCGCCGCGGCTCGCTGAGATCGTCGGCCGCAGGCCGCGTTTGCTCGATGCCGTGCTCGATCCAGGGTTTTTCGGCGCGGTGCCGACGCAAGCCCGGCTCAAGGAGTTGGTCAAAGCCGCGCTCGATCAGGCGAGCGACTATCAGGACGCGCTCGACCGCGCGCGGATCGTCGGCCGCGAGCAGGGCTTTTTGATCGGCGTGCGCGTGCTGTCGGGCACGATCTCGGCGGGGCAGGCGGGTGCGGCCTATGCGGCGCTCGCCGAGACGCTGATCGAGGCGCTGGCCGCCACGGTCGAGGCGGAGCTCGTGCGCCAGCACGGGCGCGTGCCGGGAGGCCAGGCGGCGGTCGTGGCCATGGGCAAGCTCGGCGGGCGCGAGATGACCGCGGCCTCCGATCTCGACCTGATCGTGGTCTACGACTTTGCCGAAGGGGCGCAGTCGGACGGGCCGAAGAGCCTCACCGGGAGCCAGTACTACACCCGCTTCACCCAGCGGCTGATCAGCGCGCTCTCCGCGCCCACCGCCGAGGGCTCCCTCTATCAGGTGGACATGCGGCTCAGGCCTTCCGGCAGTCAGGGTCCGGTCGCCACCAAGCTTTCCAGCTTCATCGACTATCAGTCGAAATCGGCCTGGACGTGGGAGCATCTGGCACTGACGCGCGCGCGGGTCATCGCAGGCCCGCCGGGTTTGCGCCGGGTCATCGGCGATACGATCCGCGCGGTGCTGGCGCGTCCCCGCGACCGGGCGGCGGTGGCGGCGGATGTGCGCGCCATGCGGGCCAAGATCGAGGCGGAGAAGGGAACGCAGGACATCTGGGACTTGAAGCAGATTCCGGGCGGGCTGATCGATGTCGAGTTCCTCACCCAGTTCCTCGAGCTCGTGAACGCGCATGCGCACCCGCAGGTGCTCGACCAGAACATTGCGGCCGCGCTCTCCAAGCTTGTCGAGGCGAGGGTCATCGGTCTCGCCGAGGCGGAGCGCCTCGTGCCCGCGGTCGACCTCTACAGCGCGCTCACCCAATGCTTGCGTCTTTGCCTCGACAAGCCCTTCGTCCCCGACGAAGCGCCGCGCGCGCTCAAGGACCTGCTCGCGCGGGCGGCCGACATGCCCGATTTCGCGACGCTCGAAGTCACGTTGAAAGACTCGCTTGGTCGCGGTGAAGGAGGCCTTCGACCGTCTCGTCGCTTAGGCGGTGGCGATGTGCGGCGTCTTCGGCTTGGCTCTCGGGGATTTGCGCCTGCACGGGGAGGGTGCAGCTCACCGTGGTCCCCTGGCCTTCGCGGCTCTTGATCTGCAAGGTCCCGCCATGCAGCTCGACGAGCGCGCGGGAGATGGCGAGCCCAAGCCCGCTCCCCTGATGGGATTTGGAGAACTGGTTCTCCACCTGCTCGAAGGGACGCCCGAGCTTGGCGATGTCGGCCGCCGGAATGCCGATGCCGGTATCCTTGAAGGCGATGCGCACCACGTCCTTCGACCGCGACAGGTGCACGTCCACGCTGCCGCCGTCGCGGGTGAATTTCACCGCATTGGCGAGCAGGTTGAGGCACACCTGCTTGAGCGCGCGGCGGTCGGCTTCGAGCATCAGGCGCGCGGGGCCGTGACGGGCAAGCGCGATGTTGCGCTCGCCGGCGGCCTGGCCCACCACCTTCATGCTGTCCTCGATGATGTCGGCCACGTCGACGGAGGAGATATCGAGGCTCATGCGCCCGGCCTCGATCTTCGACATGTCGAGGATGTCGTTGATCACTTCGAGCAGGAAGTTGCCGCTCGCATGGATGTCGCGGGCATATTCCTGATATTTGGCGTGGCCGAGGGGGCCGAACAGCGCGCGCTGCATCACCTCGGAGAAGCCGATCACGGCGTTGAGCGGGGTGCGGAGCTCGTGGCTGATATTGGCGAGGAACTCCGATTTCGCCCGGTTGGCCGCCTCGGCGCGGTTCTTCTCCAGCGCATATTTCTCGGCGAGGTCGACGAGCTGCTGCTTCTGCTGCTCGAGCTCGCGGCGGGAAAGCCTGAGCTCGGCGACGCTCGCGCGAAGCTGCCGCTCGCTCTCGGCCAGCCGTTGCTGGCTCTCCTTGAGCACGGTCACGTCGGTGCCGACGCTGACATAGCCGCCGTCGCGGGTACGGCGCTCGTTGATATGCAGCCAGCGGCCGTCCTCGAGCTGGGCCTCGTAGGTGCGCGACTCGTCCCCGTCCTTGCCGTCCACCGCGATGCGCTTGCGCACGATCGGTTCCGACGCCGAGGCAATCAAATCGTCATAGCCGGTGCCGGGACGGATCACCTCGTCGGGCAGGCCGTGGAACTGCTGATATTTCGAGTTGCACATGACGAGCTGGTTCTGGTTGTCCCAGAGCACGAAGGCTTCGGAGATGGTCTCGACCGCGTCGCGCAAGCGCGCATTGGCGTCCGCCGATTGCGGCACCAGATCCTGGTCGGCGGCGATGGCGATGGCCGTGAGATGAGGCTCGCGGCTCGGGGCCGTGCGCGTGATGTGGCCGCGCAGGCGGAAGCGGAGCCAATGCCCGTCGGCATGGCGCAAGCGAAAGCTGTGATCGAAATCGCGGTCGCCGGAGCGAAGCTTGCGCTCGATCTCGCCGCACAGATCGTCGGCCGGGTGGAGCGCGTGCGCGATCTCGCGGAAGGCCATGGCGCCTCCGCGCGGCGCGTGGCCAAGAAGCCGGAACATCGGCTTCGACCAGTGCACATGGCCGCGGGCGAGATTCCACCGCCAGACGCCGCAGCCGGGCAGCGCCTCGGTGATCTCGCCGGCAAGGGCGTCCTCCTCGCGCGGGGCGGCGTCGACGAGAAACCAGAGGGCGCCGCCGAGCAGGACGAGCACCAGGCCGCCGCAGATGAGAATGGTGATCTCGATACGGGCGTCGCGGCGCCAATCGCCGAGCGCGGCATCGATGTCCTGGATAAAGGCGAGCTGCATATCGGTCTTGGGGACGTCGCGCACGGTGACGAGGGCGTCGGTGCCGTCGGTCAGCGTCAGGCGCAACACGCCGGCATCGGCGCCGAAGGTGGTCAGCGGCTGCTCGGGTCCGATGATGGAGATGAGATTGCCGTGCATGGCCGCATCGAGCGGCGCCCGGGCCTGGATGTCTCCGGCGGCGTCGGCCAGAAGCGCCGTGCGGCCGTCGGTCGTGGCGCCTTTGGCCAGGCTTTCGGCAAGCGCCTTCTGCCAATTGCTGCTCGGGGAGAGCGCCTGGTTCTCGAGCTGGGTGGCCGTGAGGTCGGCGAAGAGGGCGAGTTGCGCTTGTGCCGAGGCGAGCGCCGTGCGCTTGCCATGGGCGAGCTGAGTTGCAAGGCCGGCGGCGGCGAGCAGCAAAAAGGCCGCGATCAGAAGCGGGACGATACGGCGCAGCTGCTCGGCTTGAGGTAGGTACCGGCGAAGGCTCGCACGGAGCTCCTGCCAGGGGCTCCCCACGAGCGCAAACGACTCCTCACGCGCGGAACGGGTCCGCGGCATTCGGTCCCCCTTGTTGAAGCTCTCCTGCTTGAAACGGAGAACTGCCGCATCTCCGAATCGCCTGTTATTTGAGGCGATGCGGACGTTGTCTGTCCAGCTAAAAACTGTGGAGAATAGGTTAATAACCGGTTGACAGAGAACGAATTTAGATCGGACCGAGGGTCTTGGTCACGATCTCGTAGCTGTCGGTCGAAAGCTCCTGCCGGGCGAGCCGCTCCAGCGTCTCCTTGGCGCGCTCCTGGCGCACCGGCTCGAGGATGCGCCAACTTTCGAAGGCGCCGAGCAGGCGGGCGGCCACATGGGGATTGAAGCGGTCGATCTCGAGCGCCGTCTCGGCCAAGAGCGCATAGCCCTCGCCGTCGGCGCGGTTGAATCCGGTCGGATTGCCATGCACGAAGGTGCCGAGCAGGGCGCGCACGCGGTTCGGATTCTTCAGGGAGAATTTGGGATGGGAGAGAAGCGCGCGCACGGTCTCGACCGAGTTGGGGCGCGCGGCGCGCGCCTGCACCGCAAACCATTTGTCGAGCACGAGCGGCTCGTCCTGCCAGCGCGCGTAGAAATGGGCGAGCGCTTCCTCGCCCGCTTCCCCGCCGATCTCGGCAAGGAGGGCAAGGGCGGTGATGGCGTCGGTCATGTTCGACGCCTCGCGATAATGGCGGACGGCCCGGTCGATTTCCGCGCGCTCCTTCGTGGCGAGGAGGAGGTCGAGCACGGCGCCGCGCAAGGCACGCTTCCCGGTGCTCTCCGGGTCCGGCGAGTAGGGGCCGGGCGTGGCGCTCCGATCATAGAGCTCGGTCAGCGTCTCCCGCATGCGGCGGCCGATCGTGGTGCGGAGCGTCTCGCGGCTTGCGCGCACCGCATCGGTGTCGACGTCGCGGCCAAGCTCGCGCGCGATGTCGGATTCGCTCGGCAGCTTCAAGAGCTCGGCGCGATAGGCGGCGGGGAGAGTGTCCGCCGCAGCGCCCGTGGCGAGCGTCTCGGCCAGATGCCGGGCCTCCTTGCCGTCGGCGAGATCGGCCACCTTGCCCGTTCGCGCCGCGGCGGTGAGCAGGCTCGTGGCGTAGCTCTGAGCCGCCTGCCAGCGATTGAACGGGTCGGAATCGTGCAGCATCAGGAACTCGATCTGCGCGAGGTCGAGATTGGCGGTGAGCCTGACCGGCGCGGAGAAATCGCGCAGCAAAGAGGGGATGGGTGGCGCGGGGATGTCGCGGAAGCGAAACACCTGCTCGCGCTCGCCGATTTCGAGCAGGCCGTCGGGCGGCACGGTGCCGTCGTCGAGCACGAGCGGCAGGTCGTCGCCATTGGGACCGAGCAGACCCACCTTGAGCGGGATCAGCATCGGCTCCTTCTTGGTCTGGCCCGGCGTGGCGGGCATGATTTGACTGACGGCGAGGCGCGCGGTCTTGGCTCGGGCGTCATAGTCGAGCGAGCAGGCGAGCTCGGGCGTGCCGGCCTGCGTGTACCAGAGCATGAATTGCGAGAGGTCGCGGTCCGACGCGTCGGCCATGGCGTCGACGAAATCCTCGACCGTCACCGCCTGCCCGTCATGGCGCTCGAAATAGAGGTCGAGGCCGCGGCGGAAGGTGTCGCGGCCGAGCAGGGTCTGCAACATGCGGCAGAGCTCGGCGCCCTTCTCGTAGACGGTCGCCGTGTAGAAATTGTTGATCTCGATATAGGAGGCCGGCCGCACGGGGTGGGCGAGGGGACCGGCGTCCTCCGGGAATTGATGCGTCTTCAGCATGCGCACGTCGAGGATGCGCTTCACCGGGCCTGAGCGGAGCGCGGTGGTGAACTCCTGGTCGCGAAACACGGTCAGCCCTTCCTTGAGGCAGAGCTGGAACCAATCGCGGCAGGTGACGCGGTCGCCCGTCCAATTGTGGAAATATTCGTGGGCGATGACGGCTTCGATGGCGCCGTAGTCGGCGTCGCTCGCGGTGTCCGGCCGCGCCAGGATCAGCTTGTCGTTGAAGATGTTGAGGCCCTTGTTCTCCATCGCGCCCATGTTGAAATCGGCCACGGCGACGATATTGAACACGTCGAGATCGTATTCCCGGCCGAAGCGCTCCTCGTCGAAGCGCATGGCGCGCTTCAGGGACTCCATGGCCCAGGCGCAGCGATCCTCCTTGCCGCGCTCGACATAGATGCCGAGCTCCACGTCGCGGCCCGATTGGGTGGTGAAGCTGTCGGCGATATGGGCGAGATCGCCGCCCACAAGCGCAAATAAATAAGACGGCTTGGGGAAGGGATCGTGCCAGACGGCGAAGTGGCGGTCGGTGCCGGGCACGTCGCCCGCCGCGATCGGATTGCCGTTGGCGAGCAGCACCGGGGTTCCCTGGCGCGGCGCCTCGATGCGGACGGTAAAGACCGCGAGCACGTCCGGGCGGTCGAGGAAATAGGTGATGCGGCGGAAGCCCTCCGGCTCGCATTGGGTGCAATAGGTGCCGCGCGAGCGATAAAGGCCGGAGAGCGCGGTGTTGGCCTCGGGGTTGCAGACCGTCACGAGCTCGAGGTTGAAGGGATGCCCCGGCACGGCGAGGATGGTGAGCGATTTCTCGTCGAGCTCATAGGCGTCGGGCGAGAGGGGCGCGCCGTCGAGCGCGATGCTCTCAAGCGTCAGGCCTTCGCCATCGAGCGTGAGGGGAAGGCCGCCGGTCGAGACTTTCGGATTGGGGCGAAGCCTGAGCTTGGAGCGGATGCGCGTGGCGGTCGGGTCGAGCACCACGTCAAGGTCCGCCTCCTCCACGAGATAATTGGGAGGAGCGTAGTCTTTGAGCAGCTTCGGCCGACGTCCCGACTGATCCATGGGCGGCTCCCTTCGCCCTGGCTCTTAGGCCTCAAAGGGTGCAAAGCCAAGGCCCGAGCGCGACGGGATCAGCGCTTGCGGCAATCGGTACCGGTGTTATTCGGAGACTTCGCTCAGCACGCGTCTGGCGATCTGCGCGAGCTTGGTCAGATCGTCGCTCAGATTTTCCGGCTCCTGCTCGGCATGCTGGACGAAATCTTCGAGCAGCTTTTGGAATACGGGAGCGCGCGAGATGATCTGCGCCTGCCGTTCGACGCGATAGGGATCGAGGTCGTATTCCGATCCCGGAACCCGCCAGCCGCCCCAATCGCGCTCGCTGGTCACGACCATGGGATGGGTGCCGGGATAGGGGTGATGGCCGCATTGCTCGGCGCTTTTCCAGCGATTCTGGCCGCGCACCACGCGCCATGGACCGCCGGCGCTGAATTGGGAGCCGTTCTGCAGCGCGAGCGACTCCTCTTCCAGCTCCTCTTGCGCGAACTCGCGGCCCATGCCGCAGTCATAGGCGATCTTGATCGGCTCGTCGCAGCCCCGGATCCATTTCGGCACCACGGACTCCACATAGGCCCAGGTGCCGACGGGTTTGACGAAAACGCGCTGCGCTTTATGAAACTTGGCTTTAGCCATCGTTCGACGCCCTGAATTCTTGAACCTTGCTCCGGGGGGCCAAAGCTTGATGCCAAGGTTGCCCTGGAGGCGGGAGGTAAACTCCGTACTCGGAGCCTAGCGGCGAAAAGTTAAAATTTGGCCGCCATGCCTTGTTTTGACCATGGTTGGCGCGCCTTCCGAGCCCATTTAGGCTGACGCAGGGGCATCCTTGCCGTATGAGGCGTCTCGCCATGGCAGCGCCCCAAACCGACCCGTCCCCCAAGCCGTTCCTGCCGTCGAAGGCCTATGGGGTCGCGCTGGCCGTGCTCGTTCTCCTTGCGCTCGGTCTCGCGCTCTTCCTCCGCTACCGCATCATCCAGAACACGCCGATCGGGCTCGCCTGCGAGGCGGGCGAGGAGAGCCTCACCTGCACGGCGAGGCTCGCCGCCATTCTGCTCTTCGTGCGGGATGCGTTCGGCTGGACGGCGCTGGCCGCGGCCATCGTGCAGCTCATCCGTCCGAACCGTGTCACCTTCGCCATCGGCCTCGTCGCGGGCGCGTTCGGGCTCGTGCTTTACAATCTTCGCCTTTCGGCGCTGGCGGTGGCGCTGTTACTGCTCAGTCTCGCGCGGCTCCGGTCCGCACCGACGCCGTCCGAGGACTCACCCGGGCCGCCCAGGCCGGACCGCGCGCGCAACACGCTCTCCGTCGGCCGAAGGGTGAAGGACAGAACGAGCAGCAGGCTCGCGAACCACAGCGCCTGCCAATTGGCGATCCCCTCATTGACGGTGATGAACAGCGCCGATCCGGTGAGGAGCGCGGCAATGATCGTCTCCGCCGCGCCGGTCGGCGAAAGATGGGCCGGGCGGCCGCCGGTCGCGAGCACGAGCACGGCGAGCGCAATAACCGGCCCGGTGAGCGCGGCAAAGGGAAAGTCCTTGTAGCGGGGGTCGAAGACGAGTCCGAGCGCCACATGGATCGCGGCGACGATCGAGCGCGGCGAGCAGGATCGCGAGCAGCACGTCACTGCGGCCGGCACGCCGCCATAATGGCGGATTGAGCGCGAGCGCCAAGGAGGGGAGCGGCGCTCCGCGCGCCAGCGTGAAGGCGGCAAGGATGGGAACGCCGAGCGCGAGCGCGAGCAACGCCAGAGCTCTGAAACGGTCGCCCAGCTCGGGCACGACCATGGGAAAGGTCACGACACCCCAGCCGATGACGATGCCGGCGCCAAGCGCGATCGCGGCGATGGCAAGACGCGTTTGCCCGTCTCGTTCCGGCCGGCCCCGGCTGCCGAGCCATCCCGCGAGGAAGACGAGGAATGCGGCGGCAATGCCGAGTCCCGCCTCGAACCGCCAGTCCGGGTGGTTGGAGACGGGGGTGCCCCAGCGGAATTTTTGCGTGCGGGTCGCGTCGTCGAACAGGCCCCAATAGCCGCCGGTCATCCCCTCGATCAGGCGCTTCCAGGGTTGGTCATAGGCCTCGATGAGGTTCACCCTCCAGCCGGTCTCTTCGGCCGCCGCCACGACGCCGGAAAGAACGCGGGCTTGATTGGCGGGAGAGGGCAGAGCGGGCCCGCGCATGCGGCCCTCGCTCGGCCAGCCCACCTCGCCGATCAGGATCTCCTTGCCGGGAAAGGCCTTCGCCAGCTTCTCCCGCACCTCCCGCACATGGGCGACGGCGTCGCCTGCGCTCACCGGATCGTCCTCCCAATAGGGCAGGATGTGGATGGTGACGAAGTCGACGGCGTCCGCGAGCTCAGGCGCCTTCAGCCAGTACTCCCACACATCGGCATAGGTCACGGGCAAGCCGCCGCGCCGGCGCACCTCCTCGAGATAGTCCTTGATGTGGGCGGGGGAGAGCTCGCCGCGCAGCAGCGCCTCGTTGCCGACGATGAAGGCCTCGACGACACCCGGATAGCGGCGGGCGAGCGTCAGCGCCGCCTCGATCTCGCGCCGGTTCTCGGCGCGGTTCCGCCCGAGCCAGATCCCCTGCAGGACCTTCAGATTGTGACGCCCGGCAAGCTTCGTGATCTTCCCTTGCACCTTGGCGGCGGAGTAGCTGCGGACACAGGAGGTGAGCGGCGACAGGCGCTCCAGGTCGGCCTCGATCTCGGCATCCGAAACGTCGAGGGCGGGAGTGAAAGGCCCCTGCTCGCCGTGGAAGGGCGCGTAGGAGACGCAGTTAAGCTTACGGCCCTCCGCGAGGGGGGAGGGCGGCATGGGGATCGGCCGCCCCATCCCATACCAGAAGGCGCCGATGGCAGCGGCCACGAGGGCGAAGAGCAGGAGGGACCGGAGCATGGGGAGGCTGTCGGAGCGGGCGAGGATGCGACGAATAGCAGCTTTGTGCGCTGCGGGGAACTGATTGCTCTGGTTTGTGCGGGTGCGAAGTGCTAAAGGAGGGATATTGCCGCTGGACCGCCAAAATTCTGTTGTCCAATGCAAAATTCCTGTCGCAATCCTGTCGGGCTGGGCACCCATCCATGCGCTTCGCGTCTTGCACCGCCGCAATCCTAGCCGGCGGTCTTCTATTGACGGCCGCCACGACCGTCACGGCTCACGCTGAAGAAGGCGGACAGAAACCACCCGATCAGGGGCAGGCGGAGCAGAAGCCGGCTCCCCAAGGCGAAGCGAAGGCCGTCGATCAAGCGACAGCCGAGCGCCAGGCGCTGGAGAAAGACCTCGCGGAATACCGGGAAGCGGCGGCCAAGCTCGCAAGCTCGGCCGGAGCGCCTGAATGCGTGTGGACCGGGCGAAGGATTGCAAGTCTCTTATGGCGTGACGATATAGATACCGCACAGCGCTACGTCGCTCTGTACGACCGTTTTGGTTGCTCCTCGGAGCATCTGAAGCTCGCTTTCCGCTGCCTCATCCGGCAAGGCCCACTCGATCCCAAGGCGACCGATAAGCTCGCCTCCCGAGTGCAGGGCTGCTGGATCGCGCCGGACGAGCCAACAACAGCGTCGAGTCAGGCAACGACCGGCTCGACCATAAAGGGCGGAACAATCCCGAATTAAACGCGTTTTGATGGCGCAACTCTCGGCGGCATCGAAACAAGCCGGGGACTAGCAGGCCGGACTTAAGCTGGAAGACTCCAAATCAATGCGCAGCGTCGTTGTCGTCGTTGTGGTTGCCCTTGCGACCGCCTTGCATGCGGCGGCCTGGTTCCTCACGCAGGAACAGGTCACGCCGCCGAACACGGGCGGCCGCGTGGCGAGCGTTTCCTTCACGCCCATCAATCCCAATCGTGATGGTGAGGTCGACGGCACGACCGCGTGACCCAGATCAGGTCCGACCTTGCCGTGATCGCACCCTATACCCGCGCGATCAGGACCTATTCCTCCACCAACGGCATGGAGCTCGTACCCGCCATCGCGTCCGAATACGGCTTGCGGGTTTCGCTCGGCGTCTGGCTGAACGGTTGGGAGGAGCAGAACGAGCAAGGAGATCGAGAGCGCGATCGCGCTCGCCAAAAGCTACCGGAATGTCGACAGCATCATCGTCGGCAACGAAACGCAATGTACCGCAATCTCGGCGCTGCATAAGGGCGATACCGTCCCGGACCTGATCGCCAAGATCCGGCGCGTGAAGCGCGAGGTCTCCGTTCCGGTGACCACGGCCGAGGTGGTGAACACCTGGCTCCAGCACCCGGAGCTCGTTTCGGCGGTCGACTACATCGCCGTACACGTCCTGCCTTATTGGGAAGGGCATTCCCGGCGTCGCCGCCGTCGATCATGCGATGAAGGACTATCAGCGCTTGCGGCAGGCCTATCCCGGCAAGCGCATCGTGATCGCCGAGTTCGGCTGGCCGAGCGCCGGACTGAACCGCAAGGCCGCCGTGCCGAGCCCGCTCACCGAGGCGCAAGTCGTGCGCGATTTCATCACCCGGGCCGAGGCGATGGGGATCGAATATTCGATCGTCGAGGCCTTCGACCAGCCGTGGAAGACCTTCGAAGGCAGCGTCGGTCCCTATTGGGGCCTGTTCGATGCCGGGCGCCACGCGAAATTCGCGCTCGACGGGGCGGTGCAACGCCCGAATTGGACGTTGAAGGCGGTGGCGGCGGTGATCTTTGGCTTGCTGCTGTCCTTGCCGATCTTCGTCATCGCGCGGGTCACGCCGGTGCAGGCAGGCGTGCTCGCGCTGACCGCGCATGGGATCGGCGCCTGGTCGTCCAACGTCATCGATTATTGGGTGACGCATTATTTCGTCCTTGGCGCGCAGATCGCCATGATCGTCGGCTCGGCCCTGCTCATCCCTCTGCTGCTGATCATGAAGCAGCGCATCGAGGAGCTGGCGGCGGTGCTGTTCGGCAGCAAACCCGGGCGCCTGCTCCCGGCGAATGCCGCAGTCGCGGAGGCGGGCAATTCCGCTTCGCGACGCGCGCCCGCTCGTCTCCATCCACATCCCGGCCTGCTGCGAGCCGCCGGAGATGCTCCGGCAGACGCTCGACAGCGTGGCCAAGCTCGACTGGCCGAACTTCGAATGCATCGTGGTCGTCAACAACACGCCGGACGCCGCCTTGTGGCGGCCGGTGGAGGAGCATTGCCACGCGCTCGGCTCGCGCTTCAAATTCGTGCATGTGGAGCGGCTGCCGGGCTTCAAGGCGGGCGCGCTCAGGCTCGCGCTCGAGCATAGCTCGCCCGATGCCGAGATCGTCGGCGTGCTCGATGCCGACTATGCGGTCGATCCCAATTGGCTGAGCGATCTCGTGCCGGCCTTCGCCGACCCCAGTGTTGGGTTGGTGCAGGCGCCCCAGGATCACCGCGACGGAGACAAGACCGTCCTGCATGGGGCGATGAACCGCGAATATGCCGGCTTCTTCGACATCGGCATGGTGCAGCGTAACGAGGTCAACGCCATCATCACCCACGGCACCATGTGCCTGATCCGGCGCGCGGCGCTGCTCGATGCGGGCAATTGGTCGAGCGACACCATCGTCGAGGACGCCGATCTCGGGGTCACGCTTCTGGAGCGTGGCTGGCGGGCGCATTACACCCGCCGGCGCTACGGCTGGGGTCTGCTGCCCTCCGATTTCGCCGCCTATCAGCGGCAGCGGCAGCGCTGGGCCTATGGCGGCGTGCAGCTGATCAAGAAGCATTGGCGCAGCTTCCTGCCCGGGCGCAGTCAGCTCACTCCGAAGCAGCGCGCGGCTTTTCTGTTCGGCTGGCTGACTTGGCTCGGCGCCGAGAGCCTCGGCGTCGTGCTCGCCATCCTCAATCTGATTTGGATGCCGCTCGTCGCCTTTTGGGGCATCGCGGTGCCGGAGGCCGTGCTCACGCTGCCCGTGCTCGCCACCTTCGCCATCATGCTGCTCCACTTCATGGTGCTCTACCGGACCCGGGTCGGGGCGCCGATCTTCGCGTCGCTCGGCGCCGCGTTCTCCGCCATGGCGTTGCAGCTGACCGTCGGCAAGGCCGTGGCCGAAGGGCTGATCTTCGACGAGCTTCCCTTCATGCGCACGACCAAGGGTGGCGCACGATGCCGTTCGGGCGCCCGCTTCCCGGCCCTGTGGGAAGGCGTGCTCGGCGGCCTGCTCTTGCTCGGCGCGGGCGTTCTTTACCTCACCAACGAGCAGCAGGTGCGCGAGTTCTCCATCTTCAGCGCGGTGATGTTCGTGCAGAGCCTGCCCTTCCTCGCCGCCGTGCTGATGGCGGCCTTCGAGCGGTCGCCGCTCAACGAGTTCGCCACCTGGCGCAAGCTTGCCGCGTTCTCGACCTATCGGCCGCGGCTGCCGCGCGGGCCGCAGCCGACCGCGGGACCGCCGGCGAGCGGCGGCGTCGAGATCGTGCCTTGACCTAATCGAGATCGATGCTGCGCAGCCGCAGCGCGTTGCCCACCACCGAGATCGAGGACAGGCTCATGGCCGCCGCGGCGATCATGGGCGAGAGCGTCAGGCCGATAAAGGGATAGAGCACGCCCGCCGCGATCGGCACGCCAAGCGCATTATAGGCGAAGGCGAAGAGCAGGTTCTGCTTGATGTTGCGCATGGTGGCGCGGGCGAGCTTCACGCCGCGCACGACGCCGCGGAGATCGCCCTTCAGAAGCGTCAGCCCTGCGCTTTCCATGGCCACGTCGGCGCCGGTGCCCATGGCGATGCCGACATCGGCTTTGGCCAGCGCCGGCGCGTCGTTGATGCCGTCGCCGGCCATGGCGACAATGGCGCCCTTCCGCTGCAGATCGTCGATCAGCTTGAGCTTGTCGCCGGGGCTGAGCCCCGCGGCGACCTCGTCGATGCCGAGCCGCGCCGCCACGGCCTTGGCGGTGGTGGGATTGTCGCCCGTGGCCATGACGAGCTTCAGCCCCAGCGCGTGGAGCTTGGCGATCGCCTCGGCGCTCGACGGCTTGATGGCATCGGCGACCGCGACGAGCCCGGCGAGCTTGCCGTCGACGCCCAAGAACATCACCGTCTCGCCTTCGGCGCGGCGCGCCTCGGCGGCGCCGGCGAGCGGCGCGATGTCGATCTTGTCCTGTTGCATCAGCTTGGCGTTGCCGAAGAGCGCGGTGCGGCCGTCGATTTCCGCCTTCACGCCCGCGCCGGTGACGGATTCGAAGCGCTCCGCCTTGGCCCTCGGCACGCCCCGCGCTTCGGCGCCTTTGAGGATCGCCTCGGCGAGGGGATGCTCGCTGCCTGCCTCGAGCGCGGCGGCGATGCGCAGCACCTCGTCGGAGGCAAAGCCCGGCGCCGCCTCGATCCCGGTGAGGGAGGGCCTGCCTTCGGTGAGCGTGCCGGTCTTGTCGATCACCAGGGTATCGACGGAGGCGAGCCGCTCCAGCGCCTCGGCATTGCGCACGAGCACGCCGGCTTGGGCGCCCCGGCCCATGGCGACCATGATGGAGATGGGCGTGGCAAGGCCGAGCGCGCAGGGGCAGGCGATGATCAAGCACGCTGACGCCGGCGACGAGGCGCATAGGCGAGCTGGGGCGCGGGTCCCACCAGCAGCCAGGCGAGGAAGGCAAGCACGGCGACGAGCATGACCGCCGGCACGAAATAGGCGGAGACCGTATCGGCGAGACTCTGGATGGGCGCGCGCGAGCGCTGCGCCGCCGCCACCATGGCGACCACTTGGGCGAGCGTCGTCTCGGCGCCGGTGCGGTCGACGCGCATGTCGAAGCTGCCGGTGCCGTTGAGCGTGCCGCCGGTGACCTTGTCGCCCTTGACCTTCTCCACCGGCACGGGCTCGCCGGTCAGCATCGACTCATCGACCGCGCTTCTGCCCTCGGTGACGGTGCCGTCGATGGGGATCTTGTCGCCCGGGCGGACGCGCAGGATGTCGCCGTTCTTGACCTCGGCGAGCGGCACGGTCTCGGTCTTGCCGCCGGCAAGCACGCGCAACGCCGTCTTGGGCGCGAGATCGAGGAGGGCGCGGATGGCGCCGCCGGTGCGGAGCCGCGCGCGCAGCTCGAGCACCTGGCCGAGCAGCACGAGCGAAACAATGACGGCCGCCGCCTCGAAATAGACGGGCACGGTGCCATGGGCGTCGCGCATGGCGGCGGGGAAGAGGGAAGGGGCTGCCGTGGCGACGAGGCTGTAGAGGAAGGCCGCGCCGGTGCCGAGCGCGATCAGCGTGAACATGTTGAGCCGGCCGCGTGCGGAGCGAGACCCAGCCGCGCACGAAGAACGGCCAGCCGCACCACAGCACCGCCGGGATGGCGAGTGCGAGTTGCAGCCATTGCTGGGCGTCGGGCCGACAGGACGGGCAGGAGGTCGACGCCGAAGAGATGGCGGCTCATGTCCATGGCGATGAGCGCACAGCGACAGCGGCACGCCGACCGCGAGCCGCCGCGTGAAGTCGGTGAGCTCGGGGTTCCGCCTGCTCGTGCTCGGGCGGCACGCCCATGGGCTCGAGCGCCATGCCGCAGATCGGGCAGGCGCCGGGACCCTCCTGCACGATCTCCGGATGCATGGGGCAGGTGTAGAGGGTGCCGAGCGGCAGGGGCTTCGGCGCGGCGCTCTGGTCCAAATAGCGCGCCGGCTCGGCCGCGAATTTGGTGCGGCAACCCTCCGAGCAGAAATGGTAAGTCTGCCCCGCATAGTCGTAGCTGGGCTTGCCGGCATGCGTGTCCACCGTCATCCCGCAGACGGGATCGGTGGCACTATGGGCGGCGGTCGAGGGCTTGGCAGCCAGGGGTCGGGGCACGGGTTCGGCTTTCGCTAGAGCGGACAGGAATAAAGTGGTGTGCTTACGCAATTCTGATCAAGGGGGGAACCGACAATGGGGTGCAGCAGCCGGCAGATTCTCATCCTTGCCCTTGGGCTCCTAGGCGCGGTCGTCATCGGTCTCGGCATCGGCTATCTCGTTTGGGGCTGGCCGCATGACTGGTATCGGGTCGATCTCGCCAAATTGCCTCCCGGCCCCGAAAGCAGCCTCATCCGCGACGGCTCCGAGCTCGTCGTCAATACGGCGCGCTATATCGGCAAGAGCGCCGAAGACCCGTCCAAACGTTTCGCCGGCAACGACCTTGCCTGCGTGAACTGCCATTTGAAGGCGGGGCTACAGCCCTTCGCCGCGCCCTTCGTCTCCACCTTCGCCACCTTCCCCATGATGGTGGACGATCAGGTCTTGACGCTTACGGACCGGATCAATGGCTGCATGCGGCGGAGCATGAACGGCAAGGATTTGCCGGTGGATAGTCATGAGATGGAGGCGCTCATCGCCTATCTCAAGTTCGTGGGCACAGGCTCACCGGAAAGTGTACGCATCGCCGGCATGGGACTGAAATCATTGCCGGACGCCCCGCTTGCCCCCGACGCCACGCGCGGCAGCGAGGTCTATGCCAATCTTTGCGCCAATTGCCATAAGTCCGACGGGCAGGGGGAGCGGGCGCCGGCGCCCCGCATCGGCTATTCGATCCCGCCGCTGTGGGGCGACGACTCGTTCAACAGCGGGGCCGGCATGGCCAAGGTCGCTTATGCGGCGGCCTATATTCGCGCCAACATGCCTTTCGGTATCTCCTATCTCGATCCGGTGTTGACGGTGCAGCAGGCATGGGACGTGGCGGCCTTCATGGCGGCGCAGCCCCGGCCGCGTAGCGCCGCCCGAGACTGCGTCGTCACTGCACTAGGCGTTTCCTGCCGCGCGGCAGGTGGGGCGCGCAAGTCGCTGATACGAGACTCCAAATCCTAGTCGGCGGGCCGCAGCCTTGCTGCCGGCACATCGCCCGCTTGCGTCGTCCTGCGCAGCTTGGCCAGCGAGGCGAGATGCAGCAGGATCGACAGCGGCACGAGATAGGTCGGGATCAGCACCAGCGGCAGGATGGTCATCGAGCTCGTTCGGCTGGTCGAGCGCAAACGGCTGGAGCTGCGACGGCGAGGTCGAGAAACCGGTTCGTGACCGCGACGGCGAGGTCGAGAATGCCGAAGACGTTCCACGCGGCGTACGAGGCCGCCGTTTTCTCGGGGAGCGCGCGCATAGGCGAGCGCCGACGACGGGGGCGAGCAAGGCCGATCGGCGATGTCGCCCAACCCGGCCGGCCAGGCGAACAGGCCGGGCAGTCTGCCGCTCGCATAGAGGATGAGGAAGATCACGCCAAGCGCGCGATAGAGCTGGACGCCCACGAGCCAGGGTTGCGGCACGGCATCGATGATGCGGGCCGACCGTCGACGACCGCCAGATCAAGCAGACCGCCGATCAGGATCGGGCAGCAAAATGCCGTATTGGATCGTCGGAATGCCGTCCGGGCCCGGGACATAAGGCGCCGTCACCGAGCGCGAGCGCGCGCCACGAACCAGCCGATGAGAATGAAGGCTGCGGCCCGCGGACGGTCCGGCTGCGCTCGGTGGCTGGCCAGTCGGCGTGGGTCAAAGCGCGATGCAAGCCATAGAGGATGGCGGCGATGGTGGCCACCGTGCCGGCGAGAACGAAATAGGGGAGATAGGTTGGGATCGTCATGGGACGCCTCCATTGACCAACGGGACATCCTGTAACTATATCTTAAATAGTCACTAGTCAATAGCAAGCGACTTGAAAAAGCAGCAGGCGGCCGGCTATCTAGCCCTCATGGCGTCAGGATATGGCCAGGAAGATTGCCCGGTAGCGCGGGCGCTCGACGCAATCGGGGAGAAATGGTCGCTGCTCGTGCTGCGCGACCTGTTCCGCAAGGGCCCGCTGCGCTTCCAGGAGCTGGAACGCGGGCTCCCCGGGGTGGCGCCCAACACGCTCTCGGCGCGGCTCGAAATCGCTCGAAGCGCAAGGCGTGATCGGCACGCGCCTGTACGAAGCCCACCCGCCCCGCTATGAATATTTCTTGACCGACAAGGGTAAAGCGCTCGGCCCCGTGCTCAAGGCGCTGCATGGCTGGGGCGAGCGCTATGGATAGATTGGGACGCGCAACCGGGCCTGATAACGCCTTGAAACCAAACTCACATCGCTTCTGCGTCGCGCCGATGATGGAGTGGACCGACCGCCACTGCCGCTATTTCCTGCGGCTGATCTCCAAGCGCACCGTGCTTTATACCGAGATGGTGACGGCCGACGCGATCCTGCGCGGCAATCGCGAGCGGTTGCTCCAATTCGACGCGGCCGAGCACCCGGTGGCGCTGCAGATCGGGGGCAGCGATCCGCATGCGCTTGCCGAGGCGGCGCGCATCGGCGCCGAGTTCGGCTATGACGAGATCAATCTCAATGTCGGCTGTCCCTCGGACCGGGTGCAGTCGGGAAAGTTCGGCGCCTGCCTCATGGCCGAGCCCGCGCTCGTGGCCGACTGCATCGCCGCCATGGAGGCGAAAGCGGGCGTGCCGGTCACGGTGAAATGCCGCATCGGCATCGACGACCAGGACGCCGAGGAGAGCCTCGATGCCTTCATCGACGCGGTCGCGCAAGGCGGCTGCCGCATCTTCATCCTGCATGCGCGCAAGGCCTGGCTTCAGGGGCTGAGCCCGAAGGAGAATCGCGACGTGCCGCCGATCGATTATGGGCGCGTCTATCGGATGAAGGCGCGGCGCCCCGACCTCACCATCATCGTCAATGGCGGCATCGGCTCGCTCGACGAGGCGGCGCAGCATCTCAGCCATGTCGATGGCGTGATGCTCGGGCGCGCCGCCTATCAGGATCCCTATCTGCTCGCGGGCGTGGACGCGGCCATCTATGGCGCGGCGGAAGCGCCACCGTCACGGCTCGAGGTGCTCGACCGGTTCATGCCTTATGTCGCGGCGGAGCTTGCGCGCGGCGCGCGCCTCAATCAGATGACGCGGCATATCCTCGGGCTGTTTCACGGCCAGCCGCGTGCGCGGAGCTTCCGCCGGCTTCTGGCGGAGCGGGCGCATGTCGACGGCGCCGGCATCGAGGTGTTGCAGGCCGCGCGCCGCATCATCGCCGGCGAAAGCCGCACTGCCATCGCCGCCGAGTAGGATGGCCGGCGTCAGCCGGGTCTGGCGTGAGGGCCGCTTGCGCTCGAATCAGGGCGAGCAGGCCCGGCACGTCGAGGAAGCGCGCCGTCTGCATGCAGTAATCGCGATAGGGCGCGCCGTAGCGCTGCTTCAGCCAATCCTCCTCGACCATGGCCATCAGCACATAGGCGCCGGTCATCACCATGGACATCACAATGGTGAGGATCGAATTGGCGCCGATCGACAGGCCGATAAGCCCGACGATCGAGGCGGTGTATTGCGGGTTGCGGCTGAAGCGGTAGAGGCCGCCGGTGACGAGGCCGTCCGCGCCGCAATAGGTGTTGCCGAGGCCGAGATTGAAATAGCCGCACACCGTGATGAAGAGGCCGATGAGGCCGAGCGGCAGGCCGGGGATGAAGCGGGTCCAGTCGAGCAGCGGCGTGCTGTTCCAATCGAGAATGGCGACGACGAAGGTCGCGACCATGCCGCCGCGGAACAGGCCCCAGAAGGTGAGGCTCTGCCAGCTGCCCGGCGCAGGCGTCGGCCAAATGCGGAAGGGCGGCGCGACGAGAGTGCGGAGCAGCAGGAGATCGAGGGTGATGCCTAGGAGAAGGCCGGTGGCGAAAACGAGGTATGTCATCATGGCGCCGGCGCAAAAAAGCAGATTCGTTTTGCAGATTTGCGACGTTGTGCTGACGGTTTTGTTACGGACGCCGGGGCCCCGTCGGGGGCGTCAGATCTTCTGATTATAGGCGCCGATTTCGGGCTGCTTGGCCAGCTCCCGGTCGATCTCGGCGAACATCTCCCGCATCTTCGCCTCCGAGACGGGGCTCTCGACCACGACGACGAGCTCGGGCTTGTTGGAGGAGGCGCGCACCAGGCCCCAGGTCCCGTCGTCGAGCACGATGCGGATGCCATTCACGGTGATCAGCTCGGCGATCTTCTCGCCGGCGAGCATGCCGCCATTGGCCGCCACCTTCTTGAAGTGATCGACGACGCGATCGACCACGGCATATTTCACCTCGTCATCGCAATGGGGCGACATGGTGGGCGACTGCCAAGTGCGCGGCAGCGCGCGGCGAAGATCGGCGAGCGACCGGCCGGGATTGCGGTCGAGCATGTCGAGCACGGCAAACGCGGCGATCAGGCCGTCGTCATAGCCGCGGCCGAGCGGTGGGTTGAAGAAGAAATGGCCCGACTTCTCGAAGCCCACCAGCGCGCCGGTCTCGTGGCTGTAGCGCTTGATATAAGAGTGGCCGGTCTTCCAATAATGCGTCGTGGCGCCGTGCTGCTTGAGCACGGGATCGGTGAGGAACAGGCCGGTGGATTTCACGTCGACGACGAAGAGGGCATCCTTGTTGCGGGCGGAGATGTCGCGGGCGAGCATGACGCCGACTTTGTCGGCGAAAATCTCCTCGCCTTCATTGTCGACCACGCCGCAGCGGTCGCCGTCGCCGTCGAAGGCGAGCCCGACATCGGCGCCGTGCGCCAGTACCGCGTCGCGCGTGGCATGGAGCATGCCCATATCCTCGGGGTTCGGGTTATGGGCGGGGAAGGTGTAGTCGAGCTCGCAATTGAGCGGGATGACCGTACAGCCAAGCGCGGCCAGCACGCGGGGCGCAAAGGCACCGGCCGTGCCGTTGCCGCAGGAGACCACGACCTTCAGCGGGCGCGTGAGCTTCGGGCGCTTGAGCAGGTCGGCCATGTAGCGCTCGGCCATGTCGGGCACGAAGCTATAGCGGCCGCCGCCCGGGCATGCGACGCGGCCCTCGAGCACGAGCTCCTTCAGCGCGCTCATGTCCTCGGGCGCGAAGGTGAGGGGGCGCTCCATGCCCATCTTGATGCCGGTCCAGCCATTGTCGTTATGGCTCGCGGTGACCATGGCCACGCCTTCGACGTCGAGATCGAATTGGGCGAAATAGGCCATGGGCGACAGGGCCAAGCCGATGTCGTGAACCTCGGCGCCGCCGGCGAGCAGGCCGGTCATGAGCGCCGCCTTGATCGCGGCCGAATAGGAGCGATAGTCGTGGCCGACCACGACGCGCGGGCGCACGCCGCGCGCCCGCATCAGCGTGGCGAGGCCTGCGCCCACCGCTTCCATCCCTTGGAGGTTGATCTCCTCGGGGTAGCGCCAGCGGGCGTCATATTCGCGAAAGCCGGTGGCCTTCACCAAGGGAAGGCGCTCGAACTCGGCGGTGTTGGGAATGAGGTCTTGGCGGGGCTTGGGGAACATGCGGCCTATTGCTTAGTCGATTTTCCGCCTGCGACCAACCGCGCACATTCGCCTCCGGTTCCCCGCGGAAACCGGCGGTTGCGGCTATTGCACGAGGACGAGCTCGCGCCCCTGGATCTGAAAGCTCTTGAGCCGGCCCAAGAAGCTCATGCCGAGCAGATTGACGCCAAGCGCGCCGCGCTCGGCAATGGCGGCGGGAATGTCGCGCAGCGTGATGTCGTCGACGCGGACGCGGTCGAGCGTGACGGGCGCCACGCGGGAGACGCCGTTTGCGGTCTGCACGCGGCCCGAGAAATCGAGGCTGCGCGGAGAGAGTCCGAGCCGCTCGGCGTCCTCGAAGGTCAGGACCACGAGGGTGGCGCCGGTATCGGCCATCAGCGTCACCGGCCGCTCATTGACGGCAGCATCGAAGACGAAATGGCCGCGGTCGTCGGCGCGGAGCCGCACCTCGCGCGCAAAGCCCGGACTTTCACGCTGCACGGCCGCGCTTCCCAGCGCCGCCGGCTCGGGACGGGGACCGAAGGCGGCGACGATATCGCCGTAAAAATAGATGAGCGCGATGCCGGCAAGCGCCGCGCTTGCCCAGAGCAGTCCTTCCTTGAGCGCGTGTTTGGCCGCTGAACCCACGGGATCGGACACTCCAAGTCAGACAAGCGCCGCGCGCAAAGCATCTCAGCCGCGCAAGGTGAGGAAATCGCCGGAGAATTCATAAGAGCGGAGGCGGCTTAAGAAAGTCATACCGAGCAGGCTCTGGGTGAGGGCGCCCGGCTGCGCCACCAGAGCGTCAACGTCCTTGCGGTCGAGCGGGCCGACCGCGACCCTGCTAAGCCGCACCCGCGCGGCAAGCGTGCGGCCGTTGGCGGTGGCCACGGGCACGGTGAAACTCAGCCGTTTCAGCTCGATACCGATTTTGGCGGCGTCTTCGGGCCGGAGCACGATGGACGAGGCGCCGGTATCGACGACCATGGAGATGGGGTTGCCGTTCACCTTGACCGTCGCGGCGAAGTGACCGTCGAGGCGGCGCCTGATCTTCACCTCGGTCGCGCCGTTCTCGCTTTCCTCCACGACCATGGACGTGCCGGGCACGAGCTCGCCCACGACCCGGCCGGCGATGGGTGCGAGCTCGTCGCGATAGGTATAAAGCGTGACGAGACCAAGCCCGAGCGCGAGCCAAGTGACCGCATCGCGCAGCATGTTGCCGGGGCGGCCGCCATAGCGGGCAAGCAGTCCGCCGCCGATGAAGATGAGCAGGGCCGCGCCGATCGCAAGATAGCCGAAGGTCTCGCTGTCGAAACCGGCAATGGTCGCGGTGTCGCCATGGGCGATGAGGAGCACCGCGCCAAGCGCAAGGATGAAGAGGGCGATCCAGCTCGACACGGGTCCTAGTCCTTCGCTTCCGCGAGGTGCTTCCGCCGTTGCGGCAACACCGCCATGATGGCGCGCCGCTCTTGCGCGCTCATCTCCGCCCAGCGGGCGATTTCGTCGAGGGTGCGGCCGCAGCCGATGCACAGCCCGGAGCGGGGATCCATCTCGCAAATATCGACGCAGGGGGTTTCCAAGGGCGACGCGGGTTCTGCTCAGTGCTGGCCTCCAGCCTATGTAGGGAAGGAAGCAGGCAGTGGCAATCGCGCCGATTAGCGCCGTGCGCCGCCCATCCGCCACGCGCTCCGCGGCGGCTCGGGCGCGGCCTCGCCCGGCTCCAACAGCCGCGGCAGGGCCTCCATGACCCGCTTGCGCGGGAAGGTGATGATCACCTCGGTGCCGTAGCGGAGCTTGCTCTTGAGCTCGAAGCTGCCGTTATGCAGCTCGGTCAGGCCCTTGGTGATGGGCAGGCCGAGCCCGGTGCCGCCTTCGGCGGTCTGATGGGCGAGCGAGCCTTGGCCGAAGCTCTTCATCACGCGCGGGATCTCGTGCTCGGGAATGCCGGGGCCGGTGTCCTTGACGCTCAGGAACTGGCCGCCTGTTTGCGTGCGGCCCACGGTCAGGGTGATGGTGCCGCCGGTCGGCGTGAACTTGATGGCGTTGGACAAGAGGTTGAGACAGATCTGCCGCAGCGCGCGCTCATCGGCCCATAATTGCTGGAGATTGGGCTCGATCGCCTCGACGATCTTCAACCCCTTGTTCTCGGCTCTGAGCCGGATCAGTCGTTGGCAGTCCTCGACCACGTCGCCGAGGGCGACCGGGCCTTCATGCAGCTCGTAGCGCCCGGCCTCGATGCGGCTGATGTCGAGAATTTCATTGATCAGGTTGAGGAGATGCTGGCCGCTGTGATGGATGTCGTTGGCGTATTCCTTGTAGGTCGGATTCTCGTGCGGCCCGAGGATCTCCGAGCGCATGATCTCGGAGAAGCCGAGAATGGCGTTGAGCGGCGTGCGCAGCTCGTGGCTCATGGTGGCAAGGAAGCGCGACTTGGCCACGTTCGCTTCCTCGGCCCTGAGGCGCGCGTCGTCGGAGTTCGACTTGGCCTGTTCGAGCTCGGCAATCAGCGCGTCCTTCTCGGCGCGGAACTCGAGCATGGTGACGACGGTCGAGTTCAGCCCATTCATCAGCCAGATGAAGTAGATGTGCACGCCGACGGCCATCGCCGCCATGGCCCAGTAGAACGGGTTGTCGAGCAGGGCGAAGCGGATGACGATCGCCGCCGTCATCGGCAAGGTTCCGGCATAGACGATGGGCATCACCGTCGAGGCGAACAGCATGCGCATCGAGATGACGACGAGCAGGGTGGCGAAGATGAAAGTGTGCGCCGATTCGCCTTGCGTGCCCGCGCTGACGAAGGCGACGCCCGCCCAGCAGACGCCATAGAGAAATTCGGCGGCGGTGATCTTGGCGCGCCAGATCGGCGTCTTCGCATCGTCGCGCGGGGCCTTGGCGAATTGCCGGCAGAGGCTGATGACGATGCCCTTGGACACGAACACGGTCGCCAGCCACAGCATGAGCTGCTGCGCCGGCGCCCAGAACATGGCGCCCATGGCGACGATGATGGCGAGCAGCGGCGTGGTGACCGCGGCCGACAGCTCGTTGCGCACGAACATCAGCAAGAGCTCGTATTCGAACTCTGGCTTGAAGCCGGACTTGTAGGTGAGCTTTTCGCGGGCTTCCATGACGCTGCGGGAGGAGCGCCGCTTGGCCTTCACTCCCGCCTGTGCGGAAGGCCGTGCCCCGGCTGCTGCTGTCATCCTCGATCCAACCCGCGACTGAACTTGACGAACTCAAGCGGCACGGCGCTTTCCCCTTAGGAAGCGCGTTTCCTGGGCCACGCCGACGCTTAGCTGCAACTATCGGCGGAATTCCCTAACGGTGCGTTTACCCTCGCTTCGTCCTGGTACGGCCTTCCCAAGCGTTGCCTCGCGGTCGCCTTATGCTTAAGGCTTGGTTAAGCGGGAATGGCGGGGCGAGGAGGATCATGCAACTCACCATCATCGGCTGCGGCGATGCGTTCGGCGCCGGGGCCAGGCTGCAGACCTCGTTCCATGTCCGCGCCGCCCGCGCGAGCTTTCTCATCGATTGCGGCACCACGACGCTGATCGGCATGCACAGGCTCAACCTTGCGCCCGATGTCATCGACACCGTCTTCGTCTCGCATCTGCATGGAGACCATTTTGGCGGGCTTCCTTGGCTCCTGGTCGATGCGCTTTATGTGAGCATGCGGACGCGCCCTCTCGTCGTGGTCGGGCCGCGCGGCATCGAGGAGCGCTTCGTGACGGCGACCGAGGCGCTCTATCCGGGTGTGAGCGGCGTGAAGCGGGGGTTTGCGCTCGAGTTCATCGAATATGAGGAGAGGCAGCCGCGCGACATCGGCGGCGTCAGGGTCACGCCCTTCGAGGTGAGGCATCCTTCCGGCGCGCCGCCCTATGCGCTCCGCTTCGACATCGAGGGCAAGGTGCTGACCTTTACCGGCGACACCGGCTGGACCGAGAGCCTCATCGACGCCGCGCAGGGCGCCGATCTCCTGATCAGCGAATGCTTCCAATATGATTTGAAGCTCGACATTCATCTCGATTACCGGACGATCGACGCCAATTATGCGCGGCTTGGAGCGCGGCGCGTGCTGCTCACGCATATGGGCGCGGCGATGCTCGCGCGGCGAGGCGAGGTGGATGCCTCGCGCTATCTCCTCGCCGAGGACGGGATGAGCCTTTCTCTGTAGCGACCAGGCTCAAAATCCTCTTGCGGTCCTTAGAAAAATAATCTACCAGATTGGTAGAGATTGAGCCTGTGCGCAAAATCAATCCCGATTTTTGCGCCTTTGAGCAAAAATATTGTTGTTCCGCCATGCTCGACCGAATGGACCGCAAGATCCTCGACATCCTGCAGAAGGACTGCACGATGCCCGTGGCCGAGATCGGCAAGCAGATCGGCCTTTCCACCACGCCGTGCTGGCGGCGCATCCAGAAGCTCGAGGAGTTGGGCGTCATCCAGCGGCGCGTGGCGGTGCTCGATCCCAAACGCGTCAATGTCGGGGTGACGGTGTTCGTCTCCATCACCACGAGCCATCACACGCAGGAGTGGCTCGACCGTTTCCACGCGGCGTTGCGGGAGTTTCCCGAGGTGGTCGAGTTCTACCGCATGAGCGGGCAGGTCGATTATCTCTTGCGCGTGGTGGTGCCGGACATCGAGCGCTATGACGAGTTCTACAAGCGGCTGATCGCGAAGATCGAGCTGTCCGACGTGAGCTCCGCCTTCGCCATGGAGCAGATCAAATACACCACCGCCCTGCCGCTCGATTACGCGCTCGCCGCCAAGGTGGAGTGAGTCTATTTCCGCTCCAGCAGCGCGATCAGGCTTGAGGTGTCCCAGCGCCTGCCGCCCATGGCCTGGATCTCGGCATAGAACTGGTCGACCAGCGCGGTCACGGGGAGCTCGGCGCCATTGGCGCGCGCCTCCTCGAAAATGAGCGCGAAATCCTTGCGCACCCAGTCCACGGCGAAGCCGAAATCGAACTTGCCCTCGATCATCGTCTGCCAGCGGTTCTCCATCTGCCAGGATTGGGCGGCGCCTTTGGAGATCGTCGCGATCACCTTGGGGATATCGAGGTCCGCGCGGCGCGCGAAGTGAAGCGCCTCGGCGAGACTCTGGATCAGGCCGCCGATGCAGATCTGGTTCACCATTTTGGTGAGCTGGCCCGCGCCTGACGGACCGATCAGCGTGACGGCGCGGGCATAGGCGGAGATCACCGGCTCGGCTTTGCGAAAATCGTCCGCATCGCCGCCGACCATCACGGTGAGCGTGCCGTTCTCGGCGCCCGACTGGCCGCCCGAGACCGGCGCATCCAGCGCGCCCGCGCCGCGCGCGCGTGCTGCGGCATGGAGCTCGCGGGCAATCTTCGCCGAGGCGGTGGTGTGATCGACGAACACGGCGCCGGGCTTGAGCGCGCGGAAGGCTCCATCTGCCCCAAGCGTCACCTCGCGAAGGTCGTCGTCATTGCCGACACAGGTGAAGACGAAGTCCGCGCCCGCGGCGGCTTCGGCGGGCGTCGCCGCGGCGGTGCCGCCGAAGCGCGCGAGGAAGGCCTCGGCCTTGGCACGGGTGCGGTTGAAGACCACGAGCTCGTGGTGCCCGCGCGTCTTGAGATGGCCGGCCATGGGGAAGCCCATGGTGCCGAGCCCGATAAAGGCGAGTTTGCTCATTCCCGTAGTCCCATCCGCTACACGGTCATTGCCCGGCTCGACCGGGCAATCCAGTAACCACTGACCTGGGTTAAAAGCCAATCACGGTGGTTACTGGATGCCCGCCTTCGCGGGCATGACAAAGCAGGATGGATTGTTCGATCAAACCAGGGCGGTCCCGCAGAACCACCAAGCGGGCTAGCTGATCGGCTGGTCGGGAAAGGCGAGCTGCTCGCGCGCGCGCCACTCATTGGTGACGTAGTTGATGATCAGCGAGGTGCGCACGCCCTTGATCGGGCGCTTCTCGAAGCCGTGAAAGGTATTGTCCGCGGGCACGAAGATCATGGCGGCATTGGGCGCGAAGGGCGAGCGGCCGACGCGCTTCTTGTCGGCACTATAGATGTCGGTGCCGAGGTCATGGTGGCTCGGGTCTTTCGACATATAAAGCAGCATGGTGAAGACCTTGACGCCGAGGTCGCTATGCGGCTCGAGCCAGAAGCCGTCGATGTCTTGGGCGAACTCGATACGAAGATAGGTGCCGGCGAGGTTGGTGCCGAACACCTTCTCGATGTGGCTGGTCAGGCGCTTGTCCTGGAAGGCCTGCGCCACCGCCTCGCAAACGGGGAAGCGCTTGCGGTTATCGACGTCGAAATATTTGCGCGTGTTGTTGTGCAGCTCGCGCTTGCCGGAGACGCCCTCGAGGGACGGGGCCTCGAAGGGCAGGGCCAGCATATCGTCGAGGGTGTCGGCGGGGACGCACTCCTTGAGCGACCAATTGGGATAGGGCTGATCGGCGCGCTGCCCACGATCGATGCTCTTGATGAAGGTGCGGACGACATCGTCGGCGCCGCTCTTCACGCCGTGCTCGGGCTTCCGCTTTACCGCGACGTTGTCCCTCATGATGGGTCAGCTCTCCCTCGAAAAAACCTAAGCTGGCGGCCACTTGCAAGAGGGCCAAGCCATCCCCTTTAGGGCTCTTAGCACCCATGGGGCGCCCGCGCAAATCGGCTTGACCCTTGGGCCACAGCGGGCCCGAGGCTCGGTTTTCAGGCATGATCGAGGCGGGAACCTTGATCTTGGACAAAGTGGGCTGCCGGGGGCCTAGGCTAGGGCCTCCAAGCTTCGCGTGTGACGCCATCGCGGGAAGGCCATGGCTGCTCAATCATCGGACGCTTGCCACGCATCTCCTCCTTTCGGGCCGTCGCCACTGTCGCGGTCGGGATGGGCCGCGGTGCTCGTTCTTCTCGCCATGCTTTGCGTGGCGTGGGCGTGGCTGTTCCGCATGGATGCACTCGGCCAGATTTTGATCTGCCGCGGCACGGCCGCCGGGTTTTCGGCAAGCGCCGGCATGTGGGTCGTCATGATGGTCGCCATGATGATCCCCTCGGCGCTCCCCATGATCCTGACCTACGCCCAGCTCGTGGCACGGCGCGAGCCGCGATCTTCGCCGCTTGGCCTCGTGGCCGTGTTCGCGGGCGTGTATCTCGTGGCGTGGAGCGCCTTCGGCGTGGCGGCAGCAGCGGCGGAGTGGCTGTTGCGCGGGGAAGGGGTGATGCGTGACGGTCAGCTCATGAGCCCACTCTATGCCGGCGGGCTGTTGCTCGTGGCCGGCCTCTATCAATGGTCGGCGGTGAAGACGCGTTGCCTTTCGCGCTGCCGCTCGCCTTTGAACTTTCTGCTCGAGCGCTACCGCGGCGGCTATCGCGGGGCGGTTACGCTTGGGCTTACGCACAGCGCGCTGTGCGCCGGCTGTTGCTGGCTGCTCATGCTGCTCGCCTTCGTCGGCGGCGCCATGAACCTCGCCTGGATGGTGGTGCTCACGCTGTTCGTCGCGGCGGAGAAGACGCTGCGCGCCGAGGCGGTTATCGTGCACGGCGCGGCGCTCGCGCTGCTCGGCGCGGGAACCGTGCTCGTGCTCGGTTCGGTGTTGTGAGCCTTAGTTGAAGTTCACCCAGCGGAAATGCTTCGCTTCCAAATCGTCGGACGCGGCGTCCTCCGACACCTCCGCCGCGGCCTCCTCGCTGCGCAGGCATTTGGCGAGAAGCTCGAGCAGCGAGGCGTGCAGCTCACGCTCGGCGCCGAACTGCGGCGGGTTGGCGGCCAGGAATACTAGAATTTCCGCATAGTCAGGCATGTGGACCCCCGTCCTTTTCCCCAGCCAGCCTCAATCAGGGTGGCTAACCCATGTGTCGGAACTTTGTTCCGTTTGGGGAGAGGAGCGGGCTTTACCCAAGAAGCGCCGGCGCAGACCCTCAAGCGCCGAGGCGGTAGCGCCCGATGAGACGCAACGGCGCGCGGCCGCCCGGATCGCCGAACAGCGACAGGCCGTCGACGCTCACGCCCGTGGCACAGATCTCCTCGAGCACGGGCCAAAGCGCCTGCGAGACGCGCTCCAAATGGGCGGTGTCGAGGGGGCCGGTGAGGGTGATGGAGAAGCGGTACTCGCTCAACACATGCGGGTCGCCGAAGCTCTTCAGCAAAAGACGCTGATAGTCGGTGAGCTGCGGGTTGCGCGCCTCCTCCTCGTCGTGCTCGTTCGAATGGGCGGTGGCAAATCCATCGAAGGCGCCGACGCATTGCGCGGCGAGCCATTCAAGGGCGGGGGTGCGCTCGACGGGGCGCAGGACGAGGTAGCGGCCGGCGCGGGCAAGCGTGAGCGGACCGGTCGCAACGGCCTTCCGCCGCTTGGCAAAGCTGATGAGCCGCGCCTTGAGCGCATCGGGGCCCATGCCCTCGCGCAGCACGAAGGGCGCCTTGAACACGGAATGCAGCCCGTTATAGCGCGACGACGTGGCCGGCAGGTGCGCGAAGCTCGCGCCGGTCAGTCCGGTGGTGGAAAAGGCTTGCAAGGTGGCGCCGTCATTGGCGCGGCCGAACCAGGATCGTCCAAACGCCGCCAGCGCCGTCCCGGGTTGGGGCGTGTAGAAGATGGCGTAGCGGACGAAGCTCGAACGGCACTCAGGCGCGCCCTTGGCCTCAGAGTGATGGGCACGGTTGAGCATCGATTATCCTCCCATTGGGGCTCATGACGAGCACCCTCATTGCTGCGCCGCAGCAGAGCAGCCTCGCATTCTCAACTACCATCGTCCTATGGCGCCGCCGCGACAGGTTCAGGGCGAGAGCGAGGCCGTGCGATGAAGAGACGATGAATCGTGATGCTAGGTTGAGGCAAATTGACTCATCGGAGGCGAGACGGCCCCTTACCAGGTGCCGGCAAATCCGCTAGCAAAAGTGCCCGCGGGACATTGCGCCGCGCCCAAGCGGTAACAAGACGCATGATCGAGCTTTACACCTGGGGGACGCCGAACGGACGGAAGGTGTCGATCATGCTGGAGGAGGTGGGGCTTCCCTATCGCGTGCATCCGATCGACATCACCAAGGGCGCGCAGTTCGATCCCGAGTTCCTCAAGATCGCGCCCAACAACAAGATCCCGGCCATCGTCGATACCGACAACGGGCTGCATCTGATGGAGTCGGGAGCGATCCTGCTCTATCTCGCCGAGAAGACGGGCGCGCTCTGGCCGCAAACCTTTCCCGACAAATGGCGCGTGGTCGAATGGCTGATGTGGCAGATGGGCGGGCCAGGACCTCTTCTCGGCCAGGCTCACCATTTCGTGTACTTCAATCCCGGCAAGAGCACCTATGCCGAGGAGCGCTACGGGAAGGAAGCGAAGCGGCTATGGGGCGTGCTCGATCGCCGGCTCGCCGAGGTCGATTATGTCGCCGGCGATTATTCCATCGCCGATATCGCGATTTGGCCGTGGATCGCGCGATTCGCCTGGCAGGGCGTACGCTTTGCCGACTACCCCCAGGTGAAACGCTGGTATTCGGCCATCGCGGCGCGGCCGGCGGTGCAAAAGGGTTGGAACGTGCCCGACGGGGATGACCCCTTACCGCTGCCGTGAAGCGGGTTAGACTGTAGCCGGGCACGCGGCAGCTGTGGCAAAATGGTACATGTTCGAGCTTCGGGGCCCGGGTGGGGGGTGGCGCCGCGACGAAGCTCGCTCGGGCGAAGAGGTGAGCAAACGAATGAGGAGGACATCATGACGCGCGACGGATCCTTCCACGCGGCCAAGGCCGCTCTGCTGGCGGGTCTCACGCTCATATTGGCCAGTCTGTGGTCGACCGCTCCAGCTTCGGCGCAGGTCGTCGAGCGTGGCGTCGAGGGCGGGGTGGTCGGCGCCATCATCGGCGGCATTGTCGGCGGCGGCAGGGGCGCCGGAACCGGCGCGGCGATTGGTGCCGGCGTGGGCGTGCTCAGCGGCGCCGCGGAGGCCAATGCGAGGGCCCACGAGGAATATGACGGTCCGCCACCGCCGCCTGGACCAGGATATGGACCGGGCCCCGGCAATCTCGTCTACAACACGCAACTCTCGCTCAATCGCCTCGGCTATGATCCGGGTCCGCCGGACGGCGTCATGGGGCAGCGCACCGCGCAGGCGATCAGCCAATACCAATATACCAATCGTCTGCCCGTGACCGGGCAGCCGTCGCCTCAGCTGCTCGACTTTATGATCCGACAAGGCGGCTAGCCCGCGAGCGCCGGAGGCTCGTCCGAATTTCAAGAACGTCTCAGCTTTCAAGATGGGCGCGGGCAGTCGAGCCTGCCGTGATGACTGGAGAGGGTGATGCAGAAAGTGATGATGGTCGCGTGTGCGCTTGCCGGCTTGGCGGTGTTGGCCACCGGTGCGTTGTCGGACGATAAGGCCGCGGCGGTGAAAGAGCGGCGGCATTTGATGAAGGAGGTCGTGGCGCCGGCGGCCAAGCTTGGCGGACAGATGGTGAAGGGGGTGGAGCCGTTCGATGCCGCCAAAGCCGCCAAGGCGATGAACGACATCAATGGCGTTCCCGATAAATATGTGACGCTGTTCCCCGAGGGTACGGCGCACGGCCAGATCGCCGACAGCGAAGCGAAACCCGCGATCTGGGAGGATTTCGACAAGTTCAAATCGATCGCCACGAAGCTCAAGGACGCGAGCGCCAAGGCGGCGGGCGCGGCGGCCCAGGGGCAGGGCACCTTCACGGCCGCTTTCAACGACATGACCAAGGTCTGCAAGGAGTGCCACGAGACCTTCCGCGAGAAGATCGACGTAAGTGATAGAACGGCCGCCTCGAGCGGCCGTTCGCGTTTAGGGGAGGATGCGTTTGCGCAGAGCCTTGGTGGGCGCTGCTTGCGCTGGTGTTCGCAGGCGCGGTCGGCTTCTATGTGTTGACCCTGCCGCGATCGATACCGGCTTCGGCGCTGCCGGCGCATGCGCCCGATATTGCCAATGGCGAATACATGTTCATCGCCGGCGGTTGTGCCGAATGTCATGCCGCTCCCGTAAAGAAATGCGACGATCCCAAGACGCAAGACAAGACCGTGCTTGCGGGCGGCCGTTGCCTGAAGACGCCGTTCGGCACGTTCAACGTGCCCAACATCTCGCCCGACAAGGAGCATGGCATCGGCAATTGGAGCATGCTCGACTTCGTCACCGCCATGAAGCTCGGCATCGGCCCGGGCGGCGAGCATCTCTACCCGGCCTTTCCCTACACCTCCTATCAGCGCATGCGCGATGAGGATTTGATCGACCTCAAGGCCTATCTCGACACCTTGCCCGCTTCGAGCAACGTCGTGCCGCCGCATGAGCTTGCCTTCCCGTTCAATATCCGGAGAGCGCTCGGCCTGTGGCAGCTCCTCTATGTGGACGGCAAGACGTTCGTGCCCGATCCCAAGGCGAGCGACGAGGTCAATCGCGGCGCCTATCTCGTGCAGGGCCCCGGCCATTGCAGCGAGTGCCATACGTCGCGCAACTTGATCGGCGGCAAGGTCGAGTCGCTCGGCTTTGCCGGCGCGCGCAACCCCGAAGGCAAGGGTACGATCCCCAACATCACGCCGAGCGACGACGGCATCGGCGATTGGAGCCTCGAGGACATCACCTATCTGCTGGAGACAGGCAACACGCCCGATTTCGATGTCATCGGCGGCTCGATGGTCGCGGTGCAGGAGAATATGGCGAAGCTTCGGCCCGCAGGATCGCGCGGCGATCGCCGCCTATCTCAAGACGCTGCCGCCGCGGCCGGACGCGGTGCCGAAATCGGAGCAGAAATCCGATAAGGATAAAGAATCCGGGGACGCGGGCGAGACGCCCGGCGGGGCCGGTGACAAGGAGCCGGATAGCTCGGATTATTGAGCGACGGAAAAAGTCATGGGTCAGCGTCGCGAGAGAGGAGGGCGTGGGGAAGGCTTGGCCTTCTCGCGTTGCTTGTGCCGCTCGCTCTATGCCTCACCCCTTGCGCCGCCAAGGCCGAGCTCTACGGGCTCGTCGTCGGCATCGACGACTATCTGCTTCCCGCCAATCATCTCGATGGTGCGGTGAACGATGCGAAGGACATCGCCCAGTCGCTTCAGCATGCGGGCGCCAAAGAGGTGGCGGTCCTGCTCAATGACGATGCGCGGAAGGCGCGCATCGTTGCCGAATGGGAGCGTCTCGTCGGCAAGGCCAAGCCCGGCGACACGTTCATCTTCAGCTACGCGGGGCACGGAGGACAGGAACCCGCGCCGCCGGATCGTCACGACAAGACCACCATTGAAAGTTTCCTGCTCGGTCATTTTGCTCCGAGCGGGCCGGGGACGAACGAGCGTATCGTCGACGATGAGGTGTTCGCCTGGCTCGAGGCGGCCGACAAGAAGGGCGTCAAAGTCGTGTTCGTCGCCGAACTCTTGCCATAGCGGGGGCATGGAACGGAGCGCAAGCGCTCCTGGAGTGAAATTTCGCCGCATGCAGGTTCCCGCGATCACCGATGACCAGCTCAAATTTCCCCCGCCGGAAGTGTCCAAGCTGACGCCGGACGATTTTCAGAACGTCACCTTCGTGGCGGCGGTGCCCCCCGACAAGCTCGTTCCGGAAGTCGACATCGAGGGTCAGAAGAGAGGCGCGCTGAGTTGGGCGTTCTCCCGCGCGATGGAAGGACGCGCCGACAAGGACGGTGATGGAAAGGTGACCGAATTCGAGCTGCTGAGCTTCATCGTGCCGGCCGTGCATGCGCTGGTCGAGAGCCAGCAGACGCCGTCGGTGCTGCCGCTCAGGGCACGGTCGGTGCCGTTGCTCACGCTGCGCGAGAGCAAAGCGCCGGCGACGCCGACCGCCGATGCCGATGCGCTCAAGCTCAAGGTCGCGGTGGAGGGAGAGGACGCCTCGCCGCTCGCCGATCTTCCCTATGTGGAGGTGGTTGCCGACAAGACGCAGGCCGACCTCGTCTGGTCCGCGGACGGCACGGTCGAGCACGTCCTCGGCGGCGTCGTGGCGGAGAAGGTCGATGCCGCCGGCATCAAGGGCGTCGCCTCGAAATGGGCGGCACTGAAATGGCTCAAGCAGCAGGCGTCACTCGCACCGGTGTCGGCGACGCTCGCGAGCGGCAATCAGCGCTACAAGGTCGGCGACGTGGTGCAGATCGGCATCAGCGAGGCGAAATACCCGCATCTCACCATGTTCAATCTGCCGCCGGACGGACATGTCGAATTCTTCATTCCCGATCCGGCCAAGCCTGAGGAGGTGGCGAAGGATTGGAGCCTCGAGCCGATCCATGAGCGCTTCAAGGTCGACAAGCCGCCTTACGGCGCCGAGCATATGGTGGCGATCTTCTCCAAGGACGACCTTGCCGATCTGCACGCGGCGCTCGCCTCGATGACGACGCCGGCGCGGGCCGAGGCGTTGCGTCCGATGTTGGAGCAGGCCCTTTCGGGGCATGATGTGCAGATTGGCATTCTTGACATCTATACCGGCAGCGGAGGCTGATCTCATGGAGGTCCGTGGACTTGTCGGCCATCCGCGCCACCGGGTCACTTTTTCGGCAGAGCCGTTCATGCAGCGTTCAGTTGGCGACCGCTAAGGAAACAGGATGCTGAGCTCTCCATGCAAAGGGAGGTTACAATGACTTGGCGCTCTTTGATGGCCGCGCTTGCGGTTGCGGCGCTGACTTGCACGCTGTTCGGCTCGACCAGCCCATGGGCGAGCGAGCAGCTCATACTGGCCGCCGGTCCGGGCGAGAGTCCGGGGGCGAGCGACACGGCTCCCGGCGAGGCGCCGGAGGCGGCGCCCGCAGCCGAGCCTGGCGAGGACACGGGCGACGAGCCGCCGAGCGATGCTTCCGCCGGACCGGGCGCCGACGAGACGGCCGCCCCCGAAGACGCCAAGCCGAAACCGGATGAGGAGAGCGAGGAGGCAAAAGAGCCATCGGGCGGCGGCGAGACCGAGACGGCCGCTCCTGCCGGCGAGGCTGAGAAGCCCGCCGCGAAGGAAGAAGCCGAGGAGACCCCGCCGCAGCCCGCGTCAGCCGCAGCCACGGCGGCGGCCGAGCAGGTGAAGTCGGGAGACATTCCCGTCCCTGCCGATCCTGTCGCGCTTGCTGCCTTCAAGGCGCTGGAAAAGAATTGCTCGCGGTGTCATCAGGCCGGGCCCACGCTGAAGCGGGCGAAGCCAGCCAAGAATTTCGGCAACATCCTCCATCTCGACGATCTCGCCAAGGATCCGAGTTTCATCCTGCCGGGCAACCCGGACGGCTCGAAGCTCTTCATTCAGGTGGCGAAGAAGGAGATGCCTTACGATTGCTACCAGGAATTCGATTGCAAGGCCGAGCCGAGCGAGAAGGACGTCCAGGCGATCTACGACTGGATCAAGAGTTCTCGGTGCGTTCGTCGCCGCCGCCTGCACCGGCCGCGAGGTGATCGACGAGGAGGCCATCGTAACGGCGATCGCGTCCGATATCGACCAGCAGCAAGAGCATCGCCGCAAAGGCATGCGCTACATCACCCTGTCGCATTTCTACAATGCCTGCGCGCCGGAGACCGACATGGTGCGCTATCGCCAGGGCGTGGTGAAGCTGCTCAACAGCCTCAGTCGCGAATCCGACGTGCTCAAGATGCGCACCGTCGATAAAGAGCAGACGATCGTCGCCTTCAATCTCGACGATCTCGGCTGGACCGAGGACGATTGGAACAAGATCATCAGCACTTATCCTTATGCGATGAAGCCGGACTCCACGGTGTACAAGACCGTGGAGGAGGAGACGAATACGCCGCTCGCCTGGGTTCGCGGCGACTGGTTTGCCTTCACCGCGTCGCGGCCGCCGCTCTATTACGATTTGCTCAAGCTGCCGGCGAAATTCGACGATTTCACGAAGGAGGAGAAGGTCGACATCAAGAGCGACATCGAGAAGTTCCTGGTCAAGCGTGCGGGCTTCCAGAATTCCGGCGTGTCCAAGCATAACCGGCTGATCGAGCGGCACGGGCTGCCCACCGGCTATTTCTGGACGTCCTACGACTTCAAGGGCGACAAGCCGGAGCAGAGTCTGTTCATCCATCCGCTCGGGCCGGACGGTCCGGACGCCTTCCACCATGACGGCGGCGAGACGATCTTCAGCCTGCCCAACGGATTTCAGGCCTACTATCTGAACACGTCCAAGGGCGACCGCCTCGACAAGGGGCCGACGGAGATCGTGCTCGACGACAGCCAGCTCGACCGCGCGGTCACCGACGGCATCTCCTGCATGGGCTGCCATAACCAAGGCATCCGCCAGGCGACCGACGACATCCGCAAGCATGTGCTCAGCGATCGCAACTTCTCCAAAGAGACCCGCACCCCAGTCGAGGCGCTGTATCCGGCGCCCGAGGAGATGAAGGAGTTTATGGATGGCGATGCCAACCACTACCGCGATGCCTTGCGTGCGGGCCGGGCTCGATCCCGAGCTCGATTCGCAGAAGGTCGGCGTGGAGAGCGTCAACTTCCTCTCCAAGGCCTATGAGAAGTCGGTCGATCTCAGGATCGCCGCGGCCGAATTTGGACTGGCGACCGATGCCTTCGCCGAGGGCTTGACCAATGCGGGCGGAGAGGACGCGCAGCTCAAGCGCAGGCTCGAGCAGGGCGTGCTGCCGCGCGAAATCCTGGAAGCCGATTTCAAGGATTTGATCGTCAAGGTCTCCGACAATGAGCCGATTGACATCGCCGGACAGCCCGCCGATGTGGCCAAGGTCGGCGGCAAGACCAAGGAGGAGACCCACGATTTCGACCTCGCTCTCACCTCCGACCGCAGCGACTACAAGGTCAACGATCTGCCCGTGTTCTCGATTGTTTCGAAGGAGGACTGCCACCTCACGCTGATCGACGTGGATGCGAGCGGCGAGGGCACCGTCATCTTCCCCAACAAGTTCCAGCAGGACAATCTCCTGCCGGCGGGGAAGGAGGCCAAGTTCCCGGCGGCCGATGCGCCGTTCCAGTTCCGCCTCAAGGATCCGGGCACCGAGACGGTGATCGCGATCTGCAATGCCACGGGCAAGGACGTCGACGGCATCAAGCACGACTTCAAGAAGCGGCAGTTCACCGATCTCGGGAACTACCGCCAGTTCCTGACCCGGCAGATCGTGGTCGAGGGCGCCGAGAAAGTCGCCGAAGGCCAAAAGGAGAAGGACAAGGAGAAGCCCGGACAGGCGCCCGCGCCTGGCGCAGCCGGCTCCGACATCCTGTCGCGCACCGCGATCAAGCTCGTGGTCAAATAAGCTCCGAGTTGAGATGAGCGGAGGGACGCTGCGCGCGTCTCTCCGCTCAGTTCGGGCAGGTTCCGGCATTAACGCCGTCGCAATCCACTGATTTGGTGCAGTCGGCCCTTGGCCTAGCCTAGGGCCCGGCGCATAGTAGGGACGTAGTGAACGACCCGCGACTCGATCGTTGGGCTAGTGCGTAAGAGGAACGTCATGGCGGGGAGGCTGCGGCGTCGCGGTGGACGACAGTTAGTCCTCGCTCTCCTCCTTGTCCTTGCCGCAGCCGCACTGCTTCCCTCGGATCTGCCGGCCGAGCCTTGGAGCCGGTCGCAGACGGAAACGATTGAGAGCGGCCCCTTCCGCTCCCTCCAATTCGAACATCCGCGCGTGAAGGCGCGCGCGACGCGCGGCGCCGACGTCGCCTGCGCGTTTCCGTGGAGCTATTCGCGGGGCCTGCGCCGCTGCATCTGCACCCGCGAGGGGTACAGTCTGCAGCAGGGGAGTTGCGCCCCCATGGGCGCGAGCGCGCTCTGCCGGGACAATGAGCGCTGGTCGGGGCAGGACAATGCTTGCGTGTGCGCGAGCGGCATGCATCGCGAAGGCGAGGCTTGCGTGGGCGAAACGCCGATCACCGCGGCGGTAGCGCCGGCGGAAGGCGAGCCACAGGCAACGCCACCGGCCCCTGCGAGCGAGGAGAGCCCGCGCGCGGCGGGGACGAAGCGCGCACAACGCTGCTTCGCCCAGCTTGGCCTGTATAAGGGACCGATCGACGGCGCGGGCAACCGCGATACGTGGACCGCCTATTGGTATTTCAAGCACGCGAACGGGCTTGCCCACTATCGCGATTTCCTCGCCACGCCCGTGCAGGAGAAGATCGCCGCGCTGTGCAAAGATGGCGAAGAGACCGCGACGCTCACCACCGAACCCGTACCTGCGCCTGCGCCGGCCCCTGCGACGGCCGAGGAGACGCGTCCGCCCTTGCCGGTTGCCCAGGAGATTGCATCGCCACGCAAGACCAGCCTCGATATCGATTGTCTGCCCGCGGATTTGCTCGCGCTGCTTCGCCGCAGCCATGGCCGCGCGGTCACGGTGAAGGCTTGCGAGCCGGTCTGCCTGCCCGCGCCGCGGGGGCTCGATCAGAGCGAGCTCGCCGCGCTCGAGGCGCGGAGCGGCGTCGATTGGTGCAGCGGTTGCGTGGCCATAGACGGGCGTCTCGCGCTCGAAGACGTGCAGCGCATCGAGCGTGCCGGCAACGTAAAGCTCTGCGCGACGCCGCCGAAGCAGCTGCCGCGTCACGTGGGCAGCACCGAGCCGGGCGAGAAGGCCTATACCAGAGTGCGGGAGCTTTACCGGTCGCTGCCCCCGGCGGCCGAGGATGAGACGGCGATCGCGATCGTCATCGGCAACCGCAACTACGCCACGCTGCCGGCGAGCGAGACCTCACGCAACGATGCCGACGCCATCTATTCGGTGCTGACCGAGCATCTCGGCTATCTCCAGGACAATGTCATCTTGCTGCGCGACGCCAAGAGAGCCGATTTCGACCGGCTGTTCGGCACGGCGTCGGAGCCGGGTGGCGAACTTGCCGGTCTCGTTCGCGCCCATCCCGGCGCCACGGTGCTGCTCTACTATTCGGGGCTCGGCGCCACCGACGCCGCGCAGGCCGAGACTTACCTCCTTCCCGTCGATGCCGAGCGCTATCGCGAGGAGCGGAGCGGCTATCCGCTCGCCTCGCTCTATGCGGCTCTGGGCGAACTCGGCGCCAAGTCGGTGCTCGTGCTGCTCGAGGCGGAGTTCGGTCGCGATCGCGGCGCCTATGTGCTCCCGCCGAACGCTCCCGAGACGATGAAGAGCGTATTGCCCGATGGGCCGCCCGGCGGCTTGACCGTGCTCGCGGCCGCCGACCGCGGGCAGCGGACCCTCGTCGATCTGAGCTACGACATCGGCCTGTTCACGCGCTATCTCATCGAGGGGCTCGCCGGCAATGCCGACTTGGCTCCCATCGGCAATGGGGACGGCAAGCTCGATAGCTCGGAGCTCTATGTTTTCACCGCCGACATGGTCGAGCTTGCCGCCCGCAAGACCTACGGGCTGTTGCAGAATCCGGTCTATAGCAGCGCTTCCACGGCGGTCGTGAGCGCCGGGAGCGGCGGCGCGCTCGCGGCCAAGCCCTAGGCGGCCCGGGCTCTCCAGGGCCCCCTTGCGAAAACCGCTTTACAAGCGCCGCAGGATTGCATACGGACCACGCGCTCGCGGCGGTTTCGCTCGGGTCAGCAATGGCAATGGCAATCTCGTGTGGGAGTAGACATGGGATGGACGTTTTCACTTCTGCCGCGGAGCTTCTCCGTCATCGTCGCCCCGAACGCCCGGTTCTGGCCTTAAGGCCCCACGCCGCGGTTCGCGCCGCGCGTTGGTTCCTCGATAACTTTCCCGGCCGGGTTCTCTACGCCGCCAAGGCCAATGACGCGCCTCCGATCGTCGAGGCGCTGGCGGCGGCCGGCATCCGCGCCTTCGACGTGGCCTCGATGGTCGAGATCGACCGGCTCGCGGCTGTGCCGGGCGCCGAGCTCTATTTCATGAACCCGGTGAAGTCGCGCGTGGCGATCGCGCGCGCCTATCACGATAGGGGGGTCAAGAGCTTCGCCTTCGACAGCGACGACGAGCTCGACAAGATCATGGAGGAGACGGGGCAGGCGAGGGACCTCAACCTCTTTCTGCGCGTGGCCTGTCCCAATACCCACAGCCTCATTCCGCTCGAAGGCAAATTCGGGGTGTCGAGCGCGGAGGCGCCCGCGCTGCTTTTGCGCGCGCGTCAGCTTGCTCAGCGCTTGGGCATCACCTTCCATGTGGGCTCGCAGGCCGTCGTGCCCGCCGCTTTCGGCGACGCCTTGCGCCAGGTGGGCCAGCTGATCGTGGCCTCCGGCGTGCTCGTGGATGCTATCGATATCGGCGGCGGCTTCCCCAGCCGCTATCCCCATTCCAATCCGCCCGACCTCGCCTCCTTCATGGCGGAGGTGGTCAAGGCGGCCGACGAGCTCGCGGTCAGGCATTCCTGCGAGCTTCTGTGCGAGCCCGGGCGGGCGCTCGTGGCGGAGGCGGAGTCCGTGATCGTGCGCGTCGACGCCCGCCGGGATCATGCCCTCTACATCAACGACGGCGCCTTCGGCACCCTGTTCGACGCGGCCTATTCGAGCTTCCGCTTCCCGGCGCGGCTCATCGGCGCCCCGGCCAAGAAGCGCGAGGCGGAGGCCGAGTTCTCGCTCTACGGCCCCACCTGCGACAGCTCCGACTATATGCCGGGGCCGTTCGTGCTGCCGGAGTTGGTCAAGGAGGGCGATTATCTGGAGATCGGCCAGATCGGCGCCTATGGGCGTGTGTTGGCGAATTGTTTCAATGGCTTCGGCGAGTATGAGGAAGTTCTTCTCAAGGACGCGCCGCTCCTGTCCATGTATGGCGCCATGCCGGGCGAGGCCGTGACGCGAGATCGCCCAGGAGCGCGGGCGGCGCAAAGCCCGGGCCTGATCCCCGCGCTGCTCGCAGCGCATCCGTCAACTCCTGAGCGCTGCCCTTGGTATCAAAGGGTTAGCGCGTGCCGAGGTCCGCGCAAGCCACAGTTGTGACTCCCCCCAAAGCACGCGGAATTTGCTATTATTCTGTCCGATCCGCTGGCGGTGCGGGTCAGCGAATGCGCGTGTAACGAGGCGAGAGTGTCCCGCGCCGCCACAGGGAGGACGTCCAGCCATGCCGCCGAAGCCGCTGGCAACGCCGTACCTGGAGGGCGAGCGGCGCCACCTGACGGTGATGTTCACCGACATGGCGAACTTCACGGTCATGGGCGAGCGCTTAGGGGAGGTAGTCGTCTTCCAGCTAGACGCGCCGTATCACCGGCGCGCAGGTCGAAGCGATCCAGGCCCAAGGCGGGGTCGTGCAGGAGTTTGCCGGGGACGGAATCATGGCGGTATTTGGCGCGCCGGTGGCCATGGAGGACGCGGCACTGCGCGCCTGCGCACGGCCCTCGATATTCAAGACCGCATGCGGCGCTTGCAGAGCGAGCTCCAGGCGACCTATGACGTGCGGCGCAGCTGCGCATCGGGATCGATACCGGGCCCGCGGTCGTGGGGCAGATCGGCGAAGGAAAGCCGATGTCCTACAGCGCGCTCGGCGACACGGTGAATGTGGCGTCGCGGCTACAAGAGGCAGCGGAACGGGCTCGGTCCTGATTCTCTAAGGCCACTTGGGAACTGTGGAAGGTTTCGTCGAGAGCGACTTCATCGGTGAGCGCAAGTTCAAGGGTAAGACGCAGCGCTCTCCGTCTACCGATTGGACGGACTCCGCTCGGGCGTCACCGCTTCGGCGCGAAGCGCCGCTACGGGCTGTCGCGCCTGCGCGGGCGCGCCGTTGAACTGGCTCTTCTTGGCGAGCACTGGAATGTCGTGAAGGCCGGTCAGTTCCGCGCCGTGAACGTGCAAGGCGAGGCGGGGATCGGCAAGTCGCGGTTGATCTTCGAGTTCAGCGAATCCTTGCGCGACGAGCCCATGCTTCAGCTCGAGGCCATCTGCCGGCCGGAAGGTACGGGCATTCTGTTCTGCCGCTCACCGAGGTCATGCGCAGCTGGTTCGGCATCGAGGGCGGTGCGCGACCCGGGAGGCAGTGGAGCCCAAGGTACGGCAGGGACTGGAGCGTCTTGGTATCGAGCCTGAATGAGCCTGCCCTATCTGCTCAATCTGGTCACGGCCCGGATCCGGCCAAGGCGCTTGCGCCATGCCGCGTCGGAGCTCGTGGGCGTGCGCACGCGCGAGGCGCTGCGGCAGCTTCTGCTTAGCTTCAGTCGGCTCGGGGCGCCTGTGCTCATGGTGGTCGAAGACCTCCACTGGATCGATTCAGCGTCGCAAAGCGTGCTCGAGGAGGTGGTGCGAAGCGCAACCGGCGAGCGGCTGCTCTGTCTCCAGCAGCGGCCGCAATTTGCGCCGCCCTGGTCGCAGAGCCAAAGCGCTCATGAGCTCCGCCTCAACCCCCTCACCAATGTCTTGGCGTCGGAGATCATTCGCGAACGGCTCGAAGGTCACGGCCTGTCCGACGAACTGGTCGGGCTCGGGGTGGCGAAGTCGAGGGCAATCGCTCTTCGCGAGGAGTTTGCGAGCTATTTGTCGCATAAGAGCGAGCAGGCAAGTCCGGGCAGGGAGGGGCCGGCTGCGTGGCTGCGGGGCGATGTCGACGATATCCCCACTAGTCTCGAAAACCTGATCATGGACCGTGCTGCATCGCCTCGGCCGGGACACCATCTGGCTGTTGCAAGCGGCCTCGGTGCTCGGTCGGCAGTTCCCCTTGCTTCTTGCTCAGCAGGTCTCCGAGCTGGACGGCAACGCCACGCATCTCTTGCCGGCCCTCGAACAGGACGGCCTCATCTTCCGCGTCGATTGCAACGGGGTGACCAGCCTGCCGACTATGCCTTCAAGCACGCGCTCGTGCAGGACGCGCTCTACGGGTCGCTGCTCACGCCGCAGCGTGCGAGCCTGCATCAAAAGGCGGCCGAGGCGCTCGAGGCGAGCTATGGCGAGCAGGCGTCCGACGTGGCCGATGTGCTTGCGCATCACTATGTGCGCACCGACGGTCCGACAAGGCCGTGCTTTATCTGTCGCTCGCGGCGAAGAAAAGCCTGCGCGTGTTCTCGCTCGCGGAAGCGCAGGCCTATCTGGACGAGGCGCTCGCCAAGATCGCGAAGGAGCCTGATTGCGCCGACGACAAGCTCGTGCGTCGCTGGTGGTGGATCGCCTGTTGGTGTGCTGCTGGGAAGCCGACTTTGTCGGTATGGCGGCGATCGCCCAACAATACGCCGCGGCTGGAGGCCGCCGGCGACAGCCGCGAGCTATCGCGCATCCTATCCTGGTTGGGCGAGGGCTATCTGAATGCGTGCGTTTCGACGATGCGGAGCGTGTGTTGGCACGGGCGCGCAAGATCGGGGAGGAACTCGGCGACGAGGAATGCATCGCCTACGCATGTGGGATCAGATGTGGCTCTATCTCGTGACACGATGGGCGTCGCATGCGCTGGAGGCATGGCGGAACGGGTGCTCAGCGCCGCGGCAGAGCTGCACGACGTGTATTTGGAGACATTGACCTATCTTCTGCTCAGCTTCGATCCGCTGCAGCGTGGGCATGTGGTGCAGGCAAAGGAATGGGCCAACAAGCTCGTCGAGCTCGCACAGCGCACCGTCGCGGCACAGTCTCTGGGTCATGTCTGCGCGCTGGGCAGCGGCTTCGCGGAGGACCACGAGGAGGCCTAGCCGAGAGCGCGCAGGGATCAGCGCGTCACGGTATTTCGAGCAGATCATGGCGGAAAGTGCGCAAGGGTGTGCTCATCGGGCGAGCGCGTGAGGCTGGCATTCTCGAGCGGTTCGGGCGAAGTCGAGAAGAGCGTTATTCGTGCAGCTCACGGGGTGGAAATTCTCTATGGTACGCATGCTGCTGGTGGGACATTGGGTGGCGTGGCGCACTGAAGCGCGCGCTTGGTTGTTCGCAGACTGGCGCAATAAGCGTATGTTGGTTGGGCAACTCGTGCTGGGGGACATCTATCTGCAATTCGCTACCAGTAACAAGCTGCGCGCTCAGTGTTCTGCGCAACAATGCGGGCTTCTTTATCGCGTTAAGAGGGGGTAAAGTGGCTGGCGCGAGTTATCTGGAGGAAGCGGTTCGGTTCGCTTAGGAAGCGGATACGTGGGTTTTTTGGGTAAGGTTCGCGGCTCTCGGGTTCTGTGTAAGGTAGGGTAGCTGTGTTTCAGTAAATATTTCGAGGAGGAGGAGATCGATTGATGGTGGGTGAAGAGTGAAGGATGAGCGCGCTTAACTGAGGCGGCAGAGAACCGGCGCGGCCCTAACAGGGCTTCAGCGCGGCGAGCGCGTCGATTACGCCCAGCACGAGCTTGTTGTTCGCCTGGTCGGGATTGGCTGCCCACCATTTGAGCATCTGCTGCGTGAGGTCGTGCATGTTGAGGAGGCCGACGCATGGCGGGAGCTTCTGTGCTTGCACCCCCGTTTGCAGCAAGACGGCGGTCAATCGATCGCATTTGGGAACGTCGGCCGCACAGAGCGCGGCGAACTCCGCCACAGTTCTCGGTTCGGCCGCGTCCCCAGGGGCCGCGCCCGCAGGGGCCGCGCCCACGGGAGCCCTAGGCCGCAGGTGAGGAGAAGGTATCAACATCCCAATCGGTGGCAACAGACGCATGAATGTCCCCGTAGTTGCTCGGCGTGTGGCGGTGCGCGATCAAGGGCGCGCATGCAAAGGAATTGGATGGTGGGCGGTACTGGACTTCGAACCAGTGACCCCTGCGATGTGAACACAGTGCTCTACCAGCTGAGCTAACCGCCCGCCCGGGTCCAGCCGGATTTAGCGATTGGGCCGGCGATAAGTCAAGGAACCCGCCGCCGGCGGGCTCCACAAACGCGCTTTCGAAGGAGGCTTATTTCTTGCCGAGCATGGCCTCGACGCTGCCCAGCGTCTTGGTGGCGCCGGCGAGGTCGCCCTCGGTGCATTGCGCGTCGGCCTGATCGAGAAGCTCGTTGACCTTGTCGTTGTCAGCATCGCTCAGCGCATTGGCCTCGACCTTGTTCTGCACCTCGGCCTCGGTGGCCGCCAGCTGCTGGCTGCACTGGTCGTCGCCCTCCTGGCCCGCGGGGGGCTCATCGACGGCATAGGCGGCGCCTCCCATGAGGCAGGCCAGGCTCACGCCGATAAAGGCACGTCTGAGCATTGCATCTCTCCTTGGACGAAGCGGTAAGAGGCCCGAAATTCAAGGCGGGTGAAGGTGGACTTTGACTATGGCCCTTCGTTGAGAGCACTCCGGTCGAAATAAGGCAAATCTGTGGCGGGGGCGACGGCGCTACGCTTCGGCCGCCGCGCAACAGGGCCTCGGCGCGGGGCACGAGCTCGTCGAAATGATCGATCACCGCATTGGGCGCGAGCGCGTCGAGCGGTTGCGCCGCATAGCCAAAACTCACCAGGATCGCCTTCACCCGCGCGGCCTTGGCGGTGGCGAGATCGACCTCGCTGTCGCCGACCATGACGGCCCGCGCCGGCGTGCCCTGCGCGCGCGCGATCACGCCGGTCAGGTGCTCGGGATGGGGCTTCGCCACGGCAAAAGTATCGCGCCCGGCGATGGCGGCGAAATAGGCGTCGAGCTTGAGCGCCTTGAGCAGCTTCACAGTGAGGACCTCCCGCTTGTTGGTGCAAACCGCAAGCTTGGCCCCGGCCGAGCTGAGGGTTTCGAGCGCCGTCACCGCGCCGGGGAAGGGCGCGCTGTGGGCCGCGATGTTGGCCTCGTAATGGACGAGGAAATCGGCAAGCATGGCGTCCACATCGTCGCTCGCCTGCGACCGCCGCAAGCCCTCCTCGATCATGGCGCGGGCGCCGAAGGCGACCGAGGAGCGGATGCTCGCCGCCGGCACGGGCGCGTGGCCGCGGCGCGTCAGCACGTCGTTCAAGGCATTGGTGAGGTCGGGCGCCGTGTCGACGAGGGTGCCGTCCAGATCGAAGACGATCGTGGCGCCTTTGAGCGGAGTGTGTTGCATCAAGGCGTGTCGTAACGTAGAAGGCGGCGGAGGGGAATGGCGACGTCCAGCATCTCGTGAGCACGCGTCCCTCTGTCCATGCACCTCAGCGATCCTTCCTTAATCAAAGAGCAGTGCCTGATCGGCGGCGCATGGATCGGCGCGCCCGCCCTTGAGGTGCGCAACCCCGCGACGGGCGGCCTGATCGCCCGTGTGCCCGATCTGGGCGCTATGGAGACGCGCCAAGCGATCGAGGCGGCAGCGCGGGCTTTTCCCGCCTGGAGCCGCAAGCTTGCCAAGGAGCGCGCGGCGATTTTGCGCCGCTGGTACGAGCTCCAGATCGCCCATGCGCGAGGACCTCGCGCTTCTCATGACGAGCGAGCAGGGCAAGCCTTTGGCCGAGGCCCGCGCCGAGGTGGACTACGCGGCCTCCTTCACCGAGTTCTTCGGCGAGGAGGCCAAGCGCGTCTATGGCGAGATCATCCCCACGCATCGGCAAAGCGGCCGCATCCTCGTGATCAAGCAGCCGGTCGGCGTGGTGCGGCGCCATCACGCCGTGGAACTTCCCGCTCGCCATGATCACGCGCAAGATTTCGCCCGCGCTCGCCGCCGGCTGCACCGTGGTGGTCAAGCCCGCGCCGGAGACGCCGCTTTCGGCGCTGGCTCTGGCCGAGCTCGGCATGCGCGCAGGGCTTTCCGCCGGGGGTGCTCAACGTCGTCACCGGCGATGCCGTCGAGCATCGGCGGCGAGCTCACCGCCAATCCGCTCGTGCGCATGATCACCTTCACCGGCTCGACCGAGGTGGGCAAGCTGCTCATGCGCGCAGGCCGCGGACACGGTGAAGAAGCTTTCGCTCGAGCTCGGGGGCAACGCGCCCTTCATCGTGTTCGACGACGCCGATCTCGACGCGGCGATCGCGGGCGCGCTCGCCTCCAAATATCGCAACTCCGGCCAGACCTGCGTTTGCGCCAACCGCATTCTGGTGCAGGACGCGATCTATGATCGCTTCGCCGAGCGGCTTGCCGCCGAGGCGAGCAAGCTCGTGGTGGGGGAGGGGACCAAGCCAGGCGTGACGCAGGGGCCGTTGATCAATGCCGCCGCTATCGCCAAGGTCGAGGCCCATGTGCGGGATGCCGTCGCGCATGGCGCGCGCGTGATGGTGGGCGGCAAGCGCCACGCGCTTGGCGGCACCTTCTACGAGCCGACGGTGCTCATCGATGTGACGCCGGCCATGCAGCTCGCGCAGGAGGAGACCTTCGGCCCCGTGGCGCCGCTGTTCCGCTTCGGCGACGAGGCGGAAGCCATCGCCATCGCCAACGGCACGCCCTTCGGGCTTGCGGCCTATCTCTATACCCGCGATCTCGCCCGCGCCTTTCGCGTGGCCGAGGCGCTGGAATACGGCATTGTGGGGGTCAATGAGGGGGTCATTTCAACCGAGCTCGCGCCTTTTGGCGGCGTCAAGCAATCGGGCCTTGGCCGGGAGGGCTCCCATCATGGTATCGAGGAATTTCTCGAGTTGAAGTACATCCTCATGGGTGGACTTGAATCCTGAAGGCCTGATCCTGGAGGGAGCGGTGCTCACGGCTGACGATCTCAAGGAGAGCGCCGCGCTGCGCGCGCTCGATCTCGTCCAGGACGGCATGCGGCTCGGGCTCGGCACCGGCTCCACGGCGGCCCGCTTCGTCGCGGCGCTCGGGCAGAGGGTCGCCCAGGGTTTGCAGGTGCTCTGCGTGCCGACCTCCGAGGCCACCCGCGCGCAAGCCATGCGGCTTGGCATTCCGCTGACCACGCTCGACGAGACGCCGCATCTGCACCTCACCATCGACGGCGCCGACGAGATCGACGATCAGCTCCGCCTGATCAAGGGCGGCGGCGGCGCGCTGCTCAGGGAGAAGATCGTGGCGACGGCCTCGGACAAGATGGTGGTCATCGCCGATACGAGCAAATTCGTGGAGACGCTCGGGCGGTTTCCGCTTCCCGTCGAGGTGGTGCGCTTCGGCGTCGCTTCCACGCTAAGGTTGGTCGAGGCGATCGCCGCGCAGGCCGGCTGCGAGGGCGAGATCGCGCTCCGCCGCGACAAGAGCGGCGAGCCCTTCGTCAGCGATGAGGGCAACCTCATCCTCGATTGCGCCTTCGGCCGCATTCCGGAGCCCGAGGTGCTCGCCTTCGCGCTGAAGCGCGTGCCGGGCGTCGTGGAGCACGGCCTCTTCCTCGGCATCGCCGATGGGGCGATCCTTGCGGGTGAGGCAGGCGTGAGGCTGTTGGAGCGGCCAGAGTGAGGGAGGTGAGGCATCAAGCCGTGAGTCCGTGAATCAGAGAGAGCGGGAGCCTAGCGTGAGCGGAAACGATTTCGACCTGTTCGTTATCGGCGCGGGCTCGGGCGGGGTGCGCGCGAGCCGGCTCGCGGCCGAGCTCGGCGCCAAAGTCGGCATCGCCGAGGAATATCGCGTCGGGGGCACCTGCGTGATCCGCGGCTGCGTGCCGAAGAAGCTGCTCGTCTATGGCAGCCGCTATGCCGCGAGTTTCGCCGACGCAGCCGCCTTCGGCTGGACGCTGCGAGACGCTACGCTTCGATTGGCCGACCCTGATCGGCAATGTCAGGCGCGAGGTCGACCGGCTGAACGGCGTCTATACAAGAACGCTCGAGAAGGCCGGCGTCGATCTCGTGCTTGCCCGCGCCAAGCTCGAGGATCGCCATACGGTGAGGATCGCCAACCGCGACGCGCCGATTCGCGCCAAGACCATCCTGATCGCCACCGGCGGCCACCCGATGATCCCCAAGCTCCCCGGCTCCGAGCACTTCATCAGCTCCAACGAGTGCTTTCAGCTCGAGCAATTGCCGGCGAGCATCTGCATCGTCGGGGCCGGCTATATCGGCATGGAGTTTGCCTCGATCTTCGCCGGGCTTGGCGTCAAGGTCAGCGTGATCCATCGCGGCGACCAGGTGTTGCGCAATTTCGACGGCGATCTGCGCGACGCGCTGGCGGAAACCATGCGCAAGCGCGGGATCGACATCCGCATCGATACCGATATCGACCGCATCGACAAGGAGGCGCAAGGCTATCGCGTCCATTTCAAGCGCGGCGACAGCCTCCTGGCCGATCTGGTGATGGCCGCAACCGGTCGGCTTCCCAATACCATGGGGCTCGGCTTGCAGGAGGCCGGCGTCGAGCTCGGCTGGAACGGCCATGTCGTGGTGAACGAATATTCGCGCTCCTCGGTGGACAACATCTACGCCGTGGGCGACGTGACCGACCGGGTGAATTTGACGCCGGTCGCGATCCATGAGGCGACCGCCTTCGCCGAGACCGTGTTCAACGACAAGCCCACCCCGGTCGATCACACCACGATCCCGACCGCCGTGTTCTCGGATCCGGAAATGGGCACCGTCGGCCTGTCGGAGGAGCAGGCGCGGGAGATGGGCCATGTGGTCGACGTCTACAAGATCTCGTTCAAGCCGCTCAAATACACGCTCGCCGGGCGCGACGAGAAAATGCTGATGAAGCTCGTCGTCGATATGGCGTCGGACAGGGTGCTTGGCTGCCATGTGCTCGGGCCGGACGCCGCCGAGATCGTGCAAATGGCCGCGATTTCCATGCGGCTCGGCGTCACCAAGGCGCAATTCGATGCGACCATGCCGCTGCATCCAAGCGCGGGCGAGGAGCTCGTGACGTTGCGGCACAAATGGGAAGCGCCGACACCGATGGCCGGGTCCGATGCGGCGGCTTGAGGACAAGGTCGCGCTCGTCACCGGCGGGGCGGCCGGCATCGGCCGCGCCATCGCCGAGACCTTCGCGCGCGAGGGAGCGCATGTGGTCATCGCCGATCGCGACGGCGAGGCGGCGCGGGCCGTGGCCGAGACCATCACCAGGAGCAATGGCTCGGCGGGTGCGCAGGTGACCGACATCACCAGCACCGAAGAGGTGAAGGCGCTGATGGCGAGCATCGGCGAGGCCTTCGGCCGCCTCGACGTGCTCGTCAACAATGCGGGCGTGGGCGAGCGCGCCGATTTCCGTCATCTCAGCGACGAGGCCTGGGACAAGGTCTGGCAGGTCAATCTCGACGGCACCGTGCGCTGCGCGCGCGAGGCCTTCGCGCTGCTCAAGGCCTCGGGCAACGCCTCGGTGATCAACCTCTCCTCGGTCATGGCGACCAAGCATACGCGGCAGATGGCGGTCTATTCGGCGACCAAGGGGGCGGTGGCGGCGCTGTCGCGGAGCCTCGCGGTCGAATATGCGCCCTACGGCATCCGCGTGAATCATCTCTGCCCGGGCTATGTGGAGACGGCGCTGATCGGCCGCTATCTGTCAAATCCGGCGATCGCCAAGGCGCTGCTCACCCAGACGCCGCTCCGGCGCTTCGGCACGCCGCAGGACATCGCCAATGCGGCGCTGTTCCTCGCTTCCGACGAGGCGGCCTATATCACCGGTGCCGGGCTCCATGTCGACGGCGGCATGGGCGTGACGCTGTAGAAGTCTCGTCATCCCGGCGCAAGGATCCAGGAAGTAGGTACGAGCTAGCCGCTCTGGATTCCGGCTTTCGCCGGAATGACGGTGCGGGACGCGGGCACCGTCACCGTCTCCTCGATGATGCCGTCGACCACGGCGACGAGCGCCGCCTGCTCGCTGCCGCCGAGCTTCTTCACCGCATCGTAGCGGGCGAGCTGACGGTCGGCGCTCGTGCCGCGCGCCAGGATCGTGCGCGCATGCGCCATTTCGGCGACGCAGCCGAAATAGGCGGCATCCTCGGCGACGAGGTCGAACAGCTCCTCGAGCAAGGTCGGGAAGGGGACCACCACGCCCTTGCCGAAATCGACGAGCCCCTGCTCGATGCCGTAGCGCTGCGCGCGCCAGCGGTTCTCGTTCACGAGGAAGGGCGGGTAGTAGCGCCAGCGCTGGTTCTGCCGGCGCAAGCGATAGAGCATGCGGCAGATGCAGCGGAACAGCGCGGCGATGGCGATGCTGTCCTCGAGCAGCGGACAGACATCGGTGATGCGCATCTCGAGCGTGGGGAAGCGCGCCGACAGGCGCAAATCCCACCAGATCTTGGTCGCGTCCTCGATCAGCCCCGCATTGACCAGGAGCTCGATGGTGCGCGCATATTCCGAATAGCTGCCGAATTGCGAGGGCATGCCGGTGCGCGGCAGCTCGTCGAACACCGACAGGCGGTAGGATTTGAGGCCGGTGGCATAGCCCTGCCAAAAGGGCGAGGAGGTGGAGAGCGCGAGCAGATGGGGGAGGAAATAAGCGGCCTGGCTCAAGCATATCGATGCGCAGATCGTCGTCCTCGATGCCGACATGGACGTGCATGCCGCAAATGACGAGCCGCCGCGCCACCTGCTGCAAGTCCTCGGCGAGAAGGTTGTAGCGCTCCTTGTCGGTGTGCTGCTGGGTCCACCATTTGGCGAAGGGGTGGGTGGAGGCGGCGATGGGGGCAAGGCCGAACTCATCGGCGATGGTGGCGACCGTGCCGCGCAAATGGACGAGATCGGCGCGAGCCTCCTGCACCGAGTGGCAGACGCGGGTGCCGACCTCGATCTGCGAGCGCAGGAATTCGGGGCTCACCTGGCCGCGCAGCGCCTCCTCGCATTTGGCGAGCAGCGCGGGAGGCGGCTCGGGCGCGAGGTCGCGGGTCTCCTTGTCGACGAGGAGATACTCTTCCTCGATGCCGATGGTGAAGCTTGGTTCGCGGATGGCCATGGCGGCGCAATGGTGGCACAGCTGGAGGAGAGCGGGTAGCCGGGTTCGCGCGCGCTTACGAGACGATGCCGGCCGAGGACCAAGCCGACGAGATAGGCCGTGGCCGCCGCGGTGATGCCGATGAGGAAGGTTTCGAGCCCGGCCTTCCACCAGGGCGCCGGCGACCAGAAGCTGCGCAGCGAGCCGATGGAGAAGAAAGTGAGCCCGGTCATCAGCGTGGAGGCCCAGATCGTGGCGGGAAGGCCGAGAATGAAGGGGAGCAACGGGATCGAGCCGCAGACAATGAAGGCGAGGAAGGTGAGCAGCGCCGCCTTGGCCGGCGCGCGGCTGATGGGCGGCAGGCCGTGCTCCTCGGTCATCATGGTCTCGATCCAGCGGTCGTGCTGCTTGGTGATCACATCGACGGCGCTTGCCAGCGCTTCGCCCTCGAAGCCCTTGGCCTGAAAGATTTGCCGAACCTCCTCGCGCTCGCCTTCCGGGGCGAGCCTGACATGGCGCTCCTCCATGCGGCGCACATGCTCATATTCCTCGATCTCGGCCTTGGTGCCGGTGAAGTTGGCGGCGGCCATGGAGAAGCCGTCGGCGAAGAGGTTGGCGGCGCCGAGAATTAGCAAGGCCTTGGTGGACAGCTCCGCGCCCACCACGCCCGCCACCACGGCGAAAGTTGTGACGGTGCCGTCGATGCCGCCATAGACCCAGTCGCGCAGATAGCTGACGCGCGGGCCTTCTTTGAGGCGTTTGGCGATCTCCCGCGGGTTATGGCCGTGCTCGAGATGCCGAGGGTCCACGGGACGCTCCTGTTAGCGGCGATGTAGCTGGGCGGCTATGTGGCACGGGCGGTGGCAGCGGGCAAGGCTCGCTCCCTGTCAGCCGGCGCGGGCGTGCTATCCTCGGGCCCGGGAGGATGAACACATGCTTTATTTGTTCGCCAAGGCTGCGCTTTCGGGAATCCTCATCGCGGCGGCATCGGAGATCGCCCGCCGCAGCCCGACCTACGGCGCGCTGATCGTGTCGCTGCCGCTCATCTCGATACTCGCCATGGTCTGGCTCTGGCGCGATACGGGGGATCCGACGCGCATCGCGGCGCTGTCCCAAGGCACGTTCTGGCTCGTGCTGCCGACCTTGCCGATGTTTCTCGTCTTGGCCGCGCTGCTGCGCATGGGCGTCGGCTTTTGGCTCGCCATGGGCGCGTCCTGTCTGCTGACCATTGGCCTCTATCTGCTCTCCCTCTGGGTGCTGCCGCGATTGGGCATCAGTCTTTAACGGGCTCGTGCTAGCCAGTTCGGCGTGAAGCGCCTATATAGCGTGGACTTTTCAAGGAGAGCCTATCCCATGGCACCGCGTTGGGCCCCGGACAGCTGGCGGTCGAAGCCGATCGATCAGGCCCCGGTCTATCCGGACAAGACCGCGCTCGATCAGGTCGAGCAGCAGCTCGCCACCTTCCCGCCGCTCGTCTTTGCCGGCGAGGCGCGGCAGCTGAAGGCCGAGCTCGCGCGGGTGGCAGGCGGCGAGGCGTTCCTGTTGCAGGGGGGAGATTGCGCCGAAAGCTTCGCCGAGCACCGCGCCGACTCAATCCGCGACTTCTTCCGCGTGCTGTTGCAGATGGCGGTCGTGCTCACTTATGCCGGCGGCTCGCCGGTGGTGAAGCTCGGACGCATCGCCGGCCAATTCGCCAAACCCCGCTCCGCGCCCACCGAAGTCCAGAACGGCAAGGAGCTGCCGAGCTATCGCGGCGACATCATCAACGGCATCGAGTTCACCGAAGCGGCTCGCGTCCCCGACCCGCAGCGCATGCTGATGGCCTACCGGCAGTCCGCCGCCACGCTCAATCTGTTGCGCGCCTTCGCCCAAGGCGGCTACGCCAATCTCGATCATGTGCATCGCTGGAATTTGGGCTTCGTCAAGGACAGCCCGGCCGGGCATCGCTATCAGGAGCTCGCCGAGCGCATCGCCGAATGCTTGCGCTTCATGCGCGCCTGCGGGCTCGCGCCGGAGAACACGCCGCAGCTCCGCTCAACCAGCGTCTATACCAGCCACGAGGCGCTGCTGCTCGGCTATGAGCAGTCGTTCACGCGCGTCGATTTCCACCTCGGGCGATTGGTACGCGACCTCGGGCCATTTCCTCTGGGCCGGGGATCGCACGCGGGAGCTCGACCACGCCCATATCGAATATCTGCGCGGCATCAAGAATCCGATCGGCGCCAAGATCGGTCCGAGCCTTGGCGCGGACGAGCTGCTCAAGCTGATCGACGTGCTCAATCCCGCCAACGAGCCCGGGCGCCTCACGCTCATCTGCCGCTTCGGCGCGGACAAGGTCGGCAAGCATCTGCCGGCGCTGATCCGCGCGGTGGAGCGCGAGGGCAAGAGCGATCGTGTGGGCGTGCGATCCCATGCACGGCAACACCATCAAGGCCGCGGGCGGCTACAAGACGCGCCCCTTCGATCTGATCTTGCGGGAGGTGGAAGCCTTCTTCGACATCCACCGCAGCGAGGGGACGCATGCGGGCGGGTTGCATGTCGAGATGACCGGCCAGAACGTGACCGAATGCGTGGGCGGGGCGAAGGCCGTCAGCGAGACGGACCTCTCCGACCGCTACCACACCCATTGCGACCCGCGGCTCAATGCCGACCAGTCGCTCGAGCTCGCCTTCATCGTCGCCGAGCGGCTGAAGCGGGAGCGTGAGGGGCGGCCCGAGCCCGAAATCTCCATCGCGGCCGGAGAGTAGGCCCGCGCGTCTGCCTCCTCGGCCGCTTGCCAGTGTGACGTCTGCCACTAAGTTCCGCACATGCCGAAAGAGATCAGAGACAGCTTCAAGCTGGCGCTCGCGCAACTGAACCCCGTCGTGGGCGACATTGACGGCAATGCCGGCAAAGTGCGCGCGGCGCGGGCCGAAGCGGCCGCGCAGGGCGCCGATCTCGTCGCCTTCACCGAATTGTTCCTCACCGGCTATCCAATAGAGGATTTGGTGCTCAAGCCGGCCTTGCAGAAGGCGGCGCGCGAGGCATGTGAGGCGCTCGCCCGCGAGACCAAGGACGGCGGTCCCGCCGTGCTGCTGGGGTTGCCGTGGGCGGATGGACTCTTCGTCTACAACGCCGTGGCCTTGCTGGATCAAGGCCGCATCGAGGCCGTCCGGTATAAGAACAACCTGCCCAATTACGGCGTGTTCGACGAGAAGCGGGTCTTCGCGGCGGGGCCGCTGCCCGAACCCATCCCTGTGCGCGGTCTGTCCATCGGCGTGCCGGTCTGCGAGGACATCTGGAGCGAGGAGGTTTGCGCCGCGCTCGCCAAGCGAGGCGCGGAACTCCTTATCGTGCCGAACGGCTCGCCCTATTGGAGGGAGAAGCAGGGCCAGCGCTACGAGGTGGCGCGGGCGCGCGTAGCGGAGACAGGGTTGCCGATCGCCTACGTCAATCAGGTGGGCGGCCAGGACGAGCTCGTCTTCGACGGCGCCTCCTTCGTGATCAATGGCGACGGCAGGCTCGCCGTGCAGATGCCGGCCTGGGAGGAGACGGTGGGCATCACCGAATGGCAGCGTGAGGGGAAGCGCTGGCGCTGCATGCCGGGCACGATCGTCGAGGTCGAGCAGGGGGACGCCGCCAATTATCTCGCCTGCGTCACGGGCTTGCGCGACTATGTGGACAAGAACGGATTTCCCGGCGTGGTGCTCGGGCTCTCCGGCGGCATCGACTCGGCCTTGTGCGCGGCGATGGCCGTGGATGCGCTGGGGGCCAAGCGCGTGCATTGCGTCATGCTCCCTTACCGCTACACCAGCAATGAGAGCCTGAACGACGCGGCAGCCTGCGCCGAAATCCTCGGCGTGCGCTACGACATCTTGCCCATCGCGCCCGCGGTCGACGGGCTCAATGGAGCGCTTGCCGGCATTTTTGCCGGGACCGCGCCCGGACCGACCGAGGAGAATTTGCAGAGCCGGGCGCGCGGCACGCTGCTCATGGCGCTCTCCAACAAGTTCGGGCCGATGGTGCTCACCACCGGCAACAAATCCGAGGTGTCGGTCGGCTATGCCACCATCTATGGCGACATGAATGGCGGCTTCAACCCGATCAAGGATTTGTACAAGACCCAGGTCTATGCGCTCGCGCGCTACCGCAACGCCGCGCGCCCCAAGGGGTGCCTCGGGCCCGAGGCCATCGTCGTTCCGGAGAACATCCTGACCAAGGCGCCGACTGCCGAGCTCAAACCCGGCCAGCGCGATCAGGACACGCTGCCGCCCTACGATGTGCTCGACGACATTCTCAATTGCCTGGTCGAGCTCGAAATGCCGCTGCCGGAGATCGTGGCGCGGGGCCATGCGCCGGAACTGGTGAAGAAGGTCGAGCGCATGCTCTATCTCGCCGAGTATAAGCGGCGGCAGGCGGCGCCCGGCGTCAAGATCACGCAGAAGAATTTCGGCCGCGACCGCCGCTATCCCATCACCAACAAATTCCGCGAGCGGCTGTGAGATGAAGGTCACGGTCCGCTTCGCGCCGAGCCCGACGGGGCGGCTCCATGCCGGCAATATCCGCACCGCGCTCCTCAATTGGATGTTCGCGCATAAAGAAGGCGGGCGCTTCCTGCTCCGGCTCGACGATACGGACGCCGAGCGCTCGACGGCGGAATTCGCCGCCGGCATCCGCGAGGATCTGGCGTGGCTCGGTCTTGAATGGGACAGCGAGGTCAGGCAGTCCGATCGCTTCGACCGCTACGCCGCGGCGGTCGAGCGGCTGAAGGAGGCGGGGCGTCTCTATCCCGCCTATGAGACGCAGGACGAGCTGGAGCTGAAGCGCAAGCGCCAGCTCGCGCGCGGTAAGCCGCCCGTCTATGACCGCGCCGCGCTCAAGCTCACCCAAGCCGATCGGGCGAAGCTCGAGGCGGAGGGGCGCCGCCCTCATTGGCGCTTCCGGCTCGAATTGCGCGACGTCGTGTGGGACGACCTCGTGCGCGGCGAGCAGCATGTGGATGCGGCGTCGCTGTCGGACCCCGTGCTCGTGCGCGCCGACGGCACCTATCTCTACACGCTGCCCTCCGTGGTGGACGACGTCGAGCTCGGCATCACCCATGTCATCCGCGGCGAGGACCACGTCGCCAATACCGCCCCGCAGATCCAGCTGTTCGAGGCCTTGGGCGCGGCGCCTCCCGCTTTCGGCCATCACAATCTTCTCGTCGGCGCCGAAGGCGAGGCGCTGTCGAAGCGCGAACGGGCGCTGTCGATCCAGGCCTTGCGCGAGGAGGGGCTCGAGCCGCTGGCGGTGGCAGGCTATGCCGCGACCATCGGCACCTCCGACCCCGTCGCGCCGCATATGAGCCTCGACGAGCTCGCGGGCGCCTTCGCCTTCGCCAAGCTGTCGCGGGCGCCGGCGCGGTTCGATCCCCATGAGCTGCGGCTGCTCAATGCGCGGCTCTTACATGCGCTGCCTTATGACGCCGTGGCGGAGCGCTTGGCTGCCATGGGCGTGGGAGGCGGTGCCGCTTTCTGGGAGGCGGTGCGCTCCAATCTCGCGACGCTCGCCGATGCGGGTCCCTGGTGGCAGGTGGTGAGCGGGACGCTGGAGCCGGTGATGGCCGATGCCCCGCTCTGCCGCGAGGCGGCCAAGCTCCTGCCGCCGGAGCCTTGGGACGGCACCACCTGGAACGTCTGGTCGTCGGCGGTCAAGGAGGCGACCGGCGCCAAGGGCAAGGCTCTGTTCGGACCTTTGCGCCTTGCGCTCACCGGCCGCGAGCACGGGCCGGAGCTCAAGGCGCTCTTGCCCTTCATCGGACGGGCACGGGCCGCGGCGCGGCTTGAAGGGAAGACCGCCTGAATGAGTGCTAGTGCGGCGCGGGCGTCTTCGTCTTGGCGACGCTCGTTTGCGGCCCGGCGGGCGCTGCCGGGGCCGCGAGCCTCGGCAGGTTGAGCAGGCGGCGCGGGTGCCGGCTGGGCTTCTGCCGCCGCCTCGGTCTTGGCCGGCTCGGCAGGGGTCGCGCCGGTGACATCAATGTCGATTTGAGGTGGCGGGCCTGATGCGGCCTCGGGCGCCGCAGGCGCCGCGGCCTTCTTCGCCGCGACCTTGGCGCCACCTTTTGCCGGCGGCGTGGCTTCGGCCTTCTTATTCGCCTGCTCGATCTCGGTCGGATTGTACTCCGCTTCCTTGCAGGAGCAGCCGGCCGTGTACGATTTGCGGTACTTGAAGGCCACCGGCAGGTCCTTATAGGGCGCGCCGTTCAGCGAGATGGCCTGCTCGATCTCCTGGCCGGGGTTGCGATAGACGTAAAGCTCGGCCGGCGCGGCGCAATTCTGCTGGCACTGCGTTGCGTCCTGGGAGAAGCGGCTGGCATAGGTGGAATAGCTGACCGGATAGAAGAAGCCGTCGCACAGCCGGACGCAGACGGTGCGATAGGGCGCATTCGGGTTGATGCTGCGCGAGATCGACGTGTCGACTTCCGGGCTCGACCTCCTGGCCGCCGCCGCCGCCGAACCAATCGAACAAGCCGCCCCCGCCGCCGCGCTGACGCGCCGCCTGCTGGGGGACCTGGCCGTTGCATCCGCTGCGGGCGAGCGCATCCTGCAGCTCGGCCTGCCGGCGACGGTTGCCGCCGCCGCCGAGGATCGCCTGGCGCTGCTGCTGCAGCTGATCGAGCTGGCGGCTCGCATCCTCCATACGGGCGCTCATCTGCAGGCATTTCGGACTGCGCACCAGCCCGCGCCCAAAAATGAAGAAACTCTCATAGCAGCCCGCATCCTCCATGGCCGCTCGCGTGCCTTGATAGACGCGATTGGTGTCTTGGATTTGCTTCTCGATCCCGGGCAAGGCATCGCGGCCGCCGCCACCGCCGCTCTGGGCGGAGAGCTCCTGCTGCAGCTGCATGCAGCGGATCTGCTGATCGCTCATCGGCTGGGCGAGCGCGAGGCCGGCGGCGCCTGCGACCACGCCGGCGCAGAGGAGGCCAAGCGCGCCACGCTTGTGGCCGCTCGCCAAGCGCGCGGGCGCGAAAAGCCGACGCTGGAACCCCTTTTGGGCGCTCACTCTCCGATCTCCCCGTGGCGGCAGGTGGGGCATTATGCGCCCCTCAGTTTGGCGGTCAATGCGGCATCAATAAGATGCTGTGAAGATGCTGTGCTTGACCCTTTTCCGGTTTACCGCCATAACCAGCCCATGTTGATGCAACCGATCCTTATGACTTTCTGCGGCATCATTCCAGGCTAGCAACAGCTGGCCGGGTCGTTCTCCCTTTACCTTTCATAATCTTCCGCGAAACTAGAGAACCGAACGCCCGCCGGCCGGCAGCCAAAGGGGCTCGTTCGTGACGTTGAAGCTTTACAACACGCTCACCCGCAAGAAGGAGCCGTTCCGGCCCTTGGACGCGCAAAATGTGCGCGTCTATGTGTGCGGGCCGACGGTCTACGACTTCGCCCATATCGGCAATGCCCGGCCGGTCATCGTCTTCGACGTGCTGTTCCGCCTCTTGCGGCATCTCTATGGCGCCGAGCACGTCACCTATGTGCGCAACATCACCGACGTGGACGACAAGATCAATGCGCGCGCGGCGCAAGATTATCCCGACCTGCCGCTGAACGAGGCGATCCGCAAGGTCACCGAGAAGACCGAAGCCCAGTTCCACGCAGATGTCGACGCGCTCGGCTGCTTGCGCCCGACGGTCGAGCCGCGGGCGACCGAGCATATCGCGCAGATGAAGGCGATGATCGAGGCGCTGGTGAAGAACGGCTGCGCCTATGTGGCGGAGGACCACGTCCTCTTCCATGTCGCCGCGATGAAGGATTACGGCAAGCTCTCGGGCCGCTCGCTCGACGAGATGATCGCGGGCGCCCGCGTCGAGGTGGCGCCGTTCAAGCGCGATCCCATGGACTTCGTGCTGTGGAAGCCGTCCAAGCCGGGCGAGCCGTCATGGCCGTCGCCCGCGGGCATAAAAGTACCCGGGCCGCCCCGGCTGGCATATCGAATGCTCGGCCATGGCGGCCGCCCATCTCGGGACGACCTTCGACATCCATGGCGGCGGCATCGACCTCGTCTTTCCGCATCATGAGAACGAGATCGCGCAGTCGCGCTGCGCCAACGGCACGAAATTCATGGCGAATGTCTGGATGCATAACGGCTTCCTCCAGGTGGAGGGGGAGAAGATGGCGAAGAGCCTCGGCAATTTCGTCACCATCCATCAGCTTTTGACGGGCTGGGAAGGCTATGCCTGGCCCGGCGAAGCGGTTCGCTTCAACATGCTGCGGACGCATTACCGCCAGCCGCTCGACTGGACGGCGGTCAGTCTCGACGAGGCGCACAAGACATTGTGGGAGTGGTATGGCGATCTCGAGCGCCATGCGGGCGAGGGCGGTATTCCCGGCCCCGTGCTCGATGCGCTGTCCGACGATCTCAACACGCCCAAGGCCATCGCCGAGATGCACAAGCTTCACAGCGCCGGCAAATATGCGGGCCTGCGTGCGGCGCTGGGTTTCTTGGGCTTCTCGGGCGAGCGCGCGAAGATCGGAAGAAGGGCGTCCGCTGTGGGTAACAGCGCGAGGTGGTTCGAGCGCCGAAGCGGTAAGCGGTATTCGGAGCGATGATTGTCACGCGCGCAACGCCGCGCGCGCGGCCAAAGACTTCAAGGAGGCCGATCGCATCCGCGACGAGCTTGAGGCCATGGGTATCGTGTTGAAGGACAGCCCCGAAGGCACCACCTGGGAGATGGCGCGATGACGATCCGTTTCCTCAAGGACGCGCCGTTCAAAGGCTCGCACGGCGTCTATTTCGTCATCAAGCTCGTCATCCTCGTGCTGGCGGTGCTGCTTGCACTGCATTTCATCTTCGGCGTGGTGTAGAGAAACGACATGGCACGCGAACGGCTCTATCTTTACGACACGACGCTGCGCGACGGCGCGCAGACCCATGGCGTCGATTTCTCGCTCGAGGACAAGGCGCTGATCGCGGGCGAGCTCGATGCGCTCGGGATCGACTATATCGAGGGGGGCTATCCCGGCGCCAACCCGACCGACACGCGCCTCTTCGCCGAGCCGCATTCGCTCGGGCATGCCACGCTCACCGCGTTCGGCATGACCAAGCGGCCGGGGCGCTCCATCGCCAACGATCCGGGCTTCCAGGCGGTGCTCGCCGCGCAGGCGCGCGCCATCACGCTCGTGGCCAAAGCTTGGGACTTCCATGTCGACGTGGCGCTCGGCATCTCCAATGAGGAGAACATCGCCGGCATCAAGGAGTCGGTCGAGGCGGTGGTGGGTGCGGGCCGCGAGGCGCTCGTCGATTGCGAGCATTTCTTCGACGGCTACAAGGCCAATCCCGGTTACGCGCTGCTCTGCGCCAAGACGGCGTATGAGGCCGGCGCGCGCTGGGTCGTGCTGTGCGACACCAATGGCGGCACGCTGCCGGAGGAGATCGAAGCCATCGTCACCGAGGTGGCGAAGCATATCCCCGGCGACCATCTCGGCATCCATGTGCATAACGACACCGACAATGGCGTGGCCAATTCGCTCGCCGCCGTGCGCGCGGGCGCGCGCCAGATCCAAGGCACGCTGAACGGGCTCGGCGAGCGCTGCGGCAATGCCAACCTCACCTCCATCATCCCGACGCTGATGCTGAAGTCGGACTATGCCGACCGCTTCGAGACCGGGGTGACGCCGGAGAAGCTGCGCACGCTCACCCACGCCTCGCGCATTCTCGACGAGATCCTGAACCGCGCGCCCGACCGGAACGCGCCCTATGTGGGCGAGTCGGCCTTCGCCCATAAAGGCGGCATCCATGTCTCCGCCGTGCAGAAGGACCCGCGCACCTATGAGCACGTTCCGCCGGAGGCGGTGGGCAACCGGCGCAAGATGCTCGTCTCGGATCAGGCGGGCCGCTCCAACATCCTCGCCGAGCTCGAGCGCATCGGCATCGTCACGCCGAAGGACGATCCGCGCATCGCCCGGCTGCTCGACGAGGTGAAGGAGCGCGAGGCCGCGGGCTATGCCTATGAGGCGGCGGACGCGTCGTTCGAGCTGCTCGCCCGCCGCATGCTCGGCAACGTGCCGCATTTCTTCGAGGTCGATTCCTTCCGCGTCATGGTGGAGCGGCGGCACAACGCGGTCGGCGATCTCGTCACCGTGTCGGAGGCGACGGTCAAGGTGCGCATCGACGGCGAGACCGTGCTGTCGGTGGGCGAGGGCAACGGCCCGGTCAATGCGCTCGACACGGCGCTGCGGAAGGATCTCGGGCCCTATCAGAGCTATATCTCCGACCTCGAGCTCGTCGACTACAAGGTGCGCATCCTCACCGGGGGCACCGACGCCACCACGCGCGTCCTGATCGAGAGCCGCGACGGGGAGGGGAACCGCTGGTTCACCGTGGGCGTCTCGCCCAATATCGTCGATGCCTCCTTCGAGGCGCTCATCGATTCCATCAATTACAAGCTGATCCGCGACGGCGCGCCCGCGCCCAATTAGAATTTGGCGGCGAGGTGGTCTTCGGCGCGCTTCTCGCCTTCCTCGGCGCGGGGGGTAAGCGCGCGCGCAATCGCCGGGATGATGTCGTCGATGCGGGGGACGGTCTGGAGATGCAGGTCGAGCCCCTTGCGGATAAAGCCCTCGGCCTTCATCCTTTCGAACAAAGCGAGGAGCGGGTCCCAGAAACCGTCAATATTGGCGAGCACGATGGGCCTCGCATGGCGGCCGAGTTGGGACCAGGTGAGCTGCTCGACGAATTCCTCCAGCGTGCCGAGACCGCCGGGCAGCGCCACGAAGGCGTCGGACTTGGCGAACATCAGCTGCTTCCGCTGATGCATGTCCTCCACCACGATGAGCTCTTGCGCCTCGACCAGCATGTGCTCGCGCTCGCTCAAGAAGCCCGGGAATGATGCCGGTGACGTAGCCGCCATGGTGGAGCACGGAATGGGCGATCTCGCCCATGAGCCCGAGACTGCCGCCGCCATAGACGAGGCCGATATGGTTCTCGGCCAGGAGGCGGCCGAAGGCGCGCGCGGCCTCGGCGTAGGCCGGATTCCGGCCCGAGCCCGAGCCGCAATAAACGCAGATATTTTGGATGGTTGAGCTCTTTTGCATCGGCCCATCTGGCATTGGGCCTAAGCGCCCGTCAAGAAACGAGGCGCGGCGATCAACCGGGTTGGCAGGGCCGTGACGGATCGTTAGGTTGCCCCAACGATACTGGGGCACGATGGCCTTTCGGCCCAAGCCCCAAAGAGCGCGCTCTATGGGAGGTCGCGTCAGAGGAGTGGATATGATCGGCAGTAAAGTCGTTGCAATGATCGCCGCCCTGGTCGTCATCGTCGGCGTCGCCGCGGCGGGACTCTATGTCTATCGGCAGCAGCACGAAGCGCCGCCCTCGGCCGGGGGCGTGGCGCGGAGCGAGGGCCCGGCGCCCATGCCGGAGCAGCCGAAGCCGCAAGCCGAGGTGAAGAGCGAGGCGAAGGGCCCGACTGCCGTGCCGAGCTTCGACGTCGTCCGCATCGAGCCTTCGGGCGAGGGCGTGCTCGCCGGCCGCGCCGAGCCGGGCTGGCAGGTCAATGTCGAGGATCAGGGCGCCAAGATCGCGTCCGCTCTCTGCCGACGCGGAGGGAGCCTGGACCGTCGTGCTGGAGAAGCCGCTTCCCGCCGGCGACCATTCCCTGTCGCTCCAATCCGTCTCGCCGGACGGCGTCCGTCTTCTCGCCTCGCAGCAAGCGGTGCCCGTTACGGTCGGCAAGAAAGAGGCGGTCGCCGCTCTGCCGGCGCCCGAAGGGCCCGGCAGTCACGGCACCGGAACCTGCGCCGGCGAGTGAAGACGCGACCGGGGCCACGCCTGGTGCGGCCGAGCCGCAAGCTGAAAGCACACCCCCTGCCGAGACCGCCGCTGCGGCGCCTGCGCCGGAAGAAGAAGCCCAAGCCTCCCCGCCGCCGGAACCCGCGCCGGAAAGCACGGCGCAAACCGAGCCTGCGAGCGAACCGGAACCATCCGCGCACCACGGCCCTGGCCGAGCCAGAGCCGGTCGTTCCGCCTGCCGCCGCGGAGGAGCCTCCGCGCCGCAATCGCAGGAGTCACCGCCGAGCGAGATGCGAAAAGGTCCCCCAGTCCGGATCAAGACCGTCGACTTCGAAGAAAAGGGCGCCGGCAGGATCGTGCTGAGCGGCACCGGCGATCCCGGCGCTCACGTCCTCGTTTATCTCGACCAGCAGCCCTTTGGTCAGTTCATCATCGCCGATGACGGCACGTGGCAGCATGGAGAAGGAGGGGGAGCTCCCGATCGGCCAGCATGTCTTCAATGCCGACCTCATCGACAAGACGACCGGCGTCGTGGTCGGCCGCACCTCTGTCGCCGTGGAGCGGCGCCCGCCTTCGTCGGAGGAAACGAAGTCGCCGGAAGAAGGCAGCGCCCGAGGAGCCGCGCCGCCAAGCCCGAAGCTACGCCGCCGATGGCCGAAGCCGAACCGACGCCCGCTCCGGCAGAACAGGCCGCGGCGCCGCAACCGGGCTCCACCCGTGGCGACCGCGACGGCTGAGGGAGGCGCAGCACCGCAAGTGGCTGCCGCCGAGGAAAGCGGGCAGCCCGCCAAGCCGGCCATGCGCCACAAGAAGCACCGGCCGCATGTCTACACCATCCGGCGCGGGGACACGCTGTGGGCGCTGGCCGAGCGCTATTTCGGCGGCGGCTGGCATTACGTCACGATCTACCGCGACAACCGCAAGCACATCCGCAATCCGAACCGGATCTATCCGAAGCAGACGGTGCAGATTCCGAAGCATTGAGGCGTTCCCGGCCCCGGCCTGCTTGGCGCGGGCGGCGGCCACGCCTATATCTACGCCATCAAGGGCAGCGCCTTGACGCTGCCCTTTTTGCCGCGCTGATCCGCGGATGAAAAGCGATCCCATGCGAGACCGGCTACCTCAAACGAGAAGCGATGCGCTGATGGCCGCGCGGACCGGCCATATCACCGTGCTGCGCGAGCTGCTCCCCTATGTCTGGCCCGCCGGTCGCCCGGATTTGCGCCAGCGCGTGGTCTTTGCGCTGTTGGCGCTGGTGGTGGCCAAGGCCATCACGCTGGTCGCGCCCATCGCCTATAAGACGGTCGTCGACCTCCTGACCGGCGAGGCGAGCGGCAAAGAGATCACCGCCATCGGGCTCGCGGCGAGCCCCGTCTTCCTCATCATCGCCTATGGCGTGGCGCGGGTGATGATGGTGGTGTTCGCCCAGTTCCGCGACATCTGGTTCACCGTCGTCGCGCAAAACGCCGTTCGCCAGCTCGCCAAGCGCACCTTCCGGCATCTGCACGCGCTGTCCTTGCGCTTTCATCTGGAGCGCCGCACCGGCGGGCTTGAACCGCGTCATCGAGCGCGGGATCACCGGCGTCGACACCATCGTGCGCATGGCCGTGCTCAACTCGATTCCGACGGCGGTCGAGCTCGTCATGATCTCGGGCCTCGTCGCCTATTATTTCGGCTGGGTCTACGTCGTCGTCGTGCTGGCGACGGTGGGGCTCTATGTCTGGTTCACCTTCTGGGCCAGCGAGCGGCGCATCGCCATCCGCCGCGACATGAACGAGTCCGACAGCGAGGCCCATTCCAAGGCGGTCGACAGCCTGCTCAATTACGAGACGGTGAAATATTTCGGCAATGAGGAATTGGAGGCGCGGAGATTCGACGCCTCCATGGCCCGCTACGAGAAGGCCGCGATCCGCACCTATACCTCGCTCGGGTTCCTCAATTCGGGCCAGGCGATCATCTTCACCGCCGGCACCGTGATGTGCATGCTGCTTGCCGCGCGCGACGTGGCCAATAGCGTGCTCACCATCGGCGACTTCGTCATGATCAACGCGATCCTGATGCAGCTCTATCTGCCGCTCAATTTCATGGGCATGGTCTATCGCGAGATCAAGCAGGGCCTGATCGACATCGAGACCATGTTCGTGCTGCTGCACGAGCCGCCGGAGATCGTCGACCGGCCGGGCGCCAAGGCGCTGGTGGTGAACAAGGGCGCGATCAAATTCGAGAACGTCTCCTTCGCCTACGATCCGGAGCGGCAGATCCTGAAGAATATCAGCTTCGAGGTGCCGGCCGGAAAGATGGTGGCCATCGTCGGGCCGTCGGGCGCGGGCAAGTCCACCATCTCCCGCATCCTGTTCCGCTTCTACGAGCTCTCGGGAGGGCGCGTGCTCATCGACGGGCAGAATATCAGCGACGTGACGCAAAGCTCGCTGCGCGCGGCCATCGGCATGGTTCCGCAGGACACCGTGCTGTTCAACGACACGATCGAATACAACATCCGCTATGGCCGGCCCGATGCGACGGTGCGGCAGGTGCGCGACGCCGCGCGGCTGGCCCAGATCGACGATTTCATCATGACACTGCCGCAAGGTTACGACGCGCTCGTGGGCGAGCGGGGCCTGAAGCTCTCGGGCGGCGAGAAGCAGCGCGTGGCCATCGCCCGCACCATCCTCAAAGCGCCGCCGATCCTGATGCTGGACGAGGCGACCTCGGCGCTCGACAGCCATACCGAGAAGGAGATCCAGGACGCGCTCGAGCGGGTGGCGCGCGAGCGCACCTCCCTCGTGATCGCGCATCGGCTCTCCACCGTGGTTCATGCCGACAACATCATCGTGCTCGACCATGGCGAGATCGTCGAGCAGGGCACGCATCTGGAGCTGCTGGCGAAGCGCGGGCTCTATGCCAGCCTGTGGGCGCGCCAGCGCGAGGCGGACGAGGCGCGCGAGCGGCTCGCCCAGGTGCTGGAGCAGGATGCCGAGCTTCCTTCCCGGGCGGCCGAGCGGCTCGAGGACGAGGCGCTTGCCTCCAATTAATGCGCAGGTGACATGAACGATCGCCACAACATCTTCGACAGCGTGACGGGCGCGCTCGTCCCCATCCATCGCGACGGATATAAGTTCGTCTTCGGCTTGGCGTCTGCTGACCTTGCTCCTGTTCCTGGTGCTGCCGCCGCTCGGATGGCTCGGCGCCATCGCCACCGCTTGGTGCGTCTATTTCTTTCGCGATCCCGACCGGGTGACGCCTAGTCGACCGGGGCTCGTGGTCAGCGCCGCCGACGGCAAGATCGTGGGGCTCGATCGGGCGCCCCCGCCGCGGGAATTTGCCTTGAGCGGCGAACCGCTCACCCGCATCTCGGTGTTCCTGTCGATCTTCGACGTGCATATCGTGCGCGCGCCGGTCTCCGGCCGCATCACCAAGAGCGCCTATGTGCCGGGGAAATTCTTGAATGCCGAGCTCGACAAGGCGAGCGAGGAAAATGAGCGCCGCGCGCTCCTGATCGGGACCCCCGAGGGGGGCAGGGTCGGCATCGTGCTGATCGCCGGGCTCATTGCGCGGCGGATCGTGACTTTCGTCAATGAGGGCGATAGCGTGCGGGCGGGCGACCGGATCGGCTTGATCCGCTTCGGCAGCCGCGTCGATGTCTATCTGCCGGCCGACGCGAAGCCTCTCGTCGCGGTGGGGCAGACGGCCATCGGCGGCGAGACGGTGCTGGCCGAGCTCGCCGTCCGCGCAGCAGCGCCCGAGCCGATCGGGCCGCAAGGTTAGTCAATCGAGGTTGTAGTCCGCATGTTCCCGCCCTTTGATCCCGAACGCGAGGAGCGCAAGTCGCGCCAGCTCGTTTTCGCGCGTCGCGGCCAGGTGCCGGTGCGCGTCCTCATTCCCAATATTTTCACGCTGCTCGGGCTGTGCGCGGGCCTTACCGCCATCCGCATGGCGATCGAGCATCGCTGGGACTTGGCCGTCGCGGCGCTCGTCTTCGCCGCCTTCCTCGACGGCATCGACGGTCGCATCGCCCGCTTGCTCAAGGCCTCGTCCCGCTTCGGCGCCGAGCTCGATAGCCTCGCCGACTTCGTCAATTTCGGCGTGGCGCCCGCCATCATCATCTTCAACTGGGCGCTCGAGGATTTGCACAGCATGGGGTGGATCGCCGTGCTCGTCTTCGCCGTGTGCGCGGCGCTGCGGCTCGCGCGCTTCAACGTGGCGCTGGAGGCGCCGGACCTGCCTGCCTGGAAGAGCAGCTATTTCGTGGGCGTGCCCGCGCCCGCGGGCGCCATCATTTTGCTGTTGCCCATCTATGCCCAGGATCTCGGCCTGCATGTGCCGAGCCTGACGCCGCTCGTGTTCTTCTATACCTTGGCCATCGCGCTCTTGATGGTGAGCCGGGTGCCCACCTTCTCGGGCAAGCTGTTCGGGCAGAAGATCGCGCGGGAGCATGTGCTGCCGGTGTTCGTGCTCGCGGCGATGTTCGTGGCCGTGTTGCTGACCTATCCCTTCCTCACCCTGGCGGTGGGCTCGCTCCTCTATCTCGTCATGATCCCGGTCAGCGCCTGGCGCTATTTTCATCTGGAGCGGAGGCGGAGCAGAAGGCGAAAGCGCAAAACGGCAATGCTGAGAAGGCTGAGACGGCTACCGTGCCCGACGGAAGCCAGGATCGGGCACGCCGGCGCAAACCTGATTTCGCTAGATGCAAGCGTCGGCTTCGCCGCGCGGCAGCACGCCCGTCACGTCGTAGATAAGCCCGCCCGGCGCGAGCATGGTCTTTAGTTGCTTGGCGCCCGAGCGCGGTGATGGCGCTATGGCGCACCGCGAGCACGATGGCCTGGAAGGGGCCGGGGGGAAGCGTGTCGGTGAGGCGCAAGCCATATTCGTGCAGCGCCGCATCCTGGTCGGCAACGGGATCGTAGATCGCCACGTCGACGAAGCCTTTGAGCTCGCGCACGAGATCGGCCACCTTGGTGTTGCGCGTGTCGGGGCAATTCTCCTTGAAGGTGAACCCCATCACCAAGACCCGGGCGTCGTCCATTTTGATCTTGGCGCGCAGCATCGCCTTGATGACGTCGCGAGCGACGAAGCCCGCCATGCCGTCATTGATGCGGCGGCCGGCCAAGATCATCTCGGGATGGAAGCCGATCGATTGCGCCTTGTGGGTCAGGTAGTACGGATCGACGCCGATGCAGTGGCCGCCGACGAGGCCCGGCCGGTAGGCATGGAAATTCCATTTGGTGGCGGAGGCCGCCAAGACCTCGCGTGTGTCGAGGCCGAGATCCTTGAACAGCATGGCGAGCTCGTTGATCAGCGCGATATTCACATCGCGCTGGATGTTCTCGATCACCTTCGCGGCTTCCGCGACGCGGATCGAGCTCACCTTGTGGGTGCCGGCCGTCACCACGCTCCCATAGACGCGATCGACGAGGTCGGCCGCCTCGGGCGTGGAGCCGGAGGTCACCTTGACGATGCTGGGCAGCCGGTGCTGGAGGTCGCCGGGATTGATGCGCTCGGGCGAATAGCCGGCGAAGAAATCGCGGTTGTAGGTGAGGCCGGAGGCGCGCTCCAGAATGGGAACGCAGACTTCCTCCGTGGCGCCGGGATAGACCGTTGATTCGTAAACCACCACGTCGCCCGGCGACAGCACGGCTCCGACGGTCTCGCTCGCGCGCATCAAGCGCGCCGAGATCGGGCCGCTTGGCTTGATCGATGGGCGTCGGCACCGTGACGATAAAGAAGTTGCAGTCTTTGAGCGCGTCGATGTCGGCGGTGAAGGAGAGGTCGGTAGCGGCGGCAAACTCCTCGTCGGTCACCTCGCCGGTGCGGTCGCGATGAAGCCCAAGCTCGGCAACGCGGGCGCTATTGACGTCGAAGCCCGTGACGGGGAAGCGGCGCGCGAGATAGACCGCGAGCGGCAGGCCGACATAGCCGAGCCCGATGATGCCGATCCGCACCTGCTCAAGCGCCGGAGGCTTGGCATGACTTGCGGCAGGGCGAGGCTGGGTCTTGGGATGCTCGTTCATCGGCGGCAGCGGCCCGTCTAGGTGGAGGGGTGGCTTAGCATTTCAGGGGGCCCAGGCAAAGACGGCGTTCGGGGGCCTTATGGTCCCTCAAAATTTGTCCTTGCTCGCCCAAGATGCTAAGGCGAAGGGCGTTTTTTCGGGGGACGAAAGCCGGCGATGCAAACCAGCCTTTCCACCTATCTCCGCGAGCTCGAGGCCGAGAGCATCCGCATCATGCGCGAGGTGGCGGCGGAGTTCCGCCATCCGGTGATGCTCTATTCCATCGGCAAGGACTCCTCGGTGATGCTGCATTTGGCGCTCAAGGCATTCTACCCCGCCAAGCCGCCTTTTCCGCTCCTGCATGTCGATACGACGTGGAAATTCCGCGAGATGATCGCCTTCCGCGACCGCGAGACGCGGCGGCTTGGGCTCGACCTGATCGTCCATGTCAACGAGCAGGGCGTGCGCGACGGCATGTCGCCCATCACCCATGGCAGCGCGCTTTACACCGACGTGATGAAGACGCAGGGCCTGAAGCAGGCGCTCGAGCTGCACCAATTCGATGCGGCCTTCGGCGGGGCGCGGCGCGACGAGGAGAAGTCGCGCGCCAAGGAGCGGATCTTCTCGTTCCGCAATGCGGCGCATGCGTGGGACCCCAAGCGGCAGCGGCCGGAGCTCTGGCACCTCGCCAATACGCAGATCAAGCCCGGCGAGAGCATGCGCGTGTTCCCGCTGTCGAACTGGACCGAGCTCGACGTGTGGACCTACATCCATCTCGAGAACATCCCCGTGGTGCCGCTCTATTTCGCGGCGGAGCGGCCGGTGATCGAGCGCGACGGCATGCTGGTCCTGGTCGATGACGAGCGCCTGCCCATCGATCCCGGCGAGAAGCCGAAATTGCGCAAGGTGCGCTTCCGCACGCTGGGCTGCTATCCGCTGACCGGCGCCATCGAGTCCGACGCCGCCACGGTGCCTGAGATCATCGAGGAGCTGGTGGCGACGCGATCCTCGGAGCGTCAGGGGCGGCTCATCGATCACGATCAATCGGGCTCGATGGAGAAGAAGAAGCAAGAGGGCTATTTCTGATGTCCCATCTCAGCCTCGTCGACACCGCGCGCGACAGCGCCGAGGAGCGGCTCAAGGCCCGGCTTGCGGCCGAGGAGGATCGCGGCCTGCTGCGCTTCCTCACCTGCGGCAGCGTGGACGACGGCAAGAGCACGCTGATCGGCCGCCTGCTCTACGATTCGGCGCAAGTCTATGAGGATCAGCTGCAAAGCGCCGAGCGCGACAGCCGCCGCCACGGCACGCTCGGGGGCGGGGCGCTCGACCTCGCGCTGCTGGTGGACGGGCTCCAGGCCGAGCGCGAGCAGGGCATCACCATCGACGTCGCCTACCGCTATTTCTCCTCGCCGCGGCGGAAATTCATCGTCGCCGACACGCCCGGCCACGTGCAGTACACGCGCAACATGGCGACGGGAGCGTCGAATTGCGATTTTGCCGTGCTGCTGGTCGATGCGCGCAACGGCGTGCTCACGCAAACGCGGCGCCATGCCTGCATCGTGTCGCTGCTCGGCATCCGCAAGCTCGCGGTCGCCGTGAACAAGATGGACCTCGCCGAATTCGATCAGGCGCGCTTCCAGGAGATCGCCGAGGAGTTCACGCGCTTCGCCGCGCCGCTCGGCTTCGAGCAGATCACCTGCATTCCGATCTCGGCGCTCAAGGGTGACAATGTGTGCGCCCCGAGCACGCATATGCATTGGTATCACGGGCCCACGCTGCTCGGGCATCTCGAGACGGTGGAGGTGGCGCGGGCCGAGACGGAGCAGCCGTTCCGCTTTCCCGTGCAGTGGGTGAACCGGCCCCATCTCGATTTTCGCGGTTATACGGGGACGGTGGCGAGCGGCGCGATCCGGCCGGGCGATGAGGTGGTGATCGAGCCTTCGGGCCGGCGCGTGCATGTGGCCCGCATCGTCACCGCCGATGGCGACCTCGAGCTTGCCCGTAGCGGCGACGCGGTGACGCTCACCTTCGCCGAGGAGGTGGATATCAGCCGCGGCGACGTGCTGGCCACGCCCGGAGCGCGGCCGCAAGTCGCCGACCAGATCGCGGCGCGCATCGTCTGGTTCGACGAGGAGCCGATGCTGCCCGGCCGCACCTATACGCTGAAATGCGGCTGCCAGACCGTGACGGCCACGATCTCTAGCCTGAAATACAAGCTCAACGTGGACAATCTCGACCACGTGGCCGGCAAGACGCTCGAGCTCAACGAGGTCGGCGCCTGCAATCTGAGCACCGGGAAAGTGCTGGTGTTCGACCCTTACGCGGAGAATGCCGAGACCGGCAGCTTCATCCTGATCGACCGCTTCACCCATGCCACGGTGGCGGCGGGCATGATCGAGTTCGGCTTACGGCGCGCCACCAACATCCAATGGCAGGTGCTGGCCATCGACAAGCAGGCGCGCGCGGGGCTCAAGGGTCAGCAATCCTGCGTGCTGTGGCTGACGGGACTGTCGGGCTCCGGCAAGTCCACCCTCGCCAATACGCTGGAGAAACGGCTCTACGCGCTCGGCCGGCACACTTACGTGCTCGACGGCGACAATGTCCGCCACGGACTGAACAAGGATCTCGGCTTCACCGATGCCGACCGGGTCGAGAACATCCGCCGGGTGGCGGAGACGGCCAAGCTGTTCGTGGAGGCGGGCCTCATCGTCATGGTGTCGTTCATCTCGCCGTTCCGCTCCGAGCGGCGCATGGCGCGGGACCTGTTCCACGAGGGCGAATTCGTCGAGATCTTCGTCGACACGCCGCTTGAGGTGTGCGAGGCGCGCGATCCCAAGGGCCTCTACCGCAAGGCGCGCGCCGGATTGATCCGCAATTTCACCGGCATCGATTCCGACTATGAGGCGCCGGAGCAGGCCGAGCTCACTTTGAAGACGACCGACACCACCGCCGAGGCGCTGGCCGAGACGGTGCTCGCCGAGCTCAGGCGGCGTCACGTCATTTGAGGCGCTCTCTGCGCGCCACCGGCGTCCACTTTTCCGGATCATGCATTAGGCCGCAGCCGCTGTTCCCCCGATTTCAGTCCCTCGCGATGGCGGCTGCGGCCCTCCTTCTGCTTGCCTGCGGGATTAGTCCGCCAGGCTAGCGAGGATTTTCAAGCGCTCCTTGGCGTCTTCATTGCCGCTCTCCGAGGCTTGCTCGTACCAGCCGCGCGCGCGGGCGGGATCGCCACCCATGCCGCGCGCGCCGAGGCCGGTCAGGACTTGCGGGTCGTAGCTCTGCGCGAGCTCGTAGGCGGCCTCAGCCTCGCCCTGCTCGGCGAGATGGAGGAGCAACAGCCTCGCGCCGGCGATGTCGCCCTCGCCAAGCGCGGCCCGGGCGCGGGCGAGGAGGGGAGAGGGCGCGGGCGCCACGGTCTTGATGCCGGGGTCGATGCTCATCAGCGCAAGATCGAGCAGCGCCGCGGGCCAGTCTTGCGTGAGAGAGGCCGAGGGGAATGTGCCCGCGGTCGGCTCAACCCGCAGCAGGAGACGCTGCCGCGACTGGGCCGTCTTGCTCGTGCCGAGCAGGTAGACATCGACAGGATAATCGCCGCTTGCGCCGCTACCGTTCGGCGCCTCGTCCACGAGCAGCGTGAGATCGGGAACCTCTCCGTCCTTGACGATCCAGGCGCCGCTCGCATTGCGCTCGCCGGCCGAAAGCCGCGCCTCGTCGGGGAGGCCGCGCAGCAGGAGGTAGCGCGCCTGGCGTTGGGGCAGGAGAGGAGCAAGGGCGAGCGGCCTTCCGGCTTGCACCCGGATCACCGAGGCCGGCGTCGACGGTGCGTCGGCGCGCAGCGCGGCGTCCCGGAGCCATGCGGCATGCATGTCGTCCGCCCCGGCCCGCGCCGGAAGGAGGAGAGGCTCGCCCTTGTTGCGGCGATTGGCGATCTGCTGCGCGGTCATCAGCGCGGGGTCCGCCTGTGGCGGCTGCCAGGCGACGGAGGTGGAATGACTGGGCACGGCCCGCTGTTCGTGGCCCGGGGTCGCGAGGCTCGTGACCATCACGACGCCCGCGACGGTCAGAACCGTGGCCGCGGCAATGGAGCCAGCGACGATGAGGCTTGCCTGGCGTTGCCGCCGCCGGAAGTCGAGCAGGAGCGCCTGCATTTGGGCTTGCGGCTTGAGGTCGGAGGTGTCGGGGTCGAACGGCACGCCGGCGGCAAGGGCCTCGGCGTCGCTCATGGCCGCCTCGGAAGGCGGGGCAGGATCGCGGCCTTCGAGCAGGCTGAAGGTTTCCACATCCGGGCGGGTCATCTCGATGTCTCCGCTCGACAAGGCCTCGAGGCGCGCGTGCAGCGAGTGCGGATAGGTGACGGCGATCGGCGCCGGCGTGGCGCGGGATGCGTGCCTACGCGGCCCCGGGAAAACAGGCGGTGCCGGTGGGGGGCCTGCCTCGGCGTCGAACGGCCGCGCGGCGGGCGTGGGGGAACCGATCATGGTCTTGCTCCATCATGTTCGACCGGCGCGCGGGGGTCTCACCCTCGCGCCTGTCACGCCCCTTTCCCCCTTTTGCAGCGCGCTAGTGCCCCTTCGCGCGCTGCCATTCCATGAAGCCCTTGAACAGGGCCTCTTTCTGATCCTTGCTCATCGGCAAAGGCGGGACGCCCGCGGCGCTCGCCTCGACGCCCGTCCGCACCACATCCCCGTTGGTTGCGGCAGGCGGATCGTCCTTGCGCGGCTGCGCCAGCCAAGCCTGAGCCGCGGGCGCCCGTTCCCAGCCGGGCAGCGTCGCGGCGAGATTGACCTCGCGCCATTTCGGATGGTGGCCCGAGCGCTCGAGCTCGGCAAAACGCGAGAAGAGCGTCGTAATGAACCGGTCGAGGCGGGCGCGCGCGTCCTTGTCGTTCTGGCGCGGAGCGGCGAGCAGCACCATGCCGGTGGCAAGCGCAGGCACCTCCGCCTCCGTCTCGATCAAATTGGGATAGTCGTCATGGCCGAAGCGCGTGGGGAGGTAGCGCTCCTGGAAGGCCGTGGCGAAGGGAATGGGCAGGAGATGGAGGCCGAGCCCCGCCGGAATGTCGCCGATAAGCGGCACCGGCTTGCCGCCGACGATGACGAGGGCGGCGATGTCACCGCGTTTCAGGCCCGCAAGTGCGGCGCTGGCGTCGAGCGCCTCCGGCTTGACCTCGATCGCAAGCGCCTTGAACAGGCGCTCGGCGGTGGCGGCAGAGCTTGCGCCGGCCGGGCCGAAATTGACCTTCTGGCCGGCGAGGTCGGTAAGGCTCGTAATGTCCCGGCGCGCCAAGACATGGACCTCTTGCGGGCCGAGGCGCGCGACCAGCGCCACTTTGGCAGGCAGGCTCGCGCCGAATTCCCGCTCGGTGGCCTCGGTCAGGGCATCGGTCGAAACGAAGGCCACATCGATCGCAGGCTCGGTGATGAGCCGAGCGAGGTTGCCAAGCCCCGCATCGCCCTTAAGGGGAAGGATGTTCAAGGAGGGTTCGCTGGCGAAGAGCTTGGTCATCTCGTCGGCGAGCGCGGATTCGGTTCCCGCATCCTCGCCGCCGATCAAGCGAAGCGTCGCCTCGCCACTGCCTGAGCTCTTCGCGCCGGCCGCTTCGGCGCGTCCGGCGGGAGCAAAGGCGAGGAGAACGAGGCCGACGAGAATACGCAATACAAAGGACGCCATCACACCGCTCTCTCCCCGCTAAAGGTGGCGCGCGTGACCGAAGACTGCGAGTGGAGGTGCCAAAACGGTACGCCGCCCAAGCATGGGCGAGACCTCTCCCGCTCGAAGTCCTAATGCCGAACCTCTGTCGGCGTTCCGTGTCGCGCGTAAGCCCCCCGTTGGGGCAAAAGGCGTTTTTTTCGTTGGGGAAGAGGTTAACGCGGGACTGGGGCGCCACCTCGACGTCATTGCGGCAAAGTCAGGGCTTGGGTCAGAACGAGTGTGTAACGCCTTCCACACCCGATCAGTTCGTGTCCGCGGCGAGCTCCTGCATCATATGCGCATAGAGCCGGTAGGCGAGGGCCGCAAAGCCCAGCCGCGCGGCGATGGCGGCCGGCAGGATGAAGCGGGCATAGACGCGCAACAGGCGCGGCGCGCGCGCCTCGGCGGGCAAGCGGCCAAGGATGATCGGCGCCTCGGCGTAATAGCGTGCGATGGCCTCTTGGCCGCCTGGGCGTTTGGCGAGCACGGCGTCGCGATAGCGCCGAAGGGTGCGCAGCTCGAAGCAATCATCGCCAAGACCGAGAAGCTCGCAGCAGGCGCTGGTGATGAAGCAGCCCTGCGGCGCGGCGCAGCTTTGCGCCGCATATTGTTGCGCGAGCCCCGTCTGCTTGTCGGCGGCCCAGGCAAGCGCCTTGCGCAAGGTCTCGCAATCGAGCTTGGCGCGGCATTCCTCCGCCTCGCCCAATTTGACCGCAAGCTCGAGGCTGCGGCTGTCGCGGAACAGGGGCGCGGCGGCGAGCGGCAGGATGACGGTCACCTTGTCGTCGTGGATTTCGGTGCAGGTGCCGCATAGGGGCTCGTCCACGGCCACCTTGCCGTCCTCGCTGCGTATGATCAGGCGGTTCTCGGGCTTGATGAGGAAGGGCTTGGGGAGAGGCGTCTTATCGGGGTCGCCATAGAGGACGAGCTTGGCGTCGAAATTCGCGCCCACGGAAATCTCGGCGCGCAGGTCGCATTTGTCGGGGTTGGCGAAGGCAAGCTGGCTGATGCGCGCGCCGGCCTGGTCTTGCGTCGCCACGCCTTTCCACGGGCCGATGGCCTGGGTGGCGAAGCAATCGGGGATTTTGGCAAAAGCGCGGGGCGGGAAGGGGACGAGACGCAGGCCCGCGGCTGGCGGCAAGGAGGGCGAGCACACGGCGGCGCGTATTCATGAGCATGGCCGGCCTCGCTTATCGGAAACAGGAGCCCCGTTCAAGGAGCCAGGCTCCCGCGAGGCGGCTCGCCTCCCATGGCGCGTGCGGCGAGCAGACGATCGCCGGCTACTCGGCGGCGAGCCTCACATATTGGCCATTGGCGACGGGGCAGCGGGCCCACAGCTCCTCGAGCGCGTGGATGAGATCGGTCATTTGCGCGTCGGTATGGACCGGCGAAGGGGTCAGCCGCATGCGCTCGGTGCCGCGCGGCACGGTCGGATAATTGATCGGCTGCACATAGATGCCGTAACGCTCGAGCAGCATGTCGGTCACCGCCTTGCAGTGGACGGGATCGCCCACCATCACCGGCACGATGTGGCTCGGATTGTCCATGACCGGAAGCCCGGCCTCGGTGAGGCGCTGCTTCAGCGTGCCGGCGCGCTCCCTGAGCCGCGCGCGCTCGATCTCGCTCCGCTTCAGGTGGCGGATGCTCGCAAGCGCGCCGGCGGCGATGGCCGGGGCAAGCGAGGTGGTGAAGATGAAGCCAGGCGCATAAGAGCGGATGGCGTCGCAGCAGGCTTGGCTCGCGGCGATATAGCCGCCCATGACGCCGAAGCCTTTGGCGAGCGTGCCGTTGATGATGTCGAGGCGTTCCATCACGCCGTCGCGCTCGGCAATGCCGCCGCCGCGCGGGCCATAAAGCCCCACCGCATGCACCTCGTCGAGATAAGTGAGCGCGTTGTATTTTTCGGCGAGATCGCAGATCTCCTTGATCGGCGCGATATGGCCGTCCATGGAGTAGACGCTCTCGAACACGACGATCTTCGGCGTGGCAAGGGGAACCGCGCGCAGCAGCTCCTCCAAATGCTCGACGTCGTTGTGGCGGAAGATGTGCTTGGTGCCGCCGCCGCGTCTGATGCCGGCGATCATCGAGGCGTGGTTCTTCTCGTCGGAGAAGATCACGAGCCCCGGGATCAGGTGCTGGAGCGTGGAAAGGGTGGCGTCGTTGGCGATATAGGCGGAGGTGAAGAGGAGCGCCGCCTCCTTGCCGTGCAGATCGGCCAGTTCGGCCTCGAGCTCGACATGATAATGGGTGGTGCCGGAAATGTTGCGCGTGCCGCCGGAGCCCGCGCCTACCGCCTCGATCGCCTCATGCATGGCGGCGCGGACGACCGGGTGCTGGCTCATGCCGAGATAGTCGTTGGAGCACCACACGGTGACGTCGCGGACGCCGCTTCCCGTGAACTGGTCGGCCGTGGGATAGGCGCCGCAGCGGCGCTTCAGCTCGGCGAAGACGCGGTAGCGGCCCTCGGCGTGCAAGGCTTCGAGGTGCTGACGAAAAAAACCCTCATAATCCATTTCGATCTCCCCGACGCGCTGAGCCGTCTTCTTGTCTCAGCCAGCCTTTCCAAGCCCTTGAGCCCGAAAAGGCGGCCTCTCGCTCAACCGTCGTTCATTCTCCCGGCACGGCTTCCGACTGGGGGTTACTACCACCCAGCCTCTCCCCCTTCAAATAAAGGCTCCCGAACGCCCTCGCAACGGCGGTGGCAGGTCGTCGCAGGGCCTTTGCCCTTATGCGGGTGAGAGGCCGCCGATCCTTGATTTGCCTCAAAGGGCGCCGGGTCCAGCGGATCGGGGCTTCGCGGGGCGGAAAGGGTGGCTGGGGGACTAGGATTCGAACCTAGACTGGCGGAGTCAGAAGTCCGCTGTCCTACCGTTAGACGATCCCCCACCACAGCCTCAGGTGGATCAACGCGATCGGATTTTCAAGGTTGCGGTAGGGCCGATCGCGCTTGCTGACCCTGCCGTTCTAGCCGCGGGGCGCGCGGCTTGGCAAGGCCTCCCCAAGCCTCCCCTGCGCTCTGCGCCGGAAGGACCGGCCCTGCCTGATCCACCAATCGCTTAACCCTTTGTCACAATTATTGAGCGATCATAAGTGGGCCATTCCGCTGCCGAGGCAGCCAGCCATACCCATGTCAATGCCAGGTCGTTCCCATGCAGGCGTTGTCGCTCAATCTTGACCGTCTCGCTGCCGCGCTGAAAGCGCTGCGGCAGACCCACGATCACGATGCGGAGGACAAGACGGTCCTCGGCGCGAAATGTCTCGCCGTGCTGATCAATCAGCTCGCCGAGGACGGGCTCGCCCAGGACGATCTGCAGCCGCTCATCGACCTTGAGACTTATTTGCGCGGTCGGCGCCAGGGGAGCCAACCCGAGGCCGCTCCCGAGCGGCGAAGGAGCGGGGCGCCAAGCGAGACGGTGCTGGCCCGCATCGCGGCCATGATCGACGTCCTGGTCAAGGCCGGCTACGACGAAGGGGAGGCGGCGCAGATGGCCATGCGTCGCATGCTTGCCGCCGGCCTCGCCGCGCCAGCGAGAGGCGGCGATTCCCGCGGCTGGAGACGGCTGCTTGCTTGGCGCACCGAGCTGACCCAAGGCTTCGGTTCGGCCCAGGCCAGGACCGAGTATCAAGCCTTCACGCGTGAGCTCGAGGCGATTCCGGCGGGCGAGCGGCTGAAGCGCGTTCTCGACGAGCAGCTCTGGGATCGCCGGCGCAGTCCGCGCTGATTTCCCCGCACCCGGCAGGCTCGCCTCCTAATCGCAAGCCGAACCCGGCTTCACGGGAAGCCCGGCGGGAGGGGAGACCACGATCTTGGCGCTCTCCATCGTCAGGCGCTCCTCACAGCGCAACAATTCATCGCCGGTGCCGGCTACATACAGATCCACGTGACGCTTGTTGTGGGCCCAATCCGCGGAGCATTCCACGCAGGTGTCTTCCATGACGTAATACCGCTTCAACGCGGGGACATAGACCTTGGTGCCGGGCGATAAGAATCTGGTGTCGGTTGCGAGCGTCCCGGGGCGAGCATAGGTGCCCACATCCTCGGTCGCGGAGGCGTGGATGACGCCGTGGGAAATGGCGGCGGTGCCGAGATGGGTCGGATCGCCGTCGTCATTGTCGTCGAAGCCGTAGAACGTCACATAGGTCGAGACGACATGCGGGTAAGAGGGGGCGGGGAAACTCCAGAGCCCCACCATGGCCGCCAATGCGATCAGGGAAAGTCTGCCCACGCGAATCTGTGTCATGCCAATATCCATCGATGCGGGTTGTGTCGCTGACCGCCCCCGCGTCGGAAGGCGTGATAGGCGTGGGAGAGTGGTGCGCCTTTTGGGAAAATTGCGAGCGGAAATCGGGCATCACTCTGGCGCGTGCTGTGGCGGAACGAAGCAGAGTCGACGGTGTGCCCGGAGCTTGGTAGAGTAGAAGGAATAAGACAAGTCCCGCCGCCGGCCACGATCCCTGTAGAGGGTGCCGGCAGTTTGGGCATGAGAGGTTACCACCGTGACTGGGCCGAGCGGCGATCCCCGCGCGGCTGCCATAACTCCGCGTGAGCTCAGAGCCAAGCGGAGCGAGACCGATGAGTGCGGGGGAGGCGGCGGTCCGGCGCATGTCGCGGCGCTGCAACACGCGCCGGCTGACGGCCTCTTGGGGGCAGCCCAGGGCAGAACGGACGGGGCTTCAGCCCGTGATGTTGCCGTTCCGGTTTACGCGGCGCTCGACCTCGGCACCAACAATTGCCGGCTCCTGATCGCGCGACCCTCGCGCCGTGGCTTCCTCGTCATCGATGCCTTCTCCCGCATCATTCGCCTCGGCGAGGGGGTGGTCGGCTCGGGCCGGCTGTCGGATGCCGCCATGAGCCGCACCATCGAGGCGCTGAAAGTGTGCGCGGAGAAGATGCGCCGCCGAGGCGTGTCGCGCTCGCGCCTGATCGCCACAGAGGCCTGCCGCATCGCCGCCAATGGGGCTGAGTTCATCGACAGGGTACGCCGCGAGACCGGGCTCGCCATCGAGATCGTGAGCCAGGAGACCGAGGCGAAGCTCGCGGTCTCGGGCTGCGCGTCGCTCATCGATCGCAATTGCGACCGGGTGCTCGTCTTCGATATCGGCGGGGGCAGCTCGGAACTGATCTGGCTCGATCTCAGTGGGCTCAATCGGCCGTGGCGCCGCTCCATCTATGATCGCCTCGACGTGCAGAATTGCATCTCCGCCTGGACCTCGCTGCCGATCGGGGTGGTGAGCCTCGCCGAGCGCCATGGCGGCCGCGAGGTGACGCGCGCGAATTACGAGGCCATGGTGGCCGATGTGATGCGGGCCGTCGCGCCATTCGAGGCCGAGCACCGCTTCGCGGAAAAGGTCGCGAGCGGCGGCATCCATTTCCTCGGCACCTCCGGTACGGTCACCACCATGGCCGGCATTCATTTGCGCCTGCCCGTCTATGAGCGCTCCCGCGTCGATGGCTGCTGGCTCACCAGCGGCGAGGTGCGCACGGTCTCCGATAGCCTGATCGCCATGAGCTATGCCGACCGCGTGGCGCAACCTTGCATCGGGCATGAACGGGCCGACCTCGTGCTTGCGGGTTGCGCGATCCTCGAGGCGCTGCTGCGGATCTGGCCGTGCGAGCGGTTGCGCGTCGCCGATCGGGGCTTGCGCGAAGGCATCCTCGCCACGCTCATGGCGGAGGACGGTCATGACCGCCGCGCCCCCGGCCGTCATCGCGCCCACCGGCGCGTAGGGGGCACAAGGCACGGGTCGCGCTAGCGCGGCTCTCACGCTTGCGAGGCGGAATCCTGGGGAACCCTGAGCGGGCGGGCGCGGGCGGACAGGCTCGAGCCCGCCTCTTGCGGCAACGCCGCGAAGACGAAGGCCGAGGTGGCGGCGATGGCCGCGACCAGGATGAAGGCGCTGGCGAAGTCGCCCGCCACCACATTCGTCGCCTCGCGTCCCATGCGCTCGACCTCGAGCACGAGCGCGCCCACCGCCACGCCCGCCGACATGGAGAGTTGCTGCGCCACCGAGGCGAAGCTCGTGGCCCGGCTCATCGCCTTGGGCTCGATATCGGCATAGGCGATCGTGTTGATGCTCGTGAATTGGAGCGACTTGAAGAAGCCGCCCACGAGCAGCACCGCGAAGATGACCATGTGGGACAGTCCCGGCACGAACAGCGCCGAGGCGGCGAGGAAGCCGGCCGAGATGAGGGCGTTGACCACGAGCACGCGGCGGAAGCCGAAGCGGCGCAGAATGCGGGCCGCCGTGGTCTTCATGGTGACGGCGCCGATGGCGCCCGCGACCGTCAGCAGCCCCGACTGGAAGGGCGTCATGCCGAAGCCGAGCTGGAACAGGAGCGGCAACAGGAAGGGCATGGCGCCGATGCCGATGCGGTAGAGAAAGCCGCCTACGAGGCTCGCATAGAAAGTCTCCACCTTGAGCAAGCGCAGATCGATGAGCGGCGCCTTGGCGACGCGGGCATGGCGGACATAGAGCCACGTACACATGCCGCCGACGGCCAGCAGCGCGGTGACGGCCCAGATCGGCAACAGCCCCTGGCCGATGGTGGTGAGGCCGAAGGCAAGCCCGGCCAGCCCAATTCCGGAAAGGACGAAGCCCCTGAGGTCGAGCGGCGGCAGGTCTTTCTCGCGCACATTGGTGATGAAATAAGTGGCGAGGATCACGCCGAGCACGCCGACGGGAATGTTGATCCAGAAGATCCAGCGCCACGAGGCATAGGTGGTGATGAGGCCGCCGAGCGGCGGTCCGATCACCGGCCCGAGCAGCGCCGGCACCGTGAGCCAGGCGAGCGCCGAGATGAGCTCGCTCTTCGGCACGGAGCGCAGGATGACGAGCCGACCCACCGGCACCATCATGGCGCCGCCCAGCCCTTGCAGGATGCGGAACAGGACGAAGTCGGGCAGGCCTTGGGAGAAGCCGCACAGCGCCGAGCCGAGGGTGAAGACCACGATCGCCGCGCGGAAGACCGTGCGCGCGCCGAAGCGGTCGGCGACCCATCCGCTCAAAGGGATGAACACGGCGAGCGAAAGGAGGTAGGAGGTAAGCGCGAGCTTGAGCGCGATGGGATCTTGGTGAAGATCCGCCGCGATGGCCGGCAGCGACGTCGCGATCACCGTCGAGTCCATCGTCTCCATGAAGAGAGCGACGGCGACGATGAGCGTGACGAAATAGCGGGGCATATGTCAGGTGTTAGAGGGGGCCAATAAGGCGCAGATGGGGCGGATGACCCCCATCGGTCAAGGCCTTAGGCGAACGGACGGTGGATTAACGAATGGTAAGAGAGACGAGAAAGGGGAGCGCGGGCGCGGGCGCGCGGCGGCTCGCGGTCAAGCTCAAGACCGCCAAGGGCCGCAAGATCGCCTCCACGCGCTGGCTGCAACGCCAGCTGAACGACCCTTACGTGGCCGAGGCGAAGGCGCGTGGCTATCGCTCGCGCGCGGCGTTCAAGCTTGCCGAGATCGACGACAGGTATCGCATCCTTAAAGGCGGCATGAGGGTGGTCGATCTGGGCGCCGCGCCCGGCGGCTGGAGCCAGGTGGCGGCGAAGCGGGTTCGCGCCGGCGAGGGACGAGGCCGCGTGCTCGCCGTCGATCTCTCTGCCATCGAACCCATTCCCGGCGTGGAGGTGCTGGCGCTCGATGTGAGCGAGGCGGGCGCCGCCGAGGCGATTGCTGACGGCGCTTGGGGGCGTGAAGGCCGATGTGGTGCTGTCGGACATGGCCGCGCCCTCGACCGGTCACCGCCAGACGGATCATTTGCGCGTCGTGGCGCTGGTGGAGGCCGCGCTCGACCTCGCCGAAGACGTGCTCGCGCCGGGTGGCACCTTTCTCGCCAAAGTGTTCCAAGGGGGTGCGGGCCAGGAGCTCGTGGCGCGGCTCAAGCGCTCCTTCGCCAAAGTGAGCCATGTGAAGCCCAAGGCCTCGCGCGCGGAATCGCCCGAGGTTTATGTGCTCGCCACCGGCTTTCGCGGCGGCGCCGCACCGCCGGCAGCAAAAGGCCCCCGTCCCTGACGGGGGCCTCTGCCTCAGATCAAGATGTCGGCGTCGGGTTAGCCGGCGCAGGCGTAGTAGCGGCGCCACCACACGGGGCTGCCGGTGATGATCGCCTGGCGGCGCAGCCAGTAGCAGTCGTCATAGCCGTAGTCGTCGTAATAGCCGTAGCCGCCGCCATAGATGTAGGGGCCATAGAAGCGGCGGTAATGCGGCCGTGATGGTGGCCGTTCCAATTGTCGTGGTCGTTCCAGGCATAAGACTGATAATGCCGCCCGCGGCCGCTATAGCCTTTGTCGAAGCTGCGTCCCGCATAGGAGCGGCCTATGTGACGCCCGGCCGGTACCGATCGAGCCCTGATAGGCAAAGTTGCCTCTGCCGATGCCGTGATGACCGCCGCCACCCATGTGACCGTATCCGCCGCCGCCACCACCTATGTGAGCGTATCCGCCGCCGCCGTGGCCGCCACCGCACGTGACCGCCGCCACCGCCGCCATGGCCGCCGCCGCCACCGCCTGCCGCCGCCTCCGCCCTTAACGAGGGTGAGAACCCGGGCGCGGCCGGACTTAAGGACGTCGCGGCGCCGGACGGGGCCGCTGCTCCTTGGGCGAGGGGCAGGAAGAGAAGGCCGCTCGCGAGAGCCGCCACTAGAATAGAGGACGTCTTCACTGGCAATCTCCTTGATGTCGGCTTGGACGCAAAACCGGGTGATCCGGCGCGTCGCCTCAATAGGTAAATTTGGGATCGGGGCCCGAAGTTCCAAGTGACGAATTGGCTCAGGTCTTGGCGTCCGCTCACGGCTTTGTTTCTGCCAAAGTGCGGCGACCGCTGCTAGGCTGCGGCCCATATTCCAGGCGCTAAACGGAGTTAAGCGATGCAGCTCGAAGTCGTGAAGGAATATTACGGCAAGGTCCTGAAAAGCTCGAAGGACTTGAAGACCTCGGCGTGCTGCGACGGGGGCGGCGTGCCTGACTATCTCGAGCCCGTCTTGGCCAATGTGCATCCGGAGGTCAGGGACAAATATTATGGCTGCGGCATCGTGCTGCCGGCCGCGCTCGAAGGGCGCCGCGTTCTCGATCTCGGCTCGGGCTCCGGGCGCGACGTCTATCTCTTGGCGCAGCTCGTGGGGCGTGAGGGCGAGGTGGTCGGCGTCGACATGACCGACGAGCAACTCGCCACCGCCAATGCCCATGTCGATTGGCATATGCGCCAATTCGGCTATGACCGCAGCAATGTCCGCTTTCTCAAAGGCTATATCGAGAAGCTCGGCGAGCTCGGTCTTGAGCCGCAAAGCTTCGACGTGATCGTCTCCAACTGCGTGATCAATCTCTCGGTGGACAAGGAAGCGGTGCTGCGCGGCGCTTTCGACCTGCTCAAGCCGGGCGGCGAGCTCTATTTCGCCGACGTCTATTGCGACCGGCGCCTGCCCGATGCCGTGCGCGCCGATCCCTTGCTCTATGGCGAATGCCTGGGCGGCGCGCTTTATTGGAACGACTTTCTGCCGATGGCGAAGCGTGCGGGCTTCCTCGATCCGCGCCTCGTGACGAGCCGCCCGATCACGGTCGAGAACGAGGCCATGCGGCGTAGGCTGGGAGAGGCAAAGTTCTTCTCCGCCACCTATCGCCTGTTCAAGCTCGAACGGGCTGGAGACGGCGTGCGAGGATTACGGCCAGGCGGTGATCTATAAAGGCGGCGTGGCGGAGCAGGCGCAAGCCTTCGCGCTCGACGGACACCATCTGATCGAGCGGGGCAAAGTGTTCCCGGTCTGCGGCAATAGCTGGCGCATGCTCGCCGAAACGCGCTTCCAGCCCTATTTCGATTTCATCGGAGATTTCTCCACCCATTACGGTATCTTCCCCGGCTGCGGGACGCAGGTTCCGTTTGCGACGGTCGGAGCGCCAGCGGCAAAATCCGGGCGGCGGCTGTTGCTGATGCGCGAAGCATCCTGGGCAACGGTCAGGGCGTAACGGGGGAGGGGTTCTTGCAGTTCGATTTGACGCGGCGCCTCGTGGCGGAGGCGCTGGGGACGGGCATTCTCGTCATGGCGGTCGTCGGCTCGGGCATCATGGCGGAGAACCTCGCCGGCGGGAACGGAGCCTTGGCGCTCCTCTGCAACACGCTTGCCACGGGAGCCGTGCTGTTCGTCATCATCACCGTCTTTGCGCCCGTCTCCGGCGCACATTTCAACCCGGCGGTGAGCCTCGTGGCGAGGCTGCGGGGCGAGCTCGATTGGCGCACGGCCCTTCTCTATATCGTGGTGCAAATCGCCGGCGGCTGCGCCGGCGCGATCCTGGCCCATCTGATGTTCGGTCTCGATCTCCTGCAATTCGGCTCGAAAGCGCGGACGGGGCTCGGGCAGTGGGCGGGGGAGTTCATCGCCACCTTCGGGCTGATCGGGACCATCCTCGGCTGCAGTCCGCTTCAAGCCCGACGCGGTGGCGACCGCGGTCGGTCTCTACATCACCGCCGCCTATTGGTTCACCTCGTCCACCTCCTTCGCCAATCCGGCGGTGACCATCGCGCGCTCCTTGAGCGACACCTTCGCCGGCATCGCGCCGAGCGACGTGGCGCCGTTCATCGCCGCCGAGCTGCTCGGCGCGCTTGCCGCCGCCGGCCTCTTCGCCTGGCTGTTCGTGCCGATCCCGGGGAAAGCGACCAAGTCCAAGTGAGGCGTGGGACCGAGCGGCGCGCTTCCCAGAGGCCGGACAAGCTGCTATAGGAAGCCGCCAACCGGTGTGGCCGCTTGTCTTTGAGGACAAGCCCGAGAGCCCGCCATTCATGAGGTTGGCCGATGCCCGAAGGGCGGTTCCCATTTAATTCCGACGTCGCACTCACCTTCGACGACGTGCTCATCCGGCCGGCCGCGTCCGACGTGCTGCCGAGCGCCGTCGATGTCTCGACGCGGCTGACCCGCAGCATCTTCCTGCATATCCCGGTGGTGTCGTCCGCCATGGACACCGTCACCGAGGCGCGGCTCGCCATCGCCATGGCGCAAGCGGGCGGGCTCGGCGTCATTCACCGCAATCTCGATCCCGAAATCCAGGCGGCCGAGGTGGCGCAGGTGAAGAAGTTCGAATCCGGCATGGTGGTGAACCCGGTGACCATCGCGCCCACCGCCTCGCTCGCCGACGCGCTCAAGCTCATGGCCGACCACCAGATCTCCGGCATCCCGGTGGTGGAGCCCAAGCGGAACGGCGGGCGGGAGGGCAAGCTCGTCGGCATCCTCACCAACCGCGACGTGCGCTTCGCCACCAATCCGAACCAGCCGGTCGCATGAGCTGATGACCAAGGAGAAGCTCATCACCGTCAGGGAGAATGTCGACATGGAGGAGGCCAAGCGCCTGCTCCATCAGCATCGCATCGAGAAGCTGATCGTCGTGAACGACGACTATGCTTGCGTCGGCCTCATCACGGTGAAGGACATCGAGAAGGCGAGGGTCCATCCCAACGCCTGCAAGGACGAGCAGGGGCGCTTGCGCGTGGCGGCGGCGACAAGCGTGGGCGACGAAGGCTTCGCCCGCGCCGAGCGGCTGATCGACGCCGGCTGCGACCTGATCGTCGTCGACACCGCCCATGGCCATCAGGCCCGCGTCATCGAGGCGGTCGGGCGCATCAAGCGCCAGTCGAACGCGGCGCAGGTGATCGCCGGAAACGTGGCCACGGCGGAAGGCACGCGCGCGCTGATCGATGCGGGCGCCGACGCGGTCAAGGTGGGCATCGGCCCGGGCTCGATCTGCACCACGCGCATCGTGGCGGGCGTGGGCGTGCCGCAGCTCACCGCGCTGCTCGAGACGGTCGAAATCGCCAAGAAGAACGACGTGCCGGTGATCTCCGACGGCGGCATCAAATATTCGGGCGACCTCGCCAAGGCGCTGGCCGCCGGAGCCGACAGCGTGATGATCGGATCGCTGCTCGCCGGTACCGACGAAAGCCCGGGCGAGGTCTATCTCTATCAGGGCCGCTCCTATAAGGCCTATCGCGGCATGGGTGCGGTCGGCGCCATGGCGCGCGGCTCAGCCGACCGCTACTTCCAGCAGGACATCAAGGACACGCTCAAGCTGGTGCCCGAGGGGATCGAGGGACAGGTGCCTTATAAGGGGCCGCTGGCGAGCGTGCTGCATCAGCTGATCGGCGGCTTGCGCGCGTCGATGGGCTATACGGGAGCGCGGACGCTCAAGGAGTTCCACGAGCGCGCCGAGTTCATCCGCATCTCGACGGCCGCCTTGCGCGAGAGCCACGTGCATGACGTGACCATCACGCGCGAATCGCCCAACTACCCGCGCGAGGGCTAGAGCCCGCGGCGCCGGCGCGATCGGCTATTCGATGCCGAGCTTCTTGATTTCCTCGACGATGCCCGGCTCGAGCTTGATGGCAATGGCGATATCGGCGCTGCCGTCGGTGGGCTTGCCCTTGCGGCTCTTCACCACGCCGCGGCCAAGCAGGGCAGCGGCGTTGTTGTCCTGCAGCTTGATCGCCGTATCGAAATCCTGGCCGGCGTGGTCGAGGTCGTTCTTCAGCACGTAGATCCAACCGCGATCGATATAGCCCTTGGCGATGTCGGGCTCGCGCTTGACGACCTCGCTATAGTCCGCAACCGAGCGGTCGTAATCCTTCTTTTGCCGGTAAAGCTCCGCGCGCTTGGAATAGCCTTGGGTCGAGTCCGGATCGAGCTTGACCTTCTGGTCGAGCTCGGCGATGGCGCGATCGACGTCACCCTTGCCGCTGAAGATCACGCCGCGCAGCAGGTAGAAGTCGCCGCGGCTGGCATCGAGCCTGATGGCCTCGTCCACGTCGGTCATCGCCTTGTCGTAGTCCTTCTTGGCCTCGTAGGCCGCCGCGCGCATGAAGAAGCTATTGGCCACGGTGGGATCGATGCGGATCGCCTCGTCGAGCTCGGTGATGGCCCCATCCAAATTGCCCGTCGCCGACATGCCGATGGCGCGGATGGTGTGGGCCTTCACGACGCGGTCTTGGTCGGGGGGGTTGGTGGCGAGGAAGGCCTCGCAGGCCGCGAGCACATCCTTGATGGAGCCCTTGGCGTCGAAGCAGACATCCGTGTCGTCGGCACGTGCGAGCAGGGGCGTAAAGAGCAGGCCGCCAGCCAGGGCAATGGCCCCGAACAAATGCATCTGGCGAGGGCAAAAACGCATGGAACCCTCCTTGAAACCCTAGGGAATGTGGCTTTTGCCTAGCTTTAACGGCGCTCGCGCCTCGGCGTCAATTGAACTTCCGTCCATGTGGCCATTAACACTATCAAGCCGGCCGTGCGAGAAGTCCCGAGGGCGGAGTATAACCCAGCGCGGAAGGCGGGTGCAGCGGGCGGCGCCACCATGGCAGGGAAAGCCTCATGACGGTTCAAGCCATTCTCGTGCCGATGTTCGTGCAGGTGGCGCTGACCTTTGTGCTCCTCTTTTGGATGGGCGTGCTGCGCTTGCGCGCGCTCCGCTTCGGTCATGTGAAGTCGCAGCAGGTGGCGCTCCGGGAGCCCAACTGGCCGCCGCGCGTGCTCCAGGTGGGCAACGCCTTTCACAACCAGCTCGAGCTGCCGCTCTCTGTTCTATGCCGTGATCTTGCTCGGGCTGCAGACCCAGACGCTCGATGTCGTGCTGCTCGTGCTCAGCTGGATGTTCGTGCTGTCGCGCCTCGTCCACACCTATATCCATGTCACCTCGAACCGGCTCGACCGCCGCACCGCCCTGTTCGGCGTGGGCGCCATCGCGCTCCTGCTCATGTGGGTGATCGTCTTCGCGCGCATCCTCTTGCTCGCTGTGGTCTGATGACCCCAGGGGCCCGGGTGGCGGCGGCCATCGAGGTGCTGGCCGATATCGAGGCGCGCAAGCGCCCGGCGTCGGAGGCGCTGAAGGATTGGGGGCTCGGTCACCGCTTCGCAGGCTCCGGCGACCGGGCGGCGATCGGCAATCTCGTGTTCGACGCGCTGCGCAGCCGCGCCTCCAGCGCCTATGCCATGGGGGAGGATTCCCCGCGCGCGATCGTGCTCTGCACCCTCGTCCGGAGCTGGAAGGAAACGCCCGCGTCCGTCGCCGCGCTGGCCGACGGCAGCGGGCACGCGCCGCCGCCGCTCTCAGAGGCCGAGCTTGCCGGGCTTGCCCGCGCGATTCCGCCGGACGCTCCGGCCCATATTCGCGGCGACTATCCGCAATGGCTTGCGCCCGAATTCGAGCGCGCCTTTGGCGCCCGTGCGGGCGAGGAGGGGGCGGCGCTTGCCTCCCGCGCCCCGGTCGATCTCCGGACCAATACGCTGAAAGCCACGCGGGAGAAGGTGCTGAAGGCGCTTCGCCGCTTCGATCCGGCGCCCACCCCCATTCCCCGCTCGGCGTTCGCATCGCGCACGGTCCGGGCCCCGCCAAGAGCCCCCATGTCGAGGCGGAACCCGGACACGGCAAAGGCTGGTACGAGGTGCAGGACGAGGGCTCGCAAGTCGCGACCCTGCTGGCGAGCGCCGCGCCCCGCCAGCAGGTCCTCGACCTCTGCGCCGGGGCCGGCGGCAAGACCTTGGCCCTTGCCGCGCAAATGGAGAATACCGGCCAGCTCTATGCCTATGATTCCGACCGCATGCGGCTCAGGCCCATCTTCGAGCGGCTGAAGCGGGCCGGCGCGCGCAACGTGCAGGTGCTGCCGGCCGGTGAGGCCTCGGCGCTCGAGGCTCTTGCCGGCAAAATGGACCGCGTCCTCATCGACGCCCCTTGCACCGGCTCGGGGGTATGGCGGCGGCGGCCGGATGCCAAATGGCGGCTCGCGCCGCCGATGCTCGAAGCGCGTCTGGCCGAGCAGCGGGCGGTGCTCGACGAGGGCGCTCCCCTCGTCAAGCCGGGCGGCCGGCTCGTCTATATCACCTGCTCGGTGCTTCGGTCCGAGAACCGCGACCAGGTCGAGGCCTTCCTCGCCCGCCATCCCGAGTTCCGCCTCGTGCCTTGGCGCGAGGTCTGGCAGGCGGCGCTCGGCGCCCCGCCGCTCCCCTCGGCCGACGGCTCCGAAGGCAGTTTGCTGATGACGCCCTTGAGCCATGGCACCGATGGCTTCTTCGTGGCGGTGCTGGAACGGGCGGCGTGAGTGACCGCTTTCCGTGCAAGCCGGCCACGGGCTGCCGAAAAAATTCGCACGCGACGCCAAGACCACTTGAAATTGACCGGCCGGTCGCTGAAATAACTCGCGCTTTTTGACGGGTCAGAGTCGGCGGCTGTCGTCAGAACCGTCCGCAAAAAGCCTGGAGGGGACGCATATCCCATGAAGCTTCTGCTCGGCGAGCCGGAAGAGCCGCCCAGTCGCCCGACGGCGGCACCTCAACTTTTCACCAAACCGCATCGACCCATCAACGCTCTCTCGCCCGTGGCGGCCCCCCATCTCGGCGCGGTCGTGGTGCGCATGGAGCGCTTCCCGGTAGGGCCGGCGACGCGCGCCTTCCGCAAGCGCTTCTTTCCCGAAATCGACCTCCTGCAATGGAGCGATTGGCGCTGGCAGGCGAGGAGCCGCATCCGCTCGCTCGCAAGAGCTCGAGCGCATCTTCGTGCTCTCTGACGACGAGCGCGACGCGGTGATCCGCCATGAGGGCTCGCTGCCGCTCGGCATCACTCCCTATTATGCGAGCCTGATGGCCCGTGACGATGCGGATGAGCCGCTTCGGCGCACCCACATCCCGGTCGGCACCGAATATCTCCAAGCGCCGGGCGAGGCCGACGACCCGCTCGGCGAGGACGGCCATTCGGTCGTGCCCGGCCTCGTGCATCGCTACCCGGACCGCGTGCTGTTTCTGGCCACGGGGTTCTGCTCGACCTATTGCCGCTATTGCACCCGCTCGCGCATGGTGGGCGAGCCCGGCGGCGACTACTCCTTCAGCCGGCCGCAATGGGAGCAGGCGCTCGACTATATCGCCGAGCACACCGAGGTGCGCGACGTGCTCATCTCGGGCGGCGATCCGCTGACGCTCTCCGACGAGCGGCTCGACTATCTGCTCGGGCGGCTCCGGGCCATCAAGCATGTGGAGTTCGTGCGGCTGGGCACCAAGGTGCCGGTGGTGCTGCCGATGCGCATCACCCGCGCGCTCATCCGCGTCCTGAAGAAGCACCATCCCTTGTGGATGAGCCTCCATTTCACCCATCCGGCCGAGCTGACGCCGGAGGTGAGCGAGGCCTGCGCGCGGCTGGCCGATGCCGGCATCCCGCTCGGCAGCCAGACGGTTTTGCTCAAGGATATCAACAACTCCGTCGATACGTTGAAAACGTTGTTCCACGGCTTGCTCCGGCGGCGCGTGCGGCCCTACTACCTCTATCAATGCGACCCGATCTCGGGCTCGTCGCATTTCCGCACCTCGGTCGATAAGGGGCTCGAGATCATGCAGGGCTTGCGCGGCCACACCACGGGCTACGCCGTGCCGACCTACGTGATCGACGCGCCGGGCGGCGGCGGCAAGATCCCGCTGCTGCCGGACTATGTGGTGGGCCGCGAGGGCGACGACCTCCTCCTCAAGAATTTCGAGGGCAAGACCTATCGCTACACCGATCCGGAGGGGACGGTGGGCACCGATCGGGTCCTGGACGGCGGGGCGCTCTGATGCGCATCGCGCTCGTCTACGATCTCCGCGACGATTACCGCGCGCTTGGCTTTTCCGAGGAGGACATCGCCGAGTTCGACAGCGTGGAGACCATCGACCAGCTGCAGGTCGCGCTTGAAGCGCTTGGCTGCGCGGTCGAGCGGGTGGGGCGCGGGCAGGCGCTCGCCGCCCGGCTCGTCAAGGGCGAGCGGTTCGATCTCGTCTTCTCCATCGCCGAGGGGGTGAGGGGGCGCTCACGCGAGGCGCAAGTGCCGGCATTATGCGAGCTGTTCGACCAGCCCTATCTCTTCTCCGACCCGCTGACGCTCGCCGCCGCGCTCGACAAGGCGGTGGCGAAGCGGCTCGTGGCGGCTGCTTGCGTGCCGACGCCGAGCTTCGCCGTGGCCGAGACGAGCGCAAGCGAGCTTGCCGGCTGGACCGCGTTCCCCGCCTTCGTCAAACCGCTCGCCGAGGGCACGGGCAAAGGCTGCGAGGCGGCCTCGCTCGTGCAGAATCCGGCCGAGCTCGATGCGGCGGCGACCAAGGTGCTCACGCGCTACCGCCAGCCGGCGCTGGTCGAGCCTTATCTGCCGGGACGCGAATTCACGGTCGGCATTGTCGGCAACGGCGAGGATGCGCGCGTGCTCGGCGTGTGCGAAATCCTGCTCAAGGAGCACGCCGAGGCCAATGTCTACTCGCTGCACAACAAGGAGCTGTGCGAGGAGCTCGTGATCTATGCTCCCGCCGATGACGATGAGGCGCGGCTCGCCGGCACGCGGGCGCTCACCGCTTATCATGCGCTGCAATGCCGGGACGCGGCGCGCATCGACTTTCGCTCCGACGCATCGGGCGCGCCCTATTTCCTCGAGGCGAACCCGCTTCCCGGGCTCAACCCGCATCATTCCGATCTGCCGATCCTCGCCGCGCAGAACGGCGTTGAGTTCGTCGCGCTGATCGGCATGATCCTCGATGCCGGGCTCGCCCGCTATGGCCTCGCGCGAGCCGACAAGCGGCGGAGACGCGCCTGATGGCGCACGCGATGCGGGGCTTCGTTCCGGTCCTGCATGCGGCGACAACCGATCGCCCCGACGAGATCGACACGCTCAACGCCGCGCAGGCGGTGGAAGGCGCGCTTCGGCGCCTCGGCTACGCCACCGAGATCGTCGCGCTCGACCTCGATCTTCGTCCGCTCGAGGGTTTGGCGCGGCGGCGGCCGCTCACCGTGTTCAATCTCGTCGATGCGATGAGGGGCGATACCCGGCTCGCGCCCATGGTGCCTGCGGTGTTGGAGGGGCTGGGCGTGCCCTATACGGGCGCGCGCATCAGCGCCTGGCTCGGCACCTTGTCGAAGATCGCGACCAAGCAGACGCTTCTCTCGCACGGCCTGCCGACGCCCGCTTGGTCGGAAGACGGACAGGGCCTCGACCGCGACGCACGGGTCATCGTCAAGCCCGTGTTCGAGCATGGCTCGCTCGGGCTCGACGCGAGCTCGGTGGTGAAGGGGGCCGCGGCCGGCCAAGCCATCAAGGAGCGCGCTCTGCGCTGGAGCACCGAGCATTTTGCGGAAAGCTATATCGAGGGACGCGAGTTCAACCTCGCTGTGATCGAGCGCGATGGCGGCATCGAGGTGCTGCCCATCGCCGAGATGCTGTTCGAGGGCTTCGCGGCTGCCGAGCCGCGCATCGTGGGCTATGACGCGAAATGGGCGCCGGAGAGCGCCGCCTATATCGGCACGCCGCGGAGATTCGGGCTCGAGCGCGACGAGCCCGCGCTTGCCGCCAAGCTTAACGAGCTCGCATGCGCCTGCTGGTCGTGCTTCGGCCTCACCGGATATGCGCGCGTCGATTTCCGCGTGGATGCGCGCGACGCGCCCTTCATCCTCGAGGTCAATGTTAATCCTTGCCTGAGCCCCGATGCGGGCTTTGCCGCGGCGGCGGCGCAGGCCGGGCTCTCTTATGAGGCCATGATCGGCCGCATCGTCGAAAGCGCGGCCGAGGTCTTGCCAGCAACCGCCTGACATGTCAGGCCCGTAACATGCTCCGCATCCGTAAAGTGGCCGACGCCACGACGGCGGCCAACCGTTCGGCCATCGAGGCCGCGCAGAAAATCATGCGGGAACAGTTCCCGCTGATGCAGGACTACGACGTCGCCAAGCTCCCCGACCAGCTGTCGAACCCGCTCAAGCACCGCTTCGTGTCGCGCTTGTTCGTGGCGGAGAATGCGCGCGACCAGACGCTCGGCGTGGCGCTTCTTCTCTATGCGCCGGATATCGGCTTCTCCTATCTCGAGATCATCTCCACGGCGCCCGGGCGCATGGGCGGAGGCATCGGGGCGGCGCTCTATGAGCGGGTGCGCGAGGAGGCGCGCGCGCTCGGCACCCAGCTTTATTTCGAAAGTTTGCCCGACGATCCGGCGCTCAGTCCCAATCCCGAGATCCGGGCCAGCAACGCCGCGCGGCTCAAATTCTACGAACGCTATGGCGCGCGGCCGATCGTCAACACGGCCTATGAGACGCCGATCACGCCCGGCACCACCGACCCGCCCTATCTCCTGCTCGATCCGCTCGGGGCCGGCGATCTGCCGTCCCGCGACAAGCTCAAGAAGATCGTGCGCGCCATCCTGGAGCGGAAATACGGCTCGCCGCGCGGACTATGTGCAGACTGGTGGTCAACTCGATCAAGGACGATCCGATCCGCTTGCGCGAGCCGCGCTACATCAAGTCGCGGCGCGCGCCCAAGGGCGAGGTCCGCGCCGCGGCCGAGCCGCACATCGCGCTCGTGCTCAATGACGACCACACCATCCACCATGTGCAGGAGCGGGGCTATGTCGAGGCGCCGGTGCGCATCCGCTCCATCCTTACCGAACTCGACGCCTCGGGCCTGTTCGAGAAGGTGCCGGCCAAGCGCTTCTCCGACCGCCATATCCGCGCGGTGCATGACGGGCGGCTCGTCGATTACATCCGCAAGGCCTGCTTCATGGCCGGGCCGAAGAAATCGATCTATCCTTACGTGTTCCCGACGCGGAACCCGGCGCGCGCGCCCAAGGACGAGACCGTGCTCGCCGGCTATTACTGCATCGACACGTTCACGCCGCTCAACCAGAACGCCTATCTCGCCGCCCGCTCGGCGGTCGATTGCGCGCTCACCGCGGCGGAGAGGGTGCTGGAAGGGGCGGGGCTCGCTTACGCGCTGGTGCGCCCGCCGGGCCACCATGCCGAGACGCACACTTTCGGCGGCTTCTGCTATTTCAACAATGCGGCGATCGCGGCGAATTTGCTCGCGCGCTACGGCAAGGTCGCCATCCTCGATATCGACTATCACCACGGCAACGGGCAGCAGGAGATCTTCTATGCGCGTTCCGACGTGCTCACCGTCTCCATCCACGGCCATCCGAGCTTTCGCCTATCCCTATTTCACCGGGTTCCGCGACGAGACGGGGATCGGCCCGGGCGCGGGCTACAATCTGAACCTGCCGCTGCCCGAGCACGTCACGCCCGAGCAGCACCGCCACGCGGTGACGGAAGCGTTGCGCCGCATCCGCCGCTTCGCGCCCGCCTTTCTCGTGGTTTCGCTCGGCTTCGACACGGCGCGCGGCGATCCCACGGGCACGTGGTCCAACCGGGCGCGCGATTTCGAGCAGCTCGGCCACATGATCGGCGAGCAGGGCTATCCAACTCTCGTGGTGCAGGAGGGCGGCTACCGCGTGCGCACGCTCGGCAGCAATGCCCGCAATTTTTTTATCGGTCTCGTCACCGGCCATTCGGCGGCGCGGCAGGTGGCGCCTGCGCTTGCGCGCAGCGCCGCGGCGCCCAAGGGCCGACTGCGCAGGGCGGGGGGCTCGAATGGCGGAGCGCGGTGATGGCCGACGATCTGGGGCGCGTGCGCTCGCTCGTGGCGTCGACCGGCTTCTTCAACGCGGCGGAGGTGGAGATCGCGGGCGAGCTCGTGCAGGAACGCCTCGTCAAGGGCATCCGCTCCGGCTACCACTTCATCTTGGCCGAGCGCGGGCCCGCGCTCGTGGCCTATGCCTGTTACGGGCCGATCGAGGGGACGCAAGGGTCGTTCGATCTTTATTGGATCGCGGTTGCGCCCGAGGAGCAGGGCAAGGGCCTCGGCCCGCAAGTGTTCGCCCGCGCCGAGGCCGCCATGCGCAAAGCGGGCGCCAAGCACATCTATGTCGATACCTCGACGTCGGACCGCTATGCGGGGACCCGCGGCTTCTATCAGCGCATGGGCTTCGAGGAGGAGGCGCGGCTGCCCGATTTCTACGGGCCGGGCGACGGCAAGGTCATCTATGTGAAGGCGCTTGCGCCATCCGCTCCGCTCCCGCCCAGGAAGGATAGAGGCGGTTGACTCCTCGGGGGCAGGCCGGGGGATCGTCAGCGAGGACGTGACGATCTGCCGAGTGAGGGGGGTATCCATGCCAAACAGATCCGGCGCGGCGGTCGATCGCGTCTGCTCGCATTCTCGGCGCGGGCTTGCTTGCCGTGCGCGGCACGCTGGTCGGCGAGGCGTTGGCCCGGAGCCGGCGCGCCAAAAGCTCGGGCGGCTGCCAGGACCGCCAAGCCGCCGAGCGACGACTTCCAGCATCTGAAGCCAGGACAATTCGCCTGGCATCCCGAACGGTCGCCCAATGGTCCGGTCGCCATCATCGTCTCGGTGCCGAAGCAGCGCGTATTCGTCTACCGCAACGGCATCCTGATCGGCGTCTCCACCTGCTCGACGGGCAAGTCCGGCTACGAGACCCCGACCGGAGTTTTCACCGTTCTGGAGAAAGACAAGGAGCATTATTCGAACGAGTTTAACGACGCGCCCATGCCGCATATGCAGCGGCTCACCTGGGAGGGCATCGCGCTCCACGCGGGCAAGTTGCCGGGCTATCCCGCGAGCCATGGCTGTGTTCGCCTCCCGGCCAAATTCGCCGAAACCCTCTTCGCCGCGACGCAAGTGGGAACGCCGATCATCATCGCCGGCGACACCACCGACCCGGCGTCGGTGAAGGATCCCGGTCCGCTCCTCGGGTCGGACGCCAAACAGGCGATGGATACCAAGGTAGGGAAGAAGAAGGCCGCGGCGGCAGCCTCGAACGCGGTCACGGCGATCCTCGTCTCGCGGGCCGACAATCGCATGTATGTGCTGCAAAACGGCGCCATCGTCGCCGAGGGCGACGCCAACATCGAAGACCCGTCGAAGCCGCTCGGCTCGAACGTGTTCGTTTGGCAGGGCGGCGATCTGGAGGGGTCGACCTGGGAGGGGATGGGCTTCTATGCCGATGCGGAAGGGGCGGTGGCGCCGAACACCGCCGTGATCGAGCGCATCGAAGGCTCGCCCGAGGTGATGGAGGCCATCAAGAAGCGGATCAAGCCCGGGACCGTGCTCGTCACCACGGACCTTCCGGCCACGCCCGACACGCGCACGGCCAAGGACTTCGTGGTGATGGACGGCCCGGCCCGCTGAGCGTCGCGGGGCCCGCTTGCCGATTCGGCGGCGCTGTTATAACCAGCGCCATGACGGACCATCCGGACAAAGTCCTCATCGTCGATTTCGGGGCGCAATATACCCAGCTCATCGCGCGGCGGGTGCGCGAGGCGGGCGTCTATTCCGAGATCGTGCCCTTCGACCGCGCCGAAGCCGCGCTCAAGCCCGTCGCACCTAAGGCCATCATTCTCTCCGGCGGGCCGGCCAGCGTGCATGAGGCGGGCACGCCGCGCGTGCCGCAAGCGGTGTTCGAGGCGGGCGTGCCGGTGCTCGGCATCTGCTATGGCGAGCAGGCCATGGTGGCGGCGCTCGGCGGCACGGTCGAAGGCGGCCATGCCCGCGAGTTCGGCCGCGCCGCGCTCGAGGTCACCGGCGCGACGCCTCTGTTCGAGGGCATCTGGCAACCGGGGATGCGGGCGCCGGTGTGGATGAGCCATGGCGACCGCGTCACCAAGCTGCCGCCGGGCTTCCGCGCCGTGGCGGTGTCCAACGGCGCGCCCTTCGCGGCAATAGCCGACGATGCGCGCCGCCTCTATGGCGTCCAGTTCCACCCCGAGGTGGTGCATACGCCGGATGGCGCCGCGCTGATCAAAAATTTCGTGCGCAAGATCGCGGGGCTCCCGGGCGATTGGTCCATGGCGCAGTTCCGCGCGAGCGAGGTGGCGCGCATCCGCGCGCAGGTCGGGCAGGGCCGCGTCATTTGCGGGCTGTCCGGCGGCGTCAATTCCTCCGTCGCGGCGCTTCTCATCCATGAGGCGATCGGCGATCAGCTCACCTGCATCTTCGTGGATCACGGGCTGCTCCGCCAAGGCGAAGCCGAGGAGGTGGAGCGCCTGTTCCGCGGCCATTACAACATTCCGCTCGTGGCGGTCGATGCGTCCGCGCGCTTTCTCGCCGCGCTCAAAGGCGTCACCGATCCGGAGGAGAAGCGCAAGACCATCGGCCGCCTGTTCGTCGATGTGTTTGGGGACGAAGCGGACAAGCTCGGCGAGGTCGATTTCCTCGCCCAAGGCACGCTCTATCCCGACGTGATCGAGAGCGTGTCGGTCTCGGGCGGCCCGTCGGCCACCATCAAGTCGCATCACAATGTGGGCGGCCTGCCCGAGCGCATGCGCTTCAAGCTGATCGAGCCCTTGCGCGAGCTGTTCAAGGACGAGGTGCGCGCGCTCGGCCGCGAGCTCGGCTTGCCGGCCGCCTTCGTCAACCGCCATCCCTTCCCGGGGCCGGGGCTCGCCATCCGCGTGCCGGGCGAGGTGACGGAGGAGAAGCTCGCCATTTTGCGCCAGGCCGATGCCATCTATCTCGACGAGATCAGAAAGGCCGGGCTGTACGATACGATCTGGCAGGCCTTCGCCGTGCTGCTCCCGGTGCGGACCGTGGGCGTGATGGGCGACGCGCGCACCTATGATTATGTGTGCGCGCTGCGCGCCGTGACCTCCACCGACGGCATGACCGCCGATTATTACGACTTCTCCCACGAGTTTCTGGGGCATGCGGCGCGGCGCATCATCAACGAGGTGCGCGGCATCAACCGCGTGGTCTACGACATCACCTCCAAGCCGCCCGGCACCATCGAGTGGGAGTAGGGAGCCTCCTTCCTTTCCCGATTGACGCGGGCGCCCGCCTCAGCTTTGCTCTTGCCGGGCAAGGCCAGAAGGCCAAAGGGGGGATGGGCTATGAACTTCGATTTCAAGAAATTCTATCTGACCGCGCAGGGCCGCGTGAACCGGCAGCAATGGTGGCTGCGGCTCGTGCTCCCCGTCTTCATCATCAGCGTGGTGCTGACCCTGATCGACGTGGCGATCGGCACCTATGATTCGCAAAATGGCGGCGGCGTGCTGAGCGGCCTGTTCGCGCTCGCCGTGCTCATCCCCTCGATCCTCGTCGACATCAAGCGGTGGCATGACCGCGACAAGTCGGGCTGGTGGATGCTGATCCTGCTCGTGCCCATCATCGGCGCGATCTGGGCGTTGATCGAGCTCGGCTTCCTCGCCGGCACGCCGGGGGCGAACCGGTTCGGTCCGCCGGCCACCGACTGATCGAGGCGCGCGACGCGGCGGGGTTAGCCCATGGCGCTGCTCATCATCGGCATCATTCTGTTTCTCGGCCTGCATTTGTTGCCGACCGTCCCCGATTTGCGCCAAAGCCTCATCGGCCGGCTCGGGGAGGGCGGCTATAAGGGCCTGTTCGCGCTTCTCTCCATCGCGACCTTTATCCTCCTCGTCTATGGCTTCGCGCACGCGCCCCTGATCCAGATCTGGTCGCCGCCCTCTTGGACGCGCTGGGTCGCCATCGTGCTGATGATCCCGGCCTTCATCCTGCTCGTCGCCGCCTATGTGCCGGGCCAGATCAAGGCACGCGTCAAGCATCCCTTTGTCGATGCGATCAGCACCTGGGCGCTCGCCCATCTCATCGCCAATGGCGACCTCGCCTCCATCGTCCTGTTCGCCTCGTTTCTCGCTTATGCCGTGTTCGACCGCATCACCCTGAAGCATCGGGCGGCGACGGGGCTCGTCACCGTTCCCGCGACGGGGCCCGCGCGCAACGATGTCATCGCCGTGGTGGCGGGCCTTGCGCTCTACGTGATCTTTCTCGTCTGGCTGCACCCCTTGCTGATCGGCACCTCGCCGCTGCAATGAGCCTCCCTGCGGCTTTTTTGCACTGCAAAAAGCTCCTATATCTGCCATAAGAGCAGCCCTCGGACCTCCCTCAAGGAGCATGGGACAGTGCCTGACGAATTCGCTTCCAAGCGGGTGACCGCACCGGATATCGCCAAGCGTAAGGGCGGAACGCCCATCGTGGCGCTCACCGCCTACCACGCCCATACTGCGCGCATCATCGACCCCTATGTGGACATGCTGCTCGTGGGCGATTCCCTCGGCATGGTGATGCACGGCTATGAGACGACCGTGCCCGTGCCGCTCGACCTCATGATCATGCACGCCCAGGCCGTGGTGCGCGGCTCCTCCAAGGCGCTCGTCGTCGTGGACATGCCGTTCGGCTCCTATGAGGAGAGCCCGGCGGTCGCCTTCCGCAACGCGGCGCGGGTGCTGAAGGAGACCGGCTGCGGCGCGGTCAAGATCGAAGGCGGCGTCCATATGGCGGAGACCATCCGCTATCTGGCCGAGCGCGGCATCCCGGTGATGAGCCATATCGGCTTGACCCCGCAGGCCGTGAACATGATCGGCAGCTTCAAGCCGCGCGGGCGCTTCCGCTCCGAATGGGGCGCCTTCGAGGCCGATGCGCGCGCGGTCGCCGAGGCCGGCGCGTTCGCCGTGGTGCTCGAGGCGCTGGCCGAGCTTTTGGCCGCGCGCATCACCAAAGAGATTCCGATCCCGACCATCGGCATCGGTGCGTCGGCCGAGTGCGACGGGCAGATCCTCGTGCTCGAGGACATGCTCGGGCTGTCGCCGCGCGTGCCCAAATTCGTCAAGGAATATGCGGCGCTTGGCGAGGGCATCGAGACGGCGGTGAAGGCCTTTGCGGGAGAGGTCCGCAACAGAGTCTTCCCGTCCGCGGACTACACCTATCCGATGTGCGACGAGCCGGCCGAAGTCACGAAAAAGACCAAAATGACAGGCAGTTAGCCTGTTCTGAAGGGCCGCAATTTCCTCGATTTGCAGGGCTTCCTCCGGCGGTTTACCTTGCGCCGGCGGGAGGCCTTCACTATAGGCGGGCGGGGAAGGGGCCAAAGACGGCGCCTTCGATCCGACCTGTCACCTCTAGCTTCTTTGAGTCCACTGCCGATGAGCGACCGTGATTTCTTTCGCGAGGTGGACGAGGCCGTCCGCCAAGAGCGTTACAAGCAGCTCTGGGACCGCTACGGCCTTTATGCCATCGCGCTCGCCGTTCTGGTCGTGGCGGGCGTCGCGGGCTACAAGGGCTGGTCCTATTGGCAGGAGCGCAGAGCGCAGGAGGCCGGCGACCAGTTCACCGACGCGTTGGCGCTCGCGACCGGTGGCGATGCGGCCAAGGCGCAGGAGATCTTCGCCAAGCTGGCCGAAGACGGGCCCAAGGGCTACCAGACGCTGGCGCGCCTCCAGCTGGCCGCGGCGCAAGCCGGAGCGGGCGACACCGACAAGGCAGTCGCCACCTATGACGCGCTCGCCAAGGACAGCGGCGTCGATCCCATCCTGCAAGGCAATGCCGCGATCCAGGCCGCGACGCTCAGGCTCGAGACCGCGGACTATGCCGAGATGCAGCAGCGCCTGAAGGCGCTCGCCGAGAGCGACAGCCCGTGGCGCTATTCGGCGCGCGAGCTGCTCGGCCTTTCCGCCTACAGGCTCAACAACATGGTGGAGGCCGAGAAACAGTTCAGCGCGCTGATCGGCGACCAAAACACACCGTCCAATCTGCGCGAGCGTGCCAACATGATGGTGAGCCTGATCGTGGGCCAGCCGCAGTCGTTGAGCACCACGGCGAAGTAGCATGAAGGTGGCTCGAAGGTGAGCCAGGGTCGAAGACGGGGCATAGCTTGGCCGCTGGTGAGCGTGGCGCTCGTCATGGCGCTCGCTGCCAGCCTGTGCAGCTGTTCGAGCCTGTCCGCGATCAAGAATCCGTTCAAGAAGGAAAAGGTGCCGCTTCCGGGCGAGCGTATCGCCGTCATCGCCGAGGATGATGCGAGCACCATCGACCGGAGCGGCGGCAAGCCCATCGCGCTGCCTGCGCCCGCCGCCAACGCCTCTTGGTCGCAGCCGGGCGGCGTGCCGGCCAACAATCCCGGCAACCTCGTCCTCGCCGACAGCCTGCAAAAGGTGTGGTCCGCCGATGCCGGTACGGGCTCCTCGTCGAAGCGGACGCTTGAGCGCCATCCCCCTTGTCGTCGACGGCAAGGTCTTCACTCTCGACGCGGCCGGGGACGTCTCGGCCTTCTCCTCGGCGAGCGGCGCCAGGCTGTGGTCGACCAGCGTGACGCCGGAGCACGAGAAGAGCCGCGAGGGCTTCGGCGGCGGGCTCGCGCTCGACGGTGGCCAGCTCTACGCCGCTACGGGCTATGGCACGGTGGTCGCGCTCAACCCCGACAACGGCTCCGTGGTGTGGACCAAGAAGATGGGCGACCCCATCCGCAACTCGCCCACGGCGGCTGCGGGCAAGATCTTCTTCGTGTCGTCGGATAATCTCCTGCATTGCCTGAGCGCCACGGACGGCGCCGAGCTGTGGAGCGCGCGCGGTCTGCCGCAACCGGCGACGCTGCTTTCCAATGCGAGCCCCGCGGTCGGCGGCAACATCGTCATCGCACCTTTCCCCGCGGGCGACATCGCCGCGTTCCAGATCGCCAACGGGCAACAGGCCTGGACCCAATCGCTGTCGCGGACGAGCGAGACGAGCGCGTCGGCGAATTCTGGCCGATCCGGCGCGGCCGGTGATCGATCACGGCGTGGTGTTTGCCGTGAGCCATGGGGGAAAGATGATCGCCAGCTCCGAGGCCACCGGCGAGCGCCTGTGGACGCGAAACCTCGCCGGCACGCAGATGCCTTGGCCGGCCGGCGACATCGTCTATGTCGTGGATGTCACGGGCAAGTTGCTCGCCTTGACTCGCACCGAGGGCAAGCTCCGCTGGATCACCGATCTTCCCATCAGCTCGCGCTGGAGCGGACCGGTGCTGGCCAACGGCAAACTGTGGCTCGTCTCGGCAGATGGGCTCTTGGTCGGCGTCGATGCGAAGACCGGCGAGGTGGTGAGCAAGATCGACCTCGGCACGGAGGTCTTCGTCTCGCCCATTGTGGCGGCGGGGCGCATGTATATTCTGACCGACAATGCCCAGCTGATCGCGCTCAACTAGGCATTCGGCCCGGCACAGGCTGGGCTGCCCCGACCCCGCTGCTTTGTCCCTGACCCGCCCATGCCGTTCACCATTGCCATTGTCGGCCGGCCGAATGTGGGCAAGTCCACGCTGTTCAACCGCCTCGCGGGCAAGCGGCTCGCGCTCGTCGACGACCAGCCGGGGCTGACGCGCGACCGGCGCGAGGCCGAGTCGAGCATTGCGGGCCGCGCCGTGCGTCTCATCGATACGGCCGGGCTCGAGGCTGGCGAGGAGGGGCTCACCGCCCGCATGCGCGAGCAGACCAAGGCCGCGATCGACCAGGCCGACCTCGTTCTCTTCCTCATCGACGCGCGCGCGGGCCTGACCGGCGCGGACGAGACCTTCGCCGAGCTCGTGCGCCGCTCGGGCAAGAGCGTGATCCTTGCCGCCAACAAATGCGAGGGGCGCGCGGCGGAGCCCGGCCGGCTCGAAGCCTTTGCGCTCGGACTTGGCGATCCGTTGCCGATTTCCGCCGAGCACGGCACGGGGCTTGGCGATCTCGCCGACGCCATCGAGCAGCTTGCCGGCGAGGAGCCCGCGCGCGCCGCAGACGGAGCGGAGGTCACGGGGAGGTGGAGGACGAGCACCCTTGCGCATCGCCATTGTCGGCCGGCCCAATGTCGGCAAGTCGACGCTCGTCAACAGCCTGCTCGGGCAAGAGCGCCTGATCACCGGGCCTGAGGCCGGCATCACCCGCGACGCCATCGCCGTCGAGCTCGATTGGAAGGGGCCGGCCCTTGCGCCTGTTCGATACTGCGGGGCTCAGGCGCAAGATGCGGATGGAGGGCAAGGCCGAGGAGCTGTCGGTGGGCGATGCCTTGCGCGCGATCCGCTTCGCCGAGGTGGTGGTGCTCGTGCTCGATTGCGAGCAGCCCTTCGAGAAGCAGGATTTGCAGATCGCCGACCTCATCGTCGAGGAGGGCCGCGCCCTCGTCATCGCCCTGAACAAATGGGACCTCGTGCGCGAGCCGCAAAAGCGCCTGGCCGAGTTGAGGGAGACCTGCGAACGGCTCCTGCCGCAGATCAGGGGCGTGCCGCTCGTGCCCATCTCGGGCCTCACCGGCCGCGGGCTCGACAAGCTGCTTGCCGCGGTGTTCGTCGCCGAGGAGTTGTGGAACCGGAGGCTTCCCACGCGCGCCCTGAATGAATGGCTGCAAGGAGCGGTGGAAGCGCATCCGCCGCCCGCGGTCGCCGGGCGGCGCATCAAGCTCCGCTACATGACGGAGGCCAATGCGCGCCCGCCGACCTTCATCCTGTTCTGCTCGCGGCCGAAGGCGGTGCCGGATTCCTATTCGCGGTATCTCGTCAACTCCTTGCGCGAGACGTTCGACATGAAGGGCGTGCCGATCCGGCTGCATTTGCGCAAAGGCGCCAATCCGTTCGCGCGCGAGGGCAAGGACTGATGGGCGAGGCGGCCGTCACGGAAGTTTATTTCTATCATCTGGAGCGCCAGACGCTGGAGGACGTGCTGCCCGGCTTGCTCGAACGCTCGCTCGAGCGGGGCTGGCGCGCGGGCGTGCAGGCGGCGAGCGAGGAGCGGGTCGAAGCGCTGAACACGCTTCTGTGGACCTATCGCGAGGACAGCTTTCTCGCCCATGGCACGACCCGCGACGGGCCGCCCGCGGCGCAGCCCATCTATCTCACCGCCGATGAGGACAATCCCAACGCGGCGCAAGTCCGCTTTCTCGTCGACGGCGCCATGCTCGCCGATGCTTCGCCTTATACGCGCGTCGTCTTTCTGTTCGACGGGCGCGACGCGGAAGCGACAGCGCGGGCGCGGGAGGAATGGCAGGCGGCAAAGGCGAAGGGCTTTGAGGTCAGCTATTGGCAGCAGGACGGAAACGGCCGCTGGCAGAAAAAGGCGTGAGCCTCCCCGTTTGGCCGGGGACTTTTGGCCGCGCGGCCAGCGTTTTGGCCGGGCCGCGTCATCTGCCTTGTGACTGTCATCCTGGCCCGCTATAAGCCCGCATCCTTTCAATGTGCTAGGGGACTGCGCGGCCATGGCCAGCGAACGAACACTTATAATCATCAAGCCGGACGCCACGGAGCGGAACCTCACCGGGCAGATCACCGCAAGGCTCGAGGCCGCGGGCTTGCGGGTCATCGCGCAGAAGCGCGTGTGGTGGAAGAAGAAGGACGCCAAGAAGTTCTACGAGGTGCATAAGGGCCAGCCCTTCTACAAGACGCTCGTGGACTTCATGACCTCGGGCCCGATCGTGCTCAAGGTGCTGGAGGGGGAGGATGCCATCGCCAGGACGCGCGAGGTGATGGGCGCAGACGAGCCCCGTGGACGCGGCGCCGGGCACCATCCGCAAGGATTTCGGCGTCAATATCGGGCGCAACTCCATCCATGGCTCCGACAGCGCGGAGACGGCGAAGAAGGAGATCGCGCTCTGCTTCAAGAAGAGCGAGATCGTGGGGTAGGGGACAGTCCGAGAACTCCGGCGCGCTAGCGCCCGAATATGCCCGATCGCTTGAGGAGCCAAAGCACGATCGCCGAGGCCCCGGCCAGGATCACCATCGACCAAAAAAAGCCGTGGGGATCTTGGGTGAGCGGCACGCCGCCGACATTCATGCCGAAGATCCCGGCAATCAAGCTCGCCGGCAAGAACACGGTCGTGACGATGGCGAGCACGTGAAGATTGCGATTGGTCTGCTCGGCGGTCTTGATCGTGACCTCCTCCTGCAGGAGCTGCGCCCGGTCGCGCAAGGAGACGATCTCCGTGTCGAGCCAATCGAGCCGCTGGCTCAATTTGGCCGCCGCCAGGGGGAACGCGATGTTGTGGCGGAGGTCGAGCTCGAAGCGCTGCATGAGGGCGCGCAGAATGACGAGCTGCCGATGCAGGCGCACATTGGTGCGGCGCACCCGGCCGAGGACTTGACGGCCTTCGTCCACGTCGTCGGCGAGGATCCGTTCCTCGATGCGGTCGAGCCTCCGGGCCACGTCCTCCGCGTAATGATCGATGGCGTCGATCCCTTGCTCCAGGATCTTATCCAGAAGAGCGGTCGACGCTGGCGATTTTGGCCCCGCCGCGGAGCGCCTTGCGCGTCGCTTCCACTCCGTTCAGCGCGCGACGGCGCCCGCTGACGAGAAGCCGCTCGGTCATGGCGAAATGGAGAAAGCCGATCTCCTCGGTGACGCCCTCGAGGCCGCAGACGAGATCGGCGACGACGCCATAGAGGCAGTCATCGTGGGCATGAAGCTGCTGATGCTCCTCGGCGTCGATGAGGAGTACCCGTGCCGCGGCCGGAACATAGGCCGCCCCTTGCAAGAAGCGGCACGCGCGCGCATCGGCCAAATTGAAGTGCAACCACAGCCAGCCGTCGGATCGATCGGGCAGCGGCCGGTCCAGCGCAAGCTCCTCGGCGGCGCCGCCGGCGGGAGAGTGAAAGGCCCAGACGAGGCCCGGCAGCGCTTGCCCCGGCGGCGGTGAATTCGGGCCCGCGGCCGCCGCTGCGCCCTGGCTCTCCGTTGCGCTCCTCGCCGCCGATGCCCCCGCCATGCTCAAGCTATGTGCGCGGGTCTCAAGATTTGAGCCAGCCGAGCGCCTGCGCCTTGGCGTGGGCGGCCTTCCAGGCCGATACGAGAAACTCGCCACCCGCGCGGCGTCGGGATCCTGCCGCATGGAGTCCATCGCCACGAGGAACGGCGCATTGCCGTCCTTGCGGTAGGTGATGCGGTCACCGGTTTCCGGTCGTGTGACGAGGAGGTCGAAATCTTGCAGGACCTCAACGTCGATATTGGCCAAGTCACTCATCCTGCGCTCCCACTGTAAGCCCCACCTAGACTTCGAACACGATGCGAGACGGACAAGGTCCAATCCTCGATCTTGAATATGACGTTCCGATAACAGTCCGGTATCCTGCTACCGCGCAGATGACAGGACTGCCGGGACAACGCGAGACTGGCGGGCCGAAGCGGTTTCTCGCGGCGCGGGGTGATACGGTATCTCAGGGGCCTAAGCGTTGAAGCGGCTCGACCGGAGTGGAGCGGAGGGGAAGACGATGAGCGTTGAGCTTCAGCAGATCGACCCAATCCCGGGCCGCGAGCCGTCCCGGAAGCGAAGCGTAAAATCGCGGGTGCTCGATGAGGCAAAAAAATTCCTCGGCATCTTCCTCTATCTCGCCATCGTGTTCGGCCTGTTCGTGCTGCACGAATGGGTGGTCCTGAGCAGCAACCACCTGACCTATCGATTTTACGGCTTCGCCCTCATCAACGCGCTGATCCTCGCCAAAATCATGCTCGTCGCCGAAGGGCTGCATTTCGCCGAGAAATTCGAGGCCAAGCCACTCGTTGTTCCCATCGTCTACAAAGCGCTCGCCTTCACCGTGTTGCTCATGGGCGCCTATGTCGTCGAAGAAACCGCCGTCGCGATGCTGCATGGCGAGAGCGCCGCACAGGCGATACCGAGGATCGGCGGCGGAACGATCGGCGGCATCGCCGCCGTCACAATGATCATGTGTGTCGCGCTCATTCCCTTCTTCGCCTTCAGAGAGCTCAGCCGGGTGTTCGGCGAGGCCGAACTTCGCGCGCTCCTGTTTACCCGTGGCGCGCAGGCGGGAAGATCCCAAGGATAGGCGGGCGGCTAAGAGGGGTCTTGCCGCGCGCGGGGTGAAGCGATATCTTCGGATTTGAGGGAGGCATGAGAGAGTTCCCCTCGCCAAGGTCTATCAGCTGATCGAGCCCGGGCCCGTGGTGCTCTTGACCACGGCGGCCAAGGGGCGCGCCAATGTCATGACCATGTCCTGGCACATGATGGTCGATTTCGAGCCGCCGCTCATCGCCTGCATCGTCAGCCAGGGCGATTACAGCTTTGCCGCGTTGCGTTCGACCGGGGAATGCGTGATCGCCATCCCCGCGCTTGAGATTGCAGCGAAGGTGGTGAAGGTCGGCAACAGCTCGGGCCGCGACCTCGACAAATTCGCGGCGTTCGGCCTGACGCCGATGCCGGCCGAGCGGGTCAAGGCGCCGCTCATTGCCGAGTGCTTCGCCAATCTCGAATGCAAGGACTGAATCGATAACGCGACCCTTACCTCGTCCAACGGCATCGGCGCTACAACCTCTTTTCATCCTCGAAGTGGTCAACGGCCTGGATCGATCCCAAGCAGAAGAAGCCCAAGACCATCCATCATCAGGGCTACGGCACCTTCGTGGCGGATGGCCAGACGATTAGGCTCAAATCGAAGATGCGCTGACGGGACGCGCGGAACAACGGCGAAGTGCCGGCGGTTTTGCGGGCGGATCGAGGCCCAAGACGCGGTTTGCCCTGCGGCCTTCGGGCGCAAGACCGCGCCGCTTTGAGCGCCATGCTAAGACTATGCAACGGCGGACCGGCCTATCAGGAGTGTGTGCATGAGCCTCATCGACACCCGTCACCACCAGCTTTTCCCCGTTCTCGACGCGGGCCAGATCGAGACGGCCAGACGCTTCGCGAGCGGGCCTGCGCGCGACTTCGCTCCCGGCGAGATGGTGTTCGACGTTGGCGAGCGCCACGCGCCGGCCTGGCTCGTACTCAAAGGCTCGATCGATGTGATGCGCCGCGACGGCCTCGATCGCGAGGCGGCGATCACCACCCATCACGCCGGCCAATTCTCGGGCGAGGTGAGCCAGCTCGCCGGGCGCCAGTCGCTCGCCTCCGGGCCGGGCGGGCGCGGAAGGCTGCACCGCGCTGCCCTTCGATGCCGCGCATGTGCGGGCGCTGATGGTCGGCTCGGCGGAAGTGGGCGAGATCATGATGCGCGCCTTCATCCTGCGCCGGGTCGGGCTCATCGAGGAAGGGGGCGTCGGCTCGGTGCTCGTCGGCAGGCCGGGCACGCGCGGACCTCACCCGGCTCGAAGGCTTCCTCCGCCGCAACGGCTATCCCTATACCGTGCTCGACGCCGACAAGGATGCCGACGGCCGCGCCGTGATCGAGCAGTCAGGCGTGCTGCCCGAGGAGCTGCCGATCATGCTCTGCCCGAACGGGACCTTGCTGCGGCGGCCGAGCGATGCGGAGGCGGGTGTTTGTCTCGGCATCACGCCCGAGCTCGATCCTGACACGGTGTTCGATGTGGCCGTGGTGGGCGCGGGTCCCGCGGGGCTCGCCACCGCCGTCTATGCGGGGTCGGAGGGCCTCTCGGTGCTCGTACTCGACAGCCGCGCCATCGGCGGTCAGGCGGGCGCCTCGGCGCGCATCGAGAATTATCTCGGCTTCCCGACCGGCATCTCGGGCATGGCGCTGGCCGGACGCGCCTTCAATCAGGCGCTGAAATTCGGCGTCGAGATCGCCATCCCGCTCGAAGTGGCGCGGCTCGATTGCGGCGGCTCCGATGGGCGCGGCTGCGCGTCCCTGCGCCTGGAGCTCACCAATGGCGATGCCATCCGCGCGCGGACCGTGGTCGTCGCCTCGGGCGCGCGCTACCGCCGGCCGCCGATCCCGAACCTTGAAAGCTTCGAGGGCGCGGGCGTCTCCTATTGGGCCTCGCCGGTGGAGGCCAAGCTGTGCGCGGGCGAGGAGGTGGCGCTCGTCGGCGGCGGCAATTCGGCGGGGCAGGCGGTGGTGTTCCTCGCGCCCAAGGTCGAGCGCTTGCATCTCGTGGTGCGGGGCGACGGATTGGAAGCCTCGATGTCGCGCTATCTCATCGATCGCATCGCGGCGCTGCCCAATGTGGAGCTGCATACGCAGACCGAGATCGTCGGCTTGGAAGGCGACGAGGCGGGCGGTCTCACGGGGGGCGTGTTCCGCGACCGCCGGACCGGCACCACCCATACTTGCCCGCTGCGCCACATCTTCCTGTTCATCGGCGCCGACCCGAATGCCGGCTGGCTCGACGGTTGCGTCGCGGTCGACGGCAAAGGATTCGTGGTGACGGGAACCGACTTCGCCGACGGCGCCGGCATGGCCCGTACGGCGTTGCCGCTCGAGACGAGCTGGCCCGGCGTCTTCGCCATCGGCGATGTGCGCGCGGGCTCGACCAAGCGCGTGGCGGCGGCGGTCGGCGAGGGGGCGGCGGTGGTGGCGCAAATCCACAGCGTGCTCGCGGCCGCGCAAGCGTAAGAGAGCCTTGCGCTCGCCACAGACCCTTGCTCCACTCTCCTCATAAGGATGGGGAGGAGGGAACGCATGAGCCTTTCACGCGCGTCGATCATTGCCATTTGCGCGATCCTGGGGGTCGTGGCCTGGACCGGGCAGGTGCGGGCCGATTGCATGAATTCGCACGCCGTCGACAATTGCCTCGTAGGCAAGTGGCAACAGACCGGCGGCGGAGCGGCTGAATGGATGCGCCAAAATCTGAAGATGGCGCAGGTCAGCGTGACGGGCAACACGTTGATGACCTTCAACGGCGACGGCACCTTCTCGACCTCCAAGGCCGATGCGAGCGCCCATGTCGTGGCGAAGGAGGGCAAGCCTATGGAAGCGACCGGTCAGATGAGCTCGGAAGGGAGCGGCCAATGGTCCGTCGGGGAGGGAAAGCTCAATCTGTGCATGACCGCGATCAGTCTCGAGCGGCAACGTTCAGATGCAGGGGCCTAACGGCATGGCGACGAAGGTGCCGATGCCGCAAATGAAGCCGGCGGCCACGGCGCTGACCTACACGTGCGACGGCGACACGCTGTCGACGGTTCAGCCGATGCCACGCAACACGACGATGACGACGACCTATACGCGCGTGCGCTGAGGCGCGTGCCGACAGGGGCACCGCATTCGCGGCCCGCGATCTAGCTCAGCGCGCGGATCTTGAAGGGAAGGCCGCCCTTGGGGCAGAGCGTCACGGTCGCGTGGATCTTGGCCGGCATGGGGCCGACATATTCCGGCGTGTAGCGGCGCAGCAGCTGCACGAGCGCGAGCGTGTTCTCGATCTGCGACAGGGCGCCGCCGATGCAGGCGCGCTTTCCCGCCGCGAAGGGCAGGTAGCTGTATTTCACCCGCTTCTTCGAGCGCTCCGGCGCGAAGCGCTCAGGATCGAATTTCTCCGGCTCGTCCCAATATTTCGGGTTGTGATGGGCGATATAGGTGAGGATCACCACCTTGTCGCCCGCCTTGATCTTGTGGCCCTCGATCTCGTCGTCGCCGGCGGCGATGCGGATCAAGGCCCAGATCGGCGGGAACAGACGCATGGTCTCCTGGATCACCATGCGCGTATAGGTGAGTTGCTGCACCTCGTTCCATTCGGGGTCGCGCTCGCCGCAGACGGCGCGCGCCTCGGCACGAATGCGCTCGAGCGCCTCGGGGTGCATCGACAGGAGATAGAGCGACCAGGCGAGCGTCAGCGCCGTGGTCTCGGTGCCGGCCCATAGATATTGCTTCATCTCGTCGATCACCTGCTGGCGATCGAATTCGGGGAAAGTCGGGATCGGCTTCGGCGGCTTCGAGCATGTGCAGGAGCGTCTTCTCGCGGTGCTCGAGCACGCCCGCCCCGATCACCGTCTCGGGCATGGCGCCCCACACCTCCATCGCCTTGGCCGCGTCCTCTTGGGTGATCTCCTCAAGCTGGCCGCGCACATTCTTCAGCCGGATGGATTTGTGGTTCATCACGTCGGTGTAGGTCTTGACCTGGCTGAAGACGAAATGCGGGTTGAAGGGCATCTCGCGATCGAACAGCGCCTTGCACACCATCTCGGCGGCGAGCGTCCAGGTCTCCTCCACCATCTCGATGGTCTCGCCGGTCGAGGCGAACTTCGCCCAGCGCGCCATCTTGGAGCGGATCGCATCCATCAGATAGGGGAAGTACTCCTCGAACATGTTCGGATGGAAGGCGGGCTGCTGCGGGCTGCGCACCTTCTGCCACAGCGCGCCGTCGATGGTGATCATGCTCTTGCCGAAGATGGGCCGGAGCCCGTCGAAATATTTGACGTAGTTGTCGGCATTGTCGACGAGCACGCGCTGAGAATGCGCCGGCTCGGAGAGCAGCACGATGCGGTGGTTCTTGAGGTTGATGGGAACCACGCCGCCATATTTTTCGCTGAGCGCCATGAGAACCTGCATCGGGTTCTCCTGGCTCAAGAGCGGGGTCAGCTTGAACCAGATGCTCTGCTCTTCGCCCAGGCCATGGGAGGGAGCATAGGCAGCCGTCATATCCGCCATTTACGCCTTCCCCCTTTCTCCATGGTCAATATGGGCGGCTCGGGGCACGGTCGCGCCCACCACCATATCCAAGTAACGCGCAAGCGTTCCCCTTCGCGCTTGAGTGCGCGCATGGGGACCGCAATCCCTCGGATGAATCTAAGTCTGTAGCACCGGGCGGTCGGCATTGTCCATCATTGGCACAGCGATCGGCCCCGCATCTTGTGGTGCGACAAGCCGCCACGTCTAGAACATGATCTTACGGCCGTTAATGATTTGGATCAAAGCGTTCGAGGAAGGGGCGGCGAGAAGAGCGCGGCCTGCTCGGATTCCGCTTCCGTTCCCACCACGCGCTCGCCCTCAATGCGCACGGCGCCTGAAGCAAAAAGCGCAAGCGCATGAGGATAAAGGCGATGCTCGGCCTGCAAGACGCGCGCGGCGAGCGTGTCCGGCGTGTCGTGGGCGAGCACCGGCACCGCGGCCTGGGCGACGATGGGGCCAGCGTCCATTTCCGGGCGGACCACATGCACGGTGCAGCCCGAGAGTTTGCAGCCCGCCGCGATGACGCGCGCATGGGTGTCGAGCCCGGGAAAGGCAGGCAGCAGCGAAGGGTGGATGTTGAGATGGCGATTCCACCAGTGCTCGACGAAGCGATGGGTGTGCAGCCGCAAGAAGCCCGCATTGCACAGGAGCTCGATATCCATCTCGCCCAACGCCTCATCGAGGGCGGCATCGAAATCCGCGCGTGAGGCGAAGTCCTTGTGATTGACAATGCGGGTGGGGATGCCGGCGGCTTCGGCGCGGGCGAGCCCCGCGGCCGTCGGCACGTTGGCGATGACGAGCGCGATCGCGGCCGGATAGTCGGGCGCCTTGCACGCCTCGATCAGGGCTTGCAAATTCGAGCCCCGGCCGGAGATGAGCACGCCCACGCGTTTCTTGGTCAAAGGACCGCCCCGCCTTCTTCGAATGTGCCGGTGAAGACGATCGGCTCTTTGTCCTTGCGCTTGACGAGGCGGCCGATGACGCGCGGCGCTTCGTGCTCGGCGCGCAGCGATTCCATCACCCTATGGGCATCGCGGGCCGCGACCACGATCACGAGACCCACGCCGCAATTGAAGGTGCGCAGCATCTCGTCCTGATCGAGTCGCGCTTGGCGCTTGCAGCCAGGCGAAGACGGGCGGCAGCGCGATCGCACCAAGGTCGATTTCCGCGGCGAGCGCCTCGGGCAGCACGCGCGGGATGTTGTCGGTGAGGCCGCCGCCGGTGATATGGGCGAGCGCCTTGACGGCACGGGTTCGGCGAATCGTTTCAAGGACCTGGCGCACATAGATGCGGGTCGGTGTCAGCAGCGCGTCGCCTAGGGTCTTGCCCGGCGCGAAGGGGGCGGGCGCGGCCCAGTCGAGGCCCGCTTGCGCCACCACGCGGCGCACGAGCGAGAAGCCGTTGGCATGCACGCCGGAGGAGGGGAGCGCGAGGATGATATCGCCCGCGGCGAGATCCTTGCGTGGCAAGAGCGCGCTCGCGCTCTACCGCGCCGACGCGAGAAGCCGGCGAGATCGTAGTCGCCCGGGGCATAGAGGCCCGGCATCTCCGCCGTCTCGCCGCCGATCAGCGCGCAGCCCGCCTCGCGGCATCCTTCCGCGATGCTGGCGATCACGCGGGCGGCCACGCCCACATCGAGCTTGCTGCAGGCGAAATAGTCGAGAAAGAACAGCGGCTCGGCGCCCTGCACGACGAGATCGTTGACGTTCATGGCGACGAGGTCGATGCCGATGCCGTCATGGGCGCCGGTCTCGATGGCGAGCTTGAGCTTGGTGCCGACGCCGTCGGTGGCGGCCACGAGCACGGGATCGGAGAAGCCGCACGCCGCAAGATCGAACAGGCCGCCGAAGCCGCCGATGCCGCCCATCAGCCCCTTGCGCTTCGTCTTCGCGGCAAGCGGGCCGATGGCCTTGACCAGCGCGTTGCCGGCGTCGATGTCGACGCCCGCATCGCGATAGGTCGTGGTCAGTTTCGTCTTGGATTTGGCCGGCACCTTGGCGCCATTTGAGGGTGCACCTTGGCGTCGTTTTCGCATAAACAGACAGGGCTCGCCAGCTTCAAGCGGAGGCAGACTGCCGTGGGGGCGCCCTATTTCCAAGGTTTACCAGGCGAGCCCGCATGGTTGACCCATAGAGTTGCGCGATGATCGCTCTTTCCCGCCGCTGGGCGGCCCTTGGTCCCGCCGCCGCGATTCTCGGTGCGCTGGCAGTCGAGGCGCCTGTTCCCGCCTTCGCCGCCGACAGCCCTTACGCCGTGGCCAAGGTCACGGTCGACACGAGCGCCAAGGATGCCGTGGCCGCCAAGGACCAGGCGCTCGCCGAGGCGCAAGCGCGCGCCGTCGACACCGTGCTCAAACGGCTCGTGCCGTTTGCCTCCTATCCGCAGCTGCCCAACCTCGCCCCGGACGATGTGGAGGGGCTTGTCTATAACGTCTCCTTCCGCCGCGAGGAGAATTCCACCACGCGCTATCTCGCCACGCTCGATGTGAACCTCAACGAGGAGGCGGTGAAGCAGCTGCTGGCGAATTTCAGCCTGCCCTATAGCGAGGCGCGGGCCCCGCGGATCAAGATCCTGCCGATCGTGTTCGAGGGCGACGCGGTCAAACGCGATGGGGCCGGCGGCTGGCGCCAAGCCTGGGCCGATCTCGATCTCGCCAATGCCATGGCGCCCGCGGATCTCGTCGACCTTCGCCCCACGCTCGATGCGCCGACCGTGAAAGCAATCCTCGCCGGCAATGCCGCCGCCTATGCCAAGCTGCAAAGCGCGTATGGCGATGAGCCGCTCGTCATCGCCGTGGGCGAGGGGATCGAGGGCGGCAAGTTTGCCATGCGGCTCGTCGGCGCCGACGGCGTGGGCGAGATCAATTTCGGCCGCGTCACCAGCGTGCAAGGCGGCGATTACAAGACCGCGGCCCGCGATGCCGCGGCGCTTGGCCAGGGCGTGCTCGAGAATCGCTGGAAGGTCATGCAGTCGGCGCCGGGCGGGGCGCCGCAACAAGCGTCCCGCGAGGAAGGCCAAGCACCGTCCGCGCCGCAAGGCGAGCCCGAGCGCAACGTGGTGGCGGTGGTGGAGTTCTCCGGCCTCAAGGAATGGCAGGAGATCCGCGCGCGGCTCATGCAGGTCACCGGCATCCAGGGGCTCGAGGTCAACGCGCTTTCGGCGCGGACCGCCTCGATCACCTTCGACTATGCGGGCTCGCTCGGGCGCCTGCAAAAGGAGCTCGACCAGGACGGCTTCGCCTTCGAGAATCGGGCCGACGCCTTTGTCATCCACGCCCGCTGAGGCGGCCAAAGGGGTCACAAATCTGCTAAATCTTAGGACTTCAATAGTCGAGTCGGGGTTTGATGGGGAGAGGACCCTTAGGAGTTTGAGCGCTCGTGAATATTCCTAACACGCTCACCCTGGCGCGCATCGTGCTCGTGCCGTTCGTCGTGTGGCTGATCATCTCCCATGAGATGGCGGCGGCCTTCGTGCTGTTCATGCTCGCCGGCTTCTCCGACGCGGCCGACGGCTATCTCGCCAAGCGCTTCGGCTGGCATACCGAGCTCGGCGCCTATCTCGATCCCATCGCCGACAAGGCGCTGCTCGTCAGCATCTATGTGACGCTCGGCTTTGCCGGCCAATTGCCGGCCTGGCTCGTGATCGCCGTGGTCAGCCGCGACATCCTCATCATCGGCGCCTTCATCCTGTCATGGATGCTGTCGCGCCCGGTCACCGTCTATCCGCTGCTCGTCAGCAAGGCCAATACGCTTTCCCAGATCGTACTCGCCGGGCTCGTGCTCGCGGAGCTTGGCCTCGGGCTCGGGCTCGATCGGTTTGTCGCCGTGTTCATTTGGGTCACGGGCGCGCTCACCATCGTGTCGGCGGCCGCCTATTTCTGGGAGTGGCTCAAGCACATGGCGAGCTATGAGCCGGCGCCGCTGCCCGCGCGCAAGAGCCATCGAACCCCGATCAAGACCGGCGAGCGCTCGCGGGTCAGGGCCTCGTGACGCTTAATCAGCTCATTCTCGATCTGCCGCATCGCGCCGCCCATGGCGCGGAAGATTTCCTCGTCAGCGATTGCAACCTCGCCGCCGTGCGCCTCGTCGACGCCTGGCCCGATTGGCAGGACAATGTGCAGCTCCTGATCGGGCCGCCAGCGAGCGGCAAGACGCATTTGGCAAGAGTCTGGCAGGCGCGGTCGGGTGCCCGCGCGCTCACCGATGGCTCACTCGATCTCGGGCGCATCGACGACTGCGGGACGCGGGACGGCGCTCGTGGTGGAAGATATCGACCGCGCGGGCTATGGCGAGCAGGCGCTGTTCCATCTCCTCAATCTCGCACGCGAGAAGGGGCTGTTCGTGCTGCTCACCGCGCGCGAGCCGCCCGCCCGCTTCGGGTGCGCGCTGCCGGACCTGTTGTCCCGGCTCAACGGCCTGCCCGTGGTTGAGATCGGCGCGCCCGACGAGGCCCTGCTCAAGACCGTGATGCTCAAGCATTTCGCCGACCGGCAGCTCGATATCGACCCCAAGGTGCTCGATTTTCTCGCCCTCCATGTCGAGCGGTCGCTCGAGGCCGCCGCCCTCGCCGTCGCCGCCGTGGACCGGGCGGCACTTGCCACGCGGCCGCAAGATCAGCCGCCAGCTCGTGGCCGAGGCGCTCGCCATGACCCCCATCCCCGAGGAGGGGCCGGGCGCGTAAGGGGCGCTTTATTGGCGGCGCCCGTAACGCTAATGATACAGTTCTGGCCGTAGACTAGGCGCCAAACGGGCGGGCTAACCGCCGAAATTGCGAGGCGATGAATGAACTTGCCAGAACGGGTGCAGCCGCTTGACGAAGGCGCGGGCGTCGCCGCCTTCGGGCCGAGCCGCTTCTTCAACCGCGAGCTGTCGTGGCTGCACTTCAACAAGCGCGTGCTCGAGGAGGCGGCGAATGAGCGCCATCCGCTGCTCGAGCGCCTGCGCTTCCTCTCCATCTCCGCCTCCAATCTGGACGAGTTCTACATGGTGCGGGTCGCGGGCCTGCGCGGCCAGGTGATCGCCGGCATCGAGACGCCGAGCCAGGACGGGCTCACCCCGGCCGAGCAGCTCGACCGCATCAACCGCTTCGTCGCCGAGCTGACCGCGGAGCAGCAGGAGGACTGGTTCAAGCTCAAGGGACTGCTTGCCGACGCCGGCATCCATGTGCTGCAGGCGGAGGATCTTTCGCCGGCGGAGCGCACCTGGCTCGAGGACCACTTCCTCAGCCACATCTTCCCCGTGCTCACGCCGATCGCGGTCGATCCGGCGCATCCGTTCCCGTTCATTCCGAATTTCGGCTTCACCCTCGGGCTCGAGCTCGTGCGCGAGGGCTCGCTCAAGGCGATGCATGCGCTGCTGCCGATCCCGCCGCAGCTCGACCGCTTCATCCGCCTGCCGAGCGGCGAGGGGGCCGACGCGCCGATCCGCTTCATCCGGCTCGAGACCGTGGTCGGCATCTTCGTGCCGCGCCTCTTTCCCGGCTATCGCGTGCGCAGCCAGGGCGCATTCCGGGTCCTGCGCGACAGTGACATCGAGATCCAGGAAGAGGCCGAGGATCTCGTGCGGCTGTTCGAGACGGCGCTGAAGCGCCGCCGCCGCGGCTCGGTGATCCGGCTCGAGATCGAGGCCTCCATGCCCTCGCGCCTGCAGCGTTTCGTCATGCAGGAGCTGAAAGTGTCGGAGCGCGAGAGCTTCGTGCAGAAGGGGCTGATCGGGCTCACCGACATCCATCAGCTGATCGTGCCGGAGCGGCCGGACCTCAAATTCGAGCCTTACGTCAGCCGCTTCCCGGAGCGCATCCGCGAATATCACGGCGATTGCTTCGCTGCCATCCGCAAGAAGGACATCGTCGTCCACCACCCTTACGAATCGTTCGACGTCGTGCTGCAATTCCTGAAGCAGGCGACGGCCGATCCCGACGTGGTGGCGATCAAATGGACGCTCTACCGCACGAGCAAGACCTCGCCCATCATCGAGGCCTTGAAAGAGGCGGCCGAGGCGGGGAAGTCGGTGACCGCCGTGGTCGAGCTCAAGGCCCGCTTCGACGAGGAGGCCAACATCAAATGGGCGCGCGACCTCGAAAGCGCGGGCGTGCAAGTGGTGTACGGCTTCCTCGAGCTCAAGACCCATGCCAAGCTCAGCCTGATCGTGCGGCGCGAGCGGGGCGAGCTCGTCACCTATTGCCATCTCGGCACCGGCAACTATCACCCGGTGACCGCCAAGATTTATACCGACCTGTCCTTCTTCACCGCCGACCGCATTATCGGTAACGACGTCTCGCGCATCTTCAATTTCGTGACCGGCTATGCCGAGCCCGCCGAGCTCGAGGTCATGGCGGTGTCGCCGCACGGCATCAAGGCGCGCATCATCGATCATATCCGCGAGGAGATGTATCATGCCAAGGCGGGCAGGCCGGCGGCGATCTGGATGAAGATGAACTCGCTCGTCGATGCCGAGATCATCGATGCGCTGTATGAGGCGAGCCAGGCCGGCGTCGAGATCGACCTCGTGGTGCGCGGCATCTGCTGCCTGCGGCCGGGCGTTCCCCATCTTTCCGAGAATATCCACGTGAAGAGCATCGTCGGCCGATTCCTCGAGCATTCCCGCATTTATTGCTTCGGCGCCGGACACGGCCTTCCCCATCGCAAGGCGGTGGTCTATATCAGCTCAGCCGATATGATGCCGCGCAACCTCGACCGCCGCGTGGAGGCGATGGTGCCGATCAAGAACCCGACGGTGCACGAGCAGATCCTCGATCAGATCATGGTCGCCAACCTCAAGGACAACATGCAAAGCTGGCGCGTGCGCCCCGACGGCAGCTCCGAGCGGTTGAAGCCCGGAACGCAGGAGCCGTTCAGCGCGCAGGACTATTTCATGACCAATCCGAGCCTGTCCGGCCGCGGCACGTCCTTGAAGGAGGACATGCCGCCGCGCTTCGCGCGCCTCGCCGAGACGGGCTGACGCTCGGCCGCGCCGCGAGGCCCATGGTGCGCAGGACCGATCTCAGCCCCATCGCCGTGGTGGACATCGGATCGAACTCGGTCCGGCTCGTGGTCTATGAGGGCGCGACCAGGGCGCCAAGCCCCTTGTTCAACGAGAAGGTGCTGTGCGGCCTCGGGCGCACGATCGCCACGACCGGGCGGCTGGCTTCTGACGCCATTCCTCGGGCGCTCAGGGCGCTGCGGCGCTTTCGTGCGCTGATCGATCAGATCGGCGCGCGCCACATCGAGGCCATCGCCACGGCGGCGGTGCGCGAGGCGGAGAACGGCGCCGATTTCGTCGCCCAGGCCGAGCGCGTCCTCGACGTGCCGATCCGCGTGCTCACCGGCCCGGAGGAGGCGGAGCTCGCGGCCTTAGGCATCGTCGCCGGCATTCACAACGCCGACGGTGTCGCCGGCGACCTCGGCGGCGGCAGTCTCGAGCTGATCGATGTGCGCGCCGGAGGATTGGCGCAGGCCGCCACGCTCCCGCTCGGGGGCTTGCGCCTGATCGACGCTTCGGGCGGCAGCCTGAAACGCGCGCGCGAAATCGTCGATGCGGAGTTCGCCAAGATCGACTGGCTGGAGAAGGGCGCCGGCCGCGACTTCTACGCCATCGGCGGGACGTGGCGGGCGCTCGCGCGGCTGCATATGGTGCAGACCAACTATCCCTTGAACGTGATGCACAATTACCGCATCGACACCGCCGACGCGCTCAAATTCGCGAGCCTGCTCGACCATCAGTCGCAGAGCTCGCTCGCCGGCATTCGCGACATCTCGAGCGCCCGGCGCGAGACCGTGCCTTACGGCGCGCTCGTGCTCGAGCGGCTGCTCAAGCAGATGAAACCGAAGGCCGTGGTGGTATCGGTGTTCGGCATCCGCGAAGGCCTGCTCTACAGCCTGTCTGCCCGAGGAGGAGCGGCGCAAGGATCCGCTGCTTGCGGCTTGCGAGGATTTGGCGCGGCGCAGGTCCCGCTCCGTCGACAGCGCCTATGAGCTGTGCTTCTGGACCGATGCGCTGTTCCGTGCGCCGGGGCTCACCGAGACGCCGGAGCAGCGGCGGCTGCGCCATGCTGCCTGCCTGCTCTCCGATATCGGCTGGCGCGCGCATCCCGAATATCGCGGGGTGCAGAGCCTCAATCTCGTGGCGCACGGCAATTTCGTCGGCGTCGATCATCCCGGCCGCGCCTTCCTCGGGCTCACCGTCTATTACCGCGCCGAAGGCATCATCAAGGACGAGCTCAGCCAGAGCATGATGGCGCTCGTCGACAAGGACATGCTGAAGCGGGCGCGCATTCTCGGCGCCGCGTTCCGCGCCGCGCATACGGTGTCGGCCGCCATGCCCGGTGTGCTCACCAACACGCCCATCACTTACGAGGGCAACCGGCTCGTGTGGACGCTGCCCGAGCCTTATTCCAATCTCGAAGGCGAGCGGGTCGAACGCCGATTCAAGGACCTGGCCAAGCTGCTCGACCGCGACGGCGAGATCCGCGTCGGCTCCTCGGTGCAGCTCGCCGCGAGCTAGAGCTTGCTGGACGAGGGCGCCCTTCCCAAATCATTATGCCGGCTCGGGAATCGTCCCGCCCGGTTAAGAAGGCCCGCTGGGCGCGGTAACAATCGATCGATGGCAGAGGATCCCTATACCGTTCTCGGCGTCGCGCGCACCGCGAGCGCCGACGACATCGTCAAGGCGTACCGCAAGCTCGCCAAGAAATACCACCCCGACCTCAACCCCGGGGACAAGACGGCGGAAGAGAAGTTCAAGCAGGTCAACGCCGCCAACGACATTCTGGGCGATCCCGACAAGCGCGGGCGTTTCGACCGCGGCGAGATCGACGCCTCAGGCCAGGAGCGGCCGCAGCAGCGCTATTACCGCGAATATGCCGGCGGCGAGGACGGCGCGCGCTATCGCTCCAGCGCGGGCTTCGAGGATCTCGGCGCCTTCAGCGATCTATTCGGCGACATCTTCGAGCGGCACGGCGGCGGCGGGCGCGGCGGCGGGCGCTTTTCCATGCGCGGGCAGGACGCGCAATATCGGCTGGAGATCGATTTCCTCGAGGCGGTGAACGGCGCCAAGAAGCGCATCACGCTGCCCGACGGCGGCACGCTCGATGTCAGTTTGCCCGCGGGCGTCGCCGACGGTCAGGTGCTGCGGCTCAAGGGCAAGGGCATGCCGGGCATGGGCGAGGGGGGCCCGGGCGACGCGCTGGTGGAGGTGATGATCCGCCCGCATTCCGTGTTCAAGCGCGAGGGCGACGACATCGTGGTCGAGGTGCCGATCAGCTTCGACGAGGCCGTGCTTGGCGGCAAGGTCGAGGTGCCGACCATCACGGGGCGCGTCTTCGCCACGGTGCCGCCCGGGCGCCAATAGCGGGCAGATTCTGCGCCTGAAGGGGCGTGGGGTGAAGACGAAGCGCGGCCATGGCGATCAGCTGGTCAAGCTCGAGGTCGTCATGCCCGAGCGGATCGATTCCGAGCTCAAGGCCTTTGCCGAGGAATGGCGGGAGAAGCACCGCTACGATCCCACGGCGCAAGCTGAAGGAGCAGGCGTGATGCTCTCCGAACGCGATGTGGTGGCGAGGGTTCAGCATCTCACCGTGACCCGGCTCAGGATGTGGGTGGCGCAGGGCTGGATCAGGCCCAAGGGAGAGGCGGCGCCAAGGCTTCTCCGAGGCCGACATGGCGCGGGCCGCGCTCATCTGCGATTTGGAGGACCGGCTCGGCTTCGCCGAGGAGGACGTGCCGGTGCTGCTCAATTTGATCGACCAGATCCACGGGCTCCGTTCCGAGCTCGTGACCTTGCTCGAGGTCGTCGAGACGCTGCCCGAGGACGTGCGCACCACGGTCAGAATGCGCATCACCACGCGCAAGGGACCCATGCGCTGATGCCGCGGTCCCTGCTCGGAGCGATTGCCTTCCTGCTGGCGGTGGGCGTGCTGACCTTCATCAGCCTGCGTTTCGTGCTCGGGCGGCTTCCCGGCGACATCGTGGTCGATCGCGGCGGTGGCTCTTATTTCTACGCGCCGTTTACGACCGCGATCCTGATCGGCCTGCTGCTAAGCCTTGTCCTTTGGCTGATCCGCCGGTAGCACCGTCACCTCGCCCTTCTTGATGACGAGGGCGAGCTCGCCGCGCTTGAGCGCGAGCGCGTCGTCGCCGAACAGCTTCTTGCGCCAGCCGCGCAACACGGCCACGTCGGCCTCGTCGGAGCGGGCGATCTCTTCCAGCTCGTCGCTGGTGGCGATCAGCTTCGGCGCCACGCCATGGCGTCCCGGCGGTGGCCTTGAGCAGCACGCGCAATAGGTCGACCACGGCTTGCGCCTCGGGCGGCATCGGCTCGCCCCGCTCGATCGGCGGCACGGTCTTGGGATCGCGCGCGAGCCCTTTGCCCACGGCGTCGAGCACGGCGCGCCCGCGCGCGGAGCGGGCAAAGCCGTTATGCAGGGTGCGCAGCGAGCCGAGCTCCTCCACGTTGCGCGGTGCCTGGCTCGCGATGTCGTACAAGCGCCTCGTCTTTCAGAATGCGCGAGCGGGGCACGTCCTGGCCTTGCGCCTCGCGTTCGCGCCAGGCGGCAAGCTCCATCAGAACGCCGAGCGCCTTCGGCGTCTTGATGCGCATTTTGAGCCGCTTCCACGCCTGCTCGGGATGCAGCTCATAGGTGCCGGGATCGGTGAGGACCGCCATCTCCTCATTGAGCCAGCTCGCACGCTCGGATTGGTCGAGCTGGGCCTTGAGCTTGGGGTAGAGGTCGCGGAGGTGGGTCACGTCGCCGATGGCGTAGGTGAGCTGGCGGTCGGAGAGGGGGCGCCGGCTCCAATCGGTGAAGCGGGAGCTCTTATCCAGATTGCGGTTGAGCATCCGCCTGGCCAGCATGGAATAGCTCACCGCCTCGCCGAAGCCGCACACCATGGCCGCGACCTGGGTGTCGAAGATGGGGTGCGGCACGATGCCGGCAAGATGATGCACGATTTCAATGTCTTGGCGGGCGGAATGGAAGACCTTCAGCACCTTCTCGTTCACCATGAGGGCGAAGAAGGGGGCGAGGTCGAGCTCGGGCGAGAGGCTGTCGATCAGCACCTCGGTGCCCTCGGCGGCCATCTGGACCAGGCAGAGCTTCGGCCAGAAGGTCTGCTCCCGCATGAACTCGGTATCGAGGGCAACGAAGGGTGCTTGGGCGAGCCGGTTGCAGGCCGCTTCGAGCTCGTCCGTACGCGTGATGAGATGCATGTCGGCGCGGGATATAGCCTAAGCGCACGCCAAAGGCCAAGGGTCGCGATGGAATTAAGGGTGGTGCGTGCGGGCTTTTGGGGCTCGCCTTGACAACGCCCGCCTCCCATGCGCTGTTCCGCCCGCGCTGATCCAAGCCCTTTTTCGGCCTGCCAACCCCCCATGCATCCCTATCGCACCAAGACTTGCGGCGAGCTTCGGCAGAAGAATGTGGGGGAGACCGTGCGGCTCGCGGGCTGGGTGCACCGCGTGCGCGACCATGGCGGGCTCCTGTTCATCGACCTCCGCGACCATTACGGCCTCACCCAATGCGTGGCGGACCCCAAATCCCCCGCCTTCGCCGAGGCCGAGCGGTTGAAACCGGAATGGGTGGTGCGCGTGGATGGCGAGGTGGTGGCCCGCTCGCCCGACACCGTCAACCCGAACCTGCCCACGGGCGAGGTCGAGGTCAGGATCAAGTCGCTCGAGGTGCTGGCGGAGGCGGCCGAGCTGCCGCTGCCTGTGTTCGGCGAGCCGGAATATCCGGAGGAGACGCGGCTCAAATACCGCTTCCTCGATTTGCGCCGCGAGCGGCTGCATCGCAACATCATGAAGCGGCAGGAGATCATCTGGTCGTTGCGCCAGCGCATGCGCGAGGCGGGGTTCTTCGAGTTCCAGACCCCGATCCTCACCGCCTCTTCGCCGGAAGGGGCGCGCGACTATCTCGTTCCGTCGCGCACCCATCCCGGCAAATTCTACGCGCTGCCGCAGGCGCCGCAGCAATTCAAGCAGCTCATCATGGTGGCGGGCTTCGACCGCTACTTTCAGATCGCGCCCTGCTTCCGCGACGAGGACGCCCGCGCCGACCGCTCGCCCGGCGAGTTCTACCAGCTCGACATCGAGATGAGCTTCGTCACCCAGGACGACGTGTTCGCCGCGGTCGAGCCCGTGTTGCGCGGGCTGTTCGAGGAGTTCGGCGGCGGCAAGCCCGTCACCAAGAAATTTCCCCGCATTCCTTATGCGGAAGCCATGCGCAAATACGGCACCGACAAGCCGGATTTGCGCAACCCGATCGAGATGGACGACGTGACCGAGCATTTCCGCGGCGGCGGCTTCAAGATCTTTGCCGGCATGATCGACATGGACGTCAACACGCGCGTGTGGGCGATCCCGGCCAAAGGCGGCGGCTCACGCGCCTTCTGCGACCGCATGAATTCTTGGGCGCAGAGCGAGGGCCAGCCGGGGCTCGGCTACATCTTCTGGCGCGACGGCGAGGGGGCGGGGCCGATCGCCAAGAATCTCGGGCCGGAGCGGACGGATGCCATTCGCAATCAGCTCGGCCTTGGCGACGGCGACGCCGCGTTCTTCGTCGCCGGGCTGCCCAAGGAGTTCGCCGATTTTGCCGGACGGGCGCGCACGCGCATCGGCGAGGAGCTCGGGCTCATCGCCAAGGATCGCTTCGACTTCTGCTGGATCGTCGACTTCCCCATGTATGAGTGGAACGCGGAGGAGGAGAAGATCGACTTCTCGCACAATCCCTTCTCCATGCCGCAAGGCGGACTCGAGGCGCTCGAGAGCAAGGAGCCGGAAGACATCCTCGCCTATCAATATGACGTGGTGTGCAACGGGGTCGAGCTGTCGTCGGGCGCCATCCGCAATCATAAGCCCGAGATCATGGAGAAGGCGTTTGCCATCGCCGGCTACAGCCGCGAGGAGCTCGAGAGCCGCTTCGGCGGCATGCTGCGGGCGCTGCAATATGGCGCGCCGCCCCATGGCGGCATCGCGCCCGGCATCGACCGCATGGTCATGCTGCTATGCGGGGAGGAGAATTTGCGCGAGGTGGTGATGTTCCCCATGAACCAGCAGGCGGAGGACCTGCTCATGGGGGCGCCGTCGGAGGCTTTGCCCAAGCACTTGAAAGAACTGCATATCAAGCTCGATTTGCCGAAAAAGTAGCGCGCCGGCCACAAGGACTGTGACTTCTTAACCCAACTTTCTTGCTTGGCGAGAGGCGGAGTCATTTCATATCGTTAGCCGCAAGGGCTCAGGCCTTGGTTGCCGAAGGAGCCTGCCCAGGAGGAACATATGCGTATTCGCGTCATTCTCGCCGCCGCCGCTTCCCTTGTGCTTGCCACCGGCGTGGCTGTTGCGGCGCCCGCCGGCAAGCTCAACACGGAGGCCTTCCTTGCCGCTTGCGCGAAAGATGAGAACGTCACCGAGATGCCCGGCTTGGAAGCGGGCTCCAAGGTCACGGCGCAAGCCTATTGCGAGTGCGTCTCCGGCAAAATCCAGGCGAGCAAGCTGACCCAGGCCGATGTCGACATGCTGACCAAGGTGCACAAGGACGAGGTGACCGACGAGGACGCGAAGAACTATCCCACGCTCGAGGATTTGCTCACGACCAGCGAAGGCTTCGAGGATTCCTGCAAGCAGAGCCTGGGGATGCCGGCGGACGAGGAGGACGAGGCGCCGGATGAGGGAGCCCCTGCCGACGACAATTCCTCGCCGCCGGAGTGAGGCCTTGCTCCGTTATTGCGGGGCGCGTCGATAGCCATCGTGCGCGTCGAGGCGATGATCGTCGGCACGGCCGTCGCGGAGCGCCCGACGGCCCGTGCACTTTTCCCCATCATATCTGCTCCGCCTTGCCGCAACCGAAACGCCAGGCTCGGCGTTAGCGAGTTGCCGCAGGTTGCGCGTAGGAAGCGGCCATAAGCAGGGGCCCTCGTCGGTGTAGGGCGCGGAGATGGGAAAGGACGGGGACCATGGGCTTGAGCGAGCATGTCTTCCTCTATTGCGAGCGCGGCACGAGCGCAGAGCTCTGGGCCGAGCCGTTCAACGCGGCGAGCAACGGCGCCTTTCTCCTCGCCGCGATCGCCGGGCTCCTCCTGCTGCTGCGGCGTAAGGCGAACGGAGAGGGCGCCGACCAGTTTCTGTTCGTGGCGCTCGTCTTCCTCATCGGGCTCGGGAGCCTTGCTTTCCACCTCTTTGCCACCGGCGCCGCGGAGCTCGCCGACGTCACTCCGATCGATGTGTTCATGCTCGTCTATCTCGGCTTCGCGCTGAACCGGTTCTTGGGCGTGCCGCCGGGCTGGACCGTGCTCCTCCTGATCGGCTTCACCGGGCTCGTCGCCCTGACGATGCAGCTCAAATGCTGGAGCGGCGCGATCGGCTTTGCCGGCCCCGAGGTGGCGGGGGCGGGGGTCTGCTTCAATGGCAGCCTCGTCTATTTGCCCGCGCTGTCTTGCCATGCTCGTGGTCGGCGCGATGCTGCGCGAGCGGGGTCACCCGGCTGCGCCCTATCTGCTGTGGGCCGCGCTCGTCTTCGCCATCTCGGTGACGCTGCGCTCGCTCGATTTGGCGCTGTGCGATGCCTTTACCATCGGCGGGAAGAAGGTCGGCACCCATTTCGCCTGGCATTTGTTGAACGCGGTCGCGCTCTTCCTGCTCATTCGGGCGAGCCTGTTCGCGGGCCCGGCGGCCGGCGAGAGCGGCAAGAGGCGAGAGGCGCCGGAGGCCGTGACGCCGCCCAGGAGCTTCACCACATAAGGTTTTGGCAGCCTTTTGGCTGGATACCAGTCCTGCCAGCGAGTAGACGCTTGGGGCTTGAGCCGCAGGCACCCTAAGCTTGCGGGCTAAACCAGCGGACGTGGTGGAACTGGTAGACACACAGGACTTAAAATCCTGAGGGGGAAACCCCGTCCGGGTTCGAGTCCCGGCGTCCGCACCAACTGCCCATCTCATTCTCGACAAGAGGCCCCAGGCTTCATAGGCTCATGCGAGCTGCCGGCCGATAAGGCAGCATCAGGGAGGGCATGAGCGATGAACGAGCAGCCGGCGCGCAAGACGTTCTTCGGTGGCTGTCCGCATGACTGCCCGGACACTTGCGCCATGATCTACGAGGTCGAGGGCGGCAGGCTGGTCGAGGTCAGGGGCAACAAAGAGCACCCCATGACGCGCGGCGGGCTGTGCGTGAAGCTCAAGGATTATCACGACCATCATTACAATCCCGACCGCGTGCTCTACCCCTTGCGGCGCACCGGGCCGAAGGGCTCGCGCCAATTCGCGCGCATCTCCTGGGACGAGGCCATCGCCGAGATCACCACGCGGTGGAAGGAGATCATCGCCAAATATGGCAGCCAAGCCATCATGCCCTATTCCTATCTCGGCAATGAGGGGCTGGTGCAGGGGCTGACCGCGGGCGACGCGTTCTTCAACAGGCTCGGCTCGACGGTCAACGAGAAGACCTTCTGCGCCTCGGGCTCGTCCACCGCGTGGCTGCTGACGGTCGGGCCCACCGGCGGCGTCGATCCGGAAAGCTTCACCCACTCGAAATATATCGTGATCTGGGCGTGCAACTCGATCTCGACCAATCTGCACCATTGGCCCTTCGTGCTCGAGGCGCAGAAGAAGGGCGCCAAGGTGGTGGTGATCGACAGCTACCGCTCGCGCACCGCCAAGCAGGCCGATTGGCACATCATGCCGAAGCCCGGCACCGACGGCGCGCTGGCCATGGGCATCATCGCCGCGCTGATCGAGAACGGCCATGTGGACCAAGAATGGGTCGATGCCCATACGCTGGGCTTCGCCGAGCTTGCGGAGCGCGCAGCCGCGTTCACGCCCGACTATGTGGAGCGGATCACGGGCGTGCCGGCGGCCGACATCGCGCGCTTCGCACGCGAATTCGCCACCATCCAGCCTTCGGTCATCCGCATGGGCGTGGCGCTCGAGCGCCATGCCGGCGGCGGCCAGACGATCCGCGCGGTGTGCGCGATCCCGGCGCTCACCGGCTCGTGGCGACATGTGGGCGGCGGGCTGTTGCAGATGCCGCTGTGGGAATTTCCGGTCGACTGGGCGCGCGTGTCGCGGCCCGATTTCATCCGCCCCGGCACGCGCGTCGTGAACAATCTCCAGCTCGGCCGCGCACTCACGGGCGGCATGCAGCTCGATCCCCCGATCATGGGGCTTTACATCTACAACACCAATCCGGTGAGCCAGGCGCCCGAGACCAACAAGATCGTGCAGGGGCTGTCACGCGAAGATCTGTTCTTCGTCACGGCCGAGCATTTCGTCACCGACACGGCGGCTTATGCCGACATCGTGCTGCCCGCGACCATGGCCGGCGAGCATGACGACATGATGTTCTCCTGGGGTCACTTCTATCTCACCATCAACGAGAAGGCGATCGAGCCCTGCGGCGAGGCGAAGTCGAACGCCGAGATTTTCCGGCGGCTCGCCGCGGCGATGGGCTTCGACGATGCGCAATTCAAGATGAGCGACATGGAGCTCGCCGAGCATTATTTGCAATGGGACGCCCCGCAGATGGGCGGCGTCGACATGGACTATTTCCGCAGGCACGGTTATTTCCACCTCGCCGTCGGCACGCCGGACGACCGGCTGCCGCATGCGGAGGGCAAGTTCCCCACGCCGTCGGGCAAGGTCGAGTTCCTGGTCAAGGACGCCAAGAACTTCGTGGCCCCGCCCTTCCGCATGATGTACGAGGCGATGCAGTCGGGCGAGGCGGTCGATCCGCTGCCGGGCTATGTGCCGCCGCGGGAAAGCAGCGCCAGCAATCCCGAACTTGCCAAGCGATATCCCTTGAACGTGATCTCGCCCAAGAGCCACGGCTTCCTCAACTCCTGCTATGCCAACGAGCCGCACAAGATCAGGGGCCAGGGCGAGCAGTTCGTGATGATCAGCCCGGCGGATGCCGCCCATCGCAGCATCCGCGACGGCGATCCGGTGCGCGTGTTCAACGATCGCGGCGATTTCGAGGGGCTCGCCCGCGTCACCGACGACGTGCAGACCGGCGTGATCGTGGCGACGCTCGGCTATTGGCGCAGCCTCAACCGCTCCGACGGCTCGGTGAATTGCATCTCCTCGGCGGAGTTCTGCGGGCTCGGCCGGGCGCCGACCTTCTCGGACAATCTCGTGCAGGTCACGCGCGTGAACTGAGAGAAATTGCCGGCACCGGGGCGCCAAGGCGCGGTTGTCGACCCAGTGTTAATTTGCCGCGGGATCGGACGCGGGGCCTCGTGCGTTTGAATGTGCGGCGATGCGTGGAGCGGGGCGCCGTTTTTGCCAGCAGGTTCCTTCGTTATTTCGCTACACTGCCAAAAACTCGTTCTTGCCGTTTTCCATCCCGAGGAGGCTACCCCCATGAATAAGGACGTCAAGGAACGCCGCAAGGCGCCGCTCACCACCCCCACCGATCTCGGCGACAATGCCCGCCGCGACATCACCGGCGCGCTCAATGCGCTGCTCGCCGACACCTTCGCGCTCTACATGAAGACCAAGAATTTCCACTGGCATGTGAGCGGGCCGCATTTCCGCGACTATCATCTCCTGTTCGACGAGCAGGCCGACCAGATCTTCGCCACCACCGACGAGATCGCCGAGCGCGTGCGGAAGGTCGGCGGCACGACGCTGCATTCGATCGGCGGCATCGCGCGGCTGCAACGCATCCCCGACAATGACGCGGATTATGTCGATCCGCTCGACATGCTGGCCGAGCTGCGTTCCGACAATCAGGCCTTGATCGCAAGCATGCGCGAGACCCACGACCTCTGCGACGAGGAGGGCGACGTGGCGACGACGAGCCTGATCGAGGTGTGGATCGACCAGGCCGAGCGGCGCGTGTGGTTCCTCTTTGAGGCGGGCCGAAGGGGCGATCCCACGGGGCACTGATCGAGACGGCGACGAGGCGGAGGTCGGCGACCGGTTCGCATGGACCCGCAGGGCAGCCCGGTATAAGAACGGGCTGACCTCCTAGAGCCTTTCCAGCCATGTCGCCCAAGCCGCCCGGAAGAGGGACCTTCCAGCGTTTCATCCAGTCGGAAGCGGCGGGCGGCGTCGTGCTGATGGGCAGCACCGCGCTCGCGCTCGCCGTGGCGAACACGTTCCTCGGGCCCGCTTACGAGGAGGCGCTGCATGCGCGCCTCGCCGGCCTCGACGTGCTGCATTGGATCAATGACGGGTTGATGGCGCTGTTCTTCCTGCTGGTCGGGCTCGAGATCAAGCGCGAGATGGTGGAGGGCGAGCTCAACAGCTGGGCGCGACGGGCCTTGCCCCTGCTTGCGGCGCTTGGCGGCATGCTCGTGCCCGCGTTGATCTTCGTCGCGGTCAACTGGCAGACGCCCGAGACTTTGCGCGGCTGGGCGATTCCCACCGCCACCGACATCGCCTTTGCGCTCGGCGTGCTGTCGCTGTTCGGCCCGCGTGTGGCGCATGCGCTGAAAGTCTTCCTCACCTCGCTTGCCATCATCGACGATCTCGGCGCGATCCTGATCATCGCGCTGTTCTATGCCTCGGACCTGTCGCCCTCCGCGCTCGCACTCGCGGGTGCCGCGACCGCCATGCTCCTTGCCCTCAACCTATTCGGCGTGATGCGGCTCACGCCCTATCTCGTGCTCGGCGCCGGGTTGTGGGCCGCAATGTTATTCTCCGGCATTCACGCCACCTTGGCGGGCGTCCTGCTCGCCTTCACCATCCCAATGGGAACGAGAGTGCGGGAATAACGTTTCCGGCTCGCCCCTGTGCCGGCTGGAGCACGCGCTGTCGCCTTGGGTCGCGTTTCTGGTGCTGCCCGTATTCGGCTTCGCCAATGCCGGCGTAGCGCTTGGCGGACTTAGCCTCGCCTCGCTCACGGCGCCCCTGTCGCTCGGCATCGTGTTGGGCCTGTTCCTCGGTAAGCAAGCCGGCATCCTCGGCGCCGTATGGCTCGCGCGTAAGTTTGGCATCGCGGCGGGGCTCAAGCAGGCGAACGCGCGAGAGCTCTACGGAGTCGCGATCCTGTGCGGCATCGGCTTCACCATGAGTTTTTTCATCGGCTTGCTCGCCTTCGCTGATGCGGAGCGCGAGGCCATGACCAAGCTCGCCGTGCTCCTGGGCTCGCTGCTGTCGGCGCTTTTCGGCGCTGCGATCTTGCTCATGGGTCCGCGGCGATCGGCCTAAGGTTCATCGCCCTTGGCGCCGTAGAGCCAGGCGAAGCTGTCGAGCAGACTCTGTGGCTTGCGGGTGCGCAACGCCATGTTGCGCGCAAAGCGCAACGGCGTGCCGAGATGATAAAGGCTGCCCATTCGCGCCGAGCGGCGCTGGATGTCGTGCGGCACGGGCTGCGCGCAAGGCCTCATAACGAGAGAACGCCAGCGCGGGCTCGCCCGCATCGGCCTCAAGACAATGCGCGAGCGTGACCGCGTCCTCGATGGCAAGGGCCGCGCCTTGGGCGAGGAAGGGCAGCACGGGATGGGCCGCATCGCCGAGTAGCGCGATCCGGCCCGCGCTCCACCGGCGCAAGGGCCGCAGCTTGTGCAGCGACCAGGCCCGCCAGCCTTGCGCCATTTCCAGCAAGGATCGCGGGGCGGTGGACCAGCGGGCGAATTGCGCGAGGAGCGCGGCCGGATCGGCCGGAGCGTTCCAGCTCGGCGGGTCGAGAGCGTCGGCTGCCCCGCCGCCATCGACGATGGCGACGAGGTTCAGCTCCTTGCCGCCGCGCACCGGGTAATGGACGAGATGGGCGCCCGGTCCGAGCCAGAGCCCGACGATGGATGCATCGAAGGGAGCGGGCAGGCCGCGGCCGGGCAGGAGCGCGCGCCAGGCGGTCTGGCCGGTGGGCCGCGGCGCGGCACCGGGGGCGATGCGGGCCCGCACAGTGGACCAGAGACCGTCGGCGGCGATCAGAATCGATCCTGTTGCCTTTTGCCCGCGGCGTCCGCGAACGGTCACGCTCGCATCCGTCTCCTCGACCCCGGTCACGGCGAAGCCTGGGTTGAGCTCGATCGAGCCATGGTTCCGGCAGCACTCAAGAAGTCCCGCATGCAGGTCGGCGCGGTGCAAAGTGAGATAGGGCGCGCCGTAACGCGCCTCGATCTCGCGCCCGAGCGGCATGGCGGCGAGCCGCTTGCCGGAGAGCGCGTCGAACAGAATGAGCGCTTCGGGGCGGGACGCGTAGGGCTCGATGGCGTCGAGCGCGCCGATGGCGCGCAGCGCATGGGTGGCATTGGGCCCGAGCTGGATGCCGGCACCGCTCTCGTCGGCGAAACTGGAGCGCTCCAGCACGCGCGCGGCCCGCGGCGCGAGCGCGAGGCTCAAGGCAAGCCCGCCAATGCCGCCGCCGGCGATGAGGATGGGATTTGCGCCGGAACGCTTTGCCTTGGAAGGTGCGCTCAAGCCTCGGGCGCACCTGCCGGCGCGGTGGCCTCGAACACGCAGCCGGCCGGATCGCTCGCCGTCGCCTTCAGGGCCGGATCGTAGACGAAAAGGGTCGAGCAATAGGGGCAGACGATCTCCCGCTCCGCGCCCATATCGAGGTAGACATGGGGGTGGTCGAAAGGCGGGCTCGCGCCCATGCATTGGAATTCCTTGACGCCGATGCGGATCTGGCTGACGCCGCGATCGTTGACGAGATGGGGGACGAGAGTTGGTGCCATGGGTCCGTGGTAAGAAGCGCGAGCTGAACGGCGCCGGGAGCATAATCGGCGAAGGGCTTGAAGGATAGGCTCCAATGCCGAGCTTCGATTCGGACGGCGTGCGCATCGATTTCCTCGATGAGGGGGAGGGGGAGCCCATCCTGCTCATCCACGGCTTCGCCTCCAACGTCGCCACCAATTGGGTCGGGCCAGAATGGGTGCGCACGCTGAAGGGCGCCGGCCGCCGCGTCATCGCCTATGACAATCGCGGGCACGGCAAAAGCGAGAAGCTCTACGATCCGGACGTCTATGGCGCGCCCTCCATGGCGGAGGACGGGCGCCGCCTGCTCGACCATCTCGGCATCGCCCGCGCCGACGTGATGGGCTATTCCATGGGCGCCCGCATCGCCGCGTTTCTTGCCCTCAGACATCCCGCGCGCGTGCGCAGCCTCGTGCTCGCCGGGCTCGGCATCAACATGGTGCGCGGCATGGTGGGCACCGGCCCCATCGCGCATGCGCTCGAAGCGCCGCGCAGCGAGGACGTGACCAACGAGACGGCGCGCAGCTTCCGGGCCTTTGCCGAATTCGACGGGGAGCGACCTCAAGGCGCTTGCCGCCTGCATCAGAGGCCCGCGCGAGAAGATCACGCAAGCCGATCTTGCCACCCTCGCGGTTCCCACCCTGGTTGCAGTGGGCACCGAGGACGTGATCGCGGGCTCCGGCGCCGGCCTTGCAAATCTGATCCCCGGCGCACAACTCCTTGATATCCCCGGCCGCGATCACATGCGGGCGGTGGGGGATGCGCGCTTCAAACAGGGTGTGCTCGACTTTTTAACCAAGCGGCGCTAGTCCATTCAAAGTCATGCTATATCCCCGGCGGCGCGGGGGAGCGAAACGAGGTTCGTGATGCAAAAAGCCCTCAAGGCGGCTGGACCGCAGATCAAAGCCTACGACCCGATCTGGACCCAGGTCCGGCAAGAAGCAGAAGAGGCGAGCGCGGCGGAGCCGGCGCTGGCGGGCTTCATCTACGCCACGGTTCTGAGCGAGCCGCGCTTCGAGGATGCCGTCTCCCATCGCATCGCGCAGCGCTTGCAGAATTCCGTCGATGCGGGGCTCCTGCTCAAGACCTTCCGCGAGGTGCTGGCGGCCGAGCCTAGCCTCGCCGACACCTTCCGCGCCGACATCATGGCCGTCGCCAAGCGCGACCCGGCCTGCCGCCGGCTGATCGAGCCTCTGCTCTTTTTCAAGGGCTATCATGCGCTCGAGACCTACCGCTTCGCCCATTCCTTATGGCAGGCAGGGCGCAAGGACTTTGCCCTTTATCTGCAAAGCCTCTCTTCGCGCGTCTTCCAGGTGGACATCCATCCTGCCGCGCGCATCGGCAAGGGCGTGATGTTCGACCACGCCACCGGCATCGTCATCGGCGAGACCGCCGCGATCGGCGACAATTGCTCGCTCTTGCATGGCGTCACGCTCGGCGGCACCGGCAATGAGAAGGGCGACCGCCATCCCAAGATCGGCCGCGGCGTGATGATGGGCTCGGGCGCCAAGATCCTCGGCAATATCACCATCGGCGATTGCGTCCGGGTGGCGGCGGGGAGCGTGGTGCTCAATAACGTGCCGGCGCGGCGCACGGTGGCGGGCGTTCCGGCCCGCGACATCGGCCCGGCCGGGTGCGAGGAGCCCGCCCTCACCATGGATCAACGCGTCACCGACGACGGAAGCTCGTGAAGAGCGTGCGGAGCAAAGCGCCAAGGGGGAACAGGTGACACGGGACGAGATCATCAAGCTTGAGCGCTATCTGCAGCGGATGTTCCGCATGAGCGACCTGCAGGTGAAGCAGCGGCCGCAAAAGGACGATTCCGCCGAGGTCTATCTCGGCGAGGAGTTCATCGGCGTGCTGTTCCGCGACGAGGACGAGGGCGAGACCGCCTATCAATTCCAGATGGCGATCCTCGATTACGACCTGAAGGGCTGACCGCCGCCCGTGCCAGCGCGGCACGCGCATTAACCACTCCTTAAGAATGGGCGCGTTTGGCGCGGGCCCCCTCGCTACACTGCCAGCTCACGATCGGCTTGGCGGTGGGGCGCCGGTGCAAACTCTAGCCATTTATCTCTATGTGACAGCGGTGGGCTTCGTCGCCGCGGGGCTGTTGGCGAGCTTCGTTCAGCTCGTCTCGGGCGAGCCCTTGCGCTTCAGCCTTGAGCCCGATTCCGTGCTCGCCTCGATCGTGGGCGTGCTGTTACGCGTGCTGGCGGGGCCGGTCATCCTCATGCGCAACGCCTGGCGCGGGCGGCGGGTCGAAGCGCGGGCGCCTATCTGGCTCGGCCTCTCCATCTTGATCGCCGGGCTGTGGAGCCTGTTCTCCGGCACGCTCGTGCTCGCGGCGATCTTCAGCCTCTAACGACGGTCCCTCGCCAAAAAAAGGAGCCGACCTCTTGCGAGGCCGGCTCTAGGAAAGGCCCGGTTGGGTCGGGGATGGGTGGGGGATGGTCACCGGGCCTTTATCGGCGAATTTGAGTTTGCTCAGGGAGCGAGTGGGCTTGTCCTTCTAGTGGTTATAGGAGGCAGACACTGAGGGCTGCGTGGTCTGGTTCGGCGGCAAGAGCGAGATCCAGACGAGCGGATTGCGCTCGGACTGGCGCTTGACGAAGGTGTAGGGCGTCTCGCTGTAGCGCATGATCGAGGGGCGCTTATTGTCGAGGATGAGGTCGCCCGCGTCGGTGCGCACCGTCAAAACGGCGTGGCCTTCATTGTTCTCGTCGCGCACGACGGTGATGAGCAGCGTGCTCTCGGGCCAGCCGCGCTGGATCAGCATCAGGCGCTTGAGCAGCACGTAATCCTCGCAATCGCCGCGGTCCTTCGGGTAGGTCCAATACTCGACCTTGCCGTAGACCTCGAGGTCGGTGGCCGGCTTGATCGTGGTGTTGACGAGGCCGTTCACCTGCTCGAGCTCGGCCACCTTGCGCGGGTTGAGCTGGATGAGATCGGCGAACGGGCCGGAATAGCGGCAATCGTCCTGGCGCTCGCGGCAGAAATTCACATAGCCGATGGGCGGCAGGGTCTCGGCGAAGACCTGCATGAAGGCGGCCTTCTGCACGAAGGCGGTCTTCTGCACCGTAACCTCAGGCGCAAGCGCGATCGCGTGGTCGTTGGTGGCGTCGGCTGGCAGCGATGAGATGAACATCAAGAACGCCGCACCCAAAAGGAAATGTCGCATTTAAACCCCCCCTGTTCTTGAGGGGGACTATCGCAAAAAGGTTTTTCGATCCCGATAAAGAAAGACCGGAGTTTCAAACAGTATTGGAAAGGTATTTTTAGTGAGACTTACGCAAGTTTGAATGTTCCACCGTTAGATAAAATTTTAACGATTGCGGGAACAAAGCAGTATCCTTGTTCCGGCCGCCCATTTTCCAATGGGGACTAGCCGGTTTCAGCACTCGCGGAGGCGGGATGAGGCCTAGCCGAAGGAGCGGGCGAGGCTGTCGGGGTCTTGCAGGTCGGCGAATTGGATGGCCACGCCCTGGTCGTGATGGCGCACGACACGGCCCCGCATGCGGCCCAGAATGACCAGAGTGTCAATCGGCGGCCGCACCGTGCTTGCGATCGAGGCGCCGCTCAGCGACACGTCGATGACGCGGCAGGGATGGACCTCGCCATTGGGCAGGATCAGCTTCGAGGAGGGATTGCGCGGCACCACGCGCTCGTGCTGGCGCTCCTCGGCGAGCCCCAGCATCTCCTGATTGATCATCCAAGTGAGCATATTGGCGATTTTCTCGCGCTTGTAGAGGCTCGCCAGGATGCGGAGCGCAAAGCCGCCTTCGAAGGAGCGCGCGACCACGCCCTCGATGCGGCCGAAATTGTCGAGATAGCAGACCACCCGTTCGCCGTCGCCACAGGTGACCGGGGAGAGCAGGGCCATGCCGCCCGGCGACATGTTAATAACTTGGCAGGGATATTCCTGCTTGTCCTCGCGCATGAAGCGGCCGAAGACGCGAACCGGCACCCGCCGGTGCCGGCGGCGGTCAGGCACGATTTTCGGGATCGGCCCGGCATGGCCTGCGAATTGGCGCTTGGGACGCACCCTGGCGGGTTCGCCGGCGGCAGCCGCCTGCTCGACATTTGCGATGTTCGCAGTCGTCATGGGCCTTCGGGAGCTGACGGTGAAGCTTTCCTTAGGCTAATGGCTTCGCAGTTAAGGAACGTCTAAGCTGTTGGAGGCAGGACAATTTATCCCTGGTTGTAGTTCTCCCGCGGGAAAACCTGTCTCCTTGCGGCACCCTAATCCAGGCCGCCCTCATAGACGCGGAAGCGCCGGCGCGCGAGGTGGACGATTTCGCTCGGCGCCGGTTGGGCCATGGGCGCCGGTTCGGTGAGGACCGGGGCGCCGTCGGGCCAATGCAGATGCACCTCGATGATCTCTTGGAGCGTCAGGGGCGCGGCGCCGAGCCAGAAGGGCGGCTCGATGGCCGTCACGGCCCCCAGCACGCGGTTGATGGTATCGCTCGTATGGGTGAGGGGCATGAGCACGAGCTCGAATTTCGCCCGGCGATGCGTCTCGGTGTAGGCGTAAAACAGAACCTGCCCGACCGCGCCGTCGCTCGACACGCTGCGCAGCAACGAGGCGAAGGCATCCCGGTCCTTGGGGCTCCACAGGCTCATCAAGTCGGTGCCTCTGAGCTCGCGGCCGAAATATTCGCAGATCCTGGTGCCGGCCAGCCGGAACCGATAGGAGCGCAAGCCCGTCAACTCGGCGATGAAGGTCTCCGGCAGGAGGGACGCGATCTTGGCCGGTTCGATTTCGAAACGGCGGGGCGCAACACGTCCGTTGCGCACGCGGTCCCAATACGCGTAAAGCTGCCTACTCGTTAACTGCTGCATGCCACCCGACCCGACATAAACGCTACACCTTGACTCCGAGCGCGCCCAATCCTCCGCCAAGCCAAGGTAAACATCCTAATTTGGCACAGAGGGCCGAGGCACCAATGCTCGGGGACCTAAGAAAGCAGGGAGCATGCCAGCGCCGGCAGGGCGGGCGTATTTCAGGGCCGGCGCCGCGGGCCGTGTTTAAGAGCGGCGGTTTTCTCGGCCTTCCGTTTTGGTCGCGGTGGCACGCTTAGCGCGGAGATGAGACATGCAGGATTTTGAGCCGTCCCCCGGCTCCGACCGCAGCCGCATCTTCAACGTGCCGGCGGGCGTGCTGTGGGCCGCGGCGGTGATGATCGCGGTGCAGATCACGATCGTGCTCGTGCCCGAACAGGTCGCGCTCAATCTCGTGCGCATGCTCGCCTTCATCCCGGCGCGCTATAGCGGGGAGGCGGCCGAGCTGCCGGGCGGCTATCCGGCTTGCGTCACCTCCTTCGTGACCTACATGGTGGTGCATGCCGGCTGGCTGCATCTCGGCGTCAATCTCGCCTGGATGGTGGCCTTCGGAAGCGCGGTTGCGCGTCGGGCGGGCGACCGCACCTTCTTCACCTTCTCCATCCTCTGCGGCATCGCCGGCGCGCTCACCCATCTCGCCTTTCATTTCGGCGAGCTCGCGCCCGTCGTCGGCGCCTCCGCCGCCATCTCCGGTCAGATGGCGGCAGCCCTCCGCTTCGTATTTGGCGCGACGCGGTTCAGAGGGGAGGGAGAAGGCCGCCCCGACTTCACCCATGCGCCGCTCGCCACCCTCGGCCAGACCTTCAGCGACCCGCGCATCCTCGCCGTTCTCGGCATTTGGATCGTCATCAACGTGATCTTCGGCTTCACGGCGGGGCCGATCGTGGGGGCCGAGGGCGGCATCGCCTGGGAGGCCCATATCGGCGGCTTCCTGTTCGGCTTGCTGTCTTTCGGCTACTTCGACCGGGAGCGCCAGGGAAGCGAGGAACCGCTCTCACCCCGCTGAAGGCCACGAATTTCGCTAAGTTAGTTTGCGCTCTCTTGCGCGGCTCCTCGGTCCAGGACAGAATGTCGCAGGCTAGCGGGACGGAAGCTCCCGAGGCCTGGGAGGAACGAGTATGAATGTCGCGGCAATTCTGAAGCTGAAAGGCAGGAGCGTCGTCACCATTGCGTCCGAGATGTCGCTGCTCGACGTCGCCAGGCTGCTGCAAGAAAAGCGTATCGGCTGCATCGTCATCGAAGGCGACGACGGCAAGGTCGCGGGTATCGTGTCGGAGCGCGATATCGTGCGCGCGATCGGGGAGTCCGGGGCCAAGGTCCTGAAGGAGCCGGTCGCGAACTACATGACGCGAGCCGTGGTCACGGCGCGGGAAGCCGATACGATCGACCGGCTGATGTCGGAGATGACGGCGCACCATTTCCGCCACATGCCGATCGTCGAGCGCGGGCGGCTCGTCGGCCTCGTCTCCATCGGCGATGTGGTCAAGATGCGGATCGCCGAGGCCGAGATGGAAGCGGCGGCCATGCGGGAATACATCACCACGGGCTAGCTGCCCGCGCGGGCCGCCTCACGCGACCAGCGCGCGCAGCACGTGCTTCAGCTCCTCGATCTGCTTCTCGGCCGCCGTCGCGCCGAGCGCGATGGCCTCGGCGCCGCGGTGGAATTCGAACAGACCGATACTGCCAACCTTGGGCGAGATGGTGACGTCCGGCGGATCGCCCGCGAGCCGCGAGCGCGCAATGCGATCCTGGGTGATATTGATCGCGTCCATCATCACCGAGGAAATGCCCGGCGCGCCATTGCCCCGGCCGAAGATCTGCCGGTGCAACAGATGCACGGCGGCGCGGCCGTTGCTGCCCGGGAGACGCGCGTCCTCGATGGCGGCGAGCGGATCGGCGAAGGCCTCCTGATCGTGAATGACGCTGCCCTTGCCGAACACGTCGGAATTGAGATTGACGGCGATGACGATGCGGGCGCCGAGCGCGCGGCAGACCGAGACGGGAATGGGATTGACCAGCGCGCCATCGATCAGCCAGCGGCCGTTGATCTGCACGGGGCGAAAAATGCCGGGCAGCGCAAAAGAGGCTTTGAGCGCGTTGACCAGGCTGCCCTTGTTGAGCCACACCTCGTGACCGGTGCCGAGCTCGGTGGCCACGGCCACGAATTTGCGCTCGAGCTGCTCGATGGTGAAATCCTGCAAATGGTCCTGCAGCCGCGTCGAGAGACGCTGGCCCGTGAGCAGGCCGGAGCCGCCGAAATTGAAATCGAGGAAGCCGAAAACGCGGCGGCGGGTGAGGCTCGTGGCGAAGTCCTCGAGCGCGTCGAGCCGGTCGGTGACATAGCAGGCGCCGGCCACCGCCCCGATCGAGGTCCCGGCGACGATATCGGGCTTGAAACCTGCCTCGGCGAGCTTGCGCAGCACGCCGATATGGGCCCAGCCCCGCGCGGCGCCGCCGCCCGAGCGCGATGCCTATCTTCGGTCTTCCCACGTCGTCCATGGTGCCAATCCCAAGCGCGCCAATATTACTCCTGACGCTTTAAGTTTCCCTTTGCGGCGTGAGGATGACCGTAAACGTCCTCCGGGTCGAACAGCTGCTCGGCCTCGACGAAGCGCAGCGCAAGGCCCCCCGCAGGATCGGTGCCGAGCGGCACGGCGCGATAGAAGCAGGACCTCCGCCCGGTGTGGCAGCAGGCTTCGCGCGCCTCCCATCTCGACCTTGAGCAGAAGCGTGTCCTGGTCGCAATCGATGCGCATCTCCACGACCCGCTGGACGTTCCCGCTCTCCTCGCCCTTGCGCCAGAGCTTCTGGCGCGACCGCGACCAAAAATGCGCTTCGCCCGTCTTGAGCGTGCGGGCGAGGGCGTCGGCGTTCATATAAGCGAGCATCAGCACCTCGCCGCTTGCGGCCGAGGTGACCACCACGGGGAGGAGGCCGTCGGAATCGAATTTGGGGGTGAAAACCGTTCCGGTCTCGATCTCGGCCTCGGTGCCGCGGGGAGGGAAGCTTGCGGTCTCGCTCACCGGAGGCGTCGCAGGCGCGCCGCTAAAGGCGGCTGCGCTCCGTCGCCAGCATCATGAAGCGGGCCTGCTGGGCCGGGTCTTCCTTGAAGATGCCGGTGAACTGGGTGGTGATGGTGGCGACGTCGGGCTTCTTCACGCCGCGGATCGACATGCATTGATGCACGGCCTCGATCATCACCGCCACGCCTTTCGGCTTCAGCGCCTTGTCGATGGTCTCGGCGATCTGGGCGGTCATGGTCTCCTGCGTCTGCAGTCTGCGGGCGAACACCTCGACCACGCGGGCGAGCTTGGAGATGCCCACCACCCGGTCGGTCGGGAAATAGGCGACATGCGCCTTGCCGATGAAGGGGATCATGTGGTGCTCGCAATGGGAGTGCACCTCGATGTCGCGCAGCATGACGATGTCGTCATAGCCCGCCACCTCGTCGAAGGTGCGCGAGAGCACGTCGAGCGCGCATTCGTCGTAGCCCGCGAAGAACTCGTCATAGGCGTTGATCACGCGCTTGGGCGTATCGCGCAGGCCCTCGCGCGCGGGGTCGTCGCCGGCATAGGCGATCAGCGTGCGGACGGCCTGCTCGGCCTCCTCGCGCGACGGACGGGCGATGGCCGGCCCGCGCCCGATGCCCGGTTGCGGCCGCGTCGGAAGTTTCTTGACCGTGGCGTCCATTCTCGACTTTCCCTGCCTCACTCAACGCAAAAAGATCGGCGCCCGTTTCAGCGGCCGGTTGAAAGACTACTATAACGAGCGGGTCAAGAGCCTTAACATCGGGCCGATGCGCCCCGGGGCCTCACTTCCGCGAACCGGACCTGCATATATAATGCGGGACTTCTGCCCGCAAGGCGAGCCCCGCTCAGGTAAAATTGAGGCCCCATGGCGCTTCCCGAAGACCTCTATAGCCAGCGTATCCTGGAGCTCGCGGCGAACATCCCGCGGGCGAAGCGGCTTGCCCACCCGCAGGCAAGCGCCACGGCCCGCTCCAAGCTGTGCGGCAGCACCGTCACCGTCGACCTCGTCATGGAGGGGGATGTGGTGACCGATTATGGCCAACAGGTGAAGGCCTGCCTCTTGGGCCAGTCCGCCGCCGCGATCATGGGCCGGGAGATCGTGGGCTCGAGCGCGGCGGAGCTGCGCGCGGTCGGCGCCGCCATGCGCAAGATGCTGAAGGCGGGAGGGAAGCCGCCGGACGGGCGGTGGAGCGATCTCGCCGCGCTCGAAGCGGTCAAGGACTACAAAGCGCGCCAGCCCTCCACGCTGCTCGTGTTCGATGCGGTGGAGCAGGCCATCGCCGAGATCGAGGCTGGCCGCGCGGGGGCCAGGACGCGCGAGGCCTCCGAGCACCATGTCTGAGGCGCTCCATCGGAGCAGGCCGGGAGGCGAGCCGCTTTCCGCGCGCATCGCCAAGAGAGTGATGCTCGCGCCGATCGCGCTCTACCGCTGGACGCTGTCGCCGCTGCTCGGGGTCAATTGCCGCCATCTGCCCTCCTGCGCCGATTACGCGCGCGAGGCCATCGAGACGAACGGGGCGTGGAGGGGCTTGTGGCTCGCGCTTGCCAGGCTCTGCCGCTGCCACCCCTGGGGCAGCCACGGCTTCGACCCCGTGCCGGACGTGCGCGCCGAGCGTCATCCGCTTGCGCCCTGGCGCTACGGGCGGTGGACCGGGCCCCGTGACAGCAGAGTGAAATCCGGCTAAAAGGCCCGCATTCGATCAATCTCTTACCTGCGCCCGTACGCAGGAGTGAGAGGAGAGAGACCATGATTTCCCTGACCTTCCCCGACGGTTCCAAACGCGACTTCAAGCCCGGCGTCACGGGACGCGAGGTGGCGGAGCAGATCGCCAAATCGCTCGCCAAGAAGGCGGTGGCGGTCGAGCTTGACGGCCGCTTGCGCGACCTCGCCGAGCCGATCAAGGCCCCGGCCAAGATCCGCATCCTCACCCGCGACGATCCCGAGGCGCTCGCGCTCATCCGCCACGACGCCGCCCATGTCATGGCCGAAGCCGTGCAGGAGCTCTATCCCGGCACGCAAGTCACCATCGGCCCCGTGATCGAGAACGGCTTCTATTACGATTTCGCGCGCGATGAGCCCTTCACGCCCGAGGATTTGCCGGTCATCGAGGCCAAGATGCGCGAGATCATCGCGCGGGACCGGCCCTTCAGTTGCGAGGTGGTCGATCGCAAAAAGGCGAAGGAGCTGTTCCGCAAGAAGGGCGAGCTGTTCAAGCTCGAGCTGATCGACGCGATCCCGGAGGGCGAGGAGGTCAAGCTCTATGCCCAAGGCGACTGGCTCGATCTCTGCCGCGGTCCGCATATGAATTCCGTCGGCAAAGTGGGCAAGGCGTTCAAGCTCCTGAAAATCGCCGGCGCCTATTGGCGCGGCGATTCCAACAATCCCATGCTCCAGCGCATCTATGGCACCGCTTTGGCGAGCGAAGAGGACCTTGCGGCCTATCTCCACCAGCTCGAAGAGGCGGAGAAGCGCGACCATCGCCGCTTGGGCCGCGAGATGGATTTGTTCCACTTCCAGGAAGAGGCGCCGGGCGCCGTGTTCTGGCACGCCAAGGGCTGGGCCCTGTTCCAGGCGTTGATCGGCTATATGCGCCGGCGCCAGCAGGCGTGGGGCTATTTCGAGGTGAACTCGCCCGACATGATGGAGCGCGCGTTGTGGGAGCTGTCGGGCCATTGGGAGAAATTCGGCGACCATATGTACGTCACCGAGACGCCGGATGAGCGCGTCTATGCGTGCAAGCCCATGAACTGCCCGGGCCATGTGCAGATCTTCAAGCACGGCTTGAAGAGCTATCGCGACCTGCCGCTGCGCATCGCCGAGTTCGGCAAGGTGCATCGCTACGAGCCGTCAGGGGCGCTGCACGGATTGCTGCGCGTGCGGCACTTCACCCAGGACGACGCGCATATTTTCTGCACCGAGGAGCAGATCACCGAGGAATGCGTGAAGCTCAACGAGCAGCTGCTGTCGATCTATCGCGATTTCGGCTTCGAGGATGTGCGCATCAAATTCTCCGACCGGCCGGAAAAGCGGGTCGGCGCCGACGCCGCATGGGACAAGGCCGAGGCCGCGCTCAAGCGCGCGGTGGAGGCGGCGGGGCTCAAATACGAGCTCAATCCGGGGGAGGGCGCCTTCTACGGGCCGAAGCTCGAATATGTGTTGCGCGACACGATCGGGCGGGAGTGGCAATGCGGCACGATTCAGGTGGACCTCAATATGCCCGAGCGCCTCGGCGCCTATTATATCGGGCCGAGCGGAGAGAAGATCCCGCCGGTGATGATCCACCGTGCCATGTTCGGCTCGCTCGAGCGCTTCACCGGCATCCTCATCGAGCATTATGCCGGGCATTTGCCGCTGTGGCTCGCGCCGGTGCAGGCGATGGTCGCCACCATCGTCTCGGATGCCGACGCTTATGCGGAGGAGGTGCTTGCGGCGCTGAAAGCGGCAGGGCTGCGCGCCGAGGCCGATCTGCGCAACGAGAAGATCAATTACAAAGTGCGCGAGCACTCGCTCGCCAAGGTGCCGGTGCTGCTCGTCGTCGGCAAGCGCGAGGCCGAGGAGAAGACGGTGTCGCTACGCCGGCTCGGGTCGCAGCAGCAGGAGGTGATGAGCCTCGACGCGGCCATCCGCACGCTCGCCGCCGAGGCGGTGCCGCCGGATCTCAAACGCGCGCAGGAGCGGCGCGCCGCCTAGCGTCCTTGTCCAATTTCAGTTCAGCTTCGGGTGCAGCAGCGCGCCCGGGTTGAGCAAGGGACCGCTCGGGCTTGCCGGCGCAGCCTGTCCGCCGAAGCCCAGGCCTCCATCAGGCCCGGCAGGCGCTTCGCCCGCGCCATCGGCGGTGGCGGCCGGCGGCGGGGGCGGGTTGGTGACGGCGCGCAGCGCCTCGGGCGTGGCCGGTCCATACTCCATGGCGACCTCGACCTGCTTGCTCTCGCCCGTCCCCACGTCGAAGGTCTGCGTGTAGCTTGCGTCGCCATGGCGGGCGACGACGGCATAGCTGCCGGCGGCAAGGATGCAGCTCGGCAGCGCGCCCGCCGTCTCCTTCACCACATCGCCCGTCTTGGTGAGGAGGGTCCATTGGGTATCGGCGAGCGCCTCGCCGCCCGCGCTCTGCACGAGCTTGAAGGTGATCTTGGAGGCCGCGTGCTTGATCCTGGCGTCGGTCACCTTGCCGGGCTCCACGGTCACGTCCGCCCTGACCGTCGCGTTGGCGTCGCCATAATGGCTCACGATGTGATAGGCGCCGGCGTTAAGCCTGATCACGATCTCCGGTTTGGCGTCGCCGAGGATGGTGTGGCGATTGCCGAACTGGTCCTCCTCGTCGGAGAGGATGTCGAAATGGACGCTGCCCGGCGGCAGCGGCTCGCCATTGGCCAGTGCCGCCGAAAGCTTGAGCCCGCCGGTATTGAGGACGAAGGTCTCCTCGACCGACCTCCCGCTCTCGACCTTGATCTTCTTGGTGAGGTTGGAGAGGCCGTAGGCCGCGTTGACGAAATATTCCCCGGGCAGAAGCGCCGCCGTCGGCATGGCCTCGCGATGGGTGCTCACCAGCTTGTATTGGCCGTTGGGTCCGGGGGTGTTGGTGAAGACCCGCCAGATCAGCCCCGACTGCACTTTGGGTCCACCCTCGGTGAGCAGCGCATGGAGGGTGACGGGGACAGGCAATTGGGGTTGCGCCGGGGTGGCGGGGGGCGTCGCCTGCGCGGCGGTGTCGGCCTGTCCGGACGGTGGGGAGGCGGATTTCGGCACCGCAGTTTGCGGCGGGCCGGCCGATTTCTGCACGTCGCTTTGCGGCGCGGCCGCTTGCGGCGTTGTTGCGTCAGCCGGCGGCGCCGCTGAAGCGGACGGCGCGGGCGCCGTCGGCGGTGGCTCGGCTTGAGCGGCGCCAGCTGGAGCCGCAGCGCCTGCATCGGCAGCCGGCGGGTTCGCGGGAGGAGGCGCCGAGGCCGGCGGGGCGCCGGCTCCGCCGGTCGGCGGCGCGGCCGCGGTCATGGCGGGGGCACGCGGTTGCGCCACGGCCGCAAGGATGGTGTCGAGGCCCTTGGCGAGCGCTTCCGCATCGGTTGCGGTAATGAACTCACCGCCGCTTGCCTCGGCGATGCAGCTCAAGGCCTTGGCCTCGTCCCCCGCTTTGGTGGGGAAGGCGAGCACATGGATGCGCAAGCCCGGGATCGTTTGCTTCAAGGCCTGCGCGGTCGTGCACATATCGGCCTTGCAGCCATCGGGACCGTCGGTGATGAGCACGATGTCGAGCGGGCCGCTCTTTCCTTTGGCGGCTTCGGCGGCGGCTTGCAGGGAGGCGGCGACCGGCTTGTCTCCCTGCGGCTTGAAACCGAATAAGAGTTTCGCTTGGGTCTTGGCGTCGAGCTCGCCGGGCTTGGCGATGGTCTGGGTGCTGGCGCAGGCCGCGGCCGGGCGGTGGCCGAACGCTACGAGGCCGAAGGCGATCTTGTCCTGATAGGCGCCGATCGCCTTGCCGAGGCTATTGCGCACGAGCCCCACTTTGCTCGTGCCGCCCACCTTCGCCCACATGCCACGCGAGGCGTCGAGCACCACCATGGCGACAGGCGGGCTTGGCGCCGCGGTCGGAGCGGGAGGCGCGTCCTGGGCGGCCGCGGCAACGGCGCCCAAGCACGCCATGGGCAAGAGCAGGAGCTCTGCGCAGCGCTTCCCCCGCATTCCCCGTCCTTCCGTATCGGCCGCCGCTCGCCGCTTATAGCCCCTCCGGCGCGTGTGGTTCAGTGAAATTCGGGTAGGACTGCGGCGGTTTTGCGGTCGAAGACGCGCTCGTTTTCCCCGTCAGAACAGGGTGATAGGGCATTGTTTGCACCGAAGTTTCCAGCTAGGCATCGCGAAAGGCCACGGGGGCCGCTTGGATGCGCGCATGACCAATCCAACTCTCGACCTTCTCTTGCGCCGCCGCTCGGTGTCGGCGAACAGCTCTCGGCGAGCCCGGCCCGAGCGCGGCGGAGCTTGAGCTCATCTTGACGGCGGCCGCGCGCGTCCCCGACCATAAGAAGCTCGTGCCCTGGCGCTTCATCGTTTTCCAGGGCGAGGCGCGCGCCGCCTTCGGCGCGGTGCTCGCCGCAACCTGTCGCGCCGAGGAGAAGGACGTCGGGCAATTCCGGCTCGAGACGGAGGCCGCCCGCTTCTTGCGGGCGCCGGTCGTGATCGCGGTCGTCTCGCGCGTGGTCCAGAACCCGGCTGCCCCGGAATGGGAGCAGATTCTCTCGGCGGGTGCCGCCTGCCAGAATCTCGTCATCGCCGCCACGAGCCTTGGGTTTGGCGTGCAGTGGATCACCGAATGGTACGGCTACAGCAAGGGCGTGCGCGCGGCGCTCAAGCTTGCCGCGAATGAGCGCGTGGCGGGCTTCGTCTATATCGGCACGGCGAAGGAGAAGCCCGACGAGCGCGAGCGGCCGGCGCTGGCCGACATCGTCACGGCGTGGGAGCCTCAGTAGCCGAACTGCTCCGACAGGATGCGCTCGGCAAGGGTGTGGCCGGGATCGAACATCATGAAGATGTCGACGTCCGTCTCTTCCCGCACCTCGACCTTCAGCACGTCGCGGAACTCGGTGGCGTCGGCCACCGCGCTCACCGGGCGCTTCTCCGCCTCCAGCACCTCGATGACGACGTTGGCCGTATTGGGCAGGAGCGCGCCGCGCCAACGCCGCGGGCGGAAGGGGCTGATCGGGGTGAGCACGAGCAGCGGCGCGTTGATGGGCAGGATCGGGCCGTGGGCCGAGAGGTTGTAGGCGGTACTGCCGGCCGGCGTCGACACGAGCACGCCGTCGCAGATGAGCTCGCCGAGCCGCACGGTGCCGTCCACGGCGATCTTCAGCTTGGCGGCCTGATAGATCTGGCGGAACAGCGACACCTCGTTGATGGCGAGCGCCTCGTGCTTGCCGCCCTTCACATCGTGGGCCGTCATGCGCAAGGGGTGGATGACGGTGGTCTCGGCCTTTTCCAGGCGCTCGAGCAAACCGTTCTCCTGGTAGTCGTTGAGCAGGAAGCCGACCGAGCCGCGGTTCATGCCGTAAATGGGGATGCGGCTATGGAGGTGGCGGTGCATGGTCTGCAGCATCAGCCCGTCGCCGCCAAGCGCCACGATGATGTCGGCCTGGTCGAGCGGCGCGTTGCCGTAGCGCTCGGCGAGCTTGACCTGGGCGGCGAGCGCCTCTTCGGTGTCGCTGGCGACGAAGGCAATTTTCTTGAAGCGCGGCATGGCGGCGATGGAGCTTGGAGCGGGGCCTTGGAGGGGGCACTATAAACGCGAGGCCGGCCCCTCATGGCAAGCTTCCTCGCTCGGGTCACAGGAATGGTGAATCCATGGACAATGGCGATCAGCCGGTGCTGGTCTACACGACCTTCGCCAAGCTCGACGACGCCAAACGCGTGGGTGACGCGCTGGTCGCGGGCCGGCTCGCGGCCTGCGTCAACATCTTCCCGGGCATGATCTCGATCTTCGAGTGGAAGGGGAAGCGCGAGGAGGCAAGCGAGGCCGCCATGATCATCAAGACGCGACGGTCGCTGACCGAGCGGGTGCTCGCCGAGACGAGACGGCTGCACCCTTACGAGCTTCCCGCTCTGCTCGTCCTGCCGACCGAGGGCGGCAGCGCCGATTATTGCGCCTGGATCGTCGGCCAGACGAACGAAGCGGAGCCGCGGTGAGACGCGCGCGGCCATGAGCGGGCGCGACTTCATCCTCGCCATCGATCAAGGCACGACGAGCACGCGTGCCATCCTTTACGATCGCGAGGGCCGCGCGAGGGCGAAGGCGCAACGGCCGCTGACGCAATATTATCCGTCGCCGGGATGGGTCGAGCACGATCCGGAGGAGATCTGGCAATCGGTGCTCGCAACGGGGCGCGAGGCTTTGCGCGACTCCGGGCCCGAGCGGGTCGCCGCCATCGGCCTCACCAATCAGCGCGAGACGACGCTCGTCTGGGAACGGGCGACGGGCAAGCCGCTGGCCAACGCCATCGTCTGGCAGGACCGCCGCACGGCGCCGCTCTGCGCCCTGCTCATCGCCGAGGGGTGGGGACCCCATGTGGCCGAGGCGACGGGGCTCGTCATCGATCCCTATTTCTCCGCCACCAAGCTTGCCTGGCTGCTCGCCAACATTCCGGGGCTTGCCGATCGCGCGGCCCGGGGCGAGGTGTGTTTCGGCACCGTGGATAGCTTCCTTCTGTTCAAGCTCACGGGCGGGGCGCTGCACGCGACTGATGCGAGCAATGCCGCCCGCACGCTTCTGTTCGACATTCGCTCAGGGGAATGGGACGAGCGGCTGCTCGAACGCCTCGCCGTCCCGCGCGCCATGCTGCCCGAGGTGCGCGACAGCCAGGGCGATTTCGGCATGACCGCGCCCGAGCATTTCGGCGTCCGCCATTCCCATCCGCGGCGTGGCGGGCGATCAGCAGGCGGCGGCCTACGGGCAGGGGTGCTTCGCGCCCGGCATGCTGAAGGCGACCTATGGCACGGGCTGCTTCGTGCTCGCCAATACGGGGCAGACGAAGCTCGCCTCGGCGAGCCGCATGCTCTCCACCATCTTCCATCAGCGCGAAGGCGCGCGCATCTATGCGCTCGAAGGGGCGATCTTCATGGCCGGCGCCACGGTGCAGTGGCTGCGGGACAGTCTCGGCCTGATCGGGACCGCGGCCGAGAGCGAGGCGCTCGCCGAAGCGTCGGACCCGAATTCGGGCGTGATGCTCGTGCCGGCCTTTCAGGGGCTCGGCGCTCCTTTCTGGGACGCCGAAGCGCGCGCGGCGATCCTCGGGCTGACCCGGGCCGCCTCCAAGGCCGATATCGTGGCGGCGGGGCTCGAGGCGGTCGCGTTCCAGACCCGCGATCTCATCGACGCCATGGGCGCGGACATGGCGGCGAGCGGCATTTCCATGCCGCTAGCCTTACGCGTGGATGGCGGCATGACCGAGAATCGCTGGTTCCTCCAGCGGCTCGCCGACATTCTCGGCGAGCGCGTCGAGGTCGCCGCAAGCCCGGAGACGACGGCGCTCGGCGCCGCCTATCTCGCCGGCCAGGAGGTGGGCCTCTATGGCAGCCAGGAGGAGCTTGCCCGCATCGCCGCGCCCGCGCGGGCCTTTGAGCCGCGCATGGGGGAAGATGAGCGGGAGGACCGCTATCGCATCTGGCTCGAGGCGATCGCGCGGGTCCGCTCGACCCTCTGAGGGGGGTGCTCCGCGCCCAGCCGCCGCAAAGTGAATGTTAAGGCTAACCTGTTTAGCTCCTTCCCGACGTCTTAAGGCGCGCCTGGGGGTGAGGCTTAAGCTTCGGCACAGCGCTTGCACCAAACCCACCGAGCCTTTGTTTCGTTAGCGTTCAGTCGTGGAGTAGCCGGTGTTCTTGCTCAGTCCTGCGTCGCGCCACGCCCGGGCGCTGCCTCGCCGCATTTTAGCCAAGCCCGCGCCCGCCCCGTCCTTCGCAGGCAGCCTGCAGCGCTTCGTGCTCGGCGCCTTGTGGAGCTTGAAGCCGCCGCGGCTCTATGGGGTGCCCGCCACACTCGGCCTCATGGCCAAGCATTATGCCGGTCTTGGTCCACGCCGCTGCACGCTGCCCGATCCCGAGCGGGCCTTGCGCCGGCCCGACGGTCTTGCCGGCATCGCGGGCGCGCTAAGCCTGCCCGTGCTCCAGGAGGCCTATGCCAGGGGCCTCTTTCCGCAGGCCCATATCGGGCCGCAGAAATGGTGGGCGCCGCGGGAGCGCATGGCGCTCTTCATCGAGGAGTTTCATATCGAAAAGAATCTTCGCCGCCGTCTGCGGCAACAGGAGTTCCGCGTCACTTTCGATGAGGATTTCGACGGCGTGATCCGGGCTTGCGCCGAGCCGCGCCCGGGGCGGCCGCATATCACTTGGATCCGCGCCGACATCATCGAGGCCTTTACGCGCGCTTTCGATGCGGGCCTTGCGCATTCGGTCGAGGTCTGGGACGAGGACGGCGCGCTCGTGGGAGGGGCCTATGGCCTCGCCGTCGGCCGCGTGTTCTTCACCGAATCCCAGTTCACCCGCAAGCGCGACGCCTCGAAGGTGGGCTTCGCCACGCTCAATTGTCATCTGCAGCGCTGGGGCTATGTGCTCAATGACGGCAAGCTCTTGACGGGCCATCTCAGCCAGATGGGCTTCACCCTGATCCCGCGCGCGACGTTCAACGCGCTGCTCGCCAAGGCGTGCCGGGAGAAGGGCAGGGAGGGGCGCTGGGCGGTCGATCAAAGCCTCGACGTCGCCCGCTGGAATCCGAAAGCCATGCGGCTCGCGGCCTAACGCCCGCTGCCCCGGCGGGAGAATGTCATTATAGTGTCATCGGACTCTTGGCTCTTTGACCGCGGGAGTACGTGACCATGACGCTTGCAGCGATCGATTTCCAGCTTTTGGCCAATGCCGGCTTTCCGCCCATGCGCTTCCAGCCGGGCGACGCCATCTTCGAGGAGGGCTCGAAGGGCGACACCATGTTCGTCATCCGCTCGGGCGAGGTCGTCATCGAGCGGGGCGGCAAGGTGATGGAAACCGTGCCGCCGGGCGGCATTTTCGGCGAGATGGCGCTGATCGACGGAGCGCCCCGGAGCGCCACGGCGCGGGCGAAAACCGAATGCGAGGTGGCGCCCATCACCGAGAAGAGCTTCCTCTTCCTCGTGCATGAGACGCCGTTTTTCGCCATTGCCGTGATGCGCACGCTGGCCGACCGCTTGCGGCGCTTGAACGAGCGGATCTGACGGCCTCGCATCGCCGCGCGGATTGGCGAATTCAGCCATTTTTGCCTTGCATTGTGGCCCGCCCCAGCCATGATCGGGCGCGCGCACGTCAACCCTCACGCGTCCTGAACAAAGCCCTTGCTGTCGCTTGCTGAATTGGCGCTGAAACGCCCGCGTAACATCGATGCGTCTACGCTTGGGCGGGACGCGTTGGCGGGCGTTATCTCGGCGGTGGTGCAAATCGCCTATTGCATCTCCTTCAGCGCCCTCATCTTCACCGGCGATATCGCCGGTGGTTTTTCGCTCGGGCTCGCCGCGCTGATCATGGGCACGGCGGTCACGGGTGTGGTCATCGCGCTCACCTCGACGCTATCGCCGGCCAATGGCGGACCGGATTCCCCGGCCGTGGCGGTGATGAGCGTGCTCGCAGGCTCCATAGCGGCCGCGCTTGCCGCCAAGGGGGCGAGCAATGTCGAGATCATCATCAATGTGCTGGTGGCGCTGTCGGTGAGCACGCTGTTGACCGGCATCCTCCTCTACGGGATCGGCGCGCTGAAGCTCGGACAATGGCTGCGCTTTATTCCCTACCCGGTGATCGGCGGCTTTCTTGCCGGATCGGGCCTGCTGCTCATCACCGGCGGCATGGAGGTGGTGACCCAGACCAACCTCACTCTGTCCCCCTCATCGTGGCAGATTCTGTATTCGCCGCTCTATGCGCCGCAGATTGTGGTCGGCGCGCTGTTTGCCATCTCGATCCCTCTCGTTGGCCGATGGGTGCCGAGTTTTCTCGCCCTCCCGCTTGCCTTCGTCGCCTTCCTCATCGTTCTCGACCTCGGTCTGTTCGGCTTTGTCAGCGACGAGAGCGTGCGCAGCGCCTGGTTCCTGCCCAGCCTCGGCGAGCTTGCCCTGTGGTGGCCGATCTCCGCCGTCTTGCGCCATGAAGTTGATTGGGGGGTGATCGCCCAGAGCAGCGCCGAGATTGGCTCGGTATGCGCGATCATGGCCATCGCGCTCCTGCTCGACGTGTCGAGCCTCGAAGTGGCGCGGCAAAAGTCCGCCGACCTCGACAAGGAATTTCGCACCAACGGCCTCGCCAATATGCTCGCGTCCGTGCTCGGCGGGTTCGCGGGCTCGCTGTCGATGAACGGTTGTTTGCTGCTCGACGAGTTGGGCGCCATGACGCGCTGGGCCGGCACCATCGTCGGCGTCGTCTGCGCCATCATCCTGTTCTCCGGCATCGACGTGGGCAGCTTCGTGCCCAAGGCGATCCTCGGCGGCATGCTCGCTTATCTCGGCGCGATTATTCTTGCCGAGCTCGCCGCCTCGCCCGCGCAGCGCTCCTGGGTGGACTGCGGCGCTTGCCATAGCGATGATGCTCGTGATTGTCAATTTCGGTTACTTCAGGGCGTGATGCTCGGCGTCGTCGCCTCCTGCCTCATGTTCGCGCTGAGCTATAGCCGCATCGGCGTCATCCGCCGCCACCTCACGCGGCGGGAATTCTCGAGCAATGTCGAGCGCGCGCCGGAGCAGACCAAGCTGTTGAGCGAGGAAGGCGCACGGGTGCATGTGTTCTGGCTCTCGGGCTTCATCTTCTTCGGCTCGTCCAACGGCTTGTTCGAGCGCATCCGGCGCGTCATCGACCAGCAGACCGACAAACCGGTCGGCTTCGTGCTGCTCGATTTCGGCGCCGTCCCGGGTCTCGATTCCTCGGCGCTGTTGAGCCTCGTCAAGCTCCGCAACTATTGCGAAGAGCATGGCGTGACGCTTGCCTTTTCCGGCTTGAGCGAGGGGATGGCAGCGGGCTTCCAGAAGGCCGGGTTCTTCGGCAGCGATGCACCGCATCAGGTGTTCGGCAGCCGCAACGAGGCGCTCGAATGGTGCGAGGACATGCTTCTGATGCACCATGAGGTCGGCGAGGCCTCTGTCCACAGCTTCGAGACGTGGATCGCGGCGGAGTTGGGGGGCTTGGCCGACATGTCCCGCATCGCCCCTTATCTCGAGCGTCACGAGCTGCAGATCGGCGAGGCCGTGTTCCGGCAAGGCGAGCCCTCCGATTCCATCGTGCTGCTCGCCTCGGGCTGCGTCGCCATCACCATCAATGACGAGCAGGGGCGTCCCATCCGGCTCCGGCGCATGGTCGGCTATACGGTGGTGGGGGAGATGGGCTTCTATCGCCGGGTGCCGCGCACCGCGAGCGTGATCGCCGAGCAGCCGAGCGTGGTCTACCGGCTGACGCGCGAGGCCTTCAACGCCATCGAGCAGGCCGATCCCGCCGGCGCGTCGGCCTTCCACAAGCTCATCATCCGCCTGCTCGCGGACCGGCTGGAATTCGCCAATCGGGAAATCTCGGCGCTCGTCTAGGAGGCCGCGCGGGAAGCGGCGGCGGCCACGAGCACGCCGACGATGACGAGATAGGTCAGGCCGTGCACGAACTGGTCGGTGCCGAGCGCATACCAGAAGCCGCGGTCGTGCACGGTCCAGTGGTTGCGATGGGTGACCTGCTCTTTCAGCCAATCGATGTGATAGTGCAGCGCGAACTCGCCGACCGCGATGGCGGCGACGAGGGCGAGCGAGGCCGGCGCGATCACGAGATAGACGAGAGGCGTGAGCGCCGTATGGATCGCGGCATGGATGAAGCCGCCGGGATGGCCGTAGGTCCCCTTGTTCAAATATTGATAGGGGGTCTGCAGATAGAAATCGGCGACCATGTGCTTGGCCAAGAGCACGGCCATTGCGGCAAGGACGAGCAGGACGAGCTGTGGCATCGGCGCTATTTGCTGAGGGCCTCGGCGCCGCCGTCCCAATCGGGCGGGGGAGGGTTTTGGCGGAAGAAGGCGATACGTTCCCGGTACAGCGCATAAAGCCTATTGAGGCGGCTTCCGTCCAGGGCCTCGCATTGGCGGCTCAAGGCGTCCGCCGCGTCCCAGGCTTGCGCGCGGAAGTTGCGCAGGAACTCGGTGTGGCGGTCGGTCAGGTCGATAAAGGCCGATGATTGCTTAACGGCCTGGTCGCCGAGCAGCGCGAAGACGCGCGTGGCTTCGGTCTTGCCCTTGACCTTCAACAGGTCGATCTCGAGGAAGGCGAAGTCGGGTGCGCGTTTGGTGGTGGATTCGCCCACAATGGTCACGAGGTCATAGGTCTTGGACTGACCTTCGAGCCGCGAGGCGACGTTGACGTTGTCGCCGATCACCGAATAGTCGAAGCGCGTTTCCGAGCCGAGATTGCCGACGCAGCAGATGCCGGTGTTGAGGCCGATGCCGAGCTTGACGGGCTTGAAGGGGCGCCCCTTGGCGTCGGCCTCCTCGCGCCACCGTGCATTGAGGTCCTGCATCTCGCCCATCATGCGCAACGCCGCCCGGCAGGCGTGGCTTGGATGCTCGCTGTCGTCGAGCGGCGCGTTCCAGAAGGCCATCACCGCATCGCCCATGAACTTGTCGATGGTGCCTTGCTCCTCGAGGATGATGTTGCTCAAGGGCGTGAACAGGCTGTTGAGGAAGCGGGTGAGCTCTTCGGCGTCGAGGCCCTCGGAGATGGAGGTGAAGCCGCGCACGTCGCTGAACAGCAGCGTCATGTCGCGCGTCTCGCCGCCGAGCTTGAGCCGCGACGGGTCGCCGGCGAGCCGTTCGACGAGCGCCGGCGCCATGTAATGGCTGAAGGCGTTGCGCACGCGGTTCCGTTCCCGCTCGGTGCGCAGGAACATGAACAGGGTGCCGGCGACGTAAATCGCGATGAGCGAAAGCGCGGGATAGACCGGATCGACGAGCCAGCCGAGCACGTCGAAGGCATACCAGGACACGCCGACCACCGCGGCAATGGCGATGACGACCAGCACCGCGCTGCCCGCCGCCCCGGTGCGGTAGATGAGGAAGGCGATGAGGGTGCCGAGCGCGAGGATGTAGAAGAGCTCGGCGGGCTCGGCGAAATCGGGGCGCTGCAGGAACGCGCCTTGCAGGATCTGCTCGATGGCCTGGGCGTGCAGCTCGACGCCCGGCACCGAGGCATCGAGCGGGGTGGCTCTGAGGTCGAGGAGGCCCGCGGCGCTCGTGCCGATGATCAAGAGGCGGCCTTCGATGTCGTCCTTGCCGATCTCGCCATTGAGCACGCGCCAGGCGGGCAAATAGCGGTCCTTGGCCTGGCGGGTGAACCTGATCCACATCTGGCCGTTGGCTTCGGTCGGCACCTCGTAGTCGCCGACGCGGATGCGGGCGATGCCGGTCTTCTCGCCGAAGGCGGTCTCGCCGCTCGCGCCCGAGGACTTCACCACGAAGGTCGAGGCGCCCTGCGCAAGCCGCAGCATGTCGGCGGCGAGGGAGGGGTAGAGATTGTCGCCGATGCGCACCAGCATGGGCATGCGGCGGATGATCTGGTCGTGCTCGGGCAGCCAGTTGAGCGAGCCCGCCCCCGAGGCGCCTGCCTGCAATTCGGGGAGGCTCGCGGCGGCGCCGGGATAAGTGGGCGCAAACAGCCTCGGATCGTCGCCGCCATGGGCGAAGCCTGCTTTGCTCACGGGGATGGAGGTGCCTTGCGGCGTGGCGATGAAGCCGAGCGCCACGGGAGCCTTGCCGATCGCCTCGGCGAAGACCTGGTCGTTGGAGGGCAGCTTCTCCACCTCCTCGCGCAGGCTCTGCAACGCATCGGACTTCGGCCAGTAATGCAGCGCGTTGGCGGGCGACAGGCGGTCGGGCTCGGGGAACACCATGTCGAAGCCGATGGCCGCGGCGCCATTGGCGGCAAGCTTCGTCACGAGCTCGGCCAGCACTGTGCGCGGCCAGGGCCATTGTCCGACCTGCTTCAGCGATTCCTCGTCGATATCGACGATGCGCACGGGGAGGCTGGGATCGTAGGCGCGGGGGCTGATCTGCTGGTAGCTGTCGAAGACGAGGGAGCGCATCCGCGCCACGGGACTGGGATCCCAGATGCGCAAGGCGAGCGCGCCCGCAATGACCGCCCCCAAAATGAGGACATAGAGGAGACGGGGACCCATACCCTTTGCCCGACCTCGGCCCGAGGAAGCCGCGCGGGAACCCGCGCGGGAGGCAAAGCCTAGTCGATGGCGGAAGCCCGCTCCAGTGCCATCTTGCCGTCCTTAGAAGGGGTTGACGGCCGGTTTTCAAGGCCTGGCGTCCCTAACGGCCGCCGCCATTGAATGGGAGGACGGAATGCACTAGGAAGCGCCGGGGGCCACCAGCCACAGCGTTCAATTCAGGGTCGTACCTTCGTGAATATCTGCATGATCGGGGCAGGGTATGTCGGCCTCGTCTCCGCCGCCTGTTTTTCCGAATTCGGTTGGAACGTCGCTTGCGTCGACAAGGACGCGAGCCGGATCGAGCAGCTGCGCCACGGGCGCGTGCCGATCTACGAGCCGCGCCTCGACGAGCTGCTCGAGCGCAATCTGCGCATGGGGCGCATCCGCTTCACGACCGATCTCGCCGATGCGGTGCGCGACGCCGATCTCGTCTTCCTGGCGGTGGGGACGCCGATGCGGCGCGGCGACGGCCACGCCGATTTGAGCTTCGTGTTCCAGGCGGTGGAGGATCTGGCGCCGCATCTTAACGGCTTCACCGTGATCGCCACCAAGTCAACCGTGCCCGTGGGCACGAGCCGGGAGATCGAGCGCAGGCTCCGTGGGCTGCGACCCGACGCCGACTTCGCCCTTTGCTCCAACCCCGAATTCTTGCGCGAAGGCTCGGCCATCTACGACTTCACCCATCCCGACCGCGTGCTCGTCGGCTGCGACGAGCCGAGGGCGCAGGCGCTGATGGAGCGGCTCTATAAGCCGCTCGCGCTGCGCAACGCGCCGGTGATGTTCGTCGCCCGCGAATCGGCGGAGCTCGCCAAATATGCGGCCAACGCCTTCCTCGCCATGAAGATCAGCTTCATCAACGAGATTGCCGATCTGTGCGAGGCGGTGGACGCCAATGTGCAGGAGGTGGCGACCGCGATCGGCGCCGACGGGCGCATCGGGGACAAATTCCTCCATCCGGGGCCGGGCTATGGCGGCTCGTGCTTTCCCAAGGACGTGGCGGCCCTGATCCGCACCGCGCGCGAGGCACGCTCGCCGCTGTCGCTCATCGAGCAGGTGCAGACGGTCAATTCCGAGCGCAAGATCGCCATGGCGAGCCGGGTCGAGCGCGCGCTCGGCGGGTCGCTGGCCGGCAAGACGGTGGCGATCTTCGGCATCGCCTTCAAGCCCGACACCGACGACGTGCGCGAGGCGCCAAGCCTCACGGTCATCCCGATGCTGCAGGGGAAGGGGGCGGTCGTGCGGGCCTATGACCCCGAGGCGGCCGAGAATGCCGAGGCCCTGCTGCCGGACGTGATCTGGTGCAAGAGCCCGCTCGAGGCGGCGGAGCAGGCCGATGCCGTCGTGGTGCTCACGGAATGGAACGAGTTTCGCGCGCTCGATCTCGACCTGCTGCGGGCGCGCATGCGCGGCGACGTGCTCGTCGACCTGCGCAATGTCTATCTTCCGGCCCAGGCGCAGGCGGCGGGCTTCACCTATGCCAGCATCGGGCGCTAGCGCTTAACACCGGCAAGGCTAGTGGGACGGCTGATAGGTCTGCGGGAACAGCCGCTGCAGCTCGTTCAGCTCGTCGCTCCCGTGGCCGCCATGCGGCCTAGGCGGCTCCTCCGCCGCCCTCGGGCGATAGGGCGCTTGCTTCTGAATCTGAGCTTTGTAGCGCGGGCGGTGCCTTGGGCTCGACATGCGGGACGACCGCCTGCTCGATCGTGCAATGGGCGCCGGTCCAGCCCTTGATCGCCTCGAGCGTTGCCGGCGCGGGCTCGTCGAGCGGCAGGTCGAGCTTGGCCGTCTCGTTGAAGCGCTGCAGCGCGCTTTGCGACCGGCCGCCCCAAGTGCCGCTGATCCGGCCCCGGTAGCAGTCGAGGGATTTGAGCGCGGTGACGATATCCGTGGCGAGCTGCGCGCGGCTCACGCCTTCGGGGAGCGTGGCGGCAGGCGGCGTGGTGGCCGGGGGCGTTTCGGCCTCGGGTGCCGCACCCTCCACGGTTGCCACCTTGGTGGTGTTGGGCGCCGGGGCGGGCGCGGCGCCGGGAGCGGCCGGCTCCACGGCGATGACGCGGTTGGCCGGCGCCTGTGCGTCCGGTGTGGGCTTGGCCGGAGAGGCGCCGGGGGGCGGCGTCGCCGCGTCCGCTGGGGCGCCCGACGGCGCGGTGGCCTTGGTCTCGTCCGCGAGCTTCTGCTTCAATAGGTCGAGCTGCTCCTGCTGCGATTGGAGGACCGCGCCCTGATCGGTCTGCAGCCGTGCGATCTCCTTCTGCAGCGCGGCGATCTGCGTGCCCGTAGCGGTCGAGCTGTCGGCGGCGGTTTGGGCTGCCGCGGGCTTGAAGAAGAATTGCCCGGTCAGCGAGGAGTTCTCCCAAGGTACCTGCTTGCCGTCGGTCGTCTTGAGCACGTCGTTGCGCACCTGGATCATCACGTCATTGACGCTTTCGCCCTCGTCGGTGATGTGGCGCAAGAGGGCGCCGGTGAAGGGACTGTTGCGCCCCTCGCCGTCGAGCGCCACGTCCTCGGGCCGGGTGGAGAATGCGATCATCATGCCGACCGCCTTCTCGACGCGCGCAAGCCCGCGGGCAACGGCGAGGGAGCGGCTCGAAGTGGCGAGATTGGTGGCGAGCGGGTTGTTGCGGCAGGCGTCGAGGAAGACGAGGCTCAAGCGGCTGCTCCGCTCCATCTGCTTCAGGACGAGGTTGAGCTCCACGGTCTCGAAATCGACGTCGGCCTCCGATTTGAGGGCCGCATCGACAGGCGCGAGGAAGTTCTTGCCGTCGACGGCGAGGCCGTGGCCGGCATAATAGAAGAGACCGACATCGGAGCCGACGAGCTTGTCGGCGAAGGTGCGGATGCGGCTCTCCATCTCGGCCTTGGTCAGATCGATGCCGTCGATCACGTCGAAGCCGAGCTCGCGCAGCTTGGCGGCCATGTCGGTTGCGTCGTTGCTCGGATTGCGCAACGGCGCCGTATGCTGATAGGCGGAATTGCCGATGACCAGCGCCACGCGCTTCTCCGCGGCGGCGCCGTGCAGGGTCAAGAGCAGGGCTCCGATACCGGCGAGACAGGTGATGAGGTGCTTGAGCATGGACGCCTCCATCGGCTCGCAACCTGATTTAGCGCATGGGAGCCGCGTTTTTGCTCGTTCTAGCGAGTGCGCCGTGAACGGGAGCTGAACGGCTTCGCGGCGTGCCTGGCGCTTTTGATGCCTCTCGGTCTCCGCCAAGCGACGTCGCAGCCCAAGTGTAATGACGGCGGGGGCGAAGTCAACGAAGGGCGCCGAACCCTTGCGCAGGCGTCGCTATTCGGCCGCGCGGGAGATCGGGCGTCCGGGCCCCCTGAGGCGGCTTTCGCGACGCGGCCGGGTCGAGCCGTCCGCCTTTGAGCTCGGCGGTGGCCATGGGCCCAAAGGCACGCAAGAGGCGCCGCATCAGACGCCGGTAGGCATAGTAGTTGACCTCGAGCCGATGCCGGTCGCTCGGAACGTAGCCGACATTGGACAGTCGGGTTCCGCCCGGTGCCTTCAGCTTGCGGAACCAGGCGGCGCGCTCATGCTGCTCGGAGGCGGCGATGAGGAAGCTTGCGACGAGCCGCGATTGGGCGTCGGCGACGCGCCAGATGCTGCCATTGGCCTGGATCAGCCCCACGGCGAACAAATCGTCGAACTCGGGATGGAAGATGTTGAGGAACAGCCTCGGCCGGCCGTCGGTGCCGAAGAGCAGGCCATTGTCGATGAAGGGATTGGCGATCTGATAGCCGGTGGCATAGACGACGAGATCGGCCTCGATCTCGCTGCCGTCGACGAAGCGGACGGTGCTGCCCTCGAACTCGGCGATGTCGGGCTTGATCCCGATGCGGCCATGGGCGACGAGCTGCGGCAGCACCGTGTTCATGGTCGGGTGGGTGTCCATGATGCGATGCTCGGGCTCGGGCAAACCGTAGCGGGCGTTGGAGCCCACCATGAGGCGCTGCCAGAAGGTGTAGAGGCGATTGCGGAGGAAGCGCGGCATAGGCAGCTTCTCGCAAAAATTGACGATGCCGTCGGTGGGGCGCCCGAGCATGAATTTGGGCACGAAATAGGTGCCGCGGCGCATGCTTTGATGGACGGAGCGGGCGACGCTCGTCGCGTCGACGACGATGTCGCAGGCGGAATTGCCGGCGCCGACCACGAGCACCCGCTTGCCGGCGAGCTCCTGCACGTGGCGGTAGTCGCGCGAATGCATGATCTTGCCGGTGAACTTGCCCGGGATCTTCGGCATGCGGGGAACGTCGTGATGGCCGTTGGCGATCACGAGCGCGCGATAGAAGCGGGGACGCGCCTCGCCCTTGATCTGCACGCTCCAGCCGCCGCCCGGCGCGCGCTCGGCGCGCTCGACGGTGGTGTTGAGCTCGACCTGGTCGAGAATGCCGAACTCTTTCGCGTAGCTACGCAAATAAGCCAGCGCTTCGCGGTGCGAGGGGTAGGTGGGAAGCTCGTCGGGCATCGGGTAATCCACGAAGCCGGTATATTTCCGCGACGAGACGAGATAGGTGGTGTCGTAGACGACGCCGGTGTTGGTGGCCTCGTTCCACAGTCCTCCAATATCCTTCTCCCGCTCGAGACAGTCGAACGGGATGCCACGCTCGCGAAACGTCTTGGCCGTCGCCAGTCCGGATGATCCGGCGCCGATGATGCAGACCTTGTCCGTGTGGCTTTTGATATTCATTAAACCTGCATTCCCTAGACTTTGAGGCTGCTCGTCTCTCGTTAAGCACCCTTGATGGGTCCTCGCGCGTTTAGCGTCAATCCCCGCCCACCGGGTGCGGCATATGATGCGCCAATGACCTAGGCCCATAAAAGACTTTGGAATTCTGAAATCATGACGCTAAACTTAAAAATTGCGACTCGACATGGCGGAGGGCGCATCATGCATCTGCCAGTGTTTATAACGGCTGTTATGCTCGCTATCGGGCTGTTTTGCGGCACCGCCTCAGCCCGGCCCATGTGGCTACCTACGATCGACAATCCCTATTGCTCGATTACGACTTATCTCTTGCCCGATCTTCCCGAGCAAGCCATGTCGACGATCGACACGAGCGACAAGCCGATCATCGTTGTCAGCGCGCTCACCATGAACGAGACCCGCGCCTATGGCCGGTTCCTCATGGCGCATGAATGCTGCCACCACACCCTCGGCCATGTGAACAACATGCACCGGGAACTCGGCCATTTGGGGCCGCAGCCCTTCTTCTACATCGCGCCGGCGCTGAAGCGGATGGAGCTCGAGGCCGATTGCTGCGCGGTCAAGATGCTGAAGCAGACGCATGAGCCTGAGAGCATCGAGGCGGCGCGCCAGACCATGGCCAATTTCGGCACCTCGCCGACCGGCGCCTACTACCCGACCGGTATCGAGCGGGCGGACAATATCGCGAACTGCGCCGCGCAAGACTAGCGTCGCATTGCGGTCTCGTCCGGATCGGTTCATCTCTTGCTAATTGCGCTTGTTGGCGGCCACCGGCTTCCCGCCGGGAGGGGCTGGCGGAGCGCCAGCGCGGTCGCCATATCCTAGCGTCGACACTCGGTTCATCTTTGCGATGGATCATAGTTTTTGCCGCGCTGGGCAAGCCTATCCCCATGACCCTCCCTGCCTTTAAGGTCTTGATTGCCAAGGTCGGTGCGTGCGCTTCCCAGGGCGGCGCGCTCGCCGCGACGGTCTTGGGACGTGCTATGCTTTGGCTGCGCGGTGGTGGTGAGGAGGCGCCTTTGACGTCGCGGAGGATCGTGTCGCTGCCGGCGCCAAGTCTCGGTCTAAGGGGACAGCCCGGCTTCTCGCCGCGCTGATCGGCATTGCCGCTCTGAGCGGCACCGCCGCGGCGCAAGAGGCGCCGAACAGCCATTGGCTCAGCGTCTGCGCCGATCCGGACAATATGCCGTTCTCGAATTCCAAGGGCGAGGGCTTCGAAAACAAGCTCGCCGAGCTTCTCGCCGCCAAGCTCGATCGGCAAGTGGTCTATAGCTGGTTTCCCGAGTCGCCGGGGGCGACGCCAATCCGGCCGCTGCGGGACAGTTGCGACCTCGTCATGGGCTACGCGCAAGGCACCGGGCTCGTCGAGGACACCAACCCCTATTATCACACCTCCTATGTGCTGCTGTACCGGCACGGCGATGCAAGTCTTGCCGGCGTGGACACTCTTGTCCGATCCAAGGCTCAAGCAGAAGCGGATCGGCGTGTTCGCCCGCACGCCGCCGGCGAGCATCCTCTCGGCCAACGGTCTCGGGGACAATGCCAAGCCATTCGAGATTGCCGGCACGAGCTCGTCGAAGGCAGCGGCCGACATGATCGCCGAGATCGCCAAGGGCGAGATCGACGCCGGCCTCTTATGGGGCCCGGTCGGGGGCTATTACGCCCAGCGCTCGCCCGTGCCGCTTGCGGTCGTGCCGCTGACCAAGGAGAAAGTGGGCCCGCGCCTTCTGTTCGACATCACCATGGGCATTCGCCCCGGCGAGCCGCAGTGGAAACACACGCTCAACAAGCTGATCGCGGAGAATGAAGGCGACATCAACGCGATCTTGCGCGGCTACGGCGTGCCGCTGCTGGACGAGCAGGGCGAGCCGCTGCGCATGGCGACGCCCGAACGCTGAGGCTCGCAGTTCAGGAGGGAGCGACGGGCCGGTGCGGCCGCTCCTCACATCTTGCACTTGCTTTCCGGCTCGTCGATGCCGAGCGTGTCCATCTCGATGTCGGGATGGCTCGCATGGGGAAAGCCCCGCTGCGGCGACAGCGACACCGGCACCTTGTCGGTGGCGATGAGGATCGGCTGGCGGAACTGGCCGTCCCATGGGCGGTAGGTCTGCTTGACGCCCTTGAAGGGTGCCAGCTGGAAGTCGTCGCCGGTGATGAAGCCGGCGGTGGTGGCGAAATCGGCGCCGTGATTGCGCGTCACCGTCTCGCCGACGGTGCGCGCGGCGACATAGGCCTGATAGTCGATCGGCAGCATCAGCCGCTTATAGTCCTTCTCGAAATGATTGTTGGCTTGGGTCGCGCCCCATTTCTCGTGGCCGGGGCTCCAGGTCGTGGCGACGAGGCCCGTCGTGCCCGCGACCGGCACGAAATGATCGGCGCCGCCGCGATAGGGCACGAACGGTCCCCACAGCTGCTCCTCGTCGGCGACGATGATCACCTGATAGTCGGGAGCGGCGTGGGCGGCGCTGGCGCCATCGCTCTTCGCGGCGGGATCTTGCCCATGGCGTCACGCTTGCCGCCCGACATGTCCTTATATTCGCGCTCATCGACGATGGTGGCGCCGAAGCGCGCGGCCGCGCGCTTGATCGCATCGGCATAGGCGATATCGGCGGGCGTGGAGCCGCGCACGAGCAGCCAGTTGGTCCATTTGTTGATCACCAGATATTGCGCGAGCGCATCGGCCAGCATGTCGCGGTCGGGCACGGTGTGGAGCACGTTCTTGCGGCAATTCTCCTGACGGAGCGAGACGTCGGTGGCGCGGACGTTGAAGAGGAGAACGTCCTTGCCCTTGGCCCAGTCGGAGAGCTTGATCAGCGTCTCGGCCGGCGCATCGACGATGATGAAATGATGGCCGCTCTCCACGAATTTCTGCAACGCCTCGACGGCGGCGTCGGGGGAGGCCACGGTGCTGACATCGAGGCTGTAAAGATCGCCCGTGAATTGGCCGCCGGCGTTGTTCTCGTCGAGCGCCATTTTGGCGCCGGCGATTCCTGCGTCATGCGGCTCGACATCCATGCGCGAGGAGGGCCGCGGATGCTCGACCGCCTCCCGCAAATAGCCGATGGGCACGGGCGTCATGGGCGGCGATTGCGGCATCTGGACCTGAACGCCCCCGTCGGGCTTCGCCGCGGGGGCTTCGGGTGGCGGGAGGGGCCCGCCGTCTCATCGGCGGCAAGAGCAGGCAGCGGCAGGCTGGCGCAGGCCCATAGAGCAAGGGCGCAGCCAAGGGCGGCGGGGATCGGAGGGGTGAGGCAGCGAAGAAGCGAAGACAGCATGAAACACCACAGCAAATCTTGGCCATCAGGGTTGAGCGCGCCCGACTTGGCCATGGATGCCGGGCCGGAGGCCGGCCAAGCGGGAGTGTCATGGTAGCGACAAAAAAATAGGCATTGCAAGGTTTGGAAGCCGGGCCGGGAAGATTTGGCACGACCCGCCCGCTTGGGCCCAAGTGCTCGCGGGCCACGCCTGTGGCCGGGGAGACCCCCGGCCGGATAGGCACCTGATATTGAAGAGCTTCTCGGACTAGGAGTCGGCGGTGGCAAGCGGACGCCCGGCCTCTTTCGCCCCTCCCGGCGCATTGCGCGGGTTGCGGTAGACGAAGGGCGCGGGAGGCCTCGCGGCCTCGGCGCGGGCAAGGGCCACCATCTCGCCGTGATAGGGGGACAGCGCGCAGGCCGGATCGGTATTGGCCGGGTCGGCGGTGATGGCCATGGCCTGGCAACGGCAGCCGCCCCAATCGATCTCCTTGAAGGCGCAGGAGCGGCATGGCTCCTTCATCCAAGCGGTGCCGCGGAAGGCGTTGAACGCGCTCGGAGTTGAGCCAGATATCGAGCAGCGGCCGGTCCTGCACATTGTCGAAGTTGAGACCGGGGATGGTCTCGGCCGCGTGGCAGGGGAGCACCTTGCCGGCCGGGGTGATGTTCATGAAGCCCTTGCCCCAGCCGCCCATGCAGGGCTTCGGGCGCTTGGCGTAGTAATCCGGCACCACCATGTCGATGGTGAGCACGCCTTTCAGCCGCTCGCGCGCGCGCTCGACGAGTTCGACCGACTGAATGGTCTGCTCATAGGTCGGGATCAGCGCCGCGCGGTTCAGATAGGCCCAGCCGTAATATTGCACATGGGCGATTTCGAGCCGCTGGGCGCCGAGCTCGACGGCGAGGTCGATATAGCGGCCGACATTGTGGATGTTCTGCCGGTGGATGGGGGCATTGACGGTGAGGGGGAGACCCATCTCGATCACCCAGCGCGCGACGTCGAGCTTCTTCTGGGTGGCGCCGGGATAGGCGCCGATGCGCTCGGCGTTCTCGGGATCGACGTCCTGGAACGAGATCTGGACGTGATCGAGCCCGCGCTTGACGAGATCCTCCAGCCGCGCGCGCGTGAGGGTGACGGCGGCCGTGATCAGATTGCTGTAGAGCCCTGCCTCGGACGCGGCCGAGACGATCTCCTCCAGGTCCTTGCGGGCCGTGGGCTCGCCGCCGGAGAGATGGACCTGCAAGATGCCCATCTCGCCCGCCTGCTTCATCACCGAGACCCACATCTCGGTGGACAGCTCCTTATTCACGCGTTCGAGCTCGAGCGGATTGGAGCAATAGCCGCATTGCAAGGGGCAGCGATGGGTGAGCTCGGTGAGCAGGCCCACGGGCGCGCGGGCGCACAGCGCCTCGGTGGCGCTGCCGCTCACGCCCTCGGTGGGCTCGTCGTCCACCACGGCGGTCTCGCAATGCTCCTTCAGATCCATCGCGCTCATGCCTTTATATATCCCTTGTCGGCGAGGCCTTGCAGCAGATCCAGCACGTCGGCACGAATGACATCGGCCGGGGCTGAATAATCCTTTGCCAGCGCTTCGACGATTTCCTCCACGGTTCGTTTGCCGTCGCAGAGCTTGAGCACGGCGACGGCGGTTTGGTCGGGCGTGAGCACACGCTCCGGCGCCAACAAGATCCACCGGCCGCGCCCCGCGTCGTGGCGGAGCTTCAAATAGGCCGGCAAAAACGGCCGCGTCTCCTGGCTGACAATGAGACGTCCAGGGGACGCGGCGTCATCCGTCATGCTTTGGCCGGCACGAAGGCGCCCGGGGGAATCATCCCCGGCTCGACATAGGCCACGTGCAGCGCATCGAGCTGCGCCCAAAGCACGTTACATTTGAATCTGAGCGCATCGAGCACGCCGGATTGCGCCTCGGGCGTGCGCGCGTTGCGCTTCACATAGTCGAGAGCGAAATCGGCGTCGCGCGGCGCCTGCGTCAGCCGGCGCTTGAAATATTGCATCACGTCGTCGCTGATGAAGTCGTAATTCTCGAGCATGCCCGAGATGCGCTCTTTGTGAATCTTGGGTGCGAACAGCTCGGTGAGCGAGGAGGCGACCGCCTCGACGAGGGTCTTCTCGCGCACGAAGTTGACATAAGCCTCGACGGCAAAGCGGGTCTCGGGCAGCGCGCCCTTCATGGAGACGACGTAGTCCCGATCGAGCCCGAGCCCGTCAGTCAGCACGAGCCAGCGCTCGATGCCGCCTTCCTCCTCGCCATAGCCGTCATGGTCCATGATGCGATGGATCCAATCGCGCCGGAGCGCCCGGTCGTGGCAGCGGCTCATGAGCGCCGCGTCCTTGCGGGGAACCGCCGACTGATAGCAATAGCGGTTCAGCGCCCAGGCCTGCACCTGGCCTTTGTTCAGCTTGCCGCCATGCAGCAGCTTATGAAAGGGATGTTTATCGTGGTAGCGCTCGGCGCCGATGGCGCGAAGCTCGTCCTCGAGCTCTTCCGGGCTCATGATCTTGGTCACGGCTGCACCTCTGTTCTGGTCAATGCAATGCGAGGACTTCCGTAGCGCATTCCACGATCGCCGCCTTGACGCATCTCAACGCTGCCGAGACTAGCGACGATGAGTTTTTCATAATCGGAGCGCCAGTCTAGTTGATACGTAAGAGTTCCGGCCCAAGATCGCATGACATCTGCATGAACACTGGCTGGATGCCACATTAAGAAAATCTGAACGGGAAGATTTGGCAAGCCGTTTCGGATGCGTGGCAAGCGATCTGACCATTCCCGGAGCTCGGGCAGGGGTCACCGAGGCTTCGGCTCCCCAAAATCGAAGCGGCGGCCCCGCATATGCCGGACCGCCGCTCTTGTCTTCCGAGATGAGTTGGGACGGATTAAGCGCGATCCAGCTCGGCCGGCAGGTAGCTCGTCACCTCCATACCGGACTCCGTCTCCTCAATCGTCGGCTTGTGCCACTCACGCATTTTAGGTTCTCCTTCTTGCGGTTTCAGGCTCAAGCGTAGCCCCCGCAGCCGGCACCCTCTCGTCGCTTCGGGTCGGCCACGCGAGCGCTGCACTTCAATATGGTAAGCGGCTGTGATAATTTCCAATCGTATTTCCTTATAGTGAAGATAAGCGGTCCTTATAGGCGATGGTCACGCTCCGGCAGTTGCGATATCTCGAGGCGCTCGCCGAGACGCATCATTTCGGCCATGCGGCCGAGGCCTGCGCCGTCAGCCAGCCCGCCCTCAGCATGCAGATCAAGGAGCTCGAGGACGAGCTCCAAGTTGGACTCGTGGAGCGGCGCAAATCGGGCGTCGAGTTCACCGAGCAGGGCGAGGAGGTGGCGCGTCGCGCCCGGACCATCCTCGCCTCGGTGCGCGATTTGCTCGACTACGCCCAGCATCGCGACGGGGTGCTGTCGGGCTCGCTCAAGCTCGGCGCCATTCCCTCCATCGCGCCCTACCTGCTGCCGGCGGCGCTGCCCGAGCTGCAACGGCGTTTCCCCGCGCTCAATCTGCAGCTGCGCGAGACCATCACCGAGACCTTGGTGCATGAGCTCGTGACCGGCGATCTCGATTTGATCCTGATCGCGTTGCCGATCGAGCATCCCGAGGTGGAGACGCTCCATCTGTTCGACGACAAATTCATCCTCGCCGTGCAAGCCACGCGCGCCAATAAGCGCATGCGCTACGCCACGCCGAGCATGCTTGCGCAAGAGCGCCTGCTCCTGCTCGAGGAAGGCCATTGCCTGCGCGACCAGGCGCTCTCCTTTTGCCGCATGATGACGCCGGAGGCGCGCGACAGTTTCGGCGCGTCGAGCCTCGCCACCATCGTGCAGATGGTCGCCAACGGCTATGGCGTCACGCTGCTGCCGGAGATGGCGATCTCTAACGAGGTGCATCACGGCAGCGCCATCCGCCTCATGCGCTTCACGGGACTGGAGCCCAAAAGGGAGATCGGGCTTGCCTGGCGCAAGACGTCTCCGCGCAAGGCGGACTTCGCTCAGTTCGCGCAGTTGCTCAAGGACGTGGCCCCGCACGCCGTCAAGGTTTGAGGGGCGCAGTTTGCGTGTTTCGTTGGGGGGCGCTGGCGGATGATGCTCTTGGTGCTTGCGATCTTGGCGGGGAGCCTTGCGCTTGGCCTCCTCATGCGCGTGTTCCGCGTGTCGGAATTCTATGCGGGAACGGGTGAGCTCAACCCGGCGGTCAACGGGCTTGCCATCGCCGCCTCGGCCATGGCCGGTGCTCTCATGCTCGGTTTGGCGGATGGCGGCAGAATGACCTGGCCATCTTCGCCGGGCTGTTCGGCGGATTGCTGCTAATCGCGCTTCTGCTCGCGCCGCCGCTCCAGCGCTACGGCGGCTATACCTTGCCCGACGTCCTGGCAGAGCGGTTCGGCGGGGGCGACGCCCGCATTGTCGGCATCGTCGCCATCCTCGCCACGTCGCTGCCGCTGCTCGTGGCGGCGCTCTGGGTCGCGGGGCTCGTGACGGCGCAGGCTGTCGGGATCGGACTTGGCAGTGGCGTTTTCATCGTCGGCGCCGTCCTCGTCATCGCCACGCTGCCCGGAGGCATGCGCTCGCTTTCGCTCCTGCAGGTCGGGCTTGGCGTGGTGCTGATCCTCTTGGTCGCCATCGCGGCCATCGGATTGGGCGTCGTGGCCAGTCCGCACGATGCGGGGAGCGTGGCTCCGCTCGTCGAGGTTCGCTCGCCCAGGGATTGGGATAAAGCGACGGCGCTCGCCATCACGCTTGCGCTCGGCACCGCCGTGCTGCCGCATCTTCTCATGCGATCCATCTGCGTGAACTCGGCTCAGGCCGCGCGCTTCTCCTTCGCCTGGGCGCTGCTCTTCCTGGTTCCGCTCAGCTTCGCGCCCCGCGCGTTCCGGGCGGGCCTTTCCTTCGGCGGGAGGGGAGGGACCGTTTTTGCCATCGGGCCTGCTCGCGGCGCTCGGCGCGGCCGCCTTGCTCGCCGCAAGCCTCGCCGTGGCGTCCGGTCTCGGCCTTCGCCATCGCCAATATTCTCTCCTACGACGTCTACTATAAGAGCCTCGATCCGGGTGCGCCGCCCTTCCGCCGTCTTGTCGCGGCACGGACCGGCCTTGCGCTCGTAATCGTGCTGGCGGGGTGGGTTGCGGGTCACGCCGGGCCTGAAATGCTTGCGCGTGGCGGCGGCGTGCCTTTCGCTTGCGGCAAGCGTGCTGCTGCCCGCGCTTGCGCTCGGACTGTGGTGGGGGCGCGCCAACGGGCAAGGTGCGAGTGCGGGCATGGTGGCCGGGCTAGCGGTCTGTCTCTATTACCTGCTCGCGCCGCGCTACATCCCGATCATTTTCTATGAGACGTCGAGCTTTCTCTCCGACGCGACGCCCGAGGACGCGGCACGCTATCTCCTGCTCAAGAAGGCCGCGCTGCTGGCGGGCGGTGCCGCCAAGGTCTGGGCTTTAGCCGCATGGGAGGAAAAAGCGCGCGCGCTCGCCAATTGGGGCGGCGTGGACCGCGCCTGCGCCGCCCTGTTCGCCGTCCCTGCGGGCTTTCTCGTGACGATCGTGGTGAGCCTCTTAACGCCCGCGCCTTCGGCAGATGTGCAGCGCGCCGTCACCGAGCTCGGCGACCCCGTCAAGGAGAGGAGGACGTAGTCTCGCCGGAGGCGGAAGGATTGGAGGCCGATTGCGGCTCCCCGCCCAGCACGCGGAAGGAATCGCGGAAGCGCTCGGCGTCGTCGCCGGTCGCGTGGTTCTTGGGTCCCGCCGAGATCAGCAGGTAAACGCGGTCGCCCACCGGCACGATGTCGAGGAGGTGATTGAGCTTGCCTTTGCCGTCGTCGACGATCGCCTCATAGCCCGCATGCTCGGCGATGGTGGCTGCTCCCTTCTTGCGCAGGCGCGCCTGGCTGCCCTTGGCATAGGCGCTCGCCACTTTGAGATAATATTCGTTATCGGGCGGGTTCGGCGCCTTGCCCTCGGGATATTCGAGCACCACGACCTGATAGGCCTCATCGCTACCGACGCCGACTTGGAAGTCATATTGAATGAGGGGGTTCTGCCCCTCGACCGGCGTCGTCGTCATTTGCGGCGTTCCGGGGAATTCGATGGCGAAGCCGCGTTCGGGCGATTGGAACAGGGTCCATTGCGTCTCGGGCGGGGTGGGCGCGGGCTGATCTTCGGCGAGCGCGCTTCCGCTCGCGGCCATGAGCATCGCTATCGCCATCAGTGCTTTCCGCATCGTCATCGGCGCATTCCCTTTTCTTGGCGTCATTGCGATTCGGCATCTTAGCGGATCGGGGGATGGGCTTCATCCCGCCTCGGCCGCATCCAAGCCTATCCTTACGTCAGCCCTCCGAGGCGGCGGCCTTCACCGCGCGGTCATAGAGGACCTTGGCATCCTCCTTCAGCGCCTCGCGCGTCTGCGGCCGCATATAGAGCATGTGGCCGCCGAGATAGGTCTTGACCTCGATGGGGACGGCGCCGGCGAGGGGCGGCAGCTGGTTCACGAGATAGGCGGTGGCGAAATAGGGCGTGATGAGGTCGGTATAGCCGCCGGCGATCAGCACCTGCAGGGACGGATTGGTGGCGCGCGCCTCCTGGATGTCGTCGATCACGTCGGCAAAGCCCTGCCGCGTCGGGCTCGTGCCGAAATCCCATTTGTTGCGCACCTCGCGATTGAGCAGGCGGTAGGGCTGATCGGTGTGGAAGTCGAGCTCGCTGCCCGCATATTGAATGAAGGCCGAGGTCCAGAGCGGCGCGGTCGCGTCGAGCACGGGATCGGGGCCGTGCGGCCACTCGCTCGCCGGGTTCGGGTCGGGTCCGCTGACGCTGCCGTCGTAACGGCTCAGCACCTGCCCATGGGTGCGGTCGAACTCCTTGATGAAGAAGGAGGGCGAGATGCGGGCGAGGCGCCGCGTGACGAGGTCGAGAGGAAGCCCGGTGAGCTCGGCGACCTTGGCGCTGGCGCGCTTGCCGCCCTCTTCGGCGCCCGAGGCGAGCGCCACGATATAGTCCGACAGCGCGTAATGCTCTCGACGCCTTCGAGCGCCTTGCCCATGCGCGTCGCGCCCGTTGACACCCTTGCTCTCCAGATTGACCGCGGCAAAGGAGGGGAGCGTCAGTGCCCAAGTGAGCGGATCGTAGTCCGGCCCGTTCAGCAGCGCGAAGTCGAGCGCGGGCGAGATGAGCACCATGCCGGAGGGCGAGATGCCGCCGGTCTTTTGCAGCTTGTGGGTGAGCGAAGCGGCGCGGAACCCGCCATAGCTTTCGCCGACGAAGAACACGGGCGAGACCATCCGGCCCGCCTGGATGAGATAGCGGCGGACGAAGTCGGACAGCGCGTCGGTGTCCTGCTCCACGCCCCAGAATTTCTCCTCGTCCTTGGGATCGGCGGCGCGGCTATAGCCGGTGCCGACGGGATCGACGAAGACGAGGTCGGTCATGTCGAGCCAGGTGTTGGGGTTGTCGAGCAGGCGCGGAGGGGGCCCGCGGAACTCGCCCTTGTCGTTGACCTCGACCGCGCGCGGTCCGATGCCGCCAAGATGCAGATAGGCGGCGGCGGCGCCCGGGCCGCCATTGAAGACGAAGGTGATGGGCCGCTTCACGTCGAGCGGCTCGGCCGCATAGGCGACATAGAAGATGACGGCGGTCGGCTTGCCGCCCGCTTCGCCACCCACCGGCAGGCTGCCGGCCTCGGCGGTGTAGTTCAGGGTCTTGGCCCCAAGGTGGAGCGCATGATGGGTCTTGGCCGTGGGCGGCAGGAGGTCGGCCGCTTTTGGCGGCGTTGCCTCGGCCGCAGGCTGCGCGACGGCATGGGTCTCGGCGCCCGGCTGTGGCGAGGTGGCCGGGGTCGCGGGCGGATTGGCTTCACTCAGCGCAACGCCGGGGATGGCGAGGAGGGCAAGCAAGGCGCCCGCCTGGAGTAGGCGCGCGAAACGGGGGGAGAACTCTGTCACGTCAGGGGCTCCTCGTGAACTTCAAAGGCTGATTGGAGCTTGGAAGCGTTGACAGAGGCTTAGCCCAAGGAGAAGGCCACCTCAAGGCAAGGAACAGGCGCGTCGTTTTGCCGGTGGGCGGTCAGAGCGCGCTGACGGCGAGGCCGTCAGGGGGAATGGTGCGCGACTTGGCGCTTGCGGGTCTCGTCGTCGACCGTGGCGTAGGCCGCGTTCACCTTCGTGCGCGAGGAGGCATCGTTCACAGTCTGCTTGGCGTGCTCGCAAGCCTGATGGGCCGCCGTCAGAGCCTTGTCGGTGACGTCGCCGCCCGCTTCGAGCGTCGTCGCCACATCCAGACATTGCGCGAGGTCTTTATCGGCCGCCCGGGCCGTCGCCACTGCGAGCACCGTTCCGAGGAGCGCAGCCAGGACCAGCCAATATTTGCGCATGGCTCACCCTATCACGAGGGCGGATGCGCGGCTATCGGTCAGCGGTCGGCGCGTCCGGCCCACACGTAGTTCGCCACGCTCCGCTTAAGGAAATTGTAGGCGGGGCGCCCCATGAGCGCGACCGCGGCGATCTTGGTCAGGAAGGGCGTGGCGCCGAGAAGGCCCGTCAGCCCGGATTTGATCACCGGATGGAGGTCGGTCATGACCGCGACCGGAATGAGCGACCAAGCCGCGTAGCCGCCGACCATGAGAGCGACGCCGATGCCGAAGCGCCAGCCAAGATGGGCGGGGCGGTCTTGCTGCTCGGTGCTGGCTGTCACGGGACCCTCTTCAAACACTACAGTTTCGTCGCCCAACAATGCGACATTAGCGTGGCCTGGCGGCCAATCGAGCTTTTCCAAGGCTTTCTCCCCCAGGAAACACAGCGGATTTCCCGCTATTCCCCATTTTCGCATGGAGGGGATTCCCAAGACATTAATGCGCCGCCGCGCGGCCTCAAGGAATCCAGCAGCTTGGGCCGGCGCAGGTGGCCAGTTTGTCGTGCAGGCCCCGCAGAGTGGCCAGATCCGCGGCATAGGACGCGTTGGCCGCCTCGTTGTTGAGCTCGTAAGGGTCGGCGGCAAGGTCGTAGAGCTCTTCCAAGCCGCCACTGTATTTCACGTATTTTCGCGTCGGCGTTCTGACGGCGAGGAAGCGAAGCTTGGGGTTTTGGAAGCGGGTGATGGCATCCTCGATGAGGAGCGCGCTGCGCCAGGGCGCCTGCTGCATCGGCAAAGAGCGGCCGGAGCGAGCGTCCGTCGGGCGTGAGCCCCGGGGTGGCATCCGCCAAATCCTCGATCGTGGCGACGACGTCGAGATTGTTGACGAGCTGCGCGCGCGTCTCGTTGGCGGGGATGCCGGGACCCCGGATGATGAGCGGGACCTTGATCGAGGCTTCATAGGGGGCAACTTTGCCGACGAGGCGGTGGTCGCCGAACAGGAAGCCGTTGTCGGAGGTGTAGATGATGACCGTATCGTCGAGCTTGCCTGCCCGATCCAACGCATCGACCACGGCCGCGACGAGATCGTCCACCGATTGGAGGGCCTGGAGCGTCGCGCGATAGCTCGTGGTCGAGATTGGCCTTGTCCTCCTCGGTGAGCCGGGGATAGCGCAAGCCCTTGCCGCTCACATTCTGCTCGTTAAAGGCGGGACCGGTCGGAAGCGTCACGTCGCTCAAGGCGTGCTGATATTTCGGCGCGGGCAGGGCCGTCTTGCCTTGGGTGTGGACCGCCTTGGTGGCGATCAGCATGAAGAAGGGATCGGCCGCTTTCGCCTCGTCGGCGATGAAGCGCACGGCCCGGTCCTTGAACACATCGGTCGAATAGTCGCCCGGAGCATGGTCGAAATTCCGGATCGTGCCGTTCTCGTTGATCGCATAATCGAAATATTTCACGCGCGATCCGGTGACGGCGTACCAGAGGTCCCAGCCGGGAGGCACCCAGCCGGGCGGATTGCCGACATAGGGACTTTTGATGTCGATGTTCAAATGCTCGCCGATGAAGCCGAGCCAGGAGCCGAACGTGCTCTGTTGGCCGTAGCGGTTCAGATATTTGCCGATCATCGCCGTCTTGTAGCCCTTGGCCTTGAGCCACACGGGGAGCGCGTTTGCTTCCTTGTCCTTGAACGCCTCCCAGCCGCCGCCATCCACCGGGCTGTTCGATTTGATGCCATGATTATGGGCGCTTTGGCCGGTAAGGAAGGAGGCGCGGCTCGGACAGCACAAAGAGAGGTTCACGAAGCTGTTGGTGAAGGTGAGCCCATGCTCGGCCAAGAGCGCATGGGTTTTCGGCATATAGGCCATCGAGCCCATATCCTCCTGATCGTCGGTCATGATGACGACGATGTTCGGAGCCGCCGCGGCCAAGGTCGTGGAGGATAGGAGCAGGAGGGCGGCGCCGAGGATACGCATGGAGTAGGCCGGTGGGGTTGCCAGTTGGGACGAAGCATCGGTGTTGGTCGATTTGAAGGCAAGGGGCGACCTTGCGACGTTTTGCGGCCGGCCCGGCAAGCATGGCGATGGCTGGGGCTTGAGCCGCAGGGCAGGCTGGCGTATCGCTCGCGACCAAGGTTCACGCTCGCGTTTGGAGTCCGGCATGACGGTCATTAGCGGGATTGCCCGCCCCATCATGCAGCAGGGGAGCGCTCCTCGGCTTTGCCTTGCTGCTGACCGGGCCGCTTGCGGCGTGCGTGACCCAGGAGCAGGCGCAAGCGAACCGCGCCGCGGCGCAGACCGCGCTCGAGGAGAAGGAAGACGCCCAATGCCGGGAGGGCGGCACGTCGCCGACGAGCCCCGCTTATGAGGATTGCCGCAAGCGATTGGCGGAGCGCCGCGCCGAACAGGATGCCGCCCAGGAGCGGCGGCGGGAGTCCTTTCAGCGCACGCTCGGCGAAGGCACCTCTAACGGCCTTTGAGGGCGCCTAATCGTCCTTGGGCGGGTGCGACGCGTCGTCATCCCGCTTTGCCCTTGTCGATCTGGAATGAGGTCAAGATCGCGGAGCCCGATCCGACCACCGTCGGCACCGAGATGCGATAGGGCACGTACAAACCCGTCGACGGCAACGGCACCAGCGCCACCTCGATCGCATCGGTGTGGGACAGATATTTGATGGCGCCATTGTCGGGCCGGTATCCGGCGATGGGGACGAATTGAACCTGACACACGGCGGCGAAGCCCGAATAGCCGGTCGGCGCGTCGATCTCGACCCGCACCCGTTCTTTCGGCGTGAGGACAAGGTCGAAGCGCCGCTCGCCGTCGAATACCGGGATCGTCTCGTTGCATATTTTCAGATCGGCATCGCGAATATCGGGACGCGGGCGGAGAAAGGCGCCGGTCATCGGATCGAGCACGCCCTTGAGCTGCTCTTCGGTGACCGGAATGTCGCGAGGGTTCGGACGTTTCTTGGGCGAGATCGAGATTTCGGTGGCGGCGCCGTCGTTGAAGCCAATGCGCACGTCGCCACGCTTGTCGCCGCCCGAATAGTTCAATTTGTATTTCGATGGCTTGGGGCCGGACTTGGCGATTTTGCCCGAGCTCGCGGTCGTGCCCTGCCAGCGGGAAATCAGTCCCGCGAGAATGGAGAAACGTCCGTCACCCTTCATTTGGTATTCGGAGCCTTTCAAGGCCATGCGCAGACGCACATCGCCAAAGGGCAGGCCGACGAAATAGACGCGATAGGTGGCGTTGATGCGCACGGTTTCCGGAGGCTGGTCTTTGGCCAACGCGCCATCGCTGCTCAAGCCGATAGCGAGGAGCGGAAGACCCAATAGGGCGAGGAGCCTCGAATTGCATGGCGATGGCTTTACCCGTGCGGCGATGGCCCTTAGGCGGTGGGCCGGATTGCATTAGCGCTTCGATGATGGCACGGGTTGGGCCCCAGGGGGCCATGGGAATGGCGGGGTGGCGGGACCCGAGAAGCGTGATAGAACCCAGTCCGAATGAAGAGGGAGCCGGGGATGATGTGTTATCGCTCAAGACTGCCCACCGCCTTCGTTTTGGTCCTTTGCTTCATGTGCTCGGCGCAGTCCGCCGCCTGGGCACAGGCAGGGACCATAACTCCGGGCATGCAGAACAATTGCGCCAATGACTACAAGAAGTTCTGCGGCGACTATGGCCTGCAAACCTCGGCGCTCAACCTTTGCATGCGTAAGGCAGGTCCGAGCTTGTCGCCTGCCTGCGTTCAGGCGCTGGTTGCGGCGGGAAAGGTCTCGCAAGCCGAAGTGGATCGCGTGAAGGCGCAGGCGAAAGGACGGGCGGAGCCCGCGAAGGTTGAGTAGCGGATATTCGATCCAACAATTCCTCGAGCCCTGGCGGGAGCGCCCCATCACCTCTCTTTTCTGCTCAGCCAGCGCTGCTCGACACCGACCAAGGAGCGACCCCGATCATGAAAAAAGTTCTCTGCTTGAGCGTATTCGTTGCCCTGACACTGACGGGCCATGCCGCCTTTGCCGCCGATGATTGCACGAAGATCACCGCGACGGGCCACCCCCAATACCCGGCCATCGCCTTCCGCGACGGCGACAAGATTGTGGGCGCCGCGGCGACGCTCGTCGAGGCCGTCGGCAAACAACTCAAGGTCCCGGTCGACTCGAAATTCATGGGCTCTTGGGCCGATGCGCAGGCAGCGGCGCGCGACGGCAAGGCCGATCTGATCTTCGGCATCTACTATAATGACGAGCGCGCCACCTATCTCGATTATGTCAAGCCGGCCTTCATGTTCGACCCCGTGGTGGTGTTCGTGGCCAAGGGCAAGGGCTTCCCCTTCAAGGGTCAGGATGACCTGATCGGCAAGAAGGGCGTCACCAACCAAGGCGAAAGCTACGGCACCGAGTTCGATGCCTTTATCAAGGACAAGCTGACCGTCGCCCGTGCCGACGGCATCGATGACGCGCTCCAGGATCTCGTATCCGGGAAGGCCGACTATATGATCGCCGGCTACTATCCCGGCATCGCCGAAGCGGCGAAAGCGGGCCTCAGCGACAAAATCGAACCGCTCGATCCGGCCCTGCTCTCCGCCGAAATGTTCGTCGCCTTCTCGAAGAAGTCGCCGTGCCGCTCTTTGGCGCCGCAATTCGGCCAGGCCATTACGGAAATGACGACCGACGGCCGCTTCAGCAAAATGCTGACCGATGCGGAAATCACCTGGGAGAACGCCCAGCGGCCAAAGAAGTGATCCCTGGCGCGCGTAAGGAGCGAAGGCTGGACGCTAAACAACCGAGGACATGAAGCCGCTCAATTAAGCGTTGGCTTACCACAGGAGCAGAAGTACCTCCTGCGCAGGCAACGGCTCGGTAACAATGCTCCCTTAAGGATGTTGGTCCAAGAAACAGGAGCGGGTCGCCATGCGTCAGCCGTTTGTTCGGTTTATGAAGGACCAATCCGGCGCCACCGCCGTTGAATATGGTCTTATCCTCGCTGGCATTGCCGTGGCAATCTTGGCGGCGTTGAGCCTCATCGGCACCAACATCGCGGGCGTCTTCAATTCCGTCGCCAACGATCTGAAACCCGCCGGCTAGTCCGGAAGGGCGCCGCCCGCGCATTTAAGCTCGCCTGCGAAGCCTTTACCGGAACGCCATCTTATCCACAGCTTTTGCGTCGTCGATTTGCCTAACCAGTCCTTTGGCCTGTCTAATGGCGCTGGGGGACGGCGCGGGAATGATTCCGAATTCTATTTTCATCGCGACACCTGCCTATGGCGAGGTGCTTTATTCCGTTTACGTGCAAAGCCTATTCGGGCTGCAGCATGAGCTCACCAGGCGTCGGTGGCCGTCCGCCTTCGCCACGCTCTCCTTCTCGGACATCGTCGAAAGCCGCAGCGTTCTGCTGACCCATTGGTTCGACAGGACCAATGCCAGCCATCTCCTTTTCGTCGACGCCGACATGGGCTTCGAGCCGAAGCTGGTCATAAACATGTTGGAGCTCAACGAGCCCGTGGTCGGCGTGATCGCGCCCAAGCGCAGGCTCGATCTGGATAAGCTCGTCACATCGCTGGAGGCCGGGGAGCCTGCGCTGCGCGCGCTCGCCAAGGCGCATGACTATGCCGTCATGGGGCCGGGCGTCGGCGCGCGGAAGGGATTTATCCGCGTGGAAGGCTGTGGCGCCGGCATCCTTCTCGTGCGCCGGGATTGCATCGCGACCATGCTGGAGAGCTACCCAGACCTGTCCGACGAGACGGCGCCGTTGACCTCGCCCATCGCCCAGGGACTCGATCGCGTCATCCGCGTTTTCGATCCCATCAGGCTCGAATCCGCCCGCCTCTCGGAGGACTATGCCTTCTGCTATCGCTGGCGACGCTGCGGCGGCGACATTTGGGCCGCGGCGGATCGCGAGATCGTCCATGTCGGCTTACACAAATTCCGGAGCCGCTATAGCGATCAATGGCCTGCCAAGGCATGGCGCGGCGCCCGCCGAGACATCCGCGGCTCCGGTCGCGACTCTCAATGTGAAGAAGTCTACCGCACCGGCGGGGGCCGTGCGTGTCGGCTTCGGTCACGCCGAAGGTCAAGTCAGCCGAAGGGCTGAGCTCGAGAAAGGGCGCCGGCAGAAGTCGTCGCCCCAGCTCCTGGGGCAAGGGCACCGTTAATCGCGGCACCGCCGACGATCCGCGCGGGCAATTTAGTTCGCGGGTGTGCGAGATGTAGATGCCGTCATAGCGGCAGTCGTGCCTCACGAGGTCCCGGTCCTCCTCGCTAATGCCGATCACGATGGGTAAGAAAACCGTGGAGCCGTCGTCGGCATTCTTGGCGAACATCCCCTGAAACGTCGTTCCGTTGACGTGGCCGCAGACGACCAATTGACGGTCCAGGCTGAGGCCCGCGCGGTAGCTATCACCGAAGTTGGCGGGGTCTTTCAGATTTGCGGCGATGCCTTGCTGAACGATCTTTATCTGCGCCGCCGAAAGGGTGACGGGCTTGAGCGGCCCTTCAAAGGTGCGGCTCGGAGTTCGGGCTCGGTTCCGGTTTCGGGCTCGGTTCCGTTGGTCGTGGCGCAACCGCTGAGGACGAGCAGAGCGACGATCATGGACCGTGGCCACACCATCCAATCCCCACCCGTTCTCTTGGGCTAACGTCCCCGAGATTGGTGCCGGCTGGAGGATTCGAACCCCCGACCTACTGATTACAAATCAGCCGCTCTACCAACTGAGCTAAGCCGGCGCCTTGTCCCATTATATAAGGCCGATGAACGCCCCGCGACCCTAGTAGCAATAGTCCCAATAGCCTCGCGTCATCGAGGGATCGGCCCAATACCAGCAGAATTGCGGTCCGGGAGGCGGGGGCGCCACGCCCACGACACCGACGCCGAGAATTGTGCCGAGCACGACGCCGCCGATGAAGTCGCCATAATAGGGCTTGCGCTTCCAATATCTGGACACATGGACCGCCGTGATAGCCGTATTTGCCGTTATAGCCCCAGTTCCGTTGCCCTTGTTCCAGTTCTTGCCTTGCTTGTTGCCGTGGCCGATAGGCGTCAGCAGCGCGGCTTCGCCGGCGGCTGCTGTAGGCCTTGGGAGCGGTGCTGCGGCGGCCGAAGCCGATCCCGGCAGCGCGGCGATGCACAGGCCAAGCGCGAGTGGGGCGCCGAGCAACGCGCTTGCGCGCCTTCAGAGGTGGTTGGGGCCGGCCGACAGCTTCATCGCATGCGCCATGTTGGGCTTACTCCTGTTCGCGTCCGATGGATCGCGGGCAGAGTACACAAGGGCGTTCCGTTGCGAAAGCGCTGCCATCGGCTCAAGCCGCGACCGGGAGGCCGCTTCCGGCGAGCCGCGAGGGCTCCGCGGCGCTCAGAACTTGTAGCTCACATCGCCGAACACGCCGAAGCGCTGCGTGGTGTAGTCGGGCAGATCCACGGTCGTATCGAGATTGGTGAACTTGGACTTGCCGTCCGTGATCTCGGCCCACCAATAGCGCACGCCGCTGCCGACCGACCAGCAGGGGGTCAGGTCCATGCGCAGCTGCGGCTTCGAGCTGATAGCCCCAGCCGGAACCGCTGTCGTCGATGTTGGGGCCTGGCCCGAGATCGTTGCTCAGGCGATGGCTGTCCTCGTTGGTGATATGGACGTAAGGCAGCGCCGCAGCATCGCCAATGAAGGTGAAGCGGTCTAACAGCTTGACTTGAAGCTCGCCGCCAATCCTGAGGCCGGCAAAATCCTGCGTGTCGTTGATGACCTTCGTCCGGGGGCGACAGGGAACGGCCCCAATGGCAAGCGTCAGCCGCCGCACGCAGCGCGCGCCCCAGGCTTCGATCTGCTCCTGCCAGAGATTGAATCCCATGTACGGACCGAACGCGACCTTGGCCGGGCCGTCCGTCAAGGGTAAAGCGCTTGCCGACATCGAGGGTGCCGTAGATGAAACCGTTGCCGTCGAGATTGCTTGAGGTGTCGGAGGAGCATCACCTGGCCGGTGAAGAAGTCCCGGTCGTCGAGGGTGCCGCCTCCCAAGGGGCCGCCGCCGACGAAGCCCTTGGCGAACCAATTGGCCTCGGTGCGCGCCCGGAAAACGAACTCGGCCGTGTTGGCCTGCACATTGTCGTAAGTGAGCGTCGAGGTCGGGCTACCGAGCGTGGGATTGATACTTGCTCGAATCGATGCTGAACTTGGTCTTGCCTTCGCTCCACCAATAGCGGGCGCCCAATCTCGTAATGCGGCTCGATCATTCCCGGCAGCGGAATGAGGTTGGGTGCGGGCACCGCCATCTCTGCGGGCGGCGGTGGCCCCCATGCCGGCGGTGGCGGCATGTCCAATGACGCCGCCCGCGCGCCGCTTGCAACGCAAGCGAGGATCAGCAGCTGCTGCGGCAAGTCGCTTGCTCATGTCCCCCATGGCCCCGGATCAGTCCGACCGTGGCGAAGACAATGCGGGGACGTTGGTTAAGAGGGGCTTAAGGCCTGGCTCAGGATGATACGGAATGGCGCCGGGCTGGCCCGCGCCTCGTGCCGAGCCTGCTATTTGCGGCTTGCCAGGATCCCGGCGAGGAAGGCGATGGCGAGCAGCGTCACGGGGCCGACCTGCTGCATGGCCTTGCCGACGCTCTGATCGACGAGGCCCATGCCTTCGCTCGCCGCGGTGAGGGCGGTGGGCGGCGCGCGGCGCGCCTTCCGACCGAAGAGCGGCACGGAGGCAAGGACGAGAAGTCCGATCAGCGCGAGCGCGGCGGCGATGATGCCCGCGGCCTCGACGGGGGTGAATTGATAGAGGGAGACGAGGGCGTGATAGGCGGCGAGCAGCCCGAAGCCTGCCGCGACGATCAGGATGACCACTGCGACGGCGACGACGATCGCTTGCCGGAGCGAGCGCTCGAAGCTTTGCTTCAAGCGCGCCCCGATCTGCAAGGACGACAGCAGGGAGAGCGCAAGCCGCAGCATGGCTGCCTGCTAGCGCCGGGTGAAGACGCCAAACAGGAAACCCAACCCGGCGGCGATGGCCATCGCCGAGAGGGGGTTGCGCCTGATCGCTTCCTCGGCCTCGGCCGCGGTCTCCATGGCCTTGTCTTGCGCGCGGCCAAACTGCTTGTTGGCGATGCGGCCGACCGTCGAGCTGAGGCTCTGGATGTCGGAGCGGATCGCTTCGATCTGGGCGTTGAGGTCTTCAGCGTCGCGGGCTGAAGACTTGCCTGCGCCCGAGCGCATGTTGGTGTCGGTGGACGACATGGGTACTTCCTTCCCTGTGAGAGCGTGTTGCCTTGGCGAGGTATGAGTAACTTCGCTTCCGCTCTTTGGTTCCTGAATGGCTGCGCAAGTATAGGCGGCGCGTCTTAAAATAAGATGGAGGCGCGCCAGGCTTCCCTCCCGCGCGAGCCGGCATTTGCTTGATACAGCGGGACGGTGACAGTCTTGCTGCGGCGCCGGTCGAGCGGCCGGCGGCAGCGGTTTTTGTCCGCGACGGGGCGGTGGCGATGGTCTAAAGTCGCGAACGCCGAAGGATGCAAGGTGAGGTCGGCCGTGGGCTTGGGGAAATACGCGCTAGCCGTTGTCGCCACCTTGAGTTTTCTATTCATCTGCACGCCGAAGCCGCTCGCGGCCGCGGGAGCGAGCCCGGTCGCGGCTGTCGCTCGCGGTGGCGCGCCCTTCTTGGTCCGCGCGCATTTCCGGCGCTCCACGTCCTATTATTGCTATCCGCGCAATTATTGGTGGTTCTACCGGCCCTATACGACGGCCGATGCGGGCTATGAGCGCTGCATGCCCTATTTCCATTATCCCGCCTTTGAGGGGCGCCCGCCGAGACCCGATCGTCAGATGAAATGATCACGCTTGCCAGCAGGAGATCGGGCCCCGCCTAGATCGCCGAGAATGCCGCTTTCACGGCGCCGAGGAAGGGTCGAAGCAGCAACTGGAGGTGTGACTATGCGCAAACTGATCGTCGCTGCCGCCGCGCTCGGCGTGGCGGTGTTGCTCGGCGTGTCCCTGGCTCTCGCAGCGGGGGCGGGCGGCGCTGCAAGAACTCCCCGATGCCGTCAAGACCATGCGCCCGGGCGTGGAGCTCGTCGGCTACAAACATTGCGACTATTCCGGCTGCTACTACTGCCAGTACCGGGAATGCGATAGGTACTACGATTGCGGCTACTACAAGCGATGCTGCGCCAGCTATCACTACTCTGACTGCTCGCCATACTCGGGCGGCGGTGGTGGATACGGATACAGGAGACACCACTATCAGGGCGGCGGCGGCGGATATTAGCGTCCAGCCAGTTCTGCATGAAATCGACGGGCGGCTTCGGCCGCCCGTCTCATTTTGAGACTGCTGTTTATCTTCCCTTCGAGCTTGATAGCTCTTTCACGCACTCCCCGCTATACCGCTCACGCGCGGAAATTAACTCGACTGATACTCGGGGCGCGTAACCATAAATCACCTGCGGCTGGTCGAAGGATTCGACTGCGGGCCAGCCGGACGGGGGTCGTTGCCTTCAGTGGAGTCGCAGAAATGAGAGTTGTGTTGAGTCTTGCTGCCGTCTTGGCGCTGGCGGTCGGTTTGAATCTGGGGACGGCCGATTCCGCCAATGCCTGGTGCGGCTGGCGGTGCCGTGCCGTGGTGGCGGCGCCCGTCGTCGTCGCGCCGCCGGTTGTCGTGGTGCCGGCGCCGGCGCCGATCCCGATCGCAAGGCCCTGCGGGGGCGGTTGCGGCGGGGCTTATTATTACCCCTACTACTACGCCTACTATAACAGTTGTAACGCCGGACCCGGCAGCTGCTATTGGCGCAGGGACTGCTGGTACGACGCTTTCGGCCGCCGCTTCTGCAACTAGGCGCGCATCACGCCCGTCGCGGGCGGATCCGTGCCGAGCTGCTGAACTGAACATCCAGTTGCTGAACTGAACCAGGGAGGGGCGCATGCCCCTCCCGCCTTCGCGCGCGCGTCGCGTCATCGGCGCGGCCGTTAGCGCGCGGCTGCGCTTGCCCAATGGAGCGCGATCGCCGCGGCGTTGGAGACGTTGAGGCTCGCCAGCGGCCCCTTGGTGTCGATGCGGCAGAGCGCGTCGCAGCCCTCACGCGTGAGTTGGCGCAAGCCTTTCCCCTCGGCGCCAAGCACGAGCGCGAGCGGCAGGGGGAGGGGCGTTTGCTCGAGCGCGTGCGGGGCGTCTTCGGCGAGCCCGACCCGGGTGAAGCCCCGCTCGCCGAGCTCGGTCAGGGCTCGCGACAGGTTCTTCACCAGGATCACCGGCACGAGGTCGAGCGCACCGCTTGCGGCCTTGGCGAGCGCGCCTGACAGCGGCGGGCTGTGCCGCTCGGGCAGCACGACGCCCGCCGCGCCGAAGGCCGCGGCGGAGCGCAGCACGGCGCCGACATTGTGCGGATCCGTCACCTGATCGAGCACGATGAGGATGCCTTCGGGCTTCACCGTGTCGAGCGTCGCGGGGTGGAGCGGCTCGGTCTCGAGCACGACGCCCTGATGCACGGTGTCGGCACCGAGCAGCCGGTCGAGCTCGCGCGGGGTGGCGGGCTCCGCTTCCACGCCGCGCGCCCGCAAGGCGGGTTCGAGCCGCCGCGCGGCATTCTCGGTGGCGCGCAACCGCGTGATCGGCCGGCCCTTGTTGGCAAGGGCAGCCTCCACCGCATGCAGGCCATAGAGGAGAACGCGGTCGGGCGCGTGGCGGTGCGGCGCCCGGCCGTCTCTGCCGCCGCGGTTTGGCGGCCGCCGCATCCGCTTGGGCTTATGACGCTGCATGGAGGGGGTCTTGCCCTTCAAAATCGGGGTGATGGGACCTAGATGATGTGAATCGCCGCAAGGTTAAAGAATTTTGGCCCAGAGCGCCCGGATTAGAGTTGACAGGGGTTCGGACGCTCCGCATAACCAGCAAAACCGGACCCTGCCGGCCGACGGCGGGGCGTTTTTGCTTGGTTATTTTCAACAGACCGACAATCCATCTTGACTGAGGAGGGGTGCCCGAGTGGCTAAAGGGGACGGGCTGTAAACCCGTTGGCTATGCCTACGTAGGTTCGAATCCTACCCCCTCCACCAAGAGCCTCTTCGCGCCGAGATGGATGCGGGTGTAGCTCAATGGTAGAGCAGCAGCCTTCCAAGCTGAGGACGAGGGTTCGATTCCCTTCACCCGCTCCAACCATTGATCAGGGCGGCAAGACGTCAGTGGATGCATCGATAGGAGTGTAGCTCAACTGGCTAGAGCACCGGTCTCCAAAACCGGGGGTTGGGGGTTCGAGTCCCTCCACTCCTGCCACGGGTGACGGAAAAGTGCGGGAGGCGGGAGAGCGGCGTTAAGGACATCAGATGGCGAGGACCAATCCATTCGAGTTTCTGCAGCAGGTGAGGACCGAGGTCGCCAAGGTCACTTGGCCGACGCGACGGGAGACGGTGATCACCACGGTCATGGTCCTGTTGATGTCGCTGGCGGCGGCGCTCTTCTTCCTCGCCGCCGACTTTGTGATACGAAACCTCATCAGCCTTGTCTTGGGCGTGGGCCAGTAACAGAGCGAAGAAAAGAGCGGCAAAGAGGCGGCCTCAACTCCAATGACAATGCGGTGGTACATCGTGCACGCCTACTCCAACTTCGAGCGCAAGGTCGCCGAGTCGATCAAGGAGCGTGCGGCGGCGGCGGGGCTCTCCGATCAGTTCGAGGAGGTGCTCGTGCCGATGGAGGAGGTCGTGGAGATGCGGCGCGGCCGGAAGGTCGCGTCGGAGCGGAAGTTCTTTCCGGGCTATGTGCTCGTCAAGATGGAGATGAACGACCAGACCTATCATCTGATCAAGGCCACGCCCAAGGTCACAGGATTTCTCGGCACCGAGAACAAGCCGATCCCGATCACCGAGGAGGAGGCCGGGCGCATCCTGCAGCAGGTGCAGGAAGGCGTGGAGCGGCCGAAGCCGTCGGTCACCTTCGAGATCGGCGAGCAGGTGCGGGTCGCCGACGGACCCTTCGCCTCGTTCAACGGTCTCGTCGAGGAAGTCGACGAGGAGCGGGCGCGGCTCAAGGTGGCCGTGTCGATCTTCGGCCGGGCGACGCCGGTCGAGCTCGAATACGGGCAGGTGGAGAAGCTTTGAGCGGAAGTGAGTGAGCGGGGAGCCCGCGAAAGAAGAGTAGACCATGGCGAAGAAGATCGAGGGTTACATCAAGCTGCAGGTGCCGGCAGGGCAGGCGAATCCATCGCCGCCGATCGGGCCCGCGCTCGGCCAGCGCGGCGTCAACATCCCGGAGTTCTGCAAGCAGTTCAACGCGGCGACGCAGAAGCTCGAGCCGGGTGCGCCCATCCCGACGGTGATCACGGTCTATGCCGACCGCTCCTTCACCTTCGAGATGAAGACGCCGCCGGCGTCCTATCTGCTCAAGCGGGCGGCGAAGATCGCCAAGGGCTCGCAAACGCCGGGGCGGAACGTCGCGGGCAGCGTGACGCAGGCGCAGCTCCGCGAAATCGCCGAGGTTAAGATGAAAGATTTGAATGCCAACAGCGTCGAGCAGGCGATGAAGATCGTGGCGGGCTCTGCCCGCTCGATGGGGCTCGAGGTGCAGGAGTAGACCATGAGCAAACCCGGCAAACGTTTTCGCGCGGCACGGGAAACGATCGACCGCGATCGCGCCTATCCGATCGAGGAGGCGGTGAAGCTCGTCAAGAACGGGGCGAAAGCCAAGTTCGACGAGACGATCGAGGTCGCCATGAATCTCGGCGTCGATCCGCGCCACGCCGATCAGATGGTGCGCGGGGTCTGCCAGCTGCCGAACGGCTCGGGCCGCAAGCTCAAGGTCGCGGTGTTCGCCAAGGGGCCCAAGGCCGAGGAAGCCAAGAAGGCCGGCGCCGATATCGTCGGCGCGGAGGATCTCGTCGAGCAGGTGCAGAAGGGCGTCATCGATTTCGACCGCTGCATCGCCACGCCCGACATGATGCCGCTCGTCGGCCGGCTCGGTAAGGTGCTGGGCCCGCGCGGATTGATGCCGAACCCCAAGGTCGGCACCGTCACGGCGGACGTCGCCGAAGCGGTGCGCGGCGCCAAGGGCGGCGCGGTCGAGTTCCGCGTCGAGAAGGCGGGCATCCTGCAGGCGGGCGTCGGCAAGGCGTCGTTCACCGAGCAGGCGCTCGTGGAGAACATCCGCGCCTTCACCGACGCGGTGATGAAGGCAAAACCATCGGGCGCCAAGGGCACCTTCGTGAAGCGTATCGCCATCGCTTCGACCATGGGGCCCGGCGTGAAGATCGAGCCCGCGAGCTTAGGCTCCGGGTAGGCGTGAAGAGTTTTCCCGGGCTTGGCTCGCGTCAAGTCCGGGAAGGGCCGCTTCCGTAAAACGAGGCGGTTCAAACCTGTCCGAGATTGCAGGTGCGGGAAACCGCTTAAGCCTTTCGGCCTGCATGAGATGGGGAAACAACGGTTCAGGGTTTCGGACGTGCCGGACCTTAAGATCGGTTTGGACCTCGTAAGTGGCTCGAGCGCTTTCTTGCGTGCGGGCTGGACAGGCAACGGAGCGCCGCTTGAAAGAGCGGGCGCGGGCTGCCGTCCGCTCCCACACTTCCTCGCGGCAGGTGCGACGAGGCGAAAGGACAATGCCCTTTCGCCGCAACGGACGGAGTGAGCAGTGGAGAGAGCAGAGAAGCGCGAGATCGTGACGGCGCTTCACGACGCCTTCGCCAAGACCGGCGTCGTCGTCGTGGCTCACTATGCGGGCCTCACGGTTGCCGACATGACCAGGCTTCGCCGCGACATGCGCAGCGTCGGGGCTCAGGTCAAGGTGGCCAAGAACAGGCTCGTCAAGCTCGCCCTGGAAGGGACCGACGCCAAGGGAATTGCGGATCTGCTGCGGGGACCGACCTGCATCGCTTATTCCGCGGACCCGATAGCGGCACCCAAGGTCGCCGTCAAATTCGCCAAGGCGAACGAGAAGTTCGTCATTCTGGGCGGAACGATGGGGACCACGGTGCTCGATCCCAAAGGGGTCAGCTCGCTCGCCGACCTGCCCTCGCTCGACGAGCTTCGGGGCAAGCTGATCGGTCTCATGCAGGCGCCGGCGAGCAAGATCGCCCGCATCCTCAATGAGCCTGCCGGTCAGCTCGCCCGCGTGTTCGCGGCCTATGGCAAGACGGCGGCATGATGCATCGGAACCTAACAAACCAGTCGAACTTACGAGGATAACAGTATGGCTAATTTGGAAAAAATCGTCGACGAGCTCTCCGGGCTCACGGTCCTCGAGGCCGCCGAGCTCGCGAAGCTGCTGGAAGAGAAATGGGGCGTTTCCGCCGCTGCCCCGGTGGCCATGATGGCTGCCGGCGGGGCCGGTGCGCCCGCCGCCGCTGCCGAGGAGAAGACGGAATTCAACGTCATTCTCACCGGCGCTGGCGCGCAAAAGATCAATGTCATCAAAGAGGTACGAGCCATTACGAGCCTCGGCCTGAAGGAGGCCAAAGACCTCGTCGAAGGCGCACCCAAGCCGGTCAAGGAAGGGGTGACCAAGGACGAGGCGGAGAAGATCAAGAAGCAGCTCGAAGCGGCCGGTGCCACCGTCGAGCTGAAGTAAAGTAAGGGTTGAATTACGCCCGGGCGGAGCCCATATAGAGATGCCCGGAACCCGCCCGGGCCAACCCGAAATCAGTGCAGTGACGGTTCGCCAGAGCCTCCCGTGAAGGGGAGCTTCCGGTGAGCCGTCTTTACGGCCAGCCCTAAGCTTAGAGGCGCGAAAGGACCCCCATGCCGCAACAGACGATGACGAGTGGGCATAAGCGTTTGCGGAAAATGTTCGGCCGCATCCATGAAGTGGCCGAGATGCCGAACCTCATCGAGGTGCAGAAGCAATCCTACGACCAGTTCCTCATGGTCTACGAGCCCGAGGGCGGCCGCCCCGACGAGGGCCTGCAGGCGGTGTTCCGCTCGGTGTTCCCGATCCGCGATTTCGGCGAGCGCGCCCAGCTCGAATTCGTCCGTTATGCCTTCGAGATGCCGAAATACGACGTGGACGAGTGTCAGCAGCGCGGCATGACCTTCGCCGCGCCGCTCAAGGTGACGCTCCGGCTCATCGTGTTCGATGTCAATGAGGAGACCGGCGCCCGCTCGGTCAAGGACATCAAGGAGCAGGACGTCTATATGGGCGACATGCCGTTCATGACCTCGAACGGCACCTTCATCATCAACGGCACCGAGCGCGTCATCGTCTCGCAGATGCACCGCTCGCCCGGCGTGTTCTTCGATCACGACCGCGGCAAGACCCATTCATCCGGCAAGCTGCTGTTCGCCGCGCGCATCATTCCCTATCGCGGCTCCTGGCTCGACTTCGAGTTCGACGCCAAGGACATCGTCTATGTGCGCATCGACCGGCGGCGCAAGCTTCCGGTCACGACGCTGCTCTATGCGCTCGGCATGGAGGACGAGGAGATCCTCGCCACCTTCTACGACCGCATCACGCTCAAGGCCACGAAAGAGGGCTGGCGCATGCCGTTCAAGCCGGATCGCATGCGCGGCATCAAGCCGACGAGCGATCTGATCGACGCCAAGACCGGCAAGGTCGCGATCGAGGCCGGCCGCAAGGTCACCGCGCGGCTCGCCAAGAAGCTCGCCGATGAGGGCTTGAAGGAGCTCTTGATCAGCGACGAGGACCTTTATGGCCGCTACCTCGCCGAGGACATCCTCAACCTCGAGACGGGCGAGATCTATGGCGAGGCGGGCGAGGAGCTCGAAGCCAAGCTGCGTCGCCAAGCTGAAGGAACTCGGCCTCAAGGAGATCCCGGTCCTCGACATCGACCACGTCAATGTCGGCGGCTTCATCCGCAACACGCTCGCCATCGACAAGAACTCCAACCCCGAGGAGGCGCTGCTCGACATCTACCGGGTGATGCGCCCGGGCGAGCCGCCGACGCCGGAAGCAGCGGCGGCGCTGTTCAAGGGCATCTTCTTCGATCCGGAGCGCTACGATCTGTCGGCCGTGGGCCGGGTGAAGATGAATATGCGGCTCGACCTCGACTGTCCGGACACGGTGCGCACGCTGCGCAAGGAGGACATCCTCGCCGTGATCAAGACGCTGGTGGGCCTGCGCGACGGCAAGGGCGAGATCGACGACATCGATCATCTCGGCAACCGCCGGGTGCGCTCGGTCGGCGAGCTGATGGAGAACCAGTATCGCGTGGGTCTCCTGCGCATGGAGCGCGCCATCAAGGAGCGCATGAGCTCGGTCGATATCGACACGGTGATGCCGCAGGACCTGATCAACGCCAAGCCGGCGGCGGCGGCGGTGCGCGAGTTCTTCGGCTCCTCGCAGCTCTCCCAGTTCATGGACCAGACGAACCCGCTTGTCGGAGATCACCCATAAGCGGCGGCTGTCGGCGCTTGGGCCGGGCGGCCTCACCCGCGAGCGCGCGGGCTTCGAGGTGCGCGACGTGCATCCCACCCATTACGGCCGCATCTGCCCGATCGAGACGCCGGAGGGGCCGAATATCGGTCTCATCAACTCGCTCGCCACTTATGCGCGGGTGAACAAATACGGCTTCATCGAGAGCCCGTACCGGCGCGTGGTGAAGGCCAAGGTGACGGACGAGGTGGTCTATCTCTCGGCCATGGAGGAGGCGCGCTACGTCATCGCCCAGGCCAACGCCAAGCTCAACCCGAACGGCACCTTCGCCGAGGAGCTGATCGTGTGCCGGCACGCGGGCGACGTCGAGCTCGAGCCGCCGGAGAAGGTCGATCTCATCGACGTGTCGCCGAAGCAGCTCGTGTCGGTGGCGGCGGCGCTCATCCCGTTCCTCGAGAATGACGACGCCAACCGCGCGCTGATGGGCTCCAACATGCAGCGCCAGGCGGTGCCGCTGATCACGGCGGAAGCGCCGCTGGTCGGCACCGGCATGGAGGACGTGGTGGCGCGCGATTCGGGCGCGGCCATCGGCGCGCGCCGCACGGGCGTGGTGGATCAGGTCGATGCCACGCGCATCGTGGTGCGGGCGACCGAGGAGACCGATCCGTCCAAGTCGGGCGTCGACATCTACAATTTGCGCAAGTTCCAGCGCTCGAACCAGAACACTTGCATCAACCAGCGCCCGCTCGTGCGCGTGGGCGATGCCGTGCAGGCGGGCGAGATCATCGCCGACGGGCCGTCCACCGATCTCGGCGAGCTCGCGCTCGGGCGCAACGTGCTCGTCGCCTTCATGCCGTGGATGGGCTACAATTTCGAGGACTCCATCCTCATCTCCGAGCGCGTCGTGCGCGACGACGTGTTCACCTCGATCCATATCGAGGAGTTCGAGGTGATGGCCCGCGACACCAAGCTCGGGCCGGAGGAGATCACGCGCGACATTCCCAACGTCTCGGAGGAGGCGCTCAGAGAATCTCGACGAGGCGGGCATCGTCTATATCGGCGCCGAGGTCAATCCGGGCGACATCCTGGTGGGCAAGATCACGCCCAAGGGCGAGAGCCCGATGACGCCGGAGGAGAAGCTGCTCCGCGCCATCTTCGGCGAGAAGGCGTCCGACGTGCGCGACACCTCGCTCAAGCTGCCGCCCGGCGTGACCGGCACGGTGGTCGAGGTGCGCGTGTTCAATCGCCACGGCGTCGAGAAGGACGAGCGCGCCATGGCCATCGAGCGGGAGGAGATCGAGCGTCTCGCCAAGGACCGCGACGACGAGCTCGCCATCCTCGACCGCAACGTCTATGGCCGCCTCAAGGACGTGCTCATGCACAAGGTGGTGGCCAAGGGGCCGAAGGGCATCAAGAAGGACGCCAAGATCACCGAGGCCTTGCTCGACGAGGTGGCGCGCAGCCATTGGTGGGAGATCGCGCTCAAGAACGAGAAGGCCATGGCCGAGGTCGAGGCCATCGGCCGGCAATATGAAGAGGCGAAGAAGCGGCTCGAGCAGCGCTTCGTCGACAAGGTCGACAAGCTGCAGCGCGGCGACGAGCTGCCGCCCGGCGTGATGAAGATGGTCAAGGTCTTCGTCGCGGTGAAGCGCAAGATCCAGCCCGGCGACAAGATGGCCGGCCGTCACGGCAACAAGGGCGTGATCAGCATGATCGTGCCCATCGAGGACATGCCCTATCTGGAGGACGGCACGCCGATCGACATCGTGCTCAATCCGCTCGGCGTGCCGAGCCGCATGAATGTGGGGCAGATCCTCGAGACCCATCTCGGCTGGGCGTGCCGGGGCTTGGGCCGCAAGATCGGCGAGGCGCTCGACGCCTATCACGAGACGCACAAGGTGAAGCCGCTCAAGGACCTGCTCAAGACGATCTATGGCGAGGACAAGAGAGTGGCCGCGCTCAAAGAGGACGAGGCGGTCGAGGTGAGCGAGACGTTGCGCGCGGGCGTTCCCGTCGCCACGCCCGTGTTCGACGGGGCGCATGAAGGCGACGTCACGGCGTTGCTCGAGGCGGCCGATCTCGACGGCTCGGGCCAGGTGACGCTCTATGACGGGCGCACCGGCGAGGAGTTCGAGCGCAAGGTGACCGTGGGCTACATCTATATGCTGAAGCTCCACCACCTCGTGGACGACAAGATCCACGCCCGCTCGATCGGACCCTACAGCCTCGTCACCCAGCAGCCGCTCGGCGGCAAGGCGCAGTTCGGCGGCCAGCGCTTCGGTGAGATGGAGGTGTGGGCGCTCGAGGCTTATGGCGCCGCTTACACGCTGCAGGAGATGCTCACGGTGAAGTCCGACGACGTGGCCGGCCGCACCAAGGTCTATGAGGCGATCGTGCGCGGCGACGACACCTTCGAGGCGGGCATTCCTGAGTCCTTCAACGTCCTCGTCAAGGAGATGCGGGCGCTTGGCCTCAACGTGGAATTGGTGCAGCCGCGGCCGGAAGAGACGCCGGCGCGGCCGAGACTGCCGGCGGCCGAATAACAGGCCGCAAGGCGTAGCGAGACAGAGCAAGAAGCAATTTTTGGGCGGCGCGGCCGCCCCCGGGAGACCAGAGAATGAACCAAGACATCGTCAATCTCTTCAGTCCTCAGGTCCAGCAGCAGAATTTCGATCAGATCCGGATCGGCATCGCCAGCCCGGAAAAGATCCGCTCCTGGTCCTATGGGGAGATCAAGAAGCCGGAGACGATCAATTACCGCACCTTCAAGCCCGAGCGCGACGGCCTGTTCTGCGCGCGCATCTTCGGGCCGGTGAAGGACTATGAGTGCTTGTGCGGCAAGTACAAGCGCATGAAATACAAGGGCGTCATCTGCGAGAAGTGCGGCGTCGAGGTGACGCTCGCCAAGGTGCGGCGCGAGCGCATGGGCCATATCGAGCTCGCCGCGCCCGTGGCCCATATCTGGTTCCTCAAGTCGCTGCCGTCGCGCATCGGGCTCCTGCTCGACATGACGCTCAAGGATCTCGAGCGCGTGCTTTATTTCGAGCATTACATCGTGCTCGAGCCGGGCTTGACGACGCTGAAGCCGCTGCAGCTCCTGAGCGAGGAGGACTATCTCCGGGCGCAGGAGGAGTTCGGCGAGGATTCCTTCACCGCGTCGATCGGCGCGGAAGCCATCCGCGAGCTCTTGATCGGCCTCGACCTCGAGAAGATCCGCGACGAGCTGCGCCAGGAGATCGCCGAGTTCGACCTCGGAGCTGAAGCCCAAGAAGCTCGCCAAGCGCTTGAAGGTGGTGGAGGCATTCATCGAGTTGGGCAACCGGCCCGAATGGATGATCATGACCGAGATTCCGGTGATTCCGCCGGAGCTTAGGCCGCTCGTGCCGCTCGATGGCGGCCGCTTCGCCACCTCGGATCTGAACGATCTCTACCGCCGCGTGATCAACCGCAACAACCGTCTGAAGCGGCTGATGGAGCTGCGCGCGCCCGACATCATCATCCGCAACGAGAAGCGCATGCTGCAAGAGGCGGTGGACGCGCTGTTCGACAACGGACGGCGCGGACGCGTCATCACCGGCGCCAATAAGCGGCCGCTGAAGTCGCTCGCCGACATGCTCAAGGGCAAGCAGGGCCGCTTCCGCCAGAATCTGCTCGGCAAGCGCGTCGACTATTCGGGCCGCTCGGTGATCGTGGTGGGTCCGGAGCTCAAGCTGCATCAATGCGGGCTGCCGAAGAAGATGGCGCTCGAGCTGTTCAAGCCGTTCATCTATGCGCGGCTCGACGCCAAGGGCCACGCCGCCACGGTCAAGCAGGCGAAGAAGCTCGTCGAGAAGGAGAAGCCCGAAGTGTGGGATATCCTCGACGAGGTGATCCGCGAGCATCCGGTGCTGCTCAACCGCGCGCCGACGCTGCACCGATTGGGCATCCAGGCGTTCGAGCCGGTGCTGATCGAGGGCAAGGCGATCCAGCTGCATCCGCTCGTCTGCGCCGCCTTCAACGCCGATTTCGACGGCGACCAGATGGCGGTGCACGTGCCGTTGTCGCTCGAGGCCCAGCTCGAGGCGCGCGTCTTGATGATGTCGACCAACAACATCCTGCATCCGGCCAACGGCTCGCCGATCATCGTGCCGTCCCAGGACATCGTGCTCGGCATCTATTACCTGTCGCTCGCCATGGACAACGAGCCCGGCGAGGGCATGGCCTTCGGCAGCATGTCGGAGATCCATCATGCGCTCGACGCCAAGGTCGTGACCCTGCACACCAAGATCAAAGGCCGGTTCCGCTCCCTGGATCCGAAGGGCAAGCTCATGTCGAATATCTACGACACGACGCCCGGACGCATGCTGTTGGGCGAGCTGTTGCCGCGCAGCCCCGAGGTGAGCTTCGATCTCGTCAACCGGGCGCTGACCAAGAAGGACATCTCCAACATGATCGACGTGGTCTATCGCCACTGCGGTCAGAAGGAGACGGTCATCTTCTGCGACCGGATCATGGGGCTCGGCTTCTCCTATGCCTGCCGCGCCGGCATCTCTTTCGGCAAGGACGACATGGTGATCCCGGAGACCAAGGACGCCATCGTGCAGAAGACGTCCGACCTCGTGCGCGAATATGAGCAGCAATATAATGACGGCCTCATCACCCGCGGCGAGAAATACAACAAGGTGGTCGACACCTGGACGGAGTGCACCGAGCAGGTGGCCAAGGAGATGATGAAGCGCATCTCCGCGGTGGAGCGCGATCCCAAGACCGGCCGCGAGAAGCCGATCAACTCCATCTATATGATGTCGCATTCGGGCGCGCGGGGCTCGCCTGCGCAGATGAAGCAGCTTGCCGGCATGCGCGGCCTGATGACCAAGCCGTCGGGCGAGATCATCGAGACGCCGATCATCTCCAACTTCAAGGAGGGGCTGTCGGTGCTCGAATATTTCAACTCGACCCACGGCGCGCGCAAGGGCTTGGCCGACACGGCGTTGAAGACCGCCAATTCCGGCTATCTCACGCGGCGTCTGGTCGACGTGGCGCAGGACTGCATCGTCACCGAAGACGATTGCGGCACGACCGAGGGCATCACCGCGCGCGCGATCATGGAGGCGGGCGAGGTGACCGTCTCGCTCGGCCAGCGCGTGCTCGGACGCACGGCGGCGACGAACGTCAAGAATCCGTCCACCGGCAAGGTGGTCGTGAAGGCGGGCGAGCTGATCGAGGAGGAGCAGGTCGAGGCTCTGGAGGCGGCGAAAGTGCAAGAGGTCCGCATCCGCTCGGCGCTCACCTGCGAGACGCGCAACGGCATCTGCGGCAAGTGCTACGGGCGCGATCTCGCCCGCGGCACGCCGGTCAATCTCGGCGAGGCGGTGGGCGTCATCGCCGCGCAGTCGATCGGGGAGCCGGGCACGCAGCTCACCATGCGCACCTTCCATTTGGGCGGCGTGGCGAGCTCCAAGGTCGTGGATCAGTCGTCGCTCGAGTTGAATTTCGACGGCACGGTGAAGATCAAGCAGCGCAACGTGGTGCAGGATTTGCAAGGGCGCCTCATGGTCATGGGACGCAACACCACCCTCGTCGTGCTGGACGAGGATGGGACCGAGCGGGCGGTGCACCGGTTGCCTTACGGCACGCATCTGCGCGTCGACGACGGCGCCAAGGTCAAGCGCGGCGACCGACTCGCCGAGTGGGACCCCTATACGCGCCCCGTGCTCACCGAGATCGACGGCATCATCGACTTCGAGGATCTGGTGGAAGGCGTCTCGGTCAGCGAGCGGCGGGACGAGTTCCACGGGCATCACCAACAGCGTCATCATCGACTGGCGGGCGTCGCCGCGCGGCGTCGATCTGAGGCCGGCGACGGTGATCAAGGACAAGAAGGGCAAGATCGGCAAGCTCGGCCGGGGCGGGGAGGCGCGCTACCTGCTTCCCGTCGAGGCGATCCTGTCGGTCGAGCACAATCAAGAGGTGCATGCCGGCGACGTGCTGGCGCGTATTCCGACGGAGAGTGCCAAGACGCGCGACATCACCGGCGGCTTGCCGCGGGTGGCGGAGCTGTTCGAGGCGCGGCGGCCGAAGGATCACGCCATCATCGCCGAGGTGTCCGGCACGGTGCAGCTCGGCCGCGACTACAAGAACAAGCGGCGCATCACCATCGTGCCCGATGACGGTCAGGAGCCGGTCGAGTATCTCATCCCCAAGGGCCGCCACCTTGCCGTGCAGGAAGGCGATCCCATCGAGAAGGGCGAGTTCCTGCTCGACGGTCATCCGGCGCCGCACGACATCCTGGCCATCAAGGGCGTGGAGGAGCTCGCCAACTATCTCGTCAATGAGATCCAGGAGGTGTACCGGCTGCAGGGCGTGACGATCAACGACAAGCATATCGAGGTGATCGTCAGGCAGATGTTGCAGAAGACCGAGGTCGAGAATCCCGGCACCACCGGCTTCCTCAAGGGCGAGCAGGTGGACCGGCTGGACCTCGAGGATGCCAACATCGCCGCGGTCGAGGCCGGCGGCGAGGCCGCGACCGGGCAGCCGGTTCTGCTCGGCATCACCAAGGCCTCGTTGCAGACCCGCTCCTTCATCTCGGCGGCCTCCTTCCAGGAGACCACAAGAGTGCTCACCGATGCCGCGGTCCTCGGCAAGACGGACGCACTCGAGGGGCTGAAGGAGAACGTCATCGTCGGGCGGCTGATCCCAGCCGGCACGGGCGGCATGCTCACGCGGCTGAACAAGGTCGCCTCGCATCGGGATGACCTCATCCTCGAGGAGCGGCAGCGCAGCGAGGGCGAGCAGCTCGGTCACGAGGAGGAGGACGCCAACGGAGCACGAGGCGGTCTAGCCTCAGGCCGGAAATCAGGTTGCAGAGATCGGAAGCCGTTCAGGCTTGCGGCTTCTGATTTCTTGCTCCTGATCTTTGATTTCTCGCCTCTCAACCCTTGACGATGCGAGAATCAGCCTGATAAAACCCGCGAACTCTCGCGGCAGGCGGTAGCCTTCAAAGTCCCGAGTTTTTTGCCCTCGGGCGTAGGCTAAACGCTGCCGGATTAACCGGACCAAATTCGGGCGCATGACCTTGGGGCCTGACCTCCAAGGTCCTCTGATTTGGAAGCGCCGAAAGGCGGAGGGGTGTTGCCCCTCGCTTTGGGCTCTTGAATGTCGTGGGCCATGTGGCCCGCTATGGATGATGATTGGACGCAAGGCTTAAAGATGCCGACGATACAACAGCTTATCCGCAAGCCGCGGCGCCAGCCGGTGAAGCGGAACAAGGTGCCGGCCATGCAGGCCTGTCCCCAGAAGCGGGGCGTCTGCACGCGCGTCTACACGACGACGCCGAAGAAGCCCAACTCGGCCTTGCGCAAGGTGGCCCGCGTCCGCCTCACCAACGGCCTCGAGGTGACGAGCTACATCCCGGGCGAGGGACATAATTTGCAGGAGCACTCGGTGGTGCTGATCCGCGGCGGCCGCGTCAAGGATCTGCCCGGCGTGCGCTATCACATCATTCGCGGCGTGCTCGACACCCAAGGCGTAGGCGATCGCCGCCAGCGGCGGTCGAAATACGGCGCCAAGCGGCCGAAGTGACCTGAAACAAAGCGAGGGTCACCAGGCCGAAGCCGGCCGGGACCCTTGGAAAGAAGGACCAAGGACTCTAGATCATGTCTCGACGGCGCAGAGCAGATAAACGCGAGGTCATTCCCGATCCCAAGTTCGGGGACATCGTGCTCACCAAATTCATGAACTCCATCATGCAGGAGGGCAAGAAGTCGGTGGCCGAGCGTATCGTCTATGGCGCGCTCGAGCAGATGGAGCGCAAGAGCAAGCAGAATCCCGTGGAGCTGTTCCACGAGGCGCTGCGCAACGTCATGCCCGCCCTCGAGGTCCGGTCGCGGCGCGTCGGCGGCGCCACCTATCAGGTCCCGGTCGAGGTGAGGAACGATCGCCGTCAGGCGCTCGCCATCCGCTGGATCATCGCCTCGGCGCGCGGGCGCAACGAGAACACCATGGTCGAGCGCCTGTCAGGCGAGCTGCTCGACGCCGCCAATAACCGCGGAACGGCGGTGAAAAAGCGCGAGGATACCCACCGCATGGCGGAGGCGAACCGCGCCTTCTCCCATTACCGCTGGTAACAGAGGTCAAGGATTTCGACGATGCCACGCGTTACCCCGCTTCAGGACTACCGCAATATCGGGATCATGGCGCATATCGACGCCGGCAAGACCACGACTACCGAGCGGGTCCTCTATTACACCGGCAAGAGCCATAAGATCGGCGAGGTGCATGACGGCGCTGCCACCATGGATTGGATGGAGCAGGAGCAGGAGCGCGGCATTACCATCACGTCGGCGGCCACCACCGCTTATTGGAACGACAAGCGCATCAACATCATCGACACGCCGGGCCATGTCGACTTCACCATCGAGGTGGAGCGCTCCTTGCGCGTGCTCGACGGCGCCGTGGCTTTGCTCGACGCCAATCAGGGCGTAGAGCCGCAGACCGAGACGGTATGGCGCCAGGCCGACAAATACGGCGTGCCGCGCATGATCTTCGTCAACAAGATGGACAAGATCGGCGCCGACTTCTTCCTCTCGGTGCAGATGGTCAAGGACCGCCTCGGCGCCAAGCCGATCGTGCTGCAGCTGCCGCTCGGCGTGGAGTTCGAGCTTCGCCGGCATCATCGATCTCATCCGCATGAAGGCGGTCGTATGGGACGACGAGGCGCTCGGCGCCAATTTCCATGACGAGGAGATTCCGGCCGATCTCCTCGATCAGGCCAAGAAATATCGCGAGGCTGCTGGTAGAGCAGGCCGTCGAACTCGACGAGGCCGCGACCGAAGCCTATCTCGAAGGCAAGATGCCGAGCGAGGAGCAACTCAAGGCGCTCATTCGCAAAGGCACCGATGACCAACGTCTTCGTGCCGATCCTGTGCGGCTCGGCGTTCAAGAACAAGGGCGTGCAGCCCATGCTCGACGCCGTGGTGGATTATTTGCCGTCGCCGCTCGACGTGCCGCCGGTGAAGGGCATCGACGTCAAAACGGGCGAGGAGGTGACGCGCGAGCCGAAGGACGATGCGCCGCTCTCCATGCTCGCCTTCAAGATCATGAACGATCCCTTCGTCGGTTCGCTCACCTTCTGTCGCATTTATTCGGGCAAGGTCGAGTCCGGCACGACGCTGCTCAACACGGTGAAGGACAGGAAAGAGCGCATCGGCCGCATGCTGCTGATGCACGCCAATCACCGCGAGGACATCAAGGAGGCTTATACCGGCGACATCGTTGCCATGGCCGGCCTCAAGGACGTGACCACGGGCGATACGCTGTGCGATCCGACCAAGCCGGTCATTCTCGAGCGCATGGAATTCCCCGATCCCGTGATCGAGGTGGCGGTCGAGCCCAAGACCAAGGGCGATCAGGAGAAGCTCGGCGTCGCGCTCAATCGCCTGGCGCAGGAGGACCCGTCCTTCCGCGTCTCGGTGGACCACGAATTCGGCCAGACCATCATCAAGGGCATGGGCGAGCTGCATCTCGACATCATCGTCGACCGCATGCGCCGCGAGTTCAAAGTCGAGGCCAATGTCGGCGCGCCGCAAGTGGCCTTCCGCGAGACCGTGTCGAAGCGGAGCCGAGATCGACTACACGCACAAGAAGCAGACCGGCGGCTCGGGCCAGTTCGCCCGCGTCAAGCTCGTCATCGAGCCGAACGAGCAGGGCAAGGGCTACGAGTTCGTCAACAAGGTGGTCGGCGGCAACGTGCCCAAGGAATATGTGCCCGGCGTGCAGAAGGGCGTGCAGAGCGTCATCGAGGCCGGCGTGCTCGCGGGCTTCCCCATGCTCGACGTCAAGGTGACCCTCATCGACGGCGCCTATCACGACGTGGATTCGAGCGTGATGGCGTTCGAGATCGCGAGCCGCGCCGCCACCCGCGAAGGCGCGCTCAAGGCGGCGCCGAAGCTGCTCGAGCCCATCATGCGGGTCGAGGTGGTGACGCCCGAGGATTTCGTCGGCAGCGTCATCGGCGACCTCACCAGCCGTCGCGGCCAGGTGCGGGGACAGGAGACGCGCGGCAACGCCGTGGTGATCAACGCCATGGTGCCGCTCGCCAACATGTTCAGCTATGTGAACAACCTCCGCTCCATGAGTCAGGGGCGGGCGCAGTACACCATGCAGTTCGACCACTATGCGCAGGCGCCACAGGGCGTCGCCGAAGAGGTCAAGGCAAAATTCGCTTGAAGCCGCGCGCGGGGCATCCGTCCCGCGGGCAGAGTTTGTTGTTTTAGGTTGAAGGATGGAGAGCCACGATGGCCAAGGAAAAATTCCAGCGTACCAAGCCGCACTGCAACATCGGCACCATTGGTCATGTCGATCACGGCAAGACCACGCTGACGGCGGCGATCACCAAAGTGCTGGCCGAGAAGGGCGGCGCCAAGTTCACCGCCTATGACGAGATCGACAAGGCGCCGGAAGAGAAGGCGCGCGGCATCACCATCTCGACCGCTCACGTCGAATACGAGACCGGCAAGCGCCACTACGCGCATGTCGACTGTCCGGGCCACGCCGACTATGTGAAGAACATGATCACCGGCGCGGCGCAGATGGACGGCGCCATCCTGGTGGTCTCGGCGGCCGACGGCCCGATGCCGCAGACCCGCGAGCACATCCTGCTCGCGCGTCAGGTCGGCGTGCCGGCGCTCGTCGTCTATCTGAACAAGGTCGACATGGTGGACGACCCCGAGCTGCTCGACCTCGTCGAGCTCGAGGTGCGCGAGCTCCTGTCCAAATACGAGTATCCCGGCGACGAGATTCCGATCGTCAAGGGCTCGGCGCTCGCCGCGCTCGAGGGCAAGGACGACGAGATGGGCAAGAACTCGATCATGGCGCTCATGGATGCGGTCGATTCCTACATCCCGCAGCCCGACCGTCCGAAGGACAAGCCCTTCCTCATGCCGATCGAAGACGTGTTCTCGATCTCGGGACGCGGCACCGTGGTCACCGGCCGCATCGAGCGCGGCGTGGTCAAGGTGGGCGAGGAGGTCGAGATCGTCGGCATCCGGCCCACCACCAAGACCGTGGTCACCGGCGTCGAGATGTTCCGCAAGCTGCTCGACCAGGGCGAGGCCGGCGACAATGTCGGCTGCCTGCTGCGCGGCGTGGACCGCGAGGGCGTGGAGCGCGGCCAGGTGCTGTGCAAGCCGGGCTCGGTCAAGCCGCACACCAAGTTCAAGGCCGAGGCCTATATCCTCACCAAGGAGGAGGGCGGACGCCATACGCCGTTCTTCGGCAATTACCGTCCGCAATTCTATTTCCGCACCACCGACGTGACCGGCGTGGTCGAGCTGCCGGAGGGCACGGAAATGGTGATGCCGGGCGACAATATCGCCATGACGGTATCGTTGATCGTGCCGATCGCCATGGAGGAGAAACTCCGTTTCGCCATTCGCGAAGGCGGCCGCACGGTCGGCGCGGGCGTGGTCGCGTCGATCATCGAGTAAAGGGAAGGCGATGGGCGCGCTGCCGTAAGGGCGGCGCGCCTCTTCATTGGGAGCATCGGGATGCAAAGCCAGAATATCAGGATCAGGCTCAAGGCCTTCGATCACCGCATCCTCGATGCGTCGACCAAGGAGATCGTCAACACGGCGAAACGCACGGGCGCCGAGGTGCGCGGACCTATACCGCTGCCGACGCGCATCGAGAAGTTCACCGTCAACCGCTCGCCGCATATCGACAAGAAGAGCCGCGAGCAGTTCGAGATGCGCACGCATAAGCGCCTGCTCGACATCGTCGATCCCACGCCGCAGACGGTCGATGCGCTGATGAAGCTCGATCTCGCGGCCGGTGTCGACGTCGAGATCAAGCTCTAGGCGGCAAAGCGAGGCAAGGAAACAAGACCGATGCGATCAGGTGTCATCGCACAAAAGGTCGGCATGACCAGGATCTTTACCGATGCCGGGGAGCACATCCCGGTGACGGTGCTGAAGCTCGACAACTGTCAGGTGGTCGGCCATCGCACCGCGGAGAAGAACGGCTATACCGCGCTGCAGCTCGGCGCCGGGCGCCCCAAGGTGAAGCGGCTGACGCGCGCGGCGCGCGGCCATTTCGCCGTGTCCAATGTCGAGCCGAAGCGGCGGCTGGCCGAATTCCGGGTGAGCCCGGAAAATCTGATCGATGTGGGCGCGGAGATCACCGCCGACCATTTCGTCGAAGGGCAATTCGTGGACGTGTCCGGCACCTCGATCGGCAAGGGCTTCGCAGGCGCGATGAAGCGCCACGGATTCCACGGCTTGCGTGCGAGCCATGGCGTGTCGGTGAGCCACAGAAGTCACGGCTCGACCGGCCAGCGCCAGGATCCGGGCAAGGTGTTCAAGGGCAAGAAGATGGCGGGCCATATGGGCGACGTGAACGTCACCACGCAGAATTTGCGGGTGGTGAAGACGGACCCCGCCCGCGGGCTGATCATGATCCGCGGCGCGGTGCCCGGGGCCAAAGGCGGCTGGGTGCTGTTGCGCGACGCGGTGAAGCGGAGCTTGCCGGAGGCGGCGCCCAAGCCCGGCGCCTTCCGCAAGGCCTCCGGCGCGGAGCCCGCGGCCAAGTCCGCTGCGCCATCCGAACAGGCAGAGGCCGGGGGTGAGGCGCAATGAAAGCCGACGTGACCACCCTCGACGCCAAGAAGGCGGGGACCGTGGAACTCCCGGACCATGTGTTCGGGCTCGAGCCCCGGCCGGACATCCTGCATCGCATGGTGCGCTACCAGCTTGCCAAGCGGCGGAGCGGGACGGTCTCGGTGCAGGATCGCTCCGAGGTCAATTACACCGGAGCCAAGCTCTACCGGCAGAAGGGCACCGGCCGCGCCCGCCACGGCAGCCGCCGGGCCAATCTGTTCAGAGGCGGCGGCAAATCGTTCGGGCCGAAGCCGCGCAGCCACGCCATCGACCTGCCGAAGAAGGTACGCACGCTCGCGCTGAAGCACGCGCTGTCGTCGAAGGCCAAGGCGCAAGAGCTGATCGTGCTCGATAAATGCGAGCTGAAGGACGGCAAGACCAAGGAGCTCAAGGCGCGCTTCGTGAAGCTCGGCTTGGGGTCGGTGCTGATCGTGGACGGCGCCGAGGTGCAGGCCGATTTCGCCCGCGCCGCCCGCAACCTGCCGCATGTGGACGTGCTGCCGATCGCCGGCCTCAACGTCTACGACATTCTGGCTCACGACAAGCTCGTGCTGAGCAAAGCGGCGCTCGAGGCTTTGGAGGCGAGGTTCAAATGAGTGCGCTCTCCGCCTACGACGTGATCCTCGCGCCGGTCATCACCGAGAAAGCGAGCATGGCGTCGGAGCACAATCAGGTGATCTTCAAGGTGCGCCGCGATGCCACCAAGACGGAGATCAAGGCCGCCATCGAGCAGCTGTTCAAGGTCAAGGTGCTGGCCGTGAATACGCTCACCCGTAAGGGCAAGACCAAGCGCTTCCGGGGCATCAAGGGCAAGCAGCAAGACGTGAAGAAAGCGATCGTAAGGCTCGCCGAAGGCGACAAGATCGACGTGACGACGAGGATCTGATCGCCATGGCCCTCAAAACATACAAACCCACCACGCCGAGCCAAAGGCAGCTCGTGCTCGTCGACCGCAGCCATCTGTGGAAGGGCAAGCCGGTCAAGGCGCTCACCGAAGGTCTCAGCAAGTCCGGCGGGCGCAACAATCTCGGCCGCGTGTCCATGTGGCATCGCGGCGGCGGCCACAAGCGCAGCTATCGCATGGTCGATTTCAAGCGCCGCAAATTCGGCGTGCCGGGCACGGTCGAGCGGCTCGAATTCGATCCGAACCGCACCGCCTTCATCGCGCTCATCCGCTACGAGGACGGCGAGCTCGCTTACATCCTCGCGCCGCAGCGGCTTGGCCCCGGCGACATTGTGATCGCCGACGAGCGCGCCGACGTGAAGCCCGGCAACGCCATGCCGCTCGCCAACATGCCGATCGGCACCATCGTGCACAATGTCGAGATGAAGGTAGGGCAAGGGCGGCCAGATCGCGCGCGCCGCCGGCACCTATGTGCAGCTCGTGGGCCGCGATGCGGGCTACGCGATCCTGCGGCTGAATTCCGGCGAGACGCGCATGGTGCCGGCCGCCTGCATGGCGACGGTGGGGGCGGTGTCCAATCCCGGACAATGCCAACGTCTCCATCGGCAAGGCCGGACGCTCGCGCTGGAAGGGGCGGAAGCCCGTGGTGCGCGGCGTGGCGATGAACCCGATCGACCATCCGCATGGCGGCGGCGAGGGGCGCACCTCCGGCGGCCGGCATCCCGTGACCCCGTGGGGCAAGTCGACCAAGGGCAAGAAGACGCGCCACAATCGGTCGACGGACCAGTTCATCCTGCGCAGCCGGCATCAGAAGAAGAAGGGATAAGGGCCGTGGCACGTTCGGTATGGAAAGGTCCGTTTGTCGACGGATACCTGTTGAAGAAGGCGGAGAAGGCGCGGGGCAGCGGCTCCAACGCCGTGATCAAGATGTGGTCGCGCCGCTCGACGATCCTGCCCCAATTCGTGGGGCTGACCTTCGGCGTGCATAACGGGCTGAAGCACATCCCGGTGCTCGTCACCGAGGACATGATCGGCCACAAATTCGGGGAGTTCGCGCCGACGCGGACCTTCCACGGGCATGCGGCCGACCGCAAGGCGAAGAGGGTGAAGGCGTAATGGGCAAGCCGCATCGCGAGCGCGTCCTCAACGATAATGAGGCAAGAGCGGTGACGAAGCTCCTGCGCGTGAGCCCGCGCAAGCTGAACCTGCTCGCCCAGCTGATCCGGGGCAAGAAGGTGGACCGCGCGCTCGCCGATCTCACCTTCTCGCGCAAGCGCATGGCGAAGGACGTGAAGAAGACGCTGCAATCGGCGATCGCCAACGCCGAAAACAATCATGACCTCGATGTGGACGCGCTCGTCGTCTCCGAGGCCTATGTGGGCAAAGGGCTGGTGATGAAGCGGATGCGCGCTCGCGCGCGGGGCCGCTCCGGCCGCATCGAGAAACCGTTCGCGCAGATCACCGTGGTGCTGCGCCAAGTCGAGGACGTCGCTTAATGGGACAGAAAGTCAATCCGATCGGTTTGCGCCTCGGGGTGAACCGCACCTGGGATTCGCGCTGGTTTGCCTCGCGCGGCGAATATGCGCGGCTGTTGCACGAGGATCTCAAGATCCGCGAGCACATCCTCACCTCGCGCAAGCAGGCCGGCATCTCCAAGGTGGTGATCGAGCGCCCGCACAAGAAATGCCGCGTGACGGTGCATACGGCGCGGCCCGGCATCCTGATCGGCAAGAAGGGCACCGATATCGAGAAGCTCCGCCGCGAGCTCGCCAGCATGACCGACTCGGAGGTGCATCTCAACATCGTCGAGGTGCGCAAGCCGGAGATCGACGCGACGCTGGTGGCCGAGGGTATTGCGCAGCAGCTCGAGCGCCGCGTCGCCTTCCGCCGCGCCATGAAACGCGCGGTGCAGTCGGCGATGCGCATGGGCGCGCTCGGCATCCGCATCAATTGCGGCGGCCGGCTCGGCGGCGCGGAGATCGCGCGCATGGAGTGGTATCGCGAGGGCAGGGTGCCGCTGCATACGCTGCGCGCCGACATCGACTACGGCACGGCGCTGGGGCGTACCGCCTATGGCATCATCGGCGTGAAGGTGTGGATCTTCAAAGGCGAGATCATGGAGCACGACCCGATGGCGCAAGAGCATCGGGCGCTCGAGGCGCAGGACAGCGGACGCTCCACCGGGCGGCGCGAAACCGCTCCGGCGCAAGGCTAAGGCAAGGTTAGACGACGATGTTGCAACCGAAGCGCACAAAGTACCGCAAGGCCCATAAAGGCCGCATCAAGGGCACCGCGTCGAGCGCGGCGAGCCTCGCCTTCGGCACGTTCGGGCTGAAGGCGCAGGAGCCGGCCCGTATCACCGCGCGCCAGATCGAGGCGGCGCGGCGGGCCATGACGCGGCAGATGAAGCGGTCCGGGCGCGTGTGGATCCGCATCTTTCCCGACGTGCCGGTGTCGAAGAAGCCGACCGAGGTGCGCATGGGCAAGGGCAAGGGCACGCCCGAGCTGTGGGTGGTGCGGGTGAAGCCCGGGCGGATCATGTTCGAGATCGACGGGGTCGGCGATGCGGTGGCGCGCGAGGCGCTTAGGCTTGCCGCCGCCAAGCTGCCGATCAAGACGCGCGTCGTCGCGCGCGTGGAGGCGTAAACGATGAAAGCGGGCCAGGTGCGCGACATGACGCCGGATCAGCGCGACGACGAGCTCGTCAAGCTGAAGAAGGAGCAGTTCAACCTGCGTTTTCAGGCGGCGTCCGGTCAGCTTGAGAACACGGCGCGGGTGCGACAGATCAAGCGCGACATCGCGCGCATCAAGACGATCACGCGGGAGACGCCGAGGGTCGAAGCCAAGCCCAAGAGCGAAGGCGAAGACCGCCAAGGCCAAGGCCAAGAGTTAGGAAAGACGATGCCGAAACGAGTGCTGCAAGGGGTCGTGGTCAGCGACAAGAACGACAAGACGGTGGTGGTGCGCGTGGAGCGGCGCTTCACTCATCCCTTGCTGCAAAAGACGGTGCGACGGACGAAGAACTATCACGCCCATGACGAGAAGAACGAGTTCAAGGTGGGCGAGATGGTGTGGATCGAGGAGTGTCCGCCGATCTCCAAGCAGAAGCGGTGGTCGGTGCTGCCGCGCGAGCGGGCAGTAGGCTAGGAACGATTTCGAGGCCCCGCGCGGTGCGGGCTTTAAGCGAAGGCAAATGCCATGATTCAGATGCAGACCAATCTCGACGTCGCCGACAATTCCGGCGCGCGCCGCGTGCAATGCATCAAGGTGCTCGGCGGCTCCAAGCGCAAATATGCCTCGATCGGCGACACCATCGTGGTGTCGGTGAAGGAGGCCATTCCGCGCGGCCGCGTCAAGAAGGGCCAGGTGATGAAGGCGGTGGTGGTGCGCACGGCCAAGGGCGTGCGCCGCCCCGACGGCTCGATCATCCGCTTCGACCGCAACGCCGCCGTGCTCGTCAATCCGCAGGGCGAGCCCGTGGGCACGCGTATCTTCGGGCCGGTGACGCGCGAGCTCAGAGCCAAGAAGCACATGAAGATCGTGTCGCTCGCGCCGGAGGTGCTCTAGCGATGCCGAAGCTCAAAATGAAGAAGGGTGACCACGTGGTGGTGATCACCGGCAAGGACAAGGGCAAGAAGGGCGAGGTGCTCAAGGTGATCCCGTCGGAGAACCGCGCCATCGTCAAGGGCGTCGGCATGGTCAGGCGCCACCAGCGGCAGACGGCGAGCCAAGACGGCGGCATCATCGCCAAGGAGGCCGCGATCCATATCTCCAATCTCGCGCTCGAGGATCCCAAGGACGGGAAGCCCACGCGGGTCGGTTACAAGTTTCTGAAGGACGGGCGCAAGGTTCGCTTTGCCAGGCGCTCGGGCGAGGTCATCGATGGCTGAGCAGAAGAAAGACGCCTATACGCCGCGGCTCCAGCAGCACTATCAGGACGTGGTGCGCGAGGAGCTCGCCAAGGAGTTCGGCTATACCAACCCGATGCAGGTGCCGCGGCTCGACAAGGTCGTGCTGAATATGGGCGTGGGCGAGGGGGTCGGCGACCACAAGAAGGTCACGGCCGCCGCCGCCGATCTCGGGCTCATCGCCGGGCAGCGGCCGGTGATCACCAAGGCGCGGAAGTCCATCGCCACCTTCAAGTTGCGCGAGGGCATGGCCATCGGCGCCAAGGTCACGCTGCGCAAGCATCGTATGTACGAGTTCATCGACCGGCTGGTGAACATCGCCCTGCCGCGGGTGCGCGATTTCCGGGGCTTGAGCCCCAAGAGCTTCGACGGGCGGGGCAATTTTTCGCTCGGCCTCAAGGAGCACATCATCTTTCCCGAGATCGACTACGACAAGGTCGAGGACGTCTTGGGCATGGACATCATCGTTTGCACGACGGCGCGCAGCGACGACGAGGCGCGCGCGCTGCTTAAGGGTTTGAATTTTCCATTCCGCAGCTAGGGCGCGTTCCCGGCTTTCGGAAAAGGAGGAGTGAATGGCAAAGACGAGCATGGTCGAGCGGAACAAGAAGCGGCGCCGCCTGGCCGACAGGTTCAAGGCACGGCGGACGCGGCTGAAGGCGATCGCCGCCGACCGCAATCTTCCGGCCGAGGAGCGTTTCGCCGCGCGGCTCAAGCTGGCCGAGCTGCCGCGCAATTCCTCGCCCACGCGCATCCGCAACCGTTGCGATCTGACGGGTCGTCCGCGCGGCTATTACCGCAAGCTCAGAATGTCGCGCATTGCGTTGCGCGACCTGGCGAGCCAAGGACTGATTCCCGGCATGGTCAAATCGAGCTGGTAGGACTGATGAGCATCAATGATCCCCTAGGCGATATGCTCGCCCGCATCCGCAACGCGCAGATGCGTTACAAGACCAAGGTGACGACGCCGGCCTCCAGCTTGCGCGAGCACGTGCTCGATGTGCTGGTGGAGGAGGGCTATATCCGCGGCTATGCCCGCGTGGATTACGACGGCGGCCGCTCGGAATTCGAGATCGAGCTCAAATATTTCGACGGCGAGCCGGTGATCAAGGAGATCAAGCGGATCTCGACGCCGGGCCGGCGGGTCTATTCCTCGGTGCGCGACCTGCCGACCGTGGCCAATGGGCTCGGCGTCGCCATATTATCGACGCCCAAAGGCGTCATGTCGGATGCGCGCGCGCGGACGGAGAATGTCGGCGGCGAAATCCTTTGCAACGTGTTCTAGGGCGGAAGCCAGGACGAAGGCTCGAACTATGTCGCGGATCGGAAAAAAACCGGTGGCAATTCCAGGGGGCGTAACCGCCGCCGTGAACGGCCAGGAGGTCAAGGTCAAGGGCCCCAAGGGCGAGCTCAAGCACGTGCTGGTCGATTCCATCATGGCCAAGCTCGACAAGGATGGGGTCGCGGTGAGCCCGCGTGAGGACAGCCAGGAAGCGCGCGCCATGTGGGGCATGTCGCGCACGCTGATCGCCAACCTCGTCGCCGGCGTGACCGAGGGCTTCACCAAGAAGCTCGAGATCACGGGCGTGGGCTATCGCGCCGCGGTGCAGGGCTCCAATTTGCAACTGCAGCTTGGCTACAGCCACGACATCGCCTATCCCATTCCGCAAGGCATACAGATCCAATGCCCGAAGCCGACCGAGATCATCATCACCGGCATCGACAAGCAGAAGGTGGGGCAGGTCGCCGCCGAGATCCGGCGCTACCGGCCGCCCGAGCCCTATAAGGGCAAAGGCATCAAATATTCGGGCGAGTTCATCCTCCGCAAAGAGGGCAAGAAGAAGTAACGGAACGGAAGCCATGCACGCGTTGAATGACAATTTTGCCCGCCGCTCCAAGCGGGTGCGCCAGTCGCTGCGGCGGGCGGCAAACGGCCGCGTGCGGCTATCGGTGTTCCGCTCGTCGAAGCATATCTATGCCCAGGTGATCGACGACAGCGCGGGACGCACCATGGCGGCCGCCTCCACGCTCGACAAGGACCTCAAGGGCGCGCTCAAGAAGGGCAGCGATCTCGAGGCGGCGCAGGCGGTGGGCAGGCTGGTCGCCGAGCGGGCGCTCGCCGCGGGTGTCAAGAACGTGATCTTCGATCGCGGCGGTTATCTCTACCATGGGCGCGTGAAGGCGCTCGCCGATGCGGCCCGCGAGGCGGGCTTGAGCTTCTAAAGGATCGAGAGCATGGATCGTAAAGGGGGCCGTGGCCCGCAATCACGAGGGCCGCAAGGCCGAGACCGCGACGACCGCGACAGCGAGTTCGTCGACAAGCTCGTGCATATCAATCGCGTGGCCAAGGTGGTCAAGGGCGGACGGCGCTTCGGCTTTGCCGCGCTCGTCGTCGTCGGCGACCAGAAGGGCCGCGTGGGCTTCGGCCACGGCAAGGCCCGCGAGGTGCCCGAGGCGATCCGCAAGGCGACCGAGGCAGCCAAGCGCGGCCTGGTCAAGGTGCCGTTGCGCGAAGGGCGCACGCTGCATCACGACGTCACCGGCCATCACGGTGCAGGCCGCGTCGTGTTGCGGGCGGCGCCTCCCGGCACCGGCATCATCGCCGGCGGCCCGATGCGCGCCGTGTTCGAGACGCTCGGCATTCAGGACGTGGTCGCCAAGTCGCTCGGAAGCTCGAATCCTTACAACATGATACGGGCGACCTTCGACGCCCTGCGCCACGAGGACAGCCCGCGCGGCGTGGCGGCGCGGCGCGGCAAGAAGGTGAGCGAGATCGTATCGCGGCGGCATGACCGGGCGGGCGATGCCCCCGGCGCCGCCGAAGCGCAAGGGTAAAGGCCATGGCCGACGCAGCTAAGAAGAAAAAGACCATTGTTGTGGAGCAGATCGGGAGCCCGATCAGGCGCCCGGCCGTCCAGCGCGCGACCTTGATCGGGCTCGGTCTCAACAAGATGCACAAGCGCCGGACGCTCATCGATAGCCCGCAGGTGCGCGGCATGGTCGCCAAGATCAGCCACCTCGTGCGCATCGTGGACGAAGAGGCGGGAGCGTAAGAGGCGAGCCATGCGACTGAATGAGATCAGCGATAGACCGGGCGCCACGCGGCCCAAGAAGCGGCTCGGGCGCGGCATCGGCTCCGGGCTCGGCAAGACGTCGGGTCGCGGCGTCAAAGGCCAGAAGGCGCGCTCGGGCGTGGCTATCAAGGGCTTCGAGGGCGGTCAGATGCCGCTGCACCGGCGGCTGCCCAAACGCGGCTTCAACAATATCTTCGCCAAGCGCTACAACGAGCTCAATCTCGGACGGGTGCAGGCCGCGATCGATGCCGGGCTGATCGACGCCAAGCAGCCGGTCACGGCCGCGGCGCTGGTCAAAGCGGGCCTCATGCGGCGCGAGCGGGACGGGGTGCGGCTGCTCGGCAGCGGCGAGATCAAGGCCAAGGTCGCTTTCGAGGTCGCGGGAGCCTCGGCGAGCGCGATCAAGGCGGTGGAGGCCGCGGGCGGCACGGTGACGCTCAAATCCATCACCGGGCGCGAGCGGCCTCCTGGCGATGCGATCAAGGCGAAGCGCCGGGCCGATAAGCGCGTGGCGGATCTGGCCAAGGCCGAAGCGAAAGCCGGACGGGGTCCCAAGGCCAAGGGCGAGCAGCAAGGCGACGAGGCCGAGGAGGCCGCCAAGGAGGCGAAGCCCGCAAAGCCCAAGCAGGAGGCCGACGCGGCCAAGCCTGCGGCCGAGAAGAAGGGCAAGCCTGAGGGCAAGGCCGGCGAGGCCAAGGCGCCGAAGGCCAAGAAGGACAAGACTTAAACTGATCTCATGGCGGCGCCGCTGCCGCCCCGCTTTCCCTCGGCAAGGGAAGGGAACGCCTGATGGTTTCCGCCGCCGAACAGCTGGTCTCCAATCTCAATTTCGCGGCCTTCGCCAAGGCCGACGAGCTCAAGAAGCGCATCTGGTTCACGCTCGGCGCGCTGCTCGTCTACCGGCTCGGCACCTATATCCCGATCCCGGGCATCAACCCGCAAGCGCTGGCCGAGGTCTTCCGGCAGAACCAGTCCGGCATCCTCGGCATGTTCAACATGTTCTCGGGCGGCGCGGTTGGGCGCATGGCGATCTTCGCGCTCAACATCATGCCGTATATCTCGGCCTCGATCATCATCCAGCTGCTCACCACGGTCTCGCCGCATCTTGAGAACCTCAAGAAGGAAGGTGAGCAGGGGCGGCGGCAGATCAACCAATACACTCGCTACGGCACCGTGCTGCTGGCGGCGCTGCAGGGCTACGGCATCGCCGTGGGGCTGGAAGGCGCGGGCCATGTGGTGCTGAGTCCCGGCCTCTTCTTCCGCATCACCACCGTGTTCACGCTCGTCGGCGGCACCGTGTTCCTGATGTGGCTCGGCGAGCAGATCACGGCGCGGGGCGTCGGCAACGGTATTTCTCTCATCATCTTCGCCGGCATCGTGGCGCAATTGCCCCATGCCGTGGCCGGAACGCTCGAGCTCGGTCGCCAAGGGGCGCTGTCCACGACGCTGATCATCCTCTTGCTCATCATGGCCGTCGTGGTGGTGGGCATCATCGTCTTCATGGAGCGGGCGCAGCGGCGCCTGCTCGTGCAATATCCGAAGCGCCAAGTCGGCAACCGGATGATTCAGGGCGATGCTTCGCATCTGCCGCTCAAGCTCAACAGCGCGGGCGTGATCCCGCCGATCTTCGCCTCCTCGCTTCTGCTCCTGCCGATCACGGTCGCGAACTTCTCCGCGGGCCAAGGGCCGGAATGGCTGACGACGGTCACTGCCATGCTCGGACGCGGGCAGCCGCTGCACATCCTTCTCTATATCGCCATGATCATCTTCTTCGCCTTCTTCTATACCGCGGTGGTGTTCAATCCGAAGGACACGGCGGACAATCTGAAGAAATATGGCGGCTTCCTTCCCGGCATCCGGCCGGGCGAGCGCACGGCGGAATATATCGACTATGTGCTCACGAGGATCACCGTGGTGGGCGCGATCTACCTCGCCGCCGTCTGCGTCCTGCCCGAGATCCTCATCTCCTATGCGGGCGTGCCCTTCTATTTCGGCGGCACGTCGCTGCTCATCGTGGTGAGCGTCACCATGGACACGGTCGCCCAGGTCCAGAGCCATCTGCTCGCGCACCAATATGAAGGCCTGATCAAGCGCGCGAGGCTCAAGGGAGCGCGGCGGCGATGAATGTCGTCCTGCTCGGCCCTCCTGGCGCGGGCAAGGGGACCCAAGCCAAGCTGCTCGAAGACGCGCGTTCCCTGGTCAAGCTTTCCACCGGCGACATGCTGCGGGCGGCGGTGGCCGCCGGCACCGAGCTCGGCCGCAAGGCGGGCGACATCATGGAGCGCGGCCAGCTCGTCCCCGACGAAGTGGTGATCGGTTTGATTGCCGAGCGCATGGATGCCGACGGCAAGGCGAAAGGGTTCATCCTCGACGGATTTCCCCGCACCATCGCGCAGGCCGAGGCGCTCGACCGGCTGCTCAAGGAGCGGGGAAAGCACGTGGACGCCGTGGTTGAGATGCGGGTCGATGACGACGCCCTCGTCAAGCGCATCACGGGGCGCTTTGCCTGCGCCGATTGCGGGGAGGGCTATCACGACCCCTTCAAGATGCCGAAGGTGCCGGGGGTGTGCGACCGCTGCGGCGGCACGGAGTTCGTGCGGCGCCGCGACGATACGGAAGAGGTGGTGCGCGCAAGATTGAAGGCCTATCACGCGCAAACCGAGCCCCTGATCGACTATTACGGCCGCCAGCGCAAGCTCAAGACGGTGGACGGGATGGCCGATATCCAGACCGTGCAGAAGCAAATCCTTGGAGCATTGAATGGTTTAGGCTGACCGGGGCGCCGCTCCCGGTTGACCTTGTCAAGCGGAATCGCTAGATAAGGCTCGATCCAGTGTTGGATAGGGCTGACTGGCCCCGGGGGATTTAGGCTTCCGAGGTCGGTCTTGTTGCGTTTCATCGGTAAAATCCCTTCAATTTCAGCACGTTAAACGTGCCTTGAGGAGAGGACTTCGTGGCCCGTATCGCAGGTGTGAATATCCCGACCAATAAGCGGGTCGAGGTGGCGCTGACCTATATCCATGGGATCGGTGACACTTTCGCCCAAGAAATTTGCGCCAAGGTCAAGATTCCGCCGGAGCGCCGCGTCAGCCAGCTCACGGAATCGGAGGTCATGCAGATTCGCGAGGTCATCGACCGGGACTATGCGGTCGAAGGAGACCTGAGGCGCGAAGTTGCCATGAATATCAAGCGCTTGATGGACCTTGGCTGCTATCGTGGCTTGAGACATCGGCGCGGGCTCCCGGTGCGCGGGCAGAGGACCCACACCAATGCGCGCACCCGCAAAGGCCCCGCCAAGCCGATCGCCGGAAAGAAGAAGTAGCCGTTTACGTCGCGCGGCCAAGCGTCGCTGCCGCCCAGTCAATAAACGCAGGAATAAAGCATGGCCACTCAGGACAAGACGCGCGTTCGTCGCCGCGAGAAGAAAAACATCACCTCCGGCGTCGCCCACGTGCAGGCGAGCTTCAACAACACCATGATCACCATCACCGACGCCCAAGGCAACACCATCTCCTGGTCGTCGGCCGGTGCCATGGGCTTCAAGGGCTCGCGCAAGTCCACGCCCTATGCGGCGCAGGTCGCCGCCGAGGATGCCGGCAAGAAGGCCATGGAGCACGGGATGAAGAATCTGGAGATCGAGGTCAGGGGCCCGGGCTCGGGCCGGGAGTTGGCTTTGCGGGCGCTGCAGGCGGCGGGCTTCACCATCATCTCCATCCGCGACGTAACGCCCATCCCGCACAATGGTTGCCGGCCGCGTAAGCGCCGGCGCGTCTAAGAGTTTAGAGGAAGGCACAACCGCGCATGTTGGATATTGATATTCGCGAGCCGGCGCAGACGGCCCGGCTCAAGGACCAGGAAAGGGCTACCCAGGTGCTGCAGAAGAACTGGCAAGATCTCATCAAGCCCACCAAGCTCAACGTCCTCTCGGGTCGCGACCCGCAGCGCTTCGCCACGGTCGTCGCCGAGCCGCTCGAGCGCGGATTTGGGCTCACTCTCGGCAATGCGCTTCGGCGCGTGCTGCTGTCGTCGCTGCAGGGTGCCGCGATCACTTCGGTGCATATCGACGGCGTGCTGCACGAGTTCTCCTCGATCGCGGGCGTGCGCGAGGACGTGACCGACATTGTGCTCAACATCAAGGAGATCGCGCTCCGTCAGCACGCCGAGGGCGTGAAGCGCCTGGTGTTGAAGAAGGAGGGCCCCGGCGTTGTCAAGGCCGGCGATATCGATCCTGTTGCCGACATCGAGATCCTCAACCCCGACCACGTCATCTGCACGCTCGATCAGGGCGGCTCCATTCGCATGGAGTTCACCACCTCGACCGGCAAGGGCTATGTGCCGGCCGAGCGCAACCGTCCCGACGATGCGCCGATCGGATTCATCCCCGTCGATTCGCTGTTCAGCCCGGTGCGCAAGGTCTCCTATCGCGTGGAGAATACCCGCGAGGGCCAGATCCTCGACTACGACAAGCTCACCATGGAGATCGAGACCGACGGCTCGGTGCGGCCGGAGGATACGGTCGCGCTTGCCGCACGCGTGGTGCAGGACCAGCTGTCGGTTTTCGTGAATTTCGAAGAGCCGAAGAAGGAGGCCACCTTCGAGCGCCAGCCCGAGCTCGTGTTCAACGCGGCGCTGCTGAAGAAGGTCGACGAGCTCGAATTGTCGGTGCGCTCGGCCAACTGTCTCAAGAACGACAACATCGTCTATATCGGCGACCTCATTCAGAAGACCGAGGCGGAGATGCTGCGCACGCCGAATTTCGGCCGCAAGTCGCTCAACGAGATCAAGGAAGTGCTTGCCTCGATGGGGCTCCATCTCGGCATGGAAGTGCCGGATTGGCCGCCCGAGAATATCGAGGAGCTGGCCAAGCGGTTCGAGGATCATTACTGATCGAGCGTTAGGCGTGCCGGTTGCCGGCCCCGCTCACCGGAGGGAATTACCATGCGTCATCGCAATGCGGGCCGGAAGCTCAACCGCACCGCCAGCCATCGCCGGGCGCTCTTTTCGAGCATGGCCGCGGCGCTCATCAAGCACGAGCAGATCCTCACCACGCTGCCCAAGGCGAAAGAGTTGAAGCGCGTCGCCGACCGGCTGATCACGCTCGCCAAGCGCGGCAATTTGCATTCCCGCCGGCTGGCGTTGTCGCGGGTGCGGGACGAGGCCATGGTGGGCAAGCTGTTCGACACGCTCGGCCCCCGTTACGCGGACCGGCCGGGCGGCTATACGCGGGTGTTGAAGGCGGGCTTCCGCTATGGCGATGCGGCGCCCATGGCGCTGATCGAGCTCGTCGATCGCGATCCTGCCGCGCTTGGTGCCGATTCCGGCCCCGTCCAGGGCACCGAAGAGGGCAAAGCGGCCGCGTAAGGCGCCGCGGACCTGTGCGCGTCCTCCGGCATCGACAATCTTAGAATTGGCAGGGGTAGGCGGCGCGCCGCGCTGCTGCGGCGCGCCTGATGTCGTCTACTTATCGTCGTCGTCGTCTTTGTCTTTGCCGCCGGTCTCGCCCGTCTTGGCATCGTGCGCGGCAATGGCTGCCTGCTTGATGCCTTTGACGCCGCCCTGGAGGATGGTGGTGATCTTCTTCTTGGCCTCATCGTCGCTCGCGCCATTGGCGTCGAAATCGGCCTGCCAATAAATCACCGTGCGATCGGGCTCGTCGTCCTCCTCGACCCACAGCTTGGCCTTGTAGTTCTTGACGGGGAGGGGGCTCTCGACGATCTCGTAGCTATAGCTGAGGTCGTCCTTGGCGGTGAGCTTCTCCTTGATCTTGCCGCCGTCCTTCAGCGTCAGGGTGCGGATAACGGCGTCGCCATCCTTCTCCTCGACGCAATTGGTGACGATTTCGGCATACCAATCCTTGATCGTGCAGAACTCCCCGGCGACGGCCCAGACCTCCGGGGGCAAGCCCGGCGCCTCGGTCCGCTTCTTGACCGTGATCGCGTAGGCTGAGACGCTGCCGAACAGGAGCGTGACCAGGGCGACCAAGGTCAGTTTCATCATGCGCATGCGTTTTCTCCACTAGTAACTTGATTGTCGAAAACACGCCCGGGCGCATCTTAGTAGAAACGAGTGGGGCGGCAAGCCCTTGACCCCTTGAATTCGGCCGCTGGAGGGCCAGTTTTCCTCTTGCGCCAGCTTGGGTTATAGGAGTGGCAAGAAGTTTGCCACGAACCCCCATCACGAACGCCATTTGCTCATGCGCTTCCCTACCATCGCTTTGCAAACACTCGCCGCCGCGGCCCTATTCGTCGGCGGCTTCGTTCACCTCGCCTGCGCGGAGTCCCCGCGCGCCGTGCCCGAGAGCCAGATCGCCGTCAAGCAATCCTTCGCACCGGTGGTGAAGCGGGCGGCGCCGGCGGTGGTCAACGTCTATGTGCAGCACAGGGTCGAGCACGGTGGTCTCGCCCTTTGCCAACGATCCCTTCTTCGGCCAGCCTGTTCGGCGAGAATTTCGGCATTCCGCGGGAGCGCATCCAGAACTCGCTCGGCTCGGGCGTGCTGGTCGGCCCCGAAGGCGTGGTGGTCACCAACAACCATGTGATCCAGGGCGGCGGCGAGGCCGAGATCACCGTCGCGCTCTCCGACGGACGCGAGTTCCCGGCCAAGGTGGTGCTCAAGGACGAGCAGACGGATCTCGCGGTGCTGCGGCTCGATGCCAAGGGCGCGCAGTTTCCTTCCCTCGAATTCGAGCGATTCCGACAGCCTCGAGGTGGGCGACCTCGTGCTCGCCATCGGCGATCCGTTCGGCGTCGGCCAGACCGTGACCAGCGGCATCGTCTCGGCGCTCGCGCGCACGCAAGTGGGCATCTCCGACTACCAGTTCTTCATCCAGACCGACGCTGCCATCAATCCCGGCAATTCGGGCGGCGCGTTGGTCGACATGGACGGCAAGCTCGTGGGCATCAACACGGCGATCTTCTCCAAGAGCGGCGGCTCGCATCGGAATCGGATTTGCGATTCCGTCCAACATGGTGCGGCTCGTGGTGCAGGCGGCGCTCAAGGGCGGCAAGGTGCAGCGGCCCTGGCTCGGCGCCTCGCTGCAGGCCGTGACGCCCGATATCGCCGAGTCCCTCGGGCTGGACCGCCGCCAGGTGCGCTCGTTCAAGAGGTGCATGCCAAGGGCCCGGCGGCGCGTGCCGGGATTGTGGCGGGCGACGTCATCGTCAGCGTCGACGGCAAGGAGGTCGCGGATCCGCACGCCTTCCAATACCGCTTCGCCACCAAGGGGCTCGGCGGGGCGGTCGAGTCGGCGTGATCCGCAAGGGTCAGAAGCTCAAGACCAACGTTACGCTCGTTGCGCCCGTGGAGGACCCGCCGCGAGATGCCCGCAAGCTCGCGGGTCATCATCCGCTTTCCGGCGCCAAGGTCGCCAATTTGTCGCCGGCCGTCGCCCAGGAGCTCGGGCTCGACGAGGAGGGCACGGGCGTCGTCGTGCTCGAAGTGGAGGCGCAAACGCCCGCGCAGCGGCTCGGCGTGCAGCGGGGCGACATCATCGTCGGCATCAACAACGAGAAGAGTGGAGCTCGGTGGCCGAGCTCGTGGCGGTGCTCGAGGCCTCGCCCGGCGGCTGGCGGCTCGTCGCTCGAGCGCGGCGGCAAGCTGTTCAACCTCGCCATTCAAGGCTAGGGCCATGGCCACCCTGTTCGAGGCGGCGGGTCTTGATCGGAACGCGCCGCGGCCGCTCGCGGACGAGTTGCGCCCCGCGACGCTCGCCGAGGTCATCGGCCAGGATCATCTGCTCGGGCCCCAGGGCATGCTTGCCCGCATGGTCAAGGCCAAGCGCTTGAGCTCGGTGATCTTCTGGGGACCGCCGGGGACGGGCAAGACCACGGTCGCGCGCCTGCTCGCCCAAGTCACCGACCTCCATTTCGAGCAGCTCTCGGCGATCCAGTCCGGCGTGCAGGATCTGCGCAAAGTGTTCGAGACGGCGCGCGGGCGCCGCGAGCATGGCCGCGGCACGCTGCTCTTCGTCGACGAGATCCACCGCTTCAATCGCGCGCAGCAGGACGCCTTCCTTCCCTATATGGAAGACGGCACGATCATCCTCGTCGGCGCCACCACCGAGAATCCCTCCTTCGAGCTCAATTCGGCGCTCCTGTCGCGCGCCACCGTGCTCACCTTCAAGCGGCTCGACGAGGCGGCGCTTGCGCTTCTGCTCGCGCGCGCCGAGGCGCATGCGGGGCGGAAGCTTCCGCTCGCGCCGGACGCGCGGGAGACGCTCATCGCCATGGCCGACGGCGACGGCCGCGCGCTCATCACGCTCGCCGAGGACGTGCTGCTCGCGACCAAGGAGGCCAAGGGCAAGGCGCTCACGCGCGAGGAGCTCGTGGAGCTCGTGCAGCGGCGCGCGCCCCTCTACGACAAGTCGCAAGACGGCCACTACAATCTGATCAGCGCCTTGCACAAATCGGTGCGCGGCTCCGACCCCGACGCCTCGCTTTATTGGCTCGCCCGCATGCTCGCCGGCGGCGAGGACCCGCTCTATATCGCGCGGCGCCTCGTGCGCATGGCGGTGGAGGATATCGGCATGGCCGACCCGCAAGCGCTGGTGCAAACCAACGCCGCCAAGGATGCCTACGATTTCTTGGGCAGCCCGGAAGGCGAGCTCGCGCTCGCGCAAGCCACGGTCTATCTCGCCACCGCGCCGAAATCGAACGCGGCCTATGTCGCCTTCGGCGCCGCCTCGCGCGCGGCCAAGGAAGGCGGCTCGCTGTCCCCGCCGAAGCACATCCTCAACGCGCCGACCAAGCTCATGCAGCAGGAGGGCTATGGCAGCGGCTACGCCTACGACCATAGCGAGGACGAGGCGTTTTCGGGGCAGAACTATTTCCCCGACGGTATGGAGCGGCCGCTGTTCTATGCGCCGACGGCCTACGGCTACGAGGCCGAGGTCAAGGAGCGGCTCGCGCGCTGGGCCAAGTTGCGCAAAGAGCGCAACAAAGCTTAGCCCGTGTCGCAGGGTCCGCTCTCACCATAGCGGATGACTTTGACTTTCTCCGTGGTGACCAGTGCGCTTCCCATCATGGGTTCGATGGCAGCCACGAACGCATCGATCTTGTCCTCGCTGTCGACGATCTCGATGACGAGGGGCAGGTCCTGCGACAGGCGCAGGATCTTGGTGGTGTGCAGCACGCTCGAATGGCCGAAGCCCATGGGCCCGCGCAGTACCGTGGCGCCGGCGAGATGCATCTCGCGAGCCTTCAGCACGATGGCCTCATAGAGCGGCTTATGACCGGCCTTGTCGTCCTCGCCGATGAAGATGCGCAAGAGCACGGCGTCGCGGGAGAGCGGCATGGTCAGATCCACTTCAACGAGTTGATCGACGCGGCGAGGGCGTAGCCGGCCCAGACCGCGACAAGACAGGCGACGACGGACAGGGCGATATTGGCGCCCGCCAGCCCCCACTCGCCGTCCTGGACCAGGCTGAGGGTCTGCAGGCTGAAGGACGAGAAGGTGGTGTAGCCACCGCAGAAGCCGAGCATCACGAATTGACGGGTGTGCGTGTCGGCGAAGATGCGGCCGTCGGGTCCGGTCAGCGTGGCGAAGAAGCCGATGATGAAGGAGCCCACGATATTGACGAGGATCGTGCCCCAGGGGAAGGTCTCGCCGATCAGCCGTGCGGCTAAGCCCGAGCACGCATAGCGCGCCATGCCGCCAAGCGCGCTGCCGACGGCAATCAAGACATAGCTCAGCATGCGATCTCCCGCGAAGGGCGCCTTGGGCCGTCCGTCTATATAGACTGAGTCGGCTCGAGCTGTTTTGGCCGCTCGGTCGACTCCTCGTCGAACTCGGCGATGGCCAGGGCCTCGTCGTCGCCGGCCGGCTGCGGCAGCAAATGGCGCGGCAGGAAGAAGGCATTGGCGATCAGAGTGGGAACCACGGCGCTGCCGATCACGCCGGCCACGAGAATGGAATATTGTCCCTGGTCGATGATGTGGTGCGATAGGCCGTAGAGGGAGGAGATGGTGCCGAAGGTGAGACCCGTCGACATCAGAAGCGTCGTATACATCGCCTCTTGCTGCGGCGATTTGTAGGCCTTGGTTACCGGATAGACCCCGACGAATTTCGTGGCCATCTTGATCAAGAGCAGGAACAGAAAAGCGAAGGGCGCGGCGATCAGCGCCGGGATGGAGACGAAGGAGCCCGCGCGGATGAAATAGAATGGGGTGAGAAAGCCGAAGGTCAGGGTACGCAGGCGGCGGATCAGCGCGTGATCCTTGCCGACGGTGCCGGCGAGCACCATGCCGATAATATAGGCGGGAAGCACGGCCTCGCTGTCGGCCCAGGCGGCTAAGGCTCCCATGCCGAAGAGGCACAGCAGGAGAAACTTGGTCTCGAGCTCCGACGGCCGGCCGCCATAGAGCTTGAAGAAGCGCGGGGTGAGCCAAGGCAGAATCGCGAACACGACGATGGCGACGCCGGCGAAGATCAGCGTCTTGGTGGTGAAAGGCGCGAAAATGAAGCCGAGCGCAAGCACGGTGCCGAGATCGTTGATGAAGCAGGCGGCGAGCACGGTCTTGCCGTACTCCGTTTTGTTCAGCCCGAATTCGAGCATCACGGCGTAGACCACGGCGACCGAGGTCGTCGAAAGAGCGACACCGCCGAGCCAGCTTGGCAGCGGATCCCAGCCAAGGATGAAATAGGCCGCGGCGGCGCAACCAAAGAACGGGAAGAAGAAGCCAACGAGACCGACGGCCGTCGCCTCCTTCCATTTGCGCCTGAACACTTCGGGATCGAGCTCGGCGCCGGCCAGAAATGTCAGCACGATGGCTCCGGTACCGGACAGCACCTTGACCCAGGATTCGTCGGTGCCGAGGATTGCCGAACCGATGGCGGCTCCGATGATGAGCTGCGCGATGGTGCCGACGATGATCTCCGACAGCGCGGTGGAGACGCGTAGCCAGATCGACAGCAGGGACGCGATCAACGCAAGCCCCAGCCACAAAGCCGCCAAACCCCAAACGCCCGTCATGTTCCTTGCCTCCACGGTTTTGCGTCCGCAAGGGTGGTGCTCAGGCGGCTTTGGGTCTTGCCAACAAAAAACCCGCCTGGCGGCGGGGTCGCGGACTAAGCTCCCCACCGCATATCGAGGATGCGGTAGGAGTCATTAGCCTTGGGCGGTTCCGGGGGACTCCATCCCCTTCGAACTGTTGGCGCACAATGTAACCGGGATTTTGCGGCGATCAAGCGCATCGCGCGGGCATGTTGTCCCAGGTGGTAAACTTTTCCCCAACCGCGAGAATCAGGCGGCGAGGACATGACAGGCGTCGAGACGAAAGAGGTCGGCCACGACGAGGATGGGATGCGGCTCGACCGCTGGTTCAAGACCCATTACGCGTCGCTCCCCCATAGCCGGCTCGAGAAGCTGCTGCGCACCGGGCAGGTGCGCGTCGATGGCGGCCGCGTCAAAGCGAGCACGCGGCTCGCCGCGGGCCAGACCGTGCGCGTGCCGCCGCTGCCGGACGTCGCGCCGCCGCCGGCAAAGCCCAGCCTGTCCAAGGCCGATCGCGACTTTCTTGCCTCCATCACGCTCTACGAGGACGACGATCTCATGGTGCTCAACAAGCCGCCCGGGCTCGCGGTGCAGGGAGGCACCAAGACGGCGCAGCATCTCGACCGGCTGCTCGAAGCGCTAGGGGATGGTCCGGAGACGCGGCCGCGCCTCGTGCACCGGCTCGACCGCGACACGTCGGGCGTGCTCGTCGTGGCCAAGCGCCGCTCGGTGGCGGCGAAGCTCGGCCGCGCCTTTCAGACCCGGTCGGTGCGCAAAATCTATTGGGCGATCGTCAAGGGCGTGCCCAAGCCGCCGCAGGGCAAGGTGGAGGCGGCGCTGGTCAAGTCCGCCGGGCCCGAGGGCGACCGCGTGCGCAAGGCGCGCCCGGGCGAGCAGGACCGCGCCCAATCGGCGGTCACCTATTACGCGGTGGTGGACCGGGCCGGGCAGACCGCATCCTTCGTCTCGCTCAAGCCGGTCACCGGGCGGCAGCATCAGCTGCGCGCCCATATGGCCATTCTCGGCCATCCGATCCTGGGCGACGAGAAATATCAGGGCGAGCGCGACATGCCCGAAGGCATCGACAACAGGCTGCACCTGCATGCGCGGCGCATCAGCTTCCCGCACCCTTCCGGGGAAGGCGTGGTGGACGTGACGGCGCCGCTGCCGCCGCACATGGTGCAGGCCTTTGCCGCTTTCGGCTTCGATGCGCGGGACCCCGGCGCGTCGGATGCCGAATGAGCGACGGATTCGCGTGCGCGGGATCGGGCCCTAGCAGCCCTTCAGCATCTTCTTGCGGGCATCCATCTCGAACATCATGGCCGGAAGGCCGGGTTTCATATTGGCGCACCAATCGTAATGCGCGCCTCATCCTTCCTCGGTTCAGTTGCACTGAAGTTCGAGATCGATCTTCGCTTCTCATATTAGCTCGGAATTCGGTTGCCTACAAGAACCAAAATTGCAGAGGTCTGGTGGAGGATGGTCCGGCCGGCTCGTGGCGCGTTTTGGCGCTGTTTGCGCTCGCCGAAGCCCGTGAAGCAGGTGGTGCTGCCGCGCGTTATGAATGTGGCGAAGTCCATGCGCTTGGAAATGAAGAGGAACAAGAAATGCGCGATAGAGGATCTTGGTTCGTACGTTTTGCCCAATGGGTGTCCCATGTCACCGGGCGCCCGATCGCCTTCCTGCTCGCGGTCTACGAGCATCGGCATCTGGGCTCTGTTGGGGCCCCTGTTCGGCTATAGCGATACTTGGCAATTGGTCATCAACACGGCGACGACCATCATTACTTTTCTCATGGTATTCGTGATCCAAAATACCCAGAACCGCGACACGGCCTCCATGCATATCAAGATCGACGAGCTGATCCGCGTGACCGAGAAGGCGCGCAACGTGCTGCTCGATCTCGAGCATCTCGACGATGGCGAGCTCGAAAGGTTGCGTCAGGACTATGAGCGGCTCGCACGGGAGGAAATCCCGCTGCACCTGGAAAGGCGCCGCAGTCGTGCCCAGTCCCGCTCGGATAAGCCTACAAGAGGATGAGCGCCACTCAATGACGACGGGTCGAAGGACGCTCCGTTCCGGGCCGCGCGGCCATGGCGGGAGCACGAAAGAGCTCTTCCCAAGCGCTTCTATCAGGAGGTGACGGTCGCGCCCGACGCTGGCGGCTTCTCGGTGCGGCTCGACGGCAAGCCGATCCGCACGCCCGGCAAGGCGCCGCTCGTGCTGCCCAACGCCGCTCTGGCCGAGGCGGTCGCCGCGGAGTGGCGGGCGCAAGGCGAGCGCATCGCGCCTCACACCATGCCGCTCACCAAGCTCGCCAACAGCGTGATCGACGGGGTCAAGGGACGCGAGGCGGAAGATCATCGGCGACATGCTCGGCTATGCGGGCTCCGATCTCGTCTGCTACCGCGCCGAGGGGCCGGAGGCGCTCACCGCGGCGCAGGCAAGACAGTGGGACCCGTTGGTTGCCTTTGCCGGGAAGAAGCTCAAGGCCCCGCTGCACCCTTGCCCATGGTCTCGTGCATGTGAAGCAGCCGCAGACTTCGCTTGAGGCTATCAGGGAGCGGCTCGAAGCGTTTCGACGCCTGGGGGTTGGCCGCGCTCCATGTGCTTACCGGGCTCACCGGCTCGGCGCTGGTGGCGCTCGCCGTGGCGCTCGGGGAACTCACGCCCGAGGAGGCGTGGGAAGCGGCCCATGTCGACGAGGATTGGCAGATCAGCCAATGGGGCGAGGATGAAGAGGCGGCCGAGCGGCGCGCGCGCCATTTCCGCGACTTCGCCGCCGCCGCGCAATTCGGCCAACTCCGCGGGGCCTTCGGCACGCCAAAACGGTGAGTTCGGGGGTTCGCTGCGCGGCAAGGTCGGCCCCCCACGGCCATTTGCGCTATCTGAGCCCCATGCTATGCCGTCAGGGGCTGTCACGAGGCGAGGGGCCTGCACCATTATGAAAGAAGTCCTGGAAGAGCTTGAAATCCGGCGCGACAGAGCGCGGGCGGGCGGCGGGCCGAAGCGCACCGAGGCCCAGCATGCCCGCGGCAAGCTCACGGCGCGGGAGCGGCTCGACCTCCTGCTCGACGAGGGCTCCTTCGAGGAGTTCGACATGTATGTCGAGCACCGCTGCACCGATTTCGGCATGGCCGAGACCAAGGTCCCCGGCGACGGGGTGGTGACCGGCTGGGGCACCATCAACGGCCGCGTCACCTATGTGTTCGCCAAGGACTTCACCGTGTTCGGCGGCTCGCTGTCCGAAGCCCACGCCAACAAGATGATCAAGATCCAGGACATGGCGATCCAGAACCGCGCGCCCATCATCGGGCTGTTCGACGCGGGCGGGGCGCGCATCCAGGAGGGGGTGGCGGCGCTCGGCGGCTATGGCGAGGTGTTCACCCGCAACGTGCTCGCCTCGGGCGTGATCCCGCAAATCTCGGTGATCATGGGCCCGTGCGCGGGCGGCGACGTCTATTCGCCGGCCATGACCGACTTCATCTTCATGGTCAAAGACACCTCCTACATGTTCGTCACCGGCCCCGACGTGGTGAAGACGGTGACCAAGGAGGAGGTGACCGCCGAGGAGCTCGGCGGCGCCATCGTGCATACGACCAAGTCGTCGATCGCCGACGGGGCCTATGACAACGACGTGGAAACGCTGCTGCAGCTCCGCCGGCTGATGGATTTCCTGCCGTCCAACAACCAGTCGGGCGTGCCGGAGCTGCCGACGCGCGACCCCTGGGACCGGGATCGAGCCATCGCTCGACACGCTGATCCCCAACCAACCCAACAAGCCCTACGACATCAAGGAACTGATCCATAAGGTGGTGGACGAGGGGGATTTCTTCGAGATCCAAGAGGCCTTTGCGCGCAACATGGTGGTGGGCTTCGCGCGCATGGAGGGCCGCACCATCGGTATCGTCGCCAACCAGCCCATGATGCTCGCGGGCGTGCTCGATAGCGACGCTTCGCGCAAAGCCGCGCGCTTCGTGCGCTTCTGCGATTGCTTCCAGATTCCGCTCATCACCTTCGTCGACGTGCCGGGCTTCCTGCCGGGCACCGACCAGGAATATGGCGGGCTGATCAAGCACGGCGCCAAGCTGCTCTTCGCCTTCGCCGAGGCGACGGTGCCCAAGGTGACGGTGATCACGCGCAAGGCCTATGGCGGCGCCTATGACGTCATGTCGTCGAAGCATATCAGGGGCGACGTAAACTACGCCTGGCCGTCGGCCGAGATCGCGGTGATGGGGGCCAAGGGCGCGGTGGAGATCCTGTATCGCGCCGAGCTCAACGACCCGGCCAAGATCAAGAAGCGCATCGACGAATATCAGAAGCGCTTCGCCAACCCGTTCGTGGCGGCGGAGCGGGGCTATATCGACGAGGTGATCATGCCCCACTCAACGCGCAAGCGCATCGCCCGGGCTTTACAGATGCTGCGCCACAAGCAGGTCGAGAACCCCTGGAAGAAGCACGACAACATTCCGTTGTGATGTGATGGCAGACGAGCCCAAGCTCCCTGTTCAGATCGACATCGGCGCGCGCGCCGAGGCAAAGCTTGAAGTTAAGACGGAAATTCCTCCGGCAGCGTCGGGGCGGCTTGTTGATGCCCTAACTGACATTATTCGTCCCTTTTCCGAGGCTCGGGGGTTGAAGGCCGACTTCTTCGGCTTCAGCGAGAAGAGGTGGCTATCGAAATTGCCAAACTTGCACGAACGAGATTAGCGATTGAGCAAAAAGAACCCCAACCTGTTCCAAGCAGATTCTCGTTCCCCTTATAGAAAGAGGGTCCTGCGAAAACATAGATGATGCTTTGATGATAGAGCACTGGGCCAACTTACTAGCTTCTGCTTCTATGGAATTGCCGGTGCAGCCCAGGTTTGTTGGTATTCTGGGAGAGCTTGCGGGGAGTTAGGCTCGGTGTTTGGAGCGCTTGGCATTTAGTGGCTTTGCGGAGTTTGATGCTCCCAGTCAACTATTCGGTGATTTATTCTTGTCTTATGCGGAGCATAATTTTCGCGAAGATTTGGAAGCCGAGGTGGGACGTATCTTTAAGCGAGAGCGCGATGCTGCAAAGACCGTGCGCCGCATTGTCGACTTGCTTAACAGGCCTGGCGTTCTCTCGAATTCTGCCTCGTAGCTGACCGCACACGTGATGGGCTGTGGGAGGACTATGACAGTGTAAGCGAAACCGGAATTCGCGACGATGAAGACGTTGCGATCCTAGAGTTGCTCGGCTTAGTAAGACGCGCGGTGATCGAGTTTGAGATACAGTTACAACAGCCCAAGGGCAAGAAGGTTGGCGTGAGTGTCTACTATTACCATCTTAGCCTCCTTGGTGTGAACTTCTGTGAGGTTTGTTCGCGTCCTCGCGTGCTTGAACTTGAAAGGCTGACGGAGCAGTGGCGCCAAGAAAAGAAGCCGACGCGGTCCAGAGCGATACCCCTGAAATTTCCTGTTAGGAGAAGAGCTCGATGCTGAGGCACGTTTCGATATCGCGCCGAGCTCAACGACCTCGCCAAGATCAAGAAGCGCATCGACGAATATCAGAAGCGCTTCGCCAACCCGTTCGTGGCGGCGGAGCGGGGCTATATCGACGAGGTGATCATGCCCCACTCAACGCGCAAGCGCATCGCCCGGGCTTTACAGATGCTGCGCCACAAGCAGGTCGAGAACCCCTGGAAAAAACACGACAACATTCCGTTGTAAGTCGGCGGGATATTGGCTAACACGCTGGTTAAGAAGGAAGTGGCATGTCCCGATTTGCTTATCGACTTGTCCTGGCGTGTTGCGCGGCGTTGCTTCCGCTCGCGGCTCATGCGGCCATAAGCCTCTCAAACTATTTGAAGAATTATTATACCGAATATCAGGTGGTCAAAGACTGCACGGCGCGCAATCATTTGTCATCGGCAGACGAGGCAAAGGCCAAAGAGGCGATCGCCAAGATCGAGACGTATTATTTGCATCGTGACGCATCGATCAAGAAAGACAGCTTGATGAAAGTGGCGGTGGCCCACAAGAACGCGGCCTTCAAGATGATGATGGAGACCGACAAGGTCGATATGCGCCAATTCTGCCGCGGATCGCTCAACGACCTCGTCAGCAAGGTCCATGACATCGAGGCCGACGCCGCTCCGAAGTGAGGGCGGCTCGATAGCGCCTCGCCCGCTCAGGGCGAGAAGCGGTCGAAAGGCACGATAAATTCGTTTCAGAGCGGGACTGCCCACTGCGGCGGACTTAAGACGGAGCTTCGAGCAGTCGTTGCCACGCATGACCTCGGTCCCTATCCATCGAGGCGCACAACACTAGGAGAAATCAATGAGCAAAACGATCCGGTCCGCCTTGTGTGCCCTCGCTGCTTATTTGCGCGAGTTCTGGTCCGTTATCGGCGGAAACGTCCGCCATTCCCAGTTCTCAAATTCATCCGGGCAAGTTCAGCCCATTCATTCAGCTCGCCAAGGATTGCAAGGCCGACGGTAAGACGCTGCAAGACTAACGAGCAATGTTGTTCCGGGAACTGCCAAAAGGCCACGGACGCGCCGAAGGGACCTGCAGCCACGGCGGTTAGAACGCGAATTACCCGCAGCCAGACGCACGGCAATCAGACTTGCGGCCGGTCCTCAGCATGAGCGGCGCGTTCAGGCGTCCTTCCAATAGGGCTTGGCGCGGAGCCGCGTCAGCCACGCCGCGATGTTCTTGTAGCCGCTGATATCGAATTTCAGGATCGCGGGCGCGGTATCGAGCCGCGGGCCGATGAGGAAATCCACCACGGTCAGGGGACCGGCAACATAGTCGCGGGTCGCGAGCTGCTGGTCCAGCACCGGGAGAAAGCGGTCGATCCGGGCGCGGGCTTCGGCGATGATGCCGGGATCGTTGCCCGGCTGGTTGAGGAAGTTCGGCTTGACGATCAGCTCCCAGGCGAGCCAGTCGATGGCGGCCTCGGGGCCTCCCACCCACCAGCAGATCCATTGATCGACGAGCGCCTGGGTCTTGGCGTCGGCGCCGGCGAGCCCGCGCTCAGGCTGTTTGGCGGCGAGATATTTCAGGATCGCGGGCGATTCCCAGACGACGAAGCCGTCCTCCTCCAGCGTCGGAATGCGGCCGTTGGGATTCATGGCGAGGAAGTCGGGCGTGCGCGTCTCGCCGATGCGCGGATCGACCGCGACCTTATGCAGCGGGATGCCGAGCTCGGCCGCCAGCAGCCGCACTTTCCGCGCATGCGGAGAGGGCTCAAGCTCGTAAAGGGTGATGGTCATGGGCGCCCCTTATAGGTCGGCGCGCCTATTTTGGCCAAGATGGTTCATGCGGCCCCTGTTCAACTCCCCGTCATTAACGGATTGTCCCGGTTTGCAACGCTGCCGGGGGGCTGCTATCCCCTTGGCCCTGGCCGGCAGGGCGCAATTTTGCCCTTCTGCAATGGCTAGGTTCCCCGGCCGGCGGGATCCGGTGCCGCCGCCAACCAACAGCCGCTAACCATGATCAAGCGCTTCGTCATTGCTGCCATCGTCGTCGGCCTCGTGCTCGGCGGGATCAGCTATTTCAACTTCATGCTCAAGCCGCAGATGATCGGCGAGTTCATGAAGAAGATGGTGCCGCCGCCGGCCACCATCACGACCGAGCCGGCCAAGAGCGAAGACTGGGTCGACCGGCTGCACTCCATCGGCACGCTCATCGCCATCCAAGGCATCGACGTGGCGCCCGAGGTCGGCGGCATCGTCAGCAATTATTACTTCGACAGCGGCCAGGACGTGCAGAAGGGCGCCAAGCTCATTCAGCTCGACACCTCGGTGGAGGAGGCGGACCTGATGAGCAACAGGGCGCAGCTGGCCGAGGCCAATGCCGACTATGCCCGCCAGTCCACGCTGGTGAAGAAGGGCAGCGTGTCGCAATCCGTGCTCGACCAGACCGTGGCCAAGCGCGACTCCGCCGCCGCCGCCGTGCAGCGGGTGCAAGCCATCATCGCCCAGAAGAACATCGCCGCGCCCTTCGCCGGCCGGCTCGGCCTTCGCCGCATGGAGAAGGGGCAATATGTGTCGCCCGGTCAGTCGCTCGTGTGGCTGCAGGCGCTCGATCCGATCTGGATCGACTTCCCGATGCCGGAAGGCGAGCTCGGCAAATTCAAAGTGGGCTCGCCCATCGAGCTCAGCGTCGATGCCTATCCGGGCGTCACGTTCAAGGGCGAGGTCGAGGCGCTCGACGCCCGCGTCAATCAGGAGAGCCGCACGCTCATGGTGCGGGGACGGTTGCCCAACGCCGATCACCGAGCTGTTGCCCGGCATGTTCGCCAATGCGGCGGTGCTCGAAGGGGAGCCGAAGCCGCTCGTCACCGTGCCGCGCACGGCGCTCACCTATGGCCTTTATGGCGACAGCGTCTGGGTCGTGAAGGAGGCGCCGCCCAAGCCGGCCGAGCCGGGCGCCGCCGCGGCGGCCGAGCGGTCATTGGTGGTGGAGCGGCGCTTCGTGCGCGTCGGCCCGGTGCAAGGCGACCGCGTCGCCATCGTCGAGGGCGTGAAGCAGGGCGAGGAGGTGGTGACGAGCGGCCAGCTCAAGCTGCACCCCGACTCTCCCGTCAAGGTCGACAACAGCCAGGCGCTCAAGCCGCCGGCGGAACTGCCCAAGCAGTAGGCTTCCCATGCGCTTCACCGACATTTTCATCAAGCGGCCGGTGCTTGCCAGTGTGGTGAGCCTGCTGATCCTGCTCATCGGGGCGCAGGCCGGGTTCAAGCTGCCAATTCGTCAGTATCCGGAGCTTTCCAACACCACCATCACCGTCAGCACGACCTATCCCGGCGCCAATGCCGATCTCATCCAGGGCTTCATCACCGTGCCGATCCAGCAGGCGGTGGCGAGCACGGAAGGCATCGACACGCTGGTGTCGACGTCGACGCAGAATGTGAGCACGGTCACGCTCAATCTGAAGCTCGACGCCAATCCCGACCGGGCCATGACCGACGTGTTGTCGAAGGTGGCGCAGGTGAAGGGCATTCTGCCGCGCGAGGCCGACGATTCGGTCGTCACCAAGAAGACCGGCGACGGCTACGCGCTCATGTATCTGTCGTTCAACTCCAAGGTGATGAACGGCTCGCAGATCAGCGATTACCTGAACCGCGTGGTGCAGCCGAAGCTGCAGACCATCGACGGCGTGGCCAATGCGGAAATCCTCGGCGGCCAGGTGTTCGCCATGCGCATCTGGCTCGATCCGGACCGCATGGCCGCGCGCGGCGTCACGCCGCTCGACGTGAAGAGGGCGCTCGCCGCCAATAATTTCACCTCGGCGCCGGGCCAGGTGAAGGCCGATTTCGTGCAGACCAATATCGACGCCAAGACCTCGCTCACCGACCCGGCCTCGTTCGGCCGCCTCGTGGTGCTGAACCGCGGCGACGCGCTGGTGCGCTTGGGCGACGTGGCGACCATCGAGCTTGGGCCGCAAAGCTCCGACTCCTCGTCGGTGTTCGACGGGTTGAAGGCGGTGTTCATCGGCGTCTACGCCACGCCCACCGCCAATCCGCTGACGGTGATCAGCAACGTGCGCAAAATGGTGCCGGAAATTCAGCGCGAGCTGCCGCCGGGCCTCGAAGCGGCCATCGCCTATGACGCCACCAATTTCATCCGCGCCTCGCTGTGGGAGGTGGTGAAGACCTTGGGCGAGGCGACGCTGATCGTCATCGTGGTGATCTTTCTGTTCCTCGGCAATTTGCGCTCGACCATCGTCCCCATCGTCACCATCCCGCTGTCGCTGATCGGCGTGCTCGGGCTGCTGCTGGCGCTCGGCTACTCCATCAATCTGATGACGCTGCTCGCGCTCGTGCTGGCCATCGGGCTCGTGGTCGACGACGCCATCGTGGTGGTGGAGAACATCTACCGGCATATCGAGGAGGGCAAGAAGCCGTTCGAGGCGGCGCTCCTGGGCGCGCGCGAGATCGTCTATCCGGTCATCGCCATGACCATCACGCTCGCCGCCGTGTTCGCGCCGATCGGCTTCGTGTCGGGCCTGACCGGCGCTCTGTTCCGCGAATTCGCCTTCACGCTCGCGGGCGCCGTGATCGTGTCCGGGGTCATCGCGCTCACGCTCTCGCCCATGATGTGCTCGCGCCTGCTCAAGGCCCATAACGCCGGAATGGCGGTGGCGGTTTCACCGGCTTGCTCGACCGCAGCTTCGAGAGGCTCAAGCGGCGCTATCAACGGCGGCTCGGCCGCACCCTGAAATATCGCCCGGTGACCTTGCTCGTGCTCGCCGGCGTGATCGCCGGCACCGGCATCATGTATATGACGACGCAGAAGGAGCTCGCGCCGGAGGAGGATCAGGGCATCCTGTTCACCCTCATCAAGACGCCGCAATATGCCAATCTCGATTATCTCGAGGACGCGACGCAGCAGCTCTATCGCGTCTATAGCAGCGTGCCCGAGAAGGAGCACGTCTTCACCATCAACGGCATGGGCGACGTGCATCAGGGCTTCGCCGGCATCCTGCTCAAGCCGTGGGGCGAGCGGGAGCGCAATCAGAAGGCCGTGCTGCAGGATCTCTCGCCCAAGATTTCCAGCCTCGCGCCCGCGCTGGCGCTGTCCTTCTCGCCGCCGGCGTTGCCGGGATCGACCGGCGGTCCGCCGGTGCAGTTCGTGATCACCACGACCAGCGATTTCCGCCAGCTCGCCGACGTGCTTGCCGATGTGGAGAAATCGGCGCGCGAGAGCGGGCTGTTCATCTTCTCCGATTCCGATCTCCGCTTCGAGACGCCGCAAATCGAGTTTCACATCGACCACGACAAGGCGAACCGGCTCGGCATCTCCATGGCCGATATCGGCGACTCGCTCGCCACTTTGCTCGGCGGCAACTATGTCAATCTGTTCGACCTGTATGGGCGGAGCTATCGCGTGATCCCGCAGGTGCCGCGCGACTACCGGGTGAACGAGAGCTGGCTCACCCGCTACCAGATCCGCACCGCGTCCGGCGCGCTCGTGCCGCTGTCCAACGTCGCCACGGTGACGAAGACGGTGCAGCCGAACGCGCTCACCAATTTCCAGCAGCTCAATTCGGCGACGCTGTCGGCGGTGCCGTTCCCCGGGCGCACGGTGGGGGAGGCCATCGACTTCCTCAAGCAGAAGGCGGAAAGCTTCCCGGAAGGGTTCTCCTACGACTTCCAGGGGGAGAGCCGGCAATTCGTGCAGGAAGGGAACACGCTCGTCTACACCTTCGTGTTCGCGCTGATCGTGATCTTCCTCGTGCTCGCCGCCCAATATGAGAGCTTCCGCGACCCGTTCATCATCCTCATCGCGCTGCCCACCTCGATGTTCGGCGCGCTCTTGCCGCTCAATGCCGGGCTCGCCACGGTCAATATCTATACGCAGATCGGGCTCGTCACCCTGATCGGGCTCATCTCCAAGCACGGCATCTTGATGGTGGATTTCGCCAACAAGCTGCAGGAGGAGCAGGGCTATTCGCGCGCGGCGGCGATCGAGCATGCGGCGGCCATCAGGCTCCGGCCCATCCTCATGACCACGGCCGCCATGGTGGTCGCCATGGTGCCGCTCCTGATCGCGCGGGGCGCGGGCGCCGCGAGCCGGTTCGACATCGGGCTCGTCATCGCCGGCGGCATGGTGGTCGGCACGCTGTTCACCCTGTTCGTCACGCCGGCGATCTATACCTTCCTCGCCAAGGACCATCAGCGGCTGAAGGCCGCGGCCGCCGCGGCGGACGCTGCGGAAAAGGCCTCCGGTGCGCCGGAGCCCGAGACGCTGGAGGAGTTGGATGCCGCCGCCGAGGCCGGGGTCCTGTTCCCGGGGGAGCCCGAGGCGCCGCCCGCGGAAGGGCATTCGGCCGAGGTGCTGGCCTTCAGCTCGGCGGCAGAGGCCGCCAAGAGCGCGGAGGAGGCCGGGGGGCGAAAGGGGCCGGCGGGCGCCCAAGCGGAAGCCGTTGACGCCCTGCCGCCGAATAGCACCGGTTTACTCATCCCCGCCAAGCCTCTAGAAGAGCCGAGCTAAGGGCTCGCGGGGAGTTCATGTTCGCCAAGCTTCTGATCGCCAACCGGGGCGAAATCGCCTGCCGCATCATCAAGACGGCGCGACGGCTCGGCATCGCCACCGTCGCCGTCTATTCCGAAGCCGACCGCGACGCGCTCCATGTGGACATGGCCGACGAGGCCGTCTGCATCGGCCCTGCGCAGGCCGCCCAATCCTATCTCGACATCGCGAAGATCGTGGCCGCCGCCAAAGCGACGGGCGCCGATGCCGTCCATCCGGGCTATGGCTTCCTGTCGGAGAACGCGGCCTTCGCGCGCGCGCTCGAGGAGGCCGGCATCGTCTTCGTCGGCCCGAATCCCAAGGCCATCGAGGCCATGGGCGACAAGATCGAATCGAAGAAGCTCGCGGCGAAGGCGAAGGTCTCCACCGTGCCGGGCCATCTCGGCGTCATCGCCGACGCCAAGGAGGCGGTGAAGATCGCCGACGAGATCGGCTATCCGGTGATGATCAAGGCCTCGGCCGGCGGCGGCGGCAAGGGCATGCGCGTCGCCTGGAGCAAGAAGGAGGTGGCGGAAGGCTTCGCCGCGTCAAAGTCGGAGGCGAAATCGAGCTTCGGCGACGACCGCGTGTTCATCGAGAAATATATCGAGGAGCCGCGCCACATCGAAATTCAGGTGCTCGGCGACAAGCATGGCAATGTGATCCATCTGGGCGAGCGCGAATGCTCGATCCAGCGGCGCAATCAGAAGGTGCTCGAAGAGGCGCCGAGCCCGTTCATCGACGACAAGACCCGCGCGGCGATGGGCGCGCAAGCGGTCGCCCTTGTCCAAGGCCGTGGGCTACGATTCCGCCGGCACCGTCGAGTTCATCGTCGACCGGAACCGCCATTTCTATTTCCTGGAGATGAATACGCGGCTGCAGGTGGAGCATCCGGTAACCGAGCTCGTCACCGGGCTCGACCTCGTCGAGGAGATGCTCAGAGTGGCGGCGGGCGAGAAGCTCCGCCTCAAGCAGAAGGACGTGAAGCTCGAAGGCTCGGCGATCGAGGCGCGCATCTATGCCGAGGACCCGACGCGCAATTTCATGCCCTCCACGGGGCGGCTCGTGCGCTTCCGGCCGCCATGGCAGGGCACGGCCCGCGGCGTCACCACGCGGCTCGATTAGCGGCGTCGAGGAGGGGGGCGAGATCTCGGTCTATTACGACCCGATGATCGCCAAGCTCGTCACCCACGCGCCGAAGCGGCTCGCCGCCATCGACGCCATGGGCGCCGCGCTCGATGCCTTCGCCATCGACGGCTTCCGCCACAACATCCCGTTCCTCGCCGTGCTCATGCGCAATGCGCGCTGGCGGGAGGGGAGGCTGTCCACCAAATTCATCGCCGAGGAGTTCCCGGAAGGGTTCACGGCGCCGGTGCCGGAGGGCGCGGCGCGGGACGCGCTCGTGGCGGTGGCGGCGGCCATCGATCATTTGAGCAATGAGCGGCGCCGCGCCATCACCCAGCAGATGTTTGGCGAGCCCGTGCGTTTTGCCGAGATCCGCATCGTCGAGCTGGAAGGGCAGCGCGAACGCGTCACGGTGGCGGCGGAGGGCGAGGCGACGGTCGTCTCCTTCGGTGCAAAGGGCAAGAAGCCGCGCGAGGTTCGTCTGGCCTCGTCCTGGTGGTTCGGCGCGCCGGTGTGGGAGGGCACCATCAACGGCAAGGCTGCCGCGGTGCAGGTGCGCCCGATCCTGAACGGCGTCCGGCTCATCTATCAGGGCATCGAGGTCGAGGCGCGGGTCTATACCGAGGCGGAAGCCGCGCTGCTCGCGCTCATGCCGGTGAAGGAGAAGCCGGATACCTCCAAGCTTCTGCTCTGTCCCATGCCCGGCCTCGTCGTCTCGCTCAATGTGAGCGAGGGGCAGGAGGTGGCGGCGGGCGACGCGCTATGCATCGTCGAGGCGATGAAGATGGAGAACGTGCTGCGCGCCGAGCGCGACGGGACGGTGGCCAAGGTGCTGGCCAAGCCCGGGGACAGCCTCAATGTGGATGCGGTGATCCTGGAATTTGCCTGAGGCTCCGCGCGGGCGCATCCTGAAGCCATGTCAGGCAAGGACGAGACGCGGCGGACCGATCCGATCAAGACCGTCACGGTGAGGATCGAAGGCCGGGTGCAGGGCGTGTTCTACCGCGCCTGGACCGAGCGGGTTGCGCGCAGCCTCGGCCTCGACGGCTCGGTGCGCAATTGCCGCGACGGCAGCGTGGAGGCGGTGTTCTCGGGCCCGGCGAGCCAGGTCGAGGCGATGCTGAAGCGCTGCGCCGACGGGCCGCCCGACGCGGAGGTCGAGGACGTGGTCGTGATGCATGAAGGGGGCACGGTGGCGCCCGGCTTCAAGGTGCTGCCGACGGCGTGAGGGACGTCTCGCCGAACACAGGCTGGAAGGCAGCGCGGAGGGCCGCGTCGACTTTGTCCATGTCGGTCTCGGCGCCGAGCGCGGCGAGGCTCGTGACGGGGGTGTCTTTGAGCCCGCAAGGCACGATGCCGGCAAAATGGGTCAGGTCCGGATCGACATTGAGGCTCACGCCATGGAAGCTCACCCAGCGGCGCACGCGCACGCCGATGCTCGCGATCTTCGCGCCCGTCCACGAAGATTCCGATCTGGCCCGGGCGGCGCTCGCCCTCCACGCCGAGGCGCGCCAGCGCCGCGAGCAGCCAATCTTCGAGCCCGGTCACGAAGGCGCGCACGTCGCGGGCGCGGGTCGAAAGGTCGAGCATCACATAGGCAACGCGCTGGCCGGGGCCGTGATAGGTGAAGCGTCCGCCGCGGCCGCTTCTGAATACGGGCAGGCGGCCGGGCGCGAGCAGCTCGGAGGGCAGCGCGCTCGTGCCGGCGGTATAGAGGGGAGGGTGCTCCAGCAGCCACACGCATTCGGAGGCCTCGCCGCGGGCGATAGCGGCCACGCGCGCGTCCATGGCCGCGAGCGCCTCGGGGTAGGGGATGGGAGCTCCGCTCCGCAGCCACTCTATTTCGCGCGCGTGGGCCGCGGGAGAAGGCGCTCTTTGCCTTGCGTGCATATTCATGGCGGTCCCAGCATAGGCTGCCGGGGGCCAGTTCCAAGCCCAACCTTGCACCCCTATCGGAGGTTTGCTAAGGCAGCAGGCCCCCGCACGCGCTTGCCGCTGGGGTAGCCTATAGCCATATCCGGGGCCGAAGCTTCGGGAATTCCTTGCGGTCGTGGCGGAACTGGTAGACGCGCAGCGTTGAGGTCGCTGTGAGCTTGCTCGTGGAGGTTCGAGTCCTCTCGACCGCACCATTCTCTCTTAAGGCTTAGGGTGTCTTGAGCGCGGCGCCCTCTTGGGGCTTCAAAGCGGCGACGCCGTCCGCCTTCGCCACCATATGCACGAGGCGATAGCCCCGCTTCTGCAGCTCATCGAGCAGCAGCGGCAGGGCGCGCGCCGTCGCCGTCTCGGTGTCGTGGAACAGGATGATGCCTTTGCCCTTGCTTTCGAGCCGGGCGAGCGTGCGCTTCACGATCTGATCGGCGCCGATCAGCATCCAATCGTCGGTGCCGATGTCGCAGGAGATGATGGCGATGTTGCGGCTGCCGAGATAGGCGTTGAGCGTGTCGGAATTATTGAGACCGGGATAGCGGAAGAAGGGGGCCACGCGTCCTCCCGAGGCTTCCTTCAGCACGGCGAAGCCGCGGTCGATGTCCTGCTCCGCTTGATCGAGCGGCAGATGGCCGAGATTGCGTGGATGGGAGTAGCTGTGGGAGGCAACCGTATGACCGCGGTCGGCCACCTCCTTGGTCAGCCCGGGATAGGCCGCGGCCCATTTGCCGACCTCGAAAAAAGTCGCCTTGGCGCAATGCTGGTCGAGCGCGTCGAGCACCTTCTCGGTCGTGCGCGGGCTCGGCCCGTCATCGAAGGTCAGCACCACCTCCATGGGGCTGAGGTCGAGCGTCGACGGATATTGGAACGTGCCGTAGCGGGGTCCGCCGGTGGGATCGACCTCGATGACGCGCGAGACGCCGAGCGCATGCGGGTTGCCGGGGCAGGTCTCCGCCTCTTGCGCCGAGGCTCCCCGCCAGCAAGCCGCGATGAGAAGCAGCGCCAGGGCCGGCGCCAAGCGACGCGATACCATTGCCCGCCTTCAGTCCCCCGAGTCCGGCTATTTTTGGCTGGAGATTTGCACAAAACAAGGGTCTAGTTGCGCCCGCGAAGCGCCTTTGGTCGCAGGCCGGAGGCGGCAACGCGCTTCCCCGCGCGTTCCCGGTTCCGGTCAGTTCGGCGCGACGCTCCCGCTTGATTTCTCAATTACGGCGATCGGACAACGGATGCAGGACGCCGCCGGCGAAGTTCAGTTGCGCGACGAGGAGGGGGCGCTGCGGCCCGACTTCCTCCACGCCGTCGAGGCCGCGCTCGAGGCCGGCGACAAATCCCGCGTGCGCGAGCTCGCGCTTCCGCTGCACGAAGCCGACCTCGCCGATCTGATCGAGCTGCTCCGGCCCGAGCAGCGCGAGCCCCTCATCGCCACCCTTGGCCGCGACTTCAACGCGTCGGCGCTGTCCGAGCTCGACGAGGGCGTGCGCGACCAGGTGCTCGAGGCGATGCCGAACGAGAAGGTCGCCGAGGCGCTGCAGCAGCTCGATTCCGACGAGGCCGTCTACCTCATCGAGGACCTCGACAAGAAGGAGCAATCCGACATCCTCGCCAAGCTGCCCTCCTTCGAGCGGGCAGCGCTTGAGCGCAGCCTCGAATATCCCGAGGACTCGGCCGGTCGCCTCATGCAGACCGACCTCATTGCCGTGCCGCCTTTCTGGTCGGTGGGGCAGACGATCGATCACATGCGGACCACCGCCGACCTGCCCGACCGCTTCTACGAGGTGTTCGTCGTCGATCCGTCCTATCACCTCATCGGCTCGGTCGCCCTTTATCGCCTGCTGCGCACGCAGCGGCCGGTGACCATCGAAGCCATCACCGACCAGGACATCCATCCGATCGAAGTCGAGTCCGATCAGGAGGAGGTGGCGCGGCTGTTCGAGCGCTATAACCTCACCTCGGCGCCGGTGGTCGATGCCGATCGGCGGCTCGTCGGCGTCATCACCGCCGACGATATCGTCGAGGTCATCCAAGAAGAGGCGGGCGAGGACATCCTGCGGCTCGGCGGCGTGGCGGGCGAGTCGGTTTCCGATCCCGTGCTGGAGACCACCAAGCGGCGGTTCATCTGGCTGTTCGTCAATCTCGGCACCGCCATTCTCGCCTCCCTCGTGATCAGCCTGTTCGACGCCACCATCGAGCAGATGGTGGCGCTTGCCGTGCTGATGCCGATCGTGGCCTCGATGGGCGGCAATGCCGGCACGCAGACCATGACCGTGGCGGTGCGCGCGCTCGCGACCCAAGATCTGGGCCCGGTGAACGCGATGCGCGTCATCGGCCGCGAGACCGTGGTCGGGCTGCTCAACGGCCTGCTCTTCGCCGTGATCATGGGGGCGATTGCCTTTTTCTGGTTCGGCAGCGGCCAGCTCGGTTTCGTCATCGGGGCGGCCATGATCATCAACCTCCTGGTCGCGGCGCTGTCCGGGATCCTCATTCCGCTCGGTCTTTCCGCGCTCGACCTCGATCCCGCCATCGCGTCGGGCGTGTTCGTCACCATGATGACGGATTGCGTCGGCTTCTTCGCCTTTCTCGGCTTGGCGGCGCTCTGGCTCGGCTAATCCCACGACATTTCGGATACGCGCATGTTTTTCTATCTCGCCAAAGTGCTGTGGTTCGTTGCCCAACCCTCGACGCTGATCGCGCTTCTCATCGGCTACGGCGCCATTCTGATTTGGACAGGATGGGCACGGTGGGGGCGGCGCTTCGTAAGCGCCGGCGCGGTCCTTCTGTTGGTTGCGGGCCTTTCGCCGCTCGGCAATGCGCTGATCCTGCCGCTCGAGGACCGTTTCCCGCGCGCCGATCTTGCCGCGGGCCCCGCGCCGACGGGCCTCATCATGCTGGGCGGCGCCGACGACCGCCTCGTCGGCAAAGCGCGCGGCGTGCCGGCGCTGAACGAGGCCGCCGAGCGCGTCTATGAGACGGTGCTGCTCGCCAAGCGCTTCCCTGAGGCGAAGGTCGCCTTCAGCGGCGGCAATACCGGCATCCTCTATTCGAGCGACAGCGAAGCGGAGGGCGAGCGGCCGCTGCTTATAGGCCTCGGGATCGCTCCCGACCGGCTGATCCTGGAAGACAAGTCCCGCGACACCTATGAGAACGCGACCTTCCTCAAAACCATGCTCGGCGAGCAGAACCTGCTCGGCCCGGACTCCCGCTGGCTCCTGATCACTTCGGCCTATCACATGCCCCGCGCCATGGGCGTGTTCCGCAAAGCGGGGCTCAAGGTCGAGCCATGGCCGGTGGATTACCGCACGCGGGGGACGGCCGATTTGACGCGGCCCTTCGACAAGGTGTCCGAAGGATTGCGGCGGGTGGACATCGCCATGCGCGAATGGGTGGGGCTGTTCGCCTATTGGGTGACCGGCCGCATCGACACGCTGTTCCCGGGACCTTGAGCCCGCCTCGGGCTGCGATCTCTGCGCTACGCCGTCCGGCAGCTCGCCAGCATGCCTGCGTCGACCCAGCCTTTGAGATAGGAGGCGGCGCGCAGCTCGGCACCGTCGGGGCCGCCGAAGGTCGCCACCATCTCGCACAGCACGCCGAAGCACACGCCTTGCGCGGCCTCGTTCCACATCATGGCCTCCTCAGGCGGCAGGCGGCGGAAGCGGGCCATGAACTCTTGCCGCCAGACAATGACGGCTTCGGGCTCGCCAAGCTGCCGCGGCTTGGGGGGTGCGGTTTCGCCGTGCAAGGCGGTCCACAGATCGGCGGCGTTGGTCTGGAGGCTCAGGCGGATCGCGGTCGGATGGGGCGTAAAGACGAGGCGCGGCCAATCCTCCGGCGCGAGCGCGGCCAGGCGCTCCATGGTCAAGGGCTCGGCGTCCGGCCCGTCAAAGGCGTCGCCAAGCGCCTTTTCGATCGCGGCGATCTCGGCCAGCTCCTTGTGTCTGGCGTAAGGCTCGGTCTCACCCAGGAAGCGCGGCATATGGCGGCCGAAATCGCGCGCGCTTCTGCGGTCGGAGGGATAGGCGGCGATATAGGCGCGGGTGAGCGTGGCGAAGGCGGCGTCGCCCACATAAGCGTGCAGCTGCTCGTAATCCTCGCCCAGCACCTCCATGAGGCGGAGCACATAGGCGTTGCGGTAGACGCCGAACAGGACGGTGCGGTCCTCGCGCTCGCCGTCCTTGATCTCGGCCAGGACCGTGTCGTCGCCTGCGAGCAGCCCGCGCTGGAAGCGGTCTTGCAGGTCTTTGAGGCTGTTCACGCCGCGGCTCCCAACCGCTCCGCGCCCAGCACCTCGGTGGCGATGCCGCGGGCATGATCAAGCTCGTCGACGAGCTCGGCCAGCGGCGGGATGTTGTCGTCGCGCTCGATCATGGTCGAGACCGGGCCGAAATGGTCGACGGCGGCGCGGTAGAGATCCCACACTTCGGGGCAGACCGGATGGTCGTGGGTGTCGACGATGTGGCTCTCCTCGTGGCTGTGGCCCGCCACATGGAACTGCACCACGCGGTCGCGCGGCACGCCGCGGAGAAAGGCCGCCGCGTCGAAGCCGTGATTGAAGGCGCTCACATAGACGTTGTTGACGTCGAATAGGAGCCAGCAATCGGCGCGGTTGGCGACCTCGGTCACGAACTCCCACTCCGTCATTTCCGATTGGCCGAAGGTCACGTAGCTCGAGACGTTCTCCAGCGTCAGGCGCCGGCCGAGGAAATCTTGCACCTGGGTGACGCGGTCGACCACGTGATCGAGCGCCTCCTCGGTGTAGGGGATGGGCAGGAGGTCGTGCAGGTTCACGCCATGGACGCCCGTCCAGCACAGATGATCGGAGATCCATTTGGGATGGACGCGCGCGGCGAGGGTCTTCAGCTTCTGCAGATAATCGAGGTCGAGCGGCGCGGTCGAGGCGATGGAGAGCGAGACGCCGTGCATGACGACGGGGTAGCGCTCACAGATCTGATCGAGCATGCGCAGAGGCTGGCCGCCCCGCACCATGAAGTTCTCCGAGATCACCTCGAACCAATCGACCTTGGGCGCGCCGTCCAGGATCTCCGCATAATGCTGGGGCCGGAGGCCGAGGCCAAATCCGAGAAAGGGAGGCTTGGTCGTGCTCATCGCTGCAGCTCCAAAGCTTGGGCCGAGGGTGGCCGGCCGCGTCTTGCGGCCGGCCGGCGTCCTTAGAGTGTTAGCTCGGCTGGAACTGGCCGTTCTGGCCGTTGCACTCTTCCGCGGTCATGGCGAGCCAGCCCTGACCTTTGCAGGCATTGTGGCCCTTGCAGTCGTTCTTGGCACTCTTGCAGGCGCCCTGGCCCTTGCAGCCATTGACGCCGAAGCACTGGCCCTTGACGGTGTCGGCCGTGGCGGCGCCGATCAGGGTCGCGCCCGAGATGATCAGGGCGGCCGCGGTCATGGCAATCGTGGCGCCGGATTTCTGGGTGAGCTTCATCTTCCTCTCCTGTGCATTGTTGCGAGGCGTATGTGGCGGAAGGCCGCCAAGACGAGCTATAGCCGTGATCCGATGCGGCCCTGCGTCACTCCTGTTCACGCTTGCGTCACGGGGGCCTCACTCCGCTTCACGGCGGCGTCAACAGTGAGCGCCGCGGGAAAAGGCCCATGCCGGTTCATCTCCTCAAGCTTTGCGTCGGCGTCGACACGGTCCAGGAGTTGAAGGATTGGCAGGTCGAGAGGCTTGCGCGCTTGCGCAAGGAGGGCAAAAGGCCGGAGCTGCGTCACCGCACCTTGCAGACGCCAAGGCGGCGCCAGGAGCTGCTCAAGGGCGGCTCGCTCTATTGGGTGATCAAGGGCTTCGTGCTCGTGCGCCAGCGCGTGCTCGACCTCGTGCCGGACGTTAAGGACGACGGCAGCCCATGCTGCGCGATCGTGCTCGATCATGAGCTCGTCGCCACGCGGGCACAGGCGCGGCGCGCCTTTCAAGGCTGGCGCTATTTGTCCGCCGCCGACGCGCCGCCCGATCGGGGCGCGGTCGCGGACACCGATAACGACATGCCTCCGACCATGCGCGCCGTGCTGCGCGAGCTTCGCCTCATCGACGGCTGAGGCCTATTTCTTGAACGGCACGGCCACGTTGTCGATCAGCCGCGTCTTGGTGAGATAGGCGGCGCCGAGCACGCGCGCCGGACCTTTGAGGGGACCGGTAATCGGGGCGAGCGTTTCGGGATCGCGGATCGCCACATAGTCGACGCGAAACCCCGCCGCCTCGAGCTTGAAGCGCCCGGCCTCGGCCGCGCTGTCGCAGCCGCCGCCTTGGGCGAGCTCGGCAGCCACCTCGCTCAAGGTCTTGAACAGGATCGGCGCCGTCTTGCGCTCGGACGCCGAGAGATAGGCGTTGCGCGAGGAGAGCGCGAGCCCGTCCGCCTCGCGCACGATCGGGCCCGGCACGATCTCGACCTCGATGTTGAGATCGCGGACGAGCTGCTTGATGATGAGGAGCTGCTGATAGTCCTTCTCGCCGAACACCGCGATGTCGGGGGCGGCTTGCAGCAGGAGCTTGGTCACGACCGTGGCCACGCCCTCGAAATGATTGGGCCGCGCCGCGCCGCACAGATCTTGGGTGAGGCTCGGCAGGCTCACTCTGGTGGCGAAGCCCGGCGGGTACATTTCCTCGCGGCTCGGGGCATAGAGGAGATGAGCGCCGGTTGCCGCGAGCTTGTCCCGGTCGGCCGCCTCCTCGCGGGGGTAGCGCGCCAGATCCTCGCGCGGGCCGAACTGGATGGGATTGACGAAGATCGAGACGACGACCTTGTCGGCATGGTTCTTGGCGACGTCGATGAGGGAGAGGTGGCCCGCATGGAGCGCGCCCATGGTGGGCACGAGCGCGACGGTTTCACCCGCTTTGCGCCATTCGGCAATGCGGGCTCGCAAGTCGTGGACCGTGCGGACGGTCGGGATCGGGGTGGGCACTTCGGGTTCCGCCGCGAGGATTGACGTCGGTGGCGACGATAGCAGCCCCGTAAGGCGGCCGCCAATGCCGGGGCGGGGGCCTCCACCCTGAGGCAAGCCAGGAGGCCAAGCCTCAGGGTGAGACGTCACGGGGGGACATCGAAAGGCGCGTCGCCGGATGCAAGGGGCGAAGGCGGGTGACGCGCCTATCAGCCTATTTCATGGGTGGGGCGGAAAGCGGCGGGGGCGGCGGAAGCGCCTCTGCGGTGTAGACTGCACTGTGATGGAAGCAGCCGCCCAACATGGCCGACGCGGCCAGGGCGACGATGGCTAGAACGATGCGCATGACTGAGTTCCCTCTGTACTGAACTGAACCATGCGTATTTCACGCTGTTTTGCTTAGAAAAGGATTAATGGGCGAACCGTTTTGAGCCGCAGCCGACATCGGGGCCAGAATGCGATCGGCAAGGCGCTCCTTGCCGAGGAAGGCCCGCTCGTCGACGCCCTGATCGAGCAAGCGCGGATGAGCGCGGCGGAGCAGCGGCGCATCGAGACGATCGCGGCCGATCTCGTGACGGCGGCACGGGCCGGGCGCGGCGAGGCGGGCGGCGTCGATTCGTTCCTGCACGAATATGGGCTATCGAGCGAGGAGGGGGTGCTGCTGCTCTGTCTCGCCGAGGCGCTGCTGCGCATTCCCGACGCCCGGACCGCCGACCGGCTGATCGCGGGCACGGTGGGCAGCGGCGATTGGGCGCGGCATCTCGGTCATTCGGACTCGCTGCTCGTCAATGCCTCGACCTTCGGGCTGATGCTCACCGGGCGCGTGGTCGATTGGGGCGAGAGCCAAGGCCGCGATCTTGGCAGCGCGGTGCAGCGCCTCGTCGGCCGCAGCGGCGAGCCGGTGATCCGCCAGGCGTTGCGCCAGGCCATGCGCATTCTCGGTGGGCAGTTCGTGTTGGGGCAGACCATCGAGGAAGCGCTGGCCAATGCCGGACAGCGCGACGGAGGCCGGCTACCGCTTCTCCTTCGACATGCTGGGGGAGGCGGCGCGCACGGCCGAGGACGCTGAGCGCTACACGGCGCGCTACACGGACGCGATCGCGGCCATCGCGGCCAAGGCCGGGCATCCCTTCTTGCGCACGCGAGCCCGCGCTGATGGCGCGCCCCGGCCTCTCGGTCAAGCTCTCCGCGCTCCATCCCCGCTATCATCCGGCGCAAGCGGAGCGGCTGCATGCGGAGCTTCTGCCGCGCTTGCGCGATCTGGCCATGCAGGCGCGGGCGGCGTGGTTGCCGCTCACCATCGACGCCGAGGAGGCCGACAAGCTCGCGCTCAGCCTGTCCTTGTTCGAGAAGCTCGCCACGGACCCCGCGCTCGAAGGATGGAACGGGCTCGGGCTCGCGGTGCAGGCCTACGGCAAGCGCGCGCTGCCCGTGATCGACTGGCTGGCGGAGATTGCCGCCGCGAGCGGCCGGCGCGTGCCCGTGCGCCTCGTCAAGGGCGCCTATTGGGACAGCGAGATCAAATGGGCGCAGGAGGCGGGGCTCGCCGGCTACCCCGTGTTCACGCGCAAGGTCAATACCGACGTCGCCTATCTCGCCGCGCGCGCGCGCCTTGCTCGCGCGCGAGGACGTCTTCTATCCGCAATTCGCCACCCACAACGCGCACACCATCGCGGCCATCGCCGTGCTCGCCGGGGAGCGCGACTTCGAGTTCCAGCGCCTTTACGGCATGGGCGAGGTGCTGCATCGCGAGGTGGTGAAGGAGGAGGGGCTCGGCAAACCGTGCCGCATCTATGCGCCGGTCGGCGGGCATGAGGATTTGCTCGCTTATCTCGTGCGGAGGCTTCTGGAGAACGGCGCCAACACCTCCTTCGTCAACCGCATCGCCGACGATGCGGCCCCGGTCGCCGCCATCATCGCCGATCCGGTGGAGAAGGCGGCGGCGCTCGCGCCCAAGGCCAATCCGCTGATCCCGCTCCCGCCCGACCTGTTTCTGCCCGAGCGGAGGAACAGTCTGGGCCTGCCGCTCTGGGAGCCGAGCGTGCGGGGACCCTTGCTTGCCGCCATCAAAGAGGCGCTTGCCGCGCCCGCCGCGGCCGGCCCGATCGTGGCGGGCGAAGAGCTGCAAAGCGGCGAGGCGGTCGAGATCACCTCGCCCCATGACCGAAGCGTCGTGGTCGGCATTTGCCGCTTCGCCGATGCCGACGCCATCGATGCGGCGCTGACGGCGGCAAAGGGCGCGGCGGGCGCCTGGGACGAAATAGGGGGCGCCAAGCGCGCGGAGATTCTCGACCGCGCCGCCGATCTGTTCGAGGCGGACCGCGCGGCGCTGATGGGGCTCATGGTGCGGGAGGCGGGCAAGACGCTTGCCAATGCGCAGAGCGATCTCCGCGAGGCGGTCGATCATCTGCGCTATAGCGCGGCGGAGGTGCGCCGCCAATTTGCCGGGCCGCTGCTGCTGCCGGGGCCGACGGGCGAGAAGAACGAGCTCTCTCTGCATGGGCGGGGCGTGTTCGCCGCCATCTCGCCGTGGAACTTTCCGCTTGCCATCTTCACCGGCCAGGTGGCGGCGGCGCTCGGCGCCGGTAATGCGGTGGTGGCCAAGCCTGCCGAGCAGACGCCGCTTACCGCCGTCGCGCGCGGTGAAGCTCCTGCATCGCGCGGGCGTACCGCCGGACGTGCTGCATTTTCTTCCCGGCCGGGGCGAGATTGTCGGCGCGGCGCTGGTGGCTGACCCGCGCGTCGACGGCGTGGTTTTCACCGGCGGCACCGACACCGGGCTCGCCATCAACCGGGCGCTGGCGGCGCGGGACGGCCCCATCATTCCGCTCATCGCCGAGACCGGCGGGCTCAATGCCATGATCGTCGATTCCTCCGCGCTGCCCGAGCAGGTGGTGGATGATGCGCTCAGCTCCGCCTTCGACAGCGCGGGGCAGCGCTGCTCGGCGCTCCGCGTCCTCTTCCTGCAAGAAGACGTGGCCGACGCCATGCTCGCCATGCTGCTCGGCGCGGCGCGGGAGCTTAAGATCGGCGATCCGCTCGACTACGCGACCGATGTGGGGCCGGTGATCGACGCGGAAGCGAAAGCGACGCTCGAGGCTCACAAGGACAAGATGCGGCGCGAGGCGCGCGAGCTCATCGATCTGCCTCTGCCTGCGGACCTGGCGCGGGGCACCTATGTCGCCCCCGCCATCTACGAGATCCCGTCGCTCGCCATGCTCACGCGCGAGGTGTTCGGGCCGATCCTGCATGTGGTGCGCTTTCCCGGCGACCGGCTCGGGGAGGTGTGCGAGGCGATCAACGCCACGGGCTACGGGCTGACCCTCGGCCTGCACAGCCGCATCCAGGCGACCGCCGATTTCGTCGGGAGCCGGGTGAAGGTCGGCAATTTCTACGTCAACCGCAACCAGATCGGCGCCGTGGTGGGGGTGCAGCCCTTCGGCGGCGAAGGCCTGTCCGGCACCGGGCCCCAAGGCCGGCGGGCCCCATTACCTGGCGCGTTTCGCGGTCGAGCGGGTGCGCTCCACCGACCTCACGGCGTCGGGGGGCAATGCGAGCCTGCTCGCCGCGGGCGCCGACGAGGCCTGAGCCCGACGCGAGGCACATTGCCGCGCGCGGGCGGAGGGTCCATCTTTAGCTCAAGGATCTGAATGGAGGCAGCGCCGCATGGCGGCAGGGTCGAAAACACCGGCAGAGAGAGCGGATGGCAGCGCCCGCCGCGCTGCCCGCTCGAGCGCAAGCGAGGTCGAGGCCTTTCTCGACCGGGTGAAGACGCTTAAGCCCGCGGGCTCGGGCGAGGGGCGGCTCATCTTCGCCATGGATGCGACCATGAGCCGGCAGCCCTCCTGGGACATGGCGCTCGAGCTGCAAGCCGACATGTTCCAGGCGGTGAAGGCAATCGGCGGGCTCGACGTGCAGCTCGTCTATTTCCGGGGTCTCGACGAATGCCTCGCCAGCAAATGGGTGCGCGACCCCGATACGCTCGCCCGGTTGATGCGGCAGGTCTCCTGCCAGGGCGGCTACACGCAAATCCGCAAAGTGCTGTCGCATGCGCGGCGCGAGGCCGAGCGGGCCAAGGTCAGCGCCCTCGTCTATGTGGGCGACTGCATGGAGGAGGATGTGGATGAGCTCGGCAAGCGCGCGGGCGAGCTCGGCCTGCTCGGCGTGCCGGTGTTCATGTTCCAGGAGGGGCACGAGCCGCGCGCGGAGCGCGCCTTCAAGGAGATCGCGCGGCTGACGCGCGGCGCCTATTGCCCGTTCGACGCGGGCTCGGCCAAGCAATTGCGCGAGCTGCTCAAGGCGGTCGCCGTCTATGCCAGCGGCGGGCGCAAGGCGCTTGCCGCCTTGAGCGAAGAGTTGAAGAGCGGCGCGGCCATGCGGCTGCTCGAGCAGCTCGGCTGACACGTTAGACCTCATGGTCTTCTTCCTCGCCGGCCTTCTCCTTCTCCTCGTCATCATCTTCGGTGCGCGCCTGTTCGCGACTGTCGATCCGCGGCGGCTGGCGGGGCTCTTGCGCAGGCTCGGCGGCGTCGTGGCGCTCGCGATTGCCGCCTTTCTCACGGCGCGCGGGGCGCTGCTGCTCGCCATTCCGCTCGCCGTGTTTGGCTTTGCGCTCGTGAGCGGAAGGAGCCTCGGCCTCGGCGGCTCATTCGGCACGGGCCGCAAATCGCCCGGGCAGAAATCCGAGATCCGCACCGAATGGCTGGTGATGGAGCTCGACCATGACAGCGGCCGCATGGAGGGGCGCTGCCTCAAGGGAAAATTTGCCGGCCGCGCGCTGGCGGAGTTGAGCGAGGCCGAGCTCCTGCTCCTGCTCGATGAGCTGCGCGCGCAAAGCGGCCAGGATGCGGTGCTGCTCGAAGCCTATCTCGACCGGCGCCTCTCAGGCTGGCGGGAGAAGGACGCCGCGGGAGGCGCGCGCGAAGAGCCGCGTGGGGCGCGTGCTCGGGCCGGGCGCATGAGCGCCGAGGAGGCCTTCGCCGTGCTCGGGCTCGAGCCCGGGGCCAAGGCGGAGGAGATCCGCGATGCCCATCGGCGGCTGATGAAGAAGCTGCACCCGGACCAGGGCGGCTCGAACTATCTGGCGGCCCGGATCAACGAGGCGAAAGAGGTGCTGCTCGGCGGCAAATAGGCCCGGGCGTGCGCCTAATTGGCCTGCATCACGATGCAGTCCAGCGCCATGCGTTTGAGCGAGGCGCAAGTGGTCTTGGCGTCGTTTTGCGAGAAGCCGGCGAAGCGCGCGCGGTACCAGTCGGTCGCGTCCTTGCGGAAGCTGAGCGTGACCGGGCGGTGACCGTCCAGCAGCTTGGCGGCACGGCTTTGCACCTCGCCGAGCCGGCTCGCGGCCTCGGCCTCGGAGGTGAAGGCGCCCACCTGGACGTGGAAGGGGCCGAGCGCCGTCCCGTCGCTGTTCGGCTGGCTCTTGGGCGGGCTCGCGGGCGGCGGGACCGCCGTCGTTGGCACCGCGCTGACCTGGACGAGCGCGGGTTTGGCGGGCGCCGAAGCCGCATCGGCAAAGGCGAAGGCAGGTCGCGTCGCGGCCGGTGGTGCCGGCGGTTGCGGCGGCGGCGCGGGCTTGGCGAGCGCCACCAGGGCCGGCGCGGCGGAGGTGCCGGCGAGCGCCTGAGGAAAGTGCTTGTCGAGGAGAGCGCGCATGGCGGCGTCGCGCTGGCCGCCGGTCCTGCCGCCCAGCACCACGGCGACGAGGTGCTTGTCGTCGCGCCGCACCGACGCCACGAGGTTGTAACCGCTCGCCCGCGTATAGCCGGTCTTGATGCCGTCGGTGCCGCGATAGCCGAATAGGAGATGGTTGTGGTTGCGGAAGGCGCGGCCGCGATAGACGAAGGTCTTCGACGCGAACACCGAATAATATTCGGGGAAATCGCGGATCAGATGCTCGGCCAGGATGGCCATGTCCCGCGCCGTGGTGACCTGCTCGGGGTCGGGCAGACCCGAGGCGTTGCGGAAAATGGTGTCGGTCATGCCGAGCGCATGGGCCTTCGCCGTCATCACGCGGGCGAAATTTTCCTCCGTGCCGGCGAGATTCTCGGCGATGGTCACGGCGGCATCGTTGGCGGATTGGGTGACGAGCGCCTTGACGGCGTCGGCGGCGCGGATCGTCTCGCCGGGCTTCAGCCCGAGCTTGGTCGGCGACTGGCTCGCCGCATAGGGCGTCACCACGAGCTCCGAATCGGGAGTGATCGAGCCCGCGCGCAAATAAGAGAACAGGAGGTAGAGCGTCATCATCTTGGTCAGCGAGGCCGGGCCTCTCGCTGCGTCCGGCGCCTGCGTATAAAGGACGCGGCCGGCATTCATGTCGATGACGATGGCGGCGGCGACCGCGGCACCGCCGCTGCCGCGCGATCGGCGCGACCGCGCATCGGCCTCGCTCAACGGTGCGAGCATGGCCGTGAGCGCCACGATCAGCGCCAGCGCGACCCGCGCCGACTGCGCTGCCCAGGAATTAGGCTGAAGCCAAACCAACGACCCACATGAAGGCCAAGGCCTTCCCCCGCTGACGAACCTTCCCTCGCGTTCGACAGGGGCTTCGCGCGTTTCCCCCGCGCATCCCCGCCGTCAGGCCCTGCTTTACCCCGCTCTCAGGGCCTCAACGCGTCCTCAAAGAGGCTAAAATCTGGCGATTGCCAAAGAGTTAAGCTCTCGCAAGGAAAATTATTGTGCGGTGCAAAAATTTCTTGTTGACCATAATTGTGCAATGCATATATACCCGTTCGCGTCTGCAACACACCACCGCGCTGCGGTCCTGCGAAGAGGGTTTCCGATGCTCAAGGGTTTCGAAGAGTTCCAGAAAGTAGGCAAAGACGGCTTCGATGCGGCCGTCCGTTCGTTCGGTGAGGTCAACAAGGGCTTCCAGGCCATTGCCGCCGAGGTCACCGACTATTCCAAGAAGGCGTTCGAGGATTCGACTCGCGCTTTCGAGCAGCTGATCGGCGCCAAGTCCATCGAGGCGGCGATCGAGATTCAGTCCCAGTATGCCAAGAAGGCTTACGACACGTACATGGCCGAGATGTCCAAGCTTGGCGAGATGTATGTCGGCCTGGCCAAGGACGCCTACAAGCCGGTCGAGGTCGCCTTCGCGAAGAAGGTCGGCTAACGCTCGCGTCCAGCTCACCCTTCCACAAAAAAAGGCCCGGGGCGCGACCCCGGGTCTTTTTTTTTGCCGTTTTCCTGTCGGCAACTCCCGCTATGTTAGTCTTGAAGGTCGGGCGAGCCGGCTTGCGCCGGGCTTGCGCGAAGCAACCAGGATGGATCAGGATAGCGGTCGGGACGTTCGACTGCCTGCCTTGGAAAATGCAATACGGGATGCCACATAGGGACTGACGATGGCGCGAAACGGCGACAATCGCCGGGGCGACGACACCGGCACCCATATTATTACCAAGACGCGTCCGAAGACGAAGCGGCCGAGCCTGTACAAGGTCCTGCTTCTCAACGACGACTACACGCCGATGGATTTCGTCGTGTACGTGCTCGAACGCTTCTTCAACAAGCCGCCGGAAGAGGCGACCCGCATCATGCTGCACGTCCACCAGAAGGGCGTCGGCATCTGTGGAGTTTACACATTTGAGGTCGCTGAGACTAAGGTAGCACAGGTGACGAGCTTTGCCCGGCAGCACGAGCACCCGCTGCAGTGCACGATGGAGAAAGAGTAGGACCGAAGTGGCTTCGTTCTCGACCAGTCTCGAGCAGGCTTTGCGGCGCGCGCTGCAATACGCCAATGAGCGCAGCCACGAATATGCCACGCTCGAGCATCTGCTTCTCTCCCTGATCGACGACCGCGACGCCGCGGCGGTGATGCGCGCCTGCGACGTCGATCTCGATCTGCTGCGCGACAAGCTCACCGGCTATATCGACAGCGAGCTGTCGGGGCTCGTGCTCGATGCCCATGGCGACGCCCAGCCGACGGCCGGCTTCCAGCGCGTGATTCACCGCGCCGTGGCCCATGTGCAGTCCTCGGGCCGCGAGGAGGTCACGGGCGCGAACGTGCTCGTCGCCATCTTCGCCGAGCGCGAGAGCCACGCCGCGTTCTTCCTGCAAGAGCAGCACATGACGCGCTTTGACGCGGTCAACTATATCAGCCACGGCATCGCCAAGCGGTCCGGCATGTCCGAGCCGCGCACGGTGCGCGGCGTCGACGACGACGCGGCCACGGTGGAGGGCGGCGAGGACAAGAAGCGCGGCGCCGACGCGCTCGAGGTCTATTGCATCAACCTCAATCAGAAGGCGCGCGCCGGCCGCATCGACCCCTTGATCGGCCGCGGTCCGGAGATCCAGCGCACCATTCAGGTGCTGTGCCGCCGGCAGAAGAACAACCCGCTCTTCGTGGGCGATCCCGGCGTGGGCAAGACGGCCATCGCCGAGGGGCTCGCGCGCCGCATCGTCATGGGCGACGTGCCCGACGTGCTCGCCGATTCCACCATCTTCCAGCTCGACATGGGCGCGCTGCTTGGCCGGCACCCGCTATCGCGGCGATTTCGAGGAGCGGCTCAAGGCCGTGATGCGCGAGATCGAGAATTATCCCGGCGCCATCATGTTCATCGACGAGATCCACACGGTGATCGGCGCGGGCGCCACCTCGGGCGGCGCCATGGATGCGTCCAACCTGCTCAAGCCCGCGCTGCAATCGGGTACGCTGCGCTGCATCGGCTCGACCACCTATAAGGAATACCGCCAGCATTTCGAGAAGGACCGGGCGCTCGTCCGGCGCTTCCAGAAGATCGACGTCAACGAGCCGTCGGTGCCCGACGCGATCGAGATCCTCAAAGGGCTGAAGCCCTATTTCGAGGACTTCCACCGCGTGCGCTATACGAGCCAGGCGATCAAGTCGGCGGTGGAGCTGTCGGCCAAATACATCCACGACCGCAAGCTCCCCGACAAGGCGATCGACGTGATCGACGAAACCGGCGCCTCGCAGATGCTGTCTGCCCGAGCGGCAGCGGCGCAAGACCATCGGGGTGAAGGAGGTGGAGTCCACCATCGCCACCATGGCGCGCATTCCGCCCAAGACGGTGTCGAAATCCGACGCCGAGGTGCTGCGCGCCATCGACCAGGATTTGAAGCGGGTCGTGTTCGGCCAGGACAAGGCGATCGAGGCGCTCGCCGCCGCGATCAAGCTGTCGCGCGCCGGCTTGCGCGAGCCGGAGAAGCCGATCGGCTGCTACATGTTCTCCGGCCCCACCGGCGTCGGCAAGACCGAGGTCGCGCGCCAGCTCGCGCTTCTGCTCGGCGTCGAGCTGCTCCGCTTCGACATGAGCGAATATATGGAGCGCCACACCGTGTCGCGGCTGATCGGCGCGCCGCCCGGCTATGTCGGCTTCGACCAGGGCGGTCTGCTCACCGACGGCATCGACCAGCATCCGCATTCGGTGCTGTTGCTGGACGAGATCGAGAAGGCGCATCCGGATTTGTTCAACATCCTGTTGCAGATCATGGATCACGGCAAGCTCACCGATCACAACGGCAAGCGCGTCGACTTCCAGAACGTGATCCTGATCATGACCACCAATGCCGGGGCGACCGACCTCGCCAAGGCCGCGATCGGCTTCAACCGGTCGAAGCGCGAGGGCGACGATCAGGAGGCGATCACGCGGCTGTTCAGCCCGGAGTTCCGCAACCGGCTCGACGCCATCATTCCGTTCGCCAATCTGCCGCCGGAGGTCATCTCCAAGGTGGTGGAGAAGTTCGTGTTCCAGCTCGAGGCCCAGCTCGGCGACCGCAACATCACCATCGAGCTCACGCCGGAGGCCAATAAATGGCTCGCCGAGCGCGGCTATGACGACAAGTTCGGCGCCCGGCCGCTCGCCCGCGTGATCCAGGAGCACATCAAGAAGCCGCTGGCCGAGGAGATCCTGTTCGGCAAGCTCAAGGATGGCGGCATCGTGCGCGTGCTGGTGGAGCAGAAGGACGGCGCCGACATGCTCGGCTTCGAATATCTGAAGCCCGATGCGCCGATCAAGCCGCGCGACCCCGAGGATGTGGAAGGGGGCGACTCCGATCCCGCCCAGGGCGCGGCGGTGGAGTAGCGGCCGCCAAGCCGAAGCGCGGTGGTCCGCGGCGATCCTCCGGCACCCGCGGCGCCAAGCGCAAGGCGGCCACGAGCCCCGTACCCAAGGTCCCGCTCGGCTCGCGCTGAGTGCAAGCTTCGAGCTTCTTCCTGATCTTCTCCGCCGTCTTGGCGAGCGCGCCCTGGTCGGCCATCTGGCCGGTATGGGGCTTAAGTGGCACGCCTTCCTTCACCGGCACGATGTGGACATGGAGGTGGAACACGGTCTGGCCGGCGGTGGCGCCGTTGAATTGCTGGATCAGCACGCCCTTGCGCGCCGACCGCGTCGCGGATCTTGGGCGCGAGCTTCTTCACCACCGCCATCAGCTTGGCCAGCGCCTCAGGCGAGATGTCGAACAAATCGCGCGCCTTCTCCTTGGTGACGACGAGCGCGTGGCCTTCTGAGCGCGGCATGATGTCGAGGAAGACGAGCGTGTCGTCGTCCTCATAGAGCTTGTGGCAGGGAATCTCGCCCTTGAGGATCTTGGCGAAGATGTTGCTCGGATCGTAGGCCATGGCGCGTCCCTGTCTCTTCCATGTCATCGCCGGGCTCGACCCGGCGATCCAGTAAACACCAGCAGAAACTTATAGCGAACCACCGGGGTCAGAAGATCAGTATTCTTGCCTCATTCCCTCCATTGATTCCTGTCAAGGCTAAGCTACGCTTTATCCGTTAGCGGAAAGAAGGGCGGGCAAGTCCCCTGACGCACGACCAAGGAGTGTCCCATGACCATGCTGAAAGTGATCGAGGTTCTGGCCGAGTCCGACAAGAGCTGGGAGGACGCCGCGCAGATTGCGGTGGGGCGGGCGAATGACAGCGTGCGCAATGTCCGCTCGATCTGGATCGAGAATTTCGAGGCGACGGTCGAGAAGGGCAAGATCAAGAAATATCGCATCAACGGCAAAATCTCTTTCGTGCTCGAGGGTTAGCGGCAGTCTGAGCGGCGGAGTGCGCTTCACTCCGCCTCATGCCGGAAGGGCGAGTCCTCGGCGAGCAACGCCGTCTCTTGCGCCACCGCGATCCGCTCGCGCTTGAGGTAGTCGGCGACTGCGCGTCGGAGGCCTGGATCGGCGATGTAATGAGCGCTGTAAGTGGGCGTGGGCAGGTAGCCGCGGGCGAGCTTGTGCTCCCCTTGCGCGCCCGCCTCGACGCGGGCGAGCTTGTGCGCAATGGCAAAGTCGATGGCCTGGTAGTAGCAGATTTCGAAATGCAGGCAGGGGTGCTCCTCGATCGCGCCCCAATAGCGGCCATAGAGAGTGTCGGCGCCGATGATGTTGAGCGCCCCCGCCACGTAGCGGCCCGCGCGCTTGGCGAGCACGAGCAGGATCTGATCGGCCATGCTTTCGCCGATCAGGCTGAAGAAGCGGCGATTGAGATAGGGCATGCCCCATTTGCGCGAGCCCGTGTCCATGTAGAAGGCGAAGAAGGCGTCCCAATGGGCCTCGGTGAGATCGCGCCCCGTCACCCATTCGATGTCGATGCCGCCCTCGCGCGCCTCGCGGCGCTCTTTGCGGATGGCTTTGCGCTTGCGCGAGGCGAGCGCATTTAGGAAATCCTCGAAGCTCGCATAGCCCTCGTTGCGCCAATGGAATTGCTGGTCGGTGCGCTGCAGCCAGCCGAGCTTGCCGGCGAGCTGCCATTCGGGCTCGGTGAGGAAGGTGACGTGCAGCGACGATACCCCCGATTGCTCGGTGAGCGTGGCGCCCGCCTGCAAGAGGATGGCTTCCCGCGCGGCCTTATCGGGACCCTCGGGCACGAGCAGGCGCTTGCCCGTCACCGGCGTGAAGGGGACGGCCGATTGCAGCTTCGGATAATAGCTGCCGCCCGCCCGCGCATAGGCGTCGGCCCAGCCATGGTCGAAGACATATTCGCCGTAGGAGTGGGACTTCAGATAGCAGGGCATCGCCCCCATGAGGCGGCCTGCGCCATCCTCGAGCAGAAGGTGGCGGGGGAGCCAGCCGGTCTCCGCCGCGGCCGATCCGCTCGCCTCCAAGGCGGAGAGAAAAGCATGCGTTATGAATGGGTTAGATTCAGTTGTGCGCGCGCAGGCGTCCCAGTCGGGACCCGGCACATCGGCGATGCGGGAGACAACCCGCACCACGGCCTTTTCGATATCGCCCATGGCTTACGGCGCCACTCCTTCGAAGATCATCGCATCCGCATAACGCGCAGCGCGCTCCCGGTCGGCGGCGTTGCGCACCGTCCAGGTCAGAAGCGGCAGCCCGAACACTGAACGCGCGAGCGCCGGTGCGAGCGCCGGCAGCGCCTTCACATCGTAGGCGATGAAGTGGGGCCGGGCGAAGGCCGCGGTGAGCAAATGACGCATGGCAAAACGCTGCAGGGGCTTGAGCTGCGACCAATGATGCGGGTCCTGGAAGCGTTCGGCGACGAGGCCGCGGGGGAGGGCCGGCGCGAGCGCGCGAAACGCCGCGAGTGAATGCGGGTCGAAGGACATCACCGCCACATGACCGCGATAGGGCGCAAGCGCGTGCACGATATTGGCCTCGAAGCTTCGATCCTCGCCCCACAGGCTCTTGACCTCGAGCAGGAGCGGCACGCGCCCCGCGACGAGCGCGAGCAAATCGGGGAGGGACAGGATGCGATCCTCGCTTCCCTTCAACGGAATCGTAGAGAGCTCGCGCGCGCTCCGTGCCATTACGGCGCCGGTCGCGGCGGTCAAACGGTCGAGCGTGCGGTCATGGAAGACGATCGGCATGCGGTCGGCCGTGCATTGCAGGTCGACCTCGATGGCATAGCCTTGCGCGATCGCCGCCTTCACGGCCGAAGCGCTGTTCTCGATGATGCCGTGCGACGCGTCATGCAGGCCGCGATGGGCGATCGGCCGCTTCAGCCAGTCGAGCCCGGACATGGCGCGCTCCGCCGCCGTCAATCCACGGCGAAGATCGCGTCGATCTCGACGGCCGCGCCCAAGGGCAGGCTCGCGCAACCTACAGCGACACGGGTGTGGCGCCCCTTGGGCCCAAGGATCTCCACCAAGAGGTTCGAGGCGCCGTTGATCACTTTGGGATGGTCGACGAAATCGGGGCTCGCATTGACGTAGCCCGTCAGCCGCAGGCATTGCACGATGCGATCGAGATCGCGCAGCGCGGACTTCGCCTGGGCGAGCACGTTCAAGAGGCATAGCCTCGCCGCCGCCTCGCCCTGATCGAGGCCGAGACCTTGGCCGAGCTTGCCCGTGACGGCGACGCGGCCCCCTTCCATCGGCAGCTGGCCGGAGATGAAAAGCTGGCCGTTGAGGTGGAGGAAGGGCACATAATTGGCAAGCGGAGCCGCCACCTCGGGCAGAGCGAGATCGAGGGCCTTCAGTCTGGCTTCGATCTCCCCAACCATGGGACCTCCGGCTGCCGAATGGGCGCCTCTCCCGGCGCGCGGCCCGACCATCGAGCAATTTCGCCCCCTCCGCAAGCCGTGCGAGCGGCCTTGTCGAGCTTGCCGGTTGGTGCGAGAAATCCCGCTTGGCCCTGGGTGGGCCGGCGAGGTCGTGTTCATGGGTAGGGCGGAAATGGTCAATCTCGGCAGGCAACTGGCGGCGCCCGTTGCCATGGCCATCCTGCTTGCGGCGCTCGTGACCGGCGAGGCTATGGCGCTGGCGGCGAAGGAGCCGACCAAGCTCGTGGCGCACCGCGCCGTCTATGAGATGAGCCTCGACGACGCCCGCCAGGCCACGGGCATCACCGGCATCGATGGGCGCATGGTGTTCGAATTCTCGGGCTCGGAATGCGACGGCTATACGCTCAACATGCGCATGGTCACGCAGATGACGGACTCGCAGGGGCAGAACAATCTGACCGACCTCCGCTCGTCCACCTGGGAGGACGGCAACGGGCAGAAATTCCGTTTCCAGTCGTCGCAATATCTCAACGACAAGCTCGGCGACGTGACCATGGGCCGCGCGGTGCGCGAGCCACCCGATGCGAAGGTCAAGGTCAGCCTCAGCCAGCCATCCCGCGCGGAGCTGAATTTGTCAGGCCAGGTGCTGTTCCCGACGCAGCACAGCCTCGCTTTGATCGAGGCGGCCGAGGGGGGCAAGCCGCTGCTGCAAGCCAAGATCTATGACGGCTCGGAGAAGGGGCAGAAGGTCTACGAGACCACGGCCTTCATCGGCAAGCCGGTCGCGGCCGGCGGCGATGCTGGGCTCGAACCCGTGGCCAAGGAGAAGGGGCTTGGCGAGCTTGTCTCCTGGCCCGTGTCGATCGGCTATTTCGAGGCCAAGGGCGGCGATCTGACGCCGAGCTACCAGATCGATTTTCGCCTCTATGCCAATGGGGTGAGCCGTGACCTGCTCATCGATTACGGCGATTTCTCGATCCACGGCACGCTGAGCTCGCTCGAATATCTCAAGGCCGAAGCCTGCCACTAGGGCCGGTTGTAGGCCGTCCCCACGCACCTTAACTTTTTCGTGTTTCGGCGCGCACGAGGTCCAAAAAAGCGCTGATTCCCGCGAGGTTTGCCACCTCTCTAAAGATTTTGGTTACGGGTTTACGGTCAAATCGGCGCTCCTTGAGAAGAGGGAGCAGTCGCATGTTCTGGAGGCCGGGATTCGCCCGCAGCGCCATGGCGCTTCCGCCTAAGATCGCCCATCATGGCTTAGTCGAATCGCCGGGGCCGCGGCCTATGAGCAAGACCGTTCTCATCGTCGAGGACAACGAGCTGAACATGAAGTTGTTTCATGATCTTCTCGATGCCCATGGCTACAAGACGCTGCAAACGCGGAACGGCATGGAGGCCCTGTCGCTCGCGCGCGAGCATCATCCCGACCTCATCCTCATGGATATTCAGCTGCCGGAGGTCTCGGGGCTCGAGGTCACCAAATGGCTGAAGGAGGACGATCAGCTCCGCCAGATTCCCGTCGTCGCGGTCACCGCTTTCGCCATGAAAGGCGATGAGGAGCGCATCCGCGAAGGGGGTTGCGAGGCCTATATCTCCAAGCCGATCTCGGTCGCGATGTTCCTCGACACGGTCAAACAGTTCATCGGCGAGGCGCGGTAAGGCCAATGACTGCCCGCGTTCTCGTCGTCGATGACGTCGACGCCAACGTCAAGCTGCTCGAAGCACGGCTCACGGCCGATTATTTCGAGGTGATCACCGCCCATAGCGGGCCGGAAGCGCTGCAGATCTGCGCGCGGGAGCGCGCCGACGTGGTGCTGCTCGACGTGATGATGCCCGGCATGGACGGATTCGAGGTTTGCCGGCGCCTCAAGGCCGAGCCGCGCTCGCAGCACATCCCGGTGATCATGGTCACCGCGCTCGATCAGCCCTCCGACCGGGTGAAGGGGCTCGAGGCGGGGGCCGACGACTTCCTCACCAAGCCGGTCGACGATCTTGCCCTGATCACGCGGGTCAAGAACCTGGCGCGGCTCAAAATGCTGACCGACGAGATGCTCATGCGCGCCTCGACCGAGGAGCAGATGGGCTTCGCCGGCGGCATAACCATGCGGCTCGATCAGCTCGGGCTCGGGGGGCGCATTCTGCTCGTCGAGGACCGCGACCGTTCCGCCGAGCGCATCGTGAGCGCTCTCAGCCCCGACTACACCGTGGAGCGGGAGACCGACCCGGCGCGGGCGCTGCTGCGGCTGCCGGACGGCAATTTCGATCTGATGATCGTGAGCCTCAGCCTCGACCATGCCGACGGATTGCGCCTGTGCTCGCAAGTGCGCTCGCTCGAGCGCACGCGCCACCTGCCGCTCCTCATCATCGTCGAGCCGGGGGACGACGCCCGCCTGCTGCGCGGCCTCGACATGGGCGTGAACGACTATATCGTGCGGCCGGTCGACCCCAACGAGCTCGTCGCGCGCGTGCGCACGCAGATGAAGCGCAAGCGCTACACCGATTTCCTCCGCACGCGGCTCGAGGAGACGGTGGAGATGGCGATCCTCGATCCGCTGACCGATCTGCACAACCGCAGATACATGACGAGCCATCTCAAGACGCTGTTCGAGGAGGCCTCGCAGCGCGGCAAGCCGCTGTCGATCCTGGTGCTCGACATCGATCACTTCAAGGCGGTCAATGACGGCTACGGCCACGCCGCGGGCGACAGCGTGCTGCGGGAGTTCGCCTCGCGGCTGCGCCGCAATATTCGCGGCATCGACCTCGCCTGCCGACTGGGCGGGGAGGAATTCGTGGTGGTGATGCCCGAAACCGACCTCACCAAGGCCTATCTCGTGGGCGAGCGCTTGCGCCAATGCATCGCCGCGGCGCCCTTCTATGCCGGCGAGACGGTCGGCGTGCTCCAGGTCACCGCGAGCGTGGGCGTCGCCGCGCTCGAATTCGCCGACGACACGCCCGAGCTCATCCTCAGACGGGCGGATCAGGCGCTTTATTGCGCCAAGCGCGATGGACGCAACCGGGTGGTCTCCGACGCGGCCTAAGACGGTTTTTGGGGGGCTTTGCGCTCTATCCCAAGCGCCCGTTGGGATTACGCCGCCACCTTGACACCATTACTGAAGCCTTCATCTTAAGGCTTTACAATGGCTCATATTTTATCATATTAAGCACGGTAAGAGGTTTAATCTTGGCCTTCGGCCGCCTGCGCTATGATTTGACCTTGCGCTGACGGAATCGGGCGGGTGAGGTAAAATATGCGATAAGGGGGCGATTCGCGCCGGGGGAGGGATCCCCTGATGAGGAAGCCTCTACTCGAAGCCTTTTTAGAAATTTGAGATAACCCTGCGGAGTGCTCAGGTCCGCCGCATCTCCTGGGTCCGTAGGGTTCGGCCGGCCGGACCGCGGTTGAGTGGCCTCCTCGTTAGCGCCGCGTTTCGGCCGGCCACCCTTTACCAATGAAGTCAGTCCCGCAGATCCTTTTGGATCTCCTGCTCACCCTGCATGGGGCGGGACTGGCCTCATTTGGCCAGGCGCGGCGCGGGCGGCCGCCGGGCGATAGAGGGCCGCGACCCTCTCAGCCGCTATTTGATTTTCGCTTCCTTGAACTCGACGTGCTTGCGCGCGACCGGATCGTATTTCTTCATCACGAGCTTCTCGGTCAGATTGCGCGGATTTTTCTTGGTGACGTAGTAATAGCCCGTGCCCGCGGTGCTCACGAGCTTGATCTTCTGGGTGACCGGCTTGGCCATGGCGTCCTCGATAAGACTGATGCAAAAGTCGAGCGAACCCTACTGACTGGCAGGGGGAAGTCAAGGCTAGCGCTCCTTGAGCGCGTCCTCGAAGGTTCCGATCGCGTCTTCCTTGAAGTCCGGGTCGAAGCCGTGCATGCGCAGCGCCCATTGCAGGGCGACGAGCGCGCCTTTGACGCATGGCAGCAGCAACAGCGCGAGCGCCACGGTCAGAGGCAGCCACAGCGCCGCGTGCACCCAGAGCGGCGGCCGGTAAGTCATCTCGACGAGGAGCACGAGGCTCACCACCACATGGCCCACGATGAGCATGGTGAAATAAGGCGGCGCGTCGTCGGCGCGGTGATGATGCAGTTCCTCGCCGCAAGCGGGGCAGGTATCGGCCACCTTCAGATAGCGACGGAACAGGGCGCCTTCGCCGCAGGCCGGGCATTTCAGCCGCGCGCCGCGTAACAGCGAGCGCAGGATGGGGCGCCCGTCCTCGGGCCGGCTCGGCTGGTAGACCTCGCTCGGTACGCTCAATCTCGGCATGCTTACTCCTGGGCTCGAACATCCATTCTTAGTCAACGATTTGGAGGCCCTACCGGGCCCTGTCAACGGCGCCTGGCTGCCGCGGCCGCCGCGGGTCGGTTGCGGCCGCCCGCGGCTCCGTCCAAGGCGCGGACGCGTGGGCTTGGCGCCGATCGAGCGGCCCTCGCTCAACATCTCGAAGCGGAGCGCGCCCGCGCTCGGGATCGCCTCGACCAGGCGAACCTCCACCGGATCGCCGAGCCGGTAGGCCAATCCCGTTTCCTCGCCCACCAGCGCCTGGCGCACCTCGTCATGATAGAAATATTCGTTGCCGATGGAGGAGGCGGGCACGAAGCCGTCGGCGCCCGTCTCGGCCAGGCGCACGAAGAGACCCGTGCGGGTGAGGCCGGAAACGCGCGCCGGAAATTTCGCGCCGATCCGGTCGGCAAGATAGGCGGCAATCAAACGGTCGGACGTTTCCCGCTCGGCCAGCATGGCGCGGCGCTCGGTCGCCGAGATGTGCTCGGCGATTGCTGTGAGCTCGTCCATCTCGGCGTCGGTCAGCCCGCCGTCGCCGAAATCGAGCGCACGAATGAGCGCGCGATGCACGATCAGATCGGCATAGCGGCGGATGGGCGAGGTGAAATGCGCGTAGCGGCGCAGATTGAGCCCGAAATGGCCGAAATTATTCGGGCTGTATTCGGCTTGCGCCTGGCTGCGCAGGACCACCTCGCTCACGAGGTCGGCGACATTGCTCGAGCGCGTCTCGGCGAGGATGCGGTTGAACTGGGCGGGCTTCAGCGTGCCCGATTTCGGGATCTTCAGCCCGATGGTGGCGAGGAATTCGCCGAGCGCCGCGAGCTTCTCCTTCGAGGGCGCGTCGTGGACGCGGTAGATGAGCGGCGTGCGCTTGGCCTCCAGCGTCTCCGCCGCCGCCACATTGGCCGCGATCATGAACTCTTCGATCAGGCGATGGGCGTCGAGGCGGGGAGGGCTCACCACGCCCTTCACGCGGCCCTCGTCATCGAGCAGGATCTTGCGCTCGGGTAGGTCGAGATCGAGAGGCCCGCGTTCGGCGCGGGCGCGGGCGAGGCTGCCATAGGCGCCCCAGAGCGGCCGCAGCACGGGGTCGAGCAGGGGGCCCGTCACCTCGTCGGTTCGCCCGTCGATGGCGCTTTGCGCTTGGCTGTAGGTGAGGCTCGCCGCCGAGCGCATCAAAGCGCGGAAGAAGCGGTGGCTCTTCTTGCGCCCATGCTGGTCGAAGATCATGCGTAGCGCGATGCAGGCGCGCGCCTCGCTCTCTTTCAGCGAGCAGAGCTCGTTGGAGATGCGTTCGGGGAGCATCGGCACGACGCGGTCGGGGAAATAGACCGAGTTGCCGCGCGATTTCGCCTCCTTGTCGAGCGCGCTCGCCGGCCGGACGTAAGCCGAGACGTCGGCGATGGCGACGATGACCACCCAGCCGCCGCGATTGTTGGGGTCGGGGTCGGCTTCGGCGAAGACCGCATCGTCATGGTCGCGGGCATCGGGGGGATCGATGGTGATGAGGGGAACGTGCCGCAAATCCTCCCGCCGCTTCAGCTCCGGTGCCTTGGCCGCGTCGGCCTCGGCGAGCGCCGCATGCGGGAAGGTGTCGGGGATGCCATGGGCGTGGATGGCGATCAGGCTCGTCGCCCGCTCGTCCTGCGGGTTGCCGAGGCGGGCCGTGACGCGGGCCGATTGCTGGCCGAGCCGCGCGGAGCCCGCAAGCTCGAAGCGGACGAGCTCGCCCGTCTCGGCGTCCTGCGTGTCGCCGCGGGCCACGCGCCATTCCTTCAACTGCTTGCGGTCGACGGGATCGATGATGCCGGCGCCGCCGGCGAGGCTGCGGAAGATGCCGAGCTGGGGGCGTGCGGCGCGCGGCAGCCGCTTGATCACGCGCGCCTGGTAGGGGTAGTCGGCATCGGCCCCTTGCGGCGTGATGCGGGCGAGCACGCGGTCGCCGATGCCCGCCGCCGGGCCTGCCTGCCGCTTCGGCTCGCTCATCAGGATTTTGGGCGGGGGCCCGTGCTCTTCGGCCCAGCTCACGGGCCGCGCCACGAACTCGCCGTCCCGGTCGCGCGCCACGATCTCGAGCACCGTCACGGAGGGGAGCACGCCCGGCCGCTCGAGCTTGCGGCGCGAGCCCGCGATCAGCCCGTCATCGGCCATGCCACGCAGCAGCGCCTTCAGGGCGATGCGATCCGCACCCTTGATGCCGAAGGCGCGCGCGATCTCGCGCTTGCCCACTTGCGCGCTGGCACCTTGCAGGAAGTCGAGGATCTCTTGCTTGGAAGGGAGCTTGCCCGCGGCCGCTTTGCGCGCGGCACTTGGTTTCTTGGCCGCCTGGGGCTTGGTCACGAGTGAAGTGCCGGTCGTGCGTTCAGCTTGCCGTCTCCTCGACGGCCTCTTTTTCCTTACTCTCTTTCTTCGTCTTACTCGGCTTCTTCGCCTTGCGCACGGGTTTCTTTGCCGGGCCCTTGGCGCTTCTCTCGGCGATCAGCTCGACCGCCTCGGCGAGCGTCACCTCTTCCGGCGCACGGTCCTTGGGGATGGTCGCGTTGATCTTGCCGTGCTTGACGTAAGGCCCGTAGCGGCCGCTCAGCACTTCCACCTTGCCGCCGAGCTCCGGATGCTCGCCAAGCTCCTTGATCACCGTGGCCCCGCGCCGGATGCGGCCAGCGGCCTTCTCGGCGAGCAGGGTCACGGCGCGATTGAGCCCCACGTCGAACACCTCTTCCGGCGCGCCGAGGCTCGCATATTTGCCCTCGTGGTGGATGTAGGGGCCGAAGCGGCCGAAGCCGGCCAGGATCGGCTTGCCCGTTTCCGGATGCAGGCCCACCTCGCGGGGGAGCGACAGAAGCGCCAGCGCCTTGGGGAGCTCCAGCGTCTCGGGATCGGTGCCCTTGGGGATCGAGGCGCGCTTCGGCTTCTCCTTGCCGTTCTCGCCGAGCTGAACATAGGGGCCGAAGCGGCCCGTGCGCAGCGTCACGTCGAGCCCGGTGTCGGGGTCGGTGCCAAGGGGCTTGCCGTCGGCGCCGAAGGCCGCACTCTTGTCGCCGGTATCGGCCAGCGGACGGGTGTAGCGGCAGTCGGGATAGTTGGAGCAGCCGATGAAGGCGCCATATTTGCCGATCTTGAGGCTGAGGCGCCCCACGGCACAGGAGGGACAGGCGCGCGGATCGCCGCCCGCGCCCGTGCCCGGGAAGATATGGGGCTCCAGCATGTCGTTCAGCGCGTCGAGCACCTGGGTGATGCGCAAATCGCCGATGTCGTTCACGGCGGCGATGAACTCGCGCCAGAAGTCGCGCAGCACGTCCTTCCATTCGAGCTCGCCCGCCGAGATGCGATCGAGCTTCTCCTCGAGGTCGGCGGTGAAGTCGTATTCGACATAGCGGCGGAAGAAGCTTTCGAGGAAGGCGGTGACGAGCCGGCCTTTGTCCTCGGGCACGAGGCGGCGCTTGTCGATCCGCACATATTCGCGGTCGCGCAGCACGTTGAGCGTCGAGGCATAGGTGGACGGCCGGCCGATGCCGAGCTCCTCCATCTTCTTGATCAGCGTCGCCTCGCTATAGCGGGGCGGCGGCTCGGTGAAATGCTGCTTCGCCTCGATGGCGCGGGCGTCCAGCGCATCGCCCTGGGCGAGCGGGGGCAGACGGCCATCCTCGCCGTCGCTCTCCTTGTCCTCCTCATAGAGCTTGAGGAAGCCGTCGAAGCGGATGACCTGCCCGGTGGCGCGCAGGCCGTAGAGCTTGCCGTCCTTGCCCTTGACCTCGATCTCGGCGGTGGTGCGCTCGATCTCGGCATTGGCGGCCTGGCTCGCGAGCGTCCGCTGCCAGATGAGCTTGTAGAGCTTGGCGGCATCGGCTTCGAGGTAGCGGGACACCTTGTCCGGCTCCTTGGTGAAGTCGGTGGGCCGGATCGCCTCATGGGCCTCCTGCGCGTTCTTGGCCTTGGTCTCGTATTGGCGCGGGGAGGCGGGGACGTAGGGCTTGCCATAGAGGTGCTCGATCATGCGCCGCACCTGGGCGATGGCCTCCGGCACGATCTGCACTCCGTCGGTGCGCATATAGGTGATGAGGCCCTCGCTCTCGGCGCCGAGATCGACCCCCTCATAGAGACGCTGCGCAAGCTGCATGGTCTGGCGCGGCGAGAAGCCGAGCTTGGAGGAGGCCTCCTGCTGCAGGGTCGAGGTGGTGAAAGGCGCGGGCGGGGTCCGCCGCTGCGCCTTGCTCTCGACGCCGGTGACGGTGAAGCGTCCGCCTTCGAGCGCCGCCTTGATGCGCGCGGCGGTCTCGCCGTCGGCGACGTCGAACTTCTCGAGCTTGGTGCCGTCGATGGCGACGAGGCGGGCGCCGAAGGTCTCGGCCTTGGCGGTGGCCAGCTCGGCCAGGATCGACCAATATTCCTGGGTCTTGAATTGCTCGATCTCGAGCTCGCGGTCGCAGACGAGCCGAAGCGCTACCGACTGCACCCGGCCGGCGGAACGGGCGCCCGGCAATTTCCGCCACAGCACGGGCGACAAAGTGAAGCCCACGAGATAATCGAGCGCGCGGCGCGCCAGATAGGCATTGACCAGGGGCCGGTCGATGGCGCGCGGATGACGCATGGCCTCGAGCACTGCTTCCTTGGTCACGGCGTTGAACACCACGCGCTCCACCTCGACCTTGTCCAAGGCCTTCTTGCGGTCGAGCACCTGATAGACGTGCCAGGAGATGGCCTCCCCCTCGCGGTCGGGGTCGGTGGCGAGGATGAGCTTGCTCGCGCCCTTGAGCGCCTTGACGATCTCCTCCAGCCGCTTGGCCGCCTTGGGCTCCACGTCCCAATGCATCTCGAAATCCTTGTCGGGCAACACCGATCCGTTCTTCGACGGCAGGTCGCGCACATGCCCGTAGGAGGCGATCACGCGATAACCTGAGCCGAGATACTTGTTGACGGTCTTTGCCTTGGCAGGCAATTCGACGATGACGATGTTCATTGAACTTTCCTGGGCCCGCGCGAGGCGTCGGGCTTTGAGGCGGCCGCCGTAGCGACTCTTTACCCTCGGATTGGTGCGAAAATGGTGTCTGTGGGCCCCGGTGTCAATTTTGGCGCACCTCAATTGACAACCTTGGGACGCATGGAATAATTAGCACAACTTAAAGATGCTGGCGTTTAGGCAATTTTGCGGCTGCTGCCGGCGCTCTTATTCATGCTTTGGGGAGCTGGGGCCGGTCCATGGACGTGAGACACAACACCGCGGACCTGCAGGCCCTTTCTGCCGGAAATCAGGCCCCTGCCGTGAGCTCACCCGCCCAAGACGCCGAGCCCACGCGCCAGGAAGCTGCCGAGTATATCGCCTCGATGCTCGACAGCCTCAAGCTGCTGGCCCAAGACGCTCAGTTAACCTTCCTCGCTTATTTGATCGGCATGGCGCTGGAAGAGGCCCAGGACGAGAAGTCCCGCCGCGACTGACGCCTTAGGTCTCCCCATCGATCAACGACACGAGCTGCTGGCCATGGCGCTGCAGGCGCCCGGCAAGGTCGAGCTCGAGCAGCACGATATGCACGTCCCGGGCGCTGAGGCGCGTGGTGCGGATCAGCTCGTCGATATCGACCGGGCTCGGTCCGAGCGCGCTCACGATCCGCTCGCGCTCGCTCTGGCCGATATCGGGCAGGGGCTTCGGCGCCGCGCTCTCATCGGAGGAAGCGAGCTCGGTCGGTTCGGGCGCGCGGCCTAAGATCGGCGCGAGCGCCTCGACGATGTCGCGGGCGCAGGTGACGAGCCCCGCGCCTTGCTTGAGCAAATTGTTGGCGCCGGCGGAGCGCGGGTCGAGCGGGCTGCCCGGCACGGCGAAGACCTCGCGTCCCTGCTCGCCGGCGAAGCGCGCGGTGATCAGCGAGCCCGAGCGTTCCGCCGCTTCCACCACCACGACGCCGAGCGAGATGCCGGAGATGAGGCGGTTGCGGCGGGGGAAGTCTGGGCCGCGCGGCGAGAAGCCCGGGCTGCGCTCGGTCAGAAGCAGCCCGCGCTCGCCGATGGCGTGCTGCAGCTCGGCATTCTCCGGCGGATAGACGACGTCGATGCCGCCGGCGAGCACGGCGATGGTGCCGCGGTCGAGGGCGGCGCGATGGGCGGCGGTGTCGATGCCGCGGGCAAGGCCGGAGGCGATGACAAAGCCTTCGAGGCCAAGCTCGGTCGCGAGCTGGCGGGTGAATTTCTGTCCCACGGCCGATCCGTTGCGCGCACCGACCATGGCGACGATGGGGCCATCCGCGAGTTCGAGCCGGCCTTTGGCGTAGAGAAGCGGCGGCGGAGCATCGACCTGGGCGAGCGCGGGCGGGTAGCCGGGCTCGTCGATGGCGAGGAGATGGGCACCTTGGCGCTCGGCCTCGGCAAGCTCGGCTTCGGCTTCCGCCGCGGTGCAGATGCGGATCGCGTGGCGGCTGCCGCCGCGGCGGGAGAGCATCGGCACGGCCGCAAGCGCCGCGCCCGCGCCGCCGAATTGGTTGACCAGCGCGCGGAAACGTGGCGGGGCCGACATTCTCGCTGCGGATGAGGCGAAGCCAGGCGAGGCGCTGCTCGCGCGTAAGCCGCGCAGCGCGGGCAGGGCGCTCACGCGCCTCGGGGCTAGCGGGCCGTCTTGCCAATGCGTGCCTCCTCGCCGCTCAGGAGGCGCGCGATATTCGCCGCGTGGCGCCAGAAGAGCAAAAAAGTGAGCAGGAGGAAGAGCGCCGCGAGACGCCATTCGCCGAGGAGCGCGAAGAGCACGGGCACGCTCGCGCTGGCCACGAGCGCAGAGAGGGAGGAGTAGCGGCGTGGCGAGCGCCACCGCGAGCCACAGCGCGCAGAAGACGATGCCGAGCGGCCAACAGAGGCCGAGCAGCACGCCGATATAGGTGGCGACGCCCTTGCCGCCGCGGAAGCCGAGCCAGACGGGAAACACATGGCCGAGAAAGGCGCCGAGCCCCCCGAGCATGGCGCCGTCGGGCCCCCAATGGGCGCCGATGAGGACGGCGGCGGTGCCCTTCAGCGCATCGAGCAGGAGGGTGAGCGCGGCAAGCCCCTTATGCCCGGTGCGCAGGACGTTGGTGGCGCCGATATTGCCGGAGCCGATGGCGCGCAGATCGCCGAGGCCGGCGAGCTTGGCCAGGAGCAGGCCAAAGGGGATCGAGCCCAAAAGATAGCCGCAGGCAAAAGCGAGGACGAGTCCGAGCAGGAGGCTCTCATTGGCCGCTACCGTCATCGACCGACCTTAGCAATTGCCTAGCTGCCGCGCGGATCAGCGTAATTATATACGGCCCGCCCGGCAACGAGGGTCAGAAGCGCCCGGCCTTGCAGGCGGGCCTGATCGAAGGGCGTGTTCTTCGAGCGCGACTGCAACAGCTCGGGCTCGACGGTGAAGGGCCGATCGAGGTCGATGAGCACGAGATCGGCGGGGGCGCCCGGGCGCGAGGCGCCCCGCGGCGAGATCGAGCAGCTTGGCGGGGTTGGTCGACAGCGCCCGCATGAGGGTGACGAGATCGACCGCGCCATTGTGATAGAGGCGCAAGGAGGCGGCGAGCAGCGTCTCGAGGCCGATGGCGCCGTCGGCGGCCTCGGCAAAGGGCCGGCGCTTGCCTTCCGCGCCCCGCGGGTCATGGGCGGAGACGATGACGTCGATGTCGCCTCGCGCCACGCCTTCGACCAAGGCCAAGCGATCGTCCTCGGAGCGGAGCGGCGGCCGCACTTTGAAGAAGGTGCGGTAGGAGCCGATGTCGTGCTCGTTGAGGGTGAGGTGGTTGACGGACACGCCGCAGGTCACGGGCGAGCCCCTTCGCCTTGGCCGCGCGGATGATGTCGAGCGAGGCACGACAGGAGATCTGCCCCGCGTGATAGCGGGCGCCGGTGAGCTCGACGAGGTGCAGATCGCGCTGGAGCATGATGGTCTCGGCGGCGGCGGGGATGCCGCGCAGGCCGAGCCTGGTCGCGACCTCGCCCTCATGCATCACGCCGTCCTTGGCGAGCGAGGGCTCCTCCAGCTGATGCACGATCAGCGCGCCGAAATCGCGGGCGTAGGCGAGCACGTTGCGCATCACCTTGGCGCTCGGAAGGCTGGTCTTGCCGTTGGTGAAGGCGATGGCGCCCGCCTCGTGCAGGAGCCCGATCTCGGCCATCTCCTCGCCGAGCAGCCCCTTGGTCATCGCCGCCATGGGATGGACATTGACCACCGCCGTGTCGCGCGCGCGCCTGAGGATGAAATCGACCAGCGCCACGTCGTCGATCACGGGATCGGTATTGGGCATGCAAATCATGGTGGTGACGCCGCCCGCGGCAGCCGCGCGGCTCGCCGTGGCGAGCGTCTCGCGATGCTCGTGGCCGGGCTCGCCGGTGAACACCATCATGTCGATGAGGCCGGGGGCGAGCACGTGGCCGCCGCAATCCAAGACCGTCGCCTCGCCGACCGCGCCCGCGGCGATATGGGGTCCGAGATCGGCGATGCGGCCCTCCCGCATCAGCACGCCGCCCTGCTGATCGAGGCGGGAGTCGAGGATCGATCAGCCGCGCATTGACGAGAGCGGCCGGGCGCGCGGGCGCGTCGAGTTCGCGGTTGGGCGCGTGCAGGGTCATCGGTTCGGCAGATGCTGGGCGAGCGCCTGGAGCACGGCCATGCGCACGGCCACGCCCATCTCCACCTGCTCGCGGATGGCGCTCCGCGCATCGTCGGCGACCGCGGAGTCGATCTCGACGCCCCGGTTCATGGGGCCCGGATGCATCACCATGGCGTCGGGCTTGGCGCGGGCGAGCTTGTCGTAGTCCAATCCGAAGAAGTGGAAATATTCCCGTTGGCTCGGGATGAGGCTCGAGGTCATGCGCTCGCGCTGCAGCCGCAGCATCATGACGACGTCGGCGTCGGCGAGCCCCGCCGCCATGGAGGTATGGACCTCGACGCCGAGCCGCTCGATGCCGGAGGGGAGCAGGGTGGAGGGCGCCACCACGCGCACGCGGGCGCCGAGCGCGTTGAGCAGAAGGATGTTGGAGCGGGCTACGCGCGAATGCTGGATATCGCCGCAAATCGCCACGATGAGACCGCTAATCCTGCCTTTGTGGCGGCGAATGGTCAGGGCATCGAGCAGGGCTTGCGTCGGGTGCTCATGGCTGCCGTCGCCGGCATTGATCACCGAGCAGTCGACCTTCTGGGCGAGCAGCTCGACCGCGCCCGCCGCATGATGGCGGACGACCAGAAGATCGGGGCGCATGGCGTTGAGCGTCACCGCCGTGTCGATGAGGGTCTCGCCCTTCTGCACCGAGGAGGTCCCGACCTGCATGTTCATCACGTCGGCGCCGAGGCGCTTGCCGGCGAGCTCGAAGGAGCTTTGCGTCCGGGTCGAGGCCTCGAAGAAGAGATTGATCAGGGTGCGGCCGCGGAGATCGTCGCGTTTCTTGGCGATCTGGCGGCTGACGCTGGCGGCCGCTTCCGCAAGATCGAGCAGCGATACGATCTCGCCCCGCGAAAGGCCTTCAATTCCAAGAAGATGGCGGTGGGGAAAGGCGAGTTCGGTGGATTCGGCCGCAATGCTCATTAAAGGAGACTGTATAGGCCGAGTTTCGGCGGGCGGCAAGCGGGCCGCGGGTTAAGCTTGGCAAGCTGTTGCGAGGAGTGCCGGGGTCCTGGCCATGGTCGGCGCGCGCGAGGAGGATCTCAACCAAAGCCCGCCCTTCGTCGATGTGAATTTGTTCACGTCGGACCAGGGGCTGCAAGAGGCGGTGCGGCGGGAAGGGGCCGGCTTCGCTGCCGCGGAGCTTGCGGCCTTCGGTGCGCGGACGGGTAGCGCCGAGGCGCTCGAGCTCGGGCGGCTCGCCAATGAGAACCCGCCGCGTCTTCTTGGTGACGATGCGCAGGCGCGCGGCGATATGGTCGCCTTCCACCCCGCCTATCACGCGCTGATGGAGATCAGCACAGCCGCGGGGCTGCATTGCTCCCCGCACGAGCATCTCCTTACGGGCGAGGCGCCCCGGGCGGGCGCCCATGTAGCCCGCTGCGCCGGTAGCTTCATGGCGACGCAGATGGAGGCGGGGCATTGCTGCCCCATCACCATGACCCATGCGGCGGCGGCCTCCCTCCGGCATGCGCCGGGCATCGCGCAGGACTGGCTGCCCAAGATTTCTGAGGCGCGCCTACGATCCGAGCTCGCAGCCTGTGCCGGCAAAGTCCGCGGTCACCCTCGGCATGGGTATGACCGAGCGCCAAGGCGGAACCGATGTTCGCGCCAATACCACGCGCGCCGAGCGGCTGAGCGGGAACGGCGGGGAGGCTTACGTCATCACCGGGCACAAATGGTTTCTGTCGGCGCCCATGTCCGACGCCTTCCTCGTGCTCGCCCAGGCCCGCGCCGGGCTCACTTGCTTCCTCGTGCCGCGGCTTGCCCTTGACGGGACCGTCAACGGCATCAGGCTCGAGCGGCTCAAGAACAAGCTCGGCAATCGTTCCAACGCCTCCTCCGAGGTCGTGTTCGACCGTGCGCTCGGCCGGCTGCGTGGGCGAGGAGGGGAGGGGTATCGCTACCATCCTCGACATGGTGACGCTGACGCGGCTCGACTGTGCCGTCGCTTCCGCCGGGCTGATGCGCCAGGCGCTCGCGCGGAGCCTCCATCATGCGAGCTACCGCACCGTGTTCCAGAAGCGCCTGATCGACCAGCCGATGATGCGCGCCGTGCTGGCCGACATGGCGCTAGACGTCGAAGCCGCGACCGCGCTCTCGTTCCGCCTCGCTCGCGCCTTCGACGGCGGCGCTGACGAGGACGAGGCGGCGTACCGGCGGCTGATGACGCCCGTCACCAAATTTTGGGTGTGCAAGATCGCGCCCCCGCTCACTTACGAGGCGATGGAGTGCCATGGGGGCAATGGCTATGTGGAGGAGGGCGGCATCCCGCGCCTCTACCGCGAGGCTCCGGTCAATGCCATCTGGGAAGGCTCCGGCAACGTCATGGGACTCGACGTGCTGCGCGTGGGCGAGCGCGCGCCGGAGACGGTGGAGCGCGTGCTCGCAGCGCTTGCGGCTGCGAGCCGGGGCGAGCCCGTGCTGGAGGCCGCGCTCGATCGCGTGCGGACTCTGTTCGCCGATGCCGAGCGCGATCACGGACGAGCGCGCAGCCTGGTCGAGCTGCTGGCGCTCACCGCTGCGGGTGCGCTGCTGCGGGCGCATGCGCCGTCGCCGGTGAGTGACACTTTTATTGCAACGCGACTGGCGGCTGCTTCCGGCAGACTTATGGTGCTGGACTTGGGTCCGCCGATGCGCGCGCCATTGCCGCGCGCGCCGCGCCGCAAAGGCCTTGAGCAGGCCCAGATCGTGGGTCATTCTTGTGGTCCGAGGTCTCGCCTCGGAATGTTTGCAATGATCATTTGGCCATCGCCCCGCGTGATGGGGTGCAGACTCGAGGAGGAACGATGCGCAAATTCGCGATTATGTTGGCGGCCGCGCTGACCATGCTGTTCGCCGGCGCGCTCGCCTGGAATGCCCAGGCCACCACCGTGACCAGCGCCACGATCGGCGCCAAAGCCAAGAACTACTCACCAATCGTCCATGAGACCGCCTGTCGTGGCTGGGGACGCCACTGCCCGCCCGGATTCATCTGGCGCTGCGGCCCTTGGCGCTGCGCGTGCAGGCCTTGCTGGTAACCGGCAGGGCGGCATGACCGCTTTCGCTTGAGACGGTCGAGGCCGCCCCGCAAGGCGGCCTCGACCTTCGGCGGCACCCGAGGCCGCTGCCCGAGATTTCAATAACTTACGGTTTACCTGGGGCGGCGAATCATCGAAACTCCCGCGCGGGGGCCAGCGAGGGCGAAGCCTGTTCACAGGCGTCGCCCGGATGCGTTTGGTTGGGACGGTCGCAAGGTCGGTCGGGCGGAGGCTAAGACCATGATGAGCGTGCCTTTCGTTCTATTCGCTTGCGGGCTCGGCGCGGCGTGGACGCGGCGGCGCACCGCCGCCCTCGGCTTTTGGGTCGCAGGCGTGGTGATGCTGCTCGTGCTGTTCCGCCTGCACGCGACGGACGTGCTAAACATCGCGCTCTGACGCGAGGAACCCAAAGTGACTCCGGACCTGTCGCGGTTGCTCAATGCGCTTGGCCTCATGGCCATCGACACGATCTTGGTGCTGGCCTTCGCCGATCAGCTCTGGTTCCGCGATCTGCCTTGTGCGCTCTGCATCCTGCAACGGGTGGGCTTCATCGCCGCCGGGTTCGGGCTTGCGCTCAACCTCGTCTTCGGCCCGCGGCCGAGCCATTACGGGATCACGATCTTGGGCGCCGCCGCAGGCGCCGTCGTGTCGGCGCGGCAGGTTCTCCTGCACATCGTCCCGGGCTCGGGCGCCTATGGCAATCCGATCTTCGGCCTGCATCTCTACACTTGGGCGCTGATCGCCTTTGCGCTCATCATTGTCGGCACCGCCATCATGATGCTGTTCGACCGGCAATTCGTCACGACGGAATGGCCGGCCTTCCGTCCACGCGTGTTGCCGGTCTCGGCCTTCATGGTGTTCGCCGCGCTGGTGGTCGCCAATATCATCTCGACGCTGGCGATTTGCGGCATGGGGCTCTGCCCCGAAAATCCCGGCGGCTATCTCATCTTCAACGACAATCTCAGCCTAACCCTGCTGCATCAGTCGCCTTAGCCGGTCGAGCGCGCCTTGCAGGATGTAGGCCGCGGCCATGCGGTCGATGACTTCGGCACGGCGCTTGCGCGTGGCGTCGGCCTCGAGCAGATGGCGCTCCACCGCCGCGGTGGACAGGCGCTCGTCCCAGAACGCCATCGGCACCTCGATCAGCGAGCCAAGATTGCGGGCGAAGGCGCGGGTCGATTGCGCGCGCGGGCCTTCGCTGCCGTCGAGATTGAAGGGCAGGCCGATGATCAAGGCGCCCACCTCATTCGCTTCGATGATGTGGCGGATGGTCTTGGCGTCGGCGGTAAATTTCGTGCGCTTGATCGTATCGTAGGGCGTGGCGATAGAGCGGCTCACGTCGGACAGCGCCAGGCCGATGGTCTTGGTGCCGACGTCGAGCCCGAGCAGGCGCGCATCCTTGGGCAGAAGCGCCGGCAATTCCTCGATGGCAACGACGGGTGCTTCGGTCACTGCGGGTGCGTGTCGCGGTTGTCAGATGGGCTCAGTTTCCTATAGTCCCTACGCGGCTCACGCGCACTGGATATAGCGTCATGAAGATTACGTGGCTCGGCCATTCCTGCTTCCGCATCGATACGGGCAAGAGCAGCATCCTGATCGATCCGTTTCTCACCGGCAATCCGACCTTCGAGGACACCGGGCTCACCGTGCATGGCGCCACGAAGGGCGTCACCCATGTGGCGCTCACCCATGGCCATGACGACCATACGGGCGATGCGGTGAAGATTTGCAAAGAAACGGGCGCGCCGCTGCTCGCCGTGTTCGAGCTGGCCATGCATATGGCGGGTCTTGGGGTGCAGAAGATCGATCCCGGCAATACGGGCGGCACGCTCTTCCATGAGGATTTCGACCTCACCTTCGTTCCCGCCTGGCACTCCTCCTCCACCATGGTCGACGGAAGCGCGGTCTATCTCGGCGCCTGTTGCGGCCTCGTCATCAGGACGCGCGAGGGCAAGACCGTCTACCATATGGGCGATACGGCAATCTTCTCGGACATGGCCTTGATCAACGAGATCTATCGGCCAGAGATCGGCTTTGTGCCGATCGGCGACCGCTTCACCATGGGGGCCAAAACGGCGGCGCTCGCCTGCAAGCGCTATTTCCAGTTCGAGACCGTCGTGCCTTGCCATTACGGCACCTTTCCCATGCTCGATCAGACGGCGGACAAATTCGTCGCGGAGATGGGCGGCAATATCGTGCGCGTGCCCGAGGTCGGCGTCCCCTTCGAGCTTTGAGGACCGTCCTTGCGGGGGAGGGAGCCAAGTTGAAGCCGCCCCGGCCCGGTGCTACAGGAGCGCTGGTAGAAACTCCGCAAATCCGCCCGAGCCCTCATGTCCGTCGATCGCGCCACCGTCCACCGCATCGCGCGTCTTGCCCGCATCGCCATCACCGAGGATGAGGCGAAGCGGCTGGAGAAGGAGCTCAACGGCATCCTCGATTGGGTCGCCCAGCTCGACGAGATCGACACCGAGGGCGTCGAGCCCATGACCCGCGTGGTGGCCATGACCATGAAAAAGCGCAAGGACGAGGTGACCGACGGCAATTGCGCCGACGACATCCTCAAAAACGCGCCCGCCGTGGACGACCATTATTTCGTCGTGCCCAAGATTGTCGAATAGGAGAAGCGTGATGCGTCGCACCGTTCTCGGCATGTTGGCGATTTGGCTCGCAAGCGTGGGAGGCGCCGCGGCGCAAGGCCTGCCCGAGGGGACTTTCGCCTCGACGGAAGAAGGCTGCACCAAGCTTGCGGCGAAGACGCAAGCCGAGCTCGGCGATGATTTCGACTTCACGTTCTCACCAGCAAGGGAATGACCGGTTACGAGCAGGCTTGCGATTTCGTCAGCGTGACGGCGCATAACGCGACGAGCTGGGTCGCCACCGCCTTTTGCGACGAGGCGGGCTACACCTATCCCGATCTGTTCGCGATCGTGCAGAAGGAGGAGGGCAAGCTCGCCGTCACGCGCATGACCGACCTCACGCAGCAGGGCGCCAGTGAGTCGCCGGGGGATTCAGAGAATTCCGAGGCCGCGGATCAGGACGAGAGCGCCGCCGATACGGCGAAGACGCCTAAGGCTCTCGAGGGGGGTGAGGATCAGGACCAAGTCGGCGGGGGAGGATGCCGCCGACCAGACGAGCCCCTATGTCCGCTGCCAGAACGTCAAGCAGTAGCGCCGTGGCCGAACTCACCCAACTTTCCATCGCCGAGGCGCGCGAGGCGCTCAAGCGCAAGGATGTCTCCGCGCAAGAGCTGGCGCGCGCGCATCTTGACCGCCATCGAGGCGGCGAACGCGGCGCTCAACGCCTTCATCCTCGTGACGCCCGAGCGCGCGCTCGACATGGCGAAAGCCTCCGACGCGCGGCTGGCGCGCGGCGAGGCGGGGCCGCTCGAAGGCATTCCGCTCGGCATCAAGGATCTGTTCGCGACGCGCGGCGTGCGCACCACCGCCTGCTCGCACATCCTCGACGGCTTCACGCCGACTTACAAATCGACCGTCACCGCCAATCTGTGGGCCGCGGGCGCGGTGATGCTCGGCAAGCTCAACAATGACGAATTCGCCATGGGCTCCTCCAACGAGACGAGCTTCTACGGCCCGGTGGTCAATCCCTGGCGGCGCAAGGGCTCCGACGCCAAGCTCGTGCCCGGCGGGTCGTCGGGCGGCTCCTCGGCGGCAGTGGCGGCGCGGCTCTGCATGGGGGCGACCGCGACCGATACGGGCGGCTCGATCCGCCAGCCCGCCGCCGTCACCGGCACCGTCGGCATCAAGCCCACTTATGGCCGCTGCTCGCGCTGGGGGATCGTGGCCTTTGCGTCCTCGCTCGACCAGGCCGGCCCGATCGCGCGCAATGTCAAGGACGCGGCGATCCTGCTCGGCGCCATGGCCGGCCACGATCCCAAGGACACGACGAGCGTGGACGCGCCCGTGCCGGACTACGCTTCCGCTCTCGGCAAGGGCGTGAAGGGGCTGACCGTCGGCATCCCCAAGGAATATCGCGTGGCCGGCATGGCGCCGGAGATCGAGGCGCTGTGGGAGCAGGGCGTGGCATGGCTCAAGGCGGCGGGCGCCAAGATCAAAGAGGTGAGCCTGCCGCACACCAAATATGCGCTGCCGTCCTATTATATTGTGGCGCCGGCGGAAGCCTCGTCCAACCTCGCCCGCTATGACGGCGTGCGCTACGGCTTGCGCGAGCAAGGCAAGGACGTGATCTCCATGTATGAGAACACGCGCGCGGCAGGCTTCGGCCAAGAGGTGAAGCGGCGCATCCTGATCGGCACCTATGTGCTGTCGGCGGGCTATTACGATGCCTATTATCTGAAGGCGCAGAAGCTGCGCACGCTGATCAAGCGCGATTTCGACCAGGCGTTCGAGACGGTCGACGTGATCCTGACGCCGACCACGCCGGGGCCTGCCTTCGCCATCGGCGAGAAGTCGGGCGACCCGGTCGAGATGTATCTGAACGACATTTTCACCGTGACGGTGAACATGGCGGGGCTGCCGGGCATGAGCGTGCCGGCGGGCCTATCGAGCGAAGGGACGCCGCTTGGGTCTCCAGCTCATCGGCAAGCCCTTCGACGAGGAGACGCTGTTCCGCGTGGGCGCCGTGATCGAGGAGGCGGCGGGGCCGCTCGCCAAGCCGCAAGATTGGTGGAGCAAGGCGGCATGAACGACATGCGCAAACCCAAGGCTCATGGTCAGCTCGGGCAGCCCCTATGAGCCCGTCATCGGCTTCTCTCGCGCGGTGCGCGTGGGCAATGTCGTCGCCGTGGGAGGCACCACGGCGGGCTCGGGCGGCAAGATGGTGGGCAAGGGCGATCCCGCGGCGCAGACGCGCGCGATCTTGGACATCATCGCCAAGGCGCTGGCGGATGCGGGCGCCTCGCTCGACCATGTCGTCCGCACGCGCATCTATCTTACGGACATCGCCCATTGGGAGGCGGTTGCGCGCGCCCATGGCGAAATATTCAAGGACATCAGGCCGGCCTGCTCGATCTTGCAGGTGTCGCGCTTCATCGATCCCGATTGGCTCGTCGAGATCGAGGCCGACGCCGTCGTGCCGGATGCTGCCGGCTAAAGGAGGTTTTGCCCATGTCACCGCGCGCCGCGAAGGATTGCTCGAACATGGAGGAGGTGCGGACGGAGATCGACCGCATCGATACCGCGCTGGTGGATCTCATCGGCGAGCGCTTCGGCTATGTCGACCGCGCCTGGCAGCTCAAGCAGTCGCCGGCGGAAGCGCGCGTGCCCTGGCGCATTCAGCAGGTGATCGACCGGGTGAAGGCCCGCGCGGCGGAAAAGCGCTTGCCGCCCGAGCTGGTCGAGGCCTTGTGGCGGCAGATGATCGGCTGGTTCGTCCAATATGAGGAGGAGAGGCTCCAGCAGCACGAAGAGGGCAAGGACTAGCGCCGGACATCGACATGCAGGAACGGGCGAAACAGAGCAATCTGATCGAAGGCGAGACCGGCCCCTGGGAGGTGGTGATCGGCATGGAGGTGCATGCGCAAATCATCTCCAAGTCGAAGCTGTTCTCCGGCGCCTCGACCGAATTCGGCGGCGAGCCCAACTCCCATGTGAGCCTGGTGGATGCCGCCATGCCCGGCATGCTGCCGGTCATCAACGCGGAATGCATCGCGCAGGCGATCCGCACCGGGCTCGGGCTCAAGGCGCAAGATCAATCTCAATTCGGTGTTCGACCGGAAGAACTATTTCTATCCCGACCTGCCGCAGGGCTATCAGATCAGCCAATACAAGAATCCCATCGTGGGCGAGGGGGAGGTCATCGTCGATCTTCTCGACGGCGAGCGGGTCACGGTCGGCATCGAGCGGCTGCATCTCGAGCAGGACGCGGGCAAGAGCCTGCACGACCAGCACCCGAAATTCTCCTATGTGGATCTGAACCGCTCGGGCGTCGCGCTGATGGAGATCGTGTCGAAGCCCGATCTCCGCTCCTCCGAGCAGGCGCGCGCCTATCTCACCAAGCTCCGCACCATCATGCGCTATCTCGGCACCTGCGACGGCAATATGGACGAGGGGTCGTTGCGCGCCGACGTCAATGTGTCGGTGCGCAAGCCGGGTGATCCGCTCGGCACCCGCTGCGAGATCAAGAACGTCAATTCGATCCGCTTCATCGGCCAGGCCATCGAGCACGAGGCGCGGCGGCAGATCGAGATCCTGGAGGAGGGCGGGAGCATCCACCAGGAGACCCGGCTGTTCGACGCCAAGACCGGCGAGACGCGGTCGATGCGCTCCAAGGAAGAGGCGCATGATTACCGCTATTTCCCCGACCCGGATCTTCTGCCGCTCGAATTGACGCAAGCCTATGTGGACGCGCTGGCCAAGGATTTGCCCGAGCTGCCCGATCAGAAGCGCGCGCGCTTCATCGAGGCCTACGGGCTCAGCCCTTACGATGCCGACGTGCTCATCGCCGAGAAGGAGGCCGCCGATTATTTCGAGGCGGTGGCCAAGGACCGCGATGCCAAGCAGGCGGCAAATTGGGTGGTCAACGAGCTGTTCGGGCGCCTCAACAAGGAAGGCAAGAGCATCGCCGCGAGCCCGGTGTCGGCCGATCAGCTCGGAGCCATCCTCGACCTCATCAAGGACGGCACCATCTCCGGCAAGATCGCCAAGGATGTGTTCGACATCGTCTTTACCGAGGGCGGCGATCCGCGCGCGATCGTCGAGGCGCGCGGGCTGACCCAGGTTACCGATTTGGGGGCGATCGAGGCGGCGGTGGATCAGGTTATCGCCGCCAATCCCGACAAAGTGGAGCAGGCGAAGGCGAAGCCCGCGCTGATCGGCTGGTTCGTGGGCCAGGTGATGAAGGCCACGGGCGGCAAAGCGAGCCCGCAAGCGGTGAACGATCTCTTGAAGAAGAAGCTCGGCATCGAATAGGGCCAGACGTTTCGGCGCAAACAGGCATGACCCACGCGATCCGCGTCCATGAATATGGCGGGCCCGAGGTGCTCCGATGGGAGGAGGTCGAAATCGGCGACCCGGGCCCGGGCCAAGTGCGCATCCGGCAAACGGCGGTCGGGCTCAACTTCATCGACATTTACGGGCGCACGGGTCTCTACCCGCAGCCGTCCTTCCCCTTCATCCCCGGCATGGAGGGGGCGGGCGTCGTGACGGCCGTGGGCGAGGGCGTGCGCGATCTCAAAGTGGGCCAGCGCGTGGCCTATGCGGGCCAAATCGGCGCCTATGCCGAGGAACGGCTCATCGCGGCCGACCGCGTGGTGAAGCTGCCGGACAAGATCGACGACCGGATCGCGGCCGCGATCATGCTCAAGGGCATGACCGCGCAATATCTCTTGCGGCGAACCTACAGAGTAGGGCCGGGCACGACGCTCTTGTTCCATGCCGCGGCCGGCGGGGTCGGGCTGATCGCCTGCCAATGGGCGGCGTCGCTCGGCGCGACCGTGATCGGCACCGTGGGCTCGGCGGGCAAGGCGTTGATCGCGCGGGCGCATGGCTGCACCTACGTCATCAATTACCGCGAGGAAGATTTCGTTGCCGCGGTGAAGGCCTATGACCGACGGCAAGGGCGTCGACGTCGTCTACGATTCGATCGGCAAGGACACCTTCCCCGCCTCGCTCGATTGCCTGAAGCCGCTGGGACTTTGGGTGAGCTTCGGCCAAGCCTCGGGGCCGGTGCCGGAGTTCAAGATCACGCTCCTGTCGCAGAAGGGATCGCTCTACGCGACGCGGCCTTCGCTCGGCAACTACACGGCGACGCGCAAGGACCTGGTCGAGACCGCCAAGGAGTTGTTCGAGGTGGTGACAAGCGGCAAAGTGAAGGTCGCCGTCAACCAGACCTATCCGCTTGCCGAGGCGGCACGCGCCCAGCGCGATCTCGAAGCGCGGCTCACCACGGGGTCGACGCTGCTCTTGCCGTAGGAGGCGGCTTCTAGATTTTCCCCGTGGCCCGCTTCCGAAAATTGTTCTTGGTTATTGGCGCGTCACTTTGCTTGGTCAAGGAATCCTTGCGACGTCGCGAGCTTAACCAATAGGCCGCGCATGGCTTGAGCATGTAAACCAATATTACCGGCTATTAGAACCTCAGTGATTTTGCGTTAATCACGGCGCTTCAGAAGTTGTTGAAGGTCGTCTCCCATGATCAGCGCCATCGGAGGGACAGCACAGATCCCAGCAGACACGCAGGGAATACGTGATTGTTCGACATCTACTGGGACGAGTGATAAAGAGGGGAATGTGAGATGGCACGTATGGTCATTTCGTCGGAAAAGGTCGAGCTGGCCGCGCAGACGGGTGCGCCGGATGCCCTTTTCGAGCTCGGGATGCTCTACGCAACCGGCCGGGATGGGACGCCTGACCTCGTCGTGGCGCATAAATGGTTCAACCTCGCGGCCTTGCGGGGGAACAGGGAGGCCTTGCTCCATCGCAGGGAGCTTGCGCAGGAAATGTCGGTGAGCGAGATCGCCGAGGCGCAGAAGCTCGCGCGGGAGTGGATGTCCACCCATTAGTTCTGGGCGGCGCGGGGATCACGAGCGACGCCTCGCGGCGTTCCCCGCTAGCGGCCGCTGCAATTGAAGAAAAACGAGCGCAGGCACCAATAGGTGGTGCGGGCCGCGCTGCCGACCGCAGCGCCGGTATTCTGGGCCGCCTGCTTGACCCTCTGGCCGGTCGACCGGGGCGGCGGACCAGCCTCTGCCGGCGGCACGCTCGCCGTCTGCATCGGAGGCGCCGGCGGCGGGGGTAGGGTCGCCTGCGACTGGCCCGGCGGCGGCAAGGCGGTGCGGGCGTCGGGGGCCACGGATTGGGGCGGCTCCGGCGTATCGCCAAAAGTATTGCGCCAGCGCTGACGCGAGGCGCTCATGGCGCGGCTCGTGAGCTCGACCAGGGTCTTGGGCTCGTCGCCTTTGGCTTGCGGCTTGGCGAAGGCCGCCTGATCGCGCGCCATCCGCCGCATCAGCTTCTGGACCCGCGGATCCTCGGCAACTTCATTGGGTAGCGAGGGGCCGTTATAGCTGTAGACCTTGGTCGCCCCGTTGCAGCCCTCGATCTTACTCGTGGCGGCGCAGGAGGCGTGCTTTCCCTCCTTGGCGGTACGGACGATGCAATAGAGCTTGAAGGCATCGTTCTGGCTCGAGCCTTCGCCCGTCACCCGGCAGAGATAGGTCTGGTCGGGCCCCTGGCAGGTGACGCAAAAACTCGCCTCGCCGGCCTGAGCGGCCGGGAGGGCAGGGGCCAATAGGACCGCGACGAGCGCGGCCAACGGCCCTTTCAGCGATAGGCGGCACCGCATGGCGCGGCAGGATCCCCGTTTGATTTGCGTCATTATCAGTTTAGCACGTGAGTCGTGCCGGAAGACCCCTTTTTGGGCCCTTCGACGCAGCCTAGGCGCCAATCTTGGCAAGCTCTGGGCTAGCCAAAATGCACATTTGGCAACGGATAGGCCAAGTCCTTCCGCAAGGTCTCGTGCTGCTCAAATGGCGCCTCGTACAAGGCGCAACCCGCTCCATATATCGGGACGCAAGTTTCCTTTCTGCCGCAATCGTCTTTCCAGCAACGCACCGAGGTAAAAAAAGTCAGCATCAATCTCTCGAGATGCAGTCTGGACGAACCCTTCAGGAGGATGATTTCGTCGGGTATCGCGCTTTCCTTCAAGAACCCGGCTATGTCCCGAACGCTGTCAAAACGAAGAAAACGACCATCGGCAATATCCTCGGCCGTGGCCTTGGAGCGGTGTGAATGCTCGCCGATGAAGATCACTTGATCCGCAACGGAACGAGCCGCCTGATAGACTTTTCGATAGGTTCGATCCGACGGTCCAGAAGTGTCGCTGACATGGCCTATTACGATACGCTTACGCGGCGCGCTGAACTTAGCCAGCATGTCGAAGGCGACGTGAAGGCTATGATATGGCGCCTTGGCTATATCAACGATGAATACCGGACCGTTTTCCACGCGATGCACCGAACATCGCCCGAACAGGGGTGCAAAGCATGCGATACGCTCGGCGATCAAAGCGGCCGGGACGCCGAGCTGATGGGTGCAAGCAAATGCCGCCGCCACGGCCAGGCTCTGGTGCGTGCCGGTCAAGGGTGAGGTGATCTCGAACGCTTGATCGTGGTGGGTGATGGTAAGGCCGAGCTTTCCAGGCGCCTGACAGTGGACATTCGACACGACATAGGCTCCCCCGGTTTGACCGAAGGTTACAGTTCGCGCTTTGGTGCGCTCAGCCATGGCAGCCACGCGCGGATCATCATGATTGAGGACGGCCAGCCCGCTTGCCGGAAGTGCCTCGACCAATTTTTGTTTCTCTTCGGCTACCGCCTCACATGTCCGAAATCCGCCTTTGTGCTCGAGGGCAACGAGCGTGACAACGCCCACGGTAGGTCGGATGAGATCAATCATCGGCTGGAGGTGCCCCGGGCCATCAGCGCCCATCTCGCCGACAAAATAGCCATTGCCCGGCGGGGGATTTTGTAACGCCCTGATGTGGGCTGTATAAGTGTTGTAAGCGACCTGTGTGCGGACCGGAGCCACACCGGACAAAATATGCGAGATCAATGCCGTCGTTGTGGATTTGCCGCTGCTCCCAGTGACGGCAATAAAAGTCGCGAGGCTGCGCCTCCTCTCATAGACGGCACGCCACTTGCGAATAAGGCCACGGGAATGGTCCGCTAGCTTCGCAGTCCTGCTTCGAGCACCCCGTAATGCTCTCGCCGGCAATTCTGCAAAACGCAGCACGAGCCACCTCCCTTTAGCCGCCGGTGTGAGGAGTGTCGGGTCGAGGATCAACCACTCCGTCCCGAGCGCTCTTCATTACGTTGCGAAAGGCGGTTGTAAAATGCCGCTTAAAACCGGCATCCCGCTTTATAACTTAAGCACGCCGGCAAAGAAGACAAACGCAGCCATAGGCCTGAGTCGGCGCAGATCACATTGGATTTGCATTGTGGCTCAGTCCGGTATCAATGTCGGGGTTATTGAACGCGACGTAACATGCTAGGTGTTCGTCCGCCTAGACGGAGACGTGGCCGAGAGGCTGAAGGCGGCGGTTTGCTAAACCGTTATACGGTCAAAAGCCGTATCGAGGGTTCGAATCCCTCCGTCTCCGCCAACATTCTCTGCCGAGCCACTATCCCGGGCTCTTGGGATGGCCGGTTTGATCGCGCGTCCCCCAAATTTCAATGAGCAATATCGTGACGGTGACAGCCAGGGGCCCGAGGATAAATCCGGAGGCACCGAACAAGACGAGGCCGCCGATCATGGAAATGAAGGCGGGAACGGTATGGAGGCTGAGCCGGTTACCGACAAACATTGGACGCAAGACGTTGTCGATTCCGCCGACGACCACGGCGCCCCACACCGCGAGGATCACGGCGTTGCCCCAACTGCCGTCCAGCGCCAGGAGAATTGCCGCGGGTATCCAGACGACGAACGCGCCCAAGACCGGCACGATGGACAATAGGCCCATCACCAGTCCCCAGAGAAGCGGCGTCGGCAAGCCGAGAAACCAGAACATTAGGCCCCCGAGGGTTCCCTGTACCGCCGCCACGGCCACTGTCCCGTAAATCGTGGCATGAACGGTATCGATGACGCGAGCAAAGAGCCGTTCCGTCTCGGCATGGGTGAGCGGCAACCAATCGCGCAGCAGGCGGGCGGCTGCCAGCCGATCACGCAGAAAATAGTAGAGCAGATAGAAGGTCAGCACGACTTCGATCACCTGGACGATAGAGCCGCGCGCGAAGGATGCGCCCACATTGCTCAGCCAGGTCGCCAGGCTCGCCATCATCGCGGGCAGATCGATCTGCTGCTCGATCCATTTGCCGATCGGCGCGATGCTGGGGTGGAGGTCGAGAAGACGCTGGAGCGCGCCGGACGCAATCTTCGTCTGCGCCAAGGCCGCGCCCGATGCCGCTTCGGTGACGAGGTTCTCCACCACGAAGGCTGCCGGTATGGCGACGACCAGCGCTACCGTCAGGACCGAAACCATGGCCGCGAGATCGGGTTGCTTCAATGTGGCCTCGATCCTTGCATGGAGCGGGGCAAATAAGATCGCCAGCGTCAGTGCCCAGGTGAGCGCACCCAAAAAAGGCGCAGCCAAGAGAACACAGACGACGATCCCGGCGATCGTCGCTGCCGCGAGCACGAGCGCGCCGGCGCGGCCTCCGATCTGCCTATCCTGTTTTGCTGGTGCGGAGCGCTCCGCGATCGGCTCGTTCATCGTAAGGACGCGCCGATGCCGTGGTCTGCGCCTCGGCCCTTAGTTCCCCGAAATTCCGGAGAGCAGGCGGGCCAGCGTATCGTTGCTGTCGCGGCGGACACGCCTATTGTTGTTCGGCGGCTGCCACTGCGCGCCGCCCATCTCGTCGCCTTGTGCCTGGACTTCGAAGGGCACGCCGCCACCGAACAGCGCCGCGGTCATGCGGGCATCGTGGCCATAGATGTCATTGAAGGTCGACAGCGACCCGTCAGAATTCACCCAGGCGGTGAAGTAGGTGATGTAGACGGGGATCTTGTGCTCGAGCGCCACATGCTGGTCCGGGCCGCCCTGGATCGCCGAAGCGACGCGGCCCGCGGTCCAGCCCTGATCATGCTTCAGGATAATCGTGGCGACCTGATCGGGATTCTGCACGCGCATGCAGCCATGGCTCTCGGCGCGTACGTCCTTGGCGAACAGGAACTTCTGCGTCGTGTCGTGCATGTAGATGTCGTGCTTGTTCGGGAACACGAATTTGACGGTGCCGAGCACGTTGTCCGGTCCGGGCGGCTGGTAGATGTTGAGGCTGCGAATGTCGACGCGGCCCCAATCGATGGTCGACGGATCGACCTCGCGGCCGCCCATATTGATATGAAGATTGTGGTTCTGGAGAACGGTCGTATCCCAGCCGCCGCCGAACCAGCCGCCGCCACCGCCCGTCAGGTAGGGCAGGAGCTCCTCGGTCTTGATGGAGTTGGGCACGTTCCAATAGGGATTGAACACCACCTCCTGCATGTCCTGGCTGAAAATCGCGGTCTGCTTGTCGGGCTTGCCGGCGACCACGCGCGTCGTATGGATGACCTTGCCGTCGGCGACGATGCGCAACATGAATTCGGGGACGTTGACGTTCACATAGAAGGCGCCGAGGTCATGGGGCAGCCAGCGCCAGCGCTCCATGTTGACGAGGATGAGGCGCTCCTTGCCGCGATCGGTCGCTTCGTGATGCTGCTGGTTCAACATGCGCCGCGTGCCGGCGCCCACCACTCCGTCGGGGGCGGCGCCGTGCGACTTCTGGAAGTCCTTGACCGCGGCTTCGACGGCATCGTCGAACAGGTTCGCGTTGGTGGCAGCGCCGTCCGTTGCGCTCGACGTGAGCTCGAGCCGCTCGCGGAGCAACGCGACCTGCTCATTCTCCACGCCCTTCTTCAGAACGGGACCGTCGGGAATCTCGACGAGTTTCTGGGTCGGCTTGCCGCCTCTCATCTCGATGAGCTTTTGGCGCAGCGCCTCGAATTGCGGCTGATTCGGCTCGAAGCTGCGTAAATAGGCGGCGGCATCGGAGCGGATGGCGATGGAGTCCAGCACCTCGAGGGGCGCAGGCAGCGCGAGAGTAGGATCGAGGTTGTCCGTCAGCCGCGACGGGTCGATCCTGCCGCCGCGCGCGTCCTTCGCGTATTCGACGACCGCCAAGCTGATCTTCATTTCGGCGTCCGCGAGCCAATTCGCGGCGCCGGTATCGTGCGGATTGAAGCTGCCGGGTTTCGGGAGATCGTAATCGGCGGTGCGGAGCCCGTAATCGTCCGCCTGGGCAATCTCCTCCATGACGGCCTTGCCGCGCTCCGTCAGGCCGTTCTCATCCACCCACAGGAGCGGTTGGTCCGGCCGCGCGTAATATTCGACGAGCGCGCTGCGCTCGCTCTTTTTGGCGTCGTTGATGGTCGAGGATTTTGCCGAGAGGCGATTTTCGAGGTTGATACGGACCGCCTCGATCGGCGTGATCAGAGCGGCGGGGCCGTCCGGCTCGGCGGCAAGGGCAGGCGCGCCGAAGCCGGCCACGCATGGCAGGATGAGAGCAAGATCACGCAGGCGCAGCACGTCTTATCCCCCGTAGGCAAATCAGATGCCTATAGTGCCACAGTGGGGCCTGGTGAGAAAGGTCCCAGGCGACGCAGCCTGACAGGCGGCTGGGGCTGGAATATGGCCGCGGGCGGGGCCGGGAAGGGGGCCGCCGCCCCTTTCGACCGGTCGCACAGAGCGTGCTTAGCCGCCACCCCCGCCAATAGGCTGCGGCTGCTCCTGCAATTCTTTCAGCAAGGGCAATGGGTTCTCGGGATGCTGCAGATCCGGAGTGAGATCGGTCGAGGCCCCGCCAGGGAATCGCTTGATGCTCGGGTATTTCATGATCGATTTGTCGAAGTCGACGATGACCGGAGAGATCAGCGACAACACCCAGCCATTGTCTTCACCCGCGTATCTCCCCGGGGATGACGTCATCACACGCATCGGCGCGGCCCCATTGAAGATCATGTCGTATTTCTCATAAGGATCCATGGTGAGATTGTAGAGGGCGCCGATCGCCCCGAGGTTCGTCACCGGGCCGAGCCACGAATCTTTCGCCGTGCTGATATATTTCCACGCCATGTGCACCCAAGGCTCGTTCGGATCGCCGCCGATATCGGCGCGGGCGCCATTGAAGGTCTCGCCGTCGATGTAGATCCAGGAGGTGCGTGCGGAATGCGGCGCCTTTCCTAGAACGTAGGCGCTGTTATCGATGCTGTCGAAATAGATGCCCTTGCCATCGTTGCCGACCCAATCGTGGGGCGGGGGCGTGAGACCGACCATCCCGGCCAGCGTCGCCCAGCAGTCGATATGCGACATCATTTCGTCGTAGCGGACGCCGGCAGCGACGTGTCCGGGCCACCACATGATGCCCGGCACGCGCCACCCGCCCTCGAACGCCGATCCCTTCTCGCCGCGGAACGGCGTGGTCCCGGCGTCGGGATAGGCGTCGAGCCAGGCGCCGTTGTCGGCCGTCACGATCACGATCGTATTGGGTGCCTCGGCGCGGATGGCGTCCATGATGCGGCCGATATCGGTATCGAGCTCCATGAGGGAATCCGAGTAGTCACCGAGATGAGACTTGCCTCTGAAGTCGGGCGCCGCGTTGGTCGGGTTGTGCATCTTGATGAAATTGACGTCCATGAAGAATGGCTTGTCGTCCTTGGCGTGCTGCTTGATGTAGTCGACGGCTGAATCGGTCTGCCGCACGTCGAACGTCGCGAGCGAGTCGTAGGTGATGGTGCCGATCCTCTTGGCCGGTTCGCCGGCCTTGCCCTCCCACTCCCCGAGATTTACCAGGCTGTCGAAAGCGTTCTTGAATTCCGGGTTGTAGGACGGGAACCAGGGATGAAACCATTTCGACGTGTCGTCATAGGCATAGACGCCGGCATAATAGGCGGCGAAATGCTTCATCTCGTCGAAGCCGTGCACGGTGGGATAGGAGTCCGGTATGTCGCCGAGATGCCATTTGCCCGAGAAGTAGGTCGCGTAGCCGTTCTTCTGGAAGAACTCGGCGATCGTCGGCGTCTCCTTGCGGAGATAGTTCTTGTCGCCCGGAGCCACGACGATCGACAGCGCCGAGCGGATCGGGATGCGCCCGGTGATGAAGGACGCGCGGCCCGCGGTGCAGCTTGCCTGGCCGTACCAGTTGGTGAAGGTCGCCCCTTCCTTGGCAATGCGATCGACGTTGGGTGTCGGATGGCCGAGGGCCGCGCCCCCTCCCGAATAGGCGCCGAAATCCTGCCAGCCGGTGTCGTCGGTCATCAGCATGACGATGTTGGGCCGCTTCTCCTGCGCTACGGCCGACGCGGGTGCCACAAGGGCGGTGAGCGCCGCTATCGACACGCCGACCGCAACGGCAGCGATGGGAGCCGCACAATTGAACCTCGGCGGACGCCCTTCCAGGGGATAGCGCGCAATGCTGTTCATGTCCTTGGACCTCCGGGAAATGGCTGTTTCCGCTGCCCATATGCGGCGGCGCTTCATCGAAACCACGGCACGGGTGTCGTGGGGGCGGTCGGTGCTTATCGGAACTCGGACGGGATCGGCGCATAGGAGCCAGCGCTGCAGGGGTTGATGCAGGGATGATACTCCAATTCGATGGCAGTGGCGGCGATTACCCGGCGAGTGGTGAGAAGTTCGTTACTGGCGCGGCGCCGAGCCGTCGCTAGGTCCGCGTGCGGTGCAGCCAGGATTGCCGCTCGAGCTCGGTCATGTGGGCGCGGAGCGCCTTGTCCTTTTCCGAGGCGACGGCGGTCTCGCGCACGGCCTTGATGAGCGCGCGCAACAGGTCGGCGCGGGCGATGATGCCGACGAGCTTGCCCGCGCGGACCACGGGGAGCCGGGTGATGTCATGATCGTGCATGAGGCGGACCGCCTGGTCGAGGGCCAAATCCTCGGTGACGGTGATGGGCGCCGGCGTCATCACCTCGGCGATCTTGCGGGCGCTTTGATGATCGAAGCCGTCCTCGACCTTGGCCTGGCCGGTCACGACCTGGAACCAGCGCGGCCGTTTGTATCCCGTGCCGCACCGGGGAGGGCGCAGGAAGTCCCGCTCGGTGACGATGCCGATCAGCTGTCCTTGCGCATCCACCACCGGCAGGCCGCTGATGTCGTGGCTGAGCATCAGCTCGCCCGCCTCGAGCACCGAAGCATCGGGCCCGATGGAGACGAGGGACCTCGTCATGACGTCGCCAACCTTCATGGGCTTTTCCATGTCAAACCCCTGGTCCAGGCCGCCGCCATTATAGACTTACGGTCATAGACTTACAGTCTTGCGGCGCGCGGACTTTGAGGGAAATCAACCGGCTTTGGTTTCCTTGGTGGAAAATCCCATCAAGACGGGCAGCGGCTCTATAGTTGGCGCCCGGAGCTCCGGGTGAGGGAAGGCCGCGTTGCGGCCAAGGACGATGCCAAGAAACAAGGACGCGCCTCCGAAGAACGGGCCTATGCAAGCGCGCCATGTCCTGCTCAAGCGCTTCTGGCACTCGGCCTCAGGCTTCTGGGCCGGACGCGCCGCCTGGTGGCTCACGGTGCTGCTCGTGCTGATCGTCCTCCTGCAGCTCCTGGTGCAGTTCCTGCTCAATCTGTGGAACCGGCATTTCTTCGATGCGCTGGAGCGGCGCGACGCGGCGGCGCTGTGGACGCAAGCCGAAACATTCGTCGTGCTTGCCGTGGCGAGCATCGCGCTCGCCGCCATCTCGGTTTGGGGACGCATGACCACGCAGCGCAAATGGCGTGAATGCCTGACCCGGCAGGTGGTCGAATATTGGCTCGCCAAGGACCATTACCGGCACCTGGACTATCCCGGAAGCGGCTCCGCCAATCCGGAATATCGGTTGTCGGAGGATGTGCGCGTATCGACCGACGCGCCGGTCGATCTCGTGCTCGCCTTTCTCTCCTCGGTGCTGACGGCGATCATTTTCTTGAGCGTGTTGTGGAGCGTGGGCGGCGATTTCACCTTCGCCGCTTGGGGCCGGTCATGGACGATCCCCTTCTATCTCGTCATCGCCGTCATCGTCTATTCGAGCTTCTTCTCGAGCGCGATGATCATGGTCGGACGGGGTCTCACTCAGGTCATCGAGCGCAAGAACCAGGCCGAGGCCGAGTTCAGGGCGGCGGCCGACCGCCTGCGCCAGGCGAACAACAATACCGCTCCGACCGGCAAGGGCGAGCGCCGGGCCTTGTGGGTCGCGATCCATGGCGTGCTCAAGCAATGGCTCCACCTCTGTTGGCAGCTCGTGCGCACGACTTTGGTATCCCACGGCAATTTCATTCTGGCGCCGGTGGTGGGCTGGCTCCTCTGCGTGCCCAAATATCTCGCCGGCACCATGTCGCTCGGCGAGCTGACGCAAGCGGCCGCCGCCTTCGTCACGGTGCAATCGGCCTTCAATTGGCTCGTCGACAATTATGGGCGCATCGCCGATTGGCGCTCCTCGGCGCATCGGGTCGCAGCACTCCTGCTCGCGCTCGATGCCTTCGAAGAGGCTGATGCCGGAGCAGAGAGCCCGGCCGCCGCCCTCGCGGCCGCGGCGGAAGGCGCTCCGACTGCCGAGGACGGGCCCTTCGCCGGGTGATCCTTACGCCTTGGCGATCGCGCCCGGCTTGGCGCGGCCGCGCGCGGATTTGATCAGCTCCGAATACCAGCGGAACGAGGCCTTGGGCGTGCGCGCTTGCGTCTTATAGTCCACATAGACGAGGCCGAAGCGGATGCCATAGCCCGAGCCCCATTCGAAATTGTCGAGCAGCGACCAGACGAAATAGCCGCGCACATCGGCGCCTCGCGCCATCGCCTGGCGCATGGCCTCTATATAGGCCGCAAGGTAGGCGATGCGCCGCTCGTCTTTGATCGCGCCCTTGGCATCCGGCGCCTCGGCGCGGTCGCCGAAACCATTCTCGGTCACATAGACCGGCAGGCGATAGCGCGCGCTCACATCGATGAGCGTGTCGCGAAATGCGCCCGCATCGATCGGCCAGGCGATCGGCGTGCGCGCGACCTCGGCGGGTGCGGGGCCGAAGCCGAAGCCAAGCGGGCTGTCGGGGTTCGCCTGGGCGTAGATCGGCGAGTAATGGTTGAGGCCGAACCAGTCGAGCGGCCGGCAGATGCGGGCGAGGTCGCCCGGTTGCGCGTAAGGGGCGATCGCCTCGGTCAGCGCCGGGGGATAAGCGCCGCGACATTGCGGCTCGGGAAAGGCCAGGTTCCAATAGGCGCCGAAGCGGGCGGCGGCTTCCGCATCGGCAGGCGTCGACGGCCAGCAGGGCTGGACGTTGTGGATCGCCCCGATCAGGGCGCCGGGGACGAGCGCACGCAGCACATCCACCGCGGCGCCATGGGCAAGGTTCACGTGATGGATGGCGGGGTTGAGGCTGGCCGGGCCCTTCTCGCCCGGCGCGCTGTCGCCGAAGCCATAGCCGAAGATCGTGAATACCGAGGGCTCGTTGAAGGTGGCGAAGCGCTTGACGCGGTCGCCATAGCGGCAGGCGACAAGCGCGGCATAATCGGCGAACCAGCCGGCGGCGTCGCGCACGGTCCAGCCGCCGAGATCGTGGAGCGCCTGCGGCAGGTCCCAATGATAGAGGCAGAGCCAGGGCTCGATGCGGGCTTCGAGCAGCGCGTCGATGAGGCGGTCGTAGAAGGCAAGCCCCGCTTCATTGGGCGCGCCGCGCCCGTGCGGCAACAGGCGCGGCCAGGCGACGGAGAAGCGGTAGGCCTGCACGCCGAGCTTCTGCATCAGCGCGATGTCTTGCCCATAGCGGTGATAATGGTCGCAGGCGATGTCGCCCGTGTCGCGATTGGCGACGCGGCCGGCGGCGCCGAAGCTGTCCCAGATGCTCAAGCCTCGTCCGTCCTCGTGGGTCGCGCCCTCGATCTGGAAGCTCGAGGTGGAGACGCCCCAGATGAAGTCGCGCGGCCAGGCCGGCTTGGTGCGTGCGCTGGGCGCTGCTCGCGAAGATTTTGGACGTAGGCTTGCTCAATGCTTCCGTGCCGCTTCCGGTCGCGGCTCCTCTTTGATCACGTCGGTTGCCTTCTTATCGGTGCGCAGGCCGAGAAACACCGGGTGCCGCATCTCGCCCTTGGCGGTCCATTCGGTGAACTTCACCTCGCCCACGAGCTTCGGGCGCACCCAGGTCGTGTTGGCCTCGTCCGGCACCTTGGCGGCAATGGGCTTCCGCGAGGTGATAAGAGGGACGAGCTTGGCATGGATGGATTTGAGCGCGGCCTGATCGAAGCCCGTGCCGGCGCGGCCGACATATTTCCAACCGTCGCCCTGGCGCACGGCGAGCACGAGGGCGCCGAAATATTGGCGCGAGCGGCGCGGGGCGGTGAAGCCCACGATCACCACCTCCTGGCCCTCGGATACCTTGACCTTGAGCCATTCGCGCGTGCGCTGGCCGGAATAATATTTGCCGCTGGCGAGCTTGGCCATGACGCCTTCCTCGCGCGCGCGCTTGGCGCGGTTGAAGGCGGCGATGCCCTTGCCCACCACATGGGTGCTGTAATGCAGGATCGAGCTCCGCGGCAGGACGGCCTTGAGCGCCTCTTTGCGCTCGAGCAGAGGCCGGTTACGCAGGTCCTTGTCGTCGAGATAGAGTAGATCGAACACGCAATAGAGAAGACGCGTGGGCTCGCGCTCGGCGTTCTGCAACAGCTGAAAGCGCGATCGGCCTTGCGCATCGAGCGCCACGAGTTCGCCGTCGAACACCGCTCGATGCGAGGTGGCGCGCAAGGCCGTGCAAATGGATGGATATTTGTGCGACACGTCGAGGCCATTGCGGGAATAGAGCGTGGCCTTGCCGCGCTCGACCACGGCGATCACGCGGAAGCCGTCCCACTTCGTCTCGAACACCCAATCGGGATCGTCGAACGGCTTGTCGGTCAGGGTCGCAAGCATCGGGCGGAGGTCGAATTTCATCGCGGCTCCAGCAACGCGCGTCCCTTGCTTAACAGTCTCGCCGCGCCGGGCCAACAGCCTTGAAACCCCGGCCGCAGCTTGCAAGGCTAGGCGCCCGACCACGGAGGAAGCAGCGCCATCGAGCTCAATTTTCTCGGCACGCGCGGCGAGATCGAGCCACGGTCTCGTCGCCACCGCCGCCACAGCGCCCTTCTCCTGCGCAAGGGCCGCGCCCGCGTGATGATCGATTGCGGCGCCGATTGGCTGAAGGCGCTGCACTCCGTCGCCCCCACCGCCATCGTGCTGACCCACGCCCACCCCGATCATGCCTTCGGTCTGGCCCGTGGCGCGCCGTGTCCTGTCTATGCCACCGCGGCCACATGGGCGCTGATCGACGCTTATCCGCTCGATGAGCGGCGGCTGGTCGTGCCGCGCGCGCCGTTCCTTGTGGGCGGCGTCAGTTTCGAGGCTTTTCCCGTGGAGCATTCGCTGCGGGCGCCGGCCGTGGGTTACCGGGTGAGCGCGGGACGGCATTCGTTCTTCTATGTGCCTGACGTCGCCTCCATCCCGCATCAGCGCGCCGCCTTGCGCGGCGTCGACTTCTATGTCGGCGACGGCGCCACGATCAAACGCTCCATGGTGCGCCATCGGGATGATACGCTGATCGGGCATGCGCCGATCGTGGCCCAGCTCCTCTGGTGCGCGCAGGAAAAAGTGGGGCGGGCGATCTTCACCCATTGCGGCAGCGAGATCGTGCGCGGCGATACCCGCGCGGTCGCGGCGCGGGTGCGCGGTCTCGGCGAGGCGCATGGGGTGGAGGCGCGGCTTGCCCATGACGGGCTTACGCTCACGCTTGGCGGGGTACGGCTTGGCGGGAGCGGTCGCACCAGCCGGGCAAGCGCCGTGATGCCTTGGCCGAGGATGAGCGGGGCGATGCTGCAGCTTAAGATCAGCAGCCAACCCCACCGGTCGGGCGCGGCGATGTGCAGCGCGCGCGCGAGCGGCGGCACGTAGGTGGCGAGAAGCAAGAGGCCGGCGCAGAAGCCCACGGCCAGCCAGACATAGAGGTTGCGCGTTACGGCATTGCGCAAGAGGCGCGAGCCCGTGCCCCGCATGGCGAAGACATGCCAGAGCTGGGCGAAGGCGAGCGTTAGAAAGGACACGCTCACCAGGGCCTCGCCTTCGAGCCCGAGCTCGGTGCGGCCGATGAGGAGCGAGGCGAGGGTGGCGCCCGTGATCAGCGCGCCGTAAGCCGCGATGAACGCCCATTGCGGGCGTCCGAGCAGCGGCTCGGCGGGGTCGCGCGGAGGCTTGAGCAAGACGTCCTCCTCGCCCTCGCCGGTGGCGAGCGCGAAGGCGGGAAAGACGTCGGTCACGAGATTGAGGAAGAGGATCTGCAAGGGCAGGAGCGGCAGCGGCAGCCCGGTCAGCACGGCGAGCGCCACGACCAGCACCTCGCTGATATTGCAGGAGAGGAGATAGACGAGGAAGCGCCTGAGATTGCCGAAGATGACGCGGCCTTCGCGGATCGCGGCGACGATGCTGCCGAAGGCGTCGTCGCGGAGCACGATGTCGGCGGCCTCGCGGGCGACTTCCGTGCCGCGCAAGCCCATGGCCACGCCGATATCGGCCTTCTGCAGGGCCGGTGCGTCATTGACGCCGTCGCCGGTCATGGCCACGACCTCGCCCGCGGATTGATAGAGCTGCACGAGGTCGAGCTTCTGCGCGGGCGTCACGCGGGCGAACACCTCCGCCTGCAACAGGCGGTGGCGCTCCTGCTCGCCGAGCGCGCCGAAAGCCTTCAGCTCGCGTCCCTCGACGAGGAGATTGCTGCCTCGTGCGGCGATGCCGAGGCTCTCGGCGATCTTCCGCGCGGTGACGGCATGGTCGCCCGTCACCATGACCACGCGGATGCCCGCTCGCTGGCAGGCGGCGATGGCGTCCTTCACCTCGATGCGCGGCGGATCGCGAAAGCCGACAAGGCCGAGAAACACCAGCCCGTCGAAGTCGGGCGTGGCGTCGGCGTCGGCGGTCTTCTCGGCGAGCGCCAACACGCGCAAGCCCTCCTCGGCCAGCGCCGCGGCACGGCGCAGCCATTCCTCGCGCGTTTCGGCGTCGAGGGCCGCGTTTTGCGTGCCGATGGCGCTGGGCCGCCGCAAGCACCGCCTCGGGTGCGCCCTTGACGGCGATAAAGAGCGCGCCGTCGCGGGCATGGGCCGTGGCCATCATCTTCGTTTCCGCATCGAAGGCGAGCTCGTGCACTTCCGGCCAGGCTCGCAACAACGCCTCGCGATGGATGTGGGCGAGCGCGCCGAGCCTGAGCAGCGCAAGCTCCATGGGATCGCCCATGCCTTGGCCGTTGCCGGCCTCCAAGCTGGCGTTGCCGCACAGAACGCCGATCTGAAGCGCGCGCTTGAGTGGCGCATCGAGCTTGGCCGGGTTGCCCGAGGCATCGAGGATCTTTCCCGATGCGTGATCGATCTCATAATCGGCGGAAGGCAGCCACAGGCGCTCCACCGTCATGCGGTTCTCGGTGAGGGTGCCGGTCTTGTCGGTGCAGATGACGGTGGTGGCGCCAAGGGTCTCGACCGCCGCCAGGCGCTCCACCACCGCATTGCGCTTGGCCATGCGCCACATGCCCCGGGCGAGCGCCACCGTCGCCACGATGGGGAGGCCCTCGGGGATGGCCGCGACGGCAAGCGCGATCGCCGCCTCGATCATCAAGAGGAGATCTTTGCCCGTGGCGATGCCGGCCACGGCAATGAGGGCGGTGACGAGGAGGGTGGCCTTGACCAGCTGTCCGGTCAGCTCGGCGAGCTTCTGCTCGAGCGGCGAGCGATCGGGCTCCGCCTCGATCACGAGCCGGGTGGTGAGCCCGAGCTCCGTCGCCATGCCGGTCGCGACCACGACGCCGGCACCGGTGCCACGCGTGATCGCCGTGCCCTTATGGGCCATCGAGAAGCGGTCGGCGACGATCGCCTCGCGCGCGACCGGGGTCACGCTCTTCTCCACCGGGGTCGATTCGCCGGTGAGGGTCGACTCGTCGCAATGAAGATTGCGCGCCTCGATCAGGCGCATATCGGCGGTGACGACGTCGCCGCTTTCGAGCACGACGATGTCGCCCGGTACCAGCTGCTCGGCCGGCAGCGTGATGAGCTTGCCCTCCCGCTTCACCCGCGACGAGCGCGAGCCGAGTTTCTTCAGCGCTTCCATGGACCGCGCGGCGCGGAGCTCGGTCACGAAGCCGATCAGGGTGTTGATCAAAAGCACGAGCAGGATGGCGGCCGCCTCGGTCCATTCGCGGAACAGGGCGGCAAGGGCGGCGGCGCCCGCAAGCAGCGCGACGACCGGGCTCTTGAGCTGATCGGCGAGGATGGCGAGTGCCGATGCGGGCGCATGCGCCTGCAGCGCATTCGGCCCGTATTGGGCAAGGCGGCGGGCGGCGTCCTGCTCGCTTAGACCCAGAACGGGGTCGGCCTGCAACAGATGGAGCACGCGTTCGGCCGGCAGCGCATAGGCAAGCGCGAGCGGCTCCGCCACGTCGCGCCCGGCCACGTCCGGCGTCCCGGCGGTCAAAGCCAATGTATATCCGGTGTCTTGCGCGGAACGGGCGCGGGCGTCTGGCGCGGATGGCCGAGGATGATCGGCGCCACGGGGGTGACCTCCGCGGGCAACCCAAGCGCCGCCTTGCCGTCCTCCGTGCCGAGCCAGCCTTGGGCGAAGCCGATCCAGCACGTGCCAAGGCCTTTGGCATAAGCGCCGAGCATCAGGTTCTCGGCGGCGAGCGCGCAATCCTCCACGCCCCAGCCGCCCGCGTCGCTCGCGCCAATCACGATCAGCACCGGCGCGTGATAGAAAATATGGAAGCTCGGATCGCTCAGCATGTCGCGGTAGCGACCAGCGCGGGCGGCGAAGGGACTTTTGAGCATAAAGGCCTTGGCCGCGTCGGAGATGTGGCTGAGCAGCGCCTTGTCCTTGACCGACGACGAAGGACCAGGGCTGCTGATTGACCGCGCTCGGGGCCTCGACGGCAAGGCCGATCAGCTCCTTGACGATGCTGTCGTCGACAGTCTCCTCGGTATAGTCGCGGACCGAGCGGCGTCCCTTGATGGCGTCGATCACATCCATGGCGTTCCTCAGCTCGCCCCGCGCGCGGGAGAGGCGTTTCGCGCTTCGGCTTGGGCGACGTGCTGCTTGACGGTGAGGAAGCTGTCGGGCGCCACCGACAGAGAGTCGATGCCGCAATTGACCAGGAATTCGGCGAATTCCGGACGGTCGCTCGGCGCCTGACCGCAGAGTCCCACTTTGGCGCCGGCCTCGTGCGCCTTCTCGATCACGGTGCGGATCATCCATTCGACCGCCGCATCCTCCTCGTCGAACAGCGGCGCGAGCAGGTCCGAGTCGCGATCCACGCCGAGGGTGAGCTGAGTGAGATCGTTGGAGCCGATGGAGAAGCCGTCGAAGCGCTTGGCGAACTCGGACGCCAGCACGACGTTGGAAGGGATCTCACACATGACATAGACTTCGAGGCCGTTCGCGCCGCGGGTCAGACCGTTCTCCGCCATGACCTGCCAGCACGCGGTCGGCCTCGGCAAGGGTGCGGCAGAAGGGGATCATCACCACCACATTGGTGAAGCCGAGCTCCTCCCGCAGGCGCTTGATCGCCCGGCATTCCAGGGCGAAGCCGTCGCGATAGCGGGGCGAGTAATAGCGCGAGGCGCCGCGGAAGCCGAGCATCGGATTCTCTTCCTTGGGCTCGAACGCCGCGCCGCCCAAGAGGTTGGCATATTCATTGGTCTTGAAGTCGCTCATGCGGACGATCACGGGCTTGGGATAGAGCGCGGCGGCGATACGAGCGAGCCCGCGCGAGAGTTGGTCGACGAAATAATCGGTCCGGTGCGGATAGCCGCGGGTCAGCGCGGCGATGGCGGTCTTGGCGTCGGCGTCCGCCAGCGTATCGAACTGGACGAGCGCCATCGGATGCACCTTCACCTGATTGGAGATGACGAACTCCATGCGGGCGAGGCCGACCCCGTCGGCGGGAAGGCGCCACCAGCGGAAGGCGGATGCCGGATTGGCGAGGTTTAACATGACCTTGGTGCGGGTGGCGGGGACGGCAGCAAGGTCGATCTCCGTCACCGTAATCTCGGCGACGCCCTCATAGACGAAGCCTTCATCGCCCTCGGCGCAGGAGACGGTCACCTTCTCGCCCGGCTTGAGCATTTCGGTGGCGTTGCCGGTGCCGACCAATGCGGGCAGGCCAAGCTCGCGGCTCACAATGGCGGCATGCGAGGTGCGGCCGCCGCGGTCGGTGACGATGGCCGCCGCCCGCTTCATGATGGGGACCCAGTCGGGATTGGTGGTGGTGGTCACGAGCACGGAGCCCGGCACGAAGCGGCCGATGTCCTTCGGATCGCGGATGATGCAGACGGGCCCGGCGACGACGCCACCGCCGATGCTGAGCCCCGAGACAAGCGTCCGCCCCTTGCCCGTGATGCGATAGCTCTTGGCGAGCGCGTCATGCCGCCTCGATTGCACGGTCTCCGGGCGCGCTTGGACGATGTAGAGCTCGCCCGTGCGCCCATCCATGGCCCATTCGATGTCCATGGGCACGCCATAATGCCGCTCAATGGCACAGGCCGAGCGGGCAAGCTGCAAGATCTCGGCCTCGGTGAGGACGAAGGACCCGCGCTCGGCCTCGGTGGTGGGGACATTTCGCGTCGGCGCGGCGTTGCCCGATGCGTAGATGAGCTTCTCCGCCTTGCCGCCGAGCTTCTTATGCACGATGGGCGCAAATGCGCCGTCGGCAAGCAGCGGCTTGAAGATTTGATATTCGTCGGGATCGACGGCGCCTTGCACCACGTTCTCGCCCAGGCCCCAGGCGGCGTTGATCAGCACGATCTGCGGGAAGCCCGTCTCGGTGTCGATGGTGAACATGACGCCCGCGCCAGCGAGGTCGGAACGGACCATCTGCTGCACGCCGATCGACAGCGCGACCTTCATATGGTCGAAGCCTTTGGCCTCCCGATAGCTGATGGCGCGGTCGGTGAAGAGGGAGGCGAGACAGCGGCGGCAGGCATCGAGCAAAGCCGGGGCGCCCTCGATATTGAGGAAGCTCTCCTGCTGGCCGGCGAAGCTTGCCTCCGGCATGTCCTCGGCGGTGGCGCTCGAGCGGACGGCCACGTCGGCATCTTTGCGCCCGATGCGGCGCGAAAGCTCGCTATAGGCCTCAATGATGGCGCGGGCGACGTCGTCCGGCCAGGCGCCCCCCAATATGGCCGCTCTGATGGCGGCGCCCGTCTCGCTTATGGTCGCCTTGTGCTGCCTTGAGCGCGGCGAGCTTGGCGGCAATGACGGGACCGAGCCCATTCTCCGCGATGAAGCGCCAATAGGCGTCGGCAGTGGTGGCGAAGCCGGGCGGCACCTTGATGGCCAAGGCATCGAGATTGCGGACGAGCTCGCCGAGCGAGGCGTTCTTGCCGCCGACCCGGGCCACGTCGCCGCGCCCGAGCGCGTCGAGCCAGAGCACATAGGCGGGGCAGCCTCGGCGGCCGCGCCGTGAGACGATGCGGCGGTCGTCCGCGCGACATTGGAAGTGCCTGTCATCCTTCCCGGCGCCGGGCTGGCGATAGGGCGTATGCGTCCCTTGGTATGCCGCGCGTGCGCCGGGCGTGACCTCCACCGTGCTTCGCAAGCCGCGTCGAACGCTCCCGGATGGCAGACATAGACATTTCGTGGGCATGATGACGACCGGTATGACTGACATGCAGGTCCTTGCCTGGCAGATCACGTCGATATGGACGTATAGAGCTCGCCGTTTGATGATGGGGTGGCGCCTCGACGGTCACATGGCAGCCGACGTGCGGTGCGAAGACGCGCTCGAGCTTTGACGCCTTCTCCTGTATGTGCCTCGATAGCCGGTCGAAGGCTCCATGTTACGGACACTGTCTGCAACGGCCGCTGCAAGCTCTTCCTTTCCGGCCCCGCGGTCAGGGGCCAATCTCGATCTCGTTGATGACATTATCCACGCCGAAGACGTACCAGGCGTCCCATTCGGCGGCGTCGCGCTCGGCTGCCGACGGGACGCGCCCCGTCAGGCGAACGACGGTCTTGCGTACCCCCACGCGGATTTGCGAGGCGTCGACGAGCGGGTCCTTCTCCAACGCGATCCTCACCGCTTCCTCGATGCGAATGGGGGCGTCCTCCTCGGGCGGCTCCACCACGATGCCGTTGATCACGTCCCGGCTGCCGGGCACCCACCAGGCGAGCACGCCGGCGAGGCGCTTGGAGGCGAGACCCGGCACCCGGCCATTGAGAATGACGACGCCGTCCTTGACCTCGGTCTCGATCTCGCCCCGCGCTTGCGGCAGCGCCTCGCGCACGAGCCTCACCGCGTGGTTCTCGCGCTCCTTGAGCGTGAGCCCATGGAAGGCGGGTTCCTGATAATAGGCCTTGCGCAGATGATCCAAAATGCCGTCGTCGCTCATGGGTGCCGCGGGCTTAACCCTGAGCCGGTCGATGACGGCGCCGATGCCCGGCGTGGCGGCGAGACGCTCGAGCGCCAGCCGTTTCTGCGCGACGTTCTCCACCTCGGCCGCGATCGTCGCCGTGCCGTCCGCGTCAATCTCCAGCGCGACAGGCTTGAAATGGGGGCCGATGCGCGGCTCGCTGCGGATCGCGGCCAGCGCTTTCTCGCCAAGGTCGGCCCGGTGCTTCATGCTTTCTCCTAAGGCTTCGCCGGATAGGATCGATTTGACGGAAATCAAAGGGCTGTCATGTGGACATGGGAATGGGGCTTGCCTGCGGCATCGGCGACGGGCTTCGGGTCGGGCTTGATCCTAGTCAAAGCCTGCTCCGCTCGCCTAAGCTGAAACTGCATCTTAGCGGTTCCCGAGGTCTCGGCCATGCATCTTGTCAGGCTCTTGTTGCCGATCGACCAGCACGGAACGACGGAGGCCTGTGCGGCGGCCGCCTTCACTCTCGCCCAGCGCTTCGGCACGCTGCTCGAAATCTTGTATCCCTGTCCGCCGCCGTGGCAACGGCTTCCCTATTCGTCCGAGCTCAGCCCCTACGCGGTCCAGGAGCTGATCGAGGTGGAGCGCAAGCAGGCGGCGGTGGAGAAGCGGGGCGCCAAGACATGGTGCGAGAAACAGGCCAAGGCCCATGCGAAGGTCAAGGTCGAGTTCGCCGCCGCCGAGGGGCTCGTCACGCCCATGGTGGCCCATCATGCGCGCATGGCCGATCTCAGCGTCGTGCCCAGCATCGGCGAGGAGGAAGCGCCGTTCTGGACGGATGTGCGCGACGGCGCCCTGTTCAATTCGGGCCGGCCGATGCTCGTCGTCCCGCCCAAGGCGCCGCCCCAGCCCGCCGGCACGGTGGTCGTGGCGTGGAAGGATACGCCCGAGGCGGTGAGGGCGGTCAGCGCGGCCGCGCCCTTTCTCGGCAAAGCCAAGCGCGTTCGCCTCGTGGCGGTCGCCGAGGACGGGCCAAGGCGAGGATAGCTCGCTCAAGGCCATGGCGGACTATCTGACCAAGGCGGGACTGAAGGTTCGCTCGACGCGCATCCCGCAGGAGGGGCGCGATATTGGTGAGGTCTTGGTGCAGGAGGCGGCGAAGGAAAAGGGCGCCATGCTGGTCATGGGCGCCTACGGTCATTGGCGGCTGCGCGAGCGGGTTTTCGGAGGCGTCACCCAATCGGTCCTCCGCCACACGACCGTGCCCGTCCTGATGATGCATTGAAGCGGCGAAGCGGGGTGACGAGCGCATGGGACGGCAACGATGGCTGAACGCCTGCCCTGGAATCTCCCGCTCGATGGGCTGTTACGTCAACTTCATGCCACGCCCAACGGTCTCAGCGCTCAACAGGTCAAACGACGCCTTGCCCAATACGGTCCGAATGACGCGCTGATCCACCGGCGCCGTCCGCTGTGGCGGCAGACGGTCGATCGGCTTGCGAATCCACTCATTCTTATCCTGCTGTTTGCGAGCGGCCTGTCGGCCTGGACGGGCGAGGTCACGAGTTTTGCGATCATCGTCGTCATCATCCTTTTGAGCGTGGTGCTCGATGTCATCCAGCAATGGCGTGCCGAGAACACGGTCGACGCGCTGCGCCGTTCCGTGGGACTGACGACGCAGGTGCTGCGCGATGGGATCTGTCGCGATATTCCCATCGATCAATTGGTGCCGGGCGACGTCGTCGAGCTTAAGGCGGGAGACATCGTGCCCGGCGATTGCCGGTTGCTCAGCGCACGGGATCTCTTCGTGAACCAAGCCCTGCTGACCGGCGAGCCTTATCCGGTCGACAAGCAGGCCCGCGATCTTGCGGTTCCCGCCGAGGGCACGTCCGCAGCCGCGAACTTTCTGTTCATGGGGACATCCGTCATCGGCGGCACGGCGCAGGCGGTGGTTTGCCGGACGGGGCGGGCGACGGAACTCGGCGGCCTTGCCAAAGGACTTGCGGCGCAACGGCCGGCGGATGCGTTTGCGCAAGGGATTCGGCAATTCGGATTCCTGATGCTGCGCCTGACGGTTTTTCTGGTGCTGTTCGTCGTCGCCACCAATGTGTTGTTTCAACGCCCATGGCTGGAATCGCTCCTCTTCGCGCTGGCGCTCGCCGTTGGCCTCACGCCCGAGCTTCTGCCCATGGTCGTTACGGTGACGCTCGCCAATGGGGCAAGGCGGCTCGCGCAGCGGCGCGTCATCGTGAAGCGCCTGGCGGCGATCCACGATCTCGGCGCGATGGATGTGCTGTGCACCGATAAGACGGGAACGCTGACCGAGTTGCGGATCGTGCTCGCCGGCCACGTCGATGCTCTCGGCGAGGCGAGCGATGAGGTATTCCGGTTGGCCCAGCTCAACAGCGCTTTTGGGAGCGGCATCAAGAGCCCGCTCGACGAGGCGATCCTGGCCTATCGGCAAGCCGACCTTGGCGCTTGGCGCAAGATCGATGAGATGCCCTTCGATTTCGAACGGCGCCGCGTGTCGGTCCTCGTGGACGATGGATCGACGCGCATGCTGGTGGTGAAGGGCGCGCCGGAGGACATCATCGATTTGTCGGTCGAATACAAGACCGCCGGTGGGGAACGGCGCCCGCTCGACGATCGGCAACGCAAGGAGCTGCTGCAACGCTTCGAGCGGCTCGGCGAGCAGGGCTATCGGGTCGTGGGCGTGGCGTCCCGCGAGATGGAGCGTACCCATGAGGATGCCGCTGTCGGCGACGAGACCAAGCTGACCTTTGCCGGCTTCGCCCTCTTCTTCGACCCGCCGAAGGTGGATGCCGCCGCGGCCATCCAGGCGCTCGCCGCTATCGGCGTGGAGGTCAAGATCCTGACCGGGGACAATGAGCGGGTCGCGCGCCATGTCTGTGATGCGATCGGCGTGGAGGTCAAGGGCGCGCTGACGGGGCGAGAAATCGTGCATATGAGCGAGGAGGTGCTGCGCGCGCGCCTGCCCTCGGTCAATTTGTTCTGCCGGGTCACGCCGCAGCAAAAAGAGAGGATTCTCATAGGGTTAAAGCACATTGGCGCGGTCGTAGGCTTTCTCGGCGACGGCATCAATGATGCGTCGGCGCTCCATGCCGCCGATGTCGGCATCTCGGTCGACAGCGCCGCCGACGTGGCCAAAGAGGCGGCCGATCTCGTGCTGCTCGAGCATGATCTCGGCGTGGTGCATGACGGCGTGATCGAGGGCCGGCGCACGGTGGAGAATGTCAGCAAATACATCCTGATGGGGTCGAGCTCGAATTTCGGCAATATGTTCAGCATGGCCGGCGCGGCGCTGTTCCTGCCCTATCTGCCCATGCTGCCGACCCAGGTGCTCCTCAACAACCTCCTCTACGATGTCTCGGAGGTGGGCGTGCCGTTCGATAACGTGGACGCGGAAGCGTTACGACGACCGGTGCGTTGGAACATAAAATTCGTCGAGCGCTTCATGCTGGTGATGGGACCGGTGAGCTCGCTCTTCGACTTCCTCACCTTCTTCGCCTTGATCGCCCTGTTCGGCGCGAACGAGCCGATGTTCCAGACGGGCTGGTTCATCGAGTCGCTCGCGACTCAGTCCTTGGTCATTTTCGTTATCCGGACGAGAGGGCCGCCCTGGCGGAGTTGGCCCCATCCCTTGCTGACCTGCTTGACCATCGGCGTCGTGCTGTTGGGCGTGCTCATTCCGCTGACGCCGCTTGGCAAGCTATTCGGCTTTGTCGAGCCGCCGGCCGGCTTCTATCTATTCTTGGTCGCAGCCGTCGCCGCCTATCTGGTGTTGGTCGAGGTCGCGAAGCGGTTCCTCTATGGACATGGCCGAGGGTAGGCTGCCTCGGCCCGCCGCGCTTAGCAGCACGCAGGCGGGCGGCAATCAAGGCGCCGGCGAGCCTTTGGTCGCGGCCGCGGTTTGGATGAAGGCGGGCCAATAGTCGCGCAGCTCCTTGGGCAGCATGCCGACGAGCTTGACCGCTTCGCCGCGGTCGATCTTCTTCGACAGGAGATCGAAGACGGCGTGGATCCCGGCCTTGACCTCTTCCTCGGTGGCGCGGGGCAGCTCCTGATGCACGCGGGCGAGGAACGCAGCCTCATGCCGCTCCTTGGTCGGCTTCCCGCTCGGGTGCCAGCCTTCGTAGTAAAGCCCGCGGATGAGCATGGGGAGCTGAGCGCCGAGATGGGCCGCGCTGTCCGGCCCGATGCGGTCGCGCAAGACATGCAGCACCGCGCGCAAGGTGGAATAGGCGTGATGGCGGTCGTAGGTGTTGAGCCGCTCCGCCAGATCCTTGAGCCAGAGATTGGACTCCTGGACGGTGGTATCGAAGGTGTCGAGGCCGGTGGGCATAATGCTCTCCACGCTTTGTGGCTGTCTCGGCCTAATCTAGCACGGGCCCACGCAGCCGGTTTGATATGCCTCAACCCCTTGGCCACGCAGCGCGCTTAGTCTGAGCTTTGAAGGCCAGTTTCGCGAAAGGTGCCCCACGATGACCGGACTGAAAGATGTCGGCTACGTGCTGGAGAAGCTCGACTGGATGCGCGCGAACGGCATCTGGCCGAACGGCTTGCGCTATTTGTGGACCGATGCCTTCGGCCTCGTGCTGCTCGTCTCGCTCTATGCCGAGCTGGGCGAAGAGCGCTTTCTCGACGAGGCCGAATGGCTCGTGGCGGAGGTGGAGCGCGTGCTTGGGCGGGAGCGCGGCATCCGTATCGGCGAGGAGCCCGACCGCGACGGCCAGTATTTCCACTACCTTTCCATGTGGCTCTATGCGCTCGCCGTGCTTGGGCGTTATCGCCCGGCCTACCGGGAGCGCGGCATCGCGCTTGCGCGCGCGATCCACGAGCCCTTCGTCGTGCCGGGCAGGGGCGTGATCTGGAAGATGGAGGAGGATTTGAGCGGGCCCTATCCCGGCTATGGGTTCGGCGCGCTCGATGCCTTCGACGGCTACGTGTCCTATCGTCTGTTGGATGAAACGGGGCTTGCCCGCGAGATCGCGGAGATGAAGGAGCTGATCGACCGGTCGGCCGACGCGCTCGTGATCACCCAGGACCTTGGCCTCGGCATGATGCTGTGGATGACGCAGTTCTTTCCCGAGGAGCATTGGGCCAGGGTGCAGAGGGAGCGCGGCCTCGCCATCCTCGACCGCATGTGGATCGAGAAGGGCTATTTCGCGCGTGAGCCTTATCTGCCGGATGTGCGCTTCGCCTTCACCAATTACGGCGTGTCGGTGGGATTGCAGGCGGTGGACGCCAGGCCCGACCGCGTGGATAGGCTCAATGCCTATTTCGAGACCTATCGCTCGGGCGATGAATATGACCGCGCGGCCATCACCCATGTGATGGCGTGCAATTCACACTTTCCGGGGCTGTTGCTGCGCGAGCGAACGTAGAGGGAGGCGGGGAGGATGATGAGAAGCGCCTCACGCGTAACGCGAAACAAGTGCTTCCACGAAGGATAGAGTCGTCGATGGGGCAACGGCTCGATGACGATGTCGCTGACGGGAATCCCGATCCGGCGAACAGTCCCCATTGCGGAGCTGATCGTTAGGACAGGTCATCGCGGGCGTATGGAGTGTCAGGATCGAGTAATCCGACGGCTTCAGCTGCGTTCGAAGCGTCACGGCTGAAAGGCGTCTGGCCTTGCAAATCTCATAATCGACAGGATCGCCGTTTACCTCGATGCGGCTAATTTCAAGAGGGGCCGATGCGATAGGGGGCATGCACAAGGTTATCTGCACTTCGCCCGGGTGCGTATAGGGGATCAAAATTTTTGGCCTAGGGTTCGGGCCGGACCACCTGAACGGACGATTCTCCATTCTCCAAGGCGTACCAGTCCAAGCCCCGCGGCTCCCCCGTCTGCTCCATGACCATCCTGCCGCCGAGCGCTCTTCAAAGCGGCGCGCAAGATGCCCTTGTTGCGCCGGTTGTCATCGAAAAGCTGACCGTTCTCAAATTGAGAGAAATCATGATAGCCACATGGTCATGAAGTGATTCTCTGTTGCCGATATCTTTTCGATTATGGCGGAGAGTGAGTCATGCTTGTCGATCGCGTGACTCGATCGAGAGCAGCCCACTGTTCGTCTGCATCTGGGCCTCAGAGTAAGAAAGATACCGGTGCCCCGCCGCGAATTTGTGCACGGTGATTTCTTTGGTCGAGGAGAATTGCAGCCCCGCGTGCGCGGCGCGCAAGAGGAAATCGCAATCGACGGGCGCGGCGACGGCTGCGGGGGTCGCGCCAACCTCCGATTGGTGTCGATGATCTCTCGCCTGTGGGCGAGGGAAGACGGTGGGAAAGAACTGCTTGAAGGGAGCAGATGCATCATCGAAGATCCCCGTGACGTAGTAGGTCCCGCTGTCTCTGGACCGTAATAGACGCAGCCGCTGACGGCAAAATCGAGCTCACGGTTGCCTTCGATCAAATGCCCGCAAGCTCTCGAGGTGGTCGCGGGCTCCAGATGTCGTCATGGCCGATATAAGCAATCCAACTCCCCGTCGCCTTGGCGATTCCGAGATTGTTGGGAGAGCTCTGACTGCCGGTGTTCTGCTCAAGATTGTACCAGCTCACGCCGCGCGACTTGAATGAGGCAACGACCTCTGCGGTTTCGTCCTAGCAACCATCGCCAACGACAATCAGCTCAAAATCGGAGCATGTCTGTCGGAGAACCGACTCGATGGTGGGTCTGATGTGCTCGCCGCGCGCGTAGGTCGACAACACGACCGAGAAATACGGTCTCGCGGTCATGACTTCGCTGCGGGGTCACTCCCGTCGATGCCGCGGAAGCCGACGGCTTACCACCGATAGGGAACGATCCGTGCGGCGGCCTCGGAGTCCCAAGGCAGATCGAGGGCGTCGGGCGCTTCATAGGCATACATCGAAGTGGGCATGTTGATGATGATGGCTTCCCACGTGCCGATATTCTTCCAGCCGTGATAGAGGTTCGGCGGGATGATCAGGAGCCCGGGATTCTTCTCGCTGACGGTGAATTCGTTCAACCGCCCGAAGGTCGGCAAGTCATGCCGGCCGTCGAAAACGACGATCTTGACGAGCCCGCTCACCACGAACAGGCGGTCGGTGCTTCCTTGATGCAGTCCCCAGGCGCGCACGCGTCCGGGAAATGTCGTGGTGAGATGAACTTGCACGACCGGATCGGCCAGTTCTTCCCAGCTTGCGCGCGCCACTTCGGTGACGTGGCCGTCTTCGTGAGGGACCGGCTCTGACCGGGCGGAAGCATCACGCCATCAATGGGTAGAGTGCGAAGCTCGCCCTGCCTCGTTGACCGCCGATCTGCTTGGCCACGAGCACGTCGCCGCCGACGACATTTGGGACTTTGCTTGGCACTGCATGCCGCATCGCTTGCCCCCTCAAGGCCTCCTGAACGTTGGCAGTTTACCATGTAGTCGTGGCCGCGGCGGCGTGCCTCTGGTCCCGTGAGATCAGCGCGTTTGCGGCTTGGCGCGCGGTTTCGGGCCGTCGCGGGCAGGCTCCAGCGCCGCGGCGATGGCGTCGTCCACGGTGGACAGCCAGACGAAGCGAACCGCATTGCGCGCCGCCTCGGGGATGTCCTCGAAGTCCTTCTTGTTGCGCTCGGGCAGCATCACCGTGGTGATGCCCGCGCGCACTGCCGCCAGCACCTTGTTCTTGATGCCGCCGATGGGCAGCACGAGGCCGCGCAGCGAAATCTCGCCGGTCATGGCCGTGTCGCTCCGCGCCGTGCGTCCCGTGAGCAGCGAGACGAGCGCGGTGAACATGGCGACGCCGGCGCTCGGGCCGTCCTTGGGGATGGCGCCGGCCGGTACATGCAGATGAATGTCGGACGTCTCAAACTGGGCCGGATCGATGCCGAGCGTCGTGGCGCGCGCCTTGACCAGGCTGAGCGCGGCTTGCGCGCTCTCCTTCATGACGTCGCCGAGCTGGCCGGTGAGGATCAGCTTGCCGTGGCCGGGCACGCGCGCGGCATTCGACGAACAGAATGTCGCCGCCGGTGGGCGTCCAGGCGAGCCCGGTGGCCACGCCGGGCACGCTCGTGCGCATGGCGACCTCGCTCTCGAAGCGGCGCGCGCCCAGGATGCCGTGCAAATCCTTGGCCTCGATCTTCATGCGCTCGACCTTGCCCTCCGCCACGCGCATGGCGACGTGGTGGCAGATGGCGCCGAGCTCGCGCTCCAGATTCCGCACGCCGGCCTCGCGCGTGTAATCCTCGATGATGGCGCGAATGGCCTCGTCGGTGATCTCGCACGCTTCCGGGGTCAGGCCGGTGGCGGCAAGCTGACGCTTCATGAGATAGCGCTTGGCGATCTCGACCTTCTCGTCCTCGGTGTAGCCGGGGAGCTCGATGATCTCCATGCGGTCGCGCAACGGCCCCGGGATCGTGTCGATCACGTTGGCCGTGCCGACGAACATCACCCGCGACAGATCGAAGGGGACGGCAAGATAATTGTCGCGGAAGGTCGAGTTCTGCTCGGGGTCGAGCACCTCGAGCAGCGCCGCCGACGGGTCGCCGTGGAAGCTGGCGCCGAGCTTGTCCATCTCGTCGAGCATGAGCACGGGATTGCGCGTCTCCACTTTGCGGATGGCCTGGATGACGTTGCCGGGCAGCGCGCCGATATAGGTGCGCCGATGGCCCCTGATCTCGGCCTCGTCATGCACGCCGCCGAGGCTCAGCCGCGCGAATTTCCGCCCCGTGGCGCGCGCGATCGACTGGCCGAGCGAGGTCTTGCCCACGCCGGGCGGGCCGACGAAGCACAGGATGGGGCTCTTGCCCTCGGGGTTCAGCTTGCGCACGGCGAGAAATTCGAGGATGCGCTGCTTGATCTTGGGCAAGCCATAATGGTCCTCGTCGAGGATGCGGCGGGCCTCGGCGATGTCGATGCGCTCCTCCGACAGCTTCGACCAGGGCAGCTCGACCAGCCAATCGAGATAGGTGCGGATCATGGAATGCTCCGCACTCGCCTCGGGCGTGCGCTCGAGCCGCTTCAGCTCCTTCAACGCCTGCTTCTCGGCCTCCTCGGGCATGCCGGCCTTCTCGATGCCCTCGCGCAGCTCGGCGATCTCGGCCTGGCCTTCCTCGCCCTCGCCGAGCTCCTTTTGAATCTGCCGCAGCTGCTCGCGCAAGATGTGCTCGCGCTGGCGGCCTTGCAGGGATTCCTGCGTCTGCTCGCCGATCTGCTTGGAGAGCTTCAGCACCTCGATCTGCTGGGCGAGGATGCGCAGCAGCTTGTCGAGACGCTCCTGGACGTCGAAGGTCTCGAGCAAATCCTGCTTCTCGGCCGGCGTCAGATCGGAGACGTTGGCGATGAAGTCGGCAAGCTGGGCGGGCGACTCCATCTGCTCGATGGCGGCGGCGATCTCCGTGGGGATGTTCGGCATCAGCCCGATCGCCTCGCGCGCGCGCTCCTTCAGCTGGTGCACGCGCGCGGCAATCTCGGTGGAATAGATTTCGGCCTCGCCCACCTCCTCGACCTTGGCCACGAGGTAGGGGTAATCGGGCAGGAAGTCGAGGACGCGGAAGCGCCTGATGCCGCGGGTCACGACATGGTGGCTGCCGTCGGGCGCGGTGACGTAGCGGAGGATCTCGGCCACGGTGCCGACTTTATGCAAATGCTCCGGCCCCGGCGTCTCGATGGTCGGATCGGACTGCAGCAGGACGCCGATGGGCTTGTCGGCGCGGGCCGCGGCCTGGGCGCCGGCGATGGATTGGGGACGGCCAAGGCCGAGCGGCGCCACGATGCCCGGAAACAGCACGGCATTGCGCAAGGGCAGCACGATCAGCGCGCCTTCCGGCACGGGCGGGTGCGAGACAGACTCGTCCCCGGGCCGCGCGGCCGGGCCGGCGGCGAATTGATTTTCAGCCGAGGCTGCGCCGTCGGCCGATTTGGCGGTGTGTTCGGTCTGGTTCATTCGCTTGGACTTGGCTCTTTCGTGTTCAGGCGAGCTTGGCGAAGGTCAGTACGAGGCAGCCATGCAGGAGCTCCTGTTCGGCGAGCCGCAGGCGCCCGGATTTCAGCGCGACGCGCCGCTCGAAGCGCCCATACGGAATCTCCAGCCTTACTATATTGGCATTCCGGCCCCGCGACGGCAGGGGGCGGATGCCGGTGACGATCAGGGTCTCGCCCTCGATCGTCACATGCACCGCCTCGGGCGGAACGCCGGGCAGGGCGGCGATGATCCACAAATGACGCTCGGTCTCGAGCACGTCGATGGGCGGCTCCCAGCGCGCGGTACGCGACGGCGCGCCGGAGGGCTCGAAGAACTGGCGGCGCAGCTGCTCGGCCCGTTCGAGCAGGGTGCAGGCCTCGGCCCACATGAGATTTCGGGGATCGCGGGTCACGCCAACCTCACTACGCTACAAAGGTCAATCTTAACGTCCGGCCGATCGCGTGGAAATGACGGCGGTCAATAAAGGGATGCGAGGGCCGGCTTGGAAGGGACGAATTTATATTGGTTGCCTTTGGGGCGGTGACAAGGGCACGCGCCTTGCTCACTTGCAGCCATAATCGACCACGGTCGCGCTGCGCAGCGAGGCGTCACGGCTGAGGCAGCCGGCGGACACCGTCTCGCGCGGGGACACGATCATAAAGCGGGGGAATTTGGTCATCGCGGGGTCGAGCTCGGCCCGGCGGAGAATGACCATGGTGAAACCGCCAAGCTCGGGAGGAAGCCGCAAATCGACCATCGAGGCCGCGAGATTGAATTCGGGCGGATAGTCGCGGTTGAGCGAGATCGTTTGGCCCTCAAGGGTCGGGTTGGCGCGCAACTCGCGCTGATAGGCGAGGAAGGGGGTGCGATCCTCGGCATAATGGGACATGAGAATGAACACCGTCATGAAGGCGGCGATCATGGCCGCCGCGCCGCCGCCGAGCAGCGCCGGCAGGGGACGGGCCGCGAGGCGCGGCAGCGCGCGTTCGGCCGCTTCCACGGCCAAGCGCGATGAGGCAGGCGGCGAGCAGGGTCATGAGCGCGTAAGCGTGTTTGCGCACCGCATATTCGGAGGCCATGCCGAAGCCGAAATAGAGGAGCGCCTGTCCGCTATAGGCGGCGACGGTGGCGAGCCCGGCAGTGGCGATGAACAGGGGTCGCGTAAGGCCGAGCCTGCGCGTTACGGCGAGGGCGAGCAGCCCGAGGCTCGCGGCGAGCAGCGCGGCGGCGAGGATGGCGATCGTCGTGAGCCCGATGGCCTGGTTGGTGGCGCCGTTATGCTCGGCGAGCTTGCGAAAATAGGCGAATTCGGGATGGAGATAGATGGCGGCGAAGAGAAGCACGGCGAGCGCGGCAAAGGCGCCGAGCATGCGGGGATCGATGCGCCGCGTCGCGTACCAGTCTTGCCCGAGCTTCACCGCCCATAGCAGGAGGGCGCCGATGCGCGAGTTTGATCTGGCCGATGGGATAGAGCCAGCCGAGCAGCAGCACGAGCAGGGGCACGAGTAAGATCTCGGCGTCGTCGCGCTCGCGTCCGCAGAGCACGAAGAGCGAGGCGAGAAAGGCGCCTCTCCGGCCGCCTGGGGATAGAAGAAATTGCCGACGATCTCGTAGCCATAGAGGGCGAAGGTCGAATGCAGCGCGGCGATGGCGAGGAACAGGCCCGCATAGCTCATAAGCGTCGCGCCGAGCGATTTCCGTTCCAGCCCGAGGAAGACGAACACATAGATGAAGAAAATAAAGATGAGGCTCGCGATGCTCATGCCCAAGAAGGGCTGGTCGACGAGGCGGCCGATGGCGCCGCCCAGCATGTAGGCGAGGGGAGCATATCCGGCTTGAGGGTTGTCGACCGCGGGCGGCAGGTGCCAGGAGCGGGAGAAATAGTCGACCATGACGTAGTGCGAGGCGACGTCGACGGAGCGGCCGGCCATCCAATGGCCGAGCGTGAAGGCAAGAACCGCGATCAGGACAAGTCCGAGGCCAGCGAGCCAAACCGCCCGCCACAGGGCGGAATGCCGCCCGGCGATAGGGAAGCGCTCAGCGGCCGGCCATGGGGCTCCCCGGCTAGGTCAGCGGAGGCAGTTTCCCCCGCAGGTCGTCGGGATCGAGGGCGGGGGTGGGTATGGGCCGCGAGAGGATGCCCTGGATCCGGTCCTGGGTGCCCATCCAGATGATGTTCTGGTAGCGATGGGGATAGTCCTGCCAGCCGATGGGATGGACGCCGTAGAAATGGGGGAAGGGCTGGCCCTTGACGAGCTTCACCCCCTTCCATTTGTGACCCGACACCGAGGTGAGCGCGAAGACGGTCTCGCTCGCGAGCGTGGGGTGCAAGGACGGCGCGCCCGGCCCATGCACGTAGATGGTCATGCCGGTGTCGGTCAGGCGATAGATCTGGCCGTGACGGCTGAGCGACAATTCATTGCCGAACAGGAAGGAGAAGAAGGCCTCGTTCGGTCCCTTGACCACGCCCTGAAACATGCCGCCGCGGACCGTGAGCTCGCCCGCCGGCGTCTTCACTTGAATGCCGCCCACGGGCTTGGACAGCTTGCCGCCGATGAAGCGGAGCGCGCCCTTGGTGAAGCTCGCCACGAGCTCGCCCTTGCCGCGGCCGGGGTCGTAGACGAATTTGTCGATGACGAGATTGGAATTGGGGCCGACGGTGAAGGTCGAGCCGTCGAGGAGGAGCACCTGGACGACGCCGGTGCCCGAGGTGTCGATGCGCTCATTATAAAGGATCGACTTGCCGATCTTGAGGATGCGGGGCGGCGCGCCGGGCGGCACGCTGGTCGCCTCGGGGGTGACCGCGGCGGCGACGCCCACGCGGGCCTCGGCATGCGCCGGGGGGCTGGGCACAGGGCCAAGGACAAGCGCCAGAGCGGCGCCCGAAGCGGCGAATAACCCCTTGGATTGTGGCATGATTCCCCCGCATTCCCGTTGCGCGACCCAGGATATGGGGAGGGATGGGGGCGGCGGCAAGGCTCCCCCTATGGAGGTGCCACGGTGGCGGCTAAGGGTTCGGGGCGAGCCTAGTGCTTGGCCGGCGAAGATGCCGGTCGCGGCGTAGTGGCCGGTGTCGGTTGGCGATATTCCAATTGCCGATCACGCCGTTGGCGCGAGCCTCGCTCCCGGGCTGCTGACGAACGACGCCCGCGGCCGCGTTGCCTGCCGAATCTGCCGGCGACGCAGCCGGTGAGGGCCGCCGGCGAATTGGTTCGGCACTCCCGATTGATTGGACGCCCTTGGGCACACCCGGCATGGTCATGTTGCCGCCGAAGCTCAAGCCTTGCGGGCGTCACCGACGTGTCGAAATGGGTGATGTGGAAGTCGCCCGAGCGTGAGCCGAAATTCCAGCTCATACCCATGTTGCCGGTGGCGACATAGGTGATCGCGCCCTGGCCGCTGAGATTGTTGGCGACGTTGCCGATGACGTGGCCGGCATAGGTCGCGCTTCCGTCGATGTGCGGCAGCGTACCGACGGTGTCGCTTGACCACGTCGCCCGCGACCCACCAGCCGAGATGCGCGTCGACGGTCATGTTATCTGTGACAGGGTGGCCCGTCTATCGTCCTGGTGTTGAATCCTGGAAGCCGGCGTGCGCGCCCCAGGCGCCCCATTTCAAGAAGTCACAATCTTGGCAGAAGGCCTGATGCGTCATCATCACGTGCGTTCCGTCGCCGGTTGTCGTTTGCACGACTTGCGGGAAGAGAGGGCGCCGTTGGGACCGTCGGCCTGAAGCTGCTCGCCGCTGACGAGATAGCCGGTGGCGTCGACTGGTGAGTGACGTTATTGTCGCCGTTACCGCTTTTGCATGGTGCTCGCGGCCTGGGGTCTCGATGGCGGCGTAATGCTGATCGTCGATGAAGGCCGAGCGCCCCGTGGCGCTGCCGTTGGGATCGCCGAGGACAAGCGTCATGCCACCCTTGTCCTGATTACAGTCTTGGTCGCAGTTCGGATCGCTTTGGTGCTCGCCAGTTCAGGACGTGGGTGATCAAGGTCGCCGAGAGGTGTTGTGCGCGGCATCGAAGCTGATGGTCACGTCGTTGGGCTGCTCGCTGGCCAATGCCGCCGCTCGTCATGGCCGCCGACGGCACGGAAGATGCCGGCGGCGTAGCCGTTGAACGTGACGCGCCGGCGTCTGCTCGGGCGTCGTGAGGTGCTAGGTTTGAGCCTACGCCGACATGGTAGGTGGCGCTGGCATAGGCGTCGGTGGGATCGGTGGTCAGCGGCGTGTCGAGGAAGATGTTATGGCCGTCGCCGGTCGAATCGGCGCCGATGACGATGTTCGGCGTAGTCGTGCCGAAGAAGCTGGCCCCGTTCGCGCCAGTCAGCGTAGCGATGCCGCCGGTGTAGGAGACGTGCTCCTGCGATGTTCCGTTGTGAGAGTTGTTGGCCGTGATGTGATTGGACAAAGAGCAATCACCGGGAGTGCCGGGAACGAAGAACGTGTTGAACGGGCGCCGCCGCGGCGCTCGCCGGTCAGCCCGTTTTGATTGCTGGCGCTCCCCAGCGCGACGACGATCTGGGATTGCTGCACGGCCTCGCAGCCTGTGCCGGTCGTGCCGATATAGAAGCTCGTTTGCAGCCACACGCCGTGGCCGCCGGAGGAGTCGGGCTCCAGCACCGCCAGCGTGGAGATCTTAAGTTGTCCGGATTGCCGAGTGGAATCGCCGTCGCTGAGAATGAGAGGCGATCCCTCCAAGGTGGCAAAGGGGGCGACGAAATTCTGCACCGAGAACTGGTTCTCTCCGTTACCGCTTGCAGGGACAGGCTCTGGCGCGGATCGGTGAAGAGCTGGAACTCATGCACCTGGCCTTGCGAGGGCAGCGTGTATTTGTCGCCGGCGACGACGAGCAGCGGCGAGTTGAGATCGACGCCGGTCAAATTGCTGATGGCGTAGCGAAGCGCCTGGATGAAGTCCACGCGTTGTCCGAACGGACGAGTTTCCGTGATCCTCGAAGATTGCCGAAAGAGTCATTGAACGGCCCGAACAGCTGATAGGCAGCAGAAGCCCGGGCCGCAGCACGGCGGAGCCGGTCGAGGATGATTGGAACGACTCGGCATCGTCGCCGTTGACGCCGTTGACGTGCCGGTCATACGGCCGTCGGTCACGGGGCAAACGCCGAAATTGTCGCAATCGTTGATCACCGCCGGCAAGTCCAAGGTGCCGACGATGATGCTGGGTGAAGACGTCTGCGGTCGGCGTCGGCTGGGTCGTTGAATTTGCTGAAGATGTCGAACGGGGCGGTCAGGCCGACTGCCGGCGGGATGGCGTTTGCGTTGCCGTGGTGGTGAAGTCGTCGGCCGTGCTTGTCGGCTTCGTCGCCGCCGAGGATGCCGTGCTCGCCCGGGCAGGACGTCGGGGTTGGAGAGGTTCTGCTCGTTGGGCGTGCCGATAAAGGCCGTGTAGAAATTCGCGTTGGTGAGCACGCGCACATTGCCCTGCTGCGGCGTCGGCTGCTGCTCTTGGTTCTGCAAATCGCCCTGCACCGCGTCGCTGGTGCCGTCCTGCTTGATCTCGTTCACGTCCACCTTGGCGGTTTCGTGAGGAGCCGCCGTGTCCTTTTGTCGGGAGTGCCGCCGACCACGACTTGGCCGCCGCCGGACAGCGCCTTCATGAAGAAGGCCGTGTCCTCGGGACGTCGTCGGGCGAACGGTGCCGTCATCGTAGGTGTAGCCGATCTCGAAGATGTTCTTGCTCGTCCCACCGTCGGTGATGGTCATGTGGTTGCCGAACAGGAAGGAGGCGAGGACCTTGTGGCCGTCCACGCTGAGGTGGAACATGCCGCCGCGAATGGCGAGCGCGCCGGTCGGCGTGTTCACGGTGACGCCGCCTTCGTTCTTGGAGAGCTTGCCGCCGACGAAGCGCAACACGCCCTTGCCGAGCGTGGCCACCATCTCGCCCTTGTTCTTGGTGGGGTCGTAGACGAATTTGTCGATGACGAGGTCGGAGCCGGGGCCGACGGTGAAGGTCGAGCCGTCGACGAGCAGCACCTGCACGAGCCCGCTGCCGGTCGTATTGATGCGCTGATTGTAGAAGATCGAGTTGCCGATCTTGACCTCGGTCCCTTGCGAGAAAGCGTCGGGATTGACGGCCGCGGCAACGCCGACCTTGTCCGCGCGCGCAGGGCTCGCGGGGCCGAGCAGCGGCAGCGCGGCGAGCGCGAGGCCGGTCAGGAGGAGGGGGCGCAGCCCAGATGCCATGGTTCTCAATATTAGAACCTCCTCTGTATTCCGACTAGGCCGGAAATGTCGTCAAAGACGGCGGTATCATAGTTCGATTGCTGGTCTCTGATCTCGAATTGCGGGATGACCGCCCATTTCTCGCCGACCGGCACGACAACCGCGGCGCGGCCCCAGAACTGGCGATCGGTCTCGACCTCAAACGGGTTGATGGTGGGGTCGGGGTCGTCATAACGGCGGCGGATGCCGCCCGCGCCGACTTGCAGCGTCCAGGGATAGCGCCAGGCGAAGGGATTGCCGAAGGTCCAGCTGATGCCGGCCGAGGCCCCGAATTCCCAATCGGCGTAGAAGCCCACATCGGCATCCTCGCGCTGGTCGTAACCCTCGACGGTGAGGATCAGCCCGGGGGCCAAGAAGTAGGAATAGCTGCCGCCGAGGCGGGTTTGCAGCCCAGTGCGCAGGCTCGAGGTCGGGCGCAGCGTCGAATCGCTGAAGTCGCGGTAGCGCGTCTCCAACCGCGCATCGAGCACGCTGCGGTCGGCGGCGTAGCTCAGGAGCCGGATGCCGCCGCCGCCGCCGGCAAAATATTGGTCGTTGCCGAGCAGCGTCTCGTCGCCGATGCCGTAGACGAAGAGGCGGGACTTATCCATGCCGATGCGCTTCAGGTTGAAGGAGGGGCCGAGCGTGGCCTCGAAGAAATCGAGATCGATGTCCGTCAGCTTGAAGTAATTGGCATTGTAGGCGATGGCGTCGAATTCGAGGCGGTCGCCCTGGTTCTTCAGATCGTAGGAATAATGGATGGTGCCGATATTGAGGTTGCTCCAATCGGCGGCGGCGGTGGCGGTCTGGTCGAGGGTGAAGTCGATGCCGTTGAGGGTGACGGACTGGTTGGCCGGCGCGGCGTTCGCGTCGCTCTCCCAGCGGAGCGCGGTGTAGAGCGTCGCGGAGAAGGGCGGCGGATCGGCCTGGGCCGCGAGCTGCTGCAGGTAGACGTCCACCTGGCTTCTGATCGAGGCCGGCACGTTCGGGTCGGCAAGCACGGTCGCGAAATAACTCCGCGCCACGTCATAGCTGCCGATCTGGTAGTAGAGGATGCCGAGCTCGAGCTCGACGCGCGGCGTGTTGGGCGCGTAGATGAGCACGCGCTCGAGCGTCGAGATGGCGCCTTCGTAGTCGCCGACCTGCGCGGAAAGCTGCGCGTAACTGTAAGCGAGATCGAGATCGTTCGGACGGGCGATCATCTGCCGGAGCAACGCTTGGCGCTGCCCATCGACATCGGCGGGGCCGAGACGTTCCGGTGCGGCGCTGGAACCGGAATCGGATGCGGCAAGGGAAGGCGTGTGCCCACCCATGACGAGACATGCGGCAATCGCGCCGGCGATCGCCAGTGTCGCCCATCCCCTCATCACGCGACCTTTTTTGAGCCTGTGCCTAGGCAAACTCGGCCGACCCGTGGGCAAGAGGCCCCTCCGTGTGAGGACGTTAGCCAGCCGGGGCTGCGGCAGCAAGCGGAGAAGCTTCATTTCTAAGGGATTTCAGCTAGGCTGTGGCCTTGCGGGCACGCGGTCGGGCGGTATGACGACACCATGACGAGGAGCACGGCCGAGCAAGAAAAAGTGCTGGATTTCATGGGGCGGCCGGAGGCCTATGACCCGCGGCCCGCCGGGATTGAGCTGATCGAGACCCACGCGTCCTACGTGTTCCTCGCCGGGGACCATGCCTACAAGATCAAACGGGCGGTGAAATACGCCTTTCTCGACTTCTCCACCCTGGAAAAGCGCCGTCTTGCCTGTCTCAACGAGCTTGCCATCAACCGGCGGGCCGCTCCTCAGATTTATCTTGAGGTTGTGCCAATAACGCACGGTAAAGACGGTATTTTCCGTATTGGCGGCGAGGGGGTTCCGGTGGAGTGGGCGGTGCATATGCGCCGCTTCGACCAGGCCAAGCTCTATGACCGCATGGCGGCCGAAGGGCGCCTGCCGCTCGCCGCCATGGCGCCGCTCGGCGCGGGAGATCGCCCGCGTCCATGCGGGCGCCGACCGGTTCCTCAAGGGCGAGCTCGGCGTCGATTCGCTGCTCGACGTGCTGCAAGACAATGAGGCGGCCTTCGCCAGCGACGAGGCGCTGTTTGCGCCCGAATCGGTGCGGGAGCTGTCCCACGCGGCGCGCCGGGGGCTTACCGCTCTGTCGCCGCTCCTCAAAGCGCGCGCGCTCAACGGCTTCGTGCGCCATTGTCACGGCGATCTGCATCTCCGCAACATCGTCGAGATCGAGGGCGCGCCCGTGCTGTTCGACGCCATCGAATTCGACGATGCCATCGCCACCGTCGATGTGCTGCACGACCTTGCCTTCCTGCTCATGGATCTCGGCGCCCGCGCGCTGACCGGCCATGCCAATGCGGTGCTCAATGCCTATCTCGACGCCGACGCCCATACGGCCAATCTCCTCGGCCTCAAGGCGCTGCCGCTCTTCCTGTCGCTGCGGGCCATGGTGCGGGCCAAGGTCGAGTTGCTGCGCGCGCAACGCAGCAAAGATGCGAGCGACGCCGGCGCCCGCGCGAGCGCCTATTTCGCTCTGGCGACGCGATCATCTGCGCATCCGCGCGCCGCGGCTGATCGCCATTGGCGGGCTGTCGGGGAGCGGCAAGTCGACGGTGGCGCGGATGCTTGCCCCGCGCATCGGATCCTTTCCGGGTGCGGTGCATGTGCGCAGCGATGTCGAGCGCAAGCGGTTGTTCGGCGTGAGCGCGGACACGGCGCTGCCGGAAGCGGCCTATACGCCCGAGCTCACCGAGATCGTCTATGCCACCTGCCGCAAGCGTGCGCGGCTTGCGCTCGAGGGCGGGCAGACGGTGATCGTCGACGCCGTGCATGCGCTGCCGGCGGAGCGCGACCGCATCGCCGCGATCGCCGCGGAGGCGGGCGTCGCGTTTGCCGGGCTGTGGCTCGAGGCGCCGCGCGCCGTGCTGCGCGAGCGGGTGACGCGGCGCGAGGCCGATGTCTCCGACGCGACGCCCGCGATCGTGGACCGGCAACTCGCCTATGACATCGGCCCGCAAGGCTTCGCCGTCATCGATGCGGGGCGGCCGCTCGAGCAGGTGGTGCGCAGCTGTCTTGCCAGGATCGGCGAGGTGGCCCCGCAAGGCTGGTTGAAGCGCGCGGAGCCAAATGGTTAGCGCCGGATTTACCATTTCCTAACGCCGAGCCGGGACAGTCGGGCTTCGCCCTGCGGGGCGCGCTTTGCTCGGGGTTGGGTCGTGAGTGGCGTGGGTTGGGTCTCGCCTCGTCTGCGGACGGGCTGTGCAAATGCGCCGGTCCGCCCGCGCGCGCGCATTGCCGTCTCCCTGCTCCTCCTCACCGGCCTTGCCTTGGCCGTCGCGTCATGCGGCCCGGGGGGCAATGGCGAGAAGCTCGGCGAGCGCGTTGTCCAGCTCGGGGAGCCCGTGCCCAAGGGCGGGGGCACCTATGTCACGGGCGCTCCCTATCAGGTGGCGGGCGTCTGGTACGCACCGCGCGAGGACCCGAGCTATGACCGTGTCGGCACGGCCTCCTGGTATGGCGAGCTGTTCCACGGACGGCGCACGGCCAATGGCGAGATCTACGACATGGACCGGCTTTCGGCCGCCCATCCCACTCTGCCGCTTCCCGTCTATGCGCAAGTGACCAATCTCGCCAATGGCCGCACGATCGTGGTCCGCGTCAACGATCGCGGCCCTTACGCCAATGACCGCATCATCGATCTCTCCCGGCGCTCGGCCGATTTGCTCGGCTTCCGCAACAGCGGCACGGCGCAAGTGCGCGTGCGCTACCTCAAACGCGCGCCGCTCAATGGCGACGACAGCTATGAGCGCCGTTACGTCGCGAACCAGAGCTGGATGCATGTGGCCGCCAATGGGGGCCGCGGACAGCCGGCACCCGATCCAACCCCGGTGGGGAGCCTGCCCGGCAAGACGCCGCCTTCGCCGCGGGACGCCGAAAGATGGGAGTGTCGCGGTCGCGACCGCGGGGCCGCAAGGACCTGTCGCGCCTGGCCGGCGCAACAATGGCGGGGCGACCGCCGCCGCAAGCATCGGGAGGAGGGGTGCTCGCTCCGGGGCTCCTCATCCAGGCGGGATCCTTCAAAAGCAAGGCCAATGCCGACAAAGCGCGCATGGCGCTTGCGGAGCTCGCCCCGGTCGAGGTGACGCCCGTCGAGGCGGGCGGCGAGACCTATTTCCGCGTGCGCGTGGGGCCGTTCAACGGCGCGACCGAGGCTCGAGGCCGCGCTCGCCCGGGTGACGCAAGCGGGCTATGCCGGCGCGAGGATCGTCACGAACTAAGGCACGCTCCCCGGTTGATTTTTGCCATGCGCGGCTCGATAGTGGGAGCATCTCCGCCTTAGAGGGATGACCGGCGCGTATGCGAAAATCGGTCAGCTATTGTCAGCCGTGTTTGTCTTGCGCCTTGAGACTCTGATCCGGATCGTAGCGGCGTGTGCGTTGATCGCCACGGGCGTTGCCTTCATGCCGGCGTTTGCGCGCGACGGCGTGCCGCCAAAATCGCCCGGCACCTTCGAGACCAAGGCCAAGCACGCCATCCTCATGGATGCCGACGCCAATCTCGTCCTTTACGAGAAGGACGCCGACACGCTCATGCCGCCGGCAAGCATGAGCAAGCTCATGACGTTGGCGGTCGTGTTCCGCGAGCTGAAGGCGGGGCGGCTCAAGCTCGACGATCAGTTCAAGGTGAGCGAGCATGCCTGGCGCACCGGCGGCGCGCCCTCGGGCAGCTCGGCCATGTTCGCGCCGCTCAATTCCATGGTCTCGATCGAGGACCTCATCCAGGGCATCACCGTCCAATCCGGCAACGATGCCTGCATCGTTCTGGCCGAGGGCATCGCGGGCACCGAGGAGGCCTTCGCCAAACAGATGAACGACTATGCGAAGGAGATCGGGCTCGCGCGGTCGCACTTCGTCAATTCGACCGGCTTGCCGGCGGACGGCCATGTGATGACCGCGCGCGAGCTTGCCATGCTCGCCCACTACCTCATCGTGACGTACCCTGATTATTATCACTATTTCGGGCAGAAGGATTTCAAGTTCAACAAGCACACCTACACCAACCGCAATCCCTCTGATCTTTTCCGACCTCGGCGTGGACGGGCTGAAGACGGGCTATATCGAGGCGGCAGGCTACGGCCTCGTGGCGAGCGCCAAGCGCGGCGACCAGCGTCTGATCATCGTCGTCAACGGGCTGGAATCGAAGAAGGAGCGCGAGGAAGAGCCGCGCAAGCTGATCGAGTGGGGGTTCAAGAATTTCAAGCCGTTCCGGCTGTTCGACCAGGGCGAGACGGTGAGCGATGCGCTTGTTTGGGGGGGCACCCAGCATTACGTGCCGCTCGTCGGCAGCGGCAATATCAACATCATCCTGCCCGCCACCGCCGATCCCAAGGTGAGGGCGGCGATCGTCTATAACGGGCCGATCAAGGCGCCGATCCGCAAGGGCGACAGGGTGGCGGTGCTGAGGATTACCGCGGCCAACTCGACCGCCACCAACGAGATCCCGCTCTATGCCGGCGACAATATCGACCAAAGCAACTTCGCCATGCGTGGTCTCGATTCCTTGCTCGTGCTGGCCTTTGGCTGGCTGCTCTGACGCGGGGCCACGCGCTTTCGGAAAGCGCTAGAGACATATGCGGCACGAGACGATCGAAGCCGGCAAGTTCATCACCTTTGAAGGCGGCGAAGGCGCCGGCAAATCCACCCAGGCGGCCATCCTGGTGAACCGCCTGGCGCGCGCCGGCCGCCGGGTGTTCTCGACGCGCGAGCCGGGCGGGTCGCCGCAAGGGGAAAAGATCCGCGAGGCGCTGCTGTCGGGCCGCGTCTGGCAGTACGGACCCTTCGCCGAGGCGGTGCTGTTCTCCGCCGCCCGCAAGGAGCATGTCGAGAGCGTGATCGGCGCGGCGCTCAGGCAGGGCAAATGGGTGGTGTGCGACCGCTTCGCCGATTCCACCCGCGCCTATCAGGGCGCGACCGGCGGCGTGCCGCGGCCGGTGATCAATGCGCTCGAGCGGCTGACCTTGGGCGGGCTCATGCCGAGCCTCACCATCATTCTCGACATCCCGGCCGAGGCGGGGCTCGCGCGCGCGGCTGAGCGGCTCGGCTCAGGGGCGCCGGACCGTTTCGAGGCGCAGGACCTCGTCATGCATGAGCGCGTGCGGCGCGCCTTTCTCGACATCGCCGAGGAGGAGCCCGACCGCTGCGTGGTGATCGACGCGAGCCAGCCCGAGGCCATGGTGGCGGAGGATGTGTGGGAGGCGGTCGCCGAGCGCTTGAGCCCATGAGCGCGGCTCAAGCTTCGCGCGTCGAGATCGAGGAGCCCGATCGCCTCGAAGGCTTTTCAAGCCCCCGCGAGGTCGACCGCCTGTTCGGCCATGAGGCGGCGATCGCGGAGTTCGAGGAGGCGCTTGCCGGCGGCCGCATGCACCATGCGTGGTTGCTCGTGGGTCCGGAGGGCATCGGCAAGGCGACGCTCGCGTACCATTTCGCTCGCATCGTGCTCGCGCAGAATGAGAGCGGGGCGGGGCACGCGCTTGGACGCGATCGGCGCCGGCCACCCCGTCTTCCGCAAGGTGATGGTGCTGTCGCATCCGAACCTGCTTCTGCTGCGGCGTAGTTTCATCGAGCGGTCGAAGCGCTTCTCGCAATGGATCGGCGTCGAGGAGGTGCGGCGCTTGCGCAGCTTTCTGGGCAATAGCGCGGGCGAGCGGGGTTGGCGGGTGGTCGTCGTCGATCGGGCCGACGAGCTCAATCAGAACGCGGCCAATGCGCTCTTGAAGACGCTCGAGGAGCCGCCGCCGCAAACCCTCTTTCTCTTGATCGCGAGCGCCGAGGGGCGCCTGCCCGTCACCATCCGCTCGCGCGTGCGCAGCTTGCGCCTCGCGCCGCTTGCGCCGCACGAGCTGGAAGCCGCCGTCAAGGCGGCGCTCGCCCGCGACGGCCACAAGGTCGACGATGCCGCGTTGCGTACGGCGCTCGGCTTGAGCGAAGGCAGCGTGCGGCGCGCGCTCGAGCTTGCCACCGGCGAGGGCATCGCGCTCTATGGCGAGATCGTGGCGCTGATGGGTTCGCTGCCGCAGCTCGATGGCGCGCGGCTGCATCGGCTGGTGGAGCGGCTCGGGGGATCGAGCGACAGCGAGTCGCTCGAGCTGTTCGTGTCGCTGCTGCTCGGGCTCATGGAGCGGCTGGTCCGCGCGAGCGCCAGGGGCGGGGCCGGCGTTGCCGGACTTTCGCGAGAGGAGCAGGCGCTTGCCGCGCGGCTCATCGATGCCCGCAACCGCGCCCAATGGGCCGAGGCGTGGGAGGAAATCGGCCGCGCCAAGGAGGAGGCCTCCCTCCTCAATCTCGACCGCGGCCTATTCCTGCTCGAGACCTTCTCGAGGCTGCAGCAGCTCGCCCGCGAGCATCCGGTCGAGCCGGCTTAACCTTTCCGCGTGCGCGTTGCCCGCTTGCGGGGGCGAACGCCCAAGGCTATTCCTCGCGCCATGGCAGAGAAGCGGCCTTATTACATCACCACGGCCATCTCCTATCCGAACGACGTGCCCCATATCGGCCATGCCTATGAGGCCGTGGCGACCGACGCGCTGGCGCGCTTTCGCCGGCTGCAAGGCAGAGACGTGTTCTTCCTCACCGGCACCGACGAGCATGGCGTCAAAATGCTGCAGACGGCACGCAAGCAGGGGATCACGCCGGCCGAGCTTGCCGACCGCAACACGCCGCGCTTCCGCGCCATGGTGGAGGCGCTTCACTGCTCCAACGACGATTTCATCCGCACGCGGGAAGCGCGCCACATTCGCGCCTGTGAGGAGCTGTGGCGGCGCATGCAGGCCAATGGCGACATCTATCTCGGCAAATATGCCGGCTGGTACTCAGTGCGCGACGAAGCCTATTACGATGCGAGCGAGCTGAAAGAGGCGGCGGACGGCGCCAAGCTCTCGCCGCAAGGCACGCCCGTCGAATGGGTCGAGGAGGAGAGCTATTTCTTCAAGCTCTCGGCCTATCAGGACAGGCTGCTCGACCATTACGCCTCCCATCCGGAGTTCATCGGGCCGGAGACGCGGGCGAATGAGGTGATCAGCTTCGTGCGCGGGGGTCTGCAAGACCTCTCGATCTCGCGCACCACCTTCGATTGGGGCATCCCGGTGCCCGGCGACCCCAAGCACATCATGTATGTGTGGGTCGATGCGCTCACCAATTATCTCACCGGGGTGGGCTTTCCCGACGTCGAGGTCGGACACATTCAAGCGCTACTGGCCGGCGGACGTGCACATCATCGGCAAGGACATCATCCGCTTCCATGCGGTCTATTGGCCGGCCTTCCTCATGTCGGCCGGGGTGGCGCTGCCGAAGCGCGTGTTCGGCCACGGCTTTCTCTATAATCGCGGGGAGAAGATGTCGAAGTCGGTCGGCAATGTCGTCGATCCCTTCGTGCTCGTCGCCGACTATGGCGTCGATCCCTTGCGCTATTTCCTGCTGCGCGAGGTGCCGTTCGGCCAGGACGGCAATTATTCGCGCGAGGCGATCGTGCAGCGGATCAATGCCGACCTCGCCAACGATCTCGGCAATCTCGCCCAGCGCTCGCTGTCCATGATCGCCAAGAATTGCGAGGGCCGCGTGCCCAAGCCCGGCAAATTCACTGCCGCCGACGAGACCATCCTCGCCGCCGCCGATGGCGCGCTGGCCAAACTCGAGCAGGCCATCGACGCCTTCGCCATCCATCGCGCGCTCGAAGTGCTGTGGGCGATCGTCGCCGACGCCAATCGCTATTTCGCCGGCGAGGAGCCCTGGGCGCATAAAAAGACCAACCCCGAGCGCATGGGCACCATCCTTTATGTCACGGCGGAGGTGGTGCGGCAGATCGGTATTTTGGTGCAGCCGGTGATGCCGGAGAGTGCCGGGCGCCTGCTTGACCAGCTCGGCGTGCCGGAGAGCGCGCGCGATTTCTCAAGCCTCGGACCGAAGGGGCGGCTCAAGCCCGGCACGCCATTGCCGCCGCCCGCGCCCGTCTTCCCGCGTTATGTCGAGGCCGAGCAGCAAGCCGTCTGATGCTCATCGATAGTCACTGCCATCTCGATTTCCCCGACCTTGCGCAAGAGCGCGACGCCATCCTTGCGCGGGCGAAGGCGGCGGGCGTGGGGCTCATGGTCACCATCTCGACGCGGGTGCGCCGCTTCGACGAGGTGCGCGCCATCGCCGAGGCGCATGAGGAGGTGTTCTGCTCGGTCGGCACCCATCCGCACCATGCGGCCGAGGAGCCCGACGTGACGGAAGAGGATCTCGTGGCGTTGGCGCGCCATCCCAAAGTGGTGGCGATCGGCGAGGCGGGGCTCGATTATCATTACGACCACAGCCCGCGCGCGGATCAGGAGAAGGGCTTCCGCACCCATATCGCCGCGGCGCGGGCGACCGGTCTGCCGCTCGTGATCCATGCGCGCGAGGCCGATCAGGACGTGGCGCGCATCCTCGAAGAGGAGACCGCCAAGGGCGCCTTCCCCTTCGTGCTGCATTGCTTCACGAGCGGGGCGGAGCTCGCGCGCCGGGGTGTCGCGCTCGGCGGCTATGTCTCCTTTTCCGGCGTGCTGACGTTCAAGAATTCCGGCGCCTTGCGCGATATTGCTCAGCACGTGCCGCTCGACCGGCTGCTGGTCGAGACCGACGCACCCTATTTGGCGCCGGAGCCCTTGCGCGGGCGGACCAACGAGCCGGCCAATGTCGTGCACACTGCGGCGCGGCTCGCCGAGGTGAGGGGGCTCGGTGCGGGCGAGATCGCGCAGGCGACGACGGAAAATTTCTTCCGCCTGTTCAGCAAGGTCCCGCGCGCGGCGCTCAAGGTTCCGGCCGGCGCCGCATGACGCTCAAGCTCACCATTCTCGGCTGCGGCACGTCGGGCGGCGTGCCCCGCATCGGCAATAATTGGGGCGCGTGCGACCCGACGAACCCGAAAAATGTGCGGCGGCGCTGCTCGCTCCTCGTCGAGCGCAAGGGGCCCAATGGCGGCACGGCGGTGCTCGTCGATACGTCGCCCGATCTCCGCGAGCAGCTGCTCGCTACCGGCATAGGCTGGCTCGACGGCGTGCTCTTCACCCATGACCACGCCGACCATGTGCATGGCATCGACGATCTGCGCACGGTGGCGTTCAACGGCAATTCCCGCGTCGCCGTCTATCACGACGCCGTCACCGGCCGGGACCTCAAGGGGCGGTTCGCCTATTGCTTCGAGACCCAGCCCGGCAGCGACTATCCCCCCATTCTCGACGCCCATGACATCAAAGCGGGCGAGCGGGTCGCGATCGGCGGGGCGGGGGGCATCATCGAGGCCTTGCCCTTCCGGCAAATACATGGCGCGACGGATACGCTCGGCTTCCGCTTCGGCGGCATCGCCTATTCGCCCGATATGAGCGACTTGCCGGAGGAATCGCTTCCCCTCCTGCAAGACCTCGACGTGTGGATCATCGACGCGCTCCGCTACACGCCGCATCCCTCCCATCTCAGCGTCGAGCAGGCGCTCGCCTGGATCGCGCGCCTGCGGCCCCGGCGCGCGGTGCTCACCCATATGCATATCGATCTCGATTATGAGTCTTTGCGGCGCGCGCTGCCCGCAGGGGTCGAGCCCGCCTATGACGGCATGGTGCTCACAACAGAGAGTTAACTCAAAGATTTATCGTCGCTTTTTGGCACGCGGCGCGATCTTGACTTGACAGAGTGCCGCGGCACCTCCATGTTCCGTTCATATCGATTGCTCGCGATCGCGCGAAGCGGCTGCCCCTTGGCGGCCCTCACTCCCGAGACAATTACCCAATCAATTGCCTGACCCTGTTGCGCGTGGGAGTGGGCTTAACAAGCTCTCACGTTCGTCGCCGCCCGGCGGCGCGTGTTTGATTCAAAGGAACTCAATGACACTTTCTACTTTCGACGGCTTCGGCCTCGCCGAACCTCTGCGGCGTGCGCTCAAAGCCGAGAATCACCTTACGCCGACGCCGATCCAGGCGCAGGCGATCCCCCATTTGATGCAAGGCAAGGATCTGCTCGGCATCGCGCAGACGGGCACCGGCAAGACCGCGGCCTTTGCGCTGCCGATCCTCCACCGCCTTGCCGCCGAGCGCCGTCCGCGCGTCGCGGGCCGTCCGCATGCGCTGATCCTCGCGCCCACGCGCGAGCTCGCCTGCCAGATCGACGAGCGTATCCGCGCCTATGGGCGCGGCCTTGGCCTGAAATCCGCCGTCATCCTCGGCGGCGTGGGTCAGGGCAAGCAGGTGCAGGCCTTGTCGGCCGGCGTCGACATTCTGATCGCGACGCCCGGGCGTCTGCTCGACCTTCACTCCCAGCGCCATGTGAGCCTGGCCGAGGTCACCATCCTCGTGCTCGACGAGGCCGATCGCATGCTCGACATGGGCTTCATCCGCGACGTGCGGAAGATCGTGGCCGCGTGCCGCAAGGAGCGCCAGACGCTGCTGTTTTCCGCCACCATGCCCTCGGACATCGCCAAGCTCGCGGCCGAGATCCTGCGCGACCCGGTTCGCGTCGAGGTCACGCCGGCCAAGGTGACGGCCGACCGGATCGAGCAGCGCGTCTATTTCGTCCCGGCCCAGGCCAAGCGGGCGTTGCTCACCGAACTCCTTGCCGATCCCGCCATGGATCGCGTGCTCGTCTTCACCCGCACCAAGCGCGGTGCCGACCGGGTGTGCCGGACGCTGCAGCAGGCGGGCGTGGCGACGGAAGCCCTGCACGGCAACAAGGCGCAGAATGCGCGGGTGCGGGCGCTCGAAGCGTTCCGCTCGGGCCGCGTCCGCATCCTCGTGGCCACCGATATCGCCGCGCGCGGCATCGACGTCGTGGGGATTTCCCACGTCATCAATTACGAGCTGCCGAACGAGCCGGAGAGCTATGTGCATCGCATCGGCCGCACGGCGCGAGCGGGCGCCGGCGGTTCGGCCATCGCCTTCTGCGATCCGAGCGAGCGGCCTTATCTTCAGGCCATCGAGCGCCTGATGCGGATCTCGGTCCCGGTAGCCCCGCATCGCCTGGCGCATGCGGCGCCTACGATTTCCCAGCGGCCGCAGCCGGCGCGGGTCGGCGGCAGGCCGCAATCCAAACGTCGCCGTGGTGGCGCTGAGCGCCGCTCTGACGGCCAACATGCGGAAGGCGTGTTCGCCACGGTTGCACGGGCCCCCAAGTCGCGGAGGGCCCTCGCTTTACAGGAGAGGTAGAATGAACCGACTCACCCCGCGTCTCAGCGCGGCTCGGCGTAATGCCGAGGCCGCGTTGACCAAGGCAAAGAAGCAGGACCAGAGCCTCAGGCTCGAGCAGGAGCGCGAGCGCGAAGCGCTGTCGCTCAAATCGGCGCGCCTGCGCGAGTTGCGTCTGGCCAAGGAAGCGGCCGAACGGGCAACGGCGGAGGCCTCGCCTCCTGCCGCCCGTCGCAAAGTCCGGCGCTCCAAACAGACCTAAGCGAAGGATAACGCCATGGCGTTCAAGCCCAATTACAACCAGCAGCGCTCGGAGCGTAACCGCGCCAAGGAGCAGAAGAAGCAGCTCAAGCTGCAGCGGCGCGAAGAGGATGCCGCAAAACGCCGGGCCGCGCGCGGGACCGACGATGGGGGGCCGCAAGATCCCGAAAGCCCCCCGTCCGAGACACAAGATTAGTTTGGAGTAAGCACATGGCCCGCAAGAAACCAGCTGTCGTCACCGGCTTCGTGCTGTTCGACGTCATCTATGAGGACGGCACGCAGACCTCCAACCGCAAAGTGCCGGCCGCCGACCTCGGTGGATTGGACGGCGACGATCCGGCGCGCACCTTCATCGAGGGGCAGGACCGCAAAATCGGCGAGATGTCCGGCAATTCGCGCGGGCGCATCAAGTCGATCGTCCGCTCGCGCAAACGGGTAGCTTGACGCCGGCTAACCCGCCTGACGCTTAATCAGCGCAACGGGACGGAGACGGAGACCTTGCCGGCGACCGCCTTGTCGGGGGTCTCCCCGGTGCTCTCGCTGTAATCCGCCGTGGCGCTGATATTGTAGTCATTCTGTTTGCTGAGCGTCACGCCGCCGCCCACGGTGTTCCTCGCCACGCCGGGGCTCACGCCGAAGCTGTCGAGATCGATGCTGGTCTTGAAGAAGGCGAAGGGCTCCAAACTATTGCCGAAGCCCGCATCGATGTGGCGCTTTACCTCCGGCCCCGCGCTGACGCGCGCCACCTCGACGCTCGTGCCGGCGATGCCGGGAAGCGTGGCGCTCGCGGTTTCATCGACATAGGTCACGGCGCCGGACTGCTTCAACTGCCACCCGCCCCACGCCCAATTGCCCGTCAGCTCCGCCTCGGTCAGCATCCGGTTGGTGGCGAAGCTCGCAATGTCGGTTCCGGCCGACGCGCTGTCATAGGCTTCGCCCCAGGCGGCCCTGCCGCCAAGGGTGAGATTGGGGGCGAGCTGGTAGGCGACATAGGGACCGGCCATGAAGGCCTCGCCGCCGACGCCGTCGCGTGTGGCGAGGAGGCTTTGCTTGGCGTCGTCCATCTGCACCATGGCGCCGAACAAGAGATCGGAATGCAGACGATAGTCGGCGCCGATATAGGTGGTGAGCGCTGCGCCCTCCGTCGCGCCGCTTTGCGCTAAAGGCTCGTGCCGCGATTGCGCCCAGAGGTCGAAGTCCGGCCGGGCCGAGGGTAGCGGGCTTGGGCAGCGCGAGGTCGTTGCCGAATTTCGATTTCGCCTGCTCGATGGCGCGGCTGTCGGCGGCGCTGAAGGCCGAGCCCCATTGGGTCAGGCTCGTGGTGAAGTTCACCTTGTCGCCGTCGGGAGCAAGGACGAAGGGCGCGGGCACGTCCTCCGGCTTGGGCGCCGCGGCGGACCCGTTCAAGCGGTTGGTGATGCGGTCTTGGGCGGGGTCGGTGGCGAGCGTCCGGTCGACGCGCCCCTGGATCAGGTCCCGCGTGAGGCCGGGTGTCCCCTCGCAAATGGTCACGATGCCGCTTGCGGCCATCGGGCAGGACTCTGCCGCAGTCGGCTCCATGGGGTGCAAGCGCGAGGGTGGCGCAGGCCAGCGCCGCGCCTCCAAGAGCTCGTTTCGCTTTGGCTAAGGTGCTGGCAGCCATGATGATTCTCATCCCTCAGGCGGAAGCGTAGCGGCAAGTTGTGAAAATTCTGCGGCGCAGCAAAAAGACCGCGCCTTAGGGTCGCGGCGGCGAAAATCTGCCCCGTGGCCTCATTCTCCGCCATGGCGAGCTCGACGAACCGCCCGGCAATATCGTCCGGCGAGGGGAGCGTCTGCGGATCCTCGCCGGGATAGGCTTCGGCGCGCATGCGCGTGGCGATCGCGCCCGGATCGACAAGGTTCACGCGGATCGGCGTGCTGATGGTCTCCTCGGCATAAGTCTTGGCCAAGCATTCAAGCGCCGCTTTGGATACCGAATAGGGGGCCCAATAGGCCTTGCAGCTCTGGCCCACGCGCGAGGTCACGAAGATCACCCGGGCCGCAGCGGAGCGGTGGAGCAGGGGATCGAGGGTGCGGATCAGGCGCCAATTGGCGGTGAGGTTGACGGCCAGCACGCGCTCCCAATTGGCCGAGGCGATGTGGGGGAGGGGCGAGAGACCGCCGAGGATGGCGGCGTTGCCCACCAGCACGTCGAGGCGGCCGAAGCGCTCATAGAGCGAGGGCCCGAGCGCGTCGATGGCCTTGCCGTCGGCGAGATCGAGGGGAATGAGAGTCGCTTGGCCGCCCGCTTGGCGAACGGCGTCATCGACGTCTTCGAGCGGTTTGAGGGTGCGCGCCAGCAGCAGCACCTGCGCGCCCTCGCGGGCGAAGGCGAGCGCCACGGCGCGGCCAAGCCCACGCGAGGCGCCGGTAATGAGCGCGATACGGTCCTTGAGACGCTGTTGGCTCAACCGACCTCGGCGAGGAAGGAGAGCTGCTTCTGCTGCGGCGGGCCTTCGCGGTCGCGGAGCCGCGTCGGATATTCGCCGGTGAAGCAATGGTCGGTGAATTGCGGATGGGCGGCGTCGCGTCCCTCATAGCCCATCGATCTATAAATGCCGTCGACCGAGAGGAAATCGAGGGAGTCGGCGCCGATGAATTTCCGCATGTCCTCGAGGCTGCGGGTGGCGGCGAGCAGCTTGTCCTGGTCGGGCGTGTCGATGCCGTAGAAATCGGGATGGGTGATGGGCGGGCTCGAAATGCGCATATGCACCTCGCGCGCGCCCGCTTCCCGCATCATCTGCACGATCTTCACCGAGGTCGTGCCGCGCACCACGCTGTCGTCCAAGAGCACGATGCGCTTGCCCCGGACTTGCGCCTCGTTCGCGCTATGCTTCAGCTTGACGCCGAGCTGGCGGATGCGCTGCTCCGGCTCGATGAAGGTGCGGCCGACATAATGGTTGCGGATGATGCCGAACTCGAAGGGAATGCCGGACTCCTGCGAAAAGCCGATGGCCGCCGGCACGCCGGAATCGGGAATGGGGATGACGACGTCGGCATCGGCGGGCGCCTCGCGCGCCAATTGCCGGCCCATCTCCTTGCGCACGTCATAGACCGAGCGGCCGCCCACGATCGAATCGGGCCGCGCGAAATAGATGTATTCGAAGATGCAGAGCCGCGGCGGATAGTGCGGCACGAAGCGGTGGCTCTCGAGCCCCTCGCGCGTGATCACCACGACCTCGCCATTCTCCACCTCGCGCACGAATTCGGCGCCGATGATGTCGAGCGCGCAGGTCTCCGAGGCGAGCACCCAAGCGTCGCCGAGCTTGCCGAGGACGAGCGGCCGGATGCCGAGCGGGTCGCGCGCGCCGATGAGCTTCTTGTTGGTGATGCCGACCAGCGCATAGGCGCCTTCGACCTGGAGCAGGGCCTCGACGAATTTCTCGATGAAGTGCGCCTTCTCGCTGCGGGCGACGAGGTGCAGGATCACCTCGGTGTCGGTGGTGGACTGGCAGATGGCGCCCTTCTTGATCAGCGACTCGCGCAGAGTCAGCGCGTTGGTGAGGTTGCCGTTATGGGCGAGCGCAAAGCCGCCGGAATCGAGATCCACGAAGAGCGGCTGCACGTTGCGCAAGACGGGATCGCCGCAGGTCGAGTAGCGCACATGGCCGATCGCCACGTCGCCCTTCAGCCGCTCGATCACCTGGCTCGAGGTGAAATGGTCGCCGACGAGCCCGAGGCGGCGCTCGGTATGAAAATGGGCGCCGTCGAAGCTGACGATGCCCGCGGCCTCCTGGCCGCGGTGCTGGAGCGCATGCAGCCCGAGCGCGGTCAGCGCCGCGGCATCGGGATGGTTAAAGATGCCGAAGACGCCGCACTCCTCGTGCAGCCGGTCCTCTTCGAGCCAGCTCAAGCCTTGATCCTTAAGGTCGACATGCTCTGTCACGGGCGTCCTTGCCTCCTCTGTTAAATAGGCGCACGCAACAACGCTTCAATCCCTGCTGCCGCTTGCATTTTCAAACAGCTGGTCGAGGTCGCTTCGGGGCGCCGGGCCATAGACGGCAGGCGAACTGGCGACCTCGGCAGGCTTTTCTGCCTCCGAGCGCTGGGCCGGGGCGGGCGCGGCAGGCTCGGCGGGGGTGGCGGGCGCCCCCGGCGTGGCGGGCGTCCCTTCTTGCGGCGTCTCCCCGGGCTGTCCTTCTTGCTGGCCCTCCGGCTTCAACTGACCGGGAAGATACTGCTCGGGGTTGAGCGGCATCAAGGATTCGATGGCCACCTGGGTCTGCTTGAGAATGGGATAGGACTTGGCATCGACGATCCAGCTCGGCTGCTCGCGGGCGAGCGCGCTGAACAGGATGAAGACGATGGCCACGAGCAAGAAGCCGCGGGCGAGGCCGAAGATGAAGCCGAGGGTGCGGTCGAGCGCACCCACCCGGCTGTCGAGCACCTGGTCGGAGATGCGGAAGGTGATCAGGCTGACTACGATCAGCACGATGACAAAGACGCCGACGGCAAAGGCGATCTGGGCCACGCTGGGCGAGGAGATGTAGCCCTCGACCACGTGCCAATATTTGGGGGTGAGATAGAGGGCGGCGACGGCGGCGACGGCCCAGGAGAAGATCGACAGCACTTCGCGCGTGAAGCCGCGCACCATGGCGAGAAATCCCGACACGAGCATGATCACGATGAGAATGACATCGAGCCAGGAGATGGGCATTCAGGCTCCTTCCACGGGCGCCGGACACTATCACGATTCCCGGGGATGAAGCATAAACGGCCCGGCCCGGCAATGCCGGAATAGCCGGACCTGCCCTGTTGTCGCAGGGCCGGTCCAGTCTATGGCCAGGCTTAATCCTCCGTGGGCGGCCCAATCAGCGCCACGAGCTCGCTCAACTGGCCGATGGGCACGAGCGCGATGTCCGGCGCGTCCCGGCCGCGCTCGAGAGAAGCCGGCACGACGGCGCGCGTGAAGCCGAGCTTGGCCGCCTCTTTGAGGCGCTGATCCATGTGGCCCACGGCCCTGATCGCGCCCGTGAGGCTCACCTCGCCGAAATAGACGGTGTCCGCAGGCGCGGGCCGGTCGGCGAGGGAGGAGAGGAGCGCCGCGGCGGCCGCCAAATCCGCGGCGGGCTCGCTCAGGCGCAAGCCGCCGGCCACGTTGAGGTAAACGTCGTGGCCCGCAAGCCGCACGCCGCATCGTGCCTCGAGCACGGCGAGCAGCATGGAGAGGCGGTTGGGGTCGGAGCCCACCACGGCACGCCGCGGGGTGCCGAGCAACGAGGGGGCGACGAGGGCTTGGATCTCCACCAGCAGCGGGCGGGTGCCCTCCATGCCGGCGAACACCGCCGTTCCCGGCGCGCCCATGTCGCGATCGCTCAGGAACAGGGCAGACGGATTCTCCACCTCCTTCAGCCCGTCGAAGCGCATCTCGAACACGCCGATCTCGTCGGTCGGCCCGAAGCGGTTCTTCACCGCGCGCAAGATGCGGAACTGATGGCCGCTGTGCCCTTCGAAATAGAGCACGGTATCGACCATATGCTCGATGACCTTGGGGCCGGCGATCTGCCCGTCCTTGGTGACATGGCCGACGAGCACCAAGGTCGAGCCGCTCGTCTTGGCGAAATTCACGAGCGCCGAGGCGCAGCCGCGCAGCTGGGTGATGGTGCCGGGCGCCGATTCGATGCCTTCGGACCACAGCGTCTGCACCGAATCGATGACGACGAGGGCAGGGGCATTGCCGCTGCCGAGGGTGGCGATGATGTTGGCGAGATTGGTCTCGGTGCCGAGCGCGACGGGCGCGCGGCTCAAGCCCAGCCGCTCGGCGCGCATGCGCACTTGCGCGGTCGCCTCCTCGCCGGAGAGATAGACGACCGGCGCGCCGGTGAGCGCGAGCGCCGCGGCCGCCTGCAGCAGCAGCGTCGATTTGCCGATGCCGGGATCGCCGCCTACGAGCACGGCGGAACCGGGCACGAGGCCGCCGCCGGTGACGCGGTCGAACTCGGCGATGCCGGTGGGCAGGCGCGGCGCGTCGAGGGTCGCGGATTCCAGACGTCTCGAAGCGCGCGGGCCGGCCTTTGCCGCCGCGGATGGCGATGAGCGGGGCGGGGCCCGACGGGCTTGCGGCCTCCTCGGCGATGCTGTTCCACGCGCCGCAGGAAGAGCATTGGCCCGCCCAGCGGGGCGAGACCGCGCCGCAGGCCTGGCAGACAAAGGCTCGGGAGGCTTTGGCCATGGAAAGAGCCTAGCCGCCGCGGTAGCGCCGCAGAGCGCGGGGCCCGAGATTGGTGAGGATCTCATAGTCGATGGTGCGCGCATGGGTGGCGAACGTCTGCAGCGACACGCGCGGACCGATCACCTCCACCCATCCCCCGCGGCGGGCAAACTCTTCCGGCACGCCCGTCACGTCCACGCTGATCAGGTCCATGGACACGCGGCCCAGGATCGGCGCGGGATGCGGCCCGACATAGACGGAAAGACCCGTCTCGTCCTCGCCGACGGAGAGCGCGCGAAACAGTCCGTCGGCATAGCCCACGGCGATGGTCGCCACGCGGGAGGGTCGCTTGACCGTGCGCGTCGCGCCATATCCCACCGTCTCGCCGGCGGGGACGTCGCGGAGCTGGGCGATGCGGGCATCGAGCCGGATCACGGGCGCAAATTCGCTGTCGCCCTTGGCCTTGGCGCTGCCGCCATAAAGCGCGATGCCGGGGCGCACGAGGTCGTAGTGAAAGGCGCGGCCCAAGAGGATGCCCGCCGAATTGGCGAGGCTCGCCAGCGCCTTGGGTAGCTTCGCGCGCAGCCGGTCGAACACGCTTCGCTGCGTCTCGCTCTTCGGGTGCTCGGGCGTATCGGCGCAGGCGAGGTGACTCGATAATGAGGGCAAGGTCGAGCATCGACCACAGCCCGCTCTCTTGCGCCACCGCCTCGACCTCGGCGGCGGAGAGTCCGAGCCGGTTCATGCCGCTGTCGATATGGATGGCGGCGGGGAGCTTGGTGCCGGAGCGCGCCGCAAAGTCGGCCCACTCTTCGATCTCGGCGAGGCTGTTCAGCACCGGGCGCACATCCGATGCGGCGAATCTGCGACGCGGTGCCGGGGAACAGGCCGCCGAACACATAGATCGTGGCTTCCGGCAGAAGCGCGCGCAAGGCTTCCGCCTCGGCGAGCGTGGCGACGAAGAAGGTCTTGCAGCCCGCGCGCCACAGGGCAGGCGCCACCTTGTCCATGCCCAGCCCATAGGCGTCGGCCTTGACCACGGCGGCGCATTCGGCGGGGCTGGCGAGCGTGGCGAGGCGGCGGTAGTTGGCGGCGATGGCGTCGAGATCGATGGTCAGGATGGCGGACGCTGCGACCTCCGACCATGCCCCCCGCGTCGTCCCCGTGGCCACGCGCGGGGGTGCGTGCTTCACTCCCGCCGCTCCGGCAGGCGCTGCTCCGCCGCGAGGTTGCTGAACCGCGTATATTCCGGCGTGAATTGGAGCGTCACGGTGCCGGTCGGACCGTGGCGCTGCTTGCCGATGATCACGTCGGCCTTGCCGGTGACCATCTCCATCTCGGTCTGCCACTGCTTGTGCTCTTCGGTGTTCTCGCGCGGTTGCCGCCGCTCGACATAATATTCCTCGCGGAACACGAACAACACCACATCGGCGTCCTGCTCGATCGAGCCCGATTCGCGCAAATCCGCGAGTTGCGGCCGCTTGTCCTCGCGATTCTCCACCTGGCGGGAGAGCTGGGAGAGCGCCAGCACCGGCACATGCAGCTCCTTGGCCAAGGCCTTGAGCCCCGTGGTGATCTCGGACACCTCCTGCACGCGGCCCTCCGCCGCCCGCCGCGAGGAGCCGGACAGGAGCTGCAAATAGTCGACGATGATGAGGCCCACGTCCCGCTGGCGCTTGAGCCGGCGGGCGCGGGCGGCGAGCTGCGCCACGGTGATGCCGCCCGTCTGGTCGATATAGAGGGGCAGGCTCTGCAGCTCTTGGCTGACCTCGACGATGCGGTCGAACTCCTCCGATTCGATGCGCCCGCGGCGGATGCGCTCCGACGGGATATAGGCCTGCTCGGAGATGATGCGGGTGGCGAGCTGCTCGGCGGACATTTCCAAGCGAGAAGAAGCCGACCACGGCGCCGTCCATCGGGTTGCCGGACTCCGGATCGACCCGGTAGCTCCGCGCCACGTGATAGGCGATGTTGGTGGCGAGCGCCGTCTTGCCCATGGAGGGGCGCCCCGCCACGATGACGAGGTCGGAGGGCTGCAAGCCGCCCATGCGGTGGTCGAGATCGGAAAAACCGGTGGCGAGGCCCGACAGGCCGCCGTCGCGGCGATAGGCGTTCGCCGCCATGTCGATGGCGTCGGTGAGCGCCGAGGAGAACGGCTCGAAGCCCGAGCCATATTTGCCGGTCTCGGCGAGCTCGTAGAGCTGCTGTTCGGCGTTCTCGATCTGCGCCGAGGGCGGCGCATCGATCGGCGAATCGAAGGCCGTGTTGACGAGGATCTCGCCGATGGCGATCAGCTGGCGGCGGATGGCGAGGTCGTAGACGGTGCGGCCGTAGTCCTCGGCGTTGATGATGGTCGTGGCATTGGCGGCAAGGCGGCCGAGATATTGCGGGACGGTGAGCTCGCCCACCGCCTCGCCCGCCTCGAAGAACGTCTTGAGCGTGATCGGCGTGGCCCGCTTGCCGCCCAAGATCAGCTTCGCGGCGGTGTCATAAATGCGGCCGTGCAGCGCGTCATAGAAATGGGCTTGCTTCAAGAAGCTCGAGACGCGGTCGATCGCCTCGTTGTTGACGAGGATGGCGCCGAGCAGCGCCTGCTCGGCTTCGAGGTTATGCGGCGGCGCGCGGAAAGTGGGCATTTCGGCCGGGGCTGGGCGCGCACGAATCAGGGCATTGGTCATGGCTCACCTAAGCACATTCGCGCCGGGGGACCAGATGGGAGGGCTGTGGAGATCGTGGAGAGGGCGGTTTCGCGCACAGGAGCCGATCAGCGCGGGCTCTCCCCGCTCTATGAACGGGCTCGGGCCGGGCCTCGAGCGGCCGAAGCTTGCGTTGCGAGACGGGTCTTTGACCAAGTGCAGCGCAAAACAACTCCGGGTGCGGACGAGTTCCCCTAAAATTGAGGGGCCAAATGCCGCGCTTGCTTAACCGCTAGCTCGACGCGGCTGCTTCGCCCTCGGCTGCGGCCTCGGGTGCTTCCTCTTCGGGAAGAGGCGCCTCGACGCCTTCCTCGAACAGCGCCTCCGCCGCGCGCCGCGCGGCTTCCGCGGCCTCCTCGGCCTCGTCCATGGCCCTGGCCGACACGGTCTCGCCACGGGCCTGGCGCGCGGCCTCGTCGAGCGAACGCGCCACGTTGATGGTGACGCGGGGCGCGACCTCGGCATGAAGGGCGATGCGCAACTCGTGCAGACCGAGCATCTTGATCGGCCGGTCGAGCATCACCTGCCGCCGCTCGACGGAGAAACCGCCTTCCGTCACCGCCGTGGCGATATCGCGGGTGGAGACGGAGCCGTAGAGCTGGCCCGCATCGCCCGCCTGGCGGACGATGATGAAGCTCTGGCCGTTGAGCTTATCGGCGACACTCTGCGCCTCGGTCTTGAGCTCGAGATTGCGGGCCTCGAGCTGGGCGCGGTCGCGCTCGAAGCGCTCGCGGTTCGTCTTGGTGGCGCGCAACGCCTTGCCCTGGGGCAGGAGGAAGTTGCGGGCAAAGCCGTCCTTGACGGTGACGACGTCGCCCATTTGTCCGAGCTTGCCGATGCGCTCGAGCAGGATCACTTGCATGGTTTAAGACTCCTATTCTGGTCCAATGACTCAATCCGGGCCGGGCGGCTGCCCGCGCATGGCGGCGCGCTCGCGCAGATGCAGCATCGGCTCGGCGAGGCCAAGCACGGCGACGGCAATCGCCACCCAACCCAAAAGCACGATGCCCAAATAGATTGCGGTGAGCAGCAACCCGCGGAAGGGAAGCCCCCGGCTATAGGCGTGGAGCACGGCCAGGCCCTGCAGCACATAGGCAAAGAGCAGGGCGCCGGCCAATCCGGTGGCAAGCAGTCCCGCGACGCCCGGCAGGAAGGACAAAGCGAGCGCGCCGGCGAAGAGCAGCAAGAAGGCGTTCGGCAGCTCGAGCGTGTCGAGCTGCGGCCATGGCCGGAGCGCCCGGCCCGACGCCTCCACGATCAGTCCGGCCAGCCACATATTGAACAGCGTGATGGAAAGCCAGATGACGGCGAAGGCCGCGGGAAGGGCGCGGGCGAGCACGCTGCTCAGCCTGGCGATATTGTCCTCGGTGAACAGGGTGCCGTCGGGATCGAGCTCTTTCAGCGCGCTGTGGTCGAGAAGGGTCCGGATGGACTCGCGGTAGGAGTCCGCATCGTAGCCGAGCATGAGCACCATGGCGCCCGCGAGCAGCCCGCCGATCATGGCGGCCCAGCCCACAAGGCGCCCGGGCGGATACCATTCGAGCGCGGGGGCGCTCTCACCCGCGGCGACGGGCACGGGCCGCGACAGCAGCGCCAGATAACACAGGACGGCGATCGGCACGCCCATGGAAAAGGCGAAAAAGGCGGCCGTCGGCAGCCCGAGCAGAGCGGCGACGAGGAGCGTGCCGGTCAGCGCCGCCAGGGCCGGCCGCGATCGAGCCCCAGCCAAGCCCCGCGAGGCAAAGCGGCAAGGGCGCAAGATAGAAGAGAATGCCGGCAAGCGCGGTCGCCGTTGCCGCCGACGAAAAGAGCGCGGCCGAAACGAGGCCCGCGGCCGCGCCGATGATATAGGCTATTGGCATTTGCGCGCTGTCCCGCCTCCTTGGCAAAAGCGGTTAGAGGCGACACGCCTCAACTTTCCTTCGGCCGAAGCCGACAATCGCGCCCGACCTCGCTATTGAATGAGGTAGGGCAATAGACCGAGGAAGCGCGCGCGCTTGATGGCGCGAGCAAGCTCCCGCTGCTTCTTGGCCGACACCGCCGTGATGCGGCTCGGCACGATCTTGCCGCGCTCCGACACGTAGCGCTGCAGAAGCTTCACGTCCTTGTAGTCGATCTTGGGTGCCTTATCGCCGGAGAAGGGGCAGGTCTTGCGCCGGCGGTAGAACGGCCTGCGGGCCGCGCCTTGCGTCATGCTCACAGGACATCCTCCTCGCTCGCGTCACTCTCCACGGCCACCACCGGCGCGACCTCTTCCCTGGGCGGGCGCGGGCTGTAGTCGCGGTCGCGATCGCGTCGCGGACCGCGGCGCCCATCGCGATCGCCACGATCACCGCGATCGCCACGGTCGCGGTCGCCACGGCCGTCACGCTCGTCGCGATCGGCGCGGCGCATCATCGGGGAGGGCGTCGCCTCGTGCTCGTCGACCTTGACGGTGAGGAAACGAATGACGTCGGTCGAGAGGCGCTCCTGCCGCTCGAGCTCGGCGACCGCCGCCGGCGGCGCGTCCAGATTCATGAGCGCGAAATGGGCCTTCCGGTTCTTCTTGATGCGGAAAGCGAGGGACTTCACGCCCCAATATTCGGTCTTGCCGACCTGGCCTCCGCCTTGCTCGATGAGCGAGCGGAAATCCTGCAGGAGGGTGTCGACTTGTTGCGCCGAGATATCCTGGCGCACGAGAAACACATGCTCATAAAGCGGCATGCTCGGCCTTTCCTTCTTCCTTTGCCCCGGCGCTAAGCCTCGCATGGGCGCTTCAGAAGGAAAGGCCCAAGAGACCCCAAGGGAGTGGAGACACGGGAGGGCGGCCTTCAAGGCCTGTCCGCGTCGAACGCGGGTCCTCCGTTCAGCCTCCAACCGGAGCGGTTGCTAACGCTTGCGTCTTATAAGCATTTGCCCGCGCTTTGCAAGGACATCGCAGGTTCCCGCCAAGGCACAAAGCCTATTCCGGCGAGGCCCCGGTGGAGCACTCCACCTTCTTGCCCTCGGTCACGGAATAAGCCACGCAATTGTCCTTGGCATAGACTTCGATCACGTCGAAATTGCCGACGGGCGCGTCCGCATAGGAGGCCTCGATGGTGATCGGGGTCAGCACTTGCGCGGCCACATTCTGGGGCGCCCGGCCGCGGGCGTCGAAAGAGAAGATGCGGTCCTTGGGGTCGCCCACACGGTAGACGAGTTGAAGCTCCCCAAATCCCGGGGTCGGCGCTTCGGCCTTAACCGTGATGCTCAAAACCGGCGGGTTCGCCTTGTCGATCGCCACCGACACATCGTCCACATGGGTGAGTTCGATCAGAGCCGGATCCGGCGGCAACTTGGCTTTCCACGGCCAGGGCAGGGGATCGGCGGCATGGAGCGGCAAGGTCAGAGCGAGCGCGGCCGCGGCGGCGAGAGCGACGGTGAGGGGTAGGCGTTTCATGCGGAATCTCCCTAAACGCAACAAACGACGAGTATTGATACGGAAACGTGCTTCCCGTCCAGAGGTTCGCGTCCGGCCGCTCGCGTGCCCAGCTTGACAGCCCCGACGCAAACGGTGTCTTTGACCGCACTTCACATGATCCCTCTCTCCCCGCTATCCCCATTCCCGCATGAGCGTAGCCTTTATTTTTCCTGGTCAGGGAAGCCAAGCGGTCGGCATGGGCGCCGAGCTCGCCAAGGCCTATGCAAGCGCCCGCGCCGTCTTCGCCGAGATCGATGACGCGCTTGGCCAGCCCTTGAGCACGCTCATGTGGGAGGGACCCGAGAGCGAGCTGACGCTCACGGAGAATGCGCAGCCCGCGCTGATGGCGGTCTCGCTCGCGGCGCTCAAGGTGCTCACCGAGGAGAAGGGGCTCAAGCTTGCCGAGCGCGTTTCCTTCGTGGCCGGCCATTCGCTCGGCGAATATTCGGCGCTGGCCGCCGCGGGAAGCGTGAGCGTGCCGGACACCGCGCGGCTCTTGAAGACAAGGGGTCGCGCGATGCAAGAGGCGGTGCCGGTGGGGGAGGGCGCCATGGCGGCGCTGCTCGGCGCCGATCTGTCCAAGGCGCAGGAGCTTGCGGCCGCTGCCGCCGAAGGCGAAGTGTGCGAGGCGGCCAACGACAATGCTCCGGGGCAAGTGGTGATCAGCGGGACGCGCGCGGCGGTGGAGCGGGCGATCGCGCTCGCGCCCAAGCTCGGCGTGCGCCGGGCGGTGCTGTTGCCGGTGAGCGCGCCCTTTCATTGCGCGCTGATGCAACCCGCCGCCGATGTCATGCGCGAGGCCCTGGCCAAGGTCGACATCAAGGCGCCGGCGGTGCCGCTGGTCGCCAATGTGACGGCGGCGGCGCTCACCGACCCCGACCAAATTCGCGCGCGTCTCGTCGAGCAGGTCACCGGCATGGTGCGGTGGCGGGAGTCGATGCTCTATTTGCAGAGCCAGGGAGTGGATCGGGTGTACGAAGTGGGCGCGGGCCGCGTCCTTGCCGGCATCGCGCGGCGGTTCGAAGGGCTCGAGGCGGCCAGTGTCGGGGCGCCTGACGAGCTCGAAGCCGCAGCGACTGCGCTTCTCGCCTAGCGGCGCAAAGAAGGAGAGCCTCAATGTTCGATTTGACAGGGAAGGGCGCGCTCGTGACCGGGGCCACCGGCGGCATCGGCTGGGCGATTGCCGAGGCGCTGCATGCCCAAGGGGCGAAGGTCGCCATTTCAGGCACCCGAGTGGAGCGGCTCGAAGAGCTCGCCGCCAAGCTCGGCGGCAATGTTATCGTGCTGCCCTGCGATTTGCGCGACCGGGCCGCGGTGGCCAAGCTCGCGGAGGAGGCCGAGAAGGCGCTCGGCCAGGTCGACATCCTGGTCAACAATGCCGGCATCACCCACGACAATCTGTTCATGCGCATGAAGGACGAGGAATGGGACGACGTCATTCTCGTCAATCTCACCTCGGTCTTCGTGCTGACCCGCGGGGTCTTGCGCGGCATGATGCGGCGCCGCTACGGGCGCATCGTCAATATCGCCTCGATCTCAGGGGTGCTCGGCAATCCGGGGCAGCCCAATTATGCCGCCTCCAAAGCGGGCCTCGTCGGCATGACGAAGTCGCTCGCGCGCGAGGTGGCGAGCCGCGGAATCACCGCCAATGCGATCGCGCCCGGCTTCATCGCGACGCCCATGACCGCGGCGCTCACGGAGAAGCAAGTCGAAGCCATCGCCAAGGCGATCCCGACGCAGAGGTTCGGCAAGCCGGAGGATATCGCCGCCGCGGCGGTGTTTCTGGCGAGCGACGAGGCGGGCTACGTGACGGGCGAGACCATGCATGTCAATGGCGGCATGGTGATGGTCTAATCCATAGGTTTTGTAAGGGCTTGCGGCCCCGGTTGGAGGCGCTTCGGCCCATGATCCGGGCCCGGTCGCGGGCGGTTGGCAAAGGCTGGGAAAGTATGTTACCCAAGCGACCGCTTTGTGGGGGCTTGACAAAGACAATCCCCCTCGCGTTCAACCCTCCTGACTTGCCGCTCTGGGATGCGTTCGGCCGTGCGCCGAGGCTCGGGGGACGTGCGAGGCCAGGGACTGACAGGCAGCGAGGACGGTGAGGCGGATATGAGTGATATCTCGGAGCGCGTGAAGAAGATCGTGGTGGAGCATCTCGGGGTCGAGGCCGACAAGGTCACCGAGAATGCAAGCTTCATCGACGACCTTGGTGCTGACAGCCTCGACACCGTCGAGCTCGTCATGGCATTCGAGGAGGAGTTCGGGTGCGAGATACCCGACGATGCCGCCGAAACCATTCTGACCGTCGGCGACGCCATCAAGTTCCTGGAGAAGAACAGCGCGGCGTGACCGGAGCTTGCGCGGGGATCAAGAGGGTGCTCCAAGTCGGTCCGGGTCCCGGACGCACCGGTGCCGCCTGCAAACTTAGCCTTAGGCCTCCATTACCGGTTCCCTTGAGGACCACGTAAGAAGCGCTGCATGCGACGCGTCGTCATTACAGGTCTCGGCATGGTGTCGCCGCTCGCTTGCGGCGTGGAGGCCACGTGGGAGCGGCTCCTCCAGGGCAAGAACGCCGCCCGCCGGGTCGAGAGCTTCGACGTCTCGGATCTCTCCTGCCAGATCGCCTGCCAGATTCCGCGCGGCGACGGCAGCGACGGCACCTACAATCCCACCGACTGGATGGAGCCGAAAGAGCAGCGCAAGGTCGACGAGTTCATCGTCTATGCCATGGCGGCCGCCGAACAGGCGCTCACCGACGCCGGCTGGAAGCCCACCGCCTATGAAGACCAGATTCGCACCGGCGTGCTGGTCGGCTCCGGCATCGGCGGTTTGCAGGGAATCGAGAAGACCTCGCTGCTGTTCGCGGAGAAGGGTCCGCGCCGGGTGAGCCCGTTCTTCATCCCCGGCCGCCTGATCAATCTCGCCGCCGGCTATGTCTCGATCAAGCACGGCTTGAAGGGACCCAATCATGCGGTGGTCACGGCCTGCTCGACGGGGGCGCATGCGATCGGCGACGCCTCGCGGCTCGTGGCGCTCGGCGATGCGGACGTGATGCTCGCCGGCGGGGCCGAATCGCCCGTGTGCCGGCTCGCAATCGCGGGTTTTGCCGCCTGCCGCGCGCTTTCCACCAATTTCAACGACGCGCCCGAGCGCGCCTCGCGCCCCTACGACCGCGACCGCGACGGCTTCGTCATGGGGGAGGGGGCCGGCATGGTGGTGCTCGAGGCGCTCGACCACGCCAAAGCGCGCGGCGCCACGATCTATGCCGAGGTGATCGGCTATGGCATGTCGGGCGATGCCTTCCACATCACGGCCCCGGCGGAGGACGGCGACGGCGCCTATCGCTGCATGGTCGCGGCGGTGAAACGCGCCGGCATCGAGCCCGCCGATATCGACTATATCAACGCGCACGGCACCTCGACGCCCATGGGGGACGAGATCGAGCTCGCCGCGGTCGAGCGGCTGTTCGGCAATGCCGCCGGCAAGGTGTCGATGTCCTCGACCAAATCGGCCACGGGGCACCTGCTCGGGGCCGCCGGCGCGGTCGAGGCGATCTTCTCGGCGCTGGCGATTCGGGACAATGTGGCGCCCCCCACGCTCAACCTCGACAATCCGTCGGTGAGCACGGCCATCGACCTCGTGCCGCATCAGGCGCGCCGCCGGACCATCGACACGGTGCTGTCGAATTCCTTCGGCTTCGGCGGCACCAACGCCTCCCTGGTCCTGCGCCGCTGCGATGCGTGAGCCTTTAGGGCGGCGCTCGCGCCGGTTCTGCTTGTCAGCCGAACCTCCCTTTCGCCATATTTGAACTTCAAGTGGTTAGGGCCATTCGGCGCGCGGGGCTTGTTGCCATGTCTACGACCACGGGCTTCTCCTCGACGGCGAACGACAATGACGGGCTCACGCCGCCCCATGACGGCGGACGGGCGCTTGCCGTGTTTCCGCGCAGCCCCGCGGAGGCGCTCGAGCCCATGCGTCCGCCCGAGCCGCCCGAGGAAGAGCCGCGCGACGAGCGCTCCAATCCCTTCCTCGGCTTCTTGAACGGCCTCTTCACCCTGCTGTTCGTGGCGGCGATGCTGCTCGTCGCCGTCCTCTATTTCGTGAAGGTGCGGTTCGATCGGCCGGGCCCGCTCGCCACCTCGGCGGTGGTGGTCATCCCCAAGGGCGAGGGGCTGAGCGCGATCGCCGAGCGGCTCGAGCACGACGGCGTCATCGACGACCGCCGCGTGTTCATGACCAGCATCCTTTATTTCATCTATTTCAGGGGCCATGCCAGCCTGAAAGCCGGCGAATACGAGTTCCGCAAGCATGCGAGCATGCGGCAGGTGCTCGACACCCTGGTCGAGGGCAAGTCGGTCGGCCACAAGATCACTTTCGCCGAAGGGCTGACCAGCCAGCAGATCGTGGCGCGGCTGATGGCCGACCCCGAGCTTGAGGGCGAAATCGCCGCCGTGCCGCCAGAGGGCACGCTCCTGCCCGACACCTATAGATACGGCCTCGGCGACACGCGGCAGGACATCCTCGAGCGCATGGAGAATGCGCAGGCGAAGTTTCTCGCCAATTTGTGGGAGAAGCGCGATGAGGGCATCGTGGTGAAAACGCCCGAGGAGGCGGTGGTCCTCGCCTCGATCGTGGAGAAGGAGACGAGCCGGGCGGATGAGCGGCCGCGAATCGCAAGCGTGTTTCAGAATCGCCTGAGGAAGAATATGCGCCTGCAATCCGATCCCACCATCATCTACGGGCTCGTCGGCGGCAGGGGCGTGCTCGATCACCCGATCCAGCAGGACGAGCTCGAGCGCGACACGCCCTATAACACCTATAAGATCAACGGCTTGCCTCCGACGCCGATCGCCAATCCCGGCCGCGCCTCGATCGAGGCGGTGCTGAAGCCCGCCAAGACGAAGGATCTCTATTTCGTCGCCGACGGAACCGGCGGCCACGCTTTCGCTCCCTCGCTGGAAGAGCACAATAAGAATGTCGTCCGCTGGCGCCAGGTCGAGCGCGAGCTGGCGGCAAAGGCGGCGGCCGAGGCCAAGGAGCAGGCGGCCAAGGGAGGGGAGGCCGGCGCTCCTTCTGGGCTCGATCTCAGTGGCGATGCGCTGTCGACGGCGGACGCCCTCAATACCGCCCCGGCAGGCGCGACCGCGGCGGCGCCACAGGCGGCTGCGCCGGTCGCCGCCGAGGCCTCCTCGGTACCGCTGCCCAAGCGCAATCCCAAGCGCTGACCGGTTCATCCCCAGAAGCGAGGACCGCTTGGAGTGCCGCTGGCCGCGCGACTCGGCTTATAAGCGTGAGGCCGCCAAGGCCGAGGGCTGAACAGAGTTGGCAAGGCTATCCCGCCCATGACCCTTAAGAGCATGACGGGCTTTGCCCGTACCGACGGCGTGCATAAAGAGACGAGCTGGCATTGGGAGGCGAGGAGCGTCAATGGGCGCAGCCTCGAGCTCCGTCTTCGCTTGCCCGCGGGCTTCGAGGCGCTCGAGATCGGCGCCCGCGGCCTGTGCCAGGAGAAGCTCGCGCGCGGGAACGTCTCGGTCACGCTCGCCTTGAAGCGCGAGATGGGGCAGATGCAGATCCGCCTCAACGAAGCGGCACTCGCCCAGGCGCTCGCCGTGGCGGAGCGGGCGGTCGCCGTCACGCGGCTGGAGACTGCGCGTCTCGACACGCTGCTTTCCATGCGCGGCGTGGTCGAGATGGTGGAAGCGGAGGAGGACGAGGCCGCGCGGGCGGAGCTGTGCGAGGTCCTGCTCAAAGGACTGGGCGTTGCCCTTGACGAGCTCGTCGCGGCAAGGCGGGCGGAAGGCGCGCGTCTTGAGACGGTCATCGCCCAACAGCTCGCTACTATCGGGGGGCTTGCCGCGCGGGCCGCCGCCGCGCCGGCGCGCTCCCCCGAGGCCGTGGCGGCGCGGCTCGCCGAGCAGGTTGCGCGGCTGAGCGAAGCCGGCGCCGGGCTCGACCCGGAGCGGCTGCATCAGGAGGCGGTGCTGCTCGCGGCCAAGGCCGACATCAAAGAGGAGCTCGATCGCTTGACCGCTCACGTCGCCGCGGGACAAGAGCTGCTCGAGGAGCGATCAGCCGGTCGGGCGCAAGCTCGAGTTCCTGGCGCAAGAGTTCAACCGCGAGGCCAACACCATCTGCTCCAAGGCCGGTGACATCGAGACGAGCCGCATCGGGCTCGAGCTCAAAAGCGTCATCGATCAGCTGCGCGAGCAGGTGCAGAACATCGAGTGATGGAGATGGAGCTTGAGCGCAGGGGACTGATGCTCGTGCTGTCGTCGCCCTCCGGCGCCGGCAAGACGACGCTGGCGCGGCGGCTGCTCGAGCAAGAGCCCGGGCTTGCCATGTCGGTCTCCTTATACGACGCGCAAGAAGCGCAAAGGCGAGGTCGAGGGCAAGGACTACCATTTCGTCGATCGCGACACTTTCGCCGCCATGCGCGATCGTGGCGACTTCCTGGAATGGGCGGTGGTGTTCGACAATCTGTACGGCACGCCGCGCAGATCAGTGGAACAGGCGCTGGCCAAGGGTCGCGACGTGCTGTTCGACGTCGACTGGCAGGGCGCCGAAAAGCTCCGCGATGAAGCCAAGGGTCATGAAGCAAAGGAGGATGTGGTGACGGTCTTCATCCTTCCCCCTTCGGGGAAGGCCTTGGAGGAGCGGCTCAATGTGCGGGCGGAGGACCCGCCGGAGATCGTGCGCCGGCGCATGCTGGGCGCGAGCAGCGAGATCCAGCATTGGGATAAATACGATTACGTGATCATCAATTATGACGTGGACCAGTCGGTGGCGGCCGTCCGCGCCATTCTCGCCGCCGAGCGCTTGCGCCGCTCGCGCCTCACCGGGCTCAAGGATTTCGTGCACCGCCTATTGGCCGAGCTTTAGCGGTTCATCAAGCGCATTGGCGATGCGGCAGAACTCCGCCACGGCGAGCTCTTCGGCCCGGGCGCGCGGGTCGATGCCGAGCCGCTCCAGCAGCGCCTCGGCGTCGGGCGTGAGCTGCCGCAAGGACGAGCGCAGCATCTTGCGCCGCTGGCCAAAGGCCGCGGCTGTCACCCGCTCCAGCCGCTGCACGTCGCAGGAGGGATCGGGGCTCGCGCGCGGCACGAGTTCGACGAGAGACGATTCGACCTTCGGCCGCGGCGTGAAGGCGGATGCCGGAATGCCGAAGAGAAGGCGAGGGACCGCGCGCCATTGGGCGATCACCGACAGCCGCCCGTAATCCTTGCTGCCGGGGCTCGCCACGATGCGCAAAGCGACCTCGCGCTGGAACATCAGCACCAGTCGATCGAACCAAGGCGGCCATGGCGCCGTCTTCAGCCAGCCGATGAGCAGCGGCGTGGCCACGCTATACGGCAAATTGGCGGCGATGCGGGCGGGCGGTGCAAGCGGTAGGCGGCCATAATCGACCTCAAGAGCGTCGGCGCCGATGATGTCGAGCCGGCCGGGATAGCGCGCCGCGATTGCCTCCAGCGCCGGCAGGCAGCGCGCGTCCTTCTCGATGGCGATGACCCGGGCCGCACCTTCGAGCAGAAGCGCGCGGGTGAGTCCGCCGGGGCCCGGTCCCACCTCGACGATGGTCGCGTGTTCGAGCGGTCCCGCCGCGCGGGCGATGCGGCGGGTGAGATTGAAGTCGAGGAGGAAGTTCTGGCCGAGGCTCCGGCGCGCCGACAGCCCGAGGTCGCGGATCACGTCGCGGAGCGGCGGCAGGCCGTCGGGCGTGCTCACCTATGTGCCTTCGCGCACGCCGCCATGGTGCCGGCGAGGCGCAGCGCCGCAACGAGGCTGCGCGGGCTCGCCTTACCCGTACCGGCAAGCGCAAAGGCGGTGCCGTGATCGGGCGAGGTGCGCAGGAAAGGCAGCCCCAGGGTGACGTTGACGCCATGCTCGAAGGCGAGCGTCTTGAACGGGATCAGCGCCTGATCGTGATACATGGCGATCACCGCGTCATATCGATCGCGCGCCTCGGCATGGAACAAAGTGTCGGCGGGATGGGGACCGGTCACGTCGAGGCCCTGCGCCCGCGCGGCCTCGATCGCAGGGGCGATGATGTCGATTTCCTCCCGGCCCATGGCACCGTCTTCGCCGGCATGCGGATTGAGGCCGGTGACGGCAAGGCGGGGCTTGGCGAGCCCGAAATAGCGCCGCATGTCGCGCGCGGTGGTGAGAAGCGTCGCGACGATGAGCTCTTGGCTCAGCGTCCCGGCCACGTCCTTGAGGGGGATGTGGATCGTCACCGGCACCACCTTGAGCTCGTCGGCGACGAGCATCATCACGGGGAGGGGAGGGGCGCCGGATGTGCGCGCGAGGCTCGCGAGATATTCGGTATGACCGGGGAAGCCGAAGCCGGCGCGATAGAGCACGGACTTGCTCACGGGATTGGTGACGACGGCGCGCGCGGCGCCCGCCTGGACGAGGCCGACCGCGTGCTCGATCGAGCGCTGCACCGCGCCCGCATTCGCCGCGTCGGGGCGCCCGGGGACGACGGCTCGCGCCAGGGGAACCGGCAGCACCGGCAGGGCCCCGGCAAAGCGGCCGGCCGCTTCGTTGGTGTCGGTGACCGTCGCGATCGGCACCTCAAGCTTCAGCCGGTCGGCGCGAGCGGCGAGCGTCTCGGCGTCACCCAAGAGGACGAAGGGCGGAACAGACTCAGCCTCGCGCGCCAGCCAAGCGAGCAGCGTGATGTCGGGGGCGATCCCGGCGGGGTCGCCAAGCGTCAATGCCAGCGGCAGCTCTGCCATGCGTTGGCATAGCGCCATCGCCGCGTCGCCTCTAGCGGTTTTCGATGAAGGCGTCCTGACGCATGTCGCGCAGCAGGCGTTCGGCCCGGATCTCCATCTCCTCTTGCACCAATTTGTGCTCGGTCTCTTCGCGCTGCTTGGGATCCCCCCTGATCCCGCGCTTGCCGCAAACGGCATAGAGCTCGACGGTCGAGGCGGAGAGGGTGGGGGGCGTCATCTGACCCACCTTGGCGTTCATCACCAGCATGCGCGCGGGCTGGGAGATCGCCGTCGGCGCTTGATCCGCTAGCGCGTTGACTTTCGCGCCTTTGACGTCTTTGGCCAGCTCGTTGACGTTGGCGCAGGAGTTGAAGCGGGCGCGCAGCGCCTCGGCCTCGGCGAGAATCTGGGCGATGGCCTTTTGATCGGCGTTGCTCGGAACATCGAATTTCACTTGCCGCAATTGCAGGGCGGTCCCCTCCGCCGCGCCGCCTCCCTCGCCCGAAGGGCTGGACAGGGCCTTGTCGACATCGGCATCGCCGATCTGGACGTCGCGGCGGAACTTGCGCCGCACCACGTCGCGCCAAGCGAACTGGGCGCGAACGCGGTCCTTGAGCGTCTTGATGTTGACCCCCATCTGGCCCAGGGCGTTGGCCAGCCCCTCGGCGGTCAGTTTGTTGTTTTGCGCCATGTCGGCGATGACCCTGCTCACGTCGTCCTCATCGGCGGTGATGCCGAGCTTCTTGCCTTGCTGAATTTGCAGGCGCTCATCGATGAGCTGATCGGTGGCCTTCTTCTTCAGCTCCGGCCCGGGCTTCTCATGCGCGGTGACGACGAGAAGGCGCTCGCGCTGCTCGATGTCGTAGGCGGAGATCGGGTCGTCGTTGACGAGCACGACGATCGACTGTTCGGTCGGGGAGGGGATCTGAAGCGAGGGGGGCATGCGCTGCTTCCGGCGGCGCTGCTCCCGGCGGCGGAGCGCCGGGCGGCGCGCCTGGGTTGCGTCGGGCCAAGGATCCATTTGTGCCGCGGCGGGATGGGCGAGGGCGACAAGGCCGAGGACGAGCACGGCGAGACCGAGCCCGACGGCACGCGACATGACCGGGCTCAAGATCGCCGCCAGCAGGCGGTGCGCATGTGATGCTCGGAAGCCGATGTGCATGGACAATGCGGCCCTAATTGACTGGTGCTGGCCGTCGCTGCGGGACCCGAGGTCGTCGCTGACGGTCCGAGAAGTCCGAAGGCATCGGTCTCGAACTGGTAGCTGCCGAGATATTTCAGCGCGAAACTTACGAGGAAGCGCTGATCGGGCTTGATGTCGAGATCTTGGATGAAGGTCTCCTCGTAGGTGAGGCCCAAGGTCAGACAGTCGTTTTGGTACTGCAGGCCCACGGCGTCGGCGATCGTCTGCGACTGATCGAGGTCGTAGCGAATGTTTCCGAGCAGCGACCACTGCTCGGTGAGCGCGAGCGTGCCCCTGGTCAAAATCTCCTGCGCGGTCCTGGTTGAGGCCAAGGCCGGCCGCATTCGTGACGTCGGCGTAATTCACGGCCATGGTGACCGGACCGTATTTTGACCGAGGAGCCGAGATCGGTGCGCCGGATGTCCCACGTGTTCTCGTCGAACCGCGTCTGGGCCGAGAAGGAGAGATTGTCGGTCGCTTGGATGTAGAGCCCACTCACATAGTCGGAGCGGTCAGTGCTGAGGCCGCTCGAGCTCGTGGAGGACAGGGCAAACTCGTTCTCACCGGCAAGCTGGTAGCTCTGGCCAAACACGGCGCGGGCATAGGCGCCCGAATAGAATTGCGCCGTGTAGCGCACGCCGACATTGGCGCGCGTGCCGGTCTCGATGCGGTCGTAGCCCGAGAACTTGTCGATGTCGAACAGCAGCGTGTCGTCGAAGACGAGGCTGTTGGCGTCCTCGTTCGGAATTGTCTGCTGATTGCCGATCGAGTTGGGCCGCGCGATGATCTGGCCGATCGGCTCGACGATATGCGCGACGTTGCCGGTCGTGGCGAGGAACGGATAGCGGTACTCCAAGCCGGCGACGGCATTGCCGTTTACCGAGCTGCCATCTTGCCGACGAGTTGGTGTTGGGATCGGTCGAAATTGTTCACGTCGTAGACGTCGCCGCGCAGCTGGGCGAACGGCGTGTACACCTGACCCATGCCGTCGATCATCTGCCTCCGCCAATTGGCCTCGGTGGTCATCCGGGTGGAGTCGGGTGCGCCGTTGCTGGTCAAGCTCGTCAAGTTGGAATTGAAGCTGAGCTCGCCGCCGATAATCGGTTGGTTGACGATGTAGTCATAGTCCACGACGGGGAGCACCCAGGCCTCAGATACGGGCGTGTCGTAAAATTCCAACCCGCCCGTGTTGTAGAGCCGAGTGCTCAGATAGTTCCGGTCCTGCAGGCCCTCGAGATAGACCTGCGAGATGCGGTCGGTCTTGAGCTTGCTGTCGATGTTGTAGAAGCGGCGGAACGTGTCGTCGGTGTCCGCGCGCACGTCCCAGCCCCAGGCCCAATAGGGGTCCAAGGCAAACTTGCCCTGGGAGTCGAGGCTGCCGCGGAAGTCTTCCCCCGCCGGCGTCGAGGGGTCGCCCTGGGGATCGAACACGCCGTAGAGGTTCAGGCTATAGCCGCCATTGCGCAGCCGCTGTCGCCACTGTCCCTGCAACAGCACGCCCGCCTTTTCCGTGTACATGGGGGCGAAGGTGAAGTCGTAATTGTCCGACAGGGCGAAGAAATACGGCACCGTCACCGTCGTGCCGAGCTGCTTCGAGTTGCTGTAGGTCGGCATCAGGAAGCCCGACTTCCGCTTGACCGTCGGATCGGCCATCTGGAAGTAGGGGACCCAAGCGATCGGCATGCCAAAAACGTCGAAGAAGGCGTTGCGATAGGTGATCGTCGCCTCGTCCTTGCGATGGATGATCTTGCTCGCGCGAATGCGCCAAGTCGGCGGGCGCTCGGGATTATCCTCGCAAGGCTTGCAGGGAGTGAACCAGCCGTTCTGGAACACCGTGACGTTGCCCGCCTCGCGCGTCGCGGTCTCGGCGGAGATGCGGGTATCGTCCTGGGTGACGAGCTTCAGCGCGTCGATGAAGCCGTCGCGGAAATCATCGGTGAGGGTCATGTGGTCGGCCGTGATGACCGCACCCTCCGGATCCTTGATGCGCACATTGCCTTTCGCGCCGAGCGTGTTGGCGTTGCGGTCGTAAATGACCTGATCGGCGAGCAGCGTGTAGTTGCCGTAGTAGATCTCGACGTTGCCCTTGGCGGTGATGCGATTGTTCTCGTTGTCGTAGATCATCTCGTCGGCCTGCAGCAGCATGGGCTGGGTCGAGTCGACTTTGGGCGGCTTGAGGATTTTGGCGAGGTCGTTCTGCGCCTGCCTTGTCCGGCGTTCATGCTCCCGCCGCCAAGGGCGCCCGCTGATGTGCGGCCATGCATGGATCGGCGAAGCCGAGGCAACAGGCGATCAGGCACGCCAAAAAGCGCCATTTCCGCGATGAGAAGCGGGCGCCTTTAGACGCAGCGAGGCCGGGCAGAGCCCGGCACAGCCTGGTCAGCCTTGCAGCGACCCGGGCCATCACCCGTCCTCCTTGTACAGGAGCACCGTCAGCGCGAGGCTCGCGGCAATGACCACGGGGACCCAGGCGGCCGCCGCCGCCGATGTCAGCCCCGCCATGGCGAAGTTGCGCGAAATCTCGGCCAACACGAAGAAGGAAAAGCCCGCGGCCAGTCCCATGATCGCGTTGATTTGCACATTGCCGAAGCGAAAGCCGCGCAGCGCACAGGTGGCGGCGATGAGCACCATGGTCACGAGTAGGAAGGGCCGCGACAAGAGCAGCTGGTACTGCACGCGGTACTGCGTGGCGGGCAGGCCCGCCCGCTCGGCGATCTCGATGAAGTTCGGCAGCTCCCAGAAGGAAATCGAGAACTCCGTGCCGAGGGAGTCGCGCACCTGAGTCGGGGTGAGATAGGTGCTGAGCAGATAATGCTGATAGAGCGCGGCCTCCTCGCCCGGCGCGCTGACGCGGGCTTCCTCGAGCTCCCAGCGGCCATCCTTGAGCACCGCGTGCTTCGCCTCGATGCGCTCGGATAGATGTTGCTCGCGGTCGTATTGGAAGGCGGTCACGCCCGACAGTTCGAGACCCTGATTGGCGACCTGCATCGCGTGGATGACCGAGGGTCCGTCGGCGCCATCCTCGCGCAACCACGCGCCGGCGCTCCTCGTCGTCTTGAGCAGCGACTCGTCCTTGCCGAAGGCGGTGGCGTAGAGGCGCTCCGCTTGGCCGCGCGCAATCGCGGCGATCGGATTGTAAAGCGCGACAAAGACGACCCCGAGCAGGAAGGCCACGATCATCGCCGGAGCGACGAACTGCCAGACGGAGATGCCGGCCGCGCGCACGATGACGAGCTCGGAGGAGCGGTTCAGCATGAGGAAAATGCCGATGGTTCCGATCAGGACCGCGAAGGGGAGAATGAGCTCGGAAAAGGACGGAAGCCGGAGCAGGGTCATCCAGGCGAGCAGAAACGTTGAAACATCGCCGTGATAATTTCCGGCGCGGCGCAACATCTCGATGAAGTCGACAAAGAAGATCAGCACGCAGCAAAGGACAAACACAGCCACCATGGCGAGGAAGAAGCGCAACGAGAAATAGCGCGCAAGCGTCCCCGCTGCACTGATGCCCTGCATCTGCGCTCTCACTTCGTCTGCATCCCTCTACCGGCCCAAAATCTTATGGTTGTTGGCTTGAATTTAAACTCCAAGCTGAGCTTGGACCGAAGCTCAGGTGACATTCTAACGTGCGCCGCCCATGCCGCAATGAGAATCGCCCCCATCGGAAACCCATAAAGCGGCACCAGCGCCCAGGGACTCTGGATCACCAGATTGGAGACCGCAAAGCCCATGATTCGCAGGCCAACGGCAACGCCGAAGGCGAGCATGATCCCGCCCCAGCGGCTCTCCCGCGTGGTGCGGGCATGGCCGAGAACGGCGACCGCCAGGAAGGCGAAGAGCAGGGGGTAGAGGGGGGTGGCAAAGCGGTCGTGCAGCTCTTGGCGGAGCTGGCCCGGCGCATGGACGACATAGGCATCCTTGGGGTCGGGATGGATCAACTCGCTCAGATAGCGCTCACGCGGGCGCAAGCGCCTTGCCGGTGTCGTCGGCCGGATCGAAGGCCGACAGATCGAGCATGTATTGATCGAAGTTCACGATGCGCGCGCCTTGCTCGGCTTCATCCGCGCTCAAGGTCTGAACGTTGCCCTCGAACATCACGAGATAGGACTCGTCGTCGTTGGTCAGGATGCGCCCGCGCTCGGCGAGATAGGTCATCACCCGCTTCGGATCGCGTTCGTCATGGACGAGAAGACCAAGCAAATCCCCGTTCATGCTGCGGTCGCGGATATGGAAGGTGAGGCCATCCTCGGGGCTGGAAAATCGGCCTGGTTGAAGGACTTGCGAGATCAGGTCGGTGCGGACCTGGGTGACCAAGCCGCGCAAGATGCGCGCGCTTGCGGGGTTCACGAAGAGGTTGGCGATGAGGATGCCGATAGAGACCATGGCCCCGAGCGCGAGGAGCGCCGCGCCGATCCGCCAGATGGTCGCGCCGGCGGCGGTCATCACGATCAGCTCGCTGTCGCCGTTCAGGCGGTCGAGCGTGTAGAGGGAGGCCATCAGCATCGCGTTGGGCGCGATGAGCGCCATCAAGGTCGGCAGGCTGAGCAGGGTGAGCTTGAGAAACAGCAGCAGCCCTTGGCCTTGCGAGATGATGAGGTCGAGCTGCCGCAATGCCGTCGCGAGCCAGACGATGGCCGTGAGGGTGAGCAGGATGACGAGGAACGCATTCGTCACCTGCCGAAAGACGTATCGGCCGAATAAAGTCATGGCCGGCTCTAGATTTCCCCTTGTCCCCCACGCGCCCGCGCCCCCCGCCAAAGCGGGGCAACAGGCTGGTTCCCCAGTAGATTTCCAACAGGCCAAGATGGCCGAATTTCGGCACTTTGAGCCGCTTGCTTTCCACGGCAACAGGATTTAGGAACGGCCTCTCGAATCCCTGCCGCTGTTGCATGTTTGCATCAGTAAGCGCGCCGACAATTCGGCGCGCTTGGCTGGCGGTTTTTGCTTAGGTCGGCGGCAAAGGCCGCTAGGGGAGGTATCGTGAGCGAGCAGACCGTGATTTCCTTTGCCGATCTTAGTCCAGCCCAAGAGGGTGTTGCCGTAGTTCTTGCGGAGGAGGGGCCGAAGCTTGCATCCACGGCCAAGGATCTCGATAAGACGGCAAAAGGACTGCTTTCGCGCGCGACCCAAGTGGCCGGCTTCAAGGGCAAGAAGGAGACCTCCGTCGACCTTCTCGTGCCGGCCGGCCTGAAACTTGCCCGGCTCGTTTTGCTCGGGATCGGCAAGGCCGCCGACTACAAGCCCGAGGACTGGCTCAATCTCGGCGGCATCATCCGCGGTCTTGTCAGCGGCAAAGAGGGGCCGACGGCGCATGTCTTCATCGAGACCGCCGGGCGGCCGATCGATCCCGACGACGTCGCCAAAGTCGCGCTCGGCGCCACGCTGCGCGGCTACAAGTTCCAAAAGTACAAGTCCAAGGCGAAGAAGAAGGACGGCGAGGCGAGCGCCAACGATCGCACGCTGAAAAAAATCATCATCCACTGCGCCGACCCGAAAGCGGCCTCGCGCGCCTTTACCTCGGCGCGCGCCATCGCCAACGGCGTCGTCATCGCCCGTGATCTCGTTAACGAGCCCGCCAACGTGCTCGGCCCCACCGAGTTTGCGCAGCGCGCGAAGGATCTCACCAAGCTCGGCGTGCAGGTCGAAGTGTTGAACGACCGCGCCTTGAAGAAACTCGGCATGAACGCGCTGCTCGCCGTGGGGCAAGGGAGCGAGCGGCCGAGCCATGTGGTGGTGATGCAATGGAAGGGCGCGGGCGAGCGTGGCGGGGATCCGGTGGCGTTCGTCGGCAAGGGCGTCACGTTCGACACGGGCGGCATCTCGCTCAAGCCTGGCGCCGGCATGGAGGACATGAAAGGCGACATGGCGGGCGCGGCGTGTGTCGTCGGGCTCATGCACGAGCTCGCCGAACGGAAGGCAAAGGTAAATGCCGTCGGCATCATCGGCCTTGTCGAGAACATGCCGAGCGGCGGCGCGCTACGCCCCGGCGATGTCATCACCGCCATGTCGGGCCAGACCATCGAGGTGCTCAATACCGATGCCGAGGGCCGCATGGTGCTGGCCGATTGTCTGTGGTACGCGCAAAACCGCTTCAAGCCGCGCGCGCTGATCGACCTTGCGACGTTAACCGGCGCGGTGATGGTGGCACTCGGCAAGGAGCATGCGGGTCTCTTCTCCAACAACGACGCGCTCGCCGGACAACTGCTCGCCGCCGGCGAGGAGACGGGGGAGCGGCTGTGGCGGCTTCCGCTCGGACCCAAATACGACAAGATGATCAACTCCAAGGTTGCCGACGTGAAGAACACGGGCGGCAAGTGGGGCGGCTCGATCTCGGCGGCGCAATTTCTGCAGCGCTTCGTCAAGGACGGCACGGCGTGGGCGCATCTCGACATCGCCGGCACGGCCATGTCGTCCGTCGACAGCGACATCAATCGCAGCTGGGGATCTGGCTTCGGCGTGCGGTTGCTCGACCGCTTCGTGGGCGATCAATACGAGCGGCACTGAGCGTGTCGCGCGGCGCCCATCAGCCCTGGGATGAATTTTCCATAATATACCTTATGCGAATCCGAGTATTTGGGGCTGGGCCGCGCACTTTCGACGCTATCGTATTGATCGGGCTGAGAAATTCCGCGGCGTTGCGGGTGGCGTGGACCATGGCTGACGCGGGCGAAAAGCGGCACGGGATCGACGCTCTCCTCCGCGTCATGGCGCGGCTCAGGGACCCGGAGACCGGCTGCCCGTGGGACGCCGAACAAAGCTTCGCGACGATCGCGCCTTACACGATCGAAGAAGCTTACGAGGTCGCCGACGCCATCGCGCGCGACGACATGACGGCACTCAAGGACGAGCTCGGCGATCTCCTGCTGCAGGTCGTCTATCATTCCGAGATGGCGTCGGAGCAAGGACGCTTCGCCTTTGCCGACGTGGTCCAGGCGATCACCGAGAAGATGATCCGCCGGCATCCCCATGTGTTCGCCGAGCCCGGCCTGCGCGAGGCCTTCCTCAAGACGCCGATGTGGGAGCGCATCAAGGCGGAGGAAAAGGCCGCGCGTGGCGAGGCCGCCCCCGCCTCCGTGCTCGACGGCATACCGGCGGCGCTGCCGGCGCTCGCGCGCGCGGTGAAGCTGCAGAAGCGCGCGGCGAGCGTTGGCTTCGATTGGCCGAGCTTGGCGCCGGTGCTCGCCAAGGCGGAGGAGGAGTTGGCCGAGCTCAAGGGCGCGATTTCCGCGCAAGGCGCGCAAGCGATCAAGGAAGAGTTGGGCGACCTCCTCTTCGTCATGGCGAATCTGGCGCGGCATCTCGGCGTCGATCCCGAAGCGGCGCTGCGCGAGGCCAATGCGAAATTCATGCGCCGCTTCGCCAAGATCGAGGCGGCGCTCGCGCGCGAGGGACGCGCGCCCGCACAGTCGACGCTGGAAGAGATGGACGCGCTATGGGACGAGGCCAAGGCCGAGGAGACGAAGGACTAGCTTCCGCGCCTCGCGTGGCCTACTCCGCGGCGAGCCTGAGCCGTGCCGGTCCCGCCAGGCGCTGCAACAAATGGCGCTTCTCCGGGGCGATGCGGATGCGCAAGCTCGTCATGCCCTCGCCGAGATCGGACCGCGTCACCACCTCGCAATTCTCGTAGATCCAGTTGGAGAGCGATCCCTCTTCCGGCTTGATGGCGATCTCGACCATTTCCCGCCGCCGGTTGAGGCGCGTCTCGATCTTGCTGCGCAAGGCCTCGAAGCCCTCGCCCGTCACGGCCGAGACGAGCACCGCGCCGTCTTCGACGCGCCGCGCCTCGTTGGCGATCCGCTCGCGGGCGGGAGCGTCGAGGCGATCGATCTTGTTCCACACTTCGAGCACGCGCTCAGGTTCCGCGTCGGCGTCGATGCCGAGCTCGGCCAAGACCGCGTTCACGTCGGCGCGTTGGCTCGCGCTCGTCTCCTCGGCAATGTCGCGCACATGCAAGATGAGGTCGGCCTCCTCCACCTCCTCGAGCGTGGCGCGGAAGGCCGCGATCAGCGTGGTCGGCAGATCGGAGATGAAGCCCACCGTGTCGGACAGCACGGCCTTGCTGCCGCCGGGCAGGCGCAGACTGCGGAAGGTCGGGTCGAGCGTGGCGAACAGCGTGTCCTCGGCGAGCACGGCGGCGCCGGTGAGCGCGTTGAACAGGGTCGACTTGCCGGCATTGGTGTAGCCCACGAGCGCCACGATCGGGTACGGCACGCGCCGGCGGGCCTTGCGATGCAGCGCGCGGGTGCGCCGCACCTGCTCGAGCTCGCGGCGGATGAGCTCGATGCGCTCGCCGATGAGGCGCCGGTCGGTCTCGATCTGGGTCTCGCCCGGGCCGCCGAGAAAGCCGAAGCCGCCGCGTTGGCGCTCAAGATGCGTCCAGGAGCGGACGAGCCGGCTCTTCTGGTAGACGAGGTGGGCAAGCTCGACCTGCAGGCGCCCTTCCCGCGTGCGGGCGCGTTCGCCGAAGATCTCCAGAATGAGACCCGTGCGGTCGAGCACCTTCGCGTTCCACGCGGTCTCGAGGTTGCGCTGCTGCACGGGGGTGAGCGGGTGATCGACGATCACGAGCTCGGCGCCTTCGGCGCGGACCAGCCCCTCGAGCTCCTCGACCTTGCCCGAGCCGAACAACGTCGCCGGCCGCGGATGCGGCACGGGCACGAGCCCGCTTGCGCGCACGTCGAGCTCGATCGCTTGCGCAAGCCCGATCGCCTCGGCAAGACGCGCCGCGTTGGCGCGTGTGCCCGCCACCCCTGCGCCGCGCCGCGCCGCGGTGCGCGCTTGCCTCTCGAGCACGGGCGTGAGGACGATGGCACGGGTGCCCTCGCCCGGCCGGCCGTGATCGCGCACGCGCTCAGGCGGCTTCCCGCGCTTGAGCTTTCTCGGATCGGTTGGACGCACCTAGAGCACTATCGCCTGAGATTGAATTGCGACGGCGCTCTCGGTTCTTGTTGGCGCATGATCGTAACGGAAAACCGGTGCCCACTTTTCCGGACCATGCGCTACTCCGCGGCTTCCGTGTCGCCGATCTCCGCGAGCTGAATGGGTTGGCCGGGCATGATGGTCGATATGGCGTGCTTATAGACGAGCTGGGAATGTCCGTCCCGGCGCAGCAGAACGCAGAAATTATCGAACCAGGTTACGACGCCCTGCAGCTTGACGCCGTTCACGAGAAAGATGGTGAGCGGCGTCTTGTTCTTGCGGACATGATTGAGAAACGTGTCCTGCAGACTTTGCGCGCGTTCTGTTGCCATGGGCTTCCTTGTCCCTTTGGTCCACGCTTACGCTGGTTAGTGCCCCGGACCCCGTTCTCTGCGAGGTCCGACCGCATTAGACGCGATTGGATGGTGTTCCCGCAAGTGCCGAGATCGGCTGTCCCGGCTTAAGTGCTTGAGACCAGCCAAAAACCTCAGCGCATGGCGGCGCCCCGCTCGGTGGAATTGACGCCGAGCGCCCGCAGTTTGCGGTGCAATGCCGAGCGCTCCATGCCGACGAATTCGGCGGTGCGGGAGATGTTGCCGCCGAAGCGGTTGACCTGGGCCAGCAGATATTCGCGCTCGAAAATCTCGCGCGCGTCGCGCAAGGGCAGCGACATCAGATGCTCGCCCCCTGCCCCATTGGGCGATAGCGGCATGGGCGAGACGATCTCCTCGGGCAGCATGTCGGCGGTGATGATCTGCTCGGCGTCGCCGCCCACGAGGATCATCAGCCGCTCGATGTTGTTGCGGAGCTGGCGCACATTGCCCGGCCAGTCGTGGGACTGCAGCACGGCCATGGCGTCCTCGCCGATGCGGCGCGCCGGCAAACCGGTCGCCACGGAAATCGCCTGCACGAAATAGCGCACGAGCTCGGGCACGTCCTCGCGCCGCTCGGACAGACCCGGCACCTTGATGGGCACCACGTTCAGACGGTGAAACAAATCCTCGCGCAGGCGCCCCGAATTCATCTCCTTCTGCAAATCGCGGCTGGTCGAGGAGACGATGCGCACATCGACATGGACCTTGGGGCCCCCGCCCAGGCGCTGGAACCTCTGCTCGACGAGCACGCGCAGAATCTTGCCTTGGGTCTCGAGCGGCATGTCGGCGACCTCGTCGATATAGAGGGTGCCGTTATGCGCCTCCTCCAGCGCGCCGACCTTGCGCGCGCCGCTGCCCCCGCCCTCCTCGGTGCCGAACAGTTCGAGCTCCATGCGGTCGGGCACCATGGCGGCGGCGTTGAGCACGACGAAGGGTCCGTCGGCGCGGAGCGACTTCGCATGCATCACGCGCGCGGCGAGCTCCTTGCCGGCAGCCGGAGGGGCCGGTGATGAGCACGCGGCTGTTGGTGGGGGCGACCTTGTCGATCGCCTGGCGCAGCTGATTGATGGCGGCGGAGTTTCCGACCATCTCGAAGCTGTGGATGCTGCGCTCGCGCAGCTCCCGGTTCTCGCGCTTGAGCTTCGAGGTCTCGAGCGCGCGGGTGGTGATCAGCACCAGCCGGTCGGCCTTGAACGGCTTCTCGATGTAATCGTAAGCGCCGCGTTTGATCGCCGCCACGGCGGTCTCGATATTGCCGTGACCGCTGATGATCACCACCGGCAGATCGGGATGGGCCTTCTTGATGCGGTCGAGCAGCTCGAGGCCGTCGAGCTTTGAGCCTTGCAGCCAAATATCGAGGATCACGAGCGAGGGGCGCCGCTCCTCGATGGCGGCGAGCGTCTCGTCGAAGTCCTTGGCAAGCCGGGTGCCGTGGCCCTCATCCTCGAGGATGCCCGAGATCAACTCGCGGATATCGGCCTCGTCGTCGACGATCAGGATGTCAGACGCCATGGGTCACTCCCTCGTTCACTCCGCCGCTTCTGGGGCATGGGCTTCAACGGACGTGTCCTCGTCGGGGGTCGTGACCTCCTCCTCGTCCTTATCCCGGATCGGCAAATCCATGCGCACCGAGGCGCCTTGTTGCTTCCCGTCCCGCTTCGGCGCATCGGCAAGCGTAAGCTTGCCGCCATGCTGCTCGGTGATGCGCTGGACGATGGCGAGCCCGAGCCCCGTGCCTTTGGTGCGCGTCGTCATATAGGGCTCGACCAGCCGGTGGCGGTTCTCCTTGGGCAGGCCGCAGCCATTGTCGATGACGGTGATCTGCAGCCGGTCGCCCTTGGCGCGCACCTTGGCGGTGACGTGGCCCTTGTCGGCGCGCTCCGGCTCGGCCTCGAGCGCGGTGTCGATCGCCTCGCTCGCATTCTTGACGAGGTTGGTGACGGCCTGGGTCAGGAGGCGCCGGTCGGACAGGGTGACCACCGGCTTGTCAGGCAGATCGAGCTCGAAATTGATCTCCGGACGGCTGACCTGGAACAGGAAGACGGCCTCGCGCACGATGTCGCGCACGTCGTTCTGTTCCATCACCGGCTTCGGCATGCGCGCGAAGGCGGAGAACTCGTCGACCATCCGCCCGATGTCGGAGACCTGGCGGATGATGGTGTCGGTGCATTGCTCGAACACCTCGCGGTCCTTGGTGATGGAGGCGCCATATTTGCGGCGGATGCGCTCGGCGGAGAGCTGGATCGGGGTGAGCGGGTTCTTGATCTCATGGGCGATGCGGCGGGCGACGTCGGCCCAGGCGGTGCTGCGCTGGGCGCTGACGAGCTCGGTGATGTCGTCGAAGGTGACGACGTAGCCTTGCGCCTCGTGGCCGGCGCCTTCGGTGGTGACGCGCACGGCGAAATTGCGCTCCTCGCCGCGGCGGCGGATGGCGAGCTGGTCGGTGAGGAGATGGCGCCCCTGCTTCTGCGCCCGCTTGAGCAGGGGGGCGAATTCGGGGATGGCCTTGGCAAGTAGTTGGCCGGAAAGGGTTTTTTCCTTGGCCCCGAGCAGCGTCTCGGCCGAGCGGTTGACGAGGGTGATGGTCCCGTCGGTGTCGACGCCAACCACGCCCGCGGTCACGCCGGACAGCACCGCCTCCATGAAACGGCGGCGCTCATCGAGCGTGGTGTTGGCGCCGACGAGCTCGTCGCGCTGGCTCTTGAGCTCGGAGGTCATGGTGTTGAAGGTCGATCCCAGCACGGCGAGATCGCCATCGGCGGGATTGACGCCGACCTCGACGTCGAGATTGCCTTCCGAGATCTGCTGCGCCGCCCCCATCAGCTGGCCGATCGGCGCCACCAGGCGATTGGCGAACCACATGCCGATCCAGATGGCGGACAGCAGCAAGGTCAGCGCGATCGCCACATACATGAGGCCGAAGGCCACCTGCACGCCTGCGCGGCGCTGCTCGAGCAACTGATATTCGGCGACGTTCGCGCGCGTCTCGCGCAGCTGCTGCAGCACGCGCGCGTTCACCGGGCGCAGCACGTAGAGAAACGTGTCGGTGAAATTGTCGAGGCTCTTGATGGCGCCGACCACGCTCGTCTGGCCGGGCGCGATCACGATCACCTGCCCTTTCTTGGCGAGGTCGAGCGCCTCCTTGGGCGGCGGCCGGTAGGGCATGTCTTGCAGCGTGGCGGCGGTGGCGAGGATCTTGCCGTTGCCGTCGATCAGATAGGCCATGGGCAGCGCCCGGATGGCGGCTTGCGCCGTCAAGAAGTTGCCGAATCCTTCGGGGCGCGATTTCACGAGGTCGACCGCCTCGTCGATATCCTTGGCCATGCCCACCGTGTCGGTGCGGATCACCTGCCCGTGCTCTTGGAGATAGGCGGTCGCCACGTCGATGGAGTTCTGAATGATGGATTTGGTGCGGTCGGAGAACCAATGGTCGAGGCCGCGGTCGAGCGAGATCGAGGCGAACACCGCAAGCAGGATGGCCGGCACTACGGCAATGACGCTGAACAGGCTGACGATGCGGACATGGAGCTGGGCGCCTGCGGCCTGCCTCTTGCGCGCGAGCCAAAGCCCCGTCACCTGCCAGGCGATGATCCCCACCATCGCCAGCACGAGCACGAGGTTGATCAGGAGCATGCCGACCACGACGATGTGGGTCGGCACGATCGGCGTGAGCCCGGTCAGGATGACGTAGGTCGCAAGGCCCGAGCACAGCGACAGCATCATGGTGATGAGGCCGAGCGTGAAGGGCAGCCGCCGCCGCGCGCTGGTCGCCGGCGCCGATCCGCCAAGCAAGCCTTTCGCCGTGGGAGACGGTTCTACGGCGCGTGGGCGGCCGCGTGTCTGGTCTCCGCGCTTGAGCTTGGCTCGGTCGAGCGCTTGGCGAACGTGGTGGAAGAAACGCGTCAACCCCTCGCCCCTGCTCTGTGAGGCATTTCCGGCTCCCTTAACCACGGAGCATGCGCCTCATTGCTGATGCAATAAAATCACAATGTGGCGCCTTGGTGACATGAATTAAAGGGGGCGAGACCCGTCAATCCAAGGCGGAACGGTGAAGTTTGGCGGCTTTTTAAGGGGCCGCCGTCCGCATCACCTTGATGCCAAGGTCGCGGATCTTCTTGCGCAGCGTGTTGCGGTTCAGACCCAGGAGATCGGCGGCGCGGATCTGATTGCCGCGCGTTGCCGCAAGCGCCGCCGTGATCAGCGGGAACTCGACCTTGCGCAGCAAGCGGGTGTAGAGCCCGGACGGCGGCAACTCCTGGCCGAAACTCATGAAATAGTCGGAGAGGTAGCGCTCGATCGCCTCGGACAAATCGGAGGCGGGTTCGGCGGCGTCGGGAAAAGGCGCGCGCGCGGCGCTCGCAAGCTCGTTGTCCACCATCTCGCCGGTGACGGTGTCTTGCGAGTAGATCGCCGAGAGACGGCGCACGAGGTTCTCGAGCTCGCGCACATTGCCCGGCCAGTGATAGCGCTTGAGGCGTTCGATCGCCGGGGGCTCGAAGGTCTTCGTCGGCAGCCCCTCTTTCTCGGCGATGGCGAGGAAGTGGCGCACGAGGTCGGGGATGTCCTCGAGCCGCTCGCGCAAGGGCGGCAGCCGGAGCGGCACCACGTTCAGCCGATAGAAGAGATCCTCGCGGAACAGACCCTGATCGATCTGCTGCTGCAGATCGCGGTTGGTGGCGGCGATGATCCTGACATTGGTGCGGATCGGGGTGCGGCCGCCGACCGTCGTGTACTCGCCCTCCTGCAACACGCGCAACAGGCGCGTCTGCGCTTCCATGGGCATGTCGCCGATCTCGTCGAGGAACAGGGTGCCGCCTTCGGCCTGCTCGAAGCGGCCCACGTGACGCGTCTGCGCGCCGGTGAAGGCGCCCTTCTCGTGACCGAACAGCTCCGACTCGATCAGCTCGCGCGGGATGGCCGCCATATTGATGGCGACGAACGGACCGTTCCGGCGCTTGCCATATTCGTGCAGCGCGCGGGCGACGAGCTCCTTGCCGGTGCCCGACTCGCCCGTGATCATCACCGTGAGGTCGGTCTGGGTGAGACGGGCGAGCACGCGATAGATGTCCTGCATGGCCGGGCAGCGGCCGATCAGGGGCAGCCCTTCGCTCGGCTCGGCGGTAAGGCGCTGGGCTCTCCGCCGCGGCTCGGCGAGCGCGCGGCCCACGACGGCAACGAGCTCGTTCAGGTCGAAGGGCTTGGGCAGATATTCGTAGGCGCCCCGCTCCGCGGCGGTGATCGCGGTCATGAAGGTGTTCTGCGCGCTCATCACGATGATCGGCAGATCGGGCCTGAGCTTCTTGACGCGCGGGATGAGATCGAAGGCGCTCTCGTCCGGCATCAGCACGTCGGTGATGACGAGATCGCCCTCCCCTTGGCTGATCCACCGCCACAGAGTGGCGGCGTTGCCCGTGGCGCGGGGCGCGTAGCCGGCGCGGGCCAAGGCTTGGTTCAGCACGGTGCGGATGGCGGCGTCGTCGTCGGCGATGAGGATGTTGCCCTTGGCCATGGTCACCCCTGCCCGCCCTGCCCGGTCTCGACGTCGGCCATCGGCATCAGCGCACGGAACACCGTCTGCCGCGGGCGCGAGTCGCATTCGATGATGCCGCCATGGTCGCCGACGATCTTGGCGACCAGGGCAAGGCCGAGGCCCGTACCGGACTGCTTGGTGGTGACGAAGGGATCGAACAGATGGGGCATGAGCTCGGGCGAGACGCCCGCGCCATTGTCCTCGACCGCGATCTCGAGCGGCAGGCTGACCCGCGCCTGGCTTCCCGGCACCGAGAGGCGCACGCCCGGGCGGAACGAGGTGGACAGCGTGATCTGGCCGTCGACACGCTCCTCGCCGATCGCCTCGGCGGCGTTCTTGATGAGGTTGAGGAAGACCTGGACGAGCTTGTCGCGATTGCCGGGAACGGACGGCAGTGACGGATCGTAATTCTCGACGAACTTGATGTGACGGGCGAAGCCGCTGATGGCGATCTGCTTCACATGGTCGAGCACGTCGTGGATGTTGACCGCCTCGCGCTGCAGCGGCCGCTCGTCGCCGAAGATCTCCATGCGGTCGACGAGCTTGCAGATGCGGTCCGATTCCGTGCAGATGAGCTGGGTCAAGGTCCGGTCGGAATCGGTGCGCTCGCTTTCGAGCAGCTGGGCGGCGCCCCTGATGCCGGAGAGCGGGTTCTTGATTTCATGAGCGAGCACCGCGGCCAGTCCGGAGACCGAGCGCGCCGCGCCGCGATGGGTGAGCTGCCGCTCGATCATCTGCGCCATGCTGCGCTGTTGCAGCATGATCATCACGCGGCCGGGCGAGTCGGGCAGAGGCCCGGCATAAAGATCGACGAGCTTCGGCGCATCGAAGCGGAAGGAGCCGAGATCCACGCCATATTCGTTGACGGTGGTGCCGTTGCGCTGCACCTGCTCGACAAGGGCGATGAGCGGGCTGCCGAAGGCGACGATCTCGGTGAGCGCGCGGCGGCACAACACGCCCGCGCTCATCTGGAAGAAATCCTCGGCCGCGGTATTCGCATATTCGAGGCGAAGGCCGTGACCGATGACGAGAAGCGGATGGGGCAGCGCGCCGAGCAGCGCTTCCGGCTCAAAGGGAGGCGGCTCGGCAGGACGGCGCGCGCTCTGCCTTTTGGTCGATGCGCTCAAGCGGTGTATCCTCGCAGCCCCCACCGGACGTACTGCTCAATTTTTATGCAACGAGGCGTCATGATCTATTATTGTGCAGGATATTGGGCTTTTGACTGCGGAGCAACACTCGAATTGCCGCACTGCAAAAAGAAATTTTTCGCGCAAATCTGCCCTTTACTTGGGAGGCCCCGGTGAGCGTGGCCGGCCTTATCGTGGCGGCGGGGCGCGGCGCGCGCGCCGGGAGCGAGCCGCAACGGCCGAAGCAATATTGGCCGATCGGCGGCGTGCCCATGCTTGGGCGGGCCATCAGCCCCTTCGCCGCCCATGCCGCAATCGACGAGATTCTCGTCGTCATCCATCCCGACGATGCGCGCCTCTATGAGACGGCCGCGGCTCCTTTCGCCACGCGATTGCGCGCGCCCGTCGCGGGCGGGGCCACGCGGCAGGACTCCGTCCGCGCCGGTCTCGAAGCGCTTGCCATGAGCGCCCCCGACTATGTCTTGATCCATGACGCGGCGCGGCCCTTTCTCGATGCGGATGTGATCGACAGGGTGCTCGCCGGGCTCGAATCTCATCCTGCCGCGCTTCCTTGCGTGCCGGTGACCGATACGTTGAAGCGCGCGCAAGGGGCGCTCGTGACCGGCACGCTCGATCGGGCCGGGCTCATGCGGGCGCAGACGCCGCAAGGTTTTAGATTCGAGGCGATCCTCGCCGCCCATCGCGCCGCGGCGAATGCCGGCGTGCCGGAGTTCACCGACGATGCCGGGCTCGCCGAGTGGTTCGGGCTCGAGGTGGCCGTCGTGGAAGGCGCGGAAGCCAATCGCAAGCTCACCACGTCCGAAGACCTCGCCATCGCCGATGAGCTCCTGCAGCTGCGCGGCGGCGCGCGGCAGGCTCCCGAGATGCGCGTGGGCTCGGGCTATGACGTGCACGCCTTCGGTCCTGGCGATGCGGTGATCCTGTGCGGCGTCGCCATTCCGCATCACCAGAAGCTCACCGGCCATAGCGACGCCGATGTGGGCCTGCATGCGCTCACCGATGCACTGCTCGGCGCCATTGGCGACGGCGATATCGGCGTGCACTTCCCGCCTTCCGACGAACGCTGGCGCGGGGCGCCGTCGGAGTTGTTCCTCAAGCATGCCGCCGGCAGACTTGCCGCGCGCGGCGGCGAGATCGTGCATGTGGATTTGACCTTCCTGTGCGAAGCGCCGCGCATCGGGCCCTATCGGGATCAGATGCGCGCGAGCGTCGCCTCGATGCTCGGCCTCGATATGGGCCAAGTGAGCGTCAAGGCCACGACCAATGAGGGCTTGGGCTTCATCGGCCGCGGCGAAGGTATCGCGGCGATGGCGACGGCGACCGTGCGCCTGTCATGAGCGAGGCCATCACCATCGACGCCTCCCTGGTCGCGCTCGCGGGCAAGCTGCTCGAGGCATGCCGCGCGCGCGGGATCACCCTCGTCACCGCGGAGTCGTGCACCGGAGGGCTGGTCGCCGCCACGCTCACCGCCGTGCCCGGCGCTTCGGATGTGTTCGAGCGGGGCTTCGTGACCTATTCCAACGCCGCCAAGAGCGAGATGCTGGGCGTGCCGGTGTGGCTGATCGAGCGGCATGGCGCGGTGAGCGAGGACGTGGCCCGCGCCATGGCGGGCGGCGCGCTCACCCATTCGCAAGCAAGCCTCGCCATGGCGGTCACCGGCATCGCCGGTCCCGATGGCGGCAGCGCGGAGAAGCCGGTGGGCCTCGTCCATTTCGCCGCCGGGATGCGCGACGAGGCGATCGCTCATGAGAAGGTGCTGTTCGGCGATCTTGGCCGCGGCGAGATCAGGCGGCTCTCGGTCGAGCGCGCGCTCAGGCTTCTCGCCTCACTCTTGTGAGGCGGCCGCCGTCATGGAGGGCGGCGTGCTCCCATAGACCGCGTCGGCGCGAGCCTCGAAGGCGTCCGTATATTTGCGCACCGCCTTGGAGAACAGGCCGCCCATGAGCCGCTCGAACAGGCGCGAGCGGAAGCTATAGGCGATATAGAAATCGACCTCGCAGGCGCGCGGGCCGGTGGGGCGGAAACGCCAGCGATTCTCCAGATGCGAGAACGGCCCGTCGAGATAATGGACGAGGATGGTCCGTGTGCCGCGATCGAGGCTCACTTGGGTGGTGAAGCTCTCGCGGATCATCTTGTAGCCGACCACCATGGTCGCGATCAGCACCTCCTTGCCATTCTCCTCGCGCCGGCTCTTCACCTTGAGCTCCTCGCAGAGCGGCAAGAAGTGCGGATAGTCCTCGACCTTGGCGATGAGCGCGAACATGTCGTCGGCCGAATGACCCACGGAATGAATGGTCTCGAAGATGTGCATGGGACGGCGGTGGGGAGCGCGTCGCTCTGCTAACGCGGCAGGGCCGCGTCGCGCGCTGCGCGGAGCCGGGCGAAGTCTTCCGCCGCGTGATAGGAGGAGCGCGTGAGCGGGCTCGCCGCCACGAGCAGGAAGCCCTTGGCGTAGGCCGCGTCCTTATAGCGATCGAATTCGCCGGGGGTCACGAAGCGCGCGACGGGTGCGTGCTTGCGGGTCGGCTGCAGATATTGGCCGATGGTGAGGAAGTCGACCTCCGCCTCCCGCATGTCGTCCATCAACGCATGCACCTCGGCCTCGCTCTCGCCGAGGCCCACCATGATGCCCGATTTGGTGAAGATGCGCGGGCTTGAGTATCTTGGCGCGCGCCAGCAGCTGAAGAGAGTGATCGTAGCGGGCGCCCGGGCGGATGGTGCGATAGAGCGAGGGCACGGTCTCGAGATTGTGGTTGAGCACGTCCGGCCCCGCTTCCATCACGCCTTCGAGCGCGCCCTCCTTGCGCAGGAAGTCGGGGATCAGCACCTCGATGGTCGTTGCAGGCGCCGCGTCCCTGATGGCGCGAATGGTGGCGGCGAAATGCCCGGCGCCGCCGTCGTCGAGATCGTCGCGGTCGACCGAGGTCACCACCACATGGGCAAGGCCGAGCTCGGCCACCGCGTGGCCGACGCGCGCGGGCTCCGACGGATCGAGCGGCGCCGGCCGGCCCGTGCGCACATTGCAGAAGGCGCAAGCCCGCGTGCAGGTGTCGCCCATGATCATGACGGTCGCGTGGCGCTTGCCCCAGCACTCGCCGATATTGGGACAGGCCGCCTCCTCGCACACGGTGGCGAGGCGGTGCGAGCGCAAGGTGGCGCGCGTCGCATCGAAAGCGCCCAAGCCCGGCGCGCGCACGCGGATCCAGGGGGGCTTGGGCAACATTGGCGTGTCGGGCCGATGCGCCTTTTCGGGATGGCGCGGCCGCGCCTCGCTTGTCACGCTTTCGAACATCGGTCACCACGATCTGCCGTTCGGCGGTCTCGCCCTCAGGTGGCGGGCTGCCGCACGCTGCGCCACACCCACAGCACGAGGATGGCGCCGATGGAGGCCACGATCAGATTGCCGAGCCAGCCATAGAACTCGATATGCAGGAGATTGGCGAGGGTGCCGCCGACGAAGGAGCCGGCAATGCCGACGAGGAGGTTGGTGAGCAAGCCATGATCGCTCGCGGTGACCTTCTCGGCGATATAGCCCGCGAGGATGCCGATGATGAGCATGCCGAAAAAACCGACCCCCGGCATGGTGAGGAGCGTTTGGGCCTGTGCGTCCATCTTAGGAAACCTCCCATTGGATTAGTGGGCGACAACGCATCTTTCCTCGCCTGAATATCGTCAGCCGAGGTGACGAATTAAAGTCAGGCCGCGCGCCTCTCGGCGCAAACGTCACCGCATCCGTTGCCAGATGTAAATGCACAAAATGGCGCCGAGGGTGGCGATGATGATCGCGCCGATCAGATTATAGGCGCCAAGGCCGAGCAACCCGGCCAAAAAGCCGCCGACCACGGCGCCGATGACGCCGATCAACAGGTTGATCAAGAGATCCTGCTGGCGCCCCATGACATAGGACGCGATGGCGCCCGCGATCAGGCCCACGACGAGAAAGATGATCAGCCCCATGCTCTCCTCCTTTTGCCAGGTCTAAGGCTCCCCGCTGCCTTCGCCCTTTGGCGCGTCAGATATGGATGGCGCGGCCAAAGGCATCGAGCACCGATTCGTGCATCATCTCCGAGAGCGTGGGGTGGGGGAAGATGGTTCGCATCAATTCTTCTTCCGTGGTCTCGAGCACGCGCGCGATGGCGAAGCCCTGGATCAGCTCGGTGACCTCGGCCCCGATCATGTGGGCGCCGAGCAGCGCGCCGGTATTCGCGTCGAAGATGGTCTTGACCAGGCCCTCGGTCTCGCCAAGCGCAATCGCCTTGCCGTTGGCCGAATAGGGGAAGCGGCCCACTTTCAGCGCGTGGCCGGCGGCACGGGCCGCCGCCTCGGTGAGGCCGACGCTTGCCACTTGCGGCCGGCAATAGGTGCAGGCGGGGACGTTGCTCGTGTCGAGCGGATGCACGCCGTCGACGCCGGCGATCTTCTCCACGCACAGCACGCCTTCGTGCATCGCTTTGTGGGCGAGCCAGGGCGGGCCGATGACATCGCCGATGGCGTAGAGGCCGGGGACGGCTGTGCGGCACCATTCATCCACCACGATATGGCCGCGCTCGATCCGCACCCCCTGCCCTTCGAGCCCGATCCCTTCCACATTGCCGGTGATGCCGATGGCGAGGATGACGCGGTCGGCGGTCACGGTTTCGGCAGCGCCGCCCGTGTGGTTGAGCGTCGCGGTCACGCTGTCGCTGCCCGGCGTGAGCGCCGCCACGGTTGTCTCGGTGTGGATCTTGATGCCCTGGCGGGTAAAGGCCTTGCGCGCGAGCGCGGAGATCTCGGCATCCTCGACGGGCAGGATGCGGTCGAGCTGCTCCACCACCGTCACCTCGGCGCCGAGATCGCGGTAGAAGCTCGCAAACTCGATGCCGATGGCGCCCGAGCCCACCACGAGCAGCGATTTCGGCATAGCGGACGGCAGCATCGCCTCTTTGTAAGTCCAGACGAGCCTGCCGTCCGGCTCCAAGCCCGGCAGCGTCTTGGCGCGCGCGCCGGTGGCGATGACAATATGCTTGGCGTCGAGGCGGGGAAGCTCCGCGCCGTCTTTCCCCGTCACCGCGATCCTCCCCTGCCCTTGCAGCCGCGCGGTGCCGCGGATGACCGCGATCTTGTTCTTCTGCATGAGATAGGCGACGCCGTTGGCGAGCTTGTTCGCCACTTGGCGGCTGCGTTGCACGATGCGCGCTAAGTCGAAGCGGACATTGTCGGCGGCGAGGCCGAACTCGACTTGCGCGCCCCATTAGATGATAGAGCTCGGAGGAGCGGAGCAGCGCCTTGGTGGGGATGCAGCCCCAATTGAGACAGATGCCGCCCAGCGCGTCGCGCTCGATGATCGCCGTCTTCATGCCGAGCTGGCTCGCGCGGATCGCGGCCACATAGCCGCCGGGGCCGGCGCCGATCACCGCAAGGTCGAAGCGCGATTCTGCCATCCCGGCCGCTCCTCACACCAGCATCGTCACGGGGTCTTGGATGAAGGCCTTGAAGGCGGCGAGCAGCTCGGCGCCGAGCGCGCCGTCGATCACGCGGTGATCGACCGACAGCGTCACGCTCATCATGGTGGCGATCTTCACGGCGTCCTTCTTGATCACCGGCCGCTTTTGCGCCTTGCCCACGGCGAGGATGCTCGCCTGCGGCGGGTTGATCACGGCTTCGAAGCGGGCGATGCCGTACATGCCGAGATTGGAGATGGTCGTGGTGCCGCCCTGATATTCGTGGGGCGCGAGGCGCTTGGAGCGCGCGCGGGTGGCCAAGTCCTTCATCTCGTTGGAGATTTCCGACAGGCTTTTCAGTTCTGCGTTGCGGATCACGGGCGTGAACAAGCCGCCGTTCGGCAGCGCCACGGCGACCGCCACGTCGGACGCCCGGTGCAGCAGCAGGCCCTCGCGCGTCCAGGTGGCGTTCGCCTGCGGCACCTCCTGCAGCGCCATGGCCATCGCCTTGATGATGAAATCGTTGACCGACAGTTTGAAGGCGCGCGGGTGTCCTTCCGGCGCGATACCGTTGAGGCGCTTGCGCGCGGCGAGCAAGGCATCGAGCTTGCAGTCGATGGAGAGATAGAAATGCGGGATGGTCTGCTTGGCGAGCGTCAGCCGGTCGGCGATGAGGCGGCGCATGGTGTCGTGCGGCACGAGTTTGTAGGTGCCGGGCTGGTACAGGGCGAGCACCGCCTCGTCGGACATGGGTTCGGCGAGCGCCGGGCCCATGGCTTGCGCCGCCGGCACGCGCACCATGGCACGGGGCTCCCTCACCTCTTCGATCTCGGCTGCGGGGCGTGCTTGCGCACGGGCCGGAGCCCGCGCGATGTCCGCCTTGACGATGCGGCCGCGGGGACCTGAGCCTTTGATGGCGGCAAGGTCGAGCCCGCGCTCGCGGGCGAGGCGCCGCGCGAGCGGGGAGGCAAAGATGCGCCCCGCGTGACCGTTCGACCCCGCGCCTCCTCTTGGGGAGAGGCGTCGGGTGAGGCATCGGTGGAATCGGTTGCTGCGGAGCCGCCCGCAGGCCGCGTCTCGACGGAAGGCGCCGCCGCGAAGGATGAGGCCACCGCTCGCATCGTTGCGGTCTTGGCGTCGGCGGCGTCGTCTCGATGAGGAGCGCGATGGGTTGGTTGACTTTCACATGCTCGGTGCCCTCGGGCACGAGCAGCGTCTCGATACGGCCTTCCTCGACGGCCTCGACCTCCATGGTCGCCTTGTCGGTCTCGATCTCGGCGATGACGTCGCCGGCGCGGACCTGATCGCCCTCGCGCACATGCCATTTGGCGAGCGTGCCCTCCTCCATGGTGGGCGACAAAGCGGGCATGAGGATTTGCGTCGACATGGCTCACGCTTCCTCGCGACTGCGGCGCGCGGCCATCGCCTCTTCCCAATGCCTGCCGTCGAACACGCTGATCCGCGCCACGCGGACCGCGCCCTCGTCGAGGCAGCGCACATTGACGCTCACGCCGTCGGGCTTGGAGCGCGGCACGTAGAAGCTCTTTATGCCGCACACGGAGCAAAACCGGTGCTGCGCAATCCCGGTGTTGAAGCGGTAGGTGGTGAGCTTGTCTTCGCCCTGAAGCAGCCGGAAGCGCTCCTTCGCCACGATGAGATGCAGATAGCCGCTCTTGCGGCAGATCGAGCAGGTGCATTCCTGCGCCTCGATCTCGTCGGGCGCGAGCACCTCGAAGCGCACGGCGCCGCAATGGCAGCCGCCCTGCTTCCAGTCTCATGGGTGCTTCCTCACGGACTCACTCCCGATAGCAGACGGATTTCGCCGCCGCGACGACCCGCTCCACCGAAGGCAGCGCGAGCTTCTCCAGATTGGCGGCGTAGGGCATGGGCACGTCGGCGCCGGTGATCTTGACGGGCGGCGCGTCGAGATGGTCGAAAGCCTCCATGGCCACGCGCGCGCAGACCTCCGAGCCGATGGAGCAGATGGGCCAGGCCTCCTCGACGGTGACCAAGCGGTTCGTCTTGCGCACCGAATTGCCAGCACCGTGTCGATGTCGAGCGGCCGGAGCGTGCGCAGATCGATCGATTTCCGCCTCGATCCCCTCCTCCGCCAGGCGCTTGGCCGCCTCCAGCACATAAGCGAGGCCGCGCGCATAGGAGACGATGGTCACGTCGGAGCCAGCGCGCGCGATGCGCGCTTTGCCGATGGGGAGCACGAAGTCGGCGAGCTTCGGCACCTCGAAGCTCTGGCCGTACAGAATCTCGTTCTCGAGGAACACCACCGGGCCCGGATCGCGGATCGCGGATTTGAGCAGCCCCTTGGCGTCGGCGGCGGTGTAGGGCGCGATCACCTTCAGCCCCGGCACGCTCGCATACCAGGCGGAGAAATCCTGGCTGTGCTGGGCGGCGACGCGGGCGGCGGCGCCGTTCGGTCCGCGGAACACGATGGGGCAATGCATCTGGCCGCCCGACATATAGAGCGTCTTGGCGGCGGAGTTGACGATGTGGTCGATCGCCTGCATGGCGAAGTTCCAGGTCATGAATTCGACGATGGGCTTGAGGCCGGCGAAGGCGGCGCCCACGCCGATGCCGGCGAAGCCATATTCGGTGATGGGCGTGTCGATGACGCGTGCCGCCCCGAACTCCTCGAGCAGGCCTTGGGTCACTTTGTAGGCGCCGTGATATTGGGCGACCTCCTCGCCCATGACGAAGACGTCCGGATCGGCGCGCATCTCCTCGGCCATGGCGTCGCGCAGCGCCTCGCGCACGGTCATGGTCACCATCTCGGTGCCGGGCGGGATCTCGGTCTCGGCGCGGGGCTCGGCGGGCGCGATTTGTGGCCCGGCCGGCGCCTCTTCGATTTCGGGGGCGCCTCGCCCAAAGGCAGCGCCGGGGGCGCCTCAGAGGGGCTTGGCGGGGCGGCAGGAGCCATTTTGGCCATTTGAGCTATCGGGGCTTCTTTGGCCGTTTCGGGGGCGCCCACTCCTCCGCGCGATCGGGGTCGGGGCACGCGGCGGCCTCGCCATCTTGCAGCAGCGTGGCGATGGGCGTGTTGACCTTCACATGCTCGGTGCCTTCGGGAACGAGGATGCGGCCGACCTTGCCCTCGTCCGCCGCCTCGACCTCCATGGTCGCCTTGTCGGTCTCGATCTCGGCGATCACGTCGCCCGCCTGCACGTCGTCGCCCTCGCGCACGAGCCATTTGGCGAGCTTGCCCTCCTCCATGGTGGGAGAGAGCGCCGGCATCAGGATCTCGGTCGGCATGCGGGCGCTTTCAGACCTCAGGCAACGACGTCGGTGTAAAGCTCGGCGGGTTCCGGCTCGGGATCGTGGGTGGCGTACTCGGCCGCGTCGCTGATCGTGGCGCGCACCTCGCGGTCGATCTCCTTGAGCTTGTCCTCGTCGGCCACCCCCTGCTCCAGGATGCGCTTGCGCACGAGATCGATCGGATCGTGATGGGCGCGCACGTCCTGCACCTCCTCGCGGCTGCGATATTTGGCGGGGTCGGACATGGAATGGCCGCGATAGCGGTAGGTGAGCATTTCCAGGATCATGGGCCCGCCGCCGCCGCGCACGCGCGCGAGCGCCTCTTCGCCCGCCGCCTTCACCGCGCGCACATCCATGCCGTCGACGCGCGCCCCCGGAATGCCGTAGACGGAGCCGCGATTGTACAGCTCCTCGGCGCGGGCGCTCGCGCGCTCCACCGCCGTGCCCATGGCGTAGTGGTTGTTCTCGATCACATAGAGGACCGGGCAGCTTCCACAAGGACGCCATGTTGAAGCTCTCATAGACCTGGCCCTGGTTCGCCGCGCCCTCGCCGAAAAAGGTGATCGAGACGCGATCGTTGCCCCGGTATTTGTTGGCGAGCGCGAGCCCTGTGCCGAGCGGCGCCGGCGCGCCGACGATGCCGTGGCCGCCATAGAATTTCTTGGCCACTGAGAACATGTGCATGGAGCCGCCCTTGCCCTTGGAATAGCCGTGGCGGCGTCCGGTGAGCTCGGCCATGACGCCTTTCGGCTCCATGCCGCAGGCGAGCATATGGCCGTGGTCGCGATAGGCGGTGATGAATTGGTCGCCCTCTCCCCGCGCCATCTGCATGCCGATGACGACCGCCTCCTGGCCGATATAAAGGTGGCAGAAGCCGCCGATCAGCCCCATGCCGTAGAGCTGTCCCGCCTTCTCCTCGAAGCGGCGGATGAGCAGCATGTCGCGATAGGCCTTGAGCTCCTGATCGGGGCTGAAGAGCGGGGTGCCCTTGGCCTGCGCCTCGGGCCCCTTCTGGTCGTCGAGCCAAAAGTTCGAGGCGCCGGGAGAGAGGCTGGGCGCGGCGCTATAGCCGTTCTCGGGGGTGGTCACTTGGGGCCTCCGTCGGTTCGCGACCAGCCCAAACGCTAGCACGAGTTCGAAGGGGCCTGAAAGGCAGGGTGAGGGATGCCGGCCGCTGCGCCGTCAGGGCTTGGGCAGCGTCCCGGCCTGCTCGCCTTGCGGACGGCGCTTCATGATCACGAGATCATCGGGATGGGCGAGATTGAGGATGGCGCGGGCGCGCTCGTCCAGCATGTCGGGGTCGAGGCTCTCGGGCCTGAGCAGCGCCACGTCGCGCTCGAGCCGGGTCTTGACCTCCTCCAGCCCCGCGAGCTCGCCCTGGAGCACCTCTTTGCGGCGCTCGAGCTCGGCGCGGGATTTCAACCCGTGCTCGCCGATCTCAAGATGGTAGGCGAAATAGCCGCCGGCGCCGCAGGCGAGCAGCGGGAAGATCAAAGAGCGCAACCGCATGCGAAGAAACCCCGTGCCGCAAGCCGGCGTCCCTCGCGCCGGCCCTTCGCAGCATCGGCTTCGCGCGTTAACCCGGGGTTAGCGGACCGCTAGCGGCTGCGCTTCAGCACCGTCCGGCCGGCATAGCGCGCGGCCGTCCCCAGCGCCTCCTCGATGCGGAGCAGCTGGTTATATTTCGCCACCCGGTCGGAGCGAGCGAGCGAGCCTGTCTTGATCTGCCCGCAATTGGTGGCGACCGCCAAATCGGCGATGGTGGCGTCCTCGGTCTCGCCGGAGCGGTGCGACATGACCACGCCATAGCCCGCGCCTTGGGCCATGCGCACGGCGTCGAGCGTCTCGCTCAGCGTGCCGATCTGATTGACCTTGATCAGGATCGCGTTGGCGATGCCCTCCTCGATGCCGCGGGCGAGGCGGGTGACATTGGTGACGAAGAGGTCGTCGCCCACGAGCTGGACGCGGTCGCCCAAGCTCCGCGTCAGCGCCCGCCATCCCTCCCAATCGTCCTCGGCCATGCCGTCCTCGATGGAGTAGATGGGATAGTTGGCGGCAAGCTCGCGGTAATAGGCGATCAGCCCCGCGCTATCGAGGCTGCGCTTCTCGCCTTTGAGGAAATAGCGGTCCTCGGCGTAGAACTCCGTCGCCGCCGGATCGAGCGCAATATAAATGTCCTCGCCCGGCCGGTAGCCGGCGGCGGCGATGGCCGCCATGATGAAGTCGAGCGCTTCGCGCGCCGAAGCGAGGTTGGGGGCAAAGCCGCCCTCGTCGCCGACATTGGTGTTGTGGCCTGCGCCTTTCAGCGCGTGCTTGAGCGCATGCAGAACCTCCGCGCCCATGCGCACCGCCTCGGCGAAGTTTGCCGCGCCGATTGGCGCGATCATGAATTCCTGGAAGTCGATCGGATTGTCGGCATGCACCCCGCCATTCAAGATGTTCATCATGGGCACGGGGAGAAGCGTGGCCTCGGCACCGCCGAGATAGCGGTAGAGCGGCAAATTCTTGGCGGCGGCTTCGGCCTTGGCGGCGGCGAGCGAGACGCCGAGAATGGCGTTGGCGCCGAGCCGCTTCTTGTTCTCGGTGCCGTCGAGCGCGCGCAAGCGGTCGTCGAGGCCGCGCTGATCGCTTGCGTCGAAGCCCGTAAGCGCGGCGCGGATCTCGCCATTGACGGCCGCGACCGCCTTCTGCACGCCCTTGCCGCCATAGCGCGGGCCGCCGTCGCGCAGCTCATGGGCCTCATGCGCGCCGGTCGAAGCGCCGGAGGGGACGCCGGCGCGGCCGAAATGGCCGTCCTTGAGCACGACATCGACTTCGACGGTGGGGTTGCCGCGGCTGTCGAGAATTTCACGGCCGATGATGGTGGCGATGGCGGTCATGGCTCAATGGGCAGGAGGGTTGCGCGCTTGGCCGAGGTGACCCCCGAACGCATGTGGGGCCCTCTTAGCCCAGAGGCCAGCAAAGCGAAAGCCGTAAGTGCGTGTCGGCTTTGCGATTAGCTCGGGGGCAGTTGCGGCGGAACCGGTGTGCTCGCCATGGGTACGCCGCGCCTGCGTCCCGGAGCGCCGCATCTCGGAACGGGCGTCATCACGACCTCGACCGACGAGTCGTACGTATTCATTGCACCCGATGCGGCGTCGACCCCTAAACCGATCAGCCCCCCGAAGATGACGTTACCGGCCGTCATCACTTCGGTGTGTGAGCCCAAAGTGCCGACGCCTGGGCTGTAGCATTGAGCCGTGCAAGACACGGCGACGTTGTGTTTGCTCTTGGGCAAGACGATGTTGGCCGGCGTCTGCACGGTGCGCGTCCCGACGGCGGGCGATGTGAGCTGACACGTTGCGCCCGGAACCCCTGGCGTGGATACCGAGACCTGTTGCTCGGTTCCTTTCACGATGGTCGAGCACCCCGAAAGTAGGATGGAAATCATTCCGCAACACGCGGCGAAGATGCGCCCCATGGTTCAGCCCCCCAAGCCCAGCCTCCCGTTAAGGTTGTATAATATTACATATACGCCTTAAAGGCGAGCGACTTGATGCCTTCGACTGGGGTCATTTCCGCCTTTAAAGCTGGATCTGATAGGTTGAGCTGCTATTTCGGAGGCCGTATCGGCAATGAACTCGGCGAGTCTCAAAACAGCGGACGGCGCGCTCGTCCTGTTCTCCGGCGGGCAGGATTCGACCGTCTGCCTTGCCTATGCGCTCGACCGCTATCCGCGCGTGGAGACGATCGGCTTCGACTATGGTCAGCGCCACGGGGTGGAGCTTCAATGCCGCCAGACTGTGCGGCGCGAGATGGCGCGCGCCTTTCCTGATTGGGCGGCGCGGCTCGGGCCCGACCATGTGCTCGACGTCAAGAGCTTCGGCGCCATCGGCGACACGGCGCTGACGTCAGACGCCGAGATCACCATGCTCGCCTCGGGCCTCCCCTCGACCTTCGTGCCCGGGCGCAACCTCGTCTTTTTTACTTATGCCGCCGCGCTCGGCTACCGGCGCGGCTTGCATGCGCTGGTCGGCGGCATGTGCGAGACCGACTATTCCGGCTATCCCGATTGCCGCGACGCCACGCTGCGCGCGCTGGAACAGGCGATCCGCCTCGGCACCGAAATTGAGTTCACCATCGAGACGCCGCTGATGTGGCGGACCAAGGCCGAGACCTGGGCGCTCGCGGCTGAGCTCGGCGGCAAGCCGCTCGTCGACCTCATCATCGAGGAGACCCATACGTGCTACAAAGGCGAGCGCGGGATGCGCCATGATTGGGGTTATGGCTGCGGCGACCTGCCCCGCTTGCGAGCTCCGTGCCCGCGGCTTCGCCGAGTGGCAAGCCTCACGCGGCGATGACCGCCGCAAACTTCGGCGAGGTTAACCGCCGCCCTCTTGCTTCAGTGCGCGCGAGGGGCCAATTTCGCTCCATGTATGCCGTCAAGGAGATCTATTACTCGCTGCAAGGCGAAGGGGTGCAGACCGGCCGGCCGGCCGTGCTCTGCCGCTTCGCCGGCTGCAATCTCTGGTCGGGCCGCGAGGCGGACCGCGCCAAGGCTGCGCTGCAATTTCTGCGACACGGATTTCGTCGGCACCGACGGCCCAGGCGGCGGCAGGTTCGCTGACGCCGATGCGCTGGCCCAAGCGTGCCGCGCGGCGTGGCGCGGCAATGGAGGCACGCGGCCCTTTATCGTGCTCACCGGCGGCGAGCCCATGCTCCAGGTGGACGAGGCGCTGATCGGGGCGCTGCATGCGCTCTGCTTCGAAATCGCCATCGAGACCAACGGCACCCTGCCCGTGCCCCGCGCCATCGATTGGATCTGCGTGAGCCCCAAGGCCGGCGCGCCGCTCGTCCAGCGTTCGGGGGATGAGCTGAAGCTCGTCTATCCGCAAAGCGCGCTTCGGCCGGCAGGAGGTCGAGGCGCTTCCCTTCCGGCACTTCCTGCTGCAGCCCATGGACGATGGGCCGGCGAGCCCGGACAACCTCGCTCGCGCTATTGCCTATTGCCGCGAGCACCCCAAATGGCGGTTGAGCCTGCAGACCCACAAGCTGCTCGGCTTGCGCTAGCGCGCACCCTGGTTTGGCGGCGCAAAATCCCCTAAACAGCCCCCATGCGTATCTATAAGGAATTCTTCTTCGAGGCCGCCCATTTCCTGCCGTCGGCGCCGCCCGGCCATGCCAATGCGCGGGTACACGGACATTCCTTCCGCGTGCGCGTGGGGCTCGAGGGCGAGCCCGACCCCGCGACGGGCGTGGTGCTGCATTTCGACGATCTCGAGGCCGCGGTCGGCGACGCGCGCGATGCGCTCGATCACCGCTTCCTCAACGAGGTCGAAGGTCTTGTCGTCGCCGACGCTCGAGCGCATCGCCATCTGGCTGTGGGACCGGCTGCATAATCGCCTGCCGGGCCTCGCCGAGATCCAGGTGTCGCGCGATTCCTGTCACGAGGGCTGCGTCTATACCGGTCCCCGCGCGCGGGTGCCGCGGGCCGCGGAGTAGAGCATGACGCGCAAGATCACAGGGCTGACGCAGCTCGGGGGCAGCACCGCGCTTCCCCCCTCGCCCAAGGACGCCGAATTGGAGTGCGTCACCAATCCGCATCCCGATACGGATTATGTCGCGCGCTTCACCTGTCCGGAATTCACCTGCCTCTGCCCGGTCACCGGCCAGCCGGACTTCGCCCATCTCGTCATCGACTATTGCCCCGACGCGTTGCTGGTCGAATCGAAATCGCTCAAGCTCTATCTGGCGAGCTTCCGCAATCATGGCGGGTTCCACGAGGACTGCACCATCGCCATCGGCAAGCGCATCATCGAGACGATCAAGCCGAAATGGCTGCGCATCGGCGGCTATTGGTTTCCGCGCGGCGGCATGCCCATCGACGTGTTCTGGCAGCATGGGGTGCTGCCCGAGGGCGTGTGGCTGCCCGACCAGGGCGTCGCGCCCTATCGCGGCCGCGGGTGACGCTTATCCCCGGCACGCGACGAAGTGGCAAGCTCAGTCCTTGTGGACGTGCTTGACCAGACGATCGATGGCGATCAGCTCTGTGAGCAGGGGCTCGAGCTCGCGGAGCGGCAGCATATTGGGCCCGTCGGAGGGGGCGCGGTCGGGGTCCTGATGGGTCTCGATGAACATTCCCGCGACGCCGACCGCGACCGCCGCGCGCGCGAGCACCGGCACGAAGCGCCGCTCGCCGCCGCTCTTGCGTCCCCTGCCCGCCCGGCTGCTGCACCGAATGGGTGGCATCGAAGATCACCGGCGCGCCCGTCTCGGCGAGGATGGGCAGCGCGCGCATGTCGGAGACGAGCGTGTTGTAGCCGAAGGAGACGCCGCGCTCGGTCAAGAGCACGTTGGGATTGCCGGCGCCGACGAGCTTCGCCACCACATTCTGCATGTCCCAGGGGGCGAGGAACTGCCCCTTCTTGACGTTGACGGGCTTGCCCGTGCGCGCCGCCGCCAGAAGCAGATCGGTCTGGCGGCAGAGAAAGGCCGGGATCTGCAAGCAGTCCACGGCGGCCGCGACCTCGGCGCATTGCGCAGGCTCATGCACGTCGGTGATGATGGGGAGCCCCACGCTCTCACCGATCTCGGCGAGGATGGGGAGCGCCTCTTTCATGCCGAGCCCGCGCGCACTCTTCGCGCTCGTGCGGTTCGCTTTGTCGAACGAGGATTTGTAGACGAGGCCGAGCCCGAGCCGCTTGGCCATCTCGGCCAGCGCGCGCGCCGTCTCGAGCCCATGGGCGCGGCTTTCCAGCAGGCACGGACCGGCGATCACGGCGAGCGGCAAGCCATTGCCGAAGCGCGCATTTCCGACCGAAACGACCGCGCTCGGCGCGGGCTTCAGGGCTTCATTCATGGCCGGACCATGGAACCCGAAGGCGCAAGCGTCAACGGCCCCGCGCCGCTGTTCGTTGCTCCCCGCTCCTCTCGGCAGCCGTGGTAATTTAGTGCGCCTAGCACCAGACTTCGGGGGTATCACATCGGTGGCAAAAAGCAGCTCGAAGTTTGGTCGTTGCGTCGGCCGTCGTCGACGCTGGCGATGGTCCTTAGCGTGGCGGCGTTCGATGGCCCGCGCCTTCGCGGAATCCTGCACGGTAACGAGTTGCCAGCGACCCGAACTGCGTGTGCGCGCCTCCGACCTCGGAATGCGTGACCTTCCCGGCGCGGGACGAAGGTCGGCTGCATCGCCACCGCGGTCAGGTTCCCTGCGGCACGCCGACCGCGTCCTGGGTCTGTCCGACGGGAACGCAACTGCGCGGGCGTCGACTCGAACCTGCCGCTGACGCTCACTCCTCTCGAATTGATAGACAAGCCGGCTCTGCTCCACCGCCGCGCCGATGAAGGAGGCGAAGAGCGGGTGCGGCTCGAAGGGCCGCGATTTCAGCTCGGGGTGGAATTGCACGCCGACGAACCAGGGATGGTCGGGAATCTCGACGATCTCGGGCAGTAGCCCGTCGGGCGAGATGCCGGAGAAGCGCAAGCCCGCCGCCTCGAGCTTGTTGCGGTAGCGCATATTCACCTCGTAGCGGTGGCGGTGACGCTCGGAGATGCGCGTCGTGCCGTAGATCTCGGCCGCCATGCTGCCCTCCGGCGAGCACGGCGTCATAGGCGCCGAGCCGCATGGTGCCGCCGAGATTGCCGTTCTGCTGACGCTTCTCGAGCTCCTCGCCCCGCATCCATTCGGTCATCAGGCCGATCACCGGCTCCTCGGTCGGGCCGAACTCGGTCGAGCTCGCCCCCTCGATGCCGGCCACGTCGCGGGCGACCTCGATCACCGCCATCTGCATGCCGAAGCAGATGCCGAAATAGGGCAGCCCTCGGGTGCGCGCATATTTGGCCGCGTTGATCTTGCCTTCCGCGCCGCGCTCGCCGAAGCCGCCCGGCACGAGGATGCCGTGCACGTCCTCGAGATAAGCCGCGGCATCCTGACTCTCGAAGGTCTGGGATTCGATCCATTCGAGATTGACCTTCACCTTGTTGGCGATGCCGCCATGGACGAGCGCCTCGTTCAGCGATTTGTAGGCGTCCTTCAGCCCGGTATATTTGCCCACCACGGCGACGGTCACCTCGCCGTCGGGATTGGCGATGGTCTCGGCGATCGTCCGCCAGCGGTCGAGGTCGGGCAGTGGCGCGCTGGTGATGCCGAAGGCGGCCGAGACCTCGCGGTCGAGACCTTCGGCGTGATAGGCGATCGGCACCTCGTAGATGCTCGCCACGTCGAGCGCCTGGATCACCGCCTCGGGGCGCACATTGCAGAACAGCGCGATCTTGCGCCGCTCGTCGCGCGGCAGCGGCCGGTCGGTGCGGCAGAGCAGCACGTCGGGCTGGATGCCGATGGAGCGCAGCTCCTTGACCGAATGCTGGGTGGGCTTCGTCTTGAGCTCGCCCGCGCTCGGGATGTAGGGCACGAGCGTCAAATGGATGAACACCGAATGTCCCCGCGGCAGCTCGTTGCCGAGCTGGCGGATCGCCTCGAAGAAGGGCAGACCCTCGATATCGCCCACGGTGCCGCCGATCTCGCACAGCACGAAATCGACGCCCTCATTGCCGGTGGTGATGAAGGCCTTGATCGCGTCGGTCACGTGGGGGATCACCTGCACCGTGGAGCCGAGATAGTCGCCGCGCCGCTCCTTGCCGATGATCTCCTGATAGATGCGGCCCGGTGGTGACGTTGTCGGCCTGGCTGGCGGGGCGCCCGGTGAAGCGCTCGTAATGGCCGAGGTCGAGATCGGTCTCCGCGCCGTCGTCGGTGACGAACACCTCGCCGTGCTGATAGGGGCTCATGGTCCCCGGATCGACGTTGAGATAGGGGTCGAGCTTGCGCAGCCGCACGCTATAGCCGCGTGCCTGCAGCAACGCACCAAGCGCCGCCGAAGCGAGACCCTTGCCGAGTGAGGAGACCACGCCGCCGGTGATGAAAACGTACCGCGCCATGGGCCTCGACCCTACACTGAAACGCCCCTGAGTCGGTAGCCCAAAGGTTGGTGCGTCCACCGGGCGCTGGGCGCGCCGGGGTGCGGCTTGGTTAAGGCGGCGTTTACTGTGATTGCGGCGGTTGCGGGGTTGCCGGCGTCGCCGGGGCTTGCGGCGCGGGGGCCACCGGCAATTGCAGGCTGGGCAGGCCGCCGCTATCCGGCGCGCCGGTGCCCAGCACCGAGGTCGGCGTGCCGTGCTGGCTCGCCAAAATCGAGAGCGCGAGGCTCGTGGCGAAGAAGCAGGCGGCGAGCACGGCCGTGGTCTTGGTCAGCGCATTGCCGGCGCCGCGGCCGGTCATGAAGCCGCCGCCGCCACCGCCAATGCCGAGCGCGCCCCCTTCGGAGCGCTGCAGGAGCACGACGCCGACGAGGGCCGCCGCGACCATGACGTGGATAACGAGGAGCACTGTGGTCATCGGGTCGCCTTGGGTTTCGCTGGCGCCGTCTTATCCGAATCCGCCAGGGCTTGGCTAGAGCCAGTGTCCGGACTGTTCGACGCGGGCGGCGTGGGCTTGCGGTCCGGCAGGGGCATTTCGTCCGCCGGCGACGGCGGCGACACCTTGGCCTTGGCAACGCCTCCGCCGCGACAGCGGAACTCGATCTTCTCCTCGACCTTCAAGAAATCCCGCACGCGGTCGATCTCGGCTTCGGTGAGATGCCGTCTTGACCCAGTCTGGGCCCTGGTCCAGCGCCGCCTGCATCTCCTTGGTCAGCAACTCCTTTGCGCTCGGCCTGCAGGCTCGCGCAGCTGTCCTTGTCGAGAGGCTCGGCGCTTGCGCCTCCCGCGGCAAGAAGCCCTGCGGCCGCGACCAGCAGCACGACCGCGCCAAGGCGCTCCAATGACCCCGTCACCGCCATCAAGACCCCGCGGTCCCCAGACCGACAGCCGCAGCATGGCGAAGTTCGCCGCGCTTGCCAACCTCCTGCTTCCCGACTTTCCCGCTCCGTCAACCGCTTGGGCGGGCGTAAGTGGCCAAAATGCCATAGAAATCTTGTGCCGTCAGGCTCGCACCGCCGACCAGCGCGCCATTCACATTGTCCACCGCCAGAAGCCCCGCCGCATTGGCGGGCTTGACCGAGCCGCCATAAAGGATGCGCACGCCTTGGCTCTCCGCCGGTCCCGAGCCGCTCGGCAAGGGCCGCGCGGATGAAGCCGTGCACCTCCGCCACATCGGCCGCGCTTGGCGTGAGCCCTGAGCCGATGGCCCAGACCGGCTCATAGGCGATCACTGTATTGCTCGCGGCGCGCCGAGGGCGGCAGCGAGCCCGCAAGCTGACGGCCCACCACCGCCAAGGTGCTCCCCTTCCGCCGCTCGGCCTCCGTCTCGCCAACGCAGACGATGGCGGTGAGCCCCGCGCGATGGGCCGCTTCGGCCTTGGCGCGCACGAGCGCGTCGGTCTCGCCATGGTCGGTGCGCCGCTCGGAATGGCCGACAATGACGGCGCTCGCGCCCGCGTCGGCCAGCATCTCGGCGGCGATGTCGCCGGTGTGGGGGCCGGAGGCTTGAGGTGCGCAATCCTGGGCGCCCAGCGCGACCGCGCTTCCGGCAACGAGGTCGCGCGCGCGGGACAAGAGCGTGGCCGGTGGGCAGAGCATGATTTCGGCGCCCGGCACGGGATGGTCCGCCAGGCGGTCGAGCAGCGCTCTCACCTCATCCAGCGAGGATGCGAGCCCGTGCATCTTCCAATTGCCGGCGACCAGCGGTCGGATGGTCTTCACCTTGTCCCCCGTCCCTGCCCGAGCCTCGATTCGGCCCGATTTACCACCCTTCGCCCACGGCCCGGCTACCCGCAACCCCCGCCTTGCCGCTAGAGGGCTTGCTACCTATGATGCGCGGCCCCAATTGAACAATGCCCAAATCTGGGCCGGCCGCGGGGTGAATGCAAACTCCCAATAAGGAAGGTTCAGCGCGTGGCACTCGACACTTTGCGTAAAGGCGCCGGACGGGCGCTCGGCATGATCCTGATGGGGATGCTGGTCATCAGCTTCGCCATTTGGGGCATCGCCGACATTTTCCGGGGCTATGGACAGCAGACGCTGATCCAGGTCGGCAAGATCGAGATCACGCCGCAGGAATATCTGCGCGCGCAGCGCGCCCAGTTGCAGGCGATGAGCAACGATGCGGGGCGCAGCCTCTCCATGCAGGAAGCCCGCGAGGCGGGGCTCGAGACGCGCGTGCTCGAGCGGCTGATCGGCGGCGCCGCCGTCGACAACCACGCGCGCGACCTCAAGCTCGACATCGGCAACGCCGCGCTGCTGCAAGAGGTCATGAAGGATCCGAACCTCAAGGACGCTACCGGCGCCTTTAGTCCTATCGCCTTCCAGCAATTGCTTCGCACGTCTGGGGCTCAGCGAGCAGGGCTTCCTCGCCGAGCAGCGCGAGCGCGACCTCCGCCGCCAGCTGGTCAGCACCGTGGGCAAGGCCGTCGTCACGCCGCCGATCCTGCTCACCGCCCTCAACAACTACAATGAGGAGACGCGCAGCCTTCGCTATGTGATCGTGCCGAAGACCGCAGGCGGGGCGTTGGCCGAGCCGACCGAGGATGAGCTGAAGCGCTTCTACGATAATCACCACGCGAAATATACGCAGGCCGAGACCCGCAAATTCGGCGTGATCGCGGTGACGCCCGAGACGGTCAAGGACCAGGTGCCGATCAGCGAGGACGACCTCAAGGCCGCCTACGAGGCGACCAAGGACAAGCTCGGCCAACCCGAGACCCGCCACGTGCAGCAGATCCCCTTCCCCGACAAGGCCGCCGCCGATGCCGCCTATCAGAAGATTCAGTCGGGCACCGACTTCGCGGCGATCGCCAAGGAGCAGGGCTTGAGCGAGAGCGATATGGATCTGGGGACGGTGAAACGCGGCGAGCTTGCCGATCTCCTCCGTCGCCGATGCGGCCTTCAAACTCGAGGCGAACAAGGTCAGCGAGCCCGTCACCGGCAAGCTCGGCGGGACCGTGCTGTTGCGCGTGACCGCGATCGAGCCCGCCAAAGTGCCGAGCTTCGACGAGGCGAAGGGCGATATCGAGAAGCGCATCCGCAAGGACCGGTCCGAGAGCGTCATCCTCGACATTCATGACCGCATCGAAGATGAGCGCGCCTCGGGCGCCAAGCTGTCGGAAGTCGCCGACAAGCTCAAGCTTCCCTATCAGGCCGTCGACGAGGTCGACCGGAGCGGCAAGGCGCCCGGCGGCGCCGAGGTGGCGCTGCCCGACAAGGATGATTTGCTCGCGGCGGTGTTCCAGACCGATGTCGGCGTGGAGAACGATCCCCTCGACAGCAAGGAGGGAGGCTATGTCTGGTACGACGTGGAGGGCGTCGACCCGCAAAAGCTGAAGCCGTTCGATCAGGTCAAGGACGAGGTCACCAAGGATTGGCGGGCGGATGCCGAGCGGAACCGGCTTGCCAAATATACCGACGGCCTCGTGCAGAGCTTGAAAGACGGCAAGAGCCTCGAGGATCTCGCCAAGGAGCTCAACACCGAGGTGCTGACCACCGAGCCCTTGAAGCGGAGCGGCATCGCCGTGAACGTGCTGCCTGCCGCCGTGGCGCAGGCCTTCGCCTTGCCGCAAGGCGGCTATGCCTCGGCGCCAAGCGGCGTCGAGGAGGCGCGCATCGTGTTCCAGGTGGACAAGATCACGCCGCCTGCCCCGCTCGCGGTCGCCGACCGCCGAGGGGCTGACGCGCCAGCTCAACCTGTTCATGAGCGATGATCTGCTGGCGGAATATTTCGCCGCGCTCGAGAACCGCTACCACGTGAACGTCAATCAGGCCGAGCTCGCCAAGCTTGCGGGTGGCGAGCAGCCATGAGCCGGGGGCCTGCGGCTTCCGTCACGCCGCTCCCCGCGCAAGGTGGCGCCGTCCTCATCGAGCCTGACTTCGCCAGTTTCGCGAAGGCCTACGATTCAGGCAAGCCGCAGGTGGTGTGGACGCGGCTCGTGGCCGATCTCGAGACGCCGGTGTCGGCCATGCTCAAGCTCGCCCATGAGCGGCCGAACAGCTTTCTCTTGGAATCGGTCGAGGGGGGCGCCGCGCGCGGCCGCTATTCCATCATCGGCTGCGAGCCCGATCTCATCTGGCGGGCGAATGGCGCGGAGGCGCAAGTGAACCGCGCGCCGCAGTCGGACCCCGAGGCCTTCGCGCCGTCGCCCTTGCCTACCCTTGCCTCGCTCCGCGCGCTGCTCGCCGAATCGGCGATCGAGTTGCCGCCGCAGCTGCCGCCCATGGCGGCGGGCATCTTCGGCTATATGGGCTACGACACCGTGCGGCTCATCGAGGATTTGCCGACGGCCAAGCCCGATACGCTCGGCCTGCCGCACAGCATCCTGGTGCGGCCGACGCTGATCGTGATCTTCGACACGGTGAAGGACGAGATGACGGTGGTGACGCCGGTCAGGCCCGCGCCCGGCGTCAGCGCCAAGGCGGCTTACGCGCGCGCCGGAGACCGGCTGAACCTCGTGCTCGACCGGCTCGACCAGCCGCTGCCCCATGCCGCCGATCTCGACATGGAAGCGGCGCATCCGGAGCTCGCCGCGCGCTCGACGCCTGAGGCCTATATGGCCAAGGTCGCCCGCGCCAAGGAGTACATCGCCGCCGGCGACATCTTTCAGGTGGTGCTCAGCCAGCGCTTCGAGGCGCCGTTCACGCTGCCCTCCTTCGCGCTTTACCGGGCGCTCCGGCGCGTCAATCCCTCGCCCTTTCTCTATTATTTGAATTTCGGCGGCTTCGCCGTGGTGGGGTCGAGCCCGGAGATTCTCGTGCGCGTGCGCGACGGCATGGTCACCATCCGCCCGATCGCCGGCACGCAGGCGGCGGGGCGCCACGCCCGAAGAGGACAAGGCGCTTGCGGCCGAGCTGCTCGCCGACGCCAAGGAGCGCGCCGAGCATCTCATGCTGCTCGATCTCGGCCGCAACGATGTGGGGCGCGTGGCGGAGGTGGGGAGCGTGCGCGTCACGGATTCCTTCTTCCTCGAATATTACAGCCAGGTGATGCACATCGTGTCGAACGTCGAAGGCAGACTCGGCCCGCGCTTCGACGCCATCGATGCGCTGATGGCGGGCTTCCCCGCGGGCACCGTGTCGGGCGCGCCCAAGGTGCGCGCCATGGAGATCATCGACGAGCTCGAGGACGAGCGGCGCGGTCTCTATGCCGGCTGCGTCGGCTATTTCTCCGCCGATGGCGAGATGGATTCCTGCATCGTGCTCCGGACCTCGGTGGTGAAGGACGGCACCATGTATGTGCAGGCGGGCGCGGGAATCGTCGCCAATTCCGTGCCGGAGCGCGAGCAGGCGGAATGCGTGGAGAAGGCGAGCGCCCTGTTCAAGGCCGCCGAGGAGGCCGTGCGCTTCTCGGCCCGCGCCAAGCGCGGACAGTAAGAGGCCGGAGGCTCTTGCCATGTTGAGCTTGAGCCTGCTCAGGCACGCAAAGTCGAGCTGGAAGAACCCGACCATGCCGGATTTCGACCGGCCGCTCGCCACGCGCGGGCGCGTCGACGCTCCGCTGATGGGCAAGGCCATGGCGGCGCGGGGGATTGCGCCCGACCTCGTGCTCTGCTCGGCGGCGCGGCGCACGCGCGACACGCTCGATCTCGTGCTGCCCGAGCTCAAATCCGAGCCGAAGGTGATCTATGAGGACAGCCTCTATCACGCGAGTCCCGAGACCATGCTGCAAATGCTGCAGGGCGTGGACCCGAGCGTGATTAAGGTTCTGCTCGTCGGCCACAATCCGGAGCTGCAGGCCTTTGCGCTCGATCTCATCGGCTCCGGCCCCAAGCATTTGCGGGATCGCCTTGCCGAGAAGCTGCCGACCGGCGGGCCTCGTGGTGATCACCTTTCCCATGGGCGCGTGGAAGGACGTGGCGGTGAATGGCGGCGAGCTCAAGCTCTTCCTCACGCCCAAGGATGTGGAGAAGGCTTGAGGCCTTCGGCGCCTGCGCTGCGCTTGACGGCGTGTGGGGCTAAAGCGTAACACCACGCCTCATGCTGACGCTGATCGACAATTACGACAGCTTTACCTACAACCTCGTGCATTTCCTTGGGGAATTGGGCGCCTCGACGCGCGTCTACCGCAACGACAAGGTTAGCGGTGGACGAGGTCTTGGCCGAGCGGCCCGTCGGCGATCGTGCTGTCGCCCGGTCCGTGCGATCCCGACCGCGCCGGCATCTGCCTCGAGCTGATCGAGCGCGCCGGCCCCACCGTGCCGATCCTCGGCGTGTGCCTCGGGCATCAAGCCATCGGCCAGGTCTATGGCGGCCGCGTGGTGCGCGCGCCCACGCTGATGCACGGCAAGCTGTCCAAGGTGCATCATACCGGCAAGGGCGTGTTTGCCGGCCTGCCGCAGGACTTCGCCGCCACGCGCTATCACTCGCTCGTGGTCGAGCGCGCGAGCCTGCCCGACGTGCTCGAGATCACGGCGGAGACGAGCGACGGCGTGATCATGGGCGTGCAGCACAAGCGCTACCCCGTGCATGGCGTGCAGTTTCACCCCGAGAGCATCGCCTCGGAGCACGGCCATCAGCTGCTCGCAAACTTCCTCGACCTTGCCCGGGTCGAGCGGCGCGCGCAGGAAGCCTCCCCGCGAGAAGCGGTCGGTGCCCTCTAGCCCGAGCGCGCCAGGAACGGCACCGCTCGCCGACCTCCGCGCAGCCATCGCCAAACTGGCGACGGGCGCCTCCCTCACCGAGGAGGAAGCCGCCGAAACGTTCGAGCGCGTAATGTCGGGGGCGGCGACCCCGGCGCAGATCGGCGCGCTTCTCATGGCTCTGCGGCTGCGTGGCGAGACCGTGGATGAGATCGCGGGCGCGGCGCGCGCCATGCGGGCGCGGGCAGTTCCGGTGCGCGCGCCGGAGGGTGCCGTCGATACCTGCGGCACGGGCGGCGACGCCAAGGGCACCTACAACATTTCCACCTGCGCCGCTTTCGTCGTGGCGGGTGCCGGCGTGCCGGTCGCCAAGCACGGCAACCGTTCCATCTCCTCCCGCTCGGGCTCTGCCGACGTGCTCGACGCGCTCGGTGTCGCCATCGACGCAGCGCCTGAGACGATCGAGCGCTGCCTGTCCGAATGCGGGCTCGGCTTCATGTTCGCGCCGTCTCATCACCCCGCCATGCGCGAGGTGGCGCAGGTGCGGAGCGAGCTCGGCATCCGCACCATCTTCAATCTGCTCGGGACCGCTCGCCAATCCGGCCGGAACCAAATATCAAGTCGTCGGCGTGTTCGGCGAGGAATGGGTCGAGCCCATCGCCCATGTGCTCGGCCGCTTGGGCGTTGCCCGCGCTTGGGTCGTGCATGGCGAGGACGGGTTGGACGAGCTGACCACCACCGGCATCAGCCATGTGGCGGTGCTCGACGCCGGGCACGTCTCGACCTTCAAGATCTCGCCGCGCAATGCCGGGCTGCCCGAGGCGAAACTCGCGGACCTCACCGGCGGCGATGCGCAAGAGAACGCGGCCCATATCCGCGCCGTGCTCGGCGGCAATAAGGGGCCGTTCCGCGATATCGTGCTGCTGAACGCGGCCGCGGCGCTGCTCGTCGCGGGCAAGGCCGCGAGCTTGCGCGAGGGCGTGGCGCTCGCAAGCGAATCCATCGACAGCGGCAAGGCCATGGGCGTCCTCGACGCGCTGGTCAAGCTCAGCCATGGTAAGAGGTAGCCCATGGCCCAGGTGCTCGACACCATCCTCGCCTATAAGCGCAAAGAGGTGGAAGCCGCCAAGGCGGCGGAGCCGGAAGCGCGCGATGCGCGCCCGCGCCGAGGCGGCAGCCAAGGTGCGGCCTTTCGCCGAGGCGTTGAAGAGCAGAGCGGCGCGCGGCGACTTCGCGCTCATCGCCGAGATCAAGAAGGCGAGCCCGTCCAAGGGACTGATCCGCGCCGATTTCGATCCGCCCTCCTTGGCGAAGGCCTATGAGGCGGGCGGCGCCACCTGCCTGTCGGTGCTCACCGACGGGCCCTCCTTCCAGGGGCGCCCCGAATACCTCACCGCGGCGCGCGAGGCGACGCAGCTGCCCGCATTGCGCAAGGATTTCATGATCGACCCCTATCAGGTGCTCGAAGCGCGGGCGCTCGGTGCGGATTGCATCCTCATCATCATGGCCGCCGTCGACGACGCCACGGCGCAAGAGCTGACCCGCGCCGCGCGCGGGCTCGGCATGGACGTGCTCGCCGAGATTCACGACGAGGCGGAGCTTGGCCGCGCGCTTAAGCTCGACACGCATCTGATCGGCATCAACAATCGCGACCTCAAGACTTTCGCGACGAGCCTCGGCACCGCCATGCGCCTTGCCCCGCGCGTGCCCAAGGATCGTCTGGTGATCGCCGAGAGCGGCATTGCGACCCACGCCGATCTTGCGGCGCTCGCCCCCTATGGCGTCTCGGCCTTCCTCGTGGGCGAGAGCCTGATGCGGCAGGCGGACGTGGCGGCGGCGACGCGGGCGCTGCTCACCGGGGCGCAAGCGGAGGCAGCGCAATGACGGCGCGGAAGCTCAGCCATCTCGATGCCAAGGGCGAGGCGCGCATGGTCGACGTCTCGGCCAAAGAGGCGACGTCGCGGAGCGCGGTGGCGGAAGGCTTCGTCGCCATGGCGCCCGAGACGCTCGACTTGATCCTCGCGGGCAGCGTGGAGAAGGGCGACGTGCTCGCCACCGCGCGCATTGCCGGGATCATGGCGGCGAAGCGCACCCATGAGCTCATTCCGCTCTGCCATCCCCTCCCCCTCACCCAAGTGACCGTCGCCTTCGAGCCCTCGCGCGACCCTGCGGGTCTGCGCGTCGAAGCCTGCGCCAAAGTGGAGGGCAAGACCGGGGTGGAGATGGAGGCGCTGACCGCGGTCGCGATCGCCTGCCTCACCCTCTACGACATGTGCAAGGCGGTGGACCGGGGCATGTCCTTCTCCGGCATTCGTCTCCTTGAAAAGACCGGCGGCCGCTCCGGCGATTTCAAAGCCGGGCCGCGGCCCGGTTCGCGCTAGACGTGAGCCATGGCGCCTCTCTCCGTCGCCGAAGCGCTGACCCGGATGACGCAAGGGCTCGAGCCGACGAGCGCTGAAAGCGTGCCGCTCGCGGAAGCGGCAGGCCGCGTGCTCGCCGAGGATCTTGCCGCGCTTCTCACCCAGCCGCCCTTCGATGCCTCCGCCATGGACGGCTATGCGGTGCGCGGGGCGGATGTGGCGAGACTGCCCGCCACGCTGCGGCTGATCGGTGAGGCCGCCGCCGGGCACGGCTTCCAAGGTGCGGTCGGCGCCGGCGAAGCGGTGCGCATCTTCACCGGCGCGCCGGTGCCCAAAGGCGCCGACACCATCGTCATCCAGGAGGACGCCGAGCGAAGCCGACGGCGTGGTGACGCGTGCGCGAGGCGCATCGCGGGGCGCCACATCCGCCCGCGCGGCCAGGACTTCAAGCAGGGTGAAGTGCTGCTTACGGCGGGCACGCGGCTCGGGTCGCGCGAGCTGATGCTGGCCGCTGCCATGAACCACGCTGAGGTCATGGTGCGTCGAAAGCCTAAGGTTGCGATCCTCGCCACGGGCGATGAGGTCGTGCCGCCGGGGTCAGAGCTTGCGCCCGATCAGATCGTCGCCTCCGTCGCCTATGGGCTTGCGGCGCTGATCGAGGCGCAAGGCGGCGAGGCGATCAGCCTCGGCATCGCCAAGGACAACGCGGAGAGCCTCGTCACGCTCGCCCGCGCCGGCAGCGGCGCCGATATCCTTCTTACGATCGGCGGGGCGTCGGTCGGCGAGCGAGACCTCGTACGCCGCGTGCTCGAGGCGGAAGGCTTCGTCCTCGATTTCTGGAAGGTCGCCATGCGGCCGGGCAAGCCGCTGCTCTATGGGCGGCTCGGGGCTCAGCATGTGCTAGGCGTCCCTGGCAATCCGGTCGCCGCGCTGGTCTGCGGCTATGTCTTCCTGGTGCCCATGCTGCATCGTCTGCTCGGCTTGGTGAAGTCAGCGCGGCCGGGGCCCGAGGCTGTGCTTATCGAGGCGCTCGAAGCCAATGGCCCGCGGGAACACTATCTTCGTGCCGCGTCGCGCTGGACGGCCGAGGGGGAAAGGCAGGTCGCGCCGTTCCCTTCTCAGGACTCCTCCCTCGTCGCCGCCCTTACCCGCGCTGACTGCCTCATCGTGCGGGAGCCCGGCGCGGCGGCGGCCCCGAAAGGCGACACGCGTGCGGATCCTCCCGCTCGAGGACTGAGCACTCTCGCGGGGCACATTAAGCGCTCGGCAACCCGAATCGCGGCAAAGCCTCCGTCATCCGCCGGACGCCCCTTCATGTAGCGGCATTGGCGCTTGCGGAACACAACTAGAACAGATAAACTGTTCATGATTTGTACAGGACTGCGCGCGGGGCCTGACGCGCCGAAGGGACCAGATGCTGACAGCGAAGCAAAAAGAGCTCCTCATGTTCATCCATGAGCGATTGAAGGAGACGGGCGTGCCGCCCTCCTTCGACGAGATGAAGGAGGCTCTGGACCTCAAATCGAAATCCGGCATCCATCGGCTGATCACCGCGCTTGAAGAGCGCGGCTTCGTACGCCGGCTGCCTCACCGCGCCCGCGCCATGGAGATCGTAAGGCTGCCCGAATCCGTTCCTCATGCGCTTGGCCAGGGGCGCTCACGCGGCTTCTCGCCGAGCGTCATCGAAGGGAGCTTGGGCCGCGTGCCGCAGGTGGCCGAAGGTGAGAGCCTGCCGCAGACGGTCAGCGTGCCGGTGATGGGCCGCATCGCGGCGGGCGTGCCCGTCGAGGCGATCCAGAACCGCATGAACACCATCGAGGTGCCGCCGGAGCTGTTGAGCAAGGGCGAGCATTTCGCGCTCGAGGTTAAAGGCGATTCGATGATCGAGGCCGGCATCCTCGAAGGCGACACCATCATCATCAAGAAATGCGACGACGCCAACAATGGCGACATCGTCGTGGCGCTCGTGGATGAGGAGGAAGCGACCTTGAAGCGGCTACGCCGCCGCGGCGATTCGATCGCGCTTGAGGCCGCCAACCCCGCTTACGAGACGCGCATCTTCGGCCCCGACCGCGTGCGGGTGCAGGGCCGCATCGTCGGTCTCATTCGCCGCTACTGAGCTCAACTTCACTTATCGGGATTGCCGTCGATGCGGGAATCTGGGTCTTCTCCCGGCTCTTTCTTGCCGCGCGCATAGACCTCGCCTGAGCCCTGCCCCGGTCGCTTGACGAGCGGGCGATCCGGCACCCAGGGCCGCTGCCCGCGCGCCTCGGCCACGCTCATGGTACGGATCGACAGCCCCTCGATATAGAGCGCCTGCGCGCCTTCCGACCAGAGCAAGTGGCGGTCCACCACCACGCGCGCGGCGCGGCAGCCTTTGCCGATGGTGAAGGGGGCCACGACGATGTCGGCAGTCCGGCAATCCTCCTCGAGCGCGGCGGGATGGCGGATGAGCGCGACGGTCTTGCCCTTGACCGTGCCGATGCAGGCGAGCAGGTCGCAATGGAAGGCGGTGCCGATAGCGGCGGTCGGGGCATCGCGCGCATCTCCATCGGCAAGCAGCCAATTATCCACGCTGTAGCTTGCCTCGGTGAGGGGCGGAAGCGCGAGCGTGCCGTCATCGGTGCGGAGCGCGATGGTATGGCCGTCGCGCTCGATCAGCACGTCGGGGCGTGTCGCGTCGGCGGTGAGTGCAAGACCGCATGCGGCGATGACCAGCCCGAGCGCGCGCCAGCGTGTTTGCCACAGGCACAGCCACAGCCCGCCCAGCACCATGAGGGCGAGCGCGTGGCCCGAGATGGCCGGCAGCACCGAGACGGCGCCGGGCCAGGACGCGACCCATTTGCCCACGTCGACGAGAAGGTCGATGCCGAGCCCCATGGCCTGGAGCGGCCAGGCTTCGAGCCCGAATGGCAGGACCACGAGGGCCGCGAGCGCCATCGGCATGATCAGGAGGCTGACCAGCGGCAGAGCGAGCAGATTGGCGAAGACGCCGTAATAGGACGCGCGGTGGAAGTGATAGACGGCGAAGGGCGACACCGCGATGGTGGCGACGAGCGTGGACAGGGCGTCGCCGGCGATGATCGCGCGCAATTTATGCATCAGGCGCCAGAAGAGGCTCACATCCTCCGCGGGCGCCTCTCCTCTCCCGGGGCGCGACTCGAACAGCGCGACGAGCCCCACCACCGCGGCAAAGGACATCTGGAAGCTCGGGTCGAACACGGTCTCGGGCTCGAACACCATGATGAGCAGCGCCGCGAGCGCCACGTTGCGCATGGTGAGCGCCGGCCGGTCGAGCAGGATCGCGAGCAGCACGATGCTCATCATCACCCAGGAGCGCACCGTGGGCACCGCCGCGCCGGAGAGGAGGAGGTAGCCGAGCGCCGCGGCCAAGGCGACCGCCGCCGCCCATTTGCGGATGGGGAAAGTGAGCGCGAGCGCGGGGAAGAGCGCAAGGAAGGCGCGGACGAGCCAGAACACGGTGCCGGCCATGATCACCATGTGCAGGCCGGAGATGGAGAGGATGTGGTAGAGCCCGGAATTGCGCATCGCCTGGTTGACTTCGTCGGAGATGCCGGCACGCTCGCCGGTGATGAGCGCGGCGGCGATCTCGCCCCGCTCGCCGGGCAGCGCCGCGCGAATGCGGGTGGAGATGCTGCTTCGCACTTGGTCGATCGCGGCCCACAGCTGGAGATCGGCTGGGACCAAGCCGCCGCCGGTCGACGGTTCGAGCTTGCCATTGGCGTAGCCCGTGCCGCCCAGCCGGTCGAACCAGGCGGCGCGCCCGAAATCGAAGCCGTTCGGCAGAACGGGCTCGGGCGGCGGGCGCAGGGTCGCCTTCACGGTGACGGCGTCGCCGGTCTTCGCCGTGCCGGCCTTCGCGCTCATGGTCACGCGCACGCGATAGGGCGTCTCTTCGGGCGTGAGCGCGTCGAGGCGGGTGACCCGCAACGTGATCCGTACACGGCCCTTCTCGCGGCGCCCATAGGCTTCGACGAAGCCTTCCACCGTGACGTGGCGCAGCTCTTTCTGCAGCACCGGGGCGCGGGTGATCTCGGTGCGGAGCTTGGCGTCGGCGAAGCCCAAGGCGAAGGCAAGTGCCGCGCCACCCAGAGCGAGCCCGAGTGCCGAGCCACGTGAAGGTCAGGGCAAGGCCGAGGGCGGCGATCAGCGAGGCTCAGCGCCGTGACCGGATCGGGCTCGTGCGCAAGCGCGAAATAAGCGAGCACGCCGGTCGCGAACAGGACGGGGATCCAGAGGGACCAGCGGTCGGCCTCCGCTTCGAGCGAACGGCCGGCCGCGGCAAGAATCGCCGGCACGAGGCCGTTACGCCGCGCCGCGCGACTGCCGTCACTGCCGCCCCAGTCTTGCTCGCCCCCGCTCGGCATGAGCAATGCTCGGTGTTGCGGCCCCGGGGAGCGTCGGCTCCCCTGCCCTTACCCGCATCCGGTCCCTATGCTACATCAGCCAGCGTCCTGCACCTATCCGCACCCGCGAGAGCCAAGCCCGTCAGCGCCCATGAGCGAGACCGTCATCACGCGCTTTGCGCCGTCCCCCACGGGGTACCTCCATATCGGCGGCGCCCGCACCGCGCTGTTCAATTGGCTCTATGCCCGCGCCAAGGGCGGCAAGATGCTGCTCCGCATCGAGGACACGGACGTGGCGCGCTCGACCGAGGGGGCGATCCTCGCCATCCTCGACGGCTTGCGCTGGCTCGAGCTCGATTGGGACGGCGAGCCCGTCTATCAACTCGCGCGTGCCGAGCGTCACCGGGCGATCGCCGAGCAGCTGCTCGCCGAAGGCAAGGCCTATCGCTGCTATGCGAGCCCCGAAGAGCTCGCCGCCATGCGCGAGCGGGCGCGGGCGGAGGGCCGCGCGCCGGGCTATGACGGCACATGGCGCGACCGTGCCGCGTCCGAGGCGCCCGCCGGCATCCATCCCGCCATCCGCTTCAAGGCGCCGCGCGAGGGCGAGACGGTGATCGAGGACGAGGTGCAAGGCCGCGTCGCCTTCGCCAATAAGGATCTCGACGATCTCGTCATCCTGCGCAGCGACGGCACGCCCACATATAATCTTGTCGGTCGTGGTCGACGACCATGACATGGGCATCACCCATGTCATCCGCGGCGACGATCATCTGACCAACGCCGCGCGCCAGACGCAAATCTACAAGGCGCTCGGTTGGGCGATGCCGATCTTCGCCCATGTGCCGCTGATCCACGGGCCGGACGGCGCCAAGCTCTCCAAGCGTCACGGGGCGCTCGGCGTCGAGGCCTATCGCGCCATGGGCTATCTGCCGGCGGCCTTGCGCAATTATCTCGTGCGGCTCGGCTGGAGCCATGGCGACGACGAGATCATGTCTACCGAAGAGATGATCCGATGGTTCGATCTTCCCGCCATCGGCCGCTCGGCCGCGCGCTTCGACTTCGCCAAGCTCGAGAATTTGAACGGGCATTATCTGCGCGCGACGCCGGACGCCGAGATCGTGCGGCGGCTGCAGGCGCTCGTGCCGGAGCTGCCGGACGGTGCCGAGCTTGCCGCGCGCATCGATGCCGAAGGCTGGCAAAAATTTGAGCGCGCCATGCCCGGCCTGAAGGAGCGCGCCAAGACGCTGGTCGAGCTCCTCGACAATGCGGCCTTCCTCTTCGCCAAGCGGCCTCTCGCCCTCGATGCGCAGGCGGCCAAGCTGCTCGACGATGCCGGGCGGCAGGCGCTTGCCGCCTGCTGCCGCGGCTCGAAGCGGCCGAGCCGTGGAGGCCTGAGACGCTCGAGGCGGCGGTGCGCGCCGTTGCCGAGGAGGCCGGGCTCAAGCTCGGCAAGCTCGCCCAGCCGCTCAGGGCGGCGCTGACGGGCCGGGCGACCTCGCCCGGTATCTTCGATGTGCTCGATGTGCTCGGCCGCGAGGAATCGCTGGCGCGCATCCGCGATCAGGCTTTGGCAAGAAAAACTGCTTAACATTTGCGCAAATCGCATGTTGCGCTGCGACACAATTGTCGCAGAATATGCGGCAGTGCAAAATAACAGTACGCCCGGGGCAGACTTCCTGCCAAAATGCAGGTCCTTGGCGTCCCGTCTTGCTTCCGATCACATGGGTCCGCCTCGCCAAAAGGGCTCACCCATTTCAGGTCATAAGGAGGGGTTCAGATGAGCGTCGCAGAAAGCTATACGCGCCCGCCCCAGGTGGAGGAGGCGACGATCCGTCTCGGCGGAGTGCAGCGCGACCTGCCGATCCGGCATGGCACGCTCGGTCCCGACGTGGTCGACATCACGACGCTCTACCAGGACACCGGTCACTTCACCTACGACCCGGGCTTCACCTCGACGGCGAGCTGCGAGTCGAAGATCACCTTCATCGACGGCGACAAGGGGATCCTGCTCTATCGCGGCTACCCGATCGATCAGCTCGCCGAGAACGGCACCTTCCTCGAGACCTGCTACCTGCTGCTCTATGGCGAGCTGCCGACAAAGGAGCAGTTCGACTGGTTCACCCACAAGATCACGCAGCACACCATGGTGCACGAGCAGATGACCCGGTTCTACACGGGCTTCCGCCGTGACGCGCATCCGATGGCGGTGATGGTGGGCGTGGTGGGCGCGCTGTCGGCGTTCTATCACAACTCCATCGACATCAAGGACCCCGAGCAGCGCGAGATGGCGAGCGTACGCATGATCGCGAAAATGCCGACCATCGCCGCCATGGCGTACAAATATTCCATCGGCCAGCCCTTCATCTATCCGCGCAACGAGCTCGACTACTCGGCCAACTTTTTGCACATGTGCTTCGCGGTGCCGTGCGAGGAATACAAGGTCAATCCGGTGCTCGCGCGCGCCATGCGCCGCATCTTCATTCTCCATGCCGACCACGAGCAGAATGCCTCGACCTCCACGGTGCGGCTCGCCGGCTCCTCGGGCGCCAATCCCTTCGCCTGCATCTCGGCGGGCATCGCCTGTCTGTGGGGACCGGCCCATGGCGGCGCCAACGAAGCGGCGCTGGAGATGTTGCAGGAGATCGGCACGGTCGATCGCATCCCGGAATACGTCAAGCGCGCCAAGGACCGGAACGATCCCTTCCGGCTGATGGGCTTCGGCCACCGCGTCTACAAGAACTACGATCCGCGGGCGCGCATCATGCAGAAGACCTGCCACGAGGTGCTCGAGGCCCTCGGCCACCCGAACGACCCGATCCTGCAGGTCGCGCTCGAGCTCGAGCGCATCGCGCTCAACGACGACTATTTCATCGAGAAGAAGCTCTATCCGAACATCGACTTCTATTCGGGCATCACGCTCAAGGCGATGGGCTTCCCGACGGAAATGTTCACCGTGCTGTTCGCCATTGCCCGCACCGTGGGCTGGATCGCACAGTGGAAGGAGATGATCGAGGATCCCTCGCAGCGCATCGGCCGACCGCGCCAGCTCTATACCGGCGCGACCGAGCGCAGCTACGTGCCCATCGAGGCGCGCTGAGGCAATCAGGCCGCCGATCAAGCGGCCGCTCCTTCCGCATAAGCGAGCACGATGCCTTGCCGCGCTTTCACTCGGGCTGCTCGCCTTTTCCCGGACAAGCTCGCTCCACCCGTGCCACGCCTTGCAGCTGCCGGTCGCGCTCGGGCCTTCCGTGCAGGAGCGGCGCGAGCCTCCGCGAGATTTTCCGCCGTGCAATCGCTGATGCAGGAGTTCGGGAAAAACATTCTCGCCCAAAACGAGGTTCGGCAGCACCACCGAATGGGCGAGAAGCAAGAATTTGCAGGCTCGTATGCGAGCGCATCGCCCTGTAGGCAACCACCATCGGCGTGCCGGCAAGAGCAAGCTCTAGGGTCACGGTGCCTGAGGCGGCAAGGGCGGCCGTGGCGAGCTTGAAGGCACGGAACTTGTCAGCTTCGTCGCGTGACGAGATGCGGGGTGACGGCCAAGGGCGAGTTTGGCCTCGACGAGAGCGCGGACGCTGTCGACCGACGGGCACGATGACGTCGAAGGGCCGCTGCCCTCTGCTGCGACACGCGCAAGGCATCCCCAAACGGTGCCATGAGGCGTTGACTCGCTCGCGCGGCTTCCCGGCAATACCAATAGCACCGAGCGATCCTGCGGGATGCCGAGCCGTGTGCGCAGCGGCTCCGCATCGAGCGTCCCGATCCAGTCGAGCTTCTCGACCAGCGGATGGCCGACATAGCTGCATGCCGGTCCGCCCAGCCGGCGAAGCGCCTCGGGCTCGAACGGCAGAATGGCAAGCACGTGGTCGATATAACGGCGCATGGCTTGTGTGCCCGCCAGGGCCGCCAAGCCCAGACGCTCGGGCAGACATAATCGATGATGGGGATGGTGGGCGCGCGGGCGCGCACCCGCTTTGCGACCTGATGGGTGAATTCGGGACTGTCGAGGATGACGAGCGACATCGGGCTGAAAGGCGAGCGCGCTCGCACCGTCTGCTCGCAGCCGCCGCCAAAGACTTCGGCAAGCGGGCCAGAATATGCAAGCGGGCTCATCACGGCGAGTTCGTGCAAGCGGAAAGAGTGACGGGCAGCCTTGCTTTCCATGAGCTCGCCGCCGACCCCTGCAAGCTCCAGGGTGCTTGGCGACAGAAGGCGCAAGGCCTCGATCAGCCTGGCGCCAAGCGCATCGCCCGAATGTTCGCCCGCGATCAGGAACAGCCGCAATGGCCTGAGCCGGCGAGGCACGAAGCTGTGCTCGTCTAGGCATCGCTGCCAGACGGCATCACTGGCCGAACAGGAACAAGCCGGCCTCGTCGGCGGCGGCGACGGTCGCTTCGCGCTCGGCGACCAGCACGTCGCCGGCGGCGACCGCGATTCCGGCAAGGCCGGCAGCGGCGGCTGCCGTTACTGTAGCCGGGCCGATCGTCGGCAGATCGACACGTTTGTCTTGCTCGAGGCTTCGGCGCTTTGACGAGCACGCCGCTACGGTCGCGGCGGCGGCGGCACCCAATGCCGAAGTGCGGCGCAGTCCGGGCGAGCATGGCGTCGGTTCCTTCGGCGGCCTCGACCGCGAGCACGTGGCCCGAGCGACCACGGCAGCTTGGCCAATATCAAGGCGGCCGGCGCGGCATGCACCTCGAGGCCAAGCGCGATATCGATAGCGGCCTGTCGCGGCTGAGGGCGCCTTGGCGCCAAGCTTCCCCTGGCGCCGACCGAAGCATCGGGCGCCACGTCGCCCGCGCCCCGTACGCGATATCCTTTATCCTCGAAGAAGCGGACGATGCGCGACAACACGTTATCATCGCCGCCGAGCTCGAGCTCAGCAAGGATGGCAGATTCTTGATGGCGCCGAGGTCGAAACGGACATTGGCGAGATCGGGCCTTGCGACGCCGCCGATGATCACGAGCTCGCGGCAATCATGCGTCTTTAGAATGTCGCGAATAGCTTTCCCACCTCGCCTAGCTTCACCCAGGCATGCGGGAATTCGGCGATTCGCGGGTCGGCCTCGCCCTTGGATCCCGATGACGTGGACCGCGCGCCCAGCGGCAAGTGCGGCATTGAGCGAGATAGCCTGGAAACGGTCCCGCTGCCGGCGAGGATCGCAAGCGTGCCTTGCCTCGCGGTCAGGAGCCTGGCCCCGGCTAGGCGGGGATTGCCTTAGACTCGACGCGGCGGCATTGCGTTCGGCACACATATAGGAGCGGTCGGAGCGCGCTTTCACGAAATCGACGAATCTGCTGACACCAGCGGATTCGTCACCGAACATCTCCTGGACGTCTTCGAGCCGCTCGCGATAGGTGCCTTCGGTGGAGAACAGAAGGCGGTAGGCTTTGCGCAGATCGTGAATCTGCTCGCGGCTGAAGCCGCGCCGTTTTAGTCCAATGACATTGAGCCCGGCCAAGAAGGCTCGGTCGCCGACGTACCATGCCGTAAGGGATGATGTCGTCAACGACGGCAGAAAGACCGCCAACGAAGGCATGGGCTCCGATGCGCACGAATTGGTGCACGCCGGCAAGGCCTCCGACTGTCGCATGATCGCCGACCACGCAATGGCCAGCCGAGCGATGCGTTGTTGACGAGGATGACGTGATTCGCCGATGCGACAATCATGGGCGATGTGGGCACCGATCATGAACAATCCGTCTGAGCCCACTCGGTGATCAGGCCGCCACCTCGCGTTCCGGGGTTGATGGTCGACGTACTCGCGGATGATGGTTGCGCTCGCCGATCTCCAGGCAGCTATCCTCGCCGCGAATTTTTTGTCTTGCGGAGCGTGTCCGATCGACGCGAAGGGGAAGATCTCGCAGTCATCACCGAGTCGTCGTGCGTCCGGCGATCACGACATGGGAGTGTAGGCGCACACGATCGCCGAGTTCGACGTCGGGACCGACCACCAAAAAGGGTCCGATCGTCAACGGCCGACGCCAATTTGGCGGCGGGATCGACTATTAGCGGTCGCATGGAGAGTGGCCATGCCGAGCATGCTTGAGCCTAGGTCTCGACGATCACGGCGCTGACTTCGGCCTCGGCCACGAGCGCGCCGTCGACCAATGCTTGGGCCTTGAACCGCCAGACGCGCCCGCGGTTGCGCATCTTCTCAACGTGATAATGGACCGTGTCCCCTGGAATGACCGGGCGGCGGAAGCGGGCTTTGTCGATGGCCATGAAATAGACGAGGGGCGGCTCCTTGAACTCTTCGAGATGGCTCATGCATAGCGCGCCCGCCGTCTGCGCCATGCCTTCGATCAGGAGCACGCCCGGCATGACCGGATTGCCGGGGAAGTGGCCTTGGAAATAGGGCTCGTTCACCGTCACGTTCTTGATGCCGATGGCGGACCGGTCGCCATCCATATCGATGATGCGGTCGACCAGCAGGAACGGATAGCGATGGGGCAAATGCTTGAGGAGCGCGATGATATCCAAGCTCCCCAGCTTCCCTTTGGCGCCGCGCTCATTCATCTCCAACAGGCTCCCATCGCACTCGTGCATGGCGGTCTCTAGCCGTCCTTGCCGTCGTCCAAATCCTCATCGATCTTCACGTCCTTGCGTTCGGCGAGCCGGCGCAGAACCGTCAGCTCCCGGAACCAGAGCCGCGCAGGCTTGGCGGGGGTGCCCCCCCACCTTACACCGGGAGGCACGTTGCCACGCACATTGCTGCTCGCCGCGATCTGCGCGCCGGCGCCGATCTTGACGTGGCCCACAACGCCGACCTGGCCGCCGAGGGCCACGAAATCACCAAGCTCCGAGCTTCCCGAAATACCGGTTTGCGCCACGATAATACAATGCCTTCCAATCACCACGTTGTGCCCGATTTGAACAAGATTATCAATTTTCGTGCCCTCGCCGATGATCGTGTCGCGCAATGCTCCGCGGTCGACCGTGGTATTGGCGCCGATCTCGACATCGTCTTGGATAATCACGCGGCCGATCTGGGGAACCTTGAGGTGACCGGCCTTACCCATGGCGAAGCCGAAGCCATCCTGGCCGATCGAGGCGCCGGCATGGATGATGACCCGGTTGCCGACCAGGGCGTGGGTGACGGTCGCATTGGGACCGATGAAGCAATCCCGGCCAATATGCACTCGGTAGCCGATCACGGTGCCGGCCGCAATGGTCGTGCCGCGCCCAATCTCGGCCTCCTTGCCGATCACCGCGCCGGGCTCCACCACGACGCCCTGTTCCAGCCGGGCGCTGGGATGAATGGGCGACGGACGGTTTGCCGCCACCTCCTGCGCTGCTTTCGGGGTGCCGGCGTCGGGATAGAAGAGAGCGAGCACCTTGGCGAAGCTGCGATAAGGCTCGGGACTCACCAGGCACACGGTCCCATTGGGGGCCTGGCTTGCGAATTTCGCCGCGACGAGACAGGCGCTGGCCCCGGTGCGCGCGAAGAGAGGCAAATATTTCGGGTTATCGAGGAAGGAGACATGCCCCTCCCCCGCCGCATCGAGCGGCCGCACGTCGGTGATCTCGATGCCGGTATCGGCATCGGCCGGCGCGCGCGCGTCCGCCGCCTCGCCGATGGCGCGCAAGGAGAAGGGACCGGCACGGTCGAAGAAGCCGGGATGTTCCATTAAAGACTGACTCCGACGGGCGTTGCGGCATCAGCAATGATGCCCCCGCCAAAGAGATGCAAGGCCTCAGAAGTTGGTCGAGGCGCCGAAGCGGAAAATCTGCGTCTTGTCGAATTCGGCTTTGAGCAGAGCGTCGGCGATGTCGGCGCGGAGCGGTCCCAAGGGGGATTGCCAGATGATGCTGAAACCCGTCGACAGGCGGATGCCTTGGTCGTCGAGAATATAGCTTCCTTCCTGGTTCACAGCGCTCGTGGCCAGACCGCTCGGGTCGAACAGCGAGCCGGCATCCACGAACACGGCGCCTTGCATACCGAGGCTGTCGGGTATGTAGGGGAAGGGAAAGCGGATCTCGGCGGTCGAGGCCCAATAGATTTGGCCGCCGAGGGGATCTCTGCGGCAGTTCGCGACCCTGTGGTGGGTGACCGGGTTCTCGCAGGCGTCACGCGGACCGTAGCCGGCGCGGTCAAAGCCTCGGATCGTCTCGCCGCCCTTGAAGAACAGGTCGGTCAAGCGGACATCCTGGCCGCCCCAGCCCTCGATGACGCCGCCCTGAATGCGGCCGACCAAGGTGATCTTGTTGGTGATGGGATAATAGCCGCGTGCATCGGCGCCCGATCGGAAGTAGTTCACGTCGCCGCCGATGCCGGCGAGGTCCTGCGAAAAGGACGCGAACACGCCGCTCGTCGGCGCTTGCGGCAAGTTCCGCGTGTCGTAGGCGATGGTATAGCCGGTACTCGAGACATCGACGGTGCCTGCGGCCTGCTTCACCGCGAGCGAGGCGTTGTCGAGAACGCCAAAGATCGTCTCCTGCTCAAACTTATATCGGAGACCAAGCTGCGTGTTCTCGGCGATGGGGAAGCCGAGCCGGATGTCGCCGCCCGCGTCGCGCTCCTGGAACGACGCCTCGCTCGTCAGATCGACTTCCTTGTAAAAGAGATCAAACCCTGCCGCCATGTTGCGGTCGAGGAAATGCGGCTCGGTGAAGCTGAAATCGACTTGCGCCCGCTCCAAGCTGCCGGAGAAGCCAAGGCGCACATATTGACCTTTGCCCATGAGGTTGCGCTCGGTGACGCTGATGTCGCCGATCACGCCTTCGCTCGTGGAATAGCCGACGCCGAAGGAGAGCTCGCCCGTCGGCTGCTCGACCACCTTGACGTCGACGATGATCCGGTCAGGCGAGGTCCCGGGCTCGGTATCGATGTCCACCGTCTTGAAGAATCCCAGCGCCCGCAAGCGTCGCCTGGCCGCTTCGATCAGCAAGCGGTTGAAGGCGTCTCCTTCAGCCAAGCGGAACTCCCGGCGGATGACATCGTCGTGGGTGCGAAAATTACCGATGATGTTGATGCGCTCGATATAGACGCGCGGGCCTTCGTCGATGACGTAGGTGATGTTCATCACGTGCCCAGCCTCGTCGCGATCGAATCGCGGCTTCACTTGCGCGAAGGCATAGCCCTGCTGGCTGGCGGCGATGGTCAGCGCCTCGGCCGTCTTTTCGATCTTCTCGACATTATAGACGCGCCCCTGCCGGGACAGGATGTCGCCCCGCAAGGCATCGACGTTGATGGAGGGGAGGCTGCTCTCGACATCGATGACGCCGAATCGATAGCGCTCGCCCTCATCGATGGTGAAGGTGACGAAGAAGCCGCGGCCGTCACGGTCGAGATCGGCCGTGGCCGAAAGGATGCGGGCGTCGGCATAGCCGTTCTTGAGGTAGAACTGACGCAACAGCTCGCGATCGAGGCTCAAGCGGTCCGGATCGTAGACGTCGGTGTTCTTGAGGAAGCTCAGAATGTTGTGCTGGGTCGTCGAAATGACGAAACGCAACTGGGAATCGCTGAAGGCATAGTTGCCGATAAAGTTGATGGAGCGGACCTTGGTGCTGGGCCCCTCGTTGATCTCGAACACCACGTCGATGCGACTATTGTCGAGATTGATGATCTTAGGGTCGACCTGCGCCGCATAGAGGCCCTGGCGGCGATAGAGATCGAGGATGCGCTGGACGTCAGTCTGCACCCGGGCTCGGGTATAGACGGCGCGCGGCTTGAGCTGGACCTCCGAGGTCAGGGTCGCGTCCTCGATCTCGCGGTTCCCCTCAAAGGCCACGCGATTGACGATGGGATTCTCGACCACGACGATGACCACGGTCGCGCCGTCGCGGCGGATGCGCACGTCTTGGAACAGGCCGGTGGCAAACAAGGCCTTCAACGATTCGTCGATGCGGGCTGGATCGTAGGCGTCGCCGGAGGAGAAGGTGAGATAGGAGCGGACCGTCTCCGGCTCGACGCGCTTATTGCCTTCGACGCGAATGGTCTTGATGACGCCGCCGGCCTGGGCGTGCGCCGACAGGTCGCCCAGGCTTACGCTTAGGCAAAGCGAAAGCGGGACAACACTGATCGCGAGGAGGACTGCAAGCAGTCCTCTGGCTACCCACCGCACCATTATGGGCGTTGTCCCCTCACGCGCCGATCCCCCTCAAGACGCAGTACTCGGGATCGAAACTGGCCACTGTTTGTGGCCGATTTTGGATTCCTAACCCTCAGGCAACACTATGCCGCGCAAAGCCCACCCCGGCGCTTTTGCACGGCACGGTTGTCTACAAAAACTTCAAATGAATCAGATCATTCCAGGTCGCGAAAATCATTAGCATAAGCACGAAAGCGAGGCCAATGCGGAAACCGATTTCCTGGGTCGCCTCGCTCAAGGGCCGGCCCCGCAGCCCTTCGATACCGTAGAAAAGAAGATGACCGCCATCCAGCATCGGTATTGGGAACAGGTTTAACATGCCAATACTGACCGAAATCACGGCGGCGAGGTTGAGAAGTGCAATAAAGCCCGCCGCGGCGACTTGGCCGGACACTTGCGCGATTCGAATCGGTCCGCCCAATTGATCCGCCGCTTCGCGGCCGGTGACCACGTCATAGAGATAGCCGAGGGAGCGGGAGACGACGAAGTAGCATTCCTTGACCGCCATGCCGAAGGCGGTGATGGGGTCATGGCGCTTGAGCGTCCAATCGTCGGGCGAGGCGGTGCGCTGAATCCCCAATAGACCCATGCGCATGGTGTTGCCGAAGCGGTCGGTGATCTCCTTGCGCTCGGGCGTCGCCACGATGTCGAGCGTCTTGCCGGCGCGCTCCACCGTGAAGGTGAGTGGCTGGTCGGCGCTCGTGCCGACGATGCGCTGCATCTCGCCGAAGCTCTCGATCTTCTGGCCATCGACGCTGAGGACGCGGTCGCCCGCTTGAAAGCCCGCCCGCTCCGCCGCGCTGCCCGGATTGACGATATCGACCTTGGCGGCGGTGATGCGCTCACCGAAGAAGCTGAAAATCAGCGTGAAGATGACGATGGCGAGGACGAAATTGGCGAGCGGGCCGGCGGCCACCACCGCGGCGCGCGCGCCCAAGGACTTGCCCTGGAAACTGCGCTTGCGGTCTTCCTCGGACAACGCTTCGAGCGCCTTGTGGCCTTGCGCGCTGGCCACGTTCTCATCGTCGATGAACTTCACATAGCCGCCGAGCGGCACCCAAGACAGCCGCCAGCGCGTTCCGTGGCGGTCGTTGAAACCGACGATCTCAGGACCGAAGCCGATCGAGAAGACTTTGACGGCGACGCCGCACCAGCGCGCCACGAGGAAGTGACCGAGCTCGTGGAAAAAGACCACGATGGTGAGGACGAAGAGGAAGGGCAAGAGATAGCCGAGAACGGTGTCGCCGAAGCCGGCCGTAAGGTTAATTATCGTGTCCATGATGGGAGTTGTCCTCGGCTTCTGATCTTCTTAGCCGCTCGATCATAAGTTTGCAAACCGGGGCAGCAATAAGGCCGCGCGGGCCCTTGCCTCGGCGTCGACGGCAAGCACCTCCTCGACAGCGGACGGCCGCGCCGCGGCGAGATCGGCCGCAGCCTCGAGCGTCGCCTCGACCAGGCTCGCGATGGCGAGGAAGGCGATGCGGCCGGCAAAGAACGCTTCCACTGCCACCTCATTGGCGGCATTGAGCACCGTGGTCGCGCCGCCGCCCGCGGCGAGCGCCGCCTTGGCGACGCGCAGCGCCGGAAAGCGCGCCTCGTCGGGCAGCTCGAAGGACAGCGTGCCGAGCTTGGCCAAATCGAGGCGCTCGGTCGGCACATGCATGCGCTCGGGCCAGGCGAGGCTGTAGGCGATGGGGGTGCGCATGTCGGGGCAGCTCAGCTGCGCGAGCACCGCGCCGTCGCGATAGGAGACGAGGCAGTGCACGATCGACTGGGGATGGATCAAGACGTCGAGCTGGTCGGGGCCAAGGGCGAAGAGATGATGCGCCTCGATGAGCTCGAGCCCCTTGTTCATGAGCGTCGCCGAATCGATGGTCACCTTCGGTCCCATGGACCAGTTGGGGTGATTGAGGGCTTGCTCGGGGCGCACATGGGCCATCTCGGCCAGGCTCCAGGAGCGGAAGGGTCCGCCCGAGGCGGTGAGACACACCTTCTCGATGGCGCCCGGAGGCGCGCCGGCCATGCTTTGCAGCGCGGCTGAATGTTCCGAATCGACGGGCAGCAGCGTCGTCTTGCAGCGGGCGACCTCGGCCATGAAAATCTCGCCGGCCGAGACCAGGCATTCCTTGTTGGCGAGTGCCGTTGCGGTTCCTTGCCGTACTGCGGCGAGCGTCGGCTCGAGGCCGGCGGCGCCGACGATCGCCGCCATCACCCAGTCGGCCGGTCGCGACGCCGCCTCGGTCAGGGCCTCCCTGCCCGCCGCCGCGGCGATGCCGGTGCCGGCAAGGGCTGCGCGGAGCTCGGCGTAGCAGGCGGGATCGGCGATCACGGCGAGCTCCGCCCGATGCTTGATCGCAAGCTCGGCAAGGCGGTCGACATTGCGGCCGCCGGTCAGCGCCACGACGTCGAAGGCGGACGGATCGCGGCCGATGAGATCGAGCGTGCTCAAGCCGATCGAGCCCGTGGCCCCGAGCACCGAGATGCGCCGGGGGCGCCGTGCGGGCGCAGGGGCGCTCCTGTCGAGCGATCGCAGTCGCGTCAGCACCGTCATCACCTCACCACATCAAGAGCCCGCGACCCGGATGGCTCGGGTCGCGCAACGCGATCAGACCGGCGGCAAGGGCCGCGATCAGGAGGCCGTCGATACGATCGAGAAGGCCGCCATGGCCGGGAATGAGATGGCTCATGTCCTTGGTCCCGAATTGCCGCTTCACCGCGCTTTCGCTCAAATCCCCGATCTGGCAGGCGGCGGCGATCGCAATGCTCACCAGCGCCAGCTTCAGGCCGGACGTCCCTTTCAGCACGAGGGCGAAAGCATAGCCGATCAGGGCCGGCGTAAGCGCCCCGATAATGAGCCCGCTCCAGGTCTTGTGCGGGGAGATGCGGGGCGCGAGTTTCGGGCCGCCGATCAGGGTGCCCGCGAAATAAGAGGCCGTATCCGTGGTCCAGGCGACGGCGAAAAGGTAGAGGAGCGCGGCCACGCCCAAGGCCTCGTCGCTGCGCAGCCAGACAAGCGCCCAAGCCGGCAGTGCCGCATAGGCGAGGCCAAGCAGCGACCAGGCGAGCCTGCCGGTCGAGACGCTCACAAGCGCGATGGCGATAGCGGCGCAAGCAAGGCCGCCAAGCGCGAGGCCGGGACGGCCGAGGGTGACGCAGATCGCCACCGCCGCTACGCCTGCGGTCTGCAGCAGCGCAATCGCGTCCCATCCTCCGCCGCGGACGAGCCTGCCCCATTCCCAGGCGATCGTCGCGCCCGCGGCGATGACCAGCACGACGAAGGTCCACGGGCTCGCCACCACGGCGCCGAGCGCGACCGCGGCGAGCACGATCGCCGAGCCGACGCGCTTCACCATCTCGGATTTGGCGGGCACGGATTTGGGGCCGCGTCCGGCCCCTGCCGCATCGAGAGGCCTCACGCGGTGGATCTCGCCGCGAGGCCGCCGAATCGGCGGCTTCGCCGCTGATATTCGGCGATGGCCGCTTCCAGCGTCTCGCGCGAGAAGTCGGGCCAGTAAGTGTCGACGAAGACGAACTCGGCATAAGCGAGCTGATAGAGCAGGAAGTTGGACAGGCGAAGCTCGCCGCTCGTGCGGATGAGCAGGTCGGGGTCGGGAAGACCGCTCGTGTCGAGATGGTCGCCGAAGCGCTCGGGCGTCACGTCCTCGGGCGCGATCTCGCCGCGTGCCACCCCTTCGGCGATGCGGCGCGCGGCCCGCGCGATCTCATCGCGGGCGCCGTAGTTGAAGGCGATGGTGAGGTGAAGCGCGGAATTATCCTTGGTGAGCTCGACGGCGTCCTCCATCATGCGCAGCACGTCGGGCTCGAGCCCGGCACGGCTGCCGATGACCCTGATCTTGACGCCGTGCTTGTGCAGATCGGCCAGGTCGCGGCGGATGAAGCGCCGCAAGAGGCCAAAGAGATCCTGGATCTCCTGGCGCGGGCGCGTCCAATTCTCCGAGGAGAAGCTGAACAAAGTGAGATGGGTGATGCCGAGCTCGAGCGCGGCCTTCACCGTGCGCCGCACGCTCTCCACCCCCTGACGATGGCCCTCGGCGCGGGGCAGGCTGCGGCCGGCGGCCCAGCGGCCATTGCCGTCCATGATGATGGCGATATGGCGGGGGACGGGCGGCTCACCCGCCGCCCAGTCGAGCTTATCGATGGCAAGCGTCACGTTCGCGGTGCTCCTCTCGCGGCAAGGGCCGCTTCCTCTCTTGCCGGCGGCCTAGACCTGCATGATCTCGGCTTCCTTGCTCGCCAAGGTCTCGTCGATCTCCTTGATGATCTTATCGGTCAACTCTTGCACCTTGGTTGAAAGGGAATGGTGCTCGTCCTTGCCCATTTCGCCGTCTTTCTCCGCCTTCTTCAAGTGCTCCATGCCGTCGCGGCGCACATTGCGCACCGCCACGCGGGCCTGCTCGGCGTATTTGTGCGCCACCTTGGCGAGCTCATGGCGGCGCTCCTCGTTGAGCTCCGGAATGGGAAGCCGCAAGAGCTGGCCTTCCACCACGGGGTTGAGGCCGAGGTCGGATTCGCGGATGGCCCGATCGACGGCGCCGACTTGCGTCTTGTCCCAGACCTGCACCGTGATGAGGCGCGGCTCGGGCACGTTGACGGTGGCGAGCTGGTTGAGCGGCATCGGGCTGCCATAGGCATTCACCATGATCGGATCGAGCAGGCTCGCGCTCGCGCGGCCGGTGCGCAAGCCGCCAAATTCCTGCTTCAGCACGACAAGCGCGCCACGCATTCGCCGATCGATCTCCTTAAGGTCGAAGCTCGCCATGTCGCCTTCCCCCCTTCGCCCGGCTCGTCCTTACGCTTGGGGCCGGCGCGGCCGGCCCGGTGCAAGCCCTTGGGGTCTTTGCGGTTATACCCCTTCCTCGCTCCTGATCGTGGTGAAAGGGCCCTCTCCTTGCAACACCGCAGCCAAGCCGCCTTGGCGCTTGATTGAAAACACAATTATCGGAATCCGATTGTCCCGGGCAAGGACGATCGCGGCGCCGTCCATGATGCGCAAATCCCGCTCGAGCACGTCGTTATAGGATAGCTGGTCGTAGCGGCGGGCAGCCTTGTTCTTGGCCGGGTCGGCGTCATAGACGCCATCCACCTGGGTCCCTTTCAGGATCGCGTCGCAGCCCATCTCGGCCGCGCGCAGCGCGGCGGCGGTGTCGGTGGTGAAATAGGGGTTGCCGGTGCCGCCGGCGAAAATCACGACCCGGCCCTTGGCCAGATGGTCGAGCGCCTTGTCCCGGATATAGGCCTCGCACACCGTGGGCATCGGGATCGCCGACAGCACTCGCGCCGGCTGGCCCTCACGCTCGATCGCGGTTTGCAGCGCGAGGGAATTCATGACCGTCGCCAGCATGCCCATGTAATCGGCGCGCGCCCGGTCCATGCCGACTTCGGTGGCCATCAAGCCGCGATAGATGTTTCCCGCGCCGACCACGAGGCAAATCTCGGCGCCAAGGGCAACGGTCTTGGCGATGTCGCGGGCGATGGGCGCGAGCACGTCGAGATCGATGCCGTAGCCCTTCGTTCCCTTGAGGGCCTCGCCCGACAGTTTGAGGAGGACGCGGCGGTAGCGAAGCTCAGGGGCCGCTGTCGTTCGTGCCATCAGCCTCCCTCCCATCTGCCCGTTCTCACCGCGTCCTAGGCGATGCGGTGAAGAGCCCTCGCCCACGCTTCACGCCTAGCCGGCCTTCGGGCCTAATCGCCCTCCGGACGGTCGATGCCCTCACCGAGCGCAAAGCGGTAAAAGCCCGCGATCTTGATCGGGGCGCCGATCGTCTTCTCCGTCGCGGCCAAGGCCTTGGCGACGCTCGTTTCGGAATCGTGCACGAAGGGTTGGGCGAGCAGCACCACCTCCTCGTAGAATTTGCGCAAGCGTCCCTCGACCATCTTTTCGATCACGGGAGCGGGCTTGCCCGATTCCTTCGCCTGCTCGGTCAGCACCGCCCGCTCGCGCTCGACCAGCGCCTTGTCGAGCTTGTCGACATCGATGCTCTGCGGATTGGCAAAGGCAATGTGCATGGCAACCTGGCGGCCGAAGGCCTTGAGCGCTTCGGCGTCGCCTTCGGATTCCAGCGCGACGATGACGCCGATCTTGCCGAGCCCGGGAGCCATCATGTTGTGCACATAGCTCGCCACCGCGCCCTTCTTGGCGGCGAGATAGGCGGTCCGTCGCAGCGTCATGTTCTCGCCGATGGTGGCGATCATCTCTTTGAGGGTCTCGGCCACAGTCGTCTTGCCGCCCTCATATTTTGCATTGGGCGAGCTTGTCGAGATCGCCCTTGGCTTTGAGCGCGGCTTGCGCGATGGCGGCCGCCATCTTCTGGAAGGTCTCGTTGCGCGCGACGAAGTCGGTCTCGGAATTGACCTCGACCAGCGCCGCCTCCTTCGCGTCGGTGGCGAGGCCGATCAAGCCTTCCGCCGCCACGCGCCCGGCCTTCTTGGCCGCTTTGGCCAGGCCCTTGGTGCGCAGCCAATCGACCGCGGCCTCCATGTCGCCCTTGGCCTCGGCGAGCGCCGCCTTGCAATCCATCATGCCGGCGCCGGTCTTCTCGCGCAGGTCCTTCACCATCGTCGCCGTGATATTCGCCATGCTCTCGCCTCTGCCTGACCTGCCGCCCGAGGGTTCGCCTCGCGTCTAAGCCTTGTCGTCCGCGGCCTGCTCTGTCGGCTGGCGGCGCGGCCTTCGGCTTGCGGGCGGGACCACCGCCATGCGGCCGGGCGTTGCCACCGCCGGGGCCACGGGAATCGCTGCGCCCGGGCTTCCGCCGCGGGCCCTTGCGCTCGCCGCTCGGCGCAGGCGCGCGCGGCTTGGGACGCGCAGCCACGGCTTCCCCCTCGCCCTCTTCGTCCAAGCCGGGCTCGCTCGGCTCCTCGGCGGCGCCAAGATCGACACCGGCCGAGCCTTGAGCCCGCTCGATGCCGTCGATGGCGGCACGCGCGACCAAATCGCAATAAAGCGTGATGGCGCGACCGGCGTCGTCGTTGCCGGGAACGGGGTGGCTGATCCCGTCGGGGTCGGAGTTCGAATCGACGATGGCGACCACCGGCATGTTCAGCTTGCGCGCCTCGGCGACGGCGATCGCCTCCTTGTTGGTGTCGATCACGAACATGAGGTCGGGCGGCGCGCCCATGTCCTTGATGCCGCCGAGCGACCGCTCGAGCTTATCCTTCTCGCGGGTGAGCTGGAGGAGCTCCTTCTTGGTGAGGCCGTGGGTCTCCCCCGACAGCAGCTCCTCCAGCGATTTGAGACGCCGGATCGAGTTCGAGATGGTGCGCCAATTGGTCAGCGTGCCGCCGAGCCAGCGGTGATTGACGTAGTATTGGGCGCAAGAGCGCGCGGCATCGGCGATCGCCTCCGACGCTTGCCGCTTGGTGCCGACGAAGAGGACGCGGCCGCCTTTGGCCACGGTGTCGGCAACGGCGAGCAGCGCCTGGTGGAGGAGCGGTACGGTCTGGGTGAGATCGATGATGTGGATGTTGTTGCGCGACCCGTAGATGAACGGTGCCATCTTCGGATTCCAGCGATGGGTCTGATGACCGAAATGCACGCCAGCCTCAAGGAGCTGGCGCATAGTGACATCGGGCAGTGCCATGGGACTGCTTCTCCTTTTTCCGGTTCTGCCGCCGCGGGCGTGAGGACCGGTGGAAAGAGCCGGTCACCGGAGCGAGCGCCAGGCTAAGGTCGATAAGCCTAGACGACGCTTTGATCCCGCGTGTGAGATGAGGGGTTTATAGGCAGGGGGTGGCGCCTTGGCAAGGGCGCCGAGGCCCTGATTTGCCTGCCTTACAGCACGCTCACGGCCGCCACGCCCTCGACCAGTTTGAGCGCGCTGCGCTGCTTCGGCGTGGCGTCGATCCCCTGCGGCAGCAGGAACTCGACCTCGCGGGAGAGGTCGTCGAGGCGGAGCACGAGCCGGAGCTGCCCCTGCCCTCCATAGGTGCCGATCTGCTCGGCGAGCGGGTCCAAGGCGGCGGTGCCGTCGAGATAGATCTTCATGCCGGAATGGCAGCCTTCGGCCGCGCGGTCGAGCGACCTCAGGCTCTGCACCCGGGTCTTGATGGTGTCGCCGTCGGCTTCGGCCTCGAGCTCGAGCAGGACCGCGGTGCCGGGTTCGAGCAGCTCGCGGGAGGCCGCCAAGGCTTCGGAGAAGACCACCGCCTCGAACTGGCCGGTCGGATCGGAGAAGGAGACAAAGGCGTAGGCATTGCCGCTCTTGCCCTTCCGCTCGCGCTTGGCGAGCACGGTGCCGGCGACGGTGCCGACGACGCGCCGCATCCGCGCTTTGGTGGCGAACTCGGCCCAGGTCTCGGCGCCGAGCGTCTCCAGCACGTCTCGGTAATCGTCGAGCGGATGGCCGGTGAGAAAGAAGCCGACGGCCTCGAATTCGCGCCCCAGCCGGTCGGTCGGAACCCAGGGCTTGGCGGGCCGGAAGTCGATCGGCGGCGGTTCGCGCGAGGCGCCGGCGAAGAGGTCGTTCTGGCCTTCGGCGCTCGCCTCGAGCGAGCGTGAGCCCGCGGCGATGATGCGATCGACATTGGCATAGGCCGTGGCGCGGTCGGACCCGAGCTCGTCGAGCGCGCCAGCGGCGGCAAGCGTCTCCAGCGCGCGCTTGTTGACCGAGCGCGGGTTGATGCGCTGGGCGAAGTCGGCGAGGTTGCGAAACGGGCCACGCTCCTCACGCTCGGCGACGATATGGTCGACCGCGTGGCGGCCGACATTCTTGAGCGCGGCAAGCGAATAGCGAATGGCGCCGTCGTTCGGCAGGAAGCCCGTCTCGGAATGATTGATCGAGGGCGGCTCGATGCGGATGCCGAGACGGCGCGCTTCTTGCGCAAAGCCGTTCAGCTTGTCGGCATTGCCGATGTCGAGCGTCATGGAGGCGGCCATGAACTCGATGGCGTGGTTGGCCTTGAGATAAGCGGTCTGATAGGCGATGAGCGCATAGGCCGCGGCGTGGGACTTGTTGAAGCCGTAGCCCGCGAACTTGGCCACGAGCTCGAAAATATATTCGGCGCGTCCGCGGTCGACGCCATTGGCGATGGCGCCGTCGACGAAGCGGGCGCGCTGCTTGTCCATCTCCTTCTTGATCTTCTTGCCCATGGCGCGGCGGAGCAGATCGGCCTCGCCGAGGGAGAAGCCGGACAGGGTTTGCGCGATCTGCATCACCTGCTCCTGGTAGATGATGACGCCATAGGTCTCTTCCAGGATCGGCGCGATCTTGGGATCGAGATAGTCCGGCTCCTCGCGCCCGTGCTTGCGGTTCACATAGCTGTCGATATTGTCCATGGGGCCCGGCCGGTAGAGGGCCACGATGGCGATGATGTCCTCGAAGCGGTCGGGCTTGAGCTTGCGCAAGACGTCGCGCATGCCCGCGCCTTCGAGTTGGAACACCCCGACGGTGTCGCCGTGCTGCAAGAGCTCGTAGGTGCGCGCGTCGTCGAGCGGGAGCCGGGCGGGATCGAGCGCGATGCCGCGGCGGGCAAGAAGCGCGCGCGCCGTCTCGATCACGGTCAGGGTCTTGAGCCCCAAGAAGTCGAACTTCACGAGCCCCGCGGCTTCCGCCCATTTCATGTTGTATTGCGTCGCCGGGAGCTGGGCGCGCGCGTCGCGGTAGAGCGGCACGAGCTCGATCAGCGGCCGGTCGGCGATGACCACGCCCGCGGCATGGGTCGAGGCGTGGCGGTAGAGGCCTTCGAGGCGCTGGCCGATATCGAGCAGCTTGGCGACGATCGGCTCGTTGTCGCGGGCCTCTTGCAGCCTTGGCTCGGCGGCGATGGCTTGGGGCAGCGTGATGGGGTTGGCGGGATTGTGGGGGACGAGCTTGCACAGCCGGTCGACCTGACCGTAGGGCATTTGCAGCACGCGGCCCACGTCGCGCAAGACCGCGCGGGCCTGGAGCTTGCCGAAGGTGATGATGTGCGCCACGCGGTCGGCGCCGTAGCGCTCGCGCACATAGGCGATCACCTCGTCGCGCCGGTCCTGACAGAAATCGATGTCGAAGTCGGGCATCGACACGCGCTCCGGATTTAAGAAGCGCTCGAAGAGGAGGCCGAAGCGGATCGGGTCGAGGTCGGTGATGGTGAGCGCCCAGGCCACGAGCGAGCCCGCGCCCGATCCGCGTCCCGGGCCGACGGGGATGCCCCGCGCCTTCGCCCATTGGATGAAATCGGCGACGATGAGGAAATAGCCCTGATAGTTCATGCCGGTGATCACACCGAGCTCGAAGGCGAGGCGCTCGCGGTAGCCTTCCGCGTCGTGGCCCGGTGCCGGCCCCTCCTCGGCCAGGCGCCGCGCAAGTCCCGCTTCGGATTGACGCCTGAGCTCGGCCGCCTCGATCTCCCCTTGCGCAACGGATGCGCTGTCGCCGGTGAGGAATTGGGGCAGGATCGGCGCGCGCTCCTTCGGCCGGAAGGCGCAGCGCCGCGCGATCTCGATCGTGTTCGCCAGCGCCTCGGGGAGATCGGCGAAGAGCGCGCTCATCTCTTCGGCGGTCTTGAAATAATGCTCGGGGCTGAGGCGCCTCCGGTCGTCGACGGCGACATAGCTTCCTTGCGCGATGCAGATGAGCGCGTCATGGGCCTCGAAATCGTCGGCGGCGGCGAAATAGGGCTCGTTGGTGGCGACGATGGGCAAGCCCATGTCGATAGGCGAGATCGAGCAGATGCGGCTCGACCGCGCGCTCTTGCGGCAGCCCGTGACGCTGCAGCTCCACATAGAGGCGGTCGCCGAAGATCTCGCGCAGCGCTTCGAGGTGGGCGCGGGCAAGCTCGGAATTGCCGGCGGCAAGAGCGAGGTCGATCGGCCCGTCGGGACCGCCGGTGAGCGCGATCAGGCCGTCGGCATGCGCGGCGAGGGTCGGAAGGAAGGTGACCACCTCCCCCGTCTCGGCGGCGGCGAGATAGGCGATGCTCGACAGGCGCATGAGGTTGGCGTAGCCGCCTGCGTCCTTGGCGAGCAGGGCGATACGCCCCTCCGCGCGGGAACCGCGCGGCTCGCTGCTCATGGCGCCCTCCTCCGGCGCGGCAAAGCTCAAGGACAGCGTGCAGCCGAGGATGGGCTGGATGCCGGCCTTGGCGAGGGTCTCGGAGAATTCGAGCGCGCCGAAGAGATTGTTGGAGTCGGTGAGCGCGAGCGCCGGCATCCCGCAGGCGCGGGCAAGGGCCGCGAGGCGCGGGATGGTCAGCGCCCCTTCGAGCAGCGAATAGGCGGAGTGCACGCGCAGATGCACGAAGGGATGATCAGCCAAGGGTCACGGCTCCTGAATGCCGGCCCGCTAGCGGGAGATGTCAGGCTGCCGGATTCGAGGGCCCTATTGTTGCCGCTTGTGCGACATATCCAGACTTTCCACGGCGGCTCCGTCTCGCGCATGGCTGAACATTGTTCTCTTTTCGTTCCTGGCGCAAGCCCTACGAAAGCAAGGAACAATTCAGCCTGAGCGCGGGTTTGGAAGACGGCCCATCAAGGTTACGGCCCGGGGTAACCCTTTCCTAAAGCGCGCGGGCTTAAGACCGCGTCATCCAACAGGGGGAATTCGTCATGTACACGCGTAAGATCGTCATTGCTGCCCTGCTCGTGGCGGCATCACTCGGGCTGAGCGGCTGTTTCCATCATCAGCAGGCCTATGTGGCCGAGCCCTTGCCGCCGCCCTCAGCCATCCGCCGCTCAAGTAGGCCCGGCGCCCGCCCGAAACGTTTCGACGGTGGCCACCACGACCTCCTCCTCGACGAGGAGGCCGTCGGCCAGCCGCAAGGTGCGGTCCATGCGGGCGGCAAGGTCGAGATTGTGCGTGGCGACCACGGCCGCCACGCCCGACTGGCGCACGAGCGACAAGAGCTGATCGAAGACGCGCTCGGCGGTCGGCGGATCGAGATTGCCGGTGGGCTCGTCGGCAAGCAGGAGCTTCGGTCCGTTGGCGACGGCTCGGGCAATGGCCACGCGCTGCTGCTCGCCACCCGAGAGCTGTGCCGGCCGGTGCTCCCAGCGTTCGCCAAGCCCGAGCGCCTCCAGGAGGAGGCGCGCCCGCTCGTCCGCTTCCACGCGGCTCCTGCCGGTGATGAGCTGCGGCAGCACGACGTTCTCCAGCGCCGAGAACTCCGGCAGCAAATGATGGAACTGGTAGATGAAGCCGATCTCCATGCGGCGGAGCCGCGTGCGCTCGGCTTCGCTCGCCCGCGCGCAGTCGATGCCGTCGATCAGGACCCGGCCGCCATCGGGGCGCTCGAGCAGGCCCGCGATGTGGAGCAGCGTCGATTTGCCGGCGCCGGAGGGCCCGAGCAGCGCCACCGTCTCGCCGGGATAGAACGCGGCTGACGCACCCTTCAAGACTTCGATGTGGCGCGGGCCTTGCGCGTAGACGCGCTCGAGCCTGTCGAGATGGAGCACCGGCGCGCGTTCAGGGCTGTTCACCTTGTGCCGCCTCTACTCGTAGCGCAGGGCTTCGACGGGATCGAGACGCGAGGCCCTCCAGGAGGGGTAGAGCGTGGCAAGGATGGACAGCACGAGCGCCATGACCACGACGGAGACCGTCTCGCCCGTGTCCATCTCCGCCGGCATTTGCGAGAGGTAATAGAGTTCGGGCGAGAACAGCTCGGTGTCGGTGAGCCAGCCGATGAACTCGCGCAAGCGCTCGATGTTGAGGCAGACGAGCAGCCCTAGCCCTAAGCCCGCCAGCGTGCCGACGATGCCGATGGCGGCGCCGGTGATGAAGAAGATGCGCATGACGGACGCGCGGGTGGCGCCCATGGTGCGCAGGATGGCGATGTCGTGGCCCTTGTCCTTCACCAGCATGATCAGGCCGGAGATGATGTTCAGCGCGGCGACGAGCACGATCAGCGCGAGAATGAGGAACATCACGTTGCGCTCGACCTGAAGGGCGGTGAAGAAGGTCGCGTTCCGCTGCCGCCAGTCGCTGATGTAGATGGTGGGACCGCCCGCCTCCATGATCTCAGGTCCGAGCTTGCCGACCTCGTCGGGAGAATCGAGCACCACTTCGAGCACGGTGACGTTGTCGGGCTGATTGAAATAACGCTGCGCTTCGTTGAGCGGCATGAACAGGATGCTCGAATCATATTCCGACATGCCGATCTCGAAGATGGCCACGATCGGATAGCTCTTCACCCGCGGCGCGGTGCCGAGCGCGGTGGAGGCGCCGCGCGGGGTGAGCAGCGTCACTTTATCCCCCACTTTGACGTTGAGCTCGTTGGCGAGCCGCGATCCGAGCGCGACACCCGCCTGCTGGTCGAAGCCGTTGAGCGTGCCGAAGCGGATGTTGCTGCCCACCGCTTTCAGCTGCTTCAAGTCGGCCTCGCGCAGGCCGCGGACGAGAGCGCCGCTCGAGGTCGAGGGAGTGGAGACCATGACCTGGCCCTCGATCAGCGGCATCGCATATTTGACGCCGGGCACGGCGCGCAAACGGGCGGCGACATCGTCGAAGCCGGAGAAATTGCCGTCGAGGCTGTGCACCACGACATGGCCGTTCAGCCCCAGCATCTTGTTGAACAGCTCCTGGCGGAAGCCGTTCATCACCGCCATGACGATGATCAGCGTCGCCACGCCGAGCATGATGCCGATGAAGGAGAAGCCGGCGATCACGGAGATGAATCCCTCCTTGCGCCGGGCGCGCAAATAGCGCAGCGCCACCAGCCATTCGAAGGGCGCGAAAGCCCGCGTGCCGTCCGCTGCGCTCATGCCGCTTCCTTCCTTGCCTCGCTTGCCGAGCTCAACAGCCGATTGACCGCCGCCTCGATGGTCAGCGTCTCGCGCGCGCCCGTGGCGCGGTCCTTGAGCTCGACCTCGCCCGCCTTGACGCCCTTGGGGCCGACGATGATCTGCCAGGGCAGCCCGATGAGATCGAAGGCCGTGAACTTGGCCCCTGCCCGCTCGTCACGGTCGTCGTAAAGCACGCTGACGCCCGCCGCTTCGAGCCGCTCATACAGCGCCTCGCATGCGCGGTCGGTGTCGGCGTCGCCCACCTTCAGATTGAGGAGCCCGGCATCGAACGGCGCCACTTGCTTCGGCCAAATGATGCCCGCCGCGTCGTGGGACGCCTCGATGATGGCGCCGACGAGACGCGACACGCCGATGCCGTAAGAGCCCATCTGCACCGTCACCAAACCTCCGTCCGGTCCCTGGACCTTGCAGCCCATGGGTTCGGAGTACTTGGTACCGAAGAAGAAAATATGGCCGACCTCGATCCCGCGCGCCGCCACCCGCCTGCCCTCGGGCACCTCCTTGGCAAAACGGGCGGGCTCGTGCTTCTCGCTCGTGGCCGCGTATTTGCCGGTAAAGGCGCGGACGATCGGCGCCAGATCGGCATCGTAATCGACGTCGGCGCCGGGCACTGCGAGCTCGACCAGGTCCTTGTCGCAATAGACCTCACTCTCGCCGGTATCGGCTAAGATGATGAATTCATGGCTTAAATCGCCTCCAATCGGCCCCGCCTCGGCGGCCATGGGCACCGACTTCAAGCCCATGCGGGCGAAGGTGCGCAAATAGGCGACGAACATCTTGTTGTAGGATTTGCGCGCGTCCTCGACGGTGAGGTCGAAGGAATAGGAATCCTTCATGAGGAATTCGCGGCCCCGCATCACGCCGAAACGCGGCCTGATCTCGTCACGGAATTTCCATTGGATGTGATAGAGGATGCGCGGCAGCTCCTTGTAGGACTTGACCGCGCCGCGGAAGATCTCGGTGATCAGCTCTTCATTGGTGGGGCCATACAGCATCTCCCGCTCATGGCGGTCGGCGATGCGCAGCATCTCCTTGCCATAGACCTCATAGCGGCCGCTCTCGCGCCAAATCTCGGCGGGCTGGATGGTCGGCATGAGCATTTCAAGCGCGCCCGCCCGATCCTGCTCCTCGCGCACGATCTGCTCGATCTTGCTCAAGACGCGATAGCCCAAGGGTAGCCAGGAATAAATTCCTGCGCTCGATTGGCGAATCAAGCCGGCCCGCAGCATCAAGCGATGGGAGACGATCTCCGCCTCTTTCGGATCGTCACGCAGCAAAGGCAGGAAATAGCGGCTGAGGCGCATAGGCAGCGGTGCCGGTCGTAAGGGGCGGGCGGAAAGCCGCCGCGATGGAGCCTGCCGCGGCCAGAGGCCTTCATGAAGCCTCCCGCCGGCATGTCGCGGCTAATAGCTTACTTTATCGAGGAGAAGCAATCCTGGAACGGAGCCTAAGCAGCGCTGCACGGGCGGCGCTCGGCCCTCGGCACGTGCCGCCGAGGCCTATTCTCATAGCGGGAGAGAACATTGCCTGAAGAGGCGGCAATAGTCAGAGTTGCAGGGGCGCCCGGAACCACCCAACCGCGACTTTGACCATGCAAGGAGCTTACCAATACACGCTCATTCGGCAGAGATCGGCAGAAAATCACCGCCGACTGTCACAATGATGGTGACAATTTGGCGCAAGCGCGCTAGTGTGCCGACACAACGTGAGAGCGATCGGGACCGGTAACGATCTCGGCAGTCACGCGTTGAGATTGGACCAGGTCCAAGTCTTGGGAGGAAGTAGCTCCAGGCGCGCTCATGGTGTTGTTGCACCGGCGCTGCCGCCCTTAGCCAGCATTCCCGATTGTCACCATTGACGGCGAGTTCGCCGGCTGAGGAGCTAATAGGAGTCGTGTACTGAAGAGCAAGGTCGATCGGACCTTGCTTTTTTTTGTGCCGCGCACATCCCCGCCTTCACCGTATGGTTTCGTAACGCGGCAGGAAGGGGATGTCGTCGAGCGAGATGACATGAAGCTCGACGACGGCGTAGACCGCCGCGAAGACGATCGCCGAAATCAGCGTGGTGGCGAGCATCTTGAGCAGGAGCCGCGGCGCGAGCGGCGCGCTTTCGGCCGTGCCCGGCGCCACCTTCCCCTCATCGGCCTGGGTGCGCACGCCGATCGGCAGCATGGCGAACAGCACCACCCACCAGATGAGAAGATAGATGGCGATGCCAAAGGCGAGCGTCATGCCTACGCCTCCTCGAGCTCGACCAGCGTGCCGCAGAAATCCTTGGGATGGAGAAACAGCACCGGCTTGCCATGGGCGCCGATCTTGGGCTCGCCGTCGCCGAGCACGCGCGCGCCTCCCGCGAGCAGCCGGTCGCGCGCCTCTTTGATGTCGGGGACCTCGTAGCAGAGGTGATGGATGCCGCCGTTGGGGTTGCGCTTCAGGAAACCGGCAATGGGTGAGTTCTCCCCGAGCTCGCCCAAGAGCTCGATCTTGGTGTTGGGCAGCTCGATGAACACCGTCGTCACGCCATGCTCCGGCTGGTCGACCATGTCGGAGACCTTGGCGCCGAGGGCGTTGCGATAGACATCGGCTGCGGCCGCGAGATCCGGCACGACGATGGCCACATGGTTCAAGCGTCCGATCACGTCCTCATTTCTCACCGGCTAGCAGCGGAAACGCCAGTGGGATTCGAGCTCAAGCCTCAAGCCTATAGCACCGTCAGCAGCACCGAGCACACGGGCTTCTTGCCCCAAGCCTGGTTGACGGCGGCGCGCACGCCGCGGCGGACGGCCTCGCTCACCAGCGCCTGATCCTTGCGCCGGGGCCTGGGGATGCTCTCGATCGTGCCGATGGCGGCATCCCGCGCAATGCTCTCGAAGGACACGCCCTGAATATTGGTCGCCGGCAGGCCGCTCAAGGCCACTTCCGGGTCGGCGAGCAGCGCCCCCTTGTCGGAGAGCACGAGCGAGATCGAAACCGAGCCGGCAAAGCTCAGCTTGCGCCGCTCGCGCACCTGGCCGTCTTCGGCGCGGGTGATGATGGCGCCGTCGCGATAGAGGCGCCCGGTCGGCACGTCGTCGATGATGGTGGCGGGTCCGGGCGCGAGCCGCACCAGCGCGCCGTTCCGGGCGCGGATCACTTCGCTCACGCCGAGCTTCTCGGCCAGGCGCGCATGCGCCTCGAGATGCCGCCCCTCGCCATGCATGGGCACGGCGATTTTCGGTTTCACCCAGCGATAGAGCTGCTCGAGCTCGCCGCGCCGCGGATGGCCGGAGACATGGACGGGAGCGTCCTGATCGGTGATGACCTCGATCCCTTCATCGGCGAGCGCGTTCTGGATGCGCCCCACCGCCTTCTCGTTGCCGGGAATGGTGCGGGAGGAGAAGATCACCCGGTCGCCGGCCTCGAGCGCCACATTGGGATGCTCGCCCGCGGCGATGCGCGCCATGGCGGCGCGGGCCTCGCCTTGGCTGCCGGTGCACAGCGCCACCACCTTGCGGGCGGCGATGCCCTCGAACTCGGTCTCGGCGTGGAAGGCGAGGTCGGGGTCGAGATAGCCCGTGGCCTGCGCCGCCTCGATGACGCGATACATGGCGCGGCCGACGACCACGAGCTCGCGGCCGGCGGCGCGGGTGGCGTTGGCGACGGAGCCCATGCGCGCGACGTTGGAGGCGAACGTGGTCACCGCCACGCGCTTCGGGGCCTCGCGGACGAGGCGCTCGAGCGTCACGGCGACGTCGGCCTCCGAGGGGGAGACGCCGTCGCGCACCGCGTTGGTCGAATCGCAGATGAGCGCGGTGACGCCTTCCTTCCCGAGCTCCCGGAGGCGCGGCTCGTCGGTGGGCGCGCTCGTCAACGGATTCTCGTCGAGCTTCCAGTCCCCGGTATGGAGCGCGGTGCCGAGCGGGGTGCGGATCATGACCGCGGACGGCTCGGGGATCGAATGCGACATGCTGACAAGCTCGACGTCGAACGGGCCGATGGTGCGGCGGCTTCCCATCGGCATGATCTCGAGGGGAAAGTCGCGCAGCATGCCGATCTCGCCGAGCTTCGATTTGAGCATGGCGGCGGTGAAGGGCGTGGCGAAGACGGGCACACCGCCAAGCCGCGGCCACAGATCCACGACGGCGCCGAAATGGTCCTCATGGGCGTGGGTGAGGAGAAGCCCCTTGAGGTTCGCCCGCTCCTCCTCGAGGAAGCGAATATCGGGCAGGATCACGTCGATGCCGGGCTCGTTCTCGGTGCCGAAGGTCACGCCCATGTCGACGATCAGCCAATCGCGATCCTCGGGCGGGCCGTAGCCATAGAGGTAGAGATTCATGCCGATCTCGCCCACGCCGCCCAAGGGCAGGAAGACGAAATCCGGCTCATGGCGGGCGGAGCGGCGGGACATGGTCTCCGGGCTGGACCCTAACGGTCGCCGAAAAAGACGTCGCCCGCGGCGACGCGGCGCTCGGCGCCGTCGCTCATGAGCAAGCGCAACGCGCCGCCGGAATCGAGCCCGGCGAACAGGCCCTCGGCCTCCTCGTCGTGCAGGCGCACGCGGAGCGGCCTCCCCGTCGGACCCGCCCGGTCGAGCCAGGCGCGGCGGATCGCCTGGAAGGAGGCGCCCTCCTCCCAGCGCCGGAGCCAGGTCTCGGTCGTGGCGGCAAGCGCCTCCAGCGCCGCGGCCGGCGTGACCTCGGCGCCGTGATCGGCGAGGCTCGTGGCGGGCTGAACGAGTTCGTCGGGATGGTGGGCGAGATTGATGCCGGTGCCGATCACCACGGTCGAGCGGTGCGCTTGCGGGGCATTGGTGCTTTCGAGCAGGAGGCCCGCGACCTTGGCGCCGTCAAGCAGCACGTCGTTCGGCCATTTGAGCAGGAGCTGATCCCGTTTCTCCTCGTCGAGGAGCTTGGCGATGGTGTCATAGGCGGCAACGCCGGCCAGGAGAGCGAGCTGGCTCGCCACGCTCAAAGGGCAGTTAAAGCCGATCAGCAGGCTCGCGAACAAATTGCCGGGCTCGGAGTGCCATTCCCGCCCGGCCCGGCCGCGGCCGGCGGATTGGCGCTCGGACCAGACCCAGAGCGGGCCGGGCTCGCCGGCCTCGGCGCGGCGGCGCGCCTCGGAATTGGTGGAGTCCACCGTTTCGAGCCGGAGCAAGCGATAACCGCTCGGCAGCTTGGGGGAGGATGAGGCAAAGGACGGCATTGGACGAGACTTCAAAAGAGGGACTTGGCGGCGGTTCCGGCGACGGCCACGAGCGGCGCGGGGTAGAGGAAGAAGAACAAGGTGAACACTCCGCTCACCGCCAGCACCGCGGCAAGCGGCCGAGGCATCGGCTCGAACGGTTCGGCAGGCGCATCGAAATACATGACCTTGACGATGCGGAGATAATAATAGGCGCCCACCACACTCAACAACACGCCGGTGACCGCTAATCCATAGAGGCCCGCATGGATGGCGGCGAGAAACACGTAGAACTTGGCGAAGAAGCCCGCAAGGGGTGGGATGCCGGCAAGCGAAAACAGCAGCATGGCGAGCATGAAGGCCATCAGCGGGCTCGTGCGCGACAGGCCCGACAGCTGATCGATGTCCTCGATCATGCGCCCATCCCGCCGCATGGCGAGGATGCAGGCGAAGGTGCCGAGCGTCATGGCGAGATAGATGGCGAGATAGATGATGACCCCCTGCACCCCCTCGGCGCTGCCGGCGGCAAGCCCGACCAGCGCGTAGCCCATATGGCCGATGGAGCTATAGGCCATCAGGCGCTTGATGTTGCGCTGACCGATTGCCGCAAAGGAGCCGAGCGCCATGGAGGCGATGGCGAGGAAGGCGACGATCTGCTGCCATTGGCTCGCCACGTCCGGGAAGGCGGCGAACAAAGTGCGCACCGTCAGCGCCATGGCGGCAAGCTTGGGTGCGGCGGCGAAGAAGGCGGTGACGGGGGTCGGCGCGCCCTCATAGACGTCGGGCGTCCACATATGGAAGGGCACCGCCGAGATCTTGAAGGCAAAGCCCGCCAAGAGAAATACGAGGCCGAAGATGAGACCGAGATTGGCGCTGCCGCTCTGCAAGCGCCGCGGCGATGCGGGCGAATTCGGTCGAGCCGGTGAAGCCATAGATGAGCGAGGCGCCATAGAGCAGCATGCCCGAGGAGAGCGCGCCGAGCACAAAATATTTCAGCCCCGCCTCGCTCGAGCGGAGGGAATCGCGGGCGAAGGCCGCGATCACATACAGCCCCAAACTCTGCAGCTCGAGCCCGACATAGAGCGCGATGAGATCGTTGGCGGAGATCATCATCAGCATGCCGGTCGAGATGAGCAGCACGAGCACGGGAAACTCGAATTTGATGTGGCCGGTCTCGCGCCAATAGTCGTAGGACATGATGAGCGCCCCCGCGGCACCGGTGAGCGTGAGCAGCTTCATGGCGCGGGCGAAGGGATCGACGATGAAGCTGCCAGCCGAACAGGGTGGTGGTGCCGCTGCCGAGCGCGACCAAGATGCCGGCGGCGGCGAGAACGAGCACGGCGAGCCAGAGCACGAGCGCGCCCTGCTCTTTGCGCGTGGCGACGCCCAGCATCAGCAGCGCCATGGCGCCGATAGCGAGCGTGAGCTCGGGCGCCGCGGCGGAAAGATGCAAGGATTGCAGCACGAGCGCGTCTCTCTCCTAAGGCAGCAAAGCGAGCCGCGCCTGCTCGGCGGCGGCAAGCGCCTGGTGATAGTTCTTGATCAGGGAGTCGACCGAGGCCGCGCTCGCATCGAGAATGGGCGCCGGGTAAAAGCCGAACAGGATGGTGAGCGCGACAAGCGGCGTCATCACCACCACCTCGCGCCAGGTCAGATCCTTGATCAGGCGCAGCGCCGGCTTCTCCAATTTGCCGAACATCAGCCGGCCATAGAGATAAAGCGCGTAGGCGGCGGAGAGGATGATGCCGGTCGTGGCGAGGAACGCCACCCAGGTATTGATGCGGAAGGCGCCCAACAGGCTCAAGAACTCGCCGATGAAGCCGCTCGTGCCCGGCAGGCCGACATTGGCCAGCGTGAACACCATGAAGCAGAAGGCATAGAGCGGCATGCGGTCGGCGAGCCCGCCATAGGCGGCGATCTCGCGGGTGTGCATGCGGTCATAGATCACGCCGACGCAGAGGAAGAGCGCGGCGGAGACGATGCCGTGCGACAGCATCTGGAAGATGCCGCCTTGCAGGCCCTGCATGGTGAGGGTGAACACGCCGATGGTGACGAAGCCCATATGGGCGACGGAGGAATAGGCGATGAGCTTCTTCACGTCTTCTTGCGCGAGCGCCACGAAGCGACGTGTAGATGATGGCGACGATCGACAGCGCGAAGATGAGCGGGGCGTAGGCGGCCGAGGCGAGCGGGAACATCGGAATGGAGAAGCGCAAGAAGCCGTAGCCGCCCATCTTCAAGAGGATGCCGGCGAGGATGACGGAGCCCGCGGTCGGCGCCTCCACATGGGCGTCGGGCAGCCAGGTATGCACCGGCCACATGGGCAGCTTCACCGCGAAGGAGGCGAGGAAGGCGAACCACAGCCAGGTCTGCATCGAGGCCGGGAAGCCGTAATTGAGCAGCGTCGGAATGTCGGTGGTGCCCGCCTGCCAATAGATGGCCATGATGGCGAGCAGCATCAGCAGCGAGCCCGCGAGCGTGTAGAGGAAGAATTTGAAGCTCGCATAGACGCGGCGCGGTCCGCCCCACACGCCGATGATCAGGAACATCGGGATCAGGCCGCCTTCGAAGAACAGATAGAACAGCACGAGGTCGAGGCTCGTGAACACGCCGAGCATGAGCGTCTCGAGCACGAGGAAGGCGATCATGTACTCCTTCACGCGCTCGGTGATGGCCACCCAGCTTGCCAGGATGCAGAGCGGCATGAGGAAGGCGGTCAGCACGACGAAGGGCATGGAGATGCCGTCGACGCCCATGCGGAAGCTGATCGGCCCGAGCCAGGCGCGGTGCTCGATGAACTGGAATTGCGCCGTGGACGGATCGAAATCGCGCCACATCAGCAGCGACAGCGCGAAGGTGACGAGCGTGGTCCACAGCGCGATGAAGCGGGCGTTGCGGAAGGTGCTCTCGTCGCGCCCGCGCAAGGCGGCGATGAGCAGCGCGCCGAGCAGCGGCAGGAAGGTGATGGTGGAGAGGATCGGCCAGCTATAGCTCATCGCGGCAGGCCCCCGCTCCAAAACAGGAAGTAGGTGATGATGAGCGCGACGCCGATCAGCATGACGAAGGCGTAGTGATAGATGTAGCCGGTCTGGAGCCGGACGACGCGGTTGGTGATGTCGATGACGCGGGCGGCCACGCCGTCGGGCCCGATCCCGTCGATGATCTTGCCGTCACCCACCTTCCACAGCTTGCGCCCGAGCCAGAGCGCCGGCCGCACGAAGATCCGGTCGTAGAGCGCGTCGAAATACCAGGCGTTGAGCAGGAAGAGATAGGCGCCGCGGAAGCGCTTGGCGAGGCCGAAGGGCACGAGCGGATTGCGCAGATAGAAGTACCAGGCGACGGCGAAGCCGAGCGCCATCATCAGCGTGGGCGCGAGCATCACCCAGAGCGGCACCTCGTGCGCCGCCGCGGCGATGGGTGACGAGCGAGCCGCGCCAGAAGCTCGCCTCATCCACGCCGATGAAGTAGCGCATGAAGATCGCGCCCGCGAGCAGCGAGCCGAGCGCGAGGATGACGAGCGGCAGCCCCATGACCCAGGGCGGCTCATGGGCATGCTCCAGCACCTCCGGCTTCTCGCGCGGCTTGCCCTCGAAGGCAGAGGAACATCAGCCGCCAGGAATAGAAGGAGGTGAGCAGCGCCGACAGCACCGTGAGCACGAAGCCATAATTCCCCACCGCCGAATGCGCGGCATAGGCCGCCTCGATGATGGCGTCCTTGGAGACATAGCCCGAGGTGAAGGGGAAGCCGGTGAGCGACAGCGTGCCCACCAGCATCATCGCCCAGGTGAAGGGCAGCACCTTGCGCAAGCCCCCCATGCGGCGGAGGTCCTGCTCGTGATGCAGCGCGTGGATCACGGCGCCGGCGCCCAAGAACAGCAGCGCCTTGAAGAAGGCGTGGGTGAAGAGATGGAAGATGCCGGTGCCATAGGCGCCGACGCCCTCGGCCACGAACATGTAGCCGAGCTGGGAGCAGGTGGAATAGGCGATCACGCGCTTGATGTCGGTCTGCACCAGGCCGACGGTGGCGGCGAAGAAGGCGGTGGTGGCGCCGACGATCGTGACGACACCGAGCGCGATGGGCGCGAGCTCGAAGAGCGGCGACAGCCGCGCCACCATGAACACGCCGGCCGTGACCATGGTGGCGGCATGGATCAGCGCCGAGACGGGGGTCGGTCCCTCCATGGCGTCGGGCAGCCAGGTGTGCAGCAGGAACTGCGCCGACTTGCCCATGGCGCCCATGAACAGCAGGAGGCAGATCAGCGTCAGCGCGTCGACCTGCATGCCCAGAAATTCCATGGTCTTGCCGACCTGGTCCGGGGCGGAAGCGAAAATCGTGTCGTATTGGACGGAGTTGAACAAAGTGAAGGTGGCGAAGATGCCGAGCGCGAAGCCGAAATCGCCGACGCGGTTGACGATGAAGGCCTTGATCGCGGCGGCATTGGCGGCGGGGCGGTGGTACCAGAAGCCGATGAGGAGATAGCTCATCAGCCCCACGCCCTCCCAGCCGAAGAAGAGCTGGACGAGGTTGTCGGCGGTCACCAGCGCCAGCATGGCGAAGGTGAAGAGGGAGAGAAAGGCGAAGAAGCGCGGCCGGTGCGGGTCCTCCTCCATGTAGCCGATGGAATAGAGATGCACGAGGCCCGAGACGAGCGTCACCACCACCAGCATCACCGCGGTCAGCGTGTCGATCCTGAGCGCCCAGGCGGCGTGCAGATCGCCCGAGTCGATGAAGCGGAGGAGCTCGATCCTCTCCTCATGGCCCTGGATGGCAATCTCGTAGAAGGCGAAACACGAGAGCAGCGCGGCCACGAGCACGAGGCTCGTGGTGATGATTTCCGAGGCGCGCGCGCCGACGAGCCGGCCGAAAAAGCCCGCAAAGATCGCGCCGAGCAGCGGCAGGAAGACGATCGCCTGATACATGTTCGGGGGTTCAGCCCTTCAGGAGGTCGATATTGGCGACATCGATGGTGCCGCGATTGCGGAAATAGACGACGACGATGGCCAAGCCGATGGCGGCTTCGGCGGCGGCGACGGTGAGCACGATCAGGGCGAAGACCTGCCCCACGAGATCGCCATGGAAGGCGGAGAAGGCGACGAGATTGATGTTCACCGCGAGCAGCATCAGCTCGATCGACATCAAGATCACGATCACGTTCTTGCGGTTGAGGAAAATGCCGAACACGCCCAGAGGTGAACAGGGCGGCGGCGACGGTGAGGTAATGAGAGAGGCCGACGGTCATGAGAGCCCCCTCCCCAATTCGACCTCGACGACTTCGAGTCCGCTCGCGCGCGTGCGCGCCACTTGCGCGTCGACGGACTGGCGCCGCACCTTCTCGCGGTGCTGCAGCGTGAGCACGATGGCGCCGATCATGGCGACGAGCAGGATCATGCCCGCGGCCTCGAACAGATAGACATATTTCGTATAGAGGATCTGGCCGAGCGCGGCGGTATTGCTGACGCCCGCCGCCATCGGCGCCTGCGGGGCGATCTCCGGCGCCGTCACCCAGGCGCCGAGAATGAACAGCAGCTCGACGAGGAACAGGATGCCGATGACGGTGCCCATGGGCAGATATTTGAGGAAGCCCGCGCGCAGCTCGGCGAAGTCGACGTCGAGCATCATCACCACGAAGAGGAACAGCACGAGCACGGCGCCGACATAGACCACGACCAGGATCATGGCGAGAAACTCGGCGCCGAGCAGCACGAAGAGGCCGGCGGCGTTGAAGAAGGCGAGGATGAGAAAGAGCACCGCGTGCACCGGGTTCCGCGCGGCGACGACCATGAAGCCCGCGCCCACGCACATCGCGGCAAAGAGATAGAAGAACAGCGCGGACAGGATCATCGCCGAGAGTTCACCGATACGGGGCGTCGAGCGCCAGGTTCTGGGCGATCTCGCGCTCCCAGCGGTCGCCATTGGCGAGCAGCCGGTCCTTGTCGTAGTAAAGCTCCTCGCGCGTCTCGGTGGCGAACTCGAAATTCGGGCCCTCCACAATGGCGTCGACGGGACAGGCTTCCTGGCAATAGCCGCAATAGATGCATTTCACCATGTCGATGTCGTAGCGCGTGGCGCGGCGCGTGCCGTCATTGCGGCGCGGTCCCGCCTCGATGGTGATGGCTTGCGCCGGACAGATGGCCTCGCACAGCTTGCAGGCGATGCAGCGCTCCTCGCCGTTGGGATAGCGACGGAGCGCATGCTCGCCGCGAAAACGCGGAGAGAGCGGCCCCTTCTCGAAGGGGTAGTTGATGGTCGCCTTGGGGGCGACGAAATATTTCAGCGCAAGCCAGAAGGCTGACAGAAATTCTATCAGCAACAAGGACTTAGCGGCGTTCGCAAGGCGCCTCACACTCACCTCTCCGGTTAGGCTCCGCGTTGCCAGAGCTGAAGGATTGCCGCCACGATCACGACGAAAGCGAGCGACAAAGGCAGGAACACCTTCCAGCCGAGCCGCATCAGCTGGTCATAGCGGTAGCGTGGCACCATGGCTTTGACCATGGCCACCAGGAAGAACAGAAAACATGCCTTCAGGGCGAACCATAGCACGCCTGGGACCCAGGTGAAGGGCGGCACGGGGAACGGCGGCAGCCAGCCGCCCAAGAACAGCACGGTGCCGAGCCCGCACATCAGCACGATGGCGACATATTCGCCGAGCATGAACAGCATATAGGGGGTCGAGGAATATTCGACCATGAAGCCCGCCACGAGCTCGGATTCCGCTTCGAGCAGGTCGAAGGGCGGGCGGTTGGTCTCGGCCAGCGCCGAGATGAAGAACACGACGAACATCGGAAAGAGCGGCAGCCAGTACCAGCCGAACAGCCCGAAGCGGCCGTCTTGCGCTTCGACGATGTCGCTGCAGATTGAGCGAGCCCGCGCAGAGCAGCACGGTGATGATGACGAAGCCGATGGACACTTCGTAGGAGACCATCTGCGCGGCGGATCTGAGCGCGGCGAGGAAGGCATATTTGGAGTTCGACGCCCAGCCGGCCATGATCACGCCATAGACCTGCAAGACTCGACACGGCGAAGATGTAGAGGATGCCGACATTGATGTCGGCGACGGCCCAGTTCTTGGCCACGGGCATCACCGCCCAGGCGGAGAGCGCGAGCCCCGCGGTGACGAGCGGCGCGAGCAGGAAAATGCCCTTATTGGCGCCGGCCGGGATCAGCGGCTCCTTGAACACGAATTTGGCGAGGTCGGCGAAGGATTGCAGCACGCCCCACGGGCCCACGACGTTCGGCCCGCGCCGCATCTGCACCGCGGCCCACACTTTACGGTCGGCATAGAGCAGAAACGCCACGATGATGAGCAGCGTGACGAGGAGCACGAGGCTCTCGAGCACGATGAGCGCAAAGGGAAGCGCGTAGCTCGACCAGAATTCAGCCATGGGTGCCGGTCGCTTCGCTGGCGCTCGCATGGAGCGCGCTCTGCTCGGCCATCAGCGGGGAGGCCCGCGCGATGGCGTTCGACAGATAGAAGTCGCCGATGCTCGTGCCGAAACGGTCGCGGCCCACTTTCCCGCTTTTGCCGGCGAGGCGCTCGATGGCGGCGGCATCGGCCGGGGTGATCGTGCCGATCAGCGCGAGCGCCGGGCAGGCGGCAAACATCTTGGCGCGAAGCTCGGTCACGCTATCGAAGGGCAGCTTGGCCCCCAGCGCGGCGGACAGCGCGCGCAGAATCGTCCAATCCTCGCGCGCGTCTCCCGGCGGAAACACGGCGCGGGCCGTCATTTGCGGGCGGCCTTCGGTGTTGACGAAGATCGCCTCCTTTTCCGTATAGGCGGCGCCGGGCAGGACGACATCGGCGCGGTGGGCGCCGCGGTCGCCATGGCTGCCCTGATAGATGACGAAGGCCTTGCCCAGCCGCTCCGTTTCGATCTCGTCGGCGCCGAGCAGATAGACGACATCGATCTCACCCTTGGCGGCGCCGTCGAGGATGGCTTCCACGTCGCGCCCTCCCTTCCCCGGCACGAGCCCAAGGTCGAGGCCGGCCACGCGGGCGGCGGCATGGTGCAATACGCTGAAGCCGTTCCAGCCGGGCTTGACCGCGCCCATGGCAAGGGCAGCCTTGGCGGCGAGCGCGAGCACGGCAGCGCCGTCGGGACGGGCAAGCGCAGCTTGGCCGACGATCATGAGCGGGCGCTCGGCGCCCTTCATTTTGTCGAGGAAGGGATGGGAGCCCGCGGCGAGCTTGGCCAGCGTCTCGGGCCCGGCGCCGAGATAGTCGTAAGGATAAGTGAGGTCGGCCTCCTGCCCGATCAGTCCGATGGGCAATTGCCCTTGCATCTGGCGCCAGCGCTGAGCGAATGCGGGCATTGAGCACGGCGGCCTCGGCGCGCGGGTCGGTGCCGATCAGCAGGATGGCGTCGGCCTCGTCGATGCCCTTGATGGTGGCGTTGAACAGATAGGTCGCGCGGCCGAGCGCAGGATCGAGCGCGGCGCCGTCCTGGCGGCAATCGAGATGGGGCGAGCCAAGCGCTTCGGTGAGGAGCTTCAAGGCAAACATCTCCTCCGCGCCGGCAAGATCGCCGGCGATGGCCGCGAAGCGCTTGCCGTCGAGGCCCTTCAGCCGCTCGGCGATGACGCCGAAGGCCTCGTCCCAGGTCGCGGGCTCGAGCCGGCCTCCGCGCCGCACCAAGGGTTGGTCGAGCCGCTGCAGCCTGCAGCCCGTCCCAGACATGGCGGGTCTTGTCGGAGATCCACTCCTCGTTGATGGCGTCGTTCTCGCGCGGCAGGATGCGCAACACCTCGCGTCCGCGCGCATCGACGCGGATATTGGCGCCGAGCGCATCCATGACGTCGATCGAGGGGCTCTTGGTCAGCTCCCAGGGGCGCGCCATGAAGGCGTAGGGCTTGGAGGTGAGCGCGCCCACGGGACAGAGATCGACGACGTTGCCCGACAGCTCCGACAGCATGCCGTGCTCGAGATAGGTGGTGATCTCCATGTCCTCGCCGCGGCCGATGGCGCCGAGCTCCTCCACGCCCGCGATCTCGGTCATGAATCTGACGCAGCGCGTGCAATGGATGCAGCGGGTCATGAAGGTCTCGATCAGGGGCCCGAGATATTTGTCCTCCACCGCGCGCTTATTGTCGGCGAAGCGGCCCGCGTCGAAGCCATAGGCCATGGTCTGGTCCTGCAAATCGCATTCGCCGCCCTGATCGCAGATCGGGCAATCGAGCGGGTGATTGATGAGCAGGAATTCGAGCACGCCCTCGCGCGCCTTCTTCACCTTCTCGGAATTGGTGATGATGGTGGGCGGGGTGCCGTCGGGCGCGGGCCGGAGATCGTTGACGCCCATGGCGCAGGAGGCGACGGGCTTCGGCATGCCGGCCACCTCGACCAGGCACATGCGGCAATTGCCGGCGATGGACAGGCGCTCGTGATAGCAGAAGCGCGGAATCTCGATGCCGGCGAGCTTGCACGCCTGGATCAGGGTGATGCCGTTCGGCACCTCGATCTCTTGCTTGTCGATGATGAGCTTAGGCACGCTTTTTGCCTTCTGTTCGGCGTGTCGATCGAGCGAGTTTGGCCGGCGGTGTCGTTGAAGCGCGGTCCTTCAGAGCCTGCCAAGAACGCCCGGAATCTTGGTGTATTGCTCAAGGTAGCCGGAGTTCCGAAAGTGCGGAGACTGCAAATAGACGCGATGCGGCAGGAGCTGGATGCGAACCGACGCGTCCCATTCCTTGGTCGGCGAGACCTCCAAGATCTCCTCGCTCGCATTGAGGATCGTGTCGACGAAGATCTCGTATTTCTGGAACAGCTCGGCGCTGCCGTCGATGGTGCGGTCCTCGTAGTCGAATTCGGCGAGCTTCAGCGTCGGATCGGAAAGTTTCGGATTTTCGAAGGCGAGCCTGAGGGTCTCTCTCCATAGTTCATTGGCATTGGCGCGGCGCTCGGCCCTGCGGCTTTCGGCGATTTGCAGATGGGCGTAGATCAGGGCCGCGCGCCGCCGCGCCGCCATGAAGAGCGTGGCGAGCGTCACGGCGTTGTCCCAAAGCCAAACCATAGCCGGCCCCTACTCCGCCGCCACCGGGACCGAGGGCGCGAGCGGTCGCGTCGCCTGCGCGTCGATGCGCGCCTCGAGCACATGGCGGAAATGGCGGATGAGGCCTTGCACCGGCCAGGCGGCGGCATCGCCCAGCGCGCAGATGGTGTGGCCTTCCACCTGGTAGCTCACATCGAGCAGCATATCGATCTCGCGCTTCTCGGCCTCGCCTCGCGCGATGCGCTCAAGCACGCGCCACATCCAGCCCGTGCCCTCGCGGCAGGGGGTGCATTGGCCGCAAGATTCGTGCTTGTAGAAATAAGACAGGCGCGCGATGGCGCGGATGATGTCGGTGGATTTGTCCATGACGATGACGCCGGCGGTGCCGAGGCCCGATTTGAGCTCGCGCAGACTATCGAAATCCATGGGCAGATCGTTGCACTGGCTTGCCGGCAGGCAGGGCACCGACGAGCCGCCGGGAATGACGGCGAGCAGATTGTCCCAGCCGCCGCGCACGCCGCCCGCATAGCGGTCGATCAGCTCGCGCAAGGGCACGCCCATCTCCTCCTCGACATTGCAGGGCTCGTTCACATGGCCCGAGAGGCAGAAGATCTTGGTGCCGGTATTGTTGGGGCGGCCGAGCGAGGCGAACCAGGTGGCGCCGCGGCGCAAGATATCGGGCACCACGGCAATCAACTCCACGTTGTTGACCGTGGTCGGCGCGCCATACAGCCCGACATTGGCGGGGAATGGGGGTTTCAGCCGCGGCTGGCCCTTCTTGCCTTCGAGGCTTTCGAGCAGCGCGGTCTCCTCGCCGCAAATATAGGCGCCAGCGCCATGATGCAGATAAAGCTCGAAGTCCCAGCCATTGACGTTGTTGGTGCCGATGAGCTTCGCGTCATAGGCCTCGTCGATGGCCGCCTGCAGGATCTCGCGCTCGCGGATGAACTCGCCGCGGATGTAGATGTAGGCGGTGTGCGCCCGCATGGCGAAACCGGCGAGCAGCGCGCCCTCGATCAGGAGGTGCGGGTCGTGGCGCATGATGTCCCGGTCCTTGCAGGTGCCGGGCTCCGAACTCATCGGCATTGACGACGAGATAGTTCGGGCGCCCGTCGGATTGCTTGGGCATGAACGACCATTTGAGGCCGGTGGGGAATCCGGCGCCGCCGCGGCCGCGCAAGCCGGACGCCTTCACCTCGTCGATGATCGCCTCGTGTCCCCGCGCGATCATCTCCTTGGTGCCGTCCCAGGCGCCGCGCGCGCGCGCGGCTTTCAGCCGCCAATCGTGCTGGCCGTAGAGATTCTTGAAGATGCGGTCCTTGTCCGCGAGCATCAGCGGGACTCCGTATCGACGAGCGTCTTGAGGCCGCTTGCGGGAGCGGAGTTTTGCCGTCCGGTCTGGGGCCCAGGCGTCACGTCGCGGCCTTCCTTGAGATCGGTCAGGAGCCGTTCCAGCCGCGCGGCGTCGAGATCTTCGTAATAGTCCTTGTTGATCTGCACCACCGGAGCGTTGACGCAGGCGCCGAGGCACTCGACCTCGGTCCAGGAGAAGGTCCCGTCATCGGTCACGTGGCCCGGCTCGCCGATCCGCTTGCGGCAGACGGATTTGAGCTCGTCGGCGCCGCGCAGCCAGCACGGCGTCGTGCCGCAGACCTGCACGTAATAGCGGCCGACGGGCGCAAGATTGAACATGGTGTAGAAGGTCGCGACCTCATAGACGCGGATATAGGCCATGCCCAGCATGTCGGCGACGGCGCGGAGCGCGGGCTCGGGCAGCCAGCCGCCGCATTGCTCCTGCGCGCGCCACAAAAGCGGGAGCACGGCGGACGCCTCGCGTCCTTCCGGATATTTCTTGAGCTGCTCCTTGGCCCAGCGAAGGTTCGCGGGGCTGAAGGCGAAGGCCTCGGGCTGCTCGGCGGCAAGGCGGCGGACGCTCATCGGCAGTCTCTTGTTCTCGTTTGATCTCGTTTCAGGATGGACCTCGCCGTCGTGGCGGCCTTAGCGGTGGACAATGCAGGAGGGGATGGTGGTGAGCCCTTCGCCGACATAGGCCTTGAAGGTGTAATAGCACACGGCGGTCGAGGTCTGCTTTTGCAGGGTGAGCACGATGGCGTCGGAGGCGACCTTGCCCAGCTGACGCGTCACGGCGTCGGCCGGAATGAAGACCGTGGTGCGGATGACGAAGCCGTCGCTGACGAGATCCTTCAAGCTTGCGGTGCCGCCGGCTTCACCGGATGGAGCGCCACCCTCCTCCGCCGGCGCCCCGGCTTTGTCGGCATCGGGCTTGGCGCGTGTCGGGCTTTGCCTCCGCGGGAGGTGCGCCGCCTTCGTCTTGCTCGGCGGCGCTTGCCGGCGCGGCAGCAGCGAAGAGCATTGCGCCCCACAACAGGGCCACAGTCGCTCCCATCCATGTCTTCATCACGCCCTCCTGAACTTCATGGCCACGATACACTGCCCCAACATGGGCTTGATGACGCGCGCCGCGCTCACCGGTCGACCTCGCCAAACACGATGTCGACCGAGCCCAAAATCGCCGACACATCGGCCAGCATATGGCCCCGGCAGAGGAAATCCATCGCCTGCAGATGGGGAAAACCGGGCGCCCTGATCTTGCAACGATAGGGGCGATTGGTCCCGTCGGCCACGAGATAGACGCCGAACTCGCCCTTGGGGGCCTCGACCGCGGCATAGACCTCGCCCGCCGGCACGTGGAAGCCCTCGGTGTAGAGCTTGAAGTGATGGATCAGCGCCTCCATGGAGCGCTTCATCTCGCCCCGGCGCGGCGGCACCATCTTGTGGTTCTCCACCATGACCGGTCCAAGCTCGGTCTGAAGCCGCGCGCAAGCCTGCTTCATGATGCGCACCGATTGGCGCATCTCCTCCATGCGCACGAGATAGCGGTCGTAGCAGTCGCCATGCTTGCCGATGGGAATGTCGAAATCGAGCTCGGGGTAGCACTCATAGGGTTGGGACTTGCGCAAATCCCACGCGGCACCCGAGCCGCGCACCATGACGCCGGAGAAGCCATGGGCCCAGGCGTCGTCGAGGCTCACCACGCCGATGTCGACGTTGCGCTGCTTGAAGATGCGATTGTCGGTGAGCAAATCCTCGATGTCGTCGCAGACCTTGAGGAAGGGATCGCAAAAGGCGTCGATGTCGGCGACGAGCTTGGGCGGCAGATCTTGATGCACGCCGCCGGGACGGAAATAGGCGGCATGCATGCGGCTGCCGCTCGCCCGCTCGTAGAACACCATCAGCTTCTCGCGCTCCTCGAAGCCCCACAGCGGCGGGGTGAGCGCGCCCACATCCATGGCCTGGGTGGTGACGTTCAAGAGGTGCGACAGGAGGCGGCCGATCTCGGAATAGAGCACGCGGATGAGCTGCGCGCGCTTCGGCACGCTGACGCCGAGCAGCTTCTCCACCGCGAGCGCATAAGCGTGCTCTTGATTCATGGGCGCGACATAGTCGAGGCGGTCGAAATAGGGCAGCGCCTGGAGATAGGTCTTGTGCTCGATCAGCTTCTCGGTGCCGCGATGGAGCAGCCCGATATGGGGATCGACGCGCTCGACCACCTCGCCGTCGAGCTCGAGCACGAGGCGGAGCACGCCATGGGCGGCCGGATGCTGCGGCCCGAAATTGATGGTGAACTTGCGGTGCTCGGGCTCGACGGCGGGGACCTTGGTCTCGGTCATCATGCGTCCACCTTGGCCTTGGCGGCCTTGGCGGCGATGCCGCGATTGAATCTGTCCCAGCTCACGATGAAGCGCTCATGCGTGCCGGCGCCGATCTCATCCACGCCGTCATGGGCGCGGAGCGTGAAGCGCGCGCGGGGGCCCCTCAGTTCGACGCATTCCGCCTCGACGGTGACGGTCATGCCGACCGGCGTGGCGGATTTGTGCGAGACGTCGATATGGGTGCCCAGGCTCCCCTCGCCCGCGTCGAGATGCGGTTGCAACAGCTGCACGCAGGTCCACTCCATCAGGCCCACCATGAAGCCGGTGGCGAACACTTCGGGCATCGCCTGGAGCTCCGGCGCTTCGGCATAAAGATGCGGCACCGTCTTGGTCACCGGCACGGTGTAGGAGAAGCGGTGCTTGAGGCCGGGTTTGAGCGAGGATTTCATGGCGCCTCGTCTTTGTCGGTGCGCTTGTCGGGCGCCAGGCCCGCCTTCTCGTCGCCGGGAACGGCGACATTCATCGCCTCCCAGGGGCTCAGGAAATCGAAGCTCCGATAGTCCTGCATCAGCTTGACCGGCTCGTACACCACGCGCTTCAGCTCGTCGTCGTAGCGGACCTCGACGAAGCCCGTGAGGGGGAAGTCCTTGCGCAGCGGGTGGCCTTGGAAGCCGTAATCGGTGAGGATGCGGCGGAGGTCGGGGTGGCCGGCGAAGAGGATGCCGTAGAGGTCGTAGGCCTCGCGCTCATACCAATTGGCGGCGGGGAACAGGCTCACGATGCTCGGCACCGGCGTCGCCGCGTCGGTCCGCGTGCGGAGGCGGATGCGGTGGTTGGTCCAGGGGCTGAGCAGATGGTAGACGACGTCGAAGCGCCGCTCGCGCTCGGGATAGTCGGCCCCGCAAATGTCGATCAGGCAGCCGAAGCGGCAGCTTGGATCATCGCGCAGGAAGGCGATGACCTCCGGCAGCTTGTCACGCTCGACCTCGACGGTGAGCTCGCCGAGCGCGATCTGCCAGCCGGTGAGCGCCGCGCCAAGGCGTTCGGCAAGATAAGCGCCAAGCTCGTTCAGGCTTAATGGCATCAAGCATCCAGGGCTGACGCGGACCGGTCAGCGTTCGATGGTCCCGGTCCGACGGATCTTCTTCTGCAGGAGGAGGACGCCATAGACCAGCGCCTCGGCGCTGGGCGGGCAGCCCGGGACGTAAATGTCTACCGGCACGATGCGGTCGCAGCCCCGCACCACGGAGTAGGAATAGTGGTAATAGCCCCCGCCATTGGCGCAGGAGCCCATGGAGATGACGTAGCGGGGCTCGGGCATCTGGTCGTAGACCTTGCGCAGCGCCGGCGCCATCTTGTTGGTGAGCGTGCCGGCCACGATCATCACGTCGGATTGGCGGGGCGAGGCGCGCGGGGCAAAGCCGAAGCGCTCGAGATCGTAGCGGGGCATCGAGGCCTGCATCATCTCCACGGCGCAGCAGGCAAGGCCGAAGGTCATCCACATCAGCGAGCCGGTGCGGGCCCAGTTGATGAGATCGTCGGCGGTGGTGAGGAGAAAGCCCTTATCGGCGAGCTCGGCGGAGAAAGGCGGCTTGAGCAAAGCGCGCTCGGCCTCAGCGGGCGTGATCAGGCCTCCGCGCCCCTCCTTGGGCTGCTCGAAAACGGCTTGCGGGGCTAATCCCATTCGAGCGCCCCTTTCCGCCATTCATAGATGAAGCCCACGGTGAGGATGGCCAGAAACACCATCATCGACCAGAAGCCCAAGGGACCGATGTCCTTGAAGGCCACGGCCCACGGGAAGAGGAAGGCCACTTCGAGGTCGAAGATGATGAACAGGAGCGACACGAGGTAGAAGCGGACGTCGAAGCGCATGCGCGCGTCGTCGAAGGGGTCGAAGCCGCATTCATAGGTCGACACCTTTTCGGGGTCGGGATTGCGGACGGCGATGAGGAAGGGGGCGAGCAACAGGGCAGCGCTGATGAGGAAAGCAAGCCCCACGAAAATGACCAGGGGCAGATAGGCTTGCAACAGCTCGCTCATGGCCCTTCTCTTCGAGCGGGCGCCGGCCCGCTTCCTTCTGGAGCCCCGTAAGTTGGCTTAACGCAGGGCTTCCGCAATGGCAAGGCTGCGCTGCGCCGCAGCAAACGCGCAGGATGCGCGCGGCGAGATTCGAGGATATCGATCGTAGATTGCGCCAAAATGGCGGGAGTGACGGGACTCGAACCCGCGACCTTCGGCGTGACAGGCCGACGCTCTAACCGACTGAGCTACACCCCCTTGGGGCAAATATCGCCAGCCCGAGGATACCTCGTGCATGTACGGCGTCGGATTCGGCAAGTCAAGGAACGACCAAGGCCGGCGCAAACCTTGCGTCAGCGAAGTGTGGTGGGCGGTGACAGGCTCGAACTGCCGACCTCCTGGGTGTAAACCAGGCGCTCTACCAGCTGAGCTAACCGCCCATCGCCCGCAAGCGATACGGCAAGCCGGGGCCGCTGCCCACCGAAAACAACGAAGGCGAAGCCCCACTCAGAAGTAGCGAGGCTCCGCCTCAAAAGTAATCGCGCGCGGCCTTAGGTGTTGCAGGCTTCCTTGAGAGCTTTGCCGGCGCGGAATTTCGGCACATTGGAAGCGGGAATTTGCACTTCGGCGCCGGTGCGCGGATTGCGCCCGATCGAAGCCTTGCGTTGCGCAACTTGGAAATTGCCAAAGCCTACGATCCGCACCGCATCTCCGTTGCGCAAAGCCTTTTCGATATTGTGGAACGTCGCATCCACGGCCTTTTCCGCGGCGTCCTTCGACAGTTCAGAGTCCTTCGCCACGTGGGCGACCAGCTCAGCTTTGTTCACGGGTCATCATCCTTTCGCTCAGCCCCGACGAGAGGGGTTGGATTGCCTCCGGGGCTGTTTGGGTACGCTTCGAGTCACCAACAAGTCGTGTATGACTGGAGCAAAAAACGAGGAAAATCAACAAAAATGGTCCGACTCGGTTGACCGAGCCGGACCATGGGATTGAGGCAAATCCGCGGCAATCGCGATTGCGCGGCAGCGTTAATGGGCGGTGACGCCCGCGGGCGCCTCTCCTTTCGGGGGCACGACCGAGGAGGGCTCGCGCTCCTCCTCCCAAACGATCGGTTTGGGCTCGCGCACGAAGGCGATCTTCAACACCTCGTCCATGCGGGACACGGTGCGGATATCGAGAGCGTTCTTAAGCTCGTCGGGTATCTCCGTGAGATCCTTGGCATTTTCGTCCGGGATGACCACCGTCTTGATGCCCGCCCGCAGCGCCGCCAGGAGCTTCTCCTTGAGCCCGCCAATGGGCAGGACACGGCCGCGGAGCGTGATTTCGCCGGTCATGGCGACGTCCCGCTTGACCGGGATTCCGGTCATTAACGACACGATGGCGGTCACCATGGCGACGCCCGCGGAGGGGCCGTCCTTGGGGGTGGCGCCCTCCGGCACGTGGACGTGGATATCCCGCTTTTCGAATAAAGGCGGCTCGATGCCAAAATCGACGGCCCGCGAGCGCACATAGGCGTTGGCGGCCTGGATCGATTCTTTCATGACGTCGCGCAAATTGCCGGTCACGGTCATCTTGCCCTTGCCCGGCATCATCACGCCTTCCACCGTCAAGAGCTCGCCGCCCACCTCGGTCCAGGCGAGGCCCGTGACCACGCCGACCTGATCCTCGAGCTCGGCTTCGCCGTAGCGGAACTTCGGCACGCCGAGATAATCCTCGAGATTCTTGAGGGTGATGTGGATCGATTTCTTCTTGGTGGTGAGCAGCTCCTTGACCGACTTGCGCGAAAGCTTGGCGATCTCGCGCTCGAGATTGCGCACGCCCGCCTCGCGGGTGTAGCGGCGGATGATCTCCTTCAGCGCGTCGTCGTCGAGGGCTCCATTCGTCGGGCTCAAGGCCATGGGCCTTGGTCTGGGCCGGAATCAGATGCCGGCGGGCGATCTCGATCTTCTCCACCTCGGTATAGCCCGCGATGCGGATGATCTCCATGCGGTCCATGAGGGCCGGCGGGATGTTCAAAGTATTGGCCGTGGTCACGAACATGACGTTGGAGAGGTCGTAATCCACCTCGAGATAATGGTCGTTGAAGGTGTGGTTCTGCTCGGGGTCCAGCACCTCAAGCAGCGCCGAAGCCGGGTCGCCGCGGAAATCGGCGCCCATCTTGTCGATCTCGTCCAGGAGGAAGAGCGGGTTGATCTTCTTCGCCTTGCGCATGGACTGGATGACCTTGCCGGGCATGGAGCCGATATAGGTCCGCCGGTGGCCCCTGATCTCGGCCTCGTCGCGCACCCCGCCCAGGCTCATGCGCACGAATTCGCGCCCCGTGGCGCGCGCCATGGACTTGCCAAGCGAGGTCTTGCCCACGCCGGGAGGTCCCACCAGGCAGAGGATCGGGCCTTTCAGCATGTTGGTCCGGTTCTGCACGGCGAGATATTCGACGATGCGGTCCTTGACCTTCTCGAGCCCGTAATGATCCTCGTCGAGGATCACTTGCGCCTCGTCGAGGTCGCGCTTGATCTTGCCCTTGACGCCCCACGGGATCGTCAGCAGCCAATCGAGGTAGTTGCGCACCACCGTGGCCTCGGCCGACATGGGGCTCATCTGGCGGAGCTTCTTCAGCTCGCCCAGCGCCTTCTCGCGAGCTTCCTTCGAGAGCTTGATCTTCTCGATCTTCTGCTCGATCTCGGCCAGGTCGTCGCGACCCTCCTCGCTGTCGCCGAGCTCCTTCTGGATCGCCTTCATCTGCTCGTTCAGGTAGTACTCGCGCTGCGTCTTCTCCATCTGACGCTTGACGCGGCTCCTGATCTTCTTCTCGACCTGCAGCACCGAGATCTCGCTCTCCATGAGCGTGAACACGCGCTCGAGCCGCTCGGAGACCGTGGTGACCTCGAGGATCTGCTGCTTCTCGGAGATCTTGATGGCCAGATGCGAGGCGATCGTGTCGGCGAGCTTCGAATAGTCCTCGATCTGGCTCGCGGTGCCGAGCACCTCGGGCGAGATCTTCTTGTTGAGCTTCACGTAGCTCTCGAATTGCGACACGACGGAGCGGGCGAGCGCCTCGATCTCGTCCTCGGCGCCGACGGTTTCCTCGACGCGGGCGATCTCGGCCTCGAAATAGTTCTCATTCTCGGTGTAGCGGGTGATGGCGGCCCGCACCGTGCCTTCGACCAGCACCTTGACCGTGCCGTCGGGCAGCTTGAGCAGCTGCAGCACCGAGGCGAGCGTGCCCATGTCGTAAATGCCCTCGGTCGAAGGCTCGTCGTCGCTCGCGTTCTTCTGCGCCACAAGCAGGATCTGCTTGTCGGTGCGCATCACCTCCTCGAGGGCGGCAATCGACTTCTCGCGGCCCACGAACAGGGGCACGATCATGTAAGGGAAGACGACGATGTCGCGCAGCGGCAGGACCGGATAAAGCTCCGGCGCGCCCGGCTGCGGGGCTGGTGGTGTCGCTTGCGGCTTGGATTCGGTCATGGCAGTCCCGCTTTCTTCATGCCGACGGGCGATTTAGGCGCTCCGCCGCAGTCTTTTCTTACCCCTCCCCCAATGCCAGCCGGTCTATCGCCGGGATGTAAGCTTAACCCGGTCCTCGCGCCCGCCAGCCTGTGGCATGTTAACCCGCCAGCTAGCGTAGTTGGCGACCCCGGCGGGCGCCGTCAAGATGGCTGCTGCCTGCGCACGCAACCTTGATTTCCCCACTAGTTTGAGTGGGATTCGCCCGAGCCCGCAAGCGGGAAAGGGGTGAGCCGGCTTAAGCGCTCGACCCCAGCTCCTCGTTGCGGTCGGAGTAGATGCGCAGCGGCCGCGCCTTGCCCTCGACCACCTCGGAGCTGATCACGATCTCTTCCACGCCGCGCAAGGAGGGCAGCTCGAACATGGTGTCGAGCAGGATGCCTTCCATGATGGAGCGCAAGCCCCGGGCGCCGGTCTTGCGCTCGATCGCCTTCTTGGAGATCGTGCGCATGGCCTCGTCGGCGAAGGACAGTTGCACGTCCTCCATCTCGAACAGGCGCTGATATTGCCGGACGAGCGCGTTTTTCGGCTCGGTGAGGATGCGCATCAGCGCCTCCTCGTCGAGATCGTCGAGGGTGGCGATCACCGGCACGCGGCCGATAAACTCGGGGATCAGCCCGAATTTGAGCAGATCCTCGGGCTCGACCCCCTTGAGGATGTCGCCCGTCCGCCGCTCATCCACGGATTCCACCTTGGCGCCGAAGCCGATCGAGGTCGACCGGCCGCGGGCGGCGATGATCTTCTCGAGGCCGGCAAAGGCCCCGCCGCAGATGAACAGGATATTGGTGGTGTCGACCTGCAGGAACTCCTGCTGCGGGTGCTTGCGACCGCCTTGCGGCGGCACCGAGGCAACGGTCCCTTCCATGATCTTGAGCAGCGCCTGCTGGACGCCCTCGCCCGACACGTCGCGGGTGATCGAGGGGTTGTCCGACTTGCGGCTGATCTTGTCGACCTCGTCGATATAGACGATGCCGCGCTGGGCCCGCTCGACATTGTAGTCGGCGGATTGCAGCAGCTTCAGGATGATGTTCTCGACGTCCTCGCCCACATAGCCCGCCTCGGTGAGCGTGGTGGCGTCGGCCATGGTGAAGGGCACGTCGAGGATGCGGGCCAGCGTCTGGGCGAGCAGGGTCTTGCCGCAGCCCGTGGGCCCGATCAGCAGGATGTTGGATTTGGCGAGCTCGACATCGGAGTTCTTGCTCGAATGATTGAGCCGCTTGTAATGGTTGTGGACCGCGACCGAGAGCACGCGTTTGGCGTAATCCTGCCCGATCACATAGTCGTCGAGGACGGCGCAGATCTCCATCGGCGTGGGCACGCCGTCGCGGGACTTCACGAGGCTCGATTTGTTCTCCTCGCGAATGATGTCCATGCACAACTCGACGCATTCATCGCAGATGAATACAGTCGGGCCGGCAATAAGCTTGCGAACCTCGTGCTGGCTCTTGCCGCAGAAAGAGCAGTAAAGAGTGTTCTTCGAGTCGCTTCCGCTCACTTTGCTCATCCGCTCATCCAGTTCTTCTTGACCCGCCTGAAGCGGACGGGGGCTAGTTCCACCCGTCCCAAATCCGGCTTTGCTTTCATCCAGCAAGTGAGCCCCACCTCCGGGAGCAGCTGACCGAAGGGCAATCTCAGCATGCTATGGTGCCACTGATCAAGGATTGATTAATCCCCGCGATCTGCGCGTCCGGCGCAAAGCTTCCGCCAGCCATTCACCAGCCGTTTATGCAGGGTCCATGCCGGGCGCGTCTGCCTTGGACGGCAGGGCGGCCCGATTGGCGAACAGGCCTAATGGGCGTTTTGCCCGGCCCGGACCCGAATCGCTGGCGCTGCTACGATACTGGTGCGAGCTTCTCGATCTTCTCGTCAATGGGGTGACGCTTGGTGATCACCTCATCGACGATGCCGAAGACCCGCGCATCCTCCGCCGACAAGAAATAGTCGCGGTCGAGCGTCTTCTCGATGGTCGCGTAATCCTGGCCGGTGTGGCGCACATAGATCTCGTTCAAGCGCCGCTTCATCTTGATGATGTCCTCGGCGTGGCGCTCGATATCGCTCGCCTGGCCCTGGAAGCCGCCGGAAGGCTGGTGCAGGAGGATGCGGGCGTTGGGCAGCGCGTAGCGCATGCCGGGTTCGCCCGCGGCGAGCAGGAGCGAGCCCATCGACGCCGCCTGGCCGATGCACAGCGTGGCGATGGGCGGGCGGATGAACTGCATGGTGTCGTAGATCGCCATGCCGGAGGTCACGACGCCTCCGGGCGAGTTGATGTACATGGAGATCTCTTTCTTCGGGTTCTCGGCCTCCAGGAACAGCAATTGCGCCGTGATCAGCGACGCCAAATGATCCTCGATCGGGCCGGTGACGAAGACGATGCGCTCCTTCAGCAGGCGCGAATAGATGTCGTAGGCCCGCTCGCCGCGGTTGGTCTGCTCGACCACCATGGGGACCAGCGTATTGAGGGTGGGATCGGCAAGGTCGCGCATCGGAGTCCTAAGGGTTGGAATGTGACTTGGCCTGGAGAGGCTATCAGGCGAATCTCAAGCTCGCCCGGATTCATCTACATATGGTGTCGGGGCCCCAAACGGAAGGGGTTTGACGCCCCTCCGCCCGCCCCCTCACCGGTGGCCGTGATCATGTCATTGATCATGGTCGTGATCATGGTCATGATGGTGGCCGTGAGCATGATCGTGATCGTGATGATGGTCGTGGTCATGATGGTGATGGGCATGGCCGCCCGCGTCGTCGGGATCGGCATAGAGCTCTTCGGGGCTCACCTTCTTGTCCGCGACCTTGGCCAGCTCGGCGATATAGTCGATCACCTTGTCCTCGAACAGGGGCGCCCTTAGCTCCGCCAGCAGCTGGGGGTTCGAGCGGTAATAGTCGTAGACCTTGCGCTCCTGCCCCGGGAATTGCCGGATGCGCTCGAGCAGCGCGCGGTTCACCTCTTCCTCGGTGACCTCGATCTTGTTGCTTGTGCCCACCTCCGACAGGACGAGGCCAAGGCGGACGCGGCGCGAAGCGATATCGCGATATTCGGCGCGGGCCTTCTCCTCCGTCGTGCCTTCGTCGGCGAAGGTGCGCTTGGCCTGTTCGAGATCGGCTGTCACCTGACGCCAGATGGCCGCAAACTCGTTGTCGACGAGCGTGGGGGGCAACTCGAAATCGTGGCCGGCATTGAGCGCATCGAGCAGCGCCCGCTTGAGCTTCTGTCGCGACGCGGCCGCGCGATCCTGCTCGAGCCGCCGCTTGACCGCCTCGCGCAACTGCGCCAGCAATTCCAGTCCGAGGGTCTTGGCGAAATCCTCATCGAGAGGCGGCGTCTCGGGTGCGGCCACCTCCTTGACCTTGACCTCGAAGCGCGCCGTCTTGCCGGCAAGATTGGGCTGCGGATAGGTGTCGGGGAAGGTCGCATCGACCTCGCGCTCCTCGCCCGCTTTGGCGCCGGCAAGCCCCTCCTCGAAACCGGGGATGAAATTGCCGCCGCCCAGCGTCACTTGCGCGTCCTCGGTCGAGCCGCCGCTGAAGGCCTCGCCGTCGATCTTGCCGACGAAATCGATGGTCAGGCGGTCGCCTTGCTCGGCCGCGCCGTCCTTGGGCTTATAGATGAGATTGGCGGCGCGCAGCCTCTCGATCGCGGCATCGATATCGGCGTCGGTGACCTCCGCCACCGGCCGTTCGAGATTGATCTTGCCGAAATCCATGAGCTCGAATTTCGGCAGCACCTCGAAGGACATGGTGTAGGCGAGGTCGCCCGAGCCCGAGAACACTTTGTCGATCTCGCCCTCGTCCTCGGGTAGCGCGATGGTGGGCCTAAAGGCGGGACGCTCCTGACGCTCGGAGATCGCCTGCTGGCTCGTCTCGGCGACCGCCTGCTGCACCACGTCGGCCATCACCGAGCGGCCATACACTTTGCGCAGATGCGCCTTGGGCACATGACCCGGGCGGAAGCCCTTGATCTTCACGCGGTCCTTGAGCTCGTCCAGGCGCGCGGATAGGCGCCGCTCAAGCTCCTCGGCGCCGATCACCACCTTCAATTCGCGGCGCAAGCCCTCGGTATTCGTCTCGGTCACATTCATTCTAACTCTTGCCTCGCTCTATCGTGTTCCGCTTGCGTCCGCGACAATGCCGCATCATGCCTGGTGCGGGCGGAGGGAGTTGAACCCCCACGGCCGAAGCCACCAGAACCTAAATCTGGCGTGTCTACCAGTTCCACCACGCCCGCAATCAGGCATCGGAGGGAAGTCGGGCCGCCCAGCGCCCCTTCCGTCTATAACACAGCGGATTTCAAGGCGGCTAGCCTAGAGGGCCGGCCTTAGCCCTGCCCTCTACTGCCGCTTTCGCCGGTCGTCTATGATGCACTCGCCCGAGGGATGGTTACCTTAAGACGGAGAGCCCACCATGCGCGTCTTGCCCTCTCTCTTGCGGCTTGCCGGCGTGCTCTGCCTGCTCACGCTTATCGGTGTCGCTTTCGCCGATGACGATGCCAACCGCGTGGGTTTCGTCAACAAGGTCGAGAACGAGGCGATGGTCGTCTCGAACGAGGCGACCGCCATGGCGCTGATCGGCACCGCCATTCACCTCAAGGACGAGCTCCGCACCGGCGCGGGCGGCCGCTTGCAGGTCACCTTCCGCGACAACACCGTGCTCACCCTCGGCGAGAATGCGAGCGTGGTGGTCGACCGCTACGTCTTCGATCCGGATGAGGGCGTGGGCGAGACCGTGCTACAGGCAACCAAGGGCGCCTTCCGCTTCGCCTCGGGCCGGATCAAGGAGCTGCGCGAGCAATAAGATTGCCGTGTCCACCCCGGTCGCCGATATCGGCGTGCGCGGCACCGAATTTTGGGGCGGGCCGCTCGACAACAAATATGGGGTGCTGTTGCTGCGGGGAGAAGTGAGTGTGAGCAATCAGGCGGGCAGCGTAAAGCTTGCCGCGCCGGGACAGGGCACCGACATTCCTTCCCCGCTCGAGGCGCCGGGACCGGTCGCGGCCTGGGCGCCGGACAAGATCGACCGCGCCATCGCGACGGTCACGATGCACTAACAAGGACGAAAAGAGGTGAGCATGAAATGGTTCGGTTTGGTCTTGGCGATCGTGATCGTCGCCATTGGCGCGTGGTTCGACTGGACCTATCACGCCATTCGCACCGAGGTCGCCGATCTTGGATCGCGTCTCCCCTCGGAAGAGGCGCTCGACCGCCTGCCGCCCGAGCAGACCGCCGAGACGCTCAAAGCGGCCGAGAGCGATTGCCTCGAGGTTGACCAACTCGCCGCCAGCCTGGTCGCGCGGATGGTCAGGGGCAAGAAGGTCGCCAAGCTCGCCGAGCGATGCGCGCTGATCCGGGCGCGCAAGGGTTCGCTGGAAGGGCCGTAAGCCTTCGATTCCGCCAGCTTGCGGTGGCGGGGCAGCCTCAGTAGGGTGCCGTCTCGAATCGAAACAAGAATAAAGGGCGGCGTTTCTTGCACATCCGCGACGGCATTATCGAGGCGATCGGCAACACGCCGCTCATCAAGCTCAAACGCGCCTCGGAGGAGACGGGCTGCACCATCCTGGGTAAGGCCGAGTTCATGAACCCGGGCCAGTCGGTGAAGGATCGCGCCGCCCTGTTCATCATCCGCGACGCGCTCGACTCCGGCCAGCTTGAGCCGGGCGGCACCGTGGTGGAAGGCACCGCCGGCAATACCGGCATCGGCTTGGCGCTCGTCGGCAACGCGCTCGGCTTGAAGACCGTGATCGTCATCCCCGACACGCAATCCGACGAGAAGAAGCAGATGCTGCGGCTGACCGGCGCCGAGCTGATCGAGGTGCCGGCCGTCCCCTACAAAGACCCCAACAATTACGTGAAATATTCGGGCCGGCTCGCCGAGAAACTCGCGAGCACGGAGCCCAATGGCGCGGTGTGGGCCAATCAGTTCGACAATGTCGCCAACCGCCAGGGCCATATCGAGACGACGGCGCAAGAAATTTGGCGCGACACCGACGGCAAGGTCGACGGCTTCATCTGCGCCGTCGGCACGGGCGGCACGCTCGCCGGCGTGTCCATGGGGTTGAAGGCGAAGAACAAGGACGTGACCATCGGACTCGCCGATCCGATGGGCGCGGCGCTCTACAATTATTACAAGCACGGCGTGCTGAAGGCGGAAGGCAGCTCCATCACCGAAGGGATCGGCCAGGGCCGCATCACCGCCAATCTCGAAGGCGCCGTGATCGACCAGGCCTATCAGATCCCCGACGCCGAGGCGCTGCCGATCATCTTCGATCTGTTGCGCGAAGAGGGGCTCTGCCTTGGCGGCTCGAGCGGCATCAATGTGGCGGGCGCGATCAGGCTCGCGCGCGATATGGGGCCCGGTCATACCATCGTCACGGTGCTCGCCGATTACGGCACCCGCTATCAGAGCCGGCTGTTCAATCCCGAATTCCTGCATGAGAAGGGGCTGCCGGCGCCCGCTTGGCTCGAGGCGCGGAAGGCCGCCGCGCCCAATGTCTTTGTTTGAGGGTAGGATTGATAAATGACCGATTTTTCCAAGACTTGGCTGACCGAGACCGACGAGCTCGAACGCGAGCTCGACGCGCCCGATCTCGTCATCGTCGATGGCTCCTGGCATATGCCAAGCGACGGGCGCGACGCGCGGAAAGAATATCTCGAGGAGCATATCCCGGGTGCCGTGTTCTTCGATATCGACGAGATCGCCGACACCAAGAGCCCCCTGCCCCACATGCTGCCGCCGCCGGAGAAATTCTCCTCGCGCATGCGCAGCATGGGCATCGGCGACGGCTCGCGCATCGTGGTGTACGACACCAAGGGCCTGTTCAGCGCGGCGCGGGTGTGGTGGACCTTCCGCGTCATGGGCGTGAACGATGTGAGCGTGCTGAACGGCGGATTGCCGAAATGGAAGCGCGAGGAACGCCCGCTGGAAAGCGGCGAGCCGCGCAGCCGCACCACGCGCCACTTCACCGCGCGCCGCAACGCCGACCTCGTGCGCGACCTCGCCGATATGAAGGCGCTGGTGAAGGACAAATCGGCCGAGATCGTCGATGCCCGCGCGCCCGACCGCTTTGCCGGTCTCGTCGCCGAGCCGCGGCCCGGCTTGCGCTCGGGTCATATCCCCGGCGTCGCACAACCTCAGCTATGGGCGGCTCCTCAATAAGGACGGCACGCTCAAATCCGCGCCCGAGCTGACGCAGCTGTTCGAGGCGGCGGGCGTCGATTTGAGCAAGCCGGTGGTAACGAGCTGCGGCTCCGGCATCACCGCGAGCGTGTTGGCGCTCGCGCTTGCCGTGATCGGCCACAGACGCACCGCGGTCTATGATGGATCGTGGGCGGAGTGGGGTGCGGACAAGACGCTTCCCATCGAGACCGGCTAGTCCGGAGCACGGCGCTTAGGCCCGAATGAGCAAAAGAACGCGCAAGCAGAAACAGGATACGCGGCTTGCCCATGCGGGCCGTGAGCCCGCCCGCTATCACGGCTTCGTCAATCCGCCCATCTATCGGGGCTCGACGGTCCTGTTCCCCACGGTCGCGGGGCTCGAGGCCAACGATCAGGACTATAGCTATGGCCGCCTCGGCACGCCCGACGGTCAGCGCGCTGGAAGAGGCGCTGGCCGAGCTTGAAGGCGGCATACGCCACGCGGCTCACGCCCTCCGGGCTTTCGGCCATCGCCACCACGCTGCTCGCGCTCGCGTCAGGCGGCGACCATGTGCTCGTCTCCGACAGCGTCTATCGCCCGACGCGCCGCTTCTGCGACCACGTGCTCGCGCGGCTCGGCGTCGAGACGACCTATTACGATCCGCTGCTGGGCGCCGGCATCAAGGATCTGATGCGGCCCAACACCAAGGTGGTGTTCACCGAGTTCGCCGGGCTCGCAGAGTTTCGAGGTGCAGGACATTCCCGCGATCGCCAAGGCCGCGCATGCGGGCGGCGCGCTCGTCGTGATGGACAATACTTGGGCCACACCGCTCTACTTCAAGCCCTTCGCCCATGGGGTGGACGTGTCGATCCAGGCGGCGACCAAATATATCGTCGGCCATGCCGACGCCATGCTCGGCGCCATCACCGCCAATGAAGCGACCTGGCCGCTCATTGCGCGCGCGCATGAGGATCTCGGGCTGTGCCCCGGCCCCGAGGACGTTTATCTCGCGCTGCGCGGCTTGCGCAGTCTGGGCGTGCGGCTTCCGCGCCATCAAGCCTCGGGGCTCGAGCTTGCGCGCTGGCTGCAAGCGCGGCCCGAGGTCGCGCGCGTGCTGCATCCCGCGCTTCCCTCCGATCCAGGCCATGCGCTGTGGAAGCGCGACTTCACCGGTGCCTCCGGCCTGTTCGCCATCGTGCTCAAGCCCGTGTCGGACAAGGCCGTCGCCGCCATGCTCGACGGGCTCGAGCTGTTCGGCATGGGCTATAGCTGGGGCGGGTTCGAGAGCCTCATCCTGCCCTTCGACCCGAGCGCCTATCGCACCGCGACCACATGGCACGCTGAAGGACCGGCGCTCAGGCTCCATGTGGGGCTCGAGGATGTCGAGGATCTGAAGGCCGATCTCGACGCGGGCTTTGCCCGCCTCGCGAGATAACGGCGCTATCGCTGCGAACCATCGCATAAGTCCGATTACAGCGCCGCAATCGCCGCGCCGCCGAGCGCGCTCAAGATCACCACGAGCCAGGGCGGCGTCCGCCATAGATAGAGCAGCAGGAAACCGGCGGCTGCGAGCGCGAAATCGGCGCGGCCGGTGATGGCGACCGTCCAGACGGGATCGTAGAGCGCCGCCAGCAGAAGGCCGACCACGGCGGCGTTCACGCCGGCGAGCGCCGCGCGCGCCCGTGGCATATGGCGCAGGCTCTCCCAGAAGGGCAGCGCGCCGATCACGAGCAGGAAGGACGGCAGGAAGATGGCGATGAGGCAGACAAGCGCGCCGAGCCAGCCATTCGGCGCATCGCGCATCACCGCCCCGAGATAGGCGGCGAAGGTGAAGAGCGGACCGGGCACCGCTTGCGCCGCGCCATAGCCGGCGAGGAAGGCGTCATTGGAGACCCAGCCCGGGGGCACGACGGCCGCCTGCAGCAGCGGCAGCACGACATGGCCGCCGCCGAAGACGAGCGAGCCCGTGCGGTAGAAGACATCGAACAAAGTGAGCGCTTGTGACGAGAATAGTCGAAGCGGCGAGCGGCAGCCCGATGAGAAGGAGAAAGAAGGTGACGAGCAGCGCGGCGCCCACCCGCGGCTCACGCGGAGCGGGAGGTTTGCGTGATCGGCCGCCGGCTCGGCGGGCAGCAGGAGCCATCCCACGAATCCGCCGAGCGCAATGACCAGGATCTGCGTCCAGGATGCGGGCATGGCGAGCACTATCACCGCGGCCACCACCGCGATCGTCGCCCGCTCCCTGTCGGGCGTCAGCGTGCGCATCATGCTGAGCACGGCCTGGGCGACCACCGCGACCGCCGCGACCATCAGACCGTGCAGCCAGCCGCTGCCCGCCGCCTGTCCGAGGACGCCCACGCCATAGGCGAAGAGGACAAGCGCGATGGCGGAAGGCATGGTGAAGCCAAGCCAGGCCGCGAGCGCGCCCGCATAGCCCGCGCGGGACAGGCCGATGGCAATCCCCACTTGGCTCGAGGCGGGGCCCGGCAAGAATTGGCAGAGCGCCACGAGGTCGGCATAGGAGCGATCGTCGAGCCAGTGGCCGGCGCGCGACGCATTCCTCGCGAAAATAACCGAGATGGGCGATGGGCCCGCCGAAGGAGGTGAGCCCGAGGCGCAAGAAGACCAGGAGCACTTCGCGCCAAGTGCCGCGCGGACCGCGGACGCGGCCGGCTCGGGATGCTGGCTTGGACTCACCTCGCGACGATCCGCCACGTCACGTTCCTTCGATCAGCTCGCCGAACAGCTCCCGCACGCGGTGCTTTGCCGCAGCGAGCGCTTTGCGTCCCTTGGGCGTCGCGCGGTAGAGACGGCGCGCGCGGCGACCCACCCCCTGCATGCGGGATTTGAGCAGGCCTTGGCGTTCGAGCGCGTGGAGCATTGGGTAAAGCGTGCCTGGACTGAGTTTATAGCCGTGCCGCGCCAGCTCCTCGATCATCCATTGCCCATAGAGCTCGCCCTCTACGGCGTGGTGGAGGATGTGCAGACGGATCAGGCCCGAGAGAAGGTCCTTGTGCTCCATGCGTCTTGATCCCGGCAGGTCGCGAGCTTACGCTCGATTTTCGATATCGGGAACCGATATAACGTGCCGATTGTTGACCCGTTACCAGGATGCTCGATCTCCATGAGCAAGGACCGATTGATGCCGATTGATCGCCGCTCATTGGTGCAATTGATCGGGCTGGCGCCGCTGTTGGGCTTCGGTCCCGCGTTTGGCTTGGGCTGCGGGCTGCAGCGGACGACGAGAAGGCGGATTACACGATCCGCATCGGCACGGGTCCGGTGGAGCTCGCGCCCGGCCATATCGTTTCGACCACGCTCTATAACGGCCAGTTCCCGGGGCCGCTCATCCGCTTCAAGGAAGGGCAGCGCACGGTGGTCGACATCTATAACGACACCGACGTGCCGGAGCTCGTGCATTGGCACGGGCAGATGATTCCAAGCGACGTCGATGGCGCGGCGGAGGAAGGCACGCCCTTCGTGCCGGCCCGCGGGGAATGCGCCGGGTCGCCTTCGTGCCGAAGCCTGCGGGCTTCCGCTTCTACCATACCCATGTGGTGGCAGGCGGCGACCTCAACCGCGGCACCTATACGGGTCAATCGGGACCGGTCTATATCGAGCCCAAGCACGAGCCGGGCGCCTACGATCGGGAAGTTTTCCTGGTGCTGAAGGAGTTCGAGCCAACCTTCAGCCGCGGCGGCGATATGGACATGGATATGCTCGCGCCAGGCGTGCCCCTCAAGGAGCTCGAGGGGATCGGCGCGAAGGCCGACGAGGAAGCCAAGGGCACGCCCAAGGGATATCGAGGTCGGCTACGCGCTGTTCAGCATCAATGGAAAGATGCTGGGGGAGGGAGAGCCGATCCGCGTCAGAGAGGGCGAACGCGTGCTCTTCCATGTGCTCAATGCGAGCGCCACCGAGACCCGCAGCCTGGCGCTGCCGGGGCATGTGTTTCGCGTGGTGGCGCTCGACGGCAATCCGGTGCCCGATGCCCGTCGAGGTGCCCGTGCTATGGCTCGGCACCGCTGAGCGCGTCTCGGCGATCGTGGAGATGAACCATCCGGGCGTCTACGTGCTGGGCGATCTGTCCGACGACGATCGCGGCCACGGCATGGGCATTGTCGTCGAATATGCGGGGCGCAAAGGCAAGCCCCAATGGATCACGCCAAAGCCGTTCCGCTGGGACTACACGCGCTTCGGCACGGCGGCCGCCCTGCCCGCAGCCCGACGAGACCATCGAGATCACCATCGTCAAGCACAACGCCGCCGCTCACGGCTTCAACCTATGGACGCTGAATGGGGAAGCCTTCTCCATGGAAACGATGAAGCCGCTCTATAAGATTGAAAGAAGGGCGCCGCTACCGGCTCAAATTCCGCAATGCGAGCGACGATATCCACCCGCTGCATCTGCATCGCCACAGCTTCGAGCTCGACGCGAATCGGCGGCAAAGCGACGGCGGGCGTAGTGAAGGACGTAGTGATGCTCGGCGGATTCCAGGAGCTCGCATTCGACTTTGTGGCGGATAATCCTGGACGCACGCTGTTCCACTGTCACCAGCAGCTGCATATGGATTTCGGTTTCATGGCGCTGTTCGACTACGTTTGATCCGGCCCCCGTCAAGAGCGTCCAACGAGATTTCCATGGCCTCAGCACCGAAACCAGCGCACCCCTTTGCCGGGCTTACGCGCAACACGCTTCTGCTCGCCTTTGCGAGCCTGTTCGCCGATATCGCGACGGAAATGCTCTATCCGGTGCTGCCGGTCTTCCTCACGCAAACGCTGAAAGCAAGCGGCAGCGTGGTCGGGCTCGTCGAGGGTGTCGCCACGGCCGTGCAGAATATCGTGCAGGGTTTCTCCGGCTGGCTGTCCGACCGGCTCGGCCGGCGAAAGCCCGTGGCGCTGGCGGGTTATCTCTTCGCCGCGCTCGCCAAGCCGCTGATCGGTCTTGCCTCAAGCTGGCACGGGGTGTCTGGGGGCGCGCTTCCTCGACCGGCTCGGCACCGGCATGCGCTCGGCGCCGCGCGACGCGCTGATCGCCTCCTCCGTAACCGACGAGCATCGCGGCAAGGCCTTCGGACTTGAGGGGATCGGGGACAATCTCGGCGCCTGTCTCGGGCCGCTGATCGCCGTTCTTCTGCTCGCTTATTTCGGCGTGGATATGCGCCTCATCTTCGTGCTGGCGGTGATCCCGGGGCTGCTTGCCTTCTTCATGGTCGCGCTCGTGCGGGAGCCGCCTCCGGCAAGCGAACGCCGAAGCCAAGACGCGCATCAGCCTGCGCCATTTGCCCCGCCCCTATTGGAACTATTTGCTGGTGACGGCTTTGTTCGGGCTCGGCAATTCGAGCACGTCCTTTCTCATCCTCGAGACGCAGGCGGTCGGCGTCTCGCTGGATAAGACCATTCTCATCTATGCCGCGTTCAACTTCGTCGCCGCGCTCGTCTCCTACCCGGCCGGATTTTTGTCCGACACGCTCGGGCGGCGCCGGCTCCTCCTCATCGCCTTCTTGATCTTCTTTGCGACCTATCTCGGCTTTGCCCTTGCCGGCAACATCCTCACCATCGCCTTGCTGTTCAGCCTCTATGGCGCGTTTCAGGGGATCTTCCGCGCAGCCGGCAAGGCGCTCGCCACGGACCTCGTGCCCGAGCGGATGCGCGCGAGCGGCCTCGGCTTCTACAGCGCGACCATCGGGGTGCAGGGTTTGGTGGCAAGCGTCGTCGCCGGGCTCTTATGGGATCGTGTCGGCCACGCCGCCGTGTTTTGGTACGGCGCAATATTTGCCGCCGTGGGAAGCATCGCCCTGCTCGTCCTGCTGCCGGCGGACGCCAAACGCGCGTAACCGGCGGCCGGTGCCTCAGCCAAAATAATTCGGCCTGTCCTGGCAGATCGATAGTGCCGAGACAGGCCGAAGCAAGGGAGCGGTAGAGATCCTATTCGGCGGCGGCGAGTTTAATCCGCTCCGGCGCGGGAGCGGCAGCAGCGCTCTCCTTGGCCGCGGGCTTCGCCTCGGCGCTCGGGGTCTCCTTGCTCGCCGGTTTCTGATCGGCACTCGGGTGGACCGAGAACATCCCGCCCGCGAGCATGGCGCCCTTCTCGACCTGCACGTCGCCGCAGCTGACGCTGCCCTCGATGCGGCCGGTCGAGCGCACGAGAAGAAACTGCTTGATGTCGACCTTCTCGGACATGAGGCCCTGCACCTCGGCCTCATTGGCGACCACGTTGCCCTTGATGGCGCCGGAGACGCCGACGCGGATCGAGCGCGCGTTCACATCGCCTTCGATCGTGCCATCGACCACGATCACGTCGGGCGCGGTGATCGCGCCCTTGATGGTCACGCCCGCGCCGATATACGCGACATTTGGTTCAGCAAGCCGAAACTCGTTGATCGTCATTGGCCTCACTCCCCCGCCGTTCGACGGCCGAGCGCCGTCCTGCTAAGCAAATTCGTCAGCACGCCCAGACTGAACCTCGCGGTGAGGGTTGCAAGGTTCGTGTGTGATTGTCCCCGCTATACACAATTTTTGCCGCGCCTGTTCACACGCACGACTTCAGGCGAGGCCCGGACCGTAACCGCATGAATTTGCTCGCGACAGGGCGCGGGGCTTCGCGTCTTGTCTGATCAAGAGGAGTGGCGATCCCGGAAGGATTCGAACCTTCAACCCTCTGCTTAGAAGGCAGATGCTCTATCCCTTGAGCTACGGGACCAGCCGCGCGGCACTTTCGCCCGCGGAGCACAGAGCTAATGCGTCCAGCGGTCGATGCGCCCGAACTTGAAGTTCTCCGCGTAGGATTTGGGTCTCAATTCCGTTCCTTGCGGCTCGTCGAGGCGGAAGGGTATGCCTTGCCGGGTGGCAAAGGCAATGGCCTCCTCCAGGCTCGCAAAGCGCATGCGCACCTGGGTGCGGGTGTCGCTCGAGCTCGTCCAGCCCATCAGCGGCTCGATGGCCAAAGGCTTCGCCGGCTCGTATTCGAGGACCCATTCGCGCGGGGCTTGGCCCTGCTGCATGGCGGTCTTGGCGGGTTTGTAGATGCGAGCAACCATCTCATTTTCTCATGCAGCGGCCGAAGCGGCGATTGGTCGGGGCAGCAAGATTCGAACTTGCGACCCCCTGCTCCCAAAGCAGGTGCGCTACCAGACTGCGCTATGCCCCGACGGCTCCTCGCCAAAGGTCCAGGATGCGGCCGAAAGGATCATCCAAGGCCCTTACATAGTTCCCTTGGAGGCGGCACGCTAGGCCGAAGCTTTAACCAAAGGCCTAATGGCCGGGGTCCGCGCCAAGGCCCGGATAGATGACCTTGTCGCCCGCCTTCAGCCCGATCGCATCGGCGGTGCCGGCGTTCAGCTCCAGGATCGCTTGCACCGCCCCGTCCGAGGGGATCGGCGTGGTCGAGAAGGGCTCGGTATGGGTCTCGATCCGGTGCACGCGGCCGAAGGCGTCGATGAACACCATGTCGAGGGGAATGATCGTGTTCTTCATCCACATGGCGACGGGCTGCGCCTCGCGATAGAGGAAGAGCATGCCGCCATCCTCCGGCAACGAGCGGCGGAACATGAGGCCGAGCTGCCGTTCCGCGTCGGTGGTGGCGACCTCGATCTTGAAGCTGTGCTTGCCCGATTGGGTCTCGAGCACGAGCGTCTCCGTGCTCAGCGCGAAAGAGGGGCCGGGCGGAGGAAGAGGCGTAAGCCCGACACAAATAACGGCCGCGAGGCGGCCGATCTTCATCAGGCGTGATGCGACTTTCAGTGAGAGGAGGGACCGCTCGCGCCGTCGGGCTTGAGCTCGGCCGCCATCAGTCCCTTCGGGCCCCGGCCATAGCGTACGAGCACGGTCTGGCCCGGCCGCAGCTCGGTGAAGCCATAGCGGCGCAGCGTCTCCATGTGCACGAAGATGTCGAGGGTCTGCGGACCGCGAGTGAGGAAGCCAAATCCGCGCAGCCGATTGAACCATTTCACCAGCGCCCTCTCCCAGTCGCTCTCCGGCACGACCGAGACATGGGTCCGCTGCGGCAGTTGCGAGGGGTGCACCGCCGTCGAATCGTCCATGGCGCGAATGCGGAAGGCCTGCAGCCCCTTGGGCCGGCGCAAAACTTCGCAGACGACGCGCGCGCCCTCGTAGGCGGTCTGAAACCCGTCGCGCCTCAGGCACGTCACGTGCAAAAGAACGTCGGGAAGGTCTTCGTCGGGAACAATAAACCCATAACCTTTGGACGCGTCGAACCACTTGATCGATCCTGAGATCTCAAAAACATCAACTGTGGCTTCTTCGTCGTGTTGGGTTAGCCCCTCTTCAACATGTGGCGGTTCTTTCGCCCCCATTGCCGCATCCCCCGCTTCACTTTCGAACCAGCCGAGACGACGCGCCCCACACGAATCGGCTGGAATACACTCGGTTGCGAACATAGCATCGCGCGATAGCGAGGCCAGAGGAAATTTCCGCGCGCGCTTTCCTTCTCCACAGAGCGCGGCCGTACTTGCAGCACTTGTCGATGACTCTCGCGCAAGCATCTGATCAGCGGGGAAAATCTCGAAGTGAGGTGCACCCCATCGCAAACCCATCGCGACGTCGTGTACGAATGCGGCGGAAACGCGCAAGCATCTATAGCGGCGAGCGAAAATTCAACTCGCCACGCTGGCCAAGCGCGCCGGCAACAAAGTGTGGGCGCGCGGCAACAATGGGACTCGAATCGACATGGAAAACGGCCCGCAGCGCGGGCTTGCTGTTGATCCGTCAGTGGCTTGTCACGATGCGCATGGCTGTGGTTCATGGGTGCGAGCCCGTGCCGTCCCCTAAGGAGTGAGATCAGTCATGAAATATCTGCACACCATGGTCCGCGTTTCCGATCTCGACCAATCGCTCGACTTCTACTGCAACAAGCTCGGGTTGAAGGAAGTCAAGCGCATGGACAACAGCCAGGGACGGTTCACGCTGGTCTATCTCGCCGCGCCAGGCGATGAGGATGCGCAGCTCGAGCTCACTTATAATTGGGACCCGGAAGCCTATGGCGAGGGACGCAATTTCGGTCACCTCGCCTATCAGGTGGACGATATATACGCGACCTGCGAGCGGCTGATGAAGAACGGCGTCACCATCAACCGGCCGCCGCGGGACGGCTACATGGCCTTCATCCGCTCGCCCGACAACATCTCCATCGAGTTCCTGCAGAAGGGGAAAGCCGCTGCCGAAGCAGGAGCCGTGGGCGTCCATGGCGAATACCGGCAAGTGGTAGAGGCGGGCCCGCATGGTGCCCCCTAGGAGGATCGAACTCCTGTTTTCAGGTTGAAAACCTGACGTCCTGACCATTAGACGAAGGGGGCTAAGCGCCGTCGCTGATATAGAAAGCTTTGCGGATCGCCGCAAGAACGCAAGGCTGGCCCCTCGCCTAGCGGGCGGAGGTGCCGGGATCGGCCGCGTCCTCGATGTGGAGCTCGACGCTGTCGCGCCCGTTCCAGGAATTGCGCCGCAAATGGCCCGCGACGTGAAGCGGCAACCCGTCTTTGGCGGCGAAGAGCTCGCCGAGCGCGGTGCCGCTAGAACGGAAGGCGCAGGCTTCGAGCCGCGACCCGTCGGCTGCTTGCAGCGTGCAGCGGAGATGGGCCTCCTTCAGCAGGCGAATGCGGCTCACCCGATGGGCGGGAAAGACGAAGCGCGGTTCCGGATGGCCCGACCCGTATGGTCCCGCGCGCTCCAGGAGCTCCATCAGCTCTATCGTCGCGCCGCCGGCGGATAGCGCGCCATCGAGGGCAAGCGTATGCCGTGCCGTCGCGGCGGCGACGGCGGGCGCCAGCCGGTCGGTCAAGAAGGCCAGAAGCCGATCGCGCATGCCTCGCTCGAGCCTGAAGCCCGCCGCCATGGCGTGGCCGCCGCCCTTGATGAGCAGTCCCGCATGCACCGCGCGTCTGATCGCTTCGCCAAGATCGACCGAGGGGATCGAGCGCCCCGATCCCGTGCCCTCGCCGCTCTTCTCCCAGGCAATGGCGAGCGCGGGCCGATGAAACCGCTCCGTCACGCGGCTCGCGATCAGACCGACAAGGCCCTTATGCCAGCCATCGGCGCCGAGAAGGATGATGGGGCTCGTTGGATTGGCAGCAAGGAAGGTATCGGCCAGGGCGAAGGCTTCCTCCAGCATGCGCTCCTCTATTGCCTTGCGCTCGGTGTTGAGCGCTTCGAGCCGAGCGGCGAGCGCGCGGGCCGCGACATCGTCGTCGGTGGCGAGCAGTCTCGCGCCGAGGCCCGAGGCCCCTACTCTGCCGCCGGCATTGATGCGCGGTCCGAGGATGAAGCCGAGCGTGTAGCAATTGGGCGCGGTGTCGATGCGGGCGGTGTCGGCGAGCGCGCGCAAACCCGCATTGCGTCTCAGCCGCAAGACCTTGAGCCCGGTGGCGACGAAAGCGCGGTTGACGCCTTTGAGCGGCACCACATCGCACACCGTGGCGAGCGCGACGAGATCGAGCAGCGCCAGCAGGTCGGGCTCGGCGCGGTCGCGGTAGAAGCCCTCACGGCGGAGCACGCCCGCGGTTGCGACCAGGAACAGGAACACGATTCCGGCGGCGGCGAGATGGCCCTGGCCGGAGAGGTCGTCCTGGCGGTTGGGGTTGAGCACGGCAAAGGCCGGCGGCAGCTCCTCATCCGCCTGATGGTGATCGAGCACGATGATCTCGGCGCCCGCCGCATTGGCCGCGGCGATGGCCTCGCCCGCCGCCGTGCCGCAATCCACGGTCAAGATGAGCGAGGCTCCTTCCGCCACGAGCCCGGTGAGGGCGGCCACGTTCGGCCCATAGCCTTCCGTGAGCCGGTCGGGGATGTAGGTCGCGCAACCCTGTCCATGGTCGCGCAGGAAGCGCTCGATCAGGGCCACCGAGGCGGCGCCGTCCACGTCGTAATCGCCGAACACCGCCACTTGTTCGTCCGCCGCGATCGCGCGGGCAAAGCGCGCCGCCGCCGCCTCCATATCTTGCATGCTCGAAGGGTCGGGCAGGAGGGTGCGGATGGAGGGATCGAGGAAGGGGGCGAGCGAATGCACGTCCGCGCCGCGGGCGGCGAGCACGCGGCCGAGCAGCTCGGGCAGGCCATGGCCTTGCGCGATGGCCGCGGCGATGTGCTGGCGGCCGGGATCGAGCCGGTCAACCCAACGCAAGCCGCGCGCGGAGGCTTCCACGCCAAGAAAGGCCGGGGCGACCTCTGCTAGGTCCGATGGATATTTGAGGGCCGCCGTCACGCCAAAGCACCTGCACGGAAGAGACGATCGGGGAGTTTAGCTGATTCGCTAGAGCGCGCCCCTTCGCCTCACCGGTGCTCGAATTTGCTCGTGTCGTGATGCTCGGTCCTGATCCAGCGCACGGTGCGGGTCGCGGCGCGCATCACCACGGTATGGGTGAAGATCGCCTCCTTGCTGAAACGCACCCCCTCGAGCAGCGAGCCGTCGGTGATGCCGGTGGCGGCAAAGCTCACATCGCCGGACGCCATGTCGTGCATCGTATATTTGCGGTTGAGGTCGTCGAGGCCGGCGGCGCGGGCGCGCTCGCGCTGTTGGCCGTTGGGCGTGAGCAGCCGCCCTTGCATCTGGCCGCCGATGCAGGCGAGCGCGGCCGCGGCGAGCACGCCTTCGGGCGCGCCGCCCACCCCCATATAAATGTCGATGCCGGTGTCCTGCGGCTCGGTCGCATGGATCACGCCGGCAATGTCGCCGTCGCCGATGAGCCGGACGGCGGCGCCCGCCGCCCTCACCTCCTCGATCAGCTTGGCGTGGCGCGGCCGGTCGAGGATGCAGGCGGTGAGCTCGCTCACCTTCACGCCCTTGGCCTTGGCGAGGCGCGCAAGATTGTCGGCCGGAGACGCGTCGAGATCGACGAGACCGTCGTCATAACCGGGCCCGATGGCGATCTTGTCCATATAGACGACGGGCACCTTGAGCAGGCTGCCATGCTCGGCGATGGCCACCACGGCGAGCGCGTTGGGCAACGCCTTGGCGCAGAGCGTGGCGCCTTCCAGGGGATCGACGGCGATGTCCACCTCGGGCGCCGTCTTGGCGCCCGTACCGATCGTCTCGCCGGTATAGAGAACGGGGGTCTCGCCCTCCTCGCCCTCGCCCACGACCACGACCCCGCGCATGGCGAGCTGGGCGAGCTCGCGATACATGGCGGCGGCGGCGGCTTGATCGGCGGCGGCCTCATCGCCGCGGCCGCGCCAACGCGCGGCGGCGACGGCCGTCGCCTCGGTGACCCGGACGATCTCGAGCGACAGGGTGCGGTCGAGCCCGGCCTTGGCCGAAGCCTTTGCCACTTCGGTTCCTCCCCTGTTGTGCCGGCGGGCTTGAGACGCGCCTAACGCCGATTGCTTTACACCCTGCTTATCACAGTTTTTCGATGCGGATCATCTGGGGCTTGGCATCCACATGGCCGTCGCGCTCGATGGCGCCGAGCGCCTTGCGGACGGCGGCCTCGGTCGTCTGGTGGGTGATCATGACGACGGGCGCGGGCGAGCCCGCGTCCTGGCGCTTGAAGCCGGGCAGCTCGGCGCGCTTCCTCCGCTGCACGATGCTCTCGATGGAGATGCCCTGCTCGGCCATGCGGTTCGCAATGGCGGCAAAGGTGCCGGTCCGGTCATAGACCGAGAGCCGGATGTAGTAGCCGCCCTCATGGGCGCGCATCTGCGCCTTGCGATAGGGCTTCAAATCCTTCGCCCGGGTAATGAAGGGCGGCATGATGTGCCCGCGGGCGATGTCGATGAGGTCGCTCACCACCGAGGAGGCCGTGGGATTGGCGCCCGCGCCGGGTCCGATCAGCACCACTTCGCCGGCGAAATCTCCGTCGATGGCGACGCAGTTGGAGACGCCGTCCACTTCGGCGATGGACCGGTGCTTCGGCACCATGGTCGGGTGCACGCGCTGCTCGATGCCGCTGTCGGTGCGAAGCGCCACGCCGAGCAGCTTGATGCGATAGCCGAGATCGTCGGCGGCCTCGATATCGGCAGGCGTGATGCCCTCGATGCCCTCGACATAGACGGACTCGAAGCTCGTGCGCGTGCCGAAGGCGAGCGTGGTGAGCAGCGCAAGCTTATGCGCGGTGTCGAAGCCGCCAATGTCGAAGGAGGGATCGGCCTCGGCATAACCTTGCGCTTGCGCCTCTCTCAGCGCGTCGGCGAAGGTCGTGCCTTCTTGCTGCATGAGGGTGAGGATGTAGTTGCAGGTGCCGTTCAAGATGCCGTAGACGCGGTTGATCTGGTTGCCCTGCAGGCTCTCGCGGATCACCTTCACCACCGGGATGCCGCCGGCGACGGCCGCTTCGAAATTGAGCGCCACGCCGTGCTTCTCGGCGAGCGCGGCAAGGCTCGGCCCGTGATGGGCGAGCAGCGCCTTGTTGGCCGTGACCACGTGCTTGCCGGATTTGAGCGCGGCCTCGACCGCATCCTTGGCCACGCCGCCCTCGCCGCCGATCAGCTCGACGAACACGTCGATGCCGGGATCGCGCGCGAGTTGAACCGGGTCGGCGACGAAGCGCAGATGCGAGACATCGGCCGCGCGCGCCTTGCGCCGGTCCACGCGCCGACACGGCGACGACCTCGATGGGTCGGCCGGCGCGTTGGCCAATGGAGGCGCCATGCGCGGCGAGGAGGCGAAGCACCCCTCCTCCGACCGTGCCGAGCCCGGCTAGTCCGAGTTTCAGAGCATCTGCCATAATGGAGGGATCAGGCCGTCCCTTTCGCCTTCGACGCAATGGGAATGACGTTGTGCAACGCCTTGGCCTGTTCGGAAAGGAATTTCCGGATATTGCGCGCGGCTTGCCGCGTGCGCTGCTCGTTTTCCACAAGCGCGATGCGCACATGGCCTTCGCCATACTCGCCGAAGCCCACGCCCGGCGAGACCGCGACGCCGGCTTTTTCGAGGAGGAGCTTGGAGAATTCGAGCGAGCCTAAATGGGCGAACATGTCGGGGATCGGCGCCCAGGCGAACATGGTCGCGGGTGGCGAGGGGATCGGCCAGCCGGCCTTGGCGAGCGCATCGACGAGGCAGTCCCGGCGGCGGCGGTAGATGCCGCGGATCTCCTCGATGCAGTCCTGCGGGCCGTTGAGCGCGGCGGTGGCCGCGACCTGGACCGGCGTGAAGGCGCCATAGTCGAGATAGGACTTCACCCGCGTGAGCGCGCTGATGAGCCGCTCATTGCCGACGGCAAAGCCGATGCGCCAGCCGGGCATGGCATAGGTCTTGGAGAGCGTGGTGAACTCCACGGCGATGTCCATCGCGCCCGGCACTTCGAGGATCGACGGCGGCGGCGGGCCTTCGAAATAGATCTCGGCATAGGCAAGGTCGGAGAGCAGGATGAGGTCGTGGCGTTTGGCGAAGGCCACCACCTCGCGATAAAAGTCGAGGTTGGCCACGAGCGCGGTGGGATTGGCCGGGTAATTCAGCACGAGCGCCGAAGGCTTCGGCACCGAATGCTTCACCGCCTTGTCGAGCGAGGCCATGAATTGGGAATCGGTGCGCGCCGGCAAATGGCGGATGACGCCGCCCGACATGATGAAGCCGAATTCGTGGATCGGGTAGGTCGGGTTCGGCACGAGGATCACGTCGCCGGGCGCCGTGATGGCCTGCGCCATATTGGCGAAGCCCTCTTTGGAGCCAAGGGTGGCCACGACCTGCGTCTCGGGATCGAGCTTGACGCCGAAACGGCGCGCATAATAGGCGGCTTGCGCGCGCCTCAGGCCCTGGATGCCGCGCGAGGCGGAATAGCGATTGGTGCGCGGGTGCTGCACCGTCTCGATGAGCTTGGCCACGATATGCTCGGGCGTCGGCATGTCGGGATTGCCCATGCCGAAATCGATGATGTCCTCGCCGCGCGCGCGGGCTTGCGCCTTGAGCTTGTTGACCTGCTCGAAGACGTAAGGGGGAAGCCGCTTGATCCTGTGGAAGTCGCTTTGCACCGATCCATCCCCGCGCAGCTTCGCTGGCCCAAGGGCCAGCTAAGCCTCCCTTGAACCATAGAATTAAGGCGGCGGGCAAGATATCCGCCCCACCCTAAAAGAGGAAATTGTCGGTTAGTTCGCGGCGGGTACGGGTTTGGCAGTCGCGTCTTGGGGCGGCGCCCCTTCCTGATGCTTCGCCTCGCTCTGCAATTCGGCGATGGCGGCGGCCTGCTGCTCCTTGGTCAAGGTCTTGTCATAGCCCTTCACGAGGTCGGAGAAGCGGGCCATCGGGCCTTTGCTCGTGAGCGAATCGGCGCAGCCGCTCGCGCCCAAAGCGAGCACGGCGACAAGCAGCCATGTGGCAAATCTCGGCACTTTCCCGCCCGTCCCTCTTCCGGCGATTGGCATCGCCAGTCCCTTGCTATATTGCATAGCACAATAAGCATTGGAACAAAAGTTGCCGGGGGAATCCGCTGCCTATGCCAATGTGGCGCAAGGAGGGTTAACCGGAGGTGCTTTTTAGAGCGGGGACCTGATGCAAGAGACCAATAAAGGGGCGCAAGACAGCGCCAAAACTGCGGAAAAAGAGTCCGAAGGCGAACACTCCATCCAATTCGACGCCCTTGCCCGCAACATGGTGCGGCTTTTTGACGAGGGCGCCAAGGTCGTCAGCACGCTCGCCGAACGTGGCAATGGCGCCGGCCCCTACAGCGTCGTGGCCGAGGCCGGCGAGGCCGCCAAGTCCTTGGGCGAGATCGCGCGCCATTGGGTGAGCGATCCGGGCAAGCTCGCCGCCGCGCAAAACCAGCTCTTCAGCGGCTATGCCGAGCTGTGGAGCCGCTCCTTCCGCCGCCTGCTCGGCGCCGAGGTGGAGCCGGTGATCGAGCCCGCGCCGGGCGACAACCGCTTCAAGGACCCCGACTGGTCGAACGGCCAGTTCTTCGATTTCTGGAAGCAGGCCTATCTCTTGACGGCGCGGTGGGCGGAAGACGTCACCCGCAACACCGAGGGCGTCGACGACAAGACGCGCAAGCGGGCGCTGTTTTATCTCGAGCAGCTGCTGGCGGCGATATCGCCGTCGAATTTCGCGCTGACCAACCCCGAGGTGCTGCGCACCACGCTCGCCACCAACGCGGCAAACCTCGTGCAGGGCATGACGCATCTCGCCCAGGACCTCGGGCAGTCAAAAGATCTGTTGCGCATCAGCCAGACCGATCTCTCGGCTTTCGAGGTGGGCAAGAACCTCGCCGTCACGCCGGGCAAGGTCGTGTTCCAGAACGACCTCATCCAGCTCATCCAATACGCGCCGAGCACGGGTGAGGCGCATGAGCGGCCGCTGCTCGTGGTGCCGCCCTGGATCAACAAATATTACATCCTCGATCTCGTGCCGGAGAAAAGCTTCATCAAATACGCGGTCGATCAGGGCTTCACCGTGTTCGTGATCTCGTGGGTGAACCCCGACATGCGCTTGGCCGAGAAGACCTTCGAGGACTATATGCATGAGGGCATTCTCGCGGCGGTCGCGGCGGTCAATCGCCAGATCGGCACCCATCACATCAACGCGCTCGGCTATTGCGTCGGCGGCACGCTGCTCGCCTCGACGCTCGCTTATATGGCGGCCAAGGGCGACGACCGCATCTCCTCGGCAAGTTTCCTCGCCGCGCAGGTCGATTTCTCCGAGGCGGGCGATCTGCTCGTGTTCATCGACGACACGCAGCTGAAAGCGCTGGAAGAGATGATGGCCGAGCGCGGCTATCTCGACGGCTCGCGCATGGCGGCGGTGTTCAACATGCTTCGCCCGCGCGATCTGATCTGGCCCTATGTCGTCAATAATTATCTGCTCGGCAAGAAGCCGTTCCCGTTCGACCTGCTCTATTGGAATGCGGATTCGACCAGGCTTCCGGCGGCCAATCACGCCTTCTATCTGCGCGAGTTCTACCATTTGAACCGGCTCGCTCAGGGCGAGATGAAGCTCGGCGGCGAGCCGCTCTATCTCAGCCGCGTCACCATCCCGCTCTATGAGCTTGCCACCAAGGAGGACCACATCGCGCCGGCGAGTTCGGTGTTCAAGGGCTCCAAACTGTTCGGCGGGCCGGTGCGCTTCGTGCTTGCGGGCTCAGGCCATATCGCGGGCGTGGTCAATCCGCCGGCGCGGAAGAAATATCAATTCTGGACCGGCAGCCACATGGCCTCGCTCGCCGATTTCATGGCGCGGGCCACCGAGAATGCGGGCTCGTGGTGGCCCGACTGGGCGGGGTGGCTTGCGGCCCAATCAGGCCCCATGGTCGTGGCGCGGGATCCCGCAGGCGGCCCCTTGCCGCCGATCGAGGACGCGCCGGGGACCTATGTGCGTACCCACCTCTAGCGGCGGCTTACGGAAATAGCGGCAGCTGCTCGAGGCCGAGGGTCTCGTCGAAGCCATACATCAAATTGAAGTTCTGCAGCGCCTGGCCGGCCGAGCCCTTGACCAGATTGTCGATGGCCGAGACGATGATGGCGCGGCCGGGGATGCGGTCGGCGAATACGCCGAGATGGCAGAAATTCGAGCCGCGCACATGCTGGGTCGCCGGGATCACGCCCTCCTCCACCACGCGCACGAACGGGCTCGTCCGCATAGGCCTTGGCCAGGGCCTGGCGAAGGTCGTCCGCCTTGGTCTTTCCGCTCAGCCGCACATAGCAGGTGCAAAGCTCGCCGCGGGCCATGGGGGCGAGATGCGGGGTGAAGTTGACCCTCACCGGCGCGCCCGCCGCAAGCCCAAGCTCCTGCTCGATCTCCGGCACATGACGGTGATTGCCGATGCCGTAAGGGGAGAGCCCCTCGCCTGCTTCCGCGAATAGAAGGTTCTGTTTCAGCGTGCGGCCGGCGCCCGAGACGCCCGACTTCGCGTCGATGATCACATCGTCGGCGGCGATGAGCTTCTGCTTCACCAGCGGCAACAGCGCGAGCAGCACGGCGGTGGGATAGCAGCCGGGACAGGCGACGAGGCGCGCTTTTCTGATCGCGTCGCGATAATGCTCGGTCAGTCCGTAGACGGCGCTTTTGATCAGTGCGGGCGCGCTATGGGGCGCGCCGTACCATTCGGCATAGGTCTTGGGGTCGCGCAGGCGGAAATCCGCCGACATGTCGATGATCTTCACCCGCTCGGGGAGCTTGGCGATCTCGCCATGGGCCGTGCCATGCGGCAGGCCGGAGAAGACGATGTCCACCTTGCTCCAATCCACCTCCTCAGGCGTGACGAGCGGCGGCAGATCGAGGCTGCCAGATGCGGGAACACTTGCGCCAGCGTCTGCCCGGCATGGCCCTTGGCCACGAGCGTGGTGATGGCGATGTGAGGGTGGCGCGCGGCAAGCCGGATCAGATCGGCGCCGGTATAGCCGGAGGCGCCAAGCACGGCGGCTCTGATGGTCTTCGTCTTGCTCATGATGGAATGCCCATTCCGGCCCGCTCAACGGGCTTAGCGGAATTCACGGGATTGCGGAAGAAGTCCTGCGCGCGGTCCGCAAGCCCCGAGGGACTTGTGGCGGCTCAGCGGGGCTCGAAGAAGCGCCTTAGCGCTTGGAGAACTGGAAGCTCTTTCGGGCCTTGGCCTTGCCGTACTTCTTGCGCTCGACCACGCGGGCGTCGCGGGTCAAGAACCCGCCCTTCTTCAAGACGCCGCGCAGCTCGGGCTCAAAGCGGGTGAGCGCGATGGAGATGCCATGGCGCACGGCGCCCGCTTGGCCGGAGAGGCCGCCGCCGCTCACGGTGCAGATCACGTCGAACTGCCCCTCGCGTTTGGCGGCGACGAGCGGCTGCTTCAGGATCATCTGCAGCACGGGGCGCGCGAAATAGGTCACATGGTCCCTGCCGTTCACGGTGATCTTGCCGGGGCCCTGCTTGACCCACACCCGCGCGACGGCGTCCTTGCGCTTGCCGGTGGCATAGGCGCGGCCTTGGCCGTCGACCTTCCGCTCATAGACGCGGGCGCGGCGGCGGCGCGGTCTCGCTCTGCAAGCCACCAAGATCTTCGAGCGACCTCACCTCGGTATTGCTCATGGGTTAGGCGCTCCGTACGTTCTTGCTATTGAGGGCGGCGACGTCGAGCGGCTTCGGCTCCTGCGCCGTATGGGGATGCTCGGTGCCGGCATAGACGCGCAAATTCTTGAGCTGCTTCCGTCCCAGCGGTCCGCGCGGCAGCATGCGCTCGACCGCCTTGTGCAGCACCCGCTCCGGATGCTTGCCGTCGAGGATCTTCTCCGCCGTCCGGCTCTTGATGCCGCCGGGATAGCCGGTATGCCAGTGATAGACCTTGTCGGCGCGCTTGTTGCCGGTGAACACGACCTTGTCGGCATTGATCACGACGATATTGTCGCCCGTGTCCATATGCGGCGTGAAGCCAGGCTTGTGCTTGCCTCTGAGGCGCATGGCGATCAGCGAAGCGAGCCGGCCCACGACGAGGCCGTTGGCATCGATCAGGATCCAGGACTTCTCGATGTCCTGGGCTTGGCGGAAAAGGTCTTCATCGGGGCGCTCTCGTTTATCGGTCGGCGGCTTCTATCGGCTTCGCCGCATAAGGTCAAGCCGAAGCGAAAATTGCAAGCCTGATCTGGCTATTAGCGGTGCGGTACTATGGTACCACAGGCGGAGCGTCGGTTCTTCTTTGATTTTGCTGCGAAACTTCTCTATTGGCAGAATCGCTTGGTCTCCTCATTTGATGGGCGGACGGAACGATGAAACAGGCACGGATCCGGGATGAGGAGCAGCACGAATTGAGCGGCGACCTTTTGCTGCGCGAGGACCACGGGCCGGTCGTGCTCCTCACCCTCAATCGGCCCGACGCGCGCAACAGCCTGTCGCTCCGAGCTGATCGCGGCGCTGACGCGACGCGATTGCCGGTCTTGGCGCCGAGGATGCGGTGCGCGCCATCGTCATCACCGGCGCGGGCTCGGCCTTCTCGTCCGGCCACGACCTCAAGGAGATGCAGGCGCATCGCAACGATTCCGACCGGGGCAAGAGCTTCTTCGCCAAGACGATGACCGCCTGCTCGGCGATGATGCTCGGCATCGTGCGCTGCCCGAAGCCCGTCATCGCCGCGGTCAACGGCATCGCCACCGCCGCCGGATGTCAGCTCGTGGCAAGCTGCGACCTCGCGGTGGCGAGCAGCGACGCCACCTTCGCCACGCCCGGCGTCAATATCGGTCTCTTCTGTTCCACGCCCATGGTGGCGCTCAGCCGCAACGTTGCGCGCAAGGCGGCCATGGAGATGCTGCTGCTCGGCGAGGCGGTGAGCGCCGCCGAGGCCAAGAGCCCTCGGGCTCGTCAATCGCGTGGTGCCGCCCGATCAGCTTCATGGCGAGGCGATCGAGCTTGGCCGCCGCATCGCCGCCAAGCCGGCCGCGACCTTGAAGATCGGCAAGGAGGCCTTCTACCGCCAGCTCGAAATGCCGCTCGAAGAGGCCTACCGCTATGCCGCGGGCGTGATGGTGGACAACATGCTCCACGCGGAGGCCAAGGAAGGCATCGGCGCGTTCCTCGACAAGCGGAAGCCGCGCTGGCCGGCCTAGAGCCCTCCATGGATCACGACGGCTATAGCGACGCCTATCTCGGCGACATCCTTTTGCGCTACCGCACCATCGCCATGGTGGGCGCGAGCGCCAAGGCGGAGCGGCCGAGCGCCTTCGCCATGAAATATCTCATGGGCAAAGGCTACCGCGTGATCCCCGTCAATCCGGGCCAAGCGGGGCAAACCATTCTCGGGCAGACGGTCTACGCGAACTTGGCCGAGATCCCCGAGCCGGTCGAGATCGTCGACATCTTCCGCAATTCCGATGCCGCGCTTGCCGTCACGCGCGAGGCCATCGCCATCGGCGCCAAAGTGGTGTGGATGCAGCTCGGCGTGCGCAACGACGAGGCGGCGAAGGAAGCGGAGGCGGCTGGCCTCCAAGTGGTGATGAACCGCTGCCCGAAGATCGAATATGGGCGGCTGTCCGGGGAGCTCGGTTGGGCCGGGGTCAATTCTCGACTCCTCTCCAGCAAGCGGCCGCTGCTGGCGGAAAAGGGCGTGCAGCACCGGCTCATCAAGGCGCGAGGCGCATGAGACGGGCCGCGCTGATCGCGGGCTTAAGCCTCATTCTGCTGCTTAGCGCCGGCGCATGCGCGCTCGCCGAAGAGGAACCCGTCGATCCGCGACCGGACTTTATCCGGGAGCTGCAAAAGGCGGTTGCCGCCGACGACAAAGCGTGGATGGCGGACGCATTTGCATTTGCCGGTCCGGTATTTCGGGAAGACGGCGCAAATCATCCGCAGCAAGGACTGGTTCCTCAAACATTATGCGACGGTCATCGGACCCGAGCTCAAGGCGAATGTGCTCGCCCAAGACCCGGAAAAATATTTCATGAATTACCAAGGCCTGATGGTCGGCGAAGGCAGCCATAATATTTGGTTCGAGGATTTTGGCGATGTGGGCGCCGGTAAAGGCGTGCATTTCGAAATCATCACCATCAACAACAGCCGCTAGGCTGTGCGCGAGACGCGCAGCCGGCTTTGCTATAGTAGCCCCCGACCAGCGAAGAGGGAGTTGCCATGTCCGCGGACCGAAAGCCCGGCTTCAATACGCTCGCGATTCACGCGGGCGCCCACCCCGACCCCGCTACGGGCGCGCGCGCCACGCCGATCTATCAGACGACGTCCTTCGTCTTCGACGACGTCGACCACGCGGCGGCGCTGTTCAACCTCGAGACCTTCGGCAACATCTATACCCGCATCACGAACCCCACCCAGGCGGTGCTCGAGGAGCGGGTGGCGGCGCTCGAAGGCGGCACGGCCGCGCTTGCCGTGGCCTCGGGCCATGCGGCGCAAGCGCTCGTCTTTCACGTGCTGATGGAGCCGGGCGATGAGTTCGTCGCCGCGCGCCAGCTCTATGGCGGCTCGATCAACCAGTTCAGCCAGTCCTTCAAGAAATTCGACTGGAACGTGCGCTTCGCCGACACCACGGACCCGGCCAGTTTCCGCGCGGCGCTCACGCCGAAGACGAAGGCGATCTTCGTCGAGTCGATCGCCAATCCCGGCGGCATCGTCACCGACATCGCCGCCATCTCCAAGGTCGCCAAGGAAGCGGGCGTTCCGCTCATCGTCGACAATACGCTCGCCACGCCCTATCTCATCCGGCCCATCGAGCATGGCGCCGACATCATCGTGCATTCGCTGACGAAGTTCCTGGGCGGGCACGGCAACTCGATCGGCGGCGCCATCGTCGATTGCGGCACCTTCGATTGGCTGAAGAGCGGGCGCTATCCGACCATGTCGGAGCCCTCCCCCTCCTATCACGGCATCACCTATGCCGAGACCTTCGGCAATTTCGCCTTCGCCATCGCCGCGCGCGTCTTCTCCTTGCGCGATCTCGGCCCGGCGATTTCGCCGTTCAACGCCTTCCTCATCCTCACCGGCATCGAGACGCTGCCCTTGCGCATGCAGCGGCATTGCGACAATGCGCTCGCCGTGGCGGAATGGCTGTCGCGTCACGACAAGATCGCCTGGGTGAATTATGCGGGGCTGCCCGGCAACGCCTATCACGCGCTCGCCAAGCGCTATTGCCCCGAAGGGCGCGGGCGCGGTGTTCACCTTCGGACTCAAAGGCGGCTACGATGCGGGCGTCCGCCTCGTCAGCAATGTCGAGCTGTTCAGCCATCTCGCCAATATCGGCGACACGCGCAGCCTGATCATCCATCCGGCCTCGACCACGCACCGGCAGCTCTCCGACGAGCAGCGCGCGCGCGCCGGCGCCGGTCCCGAGGTGGTGCGGCTCTCGATCGGGCTTGAAGACGTCGCCGATATTATCGCCGATCTCGATCAGGCGCTCGTCGCCGCCTGAACCCGCGCGACGGCCGGGACCGCGGGTCGCGAGCCAAAGATGATGGACCGCGGCGGCGAAGACGATGATCGCGCCCGCCTGATGGGCAAGACCCAGAGGAATGGGCACGGCGAGCAATAGCGTCCACACGCCGAGCGTGGCTTGCAGCAGGACGAGGCAGAGAAGCGCCAACCCGCTCGCGACCAGGGCTTGCGGGCTGCTTGCTGAAGGCGAGCCAGACGGCTTGGGCGAGGCTCGCGAGCAGGACGGTGTAGGCGAGCATGCGGTGGTCGAACTGCACCGTGAGCGGGTTCTCGAACAGATTGAGCGTCCAGGGTGACAGCGCGCCAAGCCCCTCGGGGATAAAGGCGCCATTGATCAGCGGCCAGGTGTTGAAGCCCTGGCCCGCGTCGATGCCCGCCACGAGCGCGCCCGCCAGAATTTGCAGATAGATCAGCAGGAGGATCGCGCCGGCGACCATGGGTGCGGCGAGCAAGTGCCGGTCGGTGCGCCGCCATCGCGCCGGATCGCTGCCGAGCCCGAACAGAAGCCACAGCGTATAGCCCAAGATCAGCACGGCGATGCCGAGATGGGCGGCGAGCCGGTATTGGCTCACATCGGTCCGGTCGACGAGGCCGCTCTTCACCATGTACCAGCCGACGACGCCTTGCAGGCCGCCCAAGAACGAATAGTCCGGCGAGGCGCGGCAGCAGCGTGCGCGGGATGTAGCCCGCGGCCCAGAAGGCGACGAAGGGCACGAAGAAGACGATGCCGATCAGCCGGCCGAGAAAGCGGTGGGTCCATTCCCACCAATAGATGGTCTTGAATTCGTCGAGGCTCATGCCCCGCTTGAGCTCGGTATATTCGGGGATCTTCTGATAGGCCGCGAAGGCCTTGTCCCAATCGCTCGCCGAGAGCGGCGGCACGGCGCCCATGATCGGCTGCCATTCGGTGATGGAGAGACCGGAATTGGTGAGGCGCGTGGCGCCGCCGACCAGGATCATCGCCACGATGAGGAGCGCGATGCCGGCGAGCCACAGGCGCAAGGCGTTTCTGTGCCTTGTCGTCATGGGCGCGGGGCTCGACGCCGCTCTCGAGCCGCATCTTTGGCGGTAGCGATGGACATGCCGTCTGATAGCGGGCGAGGCTCAGGAACTCAATGCGGGAGGCGCTGGCCGATTGCCGCAGCGGGGCGATTGCGCCATTTTGTCGGGATGACAGTCAGAACCCGCAAGCTGATCGGCACAATGGTGCTGCTCGCCTTCCTCGCCGCCTATGTGGGACTCGTGGCGGCGATCGGGCTTGGCCGCATCGCCGAGGGCGGGGCCCTCTCGGTGTTCGCCTATGCGCTCGTGGCGGGCTTTGCCTGGGTGATCCCCGCCGGCCTTCTCATCCGCTGGATGCAGCGGCCGTGACCCCCTGCCCTCGCCTCAGGCGGCGTTCACCTGCTGGAAGCCGTTGACCAGCGCAAACGGCGCGCCGGAAAGATAGAGCGCGGTATAGGTGAGCGACTGATATTCGCCGTTGAGCGAGACGCGCGGCAGCGCCGTGCGGTGGCGGAGATGGGCGGGGAACAGCATGCCCTTGCGCGTCGTCACCGCGGTGTCGAAGCCGGCATCGCGGGCGAGCGCGAATTCGCGCGGGCCTGCGCTCGACGCGTCGCCATAAGGATAGCTGAAATGGCGCGGCCGTACCCCGAGCTCTTGTTCGAGGCGGTCGGCGCTCTCCACCATCTCCTCGCGCGCTCTCTCGGGCGAAAGCTTGGCGAGCGCATAGTGGCCCTTGGTGTGGGCGCCGATGGTGACGAGCGGGTCGGCCGGCGAGCTGCCGGATCTCATCCCAATTCATGATCAGCTCACGGGTCATGGCTTGCATATCCACGTCGTAGCGGTCGGCCAAGATGCGGACGATGCTGCGTTGGGTCGCCTCGTCGAGGCTGCGCAGCCACCAATAGATCTCCTCGAAGGCCCGCTCCTTCTCGGCGAGGGTCGCGGTGGGCAGCTGCCACAGCTCGCCGTTGCGGCAGAGCTCGATCCCGTCGGCGCGGCGGACGATCTCTTCAAGCGCGAGCCACCACAGCTCGCCGCGGCCGTCGGGATAATCCGTGGGCACGTAGAGGGTGAAGGGCAGATCCGCGGCGCTTGAACAGGGGATAGGCGTAGTGGAGATTGTCGCGATAGCCGTCGTCGAAGGTGAAGCAGACGAAGCGCCGCTCATCGCCCTCCTTCAGCCGGCGCATCGCCTCGTCGAGGGAGACCACGTCGAGGCCCGCTTCCTGCACCTGATCGAGCACGGCATCGAGAAATTCGGGCGTGACCTCGAGGATGCGGTTGGGCGCAAAGGCCTTGTCTTCCTCGGGGCGCACCTGATGCAAGGTGAAGATCAGCCCGGTCCCTTGCGTATAGGGCGCGAGCAGGCGATGGGCGCCCGAATGGTAAAGCCCGGACATCGCGGCTTTCAGCACTTTCGTCTTCACACCGGCCACGAGCGTCTCCTTTCAGCCATCAAGCATTAACCCGCCTCTGCCATGGTTTTGGCGCGAGACGAGCATTGTGGCCGGGGTTCCTTGCAAAACGATTGCCGCCGCCTCCTTTTGGCGCTGCGACGGCTTTGAGCGGGGACAAGGTAAAGGGATAGTCCCCGCATGAGTTCTGCTGCCCTCTTCCGTACCGAAGCCGAGATCGCCAAAGCCAGAACAGAGCGGAGCGGGCCCGTCGTCGTGGCGACGAGCTTCGGTCCCGTCTCGCTCCGCGTTACCGAGGATCTCGACGGGCTCGAGGGGCTCTGGGAAGAGTTGCAAGCGAAGGCTCCCTGCTCTCCGCCGCAGACCTATGGCTGGGCGCGGGCCTGGGCCCGCCATGGGCTCGGGCCCGAGGGCCGCGAGCCTGTCATCGCCATCGGCCGTGACGCCGAGGGTGCGCTGCTGTTCCTGTGGCCGTTCGCCACCGCGTCCGTCTTGGGCATGACGGTGCTGGGCTGGCTCAGCCAGGAGCACGCCAATTACAATATGGGTCTGTTCGCGCCGGGCACGGCCGGCAAATATGAGGCCTCCGACATCAGGCGCTTGCTTGAGGCGGTCGCCCGCGAGGCGGGCGCGGCAGCGGCGCTGTTGCGGTCGCAGCCCTTCAGTTGGGAGGGCGTTGCCAACCCCTTCGCGCTCCTGCCTCACCAAGCGGCGCCAAGCTCCGGCTATGCGGTCACGCTCGGCGATTTCGAGGCGCTGCTCGAGCGGCGCTTCGGCAAGCGCTCGCGCAGCAATTTCCAGCGCAAAGAGCGCAAGCTCGGCGAGATCGCGCCGTTGACCTATGGCTGGGCGGAAACAAGCGACGAGAAGCTCGCGATCATGGACGCGTTCTTCGCGCAGAAATCGCGCCAATTGGCGGCCATGGGCGTGGGCGAGATCTTCGATGCCCATGCGCGCGCCTTCTATCGCGAGCTCGCGCTGCTCGAAGGCGACAATCCGAGCCGGCTCAGGCTCGGCTATCTCAAGGTCGGCGATATGGTCGCGGCGATCTTTGCTGGCTCGGTGTGCCGTGATCGGCACGTGGTGGCGCTGTCCTCCATCGGAGAGGGCGAGATGCAGAAGCAATCGCCCGGTGTTCTGTTGTTGCGCCATCAGATCGAGGAGGCCTGCGGCAACGGCCTCGCCTTTTTTGACATCGGCGCCGGCACGGCCCGCCACAAGGAGCAATGGTGCGACGTCATCCAGCCCTTGTTCGACAGCTTCATCGCCTTGCGGCCCGAAGGTCTGCGTGCTGACGCTGCCGCTTGCGGCGCTGGCGCGGGCGAAGCGCGTCATCAAATCGAGCCCCACGCTGTGGGCTTTGGCGCAACGCTTCCGCCGCGGCCTGCTCGGTCGCTCCGAAGCGCCCTAGGTCGCGGTGACGCGCTCGAGCAAGCTCATCCGCTTGGCGCGAGGCTCCTCTCCGCTCTGCTCATAGCCGAGGACCTGGCAACCGGGATTGGCGAGCCGTTCCATGCCCGCCTCGCCGCCGGCGCGCAATACCGCAATCACGAGCTGCAAACTCCCATTGAGGGTGCGCTCGACCTGGCGCGCGGTGTCCGCGTCGGCATGGATCACGACGCAATCATAGGTTTGCGACAGCGCATCGAAAATGCGCAGGAAGTTTTCCGCGGCGTCGCCGCTGCTTTGAACGGTCGGATTGCCGGCCGGGATCACCTGCAACGGGGTCTCGGCATCGACATGGATCACGTCCTCAAATCGCGCGCGGCCCGCGGCAAGATCGGTGAGGCCAGGCGCGCGCGGGAGCCCGAGCGGTCCCGACACCGCCGCGGCGCCCTTGGCGAGATCGACGAGCACCACCGGTTGCCATTTTTCGGTGAGCGCGCGGGCAAGCTCGATCGCCGCGGCGGTGGCGTCGATGGAGGCCGCGACGGGGGCCACGAGCACGGCGCGGGTCGCCTTCGCGCTCGTGCGGGCCACGATATGGTTGAGCACGGCGTCGAGCGATTTCAGCACCGGCCCGACCTTGCCGGATCTCGCCTCGGTCCCGCGCGGCGCGCTGCTGCAGATGGCGGCGAATGCCGGCGAGCTCGGGATCGGGCACGGCATGCGTCTCGCCGCGCGCGGGCACCGGGGCCGGTGCCACGGCCTCACGTTTCTGTCCCGGAACCGTGCGGCGCAGCCAATCGACGAAACTGTCGGTCGCGGCATTGATCTCCGCGAGCGTCTGGCCGCCCTCGTCGTATTCATCGGGCTCTTGGGGCGGCGCGGCCTCGCGGCTCCGCCGCTCTTCCGCGGCGCGGGCGATGCCGCCGGGCGATGTGGCGGCGAAGGGCAGCTCGGGCTCGGCCGGCGGCGACGAGAGGATCGGCGCGCTTGCCGCGGCCCGTGCGGGCTTCGGACGCCTGAGCGGCGGTGGGGTTGCCGCGCTGACCGGGCGGGCGGCAGCCGGGGCGCCCATCAGCTCGCGGGCCAGAACGAAGGCGATGGCGAGCAGCGCGGTCGCGGCGGTGACGAGCAGCGTGATCGGGCCGATCTTGGGAAAGGACGGCTTGCTCGAGGCATGGGCCTGCGAGACGATCGTGGCATTGGCGGGGACGGAGCTCATGTCGTGGCGCGCCTGCGCGTCGCGATAGCGGGCAAGATAGGATTCGAGCAGATCGCGATTGGCCTTGGCCTCGCGCTCCAGCGCCCGGAGCTTGATCTCCGCCCCGCTTTGGCCCGAGGCTTGCGACTTCACTTCGTTCAGACTGTTGCGCAACGAGGTCTCGCGCGCGCTGGCCACTTGGGATTCGTTCTCGAGACCCTTCACGATCTTGGTCGCCTCGTCCCGGATCTGGGCGCGCACATCGGCAAGCTCGGAGGTGAGCTGCTTGATGCGCGGATGCGACGGCAGCAGCGTCGCCGACAATTCGGCGAGCTGCCGCTGCACCTGGACGCGTTGCTCGATCAGCCGGCCGATGAGATCGGATTTGAGCACCTCGGGCGTGGCGTCGATATCGCCCTTGTCATTGAGCATCTGCTTGATCAGCCGCGCGCGCGCCTCGGCTTCCGATTTCTGCGCCGCGGCGAGGATGAGCTGGCTGTTCAGCTCGGAGAGCTGTTGGGCGTTCAAGGTGACGTTGTTGGACCCTTGATAGAGACCGCTCGAGGCGCGGAACTTCTCGACGGCGGCTTCGGATTCGGTCGTCCGCTTGCGCAGCTCCTCGATCTGGGCGTTGAGCCAGATGGAGGCGTCCTTGGTTTGATCGAGCTTGGCGTTGCGCTGCCAATCGATATAGGCGTCGGCTAGCTTGTTGGCGGCGTCGGCGGCGAGCGACGGATCGCCCGACGTATAATCGATGGCAATGACGCTCGATTTGTTGAGGGCATAGACCGAGAGATGGTCCTCGAAGGCGTCGGCCGCTTTTTCCAGCTCCGACTTGGCGGAACCGCGGCCGATGCCCATCCGGTTGAGGAAGCGCCTGATCAGGTTGACGCCCGCGTCCTTGGCGAATTCCGGATTGTTGGGAAGGTCGAGCTCTTTGGCGACGGTAAGGGCGAGATCGCGCGAGGTCAGCACCTGCACTTGGCTCTGCACCGCCTGCTCGTCGAGCGTCTGCAGCTGGTCGCGGCCCTGGTCGCTCGCCGGCCGCGTGAAGACCGGCTGGTCGTTCTCGATCAGGACGCGCGCTTCCGAAGTGTAGAGCGGGCGCACCATGGACAGGCCGATGAAGGTGACGACGCCCGCGCCCAAGGCAAGGCCGAGCACCCAACCCTTGGCGCGCCACAGCGCGCGTCCAAGGGTCGGCAGATCCACGTCCTCGGCAAGGGGGGCGACGCGATTGGGCGGCATGAACTGACTGAACTCCGTGGCGACGTTCCCATTAGACCGCGTCGCCGTAACCAAATGCTTAAATTTCGGCCCGCTTCGATACGGCCGCTCAGCTTTCGTTAACCATGGTCGGCATACATCGGAAGGATGGACGCTGAGCGAAACGGTGTCATAGGTCTCGCACGGGTCATCCTGATCGTGCTGCTGGTCGCGGCTGCCGTCGGGGGTTGTCAGCTGCGGGCAATCCCGGGCTTGTTGACGCCGAGCATGGCGCTCGCCACGCCCGCGCCCCTGCCCCCGCCCGGCGCCGTGGCGGCGGCGCCCGTGGGCGCCATTCCCGGCATGCCGGTCGTCGTCAATGAGCGCTACACGCTCGATAGCGGCGACAAGGTCCGTATCGTGGTGTTCGGCCAGGACAATCTTTCCCGCGTCTATGGCGTCGACGGCAGCGGCTATATCTCCATGCCGTTGATCGGGGCGGTGTGCGCGCGCGGTCTCACCACCTTCCAACTCGCTTCGACCATCGCCGGCCAGCTCCGGCAGAAATATGTGAAGGACCCGAAGGTGACGGCGGAGGTCGAGACCTACCGGCCCTTCTTCATCCTGGGAGAGGTGAAAAGGCCCGGCCAGTTCGCTTACGTGAACGGCATGAGCGTGGAGACGGCCGTGGCCATTGCCGAGGGCTATACCGAGCGGGCCAATGAGCGGAAGGTCCGCCTCACGCGCAAATTCGGCGGCGTGATGAGCACGGTGATGGTGCCCACCGATTATCCGGTGCAGCCGGGCGACACTATTTACGTGCTCGAGCGCTTCTTCTAAACAGCACGGAACCGGCCGTCCGAGGTCCCCGTTGCTCGTCTCGTGAGTTCCCGCTTGCGCATCCTCCATTGCCTCCGAGCGCCGATCGGTGGGCTGTTCCGCCACGTGCACGATCTCGCCAAGGGTCAGGCCGAGCTTGGGCTCGACGTCGGCATCGTGTGCGCCCAAGACGGCGGCGACGAGGAGACCGCGCGGGCGTTGAGCCGGCTCGCCGATGCGTGCACGCTCGGCATCACACGCCTTCCCATGACGCGGCAATTGGGCCTGTCAGACTGGCGCGCCTGGCGGCAGGTGACGCGCCTGGCCGCAACGCTCAAGATCGATGTGCTGCACGGCCATGGCGCCAAAGGCGGGGCCTATGCGCGGCTCGCCGGCCGTGCGCTGAAGCGCCAAGGCGCTCATATGCGTGTCTTCTACACGGCCCATGGCGGCAGCCTGCATTATTCCCCCGCGACGCTCATGGGCCGGCTTTATATCGATGCGGAACGCTGGCTCGCGCCGCTCACCGATGGGTTGATCTTCGAGAGCCGGTTCGCTGCCCGCCGTTACCGGGAGCTGATCGGGGAGCCCACTTGCCCGGTGCGCGTCATTCCCAACGGTCTTTATCCGTTCGAATTCTACGAGCCGATGCTGGCGGAGGATGCCGCCGATTTTGTCTTCGTCGGCGAGCTTAGGCGGCTCAAGGGCGTCGATACGCTGCTCGAGGCGCTTGCCTTGGACCAGACCGTCTATCCGGCGCGCGCCATCATCGTCGGGGGCGGATCCGAGGAGGAGGAGCTCAAGCGGCTTGCGCGCAGGCTCGGGCTCGGGTCCAAGGTGATCTTCACCGGTCCGCAGCCGGCCCGCACGGCATTCGCGCGCGCGCGCTGCGTGGTGGTGCCGTCGCGCGCGGAGTCCCTGCCCTATATCGTGATCGAGGCCGCGGCGGCGCAGATGCCGCTGATCGCCACCAATGTCGGAGGCATCCCCGACATCGTCGCCGGCACCAACATGCCGCTCGTTCCCCCCGGTGACGTGGACGCGCTTGGCGCCCAGATGCGCGCGTTCCTGGTTAACCCAGAGCCGTTCCTCGCACGGGCGCGCGTGCTGCAGAAGCGCGTGGCGGAGCACTTTACCGTCGAGGCCATGACGCGCGAGATCGTCGAGTTCTACCGCGAGCGGCTCGCAACGAACGCTTAACCATGGCTTAAGCCGGGGCTACGCACACGCCCTCGCTTCACCCATCTCAAAGTCTCGCTGTGGCATTAAGGCGCTGCATCCGCATCGCCGAGGCATGCCCTTGGCACGCAACCTGCTCTCTTGAAGGCAGGAGCGCCGTTGACAGGTCGAGACATGGTTGAAGCTGACGTTGCAACGCCAGAGAGCGCGGCTGTCTCAACGCGGGACGGCCCCTCTCGGTCCGGGGCGCGCGCCAAGTTCAAGGAGCGCCGCCGCAGCCCGAGGCCGCGGCTCGCCGAAATCCGCCAGGGCGGCAATCTCAATCTGCTGCCGCCGACGGTGGTCACAGGCGCCGTGCGCATCGCCGAGTTCCTGCTCGTCGCGATCCTCGGTTTTGCGATCTATCTCCTCTATGTGGAGCGCGAGGGCGCATCCACCCATCTCGTCTATCTCGCCGCGGTGTTGATCGCGGCCGCGGCCAATATTCTGCTGCTGCAGGCGTTCGACCTTTACCGGGTGCCCGCCTTCAGCGCCTTCGTGCGCAGCTTTGCGCGCATCGCGCTCGCCTGGACGATCGTCATCGCCGGGCTGATGTCGCTCGCCTTCTTCGTCAAGGTCGGCGCCAACTTCTCGCGGGTGTGGATTGCCACCTGGTACGTCGCAACGCTGTCGGCGCTGTTCGCCGAGCGGCTCGGCCTCTCGCTCCTCGTCAAGCGCTGGACCAAACAAGGACGCCTCAACCGGCGCGCCGTGATCGTCGGCGGCGGCCCGGAAGCCGAGGCGCTGATCAAGGCGCTCGAAGCCTCCCACGACACCGATATCCGCATCGCCGGCATCTTCGACGATCGCGGCCATGACCGCGTGTCGCCGGTCGTGGCGGGATACCCGAAGCTCGGCAATATCGACGAGCTCGTCGAGTTCGCGCGCGCCTCGCGCATCGATCTGTTGATTGTTTCGCTCCCGGTCACGGCGGAGAAGCGGCTGCTCGAGCTCCTCAAGAAGCTGTGGGTGCTCCCGGTCGATATTCGCCTGTCGGCCCATAACAAGAAGCTGCGGTTCCGCCCACGCACCTACTCCTATATCGGCAACGTGCCCTTCATCGACATCACCGACAAGCCGATCGCCGATTGGGACCATGTGCAGAAGCTCGTGTTCGACAAGATCGTGGCGGCGGTGGCGCTCGTCCTGCTCGCGCCGGTCATGGCGCTGATTGCCCTTGCCATCAAGCTCAACTCCAAGGGCCCGGTGCTGTTCCGCCAAAAGCGGCAGGGCTTCAACAACGAGCTCATCAACGTCTACAAGTTCCGCTCCATGTATGCGCATGCGAGCGATGCCGATGCAAGCAAGCTCGTCACCAAGGGCGATCCGCGCGTCACCCGCGTCGGTGCGTTCCTGCGCAAGACGAGCCTCGATGAGCTGCCGCAACTGTTCAACGTGCTGAAGGGCGAGCTGTCGCTCGTGGGTCCGCGCCCGCACGCGCTGAAGGCCAAGGCCGAGGACAAGCTCTATGCCGATGTCGTCGACGGCTATTTCGCCCGTCACCGCGTGAAGCCGGGCGTCACCGGCTGGGCCCAGATCAACGGCTGGCGCGGGGAGACCGACACCGAGGAGAAAATCCAAAGACGCGTCGAGCACGACCTCTACTACATCGAGAATTGGTCGGTGACCTTCGACCTCTACATCCTCCTGATGACGCCATTCGCCCTGCTCAAGGGGCACAACGCCTATTAAGGCAGAAGGGCTCGGCCGCCATGGTGGCCTATGGCGCCACTGCCGATATCGTCCTCGACCGCGCGCGCCAGGTGAGCGGCGGCATCCGCCGGCTTGCGCTTCTTTATGTGTGGATCACCGTGGCCTCGATCGGGATCGTGGTGTCCGATCCCGCGCCTTACGACGCGCTGATGCTCGGCGCCGCACTGTTGCTGCCGGTGGTGGGTCTTGCCCCGTTCAATCGCGGCATCGCGCTCTATCTGCTCTTGTGGGCGGCGATCCTCGCCGGCGGCTTCATCGCCACGGCGCAAGCGATCTCGCTCGACGTGGCGGCGAGCCATATGGGCATCACGCTCTATCTCGCGCTGTCCTCGGTGGTGATGGCGGCCTTCGTCGCCTATCGCCCGGAGGCGAATGTGCGGCTGATCATGTCGGCCTATCTCGTCTCGGCGGTGATCGCCGCTTTGGCCGCGCTGATCGGCTATTTCAGCCTCTTTCCCGGGGCCTACGACCTCTTCACCGAATATGGCCGGGCGCGCGGCACCTTCAAGGATCCGAACGTGCTCGGCGCTTTCCTCGTCCCGGCCCTGCTCTACGCCTTCAACGTGGCCATGACCGGACGCTTCACGCGCGCGAGCCTGTGGATGCTCGGCATGGGCCTGTTGCTGTTCGGTACGCTGCTCACCTTCTCGCGCGGAGCCTGGATCAATCTCGCCGTGGCGCTTGCCGCTTACGCCTATCTGAGCTTCGGCACCGCCGCGACCAACCGGCAGCGGCTGAAGCTCGTCGTCGCCGTGGTGCTCGCCGGGATTTTCGCCGTCGGCATCTTTCTCGCGGCGCAGACGATCCCCAAGGTCGCCGAACTGATGGGCGAGCGCGCCTCGCTTGAGCAATCCTATGACACGGGGCCGGAGGGGCGCTTCGGCGGCCAGCAAAAAGCCGCGGGTCTCATCGCCACCCACCCGCTCGGCATCGGCGCGCTCGAGTTCCACGAGCGCTACCATCATGAGGACGTGCACGAGGTCTATCTCAGCATGTTCCTCAATGCGGGCTGGCTCGGCGGCACGCTCTATGTTGCGGTCGTGCTGTTGACCATCGGGCTTGGACTTCGCCAGGTGGTGCGCGATCGCGGCGGCGACGGGGTGAGCGTCGTGCTGCTCGCGGCCTTTATCGGCATGGCGGTCGAAGGGCTCGTGATCGACAGCGATCACTGGCGCCATTTCTATCTGGTGATGGCCATGGTCTGGGGCTTGGCGGCGGCGGCGCCCGCGGCCTGGACCGCCCGATCCCCGCATGGAGAGTGACGGCGCGACAAAGCCCCCTGCCTTGCGGCCGGGGGCTTTGCGGTCGCGTGCCGGCCTCGCCTTAAGCGTGGCAGTGCGGGTTATTCTTGAGCGCGTTCTCGGCGGCAGTTCTGGAATCGTAGCCTTGCGGGCTACCGATCATGCGGAGCCCGCTCGCCCGGCTCGGCGTGGCGTCGATCACGCTGCAATAATTTTCCGTGTCCTTCACCGCGTAGTGCTCGGCGGCAAGGGCCGGGGTCGCTAATCCGACCAATATGAAGGCTGCTATGAGGGTGTGTTTCATGGGACGTGCTCCTTCTGAGCTATCCAGCCCCTCACCCTTCGATATGGGTGCGGCGCGCCAAAAAACAGCGGCGCACATTGTCGCCCCGGGGCGTTTCGCCTGCGCCCGGCATGCCGCAAAAAGATTCTGCATGCGGGTGGAACCGAAGGTCGGGGCCCGCGTTTGAACGAGCGGCGGAGTGGTGTTCTGCGTTTCCGCCGATCCCGAACGGGGGTGAAGGGGCCGTCCCAGACGGCCCTTTTGCTCTTTTTTGGATCGAATGACGGAAATGGTCGGAGCGGGGAGATTTGAACTCCCGACCCCCGGTCCCCCAGACCGGTGCGCTAACCGGGCTGCGCTACGCTCCGAAGCCGTCTGCCCGAGGCCTCGATATACACGCTGCCCGCGCCGAAACAAGACATCAAGAGGACAGCCGCTATTCCTTGGCGGCGGTAAGAAGCTGGCGGCAGGCCTCGATTTCCTCGAGGACTGCGCGCAAAGCCTCTACGTCGAGACGGGGCACCAATCCCTCGTCCGGCCCCAGAGGGCGCCTATACGAGCCATGGCTCTGCGCCTCGGCTGCTATGTCCGGAATTTCATGCTCTTTGCCCATGCCAGCCTCGTCGGTTTCCTCGGCGGCCGCATGATGCCGGAATTCCATGACAAAACGTGGACCCTGCTCGCGCAGAATTTTCTGAACGCCCCTTATGGTATATCCATCGTTATAGAGGAGGAAACGGATTCCCCGCAAAAGTGCGACGTCCTCGGGGCGGTAATACCGCCGCCCACCTCCGCGCTTCATTGGCTTCAGCTGGGAAAATTTGCCTTCCCAGAAGCGAAGCACATGTTTCGGGACGTCGAGTTCATCAGCTACCTCGCTGATCGTACGAAAGGCCTCGGGCGCTTTGTCCACCGCTCCAAACTCCCCGCCTTGGATTTTAGGCGACTGCTATTCGGCCGCCTTTCTTCGCGATAATGCGTCATTGATGCGTTGCTTCATGATGTTGCTCGCCCGGAAGACGAGAACCCGTCGTGGCGTGATGGGAACTTCTTGACCGGTCTTGGGGTTGCGTCCGATGCGCTCCCCTTTATCGCGGATCCCGAACGAGCCGAACGACGATAGCTTCACGGTCTGGCCGCGCTCGAGACTCGCCACGATCTCGCGAAGCACAAGCTCCACGATCCCGGCAGATTCGTTTCGAGGCAAACCAACTTTTTGAAACACGGCCTCCGCCAGATCGGCCCGTGTTAGCGTCTTCCCGCTCATTTCGTAAGCTCCCCCTCGCGGGACGAAAGGCAATGCTAATCGACGCGCTTCGATGCGGTCAATTGCTACCGCAATCAAATTCCTGAAATTGCATCATTTTCGATCTGGGTGTGACTTTCTCGCGGCACTGAGGTGAAATTTTACCAGCGCAGCAGCAAAGCACCCCAAGTGAAGCCGCCGCCCATGGCCTCCATGAGCACAAGTTGTCCCGGTTTGATCCGTCCGTCGGCGCATCCGGCGGTGAGCGCCAAGGGAATGGAGGCGGCCGAAGTGTTGGCGTGCTTGTCCACGGTGATGATGATGCGCTCGGGATCGAGCCCGAGCTTGCGCGCCGCGCCGTCCAGGATGCGCTTATTGGCTTGATGGGGCACGAACCAGTCGATGTCGGAGGCTTTGTGGCCCGCCTGGGTGAGCGTGGCGTCGATCACCTCGGCGATGTTGGTGACCGCGTGGCGGAAGACCTCGGGGCCGTCCATGCGGACATGGCCGACGGTGCCGGTGGAGGACGGGCCGCCATCCACGTATAGCTTGTCCCGGTAGCGGCCGTCCGAGCGGAGGCAGGTGGCCAAAATGCCCCGATCCGTGGCGGCGCCGTTCTGCTTTTGCGCCTCCACCACCACGGCGCCCGCCCCGTCGCCGAACAGCACGCAGGTCGAGCGGTCCTCCCAATCAAGGATACGCGAGAAAGCCTCCGCCCCGATGACGAGGGCGCGTTTGAATTGGCCGCTCTTGAGGAAATTGTCCGCGGCCGACAGGGCGAAGACGAAGCCCGAGCAGACCGCCTGCATGTCGAAGGCGGCCCCATGGGCGATGCCGAGCTCGGCCTGGATGGTGACGGCGGTGGCGGGAAAGGTCTGGTCGGGGGTCGAGGTGGCGAGGATGATAAGGTCGATATCGCTCTGGCTCGAGACCGGCGTCGGCGAGCGCCGCGCGCGCGGCCGCGGTCCCCATGGTGGAGGTGAGCTCGTCGCTCGCCGCGATGTGGCGCTCCTTGATGCCGGTTCGCGAGGTGATCCACGCATCGGTGGTCTCAACCATCTTGGCGAGGTCGTCATTGGTCAAGACCCGGCGGGGCAGATAGCCGCCACACCCCTTGACCACGCTCCGCAGCACGCTCAATTCGCTCTCAACTCCTGAATTTCAAGCGGCGCCATCGAGCTCGAGCTCGGCATGGAACCGCGCCACGTCCTCGGCGAGCCGCTTCACCACGCCGCTCGACGCCATGTCATAGGCGGTATCGATCGCGCTGGCGAAGCCCGTGGCGTCGGTTCCGCCATGGCTTTTGACGACGATGCCGTTAAGCCCAAGGAAGATGCCGCCGTTCAGCTGGCGGGGATCCATCTTCTCCTTGAGCGCTCGGAAGGCGCCTTGCGCCAGAATGGCACCGGCGCGAGCAAGGAGCGACCGCCCCATGGCGGCGCGCAAATACTCGCCGATCTGCTTAGCGGTTCCCTCGGCGGTCTTCAAGGCGATGTTGCCGGTAAAACCGTCGGTGACCACGACATCGACCGCGCCGCGGCCCACATCGTCGCCTTCGACAAAGCCGCGATAGTCGATGGGGAGCGGCGCCTCCTTGAGCGTCGCCGCCGCGAGCTTGATCTCGTCGAGCCCCTTCACTTCCTCGACGCCGATATTGAGCAGGCCGATCGAAGGCCGCTCGATGCCGAACAGCGCGCGCGCCATGCCGGCCCCCATGAGGGCAAACTCCACGAGCTGGCGGGAATCGGCGCCGACATTGGCGCCCACGTCGAGCACGATGCATTCGGCATCGATGGTGGGCCAAATGGCGGCGATGGCCGGGCGGTCGACGCCGGTGATGGTCTTCAGGCAGAATTTCGCCATGGCCATGAGGGCGCCGGTATTGCCCGCCGACACGGCCGCGTCGGCGCGCCCGTCCCTTACCGCCTCGAGCGCGAGCCACATGCTCGACCGCCAGCGCCCTTTGCGCAGCGCCTGGCTCGGCTTGGCGTCCATGGCGACCGCGACGTCGGTATGGATGATCTCGGACTGGCGCGCGAGCGCCGGATGGGGGCCAAGCTCCGGTTCGATGGCGGATTTATCGCCGACGAGAATGAAGCGCATCTCCGGATGGCGGACGAGCGCAAGGGCGGCGCCGGGGACGACGACGCTCGGTCCGTGGTCCCCGCCCATGGCGTCGAGCGCTATGGTGACTGGCGCACCCATTGTCCTCAAAGCCGGATAGGAAGATTGCATCGGCCGCGGCTAGACGGCCGCGACGGCCCCAGGCAAACCCCGAATAGACGCAAAATGCGCTTCCTGGGCAACCGGATTTTGGCCGCAGCCCAGGAAGGCCGCTTTCAGCGCTGTTTCAGCCGGGCAAGCGCGGCAAAGGGGCCTTCGGGCTCCCCCTGGCTTTCGGGGCCTGCCTGCCATTCGAGCTGCGCGCCTTCCCGCCGCGGATAAGGCTCAAGCGCGGTGGCCAGCGTCTCGTAGAGCACGGTGCCGAGGTCGATCTTGCCGTCGACGATGGCCTCCGGCCAATCGCGCAAAGCGTGATCCTTGTCCTCCGCCTCGCGATCGAGCGCCGCAATCGAAGCCGGCGGCCAAAACTCCAATTCGACCGGAACTTCGAGATGCGCTTCCACGGGCTCGAGGGAGACCACGCAAGTCTGCATCATGCGCGCGGCAACGGTGCCGGTGAGGCCGACGCGGCCGCCGCCCTCCGGACGCAGACGATAGGTCAAGGCAAGCCGCTCAAGGGTGATCAGATCGAGCATCTTGGCGATGGCGCGGCATTCGGACGGGGTCGCCGTGATCAGACCCTCCTCGCCGTCCTTGAGGTCGGCGACCTTGACGTGCCGCTCGATGAGCGGGGCTTCGCCCGTGCCTGGGCGGGATCCCTTATCCATGGTCCGCGGTCACCTCTTGAAAGTGGAGCTCGCCCGCCAACAGGCTCGCCAAGGGCTGCCGCCTAAGCGTGTCCACACTTGCCCACACATAGGAGGCGAGCGGCTCGCTTGCAGCCCTGGCGGCCTCCGGTTCGAGCGGCAGACTCTCGGCGATGGCGGCGACAAGCGCCGGCTCCCCCGCCGCAAGCGCTACCGCATAGGCCTCAAGCAAAGCGTGGCTGGAGCGTGCGAGCGCGCGCACCCTTTTCGGGATCGCGAGATCGCCGATGCCCACTTCGCGCAGCACGGTCTCCATGTCGGTCTTGAATTGGTTCATGAGCGCCTGGGCCGGGCCCCAGGCCTGCGGGCCCTCGGCCTGCAACCGGTTGAGGAGGGTGAAGAGATGCAGCGACAGGACCACAAACCTCCCATCGATGGTATCGGGCACGCCGAAGGCGCGGTAGAAGACCGGGAGCCGTGCCTGCGCCACAATCGCGCCATAGATTTTGTCAGTGTTGCTGGGGGTTAAGCGCGAGCGCAGCAGCCGGGCCAGAGGCGTTAGGGGGTGGGTCATGTCGACGATTCTCGTCTGCCTCGCGCCCGCTAGCCGTTCGGTCTTCGATCGGAGCGCCTAGGGTGCGGTCGAGCCGCATCGGGGCAGGCACGGGCTTGGCAAACTCTCATCGGGGGGCACCCGAATTGTTCAAGATCAAGCGGGCGACCGGCGGATCGAGAATGGCGGGGCTCGCCGGCCTCGTCATGCTCCTTGCCCTGCCGCTTGCCGGCTGCGGCGCCCAGGTCGACCGCCACGGCCACGTCTTCATCGATGTCGACGTCAACCAAATCCAGCCGGGCATGTCCAAGGACCAGGTCAAGCTTGCGCTCGGCTCGCCCGACACGACCGGCACCATCAACGGCGACGCCTATTACTATATCTCGACGACGCAGAAATCATACGCCTTCTTCAAACCGTGGGAGATCGACCGTCAGGTGGTCGCCGTCTATTTCAACCGCGGCGGCACCGTCGATGACGTCGCCCATTACGGCCTGAAGGACGGCATCGTGGTCAATTACGCCAAGGACGAGACCCCGGCGCGCGGCAAGGACCTCTCGGTGCTCGAGCAGATGTTCGGCAATATCGCCCAGCGCAAGCTGTTCAAGGGCCAGCAGAACAACGGCGGCATCCCGACCACGCCCTGAGGGCCGTGACCTCCGACCTGGCGCCAGCCGCCCTAATGGGCGAGCACGGCGAGCAGGAGCAAGGCCACGATATTGGTGATCTTGATCATCGGGTTCACCGCCGGCCCCGCCGTATCCTTATAGGGATCGCCCACGGTATCTCCGGTCACCGCCGCCTTGTGGGCCTCGGAGCCTTTGCCGCCGTAATGGCCGTCCTCGATATATTTCTTGGCGTTGTCCCACGCCCCGCCGCCCGCCGTCATGGAGATGGCGACGAACAGGCCGGTGACGATCACGCCGAGCAGCATGGCGCCGAGGGCCGAGAAGGCCGCGCTCTTGCCCGCGATCGCATTGACGATGAAATAGAACGCGACCGGGCTCAGCACCGGCAGGAGCGAGGGGACGATCATCTCCTTGATGGCGGCGCGGGTCAGCAGGTCGACGGCGCGGCCATAATCGGGGCGCGCGGTGCCCTTCATGATGCCGGGCTTCTCCTTGAACTGACGGCGTACCTCCTCGACGATCGCGCTTGCGGCGCGGCCGACCGCGGTCATGGCAATGCCGCCGAAGAGATAAGGCAAGAGGCCGCCGAGGAAGAGGCCGACCACCACGTAAGGATTGGACAGGGTGAAGGTCGGATCGACGCCCTTGAAATAGGGAAACTTGTCGGCATTGGCGGCGAAATATTTGAGATCCTCGGTATAGGCGGCGAAGAGCACGAGCGCGCCGAGGCCGGCCGAGCCGATGGCGTAGCCCTTGGTCACGGCCTTGGTGGTGTTGCCCACGGCGTCGAGCGCGTCGGTGGTCTTGCGGATCGATTTCGGCATGCCCGACATCTCGGCGATGCCGCCGGCATTGTCGGTGACGGGCCCGAAGGCGTCGAGCGCCACGATCAGGCCGGCCAGCGCCAGCATGGTGGTGACCGCGACGGCAATGCCGAACAGCCCGGCGAGATTATAGGCGACGATGATGCCCGCCATGATGACGAGGGCGGGCAGCGCGGTCGAACTCGAGCGAGACGGCGAGCCCCTGAATGACATTGGTGCCATGGCCGCTGACGGAGGCCTTGGCGATGGATTGCACCGGGCGGTAGTTCGTGCCGGTGTAATATTCGGTGATCACCACGATCAAAGCGGTGACCACGAGCCCCGTGGCGCCACAGAAGAAGAGCGATTTGCCGGTGAAGCTCACCTCGTTCACGGTCATCACCGTGTCCATGCCGACGAGCCAGGCGGTGAGCGGCCACAGCCCGATGAGCGACAGGACGCCGGTGGCGAGCACGCCCTTGTAGAGGGCGCCCATGATCGACTGGCTCTTGCCCAGCCGCACGAAGAAGGTGCCGATGATCGAGGTGATCACGCACATGGCGCCGATGGCCATCGGGTACAGCATCATCTCCATGACGCGATCGCCGCCGGCGAAATAGATCGAGGCGAGCACCATGGTGGCGACGATGGTCACCGCATAGGTCTCGAACAAATCGGCGGCCATGCCGGCGCAGTCGCCGACATTGTCGCCGACATTATCGGCGATGGTGGCCGGGTTGCGCGGGTCGTCCTCGGGGATGCCGGCTTCCACCTTGCCGACGAGATCGCCGCCGACGTCGGCACCCTTGGTGAAGATGCCGCCGCCGAGACGGGCGAAGATGGAGATGAGCGAGGCGCCGAAGCCGAGCGAGACGAGCGCGTCCACGACCTCGCGCGAGGCGGGGTTCAATTGCAGCACCTGGGTGAGCACGAGGAAATAGACCGATACGCCCAAAAGCGCGAGGCCCGCGACCAGGAGGCCGGTGACGGCGCCGGCGCGGAAGGCGATGCTCAAGCCGGCGGCGAGGCTCTTGGTGGCGGCTTGCGCGGTCCGCACATTGGCGCGGACCGAGACGTTCATGCCGATATAGCCGGCGGCGCCGGACAGAAGCGCGCCGACGGCGAAGCCGATCGCCTGGGTGAGACCAAGCAAGAAGGCGAGCACGAGAAAGATGACCACGCCAACGGCGGCGATGGTCGTGTATTGGCGGGCGAGATAGGCCTTGGCGCCTTCCTGGATGGCAGCGGCGATTTCCTGCATGCGCGCGGAGCCGGCGTCGGCGGCGAGCACGGCCCGCGTGGTCACAAGGCCGTAGACGATCGAGAGCGCCCCGCAGGCAATGATGAGATAGAGAACGAAAGTCATGACGGACTGTCCCCGTTCGTTTGGTTGGATTGGCAGGAAATCGACTTAGGACGCGGAGCACCCCCAAATATGTCCGCGGGGCTGTCACCCGCGAAGGACGGCGTGAAGCCCGGCGGAACTTGCCAAAGTTGCGGCAAGGACGCAACAGACTGCCTAGGGAAGCGGCGATTTGGCCATTTCTCAGGCCCGCGCGCCAAAATGGGCGTAGCCTTGGTGGGCAAAGGTGAGCGGCCTCCCCTCCCCGTCCCGCACCAGGACCTCCGGGGCGCCCGCCACAATCTTGCCGATGGCGGCCACGCTCACCTCGCGCTCGAGCGCGGCGGCCTCGAACGCAGCCGCCTTGGCCTCCGGCACCGCGGCCAGGATCTCGTAGTCGTCGCCGGCGGTGATCAGCGCCTCGAACAGATGGGGCTCGGAGGCACAGGCCTTGCGCGCGCCCGCGCTCAGCGGCACGCATTCCGCCTCGATGACGGCGCCGGTCCCGGAGGCGGCGCAGAGCTTCTGCAGGTCGCCGACGAGCCCATCGGATATGTCGATGGCGGCATGGGCGTCTCGGCGCAGGAGCGCGGCCACGCGGCTGCGGGGCTCGGGGCGCTGGTAGCGCTCGATGAGCGACGTCCCCTCCTCCGGTGTGAGCCCCCAAGTCTCGGCGAGGCTCCAATCCTTGCGCAGCCGAAGGCCGAGATGCGCGCCGCCGATGGTGCCGCTCACATAGAGGCGATCGCCGGGCTTGGCGCCCCGCCTGAGCACGGCTTCGCCCGTGGGCACGAGCCCAAGGGCCGTGATGGTCAGCGTGATCGGTCCTTGAGTGGCGGTCGTGTCGCCGCCGATGAGCGCGATTCCGGCCGAGGCCTGCAAGGCTCCAAGTCCACGCGCGAAACTCTCAAGCCAGGGCGGCGAGGCTTCGCGCAAGGCCAGGGAAAGGAGATAGGCGTGAGGCTCGGCGCCCTTGGCGGCGAGGTCGGACAAATTGACGGCGAGCGCCTTGTGGCCGATGGCGTCGGGCGGATCGTCGGGCAGGAAATGCACGCCCTCGATGATCGTGTCGCAGGTGACGACGAGCTCGTGCCCTCGCGCGACTTCGAGAACGGCCGCGTCGTCGCCAAGGCCGAGCGCGGCTTTATTGGTGGCGAGCGGGGCGAAATAGCGGGCGATGATGTCGAACTCGTCGAGGGTCCCGCCGGCGGAGGCGCCGCGCTTGCCGCGCTCGACGCCATTAATCATGGGCCGGCCCTTCGCGGGCGAAATCCGCCGGTCGCGCCTCGCGCGCGAGCTTGTCGAGAATCCCGTTCACGACTTTGGGCTCGTCGCCTTCGAAGAAGGCATGGGCGAGGTCGACATATTCGCTGATCACCACGCGCGAGGGCACGTCCCCGCGGATCAGGATTTCGTAGGCGCCGGCGCGCAAGATCGCGCGCAGGATCGAGTCGACGCGATTGAGCCGCCAGCCCTCGGCGAGATGCCGATCGATCAGCGGGTCGATGCGCAGCTGCTCGCGCACCACCCCCTCGACGAGGTCGCGGAAGAAGGCGCCCTCGGCATCGCAATATTGGCAGCCCTCGATCTCCTGACCGAAACGATGCGCCTCGAACTCGGCGATGACATGGGTCAGGTCGATCGCGGTCATGTCCATTTGATAGAGCGCCTGCACCGCGGCAAGACGCGCGGCGCTCCGCGACTGGGCATTGCGAGGCTTGGCTTTGCCGCCCTTGCGCGGCACGGGGACTTTGGTTTCGGGCTTGCCGGTCATGGCCGTCAGCGCCGGCTGGCCGAAGAGAAATGCTGCTCGAGCTGCATCAAGGCGAGATAGGCGCGGGCCGCGTCGCGGCCCTTGTTGCGGCCGGTGACGCTTGCCCGCGCGAGCGCCTGCTCGCGGCTGTCGCAGGTGATGATGCCATTGCCGATGGGCACGGCGTGCGCGACGGCGAGCTGATGCAGGCCGGCGGCGGATTCGCGCGCGACGATCTCATAATGCGTCGTCTCCCCGCGGATGACGCAGCCAAGCGCGATGCAGCCCCGGTGCCGCCCGGCGCGTCCGACGAAGCCGTTGGCGAGCGCGAGGCTGAGCGCCACGGGGATCTCCAGCGCGCCCGGAACGGACAGGCGCTCGAAGTCGATATGTTGCGCGTTCAGCTCCTCGATGGCGCCGCGCGCGAGCTCATCGGAGATGTCCTCATAGAAGCGCGCTTCGATGATGAGGACGGAGCGTGGGCCCTTGCGGCTCATGATCGGCTACTCCAAGGACCGGTGGCCCACGACGCTCAGCCCATAGCCCTCGAGCCCCACGATCTTGCGCGCCGGCGAATTGCTCAAGAGCACCATCTCGCGCACGCCGAGATCGAGCAGGATCTGGGCGCCGACGCCATATTCGATCAGGCGCTGCTGGCCGGTGCGGTCCGCACCCTGCTCGCGCTTCAAGCGGGAGGAGATGGCGTCGGGGCGGCTCTCGCGGATCAGCACGATGACGCCCGCGCCTTCCTTGCCGATGATGTCCATGGCCTTGTGCACCAGCGTATCGCTGTGGCTGCCGATGGCGAGCATGTCGTCCAGCGTATTCACCGCATGCACGCGCACGAGCACCGGCGCGCCGCTCCGCACGTCGCCTTTGACGAGCGCCACATGCTCGGCCGGGTCCACCGTCGTCGTGTAGACCTTGAGGTCGAAAGCGCCGCCATGGGCACTCTCGATCTTGGTCTCGGCCACCACCCTGCACGAGATGATCGTAGCGCAGCCGATAGGCGATCAAATCGGCGATGGTGGCGATCTTGATGCCGTGGCGCTTGCGCAAAGGCGATGAGATCGGGCAGCCGCGCCATGGTGCCGTCGTCGTTCATGATCTCGCAGATCACGCCGGCCGGGTAGAGCCCGGCAAGACGCGCCATGTCCACCGCCGCCTCGGTATGGCCGGCGCGCACCAGCACGCCGCCTTCTCTGGCCAGCAGAGGGAAGACGTGGCCGGGGGTGGTGATGTCGCGATAGTCCTTGGTGGGGTCGATGGCGACCGACACGGTGTGGGCGCGGTCATGGGCGGAGATGCCGGTCGAGATGCCTTCGCGGGCCTCGATGGAGACGGTGAAGGCGGAGGCGTGGCGCGCGCGGTTGGAGCGCGGCATCAGCTCAAGATGCAGCTGCTTGGCCCGCTCCGGCGTGAGCGAGAGGCAGATGAGCCCGCGGCCGTGCTTGGCCATGAAGTTGATGGCGTCGGGCGTGGCCATCTGCGCCGGGATGACGAGGTCGCCCTCGTTCTCCCGCTCCTCGGCATCGACCAGGATGAACATGTGCCCGTTGCGCGCGTCCTCGACCACCTCCTCGATGGAGGAGAGCGCGGGATGGTGGCGGGCTTGGCTCAAGATCGTCACGGGCGTTGGGTCTCTCGCAAAGCGATACGCTCCACGTAGCGCGCCAGGAGGTCGACCTCAAGGTTCACGACGTCGCCCACCTTGCGCTCGGCCCAATTGGTGTGGGTCAGCGTGTAGGGGATGAGGTTCACGCTGAAGCGCGGGCCCTCCACCTGATTGACGGTGAGGGAGACGCCATCAAGCGCGACGGAGCCCTTGGTGGCGATGAAGGGCGCAAATTCGGGTGGGGCTTCGAGCCCGAAACGGACGCTGTCGCCATCGGGCTCACGCGCCACGATGCGGGCCTGCCCGTCGATATGGCCGGTGACGAGATGGCCGCCGAGCTCGGCGCCGAAGGCAAGCGCCCGCTCGAGGTTGATGCGGCGGCCGGGCGCCCAGGCGCCAAGAGTGGTGCGGTCGCGCGTCTCGTTGGAGATGTCGACCTCGAAGGCGGCGGTGCCCGGGGCGCCGTCGGCGACGTGCACCACGGTGAGACAACAGCCGTCGCAGGCAATCGAGGCGCTTTCCCTGAGACCGTCAACGCCGAGGCCAGGCGCGATGCGCAAGCGCGCGCCGTCGCAGGAGATAAGCGTGCCTATGTCGCTAACAATGCCGGTGAACATGCGCGCTTGCGTCGCCAATAGGTCATGCGGTCGGGACCGAAGGACCGGGAAGAGCTAAGCGTGAAATGGCCGCATTCGGTCAACCGATCAAGCCCGTCGCTAACAAAGGGTAACAGCCCATCGGATCCTGCCGGCCCCGCCCCTTGGTAAATGGCCGCCGCGTCGATCAGATCGGCATCGAGCAGCGCGCGGGCGACGCAGGGGCCGCCTTCGACCAGCACGCTCGTAATGCCGCGCGAGGCAAGGGCTTCCAGCGTCTCCTGCAGCACGGGCAGGCCCTCTTCATCGATGGCGACCGGGATGATCTCGGCGCCGCGCTCCTCCAAAGCCGAGGCGCCGGGCGGACGTTTGCCCTCGGCACAGACGAGCCAGACGGGCACCATCTCGTCCTCGAACAGGCGCGCGGAGGGCGGCGTGCGCAACCGGCTGTCCAACACCACCCGCACGGGAGAGCGGCAGGCCATGCCGGGCAGGCGGCAGGTGAGGCTCGGATTATCGGCGGCGATCGTTCCGCGGCCGACCAGGATGGCGTCGGAACGGGCGCGCAAGAGGTGGGCGTGGGCGCGGGCGTCGGGGCCGGTGACGAAGTTCGGGCTGCCGTGCCCTTGCGGCACGAGGCCGTCCGACCCAAGGGCGAGTTTCAAGATGACTTCCGGGCGCCCCTCGGTGACGCGGAGCACGTGGCCGAGCACGATCTCAAGGGCCTGATCGTGCAGCAGCCCCTCATCGACCTCGATGCCGGCGGCGCGCAAGCGGGCCAGCCCGTCTCCGGCGGTACGGGGATCGGGATCGGCCATGGCGATCACCACCCGCGCGGGACCGGCCGCCGCGAGCGCATCGGCGCAAGGGGCGCCGCGGCCTTCATGGGCGCAAGGCTCGAGCGTGACATAGACGGTGGCGCCCCGCGCCTTCTCGCCGGCCTGCGTGAGCGCGAGCGCTTCGGCGTGAGGGCGGCCGCCGGGCGCGGTCCAGCCGCGGCCCACCATCTCGCCGGAAGGGCTCACGATGACGCAGCCCACGCTCGGATTGGGCCAAGTGAGCCCCAGCCCGCGCCGCGCGAGCGCGAGGGCCTGTGCCATATGGTCCTCGTCGCTTAAAGCCATGGGTCGGTCTTGCGGTCTCGGCCGCGTCAATCGTCGGCGGAAGCGGTCGCCTCATCGGCGGCGCCGGTCTCGTCGTCCGAGTCCGAACCCGCGAGCTCACCGAGCAGGGCCTCGAAATCCTTGGCCTCGCGGAAATTCTTGTACACGGAGGCAAAGCGGACATAGGCGACGTCATCGAGCGCCTTCAAGGCCTCCATCACCAGCCGGCCGATGGTCTCCGACTTGATGTCGTTCTCGCCCATATTCTCGAGCCGGCGCACGATGCCGCTCACCATGCGCTCGATGCGCTCGGGCTCGACGGGGCGCTTGCGCAGCGCGATCTGCACCGAGCGCATCAGCTTGTCGCGGTCGAACGGCATGCGCCGGCCGGAGCGCTTGACCACGGTCAGCTCGCGCAGCTGCACCCGCTCGAAGGTCGTGTAGCGGCCACCGCAATCGGCGCAGACCCGCCGCCGCCTGATCGTGGTGTGATCCTCGCTAGGCCGCGAGTCCTTCACTTGCGTGTTGGTGCTGCCGCAATAGGGGCACCGCATGGGCGACCGCCCTTCCCTGTTCCACAATCACACCCACGCTTTACCGATAAATGGGATAGCGCTCGCAGAGCTCGATCGCGCGCTGCTTCACCTTTTCTTCCACGGCGCTATTGCCCGCATCGCCATTGGCGGCGAGCCCGTCCAACACTTCGATGATCATGTTGCCGACCTGCTGGAACTCGGCGATGCCAAAACCGCGCGTCGTGCCCGCGGGCGAACCGAGACGGATGCCGGAGGTGACCATCGGCTTTTCCGGGTCGAACGGCACGCCGTTCTTGTTGCAAGTGATGTTGGCGCGGCCGAGCGCCACTTCGGCAGCCTTGCCGGTCAGCTTCTTGGGCCTGAGATCGACGAGCATCAGATGGGTGTCGGTGCCGCCGGAAACGAGCGCGACGCCGCCCTTGACCAGGGTCTCGCCGAGCGCCTTGGCGTTATCGATCACCGATTGCGCGTAGAGCTTGAAGGAGGGCGAGAGCGCTTCCTTGAAGGCCACGGCCTTGGCGGCGATGATGTGCATCAAGGGACCGCCCTGGAGTCCGGGAAAGACGGCCGAGTTGATCTTCTTGCCGATCTCCTCGTCATTGGACAGCACCATGCCGGCGCGCGGCCCGCGCAAGGTCTTGTGGGTGGTGGTGGTCACCACATGGGCGTGGGGCAGCGGGCTCGGATGCAGCCCCGCGGCGACGAGCCCGGCAAAATGCGCCATGTCCACCATCAGATAGGCGCCGACGGAATCGGCGATGGCGCGGAAGCGGGCGAAATCGATGATGCGCGGATAGGCCGAGCCGCCGGCGATGATCAGGCTCGGCTTGTGCTCCTTGGCCAGGCGCTCGACCTCGTCATAGTCGATGCGGTTGATCGTCCGGCCGCACGCCATATTGCACGGCATTGAACCATTTGCCGGAGAGGTTCGGCGGCGCGCCATGGGTGAGATGGCCGCCCGCGGCGAGCGACATGCCGAGAATGGTGTCGCCCGGCTTGGTCAGCGAGAGGAAGACGGACTGGTTCGCCTGCGAGCCGGAATGGGGCTGGACGTTGGCGAAGGCGCAATTGAACAGGCGCTTGGCGCGATCGATGGCGAGCTGCTCGACGACGTCGACATATTGGCAGCCGCCGTAATAGCGCTTGCCGGGATAGCCTTCGGCATATTTGTTGGTGAGCAGCGTACCCGCCGCTTCGAGCACGGCCTTGGAGACGATGTTCTCCGAGGCGATCAGCTCGATCTCGTTTTGCTGACGCTCGAGCTCGTTCTCGATGGCTTCGAAGAGTTCGGGATCGGCATCCTCAAGGTGCTCGGTGAAGAAGCCGGACGCGCGCGCCTCGGCACGCCTCATATCACTTGCCGTCATCGCCTTGACTGCTCCTCGCGCTTGAAAGGCCCTGCTCGTGCAAGGCGTCGGCTTGCGCGTTTGAGATCGCGCTTCGCACCAGCCGCACGGGCCAACGCTGCCCTTACCACATGTCGCGGGCACGCGCTAGCAACACCCAAGCAATGGTCGTGTCCAGGCGAAAAAGCGCAGTTTCCGCCGTTGCGTCCGGATGGCGCGATCCTTCGCGCGCGATCAGCCGGCGGCGGCTCAATAGGCCGAGGCCGTCGTGGAGGCGCCGTCGTGGTCGTAGATATCCGGGCGGAAATTGACCATGCCGTCAGGCGTCGCCCAGGCGGTCACATAGGCGAAATAGACGGGCACCGGCTTGGCCAGTTTGACGTCAAGCTGCTCGCCGGACTGCTTCATGGCGAGGATATGCTGGATGTCCCAGCCGGGCTCGCCGCGCAGCAGCCATGCCACCAAATGCTCGACGTCATGCACGCGGACGCAGCCCGAGCTTTCGAAACGGTCGCTCCGCCCGAACAGGCTCTTGAGCGGGGTATCGTGCATATACACCGCGTCCTTGTTCGGGAAGTTGATCTTCACGAAGCCGAGCGAGTTCTCCTCCCAGGGCAACTGGCGGAAATTGTAGTTGTAGACCTCGTTGCCGAACCAATCGATCTGGCGCGGGTTGAGCGGATTCCCGCTCGGGTCGAACGCTTCCATATGATAGGCCGCGAGCATGTCCTGGCCGCGGCGGGCGAATTCGCGCGCCTTCGGCACCAGATCCTTGAAGATGATGCTGCGCGGCACGTACCAATAGGGATTGAAATTGATCTCGATGATCTTGCTCGACAGCTCGGGCGAAGCCGCTCGGGCTTGCCCACCACGGCGGCATAGCGGGAGGCAACCTGGCCGCCTTCGACCGCCTCGACCTGCGCCGCGGGGATATTGACGACGACGTAGCGGGGGGCGGCAGCGGCTGCGAGCGTCTGCAGCCGCGTGAGGTTCACCTGCAATTGGCGCAGACGAATGGCGGCCGGCACGTTCAGCGCGTCGACCGTGGGCCGGTCGATGACGCCCGTCGGCGGCAGCCCGTGACGGATCTGGAACTTCTTCACCGCCTGGACCAGGGCCTGGTCATATTCGTTGGGAATGCTCTGGCCGACGAGATCGCCGCTCGCCTCGAGCCGGCGGTGCAGGATCACCACCTCTTGTCCTTGGGAACCGGGGCGCATGGCATAGGCCGGCACGGTCGGCCAGCCGCCCCGCGCCACGATCTGCTCATAGCGCTGGATCGCGGCCTTGGTCGGCTCGATGTTCTTGGTGGAGAGCGTGGGCAGGCCGAGCGCGGGATTGGTGATCCATTCCCGCGTGGCGGCGTTGCCCTCGTCGGGCGGCAGCTCGTCGCCATGGAAGGCGCCTGAGCTTGGCGCGGCGCTTTGCTCTTGGCCCCCGCCGCCGCGGTTCCAGGCGGGCCGCCGCCATGGTTGTTCCAGAAGGGCGGCGCTTGCTGCGAATCTTGATCGGGATCGGCGTCGCGCTGGCGACCGCCGCCGAGCCAGGAGAAGAGCCCGGCCTCACTCGGTGCGATGGTGGTGAGGAGGAACGCCGCCGCAGCGGCGAGCGTGGCGAGCACCACGACAGTCCCCTTGACCCGCTGCCAGTTGTTCATTCGGCCGCTCCCCGTCCTGTGCGGCTCCCGCCCGGCTGCCGGATGCAGGCGGGCCGCCCGCGCTACCCTAATCGCCGCAACGTTAACAACAACCCGCGCCGAACCAATGTCGCCGCCCGGGCTGCGGTTCCAAGCTTAAGCCCAAGGGATGACAGTAAAGCGTGCCCGCGACGAAATTCCGACCAAAGCGGAGCATCCCCTCTGACGGTAAGCTCAGTGCTGCAAGTAAAGATGCAGGCTCGGGCAGGCCGGTTCAAGGGTTAAAAGGCGAATGGGGCGATTTTAGGCTGTGCGGTCGACTGGCAGCGGACAGCAAGAAGCCACCCCGGCGGACCGGAGTGGCTTCGTCGCAACGGCCAAATTCTGTGCAGGCGCTAGAGCTGGTAGCGGATCTGGTCGGTCCAGAAGCGCTCCATGCGAATGAGCGACTTGTTGAGCGTCTCGAGATCGTTGGGATCGAGCCCGCCCACCTGCTGCAACGATTTGAGCTGGCGGTGATAGAGGCCGTTGACCACCTTGCACACGTCCTGCCCCTTTTCGGTGAGCCGGACCCGCACCGACCGGCGGTCGGTGGTCGAGCGCTGATGGTGGATGTAGCCGGATTCGACCAGCTTCTTCAGGTTGTACGAGACGTTCGAGCCGAGATAGTAGCCGCGGCTCGTCAGCTCGCCGGCCGTCAGCTCGGCGTCGCCGATATTGTAGAGCAGCAAAGCCTGGACGCTATTGACGTCCGAACGGCCCAAGCGTTCGAACTCGTCCTTGATGACGTCTAGCAGCAACCGGTGAAGGCGTTCGATCAGCTTCAAGGAAACGAGATAACGTCCCTTGAGCTCTTCCGACTCACCAACGTCCGCACGCGTCCCTATATTCAGGGCTACACTCATCGCCTACCCTCGTTAGTTGTTATTAAACCCCAACTTGTCGGAGAGTATGGCGGACGCAACCTAAAATCTGCTTAAGCAAGACGCTTAAGATTGCATGAAATACCAGGATTAAGTTCTGGTGATTTCAAGCCGGGTTTGAGCGGCTTCATAGACTTCCTAGACCAAGGGTTTTTTCGCCGAGTTCGAGCTCGTCGGCGACCTCCGTCGCGAACAGACTCTCGATCCAGGCATCGTCCACCTCTTCGAGCCGGGCCGGCTGCCAGCGCGGCGCCCTGCCCTTGCCGGCGATCCGGGCGGCGATGCCTTCGCGATAGTCGGGGGTGGCGATGATGTGCGAGGCGAGGCGATATTCGAGGCGCAAGGCGGCGTCGAGGTCGAGGGTCTTGCCGCGCTGCATCTGGGCGAAGGCGATCTTGAGCGAGGTGGGCGACTTCTTGCGCATCTCGGCCGCCGTCTGCTGCGCCCAGGATGCGAACTCGCCTTGTTCGGCATCGAGCCGGGCCAGGATCTCCTCCACCGAGGCGCTGCTGAAGATGCGGTCGAGCGCGGGGGTGAGGCGCACGAGCTCGCCCTCGCCCGGATCGCGGTGCAGACCGTCGAGCAGCCGGTCGATCGGATGGTTGTCGGCGAGCGCGTCCTTCACCACATGGAAATGGCCCGAGGGAATGAAATGGCTGACGAGGCCGAGCCGGTAGGCTTCCGCCGGGCCGATGGATTGACCGGTGAGCGCGAGATAGAGGCCGACATTGCTCAGCAGATGCGACAGGAAATAGGTGCCGCCGATATCGGGGATGAAGCCGATGCCGACTTGCGGCATGGCGAGGCGGTAGCCTTCGCCGGCGACGCAATGGGTGCCATGCAGGGTGATGCCGATGCCGCCGCCGAGCACGAGGCCGTTGATCAGGGGCACGTTGGGACGGATGAATTTCTCCAGCACCCAGCAATGGGTGTAGGCCGCGCGGTAGAAGGCGCGGATCGCCTCATGCGCCCCCTGCTCGCTCCATTCGTGCAGGGTCTTGAGGTCGCCGCCGCTCGAGAACACGGAAGGGTGGGACGATTGCATGAGGACGCCGTAGATGTGCGGCGCGGGCGCCCAGCGCCGGTAATGCTCGCTCAAGGCCTCGAACATCTCGCGGGTGAGCGCGTTCAGTCGGGAGGGCCGGTTAAGCGTGATGATGCCCGCGCGGTCGTGCTCCTCGAAGCTGATGCCCAGCGCTTCGCTCAACGTCTATGTCCTTCTGGTTGAATGCAAAAACGGTCGGGTGATCGCGGGCAAGTCCAGTTACGGCGGTCGGGCAGCTAGCACCCCATAGGCAAAACTACAAGCTTTACCAAGCAGGTTGAGGACTTTTGGAAATGACGGTTGATGCTCGTCCGCTCGCCGCTCTGATGCTGGCGCTCTCTATGGTGGGTCTTGTCGCGCTCATGCCGCTGTCCGGCGTTCGGCGCCGAGCCGGACGAGAGCGTGCCGCCGCTGCCCGAGCGCAACCCCGCGCGGGTGCCGGGGGCGGAGGTGGTCACGAAGCCGCCGCTTCCGGGCGACGTCCCGACCGTGCCGTGGACCGAGGCCGAGATCGCCGCGGCCAAGGCGAAATGCACCGAGCTGCTTGCCGCCACTCCGCTCGACTATCAGCCGCTCGACCCGATCAAAGAGGGTCTGTGCGGGGCGCCGGCGCCGATCCTGGTCAAGTCCATCGGCAAGGACCCGGCGGTCGCGATCGATCCGCCGGCCACGCTCACCTGTCCGCTCGCGCATGCGCTGGGCGCCTGGCTCCACGACATCGTGCAGCCCGACGCCAAGGCGTTGTTCGGGGCGCCGGTGACCAGAGCTGCACAACGCCACCTCCTATGCCTGCCGCAATCGCTATGGCGCGGCGCAAGGGCCGCTCAGCGAGCACGCGCTCGCCAATGCGCTCGACGTCTCCGAATTCGTGCTCGCCTCGGGCGAGGCCATTACGGTGCTCGACAATTGGCCGCACGCGCCGATCGTGCCGCCTTTGCCCGAGCCCAAGCCGACCCGGGTCACGCTGACCTCTCCGGCCGCGCCGTCGACGCCCAAGCAAACGGCGTCCGCGGATCGTCGAGGTCGCCAAGGTGAAGGCCGGTCCCCCGCCCGCGCCGCCGCCGGTCGCCACGCCGCCCGAGCCGAGCTTCCATCGCCGAAAAGAGGTCGGAATTCGTGAAGGAGGTGCATGACGACGCCTGCAAGGATTTCGGCACCGTGCTCGGGCCCGAGGCCAATGCGGCGCATAAGAACCATTTCCATCTCGACATGAAGGAGCGGCGCAAGGGCTATTGCGAATAGGCGATGGCAAAGCAAAAACCATGGTGCGGAGAGGTGCTGGTACGCTTAAGACCCAAATGCTAGCTTCCGGGCCATAATTGGAAAGGAAGGATGTGTCCTCCTCCAAAGACAAGACGGTCTCCTTGCGCAAGGAGCGCCTCAAACGCGTAAGCGCCAAGGCGCCCGAGCAGCCGCGTCCGGGCTTCCCGGCGACGCGGCCGCAGGCGCAACCGGCGCGCCGACTGGTCGCGGCGGCTGACGCGCGAGACGCGGCTCACCGCCGACGATCTCATCTGGCCGATCTTCGTGATCGAGGGCGAGAAGACGCGCGAGCCCGTCGCGAGCATGCCGGGCGTCGAGCGGCTGTCCATCGATTTGGCCGTCGATGCCGCGCGCGAAGCCGCCGCGCTCGGGCTGCCGGCGCTTGCGCTCTTTCCCCACACCGATGTGTCGCTGCGCGACGCGGACGGGTCGGAGGCCTGCAATCCCGCCAACCTCGTCTGCCGCGCCGTCCGCGCCATCAAGACGAGAGGTGCCGGAGATCGGCATCATCTGCGACGTGGCGCTCGATCCCTATACGAGCCACGGCCATGACGGGCTTCTGATCGACGGCGAGATCGACAATGACCGCACCATCGAGGTGCTCGTGGCGCAGGCGCTGATCCAGGCGGAGGCCGGCTGCGACATCCTCGCCCCCTCCGACATGATGGATGGGCGCGTGGGCGCGATCCGGGCCGCGCTCGAGGCAAGCGGCTTCGCGCACACCCAGATCCTCGCTTATGCGGCGAAATACGCCTCCGCCTTCTACGCGCCGTTCCGCGACGCGGTGGGCTCGGCCGCCATGCTGCGCGGCGACAAGCGGAGCTATCAGATGGACCCGGCCAATGGCGCGGAGGCGCTGCGGGAAGTGGCGCTCGACATCGCCGAGGGAGCCGACATGGTGATGGTGAAGCCGGGGCTCCCCTATCTCGACATCGTGTGGCGGGTGAAGGAGGCCTTTCGCATGCCGACCTTCGTCTATCACACCTCCGGCGAATATTCGATGATCGCGGCCGCCGCCGAGCGCGGCTGGCTCGATCGCGACCGGGTGATGATGGAGACGCTGCTCGCCTTCAAGCGCGCGGGCGCCGACGCCATCCTCACTTATTTCGCCCGCGACGCGGCGCGCCAGCTCAAGGCCAACGCCTGAGGGCTAGTTGGTGACCTTCACCTTGCGGAAGTGAATCTCCGCGTCCTTGTCCTTGTCGAAATTGTCGCCCGAGAGGCCGAAGCGCCAACCGCCTTTAGGCGGCTGTCCGCGCAGATCGCGCACCTTGGTGCCGTTGATGAAGAAGGAGGCCGTGTCGCCCTCGACCTTCACCCGGAGCTGGTTGGCGGCGCCCGCGTCGGTCTTGATGGCGGAGGATTCCACATTCTCGACGATCGTGTGCCATTTGCCGTCCTGCTTGCGCGCGATCCAGTATTTGCCGTTATTGAGGATGCCGAACTGGAAAAAGTCCTTGCTGTCCTCGCCCCAGAACAGGAGCCCGGCGCCCAGGATCTTCTGGTCGCCGTCGGGCCACACCGCCTCGGAGCAGACATCGGCGTCGTCGACGGTGAAGGTGATGTTGAGGTCGGTCTGAAGGTCGTCGGGCTTGAGCTTGATGATGAAGTTGCCGTCCTTCACGTCGATAGCGGGATGAAGCGCCCAGCCGCCGGAATCGTTGGCGAAATTATCCTCGAAAATGACATCGTTGCCCTCGCAGGCCGAGGCGATGCCCGGCAAAAAAGCACACACAGCAGAGCGCCGCCGCGCTCAACGTCACAAATCGCATCATGGACAATTCCCCCGAGTGGCCTGCCTCGCGCGCCCGCACGCGCCTCACTGAAATCCTTAACGCCTGGGCGCAAGCTCGGCAACCTCAGGACGCAAGACGGCGCTTCCGCCGCAGCACGCGCTTCCAGCTTGTCGCCACTTCAAGGCAATCACCATGTAGGCGTTGAAAAGGCCTTGAGCCTTCCGCGTCAGGAGCAACGATGACCGAGCAGAAGACTTTGCCGCCCCGCCCGGGAGCGGATTTCGCCAACCAGCCCCATGCCTACGATCCGCTCACGCAGCCCGCGCTGTTCGACGGCGTGATCGGCAAGCGGATGCTCGCCTTCCTCGTCGATGCGACCATCATCCTGGTGCTGACGGTGATCGCCTATGTGCTCGTGGCCGTGCTCGGGGTCTTCACCTTCGGGCTGCTGTGGTTCTTTTTCGGCCTGATCTTCCCCGCCGTCGGGCTTGGCTACAATGCGGTGACGGTCGGCGGGCCCAATTCGGCCACCGTGGGCATGCGCATGATGGGGCTCACCCTGCGCACCTGGTATGGCGGCAAGGTCACGCCGCTCGTGGCGGCCTTCCATGCGCTGCTGTTCTGGTTCTCGCTGGTGATCTTCTCCCCGATCCTGCTCTGGGCCCTGTTCGACAGCCGCAAGCGCTGCCTGCACGATATCCTGGCCGGGGTGGTCATGATCAACCGGACGGGCGTTTAGAAGCCTTCCAACGTGCCCTTAAAGCGCGACTTCCCGCCGCTGTTCCCCATTTGCGCTCCGCCTCCGATCCACTTAAGCTTGGCGGCAGAGCAATCGGATTCGCGCCCGGTGGCACGTGACTGAGCATAAAAGCAATTTCCCCGAGTTCTACATCACCGCCCCGCAGCCTTGTCCTTATCTCCCGGGCCGGCTCGAGCGGAAGCTGTTCACCCATCTCACGCGGGACAAGCCCCACTTTCTCATCGACAATCTGCTGAAGGGCGGGTTCCGGCGCAGCCAGAACATCGCCTATATGCCCTATTGCGATGCGTGCTCGGCTTGCGTGCCGGTGCGCATCCTGGTCGATGAGTTCACGCCCACGCGCTCGCTCAAGCGCATCCTGCGCGCCAATGGCGACCTCGTCGCCACGCGCAAGGATCCGGCGCCCAACGCCGAGCAATATTCGCTGTTCCGCGGCTATATCGACGCGCGCCACGCCGATGGCGGCATGGCCGAGATGTCGGTGCTCGACTATTCGCTCATGGTCGAGGACAGCGTGGTCAAGACCTTCGTCACCGAATATCGCTTGAAGCCGCGCCCGGGCGGCAATGGCGAGGCGCCGCTGCTCGGGGTCTCGCTGTGCGACCATCTGAGCGACGGCATCTCCATGGTCTACAGCTTCTACGATCCGGATTACCCGGCCCGCAGTCTCGGCACCTATATGATCCTGGATCAGGTGGAGTTTGCGCGCCGGCTGGGGCTGCCCTTCGTCTATCTCGGCTATTGGATCGAGGGCTCGCGCAAGATGCGCTACAAGAACCGCTTCCAGCCGCAAGAGCACCTCACCTCGAAGGGCTGGGTGCGGACGGCGGAGCTTCGCGTCAGAGGCGAGACTTCGGAAGCCGGAAGCGGTGAGCCGATAGGTCCGGCTCGCCGCGCGCTTTAGAACTTCGCGCCGAAATTGTTGGATTTGGGGAAGCCCTTGGGCGGCAGGCGTCCGGCCTGGGCGCGCGCGCCCCACCAATCCCTGAGCTCGGTGTGGGTGAAGGTGCGCCCGGCGGAGTCGATCCAGGTCAGGCCGTCCTTCTTGGTGAAGGTCTTGGCGTCGGCGAGACCGCCCTGCTTGTAGCGTTGCAGCCGCACGCCCTTGCCGCGCGGCATCTCCGGCAGATCCTTGAGGGGGAAGAGCAGGAGCTTGCGGTTGTCGCCGATGACGGCAACGCTGTCGCCGTCGACCGGCGCGCAGGCGACGGCCTCCTCATTGGCCGGCACGTTCAGGATCTGCTTGCCCTTGCGCGTCATGGCCACCACCTCGTCCTCGGCCACGACGAAGCCATGCCCGCTCGTGCTCGCCACGAGCAGCTTGCGCTCCGGCACATGCACCATGAGCTCGACGGCATCGGCCGTCTCCTCCAGATCGAGCATGAGGCGGAGCGGCTCGCCGGCGCCGCGGCCGCCGGGCAGCTTGTCGGCGGCGAGCGAATAGAAGCGGCCGTTGGTGGCAAAGAGCAGAAGCGTGTCGGTGGTCTGGGCGAGGACCGCGCGCTTCAACTGATCGCCCTCCTTGAATTGGAGGCTGTCGAGCGCCGTCTGATGGCCGCGCAGGCTGCGGATCCATCCCTTCTCCGACAGCACGACCGTGATCGGCTCCTTCTCGATCATGGCCTCGGCGAGCTCGACCTCGATCTCCGGCGCCTCCTCGAAGCGCGTGCGGCGGCGGCCAAGCGCGGTCTTCTGCCCGAAGCGCTCCTTCACCTCCTTGATCTCGTCGGCGATGCGCTTCCATTGCTTGTCGTTGGAGCCGAGCAGCGATTTCAGCTCCTTGCGCTCCTTGGTGAGGTCGTCATGCTCGCGCCTGAGCTCCATCTCCTCGAGCTTGCGCAAGGCGCGCAGGCGCATATTGAGGATGGCCTCGGCCTGAATCTCGGTCAGCTTGAAGGCGCGCATCAGCGCGGGCTTGGGCTCGTCCTTCTCGCGGATGATTTTGATCACCTTGTCGAGATTGAGATAGACGATGAGATAGCCCGCCAGCACCTCCAGCCGATGGTCGATCTTGGCCAGGCGGAATTTGGAGCGGCGGACGAGCACCGACTTTGCGGTGATCGAGCCATTCGCGCAGCACCTGGCGCAGGCTCAGCACGTTCGGCACCTGGCCGCGGGTCAGCACGTTCATGTTGAGCGGCAGCCGCGTCTCGAGCTCGGTCAGCTTGAACAGCGACTCCATGAGCAGCGCCGGATCGACGGTGCGGCTCTTCGGCTCGAGCACGAGGCGCACCTCCTCGGTCGACTCGTCGCGCACGTCGGCGAGCAGCGGCAGCTTCTTGGCGAGCAGGAGCTCGGCGATGCGCGCCACGAGGCGCGCCTTCTGCACCTGATAGGGAATCTCGGTGACGACGATCTGATAGGTGCCGCGGCCCGTATCCTCCTTGGTCCAGCGGGCGCGCAGGCGGAAGCTGCCGCGGCCGGTCTTGTAGGCCTGCACGATCTGGTCGCGCGGCTCGACGATGATGCCGCCGGTGGGCAGGTCCGGCCCGGGCACGAAATCGACGAGCTTGTCGGCGGTGGCGTTGGGAAATTTGATCAGATGCAGCGCCGCGTCGCACAGCTCGCCCGCATTATGCGGCGGGATATTGGTCGCCATGCCGACGGCGATGCCGGAGGTGCCGTTGGCGAGCAGATTGGGGAAGTTGGCCGGCAGCACCACCGGCTCCTGCTCGCGGCCGTCGTAATTGGGGCGGAAATCGACGGTGTCCTCGTCGATGCCGTCGAGCAGCTGGGCGGCGATCTCGGTCAGCCGCGCCTCGGTGTAACGGTCGGCGGCGGGATTATCGCCGTCGATATTGCCGAAATTGCCCTGGCCGTCGATCAGCGGATAGCGGACGGAGAAATCCTGGGCGAGGCGGGCGAGCGCATCGTAGATCGCCTGATTGCCGTGGGGATGGAAGTTGCCCATGGTGTCGCCGACGATCTTGGCGCATTTCCGGAACTCGCCCTGCGGGGCAAGCCTGCAGCTGCTGCATGGCGTAGAGCACGCGGCGGTGCACGGGCTTCAAGCCGTCGCGCACGTCGGGCAGCGCCCGGTGCATGATGGTGGAGAGCGCGTAAGCGAGGTAGCGCTCTTCCAGCGCCTCGCGGAGGTTGACCGGCTCGATGGGGCCGGCCGAATCAGGGGTTTGGATTCGCTTGCCCATACCCTGAGCGCTTAGCGCATTGCGATTCGCTTCTCAAGCCGCTCGGTCGTTACGCGCCAAAAGGTCGATCAGGCGCTCGCGTGATTGCGGCAGGGTGAGGCCCTGCGGCTCAAGCACATGGCGCTCGAGGAAATAGCCGGTGAGCGCGAAGCCCGCGAGCACGTCCTGCGGGGGCGCCGCGGCGCCCTCCTCCACGAGGAAGCGCGGCAGCTGCAACAGCTTGCCGCCATAAGGCTGCCCCGCCTCGCGCGAGACCGCCCGGCCCGACCGCGGCGAGACATAGGCCAAATCGATTTCGACGCCGGTCGCGGCGCATTCGGTGAGGTCGAGCCCGAAGCCCAAATCCTGCAGCAGCGCCAGCTCCCAGCGCACGAGCAGCGCCGGCCACAGGCCCGGCTCGTCGAGCGCGAGGAGAAGCTCGAGCGCGCCGCCATAGAGCTTGGGATGCGGATCGCGCTCGGGCAGGAGCTTGGCGAGCGTGGTGAGCGAGCCGATGGCGGCGAGCGCCGCCGCATCGTCGAGCATGCGGGCCGCGCGGGCATCGAGCAGCTCCACGGCGAAGCTGCCGAGATGGTCGGCAAGCCGCGCCCGCCAGGTGAGGCTCAAGACGTTGCCCGGCTGCAGCAAGGGACGCATGCGCCGCGAGCGCCCTCCCCGCACGAGCCCGAGATGGCGGCCATGGGCGCGGGTGAACAGCTCGGCGATGGTGTTCGCCTCGCCCAAGGGGCGGGCGGAGATGAGGATGCCTTCGTCGCTGAAATCCATGGCGCGCTTTACGCCTCATTTCTTGGGATAGTCGAGGCCCATTTCGCGATAGCGCTCGGGATCCTCGGCCCAGCGCTCGCGCACCTTGACGAAGAGGAAGAGATGCACGGGCGTCTCGGCGATGGCGGCAATATCCTCCCGCGCCGCGGTGCCGATCTCCTTGATGGTGGCGCCCTTGGCGCCGAGCACGATCTTGCGCTGGCTCTCGCGCGCCACATAGATGGTCTGCTCGATGCGGACGCTGCCGTCCTTGAGCTCCTTCCAATCGGTGGTCTCGACGGTCAGGCTGTAGGGAAGCTCGTCATGCAGCCGCAAGAACAGCTTCTCGCGGGTGATCTCGGCGGCGGCCTGGCGGAGCGGCGCGTCGGTGAGCTGGTCGGCGGGGAAGAGCCAGGGCCCTTCCGGCACCGCTTCCGCCAAATAGGCGGCAAGGTCGGCGACGCCGTCGCCGGTCAGCGCCGACAGCATAAAGACGCGGGCGAAGCTCTGCCGGCGCCCTAGATCGGCGGCGAGCGCGAGCAGCGCGGGCTTCGCCACTTTGTCGATCTTGTTGAGGACGGCGACGACCGGCCGCTTCAGTTCGGCCAAGTGGTCGAGCACGGGATCGAGGCTCTTGTCGAGCCCACGCTCGGCGTCGATGACGAGGACCACGAGATCGGCGTCGCCCGCGCGTTCCCAGGCGGCGGCGGACATGGCGCGGTCGAGGCGGCGCTTCGGCGCAAAGATGCCCGGCGTGTCGACGAGGATGAGCTGGCTCTTGCCGATGAGCGCGATGCCGCGCACCGGCCCGCGCGTGGTCTGCGCCTTATGGGTGACGATGGAGACCTTGGCGCCGACGAGGGCGTTGGTGAGCGTCGACTTGCCGCTGTTCGGCGCGCCGATCAGGGCGACGAAGCCGCAGCGCGTGGCGGTCTCGCCCTGTCTTGGCCGTGCCTGTCCTCGGCCTCACCCATTCTGCGCCGCCTGCCAGACCCCCTCGCGCAGCAGCATGGCGAGCGCCGCCGCCTGCTCGGCCGCGCGCTTGTTGGCGCCTTGCCCGCGCATCGGTTCGACGCCCTCGATCTGCACCTCGGCGGTGAAGGTCGGCGCGTGATCGGGGCCCTCGCGGGCAACTTCAAGGTAACGCGGCAAAGCGAGACGCCTTGCTTGCGCCCATTCCTGCAGCACGGATTTGGGATCGGGCGCGGCCTCCTCCAGCTCGCCCAGATGCGGCGACCAGAAACGATACACGACGTCGCGCGCGGCCTCGTAACCGGCATCGGCGAAGATGGCGCCGAGCACTGCCTCGCAGGTATTGGCGAGGATGGTCTTCTTGCCCCGGCCGCCGCTGACCGCTTCGCCGCCGCTCATCACGATGAACGGACCGAGGTCCCAACCAAGCGCCACGTCGGCGCAGGTCTCGGCGCGCACGAGGTGATTGTACCAGCGCGCGAGCTCGCCCTCATAGGCGTCGGGGAAGCGCTCGGCGAGCAGCTCGGCGATGGCGAGCCCCAGCACGCGGTCGCCCAAGAATTCGAGCCGCTCATTGTCCTCGTTCGGCTTGGCGCCGGCGCGCGCGCTCGCATGGGTCAGCGCCAGCTCGATCAGGGACGCGTCCTTGAAGACATGCCCAAGCCGGTCGGAAAGTTCAGCAACCGGCGTGTGGCGCCCTTTGGCCAAGCTCAGTGCACCAGCTGGAAGATGCGCGACCAGCGCACGTCGCGCGGCCATTTCCACACTTCGAGGAAGCTCGCATCGTCGTCGATGGAGAAGAAGATGATCTTGGCCTTGCCCACCAGGTTCTCGAACGGCACGAAGCCGACCTCGGACAGGAAGCGGCTATCGGTCGAGTTGTCGCGGTTGTCGCCCATCATGAAGAAATGGCCCTCGGGGACCTTGTAGACCTCGGTATTGTCGCCGATCGAGTCCTGGGTGAGATCGAGCACGGGATAGGTGACGCCGTTCGGCAGCGTCTCGAGGTAGCGCGGGACCCGGCGCGTACGCCCCGAAGGGTCGGTCTGCACGAAATCGTCGGTGCGCTCCTTCTTCACCGCCTGGCCGTTGATATAGAGCACGCCGTGGATCATCTGAATCTCGTCGCCGGGAAGCCCGATCACGCGCTTGATGTAATCGGTCTCGTTGTCGCGCGGGAGCTTGAACACCACCACGTCGCCGCGGTCCGGCTCCTTGGACCAGATGCGGCCGGAGAACAGGTCGGGGCCGAAGGGGAAGGAATAGCGGCTATAGCCATAGGCATATTTGGCCACGAACAGATAGTCGCCCACGAGCAGCGTCGGGATCATCGAGCCGGAGGGGATGTTGAAAGGCTGGAATAAAAAGACCCGCACGACGAGCGCGAGGATGAGCGCGTGAATGATCACGCGCACGGTGTCTTTGACGCCGCTTTTGGCTTCTGTTTCCTCCGCCTCGACGCTCATGCGGAAGCTCTCCTGTGTGGCTCGATGGAATGGATGGGGCAAGAGTTCCCGCCCCTATAGCCCGTCAATGATGGGGAGGCAAATGCGTCAATCTCGCGTCGGCACCTTCACCGCCGAAATGATGACGATGGCCTGGGCCATGGGAAAATCGTCGGTGATGGTGAGGTCGATGCGCGCCATGTGGCCCTCGGGCGTCAGCGTGGCAAGGGCGCGGGCGGCCCCGCCGGTGAGCTCGAGGGTGGGCCGGCCGGAGGCGAGATTGACCACCCCCATGTCGCGCCAGAACACGCCGCGGCGGAAGCCCGTGCCGAGCGCCTTGGCGCAGGCCTCCTTGGCGGCGAAGCGCTTGGCGTAGGAGGCGGCACGCGCGGCGCGGCCGTCGGATTTGCGGCGCTCGGTGTCGGTGAAGACGCGGGTGAGGAAGCGCTCGCCATAGCGCTCGATGGTGCGCTCGACGCGGCGGATGTCGATGATGTCGTTGCCGAGGCCGAGGATCATCACCTGCCGCCGACCTTCGTTTCCGTGTCGCTATGAAGCGCGCTCCGCGCGCTGGTCCATCACAGCACGCATGCGGCTCACGCTCGCGCCAAGGCCGATGAAGATCGCCTCCCCCACGAGATGATGGCCGATATTGAGCTCGACGATCTCGAGGATCTGGGCGATCGGGCGAACATTGTCATAGTCGAGCCCGTGGCCGGCATGGACCTCAAGCCCGGACTTGGGCGGCGGCACGCGCGCCGTCGCGCAGACGGCTCAAGCTCGCGGCCACAGGCCTTCGCTCGTCGCCCGCGGCGAACGCGGCGCAATAGGTGCCGGTGTGGAATTCGACGGCATCGGCTCCGACCTCGGCCGCGGCGCGCGATCTGCTCGGGGTCCGGATCGATGAAGAGCGACGACCTGAATGCCCGCGTCTTTCAGCGCGGCCACGAACGGCTTCAAGGTCGAGACCTGACCCACGACGTCGAGCCCGCCCTCGGTGGTGAGCTCTTGGCGCCGCTCGGGCACGAGGCACGCGGCGTGGGGACGCGTTTTGCGCGCGATGTCGAGCATCTCGGGCGTCACCGCCATCTCCATGTTGAGCGGCACGCTCAATTGCGTGGCGAGCCGCGCGATGTCCTCGTCGGTGATGTGACGGCGGTCCTCGCGCAGATGGGCGGTGATGTTGTCGGCGCCCGCCGCCACCGCGATCTCGGCCGCGCGCAAGGGATCGGGATGATGCCCGCCGCGCGCATTGCGCAAGGTGGCGACGTGGTCGATGTTGATGCCGAGCCGGATGGGCGGCACGATCATTGCCGAAGGCGCGTTCATCGTGTCGCCGCCTTTATCGCGGGACGCCGGCCGCTTCCTTGGCATTGCCGGAGCTCGAACTCGCGCTGGCGGCGGCGCTGATAGGCCTCGACCGCGGGCTTGACCAGCACATAGCTCAGCGCCGCGGCGCCGAGGCCCACGGGAATCGTGCCGACGCTCATCGGCTTCAGGATCGGCCACAAATGCTCGAGCGAGGCGTGGAAGATGCCGCTCGACAGGTCGATCTTCTTCCTCACGCCGGGATTGCCGAGCAGATAGCTGCCGATGGCGTAGGTCGAGTACCAGATAAAGGGGTAGGTCAGCGGATTGCCGACGAACGGTCCCGAGGACCGCGGCGACGAGACTGCCGCCGGCGATCCAAGAAATCGCGATGGCCATGATGAGATGGGTGCCGAGGAACGGCGTGACGGCGGCGAACACGCCCGCGGCGAAGCCGAGCGCGATGGCATGCGGCGTCGCGCTCAAGCGCCGCAGCCGGTAGACCACGTAGCGGCTCGAGCGGCTCCAGCTGCGGCGGGGCCAGACATGGATCCGCACGCGTTCCAGGAAGCTCTCCGTCTCGCGACGCCTGAACAGCATCACCACCCTCTGAATTGCGGCCAACACGGTAGCGTGGCGGCGTTTAAGCCACGGACGCCTAGCATATTTAGGTTAAGTTCCTCCAGGCGCCAGTGTTCCGGAGGCGGGCGAAGTGACGCTCAGGCGCTGACCCGCGACACGCTGCTCACGACGTCCTTGGCTTTGAGCCCGGAGATGATGTCGTTCAGGTGCTTCAAATCCCAGACTTCGAGGTCGATGCTCATCTCGGTGTAGTCGGGCACGCGGTTGGTCATCTTGATGTTGTCGATGTTGCCGTCGGCCTCGCCGATCACGCTCGCCACTTGGGCGAGGCTGCCCGGCTCGTTCAAGGCGGTGACGGTGATCTTGGCGGGAAAGCGCTGGGGATTGTCCTCGTCGATGTCCCAGGTCACGTCGATCCACCGCTCTCCCTCCTCGTCGAATGCCTTCAGCGCCTCGGCGTGGATGGGATAGATGGTGATGCCCTGGCCCGGGGTGAGAATGCCGACGATGCGGTCGCCCGGCACGGCACCTCCTTCGGCGAAGCTCACCGGCAGGTCGCCGCGCAAGCCCCGGATCGGGATGCCGCTTGCGCCCTCCGGGCGGGTGCGCCCGGCGGAGCCCGGCCAGCGGAATTTCAGTCCGATCACCTTGCCGAGCCCGAACCAGCCTTCGTCGTTGCGCTTGACCTTGCGCCGCCGCTTCGGCGTCTCGGTGGCCGTCTCGGGAAACACGGCGCAGACCACATCGGCCGAGGCGAGCTCGCCGCGCCCGACCGCCGCCACCACGTCGTCGACGGTCTTCTGCGACAGGCGGCTCAGCGCCTGGACGATGCCCTCCTCGCTCCAGGTCTTGCCTTGGCGCGCGAAAGTCCGCTGCAGGATCTCGCGGCCGAGCTTGCCATATTGGGCGCGGACCGCGTCGCGGGTCGCACGCCTTATGGCGGAGCGGGCCTTGCCGGTGACGGCGAGGCTCTGCCAGGCCGAGGGCGGCACTTGCGCCTCGGAGCAGATGATCTCGACCTCATCGCCGTTTCTGAGCTCGCTCACGAGCGGCATCGAGCGGCCATTGATCTTGGCGCCGACGCAGGTGTTGCCGACATCGGTGTGCACCGCATAGGCAAAGTCGATGGGGTTCGCCCCGCGCGGCAGGGCGATCAGCCGGCCTTTGGGGGTGAAGCAGAACACCTGGTCCTGGAACAGCTCGAGCTTGGTGTGCTCGAGGAACTCTTCCGGGTTGTCGCCGTCGAGCAGCATGCCGACGAGATGGCGCAGCCAGCGATAGGCGTTGCTGTCCTGGCTCGGCACCACGCCCTGGGGCGCGCCGGAGCCGTTGGCGGCGTCCTTATAGAGCGTATGGGCGGCGACGCCGTATTCGGCCACCGAATGCATGCGCTCGGTGCGGATCTGCAGCTCGACGCGCTGGTGGCGCGGCCCCACGATGGTGGTGTGGATCGACTGGTAATCGTTCTGCTTCGGATTGGAGATGTAGTCCTTGAAGCGGCCGGGCACCGCGTGCCAGGTCGTATGCACCACGGCGAGCGCGCGGTAGCAGGTGGCGAGGTCCCCCACCACGATGCGGAAGCCGTAAATGTCGGACAGCTGCTCGAGCGAGATCTGCTTGCGCTCCATCTTGCTCCAGATGGCGTAAGGCTTCTTCTCGCGGCCGGCGACGACAGCGGAGACCTTGGCCTCCTTGAGCCGCGTGGTGAGCGCGGATTCGATCTCGTCGATCAGCCCCTGATTGCGCGCGCGCAAGACCTTCAGGCGATCGACCACGGCGGCGTAAGCCTCGGGGTTGAGCCAGCGGAAGGCGTGGTCCTCGAGCTCCTCGCGCAACCATTGCATGCCCATGCGCCCGGCAAGCGGCGCATAGATGTCCATGGTCTCCTCGGCGACCACCTTGCGCTTGCCGGGCTTCATATGCTCGAGCGTGCGCATGTTGTGCAGGCGGTCGGCGAGCTTGACGAGGAGGACGCGGATGTCGCTCGAGATGGCGAGCAGGAGCTTGCGGAAATTCTCCGCCTGCTCGGCCTTCTTGGTGACGAGGTCGAGCTTCTTGATCTTGGTCAGGCCCTCGACGAGCGAGCCGATCTCGGCCCCGAACAGGGCGTCGATCTCGCTGCGGGTGGCGCCGGTGTCCTCGATCGTGTCGTGCAGGAGCGCGGTGGCGATGGTCGCGTCGTCGAGACGCATCTCGGCGAGGATGGCGGCGACTTCGAGCGGATGGGAGAAGAACGGCGCGCCCGAGGCCCGCTTCTGATTGCCATGGGCCTTCATGGCGTAGACATAGGCGCGGTTGAGCAGCGCCTCGTCGGCGTCGGGCTCGTAGCTCTTGACGCGCTCGACGAGCTCGTATTGGCGGGTCATGGCGCGCGCCTCGCGAAATGTGGCTGTCGATGCCGGCTTGCGCCGGAGCCGACAGCTCAACAAGGCAGCGCGGTAACCTCCGCGTCGATTGGGATCAGTCAGTTCAGCGCGAGCGCGGTCCCGCATTGGAACCATCCGAGGGCGCCTGACTTGCCATGCGGCGCAACAGCTCCTCCTCGGTCATCTTGTCGATCGAGGTATCGATCGACGGATCGTCCTGGCCGAGGATCGGCATGCGCGTTTCGGCCGAAAGCATGGGCACCGCTTCCGCCTCCGGCTCGTCCACCTCGACATATTTCTGCATCGAGTGAATGAAGTCCTCGCGGAGATCGTCGGAGATCACCTTCTTGTCGGCGATCTCGCGCAACGCGACCACGGGGTTCTTGTCGTTGTCGCGCTCCACGGCGATCGGCGCGCCGGCGGAGATCGTCCGCGCCCGATGGCTGGCCAGCAGCACAAGCTCGAAGCGGTTGGGGATCTTGTCGATGCAATCTTCGACGGTGACGCGAGCCATCAGCAAATCCTTGTGTCGTCTGCGGAAGTTGCCTCTATTTAGGCGCTTCGCTCATGCCAGGCAAGGTAAACAAGCGGCGGGTGGCGGACGTGACTAAGAAGGTGCTGACGCCGGCGGAAGCCCTGGAACGCTTACGCTTCTTCGAGCGGCAAGCCGAGGAGGCCTATGACCGCATGTACGAGGCGCGGCCGGGGTCCGAGCTCGCCGCCCGCTATAGCGACGCCAAGGAAGCCCTGCACGAGGCGATTGCGCTCGCGCGCAGCCTTGGGCTCAGCCGGGAGACGAGGCGCCTCTCGGCGCGCCTGCAGGAGATCAAGACGATCTTCCGCACTCAGTTTCCCGCCTGAGGCCGGATCACAGCCGCCGCAACACGCGGCCTTCCGCCTTGCTCGCCACCCGCTCCCACAGGGCGCGCCCGCTTAAGCCCAGCGCCGGGTGGCGCCAGCGCGGTGCGACATCGAGCAGCGGCCGGAGCACGAAGGGCCGATCCTGGATCAGCGGATGGGGCAGGACGAGCGGGCGACGGCGTGCCGCGCGGGGAACAATGCCTCTTAAAGCGCCAGTTTTGCACGAGGCCCTTATAGTCGACGATGTCGAGGTCGAGGGTGCGGTTGCCCCACGGCCTGCCGCCGCGGCGCCCTGCCCGCCGCTCGATTTGCTTCAAGACGCGCAACAGCGCGGCCGGAGGCTTGGCGGTCGCCACGCGCGCCACGGCGTTCACGTAAGGATGCTGGCGCGTCTGGCCGATGGCCGCGGTCTCGTAGAACGGCGATCGCGCCGTGACAACGATGCCCTCCTGCTCGAGGGCCGCGAGCGCGCGCTCAAGCGTCTCCCGCGGCGTGCCCCAAACCCCGGGACAATTTGCGCCAAGAGCGACCAAGACATCGCCCGGCCCCGGCAATTGCGCACTCACCTTGGCGCTCCTATGTTCAAGAGGCAGCCGCTTATGTTTTGATTGCGAGCGGCTGCTCTTTGATCACAACGGACATATTTCACTGCTAAGAGGCCTCGATGCATTTTTATCCCAATGAGCGCGTCGCGCTCTTCATCGACGGCGCCAATCTTTACGCCACCGCCAAGGCGCTCGCCTTCGACATCGATTACAAGCGGCTGCTCGCGCTGTTCGGCAGCAAGGGACAGCTCGTCCGCGCCCTTTATTACACCGCGCTCGCCGAGGAGCAGGAATACTCCTCGATCCGCCCGCTGATCGATTGGCTCGACTATAACGGCTACACCATGGTGACCAAGCCCACCAAGGAGTTCACCGACGCGGCCGGCCGGCGCAAGATCAAGGGCAATATGGATATCGAGCTGGCCGTCGACGCCATGGAGCTCGCCGAGCATCTCGACCATATCGTGCTGTTCTCCGGCGACGGCGATTTCCGCTCGCTGGTCGAGGCCTTGCAGCATAAGGGCAAGCGCGTGAGCGTCGTCTCGACGCTGACCACCACGCCGCCCATGGTGGCCGACGAGCTGCGCCGCCAGGCGGATCAATTCATCGACCTTGCCTTTCTGCAAGCCGAGATCGGCCGCGACCCGGCCGAGCGCGCGCAGCGGGAGCCGCGCCGCCGCCCGGAGCCCGCGGATGAATTCGATTCCGAGGATCTGATCGAGACGTGAGATCGCGCCCGCGCGGTCGCCGCGTCCGCAATCGAGGACCTGACCATCATGCAGATCGGATTCATCGGCCTCGGCGCCATGGGCAGTGCCATGGCCGCCAATCTGCTGAAGGCGGGTCATGCGCTCACCGTCTATAACCGCAGCCCCGCCAAGGCCGAGCCGTTGGTGGCGCAAGGCGCCGTCCTCGCCCGCACGCCGGCGGAGGCCGCGCGCGGCGACATCGTCATCACCATGCTGGCCGACGACGCGGCGGTGGAGGCGGTCGTGTTCGGCACCGGCGGCATTCTCGCCGCGCTCGCGCCCGGCGCCATCCATCTCGGCATGAGCACGATCAGCCTCGAACCTTGCCAAACGCCTCGCCGCCGCGCATGGGCACGCCGGACAGCGTTATGTCTCCGCGCCGGTGTTCGGGCGGCCCGACGCCGCGGCCAACGCCAAGCTCTTCGTCATGGCCGCCGGCGCGCCCGCGGCGCTCGCAACATGTCAGCCGCTGTTCGACGCGCTCGGGCAGCGGACCTTCATCGTGGCGGCGGAGGCGGAGAAGGCGAATCTCGTCAAGCTCGCCGGCAATTTCCTCATCACCACCGTCATCGAGAGTCTGGGCGAGACCTTCGCGCTCATGAGCAAAGCCGGCGTCGATCGCCATACCTATCTCGACATCCTCACCAACACGCTGTTCGCCGCTCCCGTCTACAAGACCTATGGCGGGCTGATCGCCGAGAAGCGGTACAAGCCCGCGGGCTTCAAGGCGCGGCTCGGCTATAAGGACGTTCGTCTCGCGCTCGAGGCCGCCGAAGAGTTGCAGGCGCCGCTGCCGGTCGCGAGCCTCATCCACGACCGCTTCCTCGCGCTTCTGGCAAATGGCGAAGGCGAGCTCGATTGGTCGGCGCTGGCGAGCCTGGCCGAACGCGATGCCGGCGGCCCGACCAGCAAGCCTTCATGAGCCGCGCGGGCGTAGCCGAAGCCAAGACAGCAAAGGCGGAAGCGCCGCGCGATTGTCCGCTCTGTCCGCGCCTCGTCGCCTTCCGTGCCGCCAACCAGGCGGCGCATCCGGACTGGTTCAACGGCGCGGTGCCCTCCTTCGGGCCGGATAGCGCGCGGCTTCTGATCGTCGGGCTCGCACCGGGGTTGAAGGGCGCCAATCGCACCGGGCGTCCCTTCCTCGGCGATTATGCGGGCGAGCTGCTCTATCGCACGCTGCTCGATGCCGGCTTCGCGCGCGGGCGTCACGATGCCAAGGCGCCGGAGGACGCTCGAACTCGTCGACTGCATGATCAGCAATGCCGTGCGCTGCGTGCCGCCGGCCAACAAGCCCACGCCCGCCGAGATCGCCCGCTGCCGGCAGTTCCTGATCGCGCGGATTGCGGCACTGCCGAAGTTGCGCGCGATCCTCGCCCTTGGCCGCATCGCCCATGACAGCACGGTCGAGGCGCTGGGGTTGAAGCGGCGCGCCTTTCCCTTCACCCACGGCGCGTGCCATGAGCTGCCCTCCGGGCTCATGCTGTTCGACAGCTATCATTGCTCGCGGCAGAACACGAATACGCGCCGGCTCACGCCTTCTATGTTCGACGCCGTGTTCGCGAACATCGCGGCGGCGCTGCGTCCGCATCGTTCGCCGCGCGGTTGAGGCTTCTTGCCGGGGCCGCGCATCTCGGGCATCCTCAAAGCGAAGCGGTAAGGCGTCAGGACCCCCATGGCCGAGCTCGAAATCTCTCCGACAAAGGTCGGCTACGTGATCGTCAAGGCGCGCGAATGCGCCGCCAAGGTCGCCGCGTGGGACGAGGGCGCGAGCTCCGAGCATGACGCGGAGTCGATCTTGGAGGCTTTCTCCGACGATTCGACCTTTGCCGAGCTCAAGGGCTTCATCCGCGATTTGAACGAGGACGAGCAGGCGAGCCTCGTGGCGCTCGCCTGGATCGGCCGCGGCTCCTATGCGCCCGAGGAGCTCGACGAGGCGATGGCGACGGCCCGGGCCGAGCGCACCAACCGCACCGAGGACTATCTCCTCGGCCTGCCGCTGTCTGCCCGACTATCTGGAAGAAGGTCTGGACGGGCTCGGCTATTCGATCGAGGACGCCGAGGACGAGAGCCTCTAGCGCGCGCGGCCGGCGCTCGCTTCCCTCAACTCTTGCAAGACTTCGCCCGCGTGGCTGTGCGGCGCGCGCACCGGATAGAAGCACGCGGCGATGCGGCCATCGGCGATGAGCAGCGTCAGCCGCTTCAGATACATCTCGCCGCCGGTGGTGAAGCTCGGCAGGTTCAGCGCGGCGGCAAAGCGTCCCTCGGCATCGCTCAACAGCGGAAAGGGGAGTTCGAGCCGCGTGACCAGCTCGCGCTGATAGTCCGTGGTCTGACGGCTCAGGCCATAGAGCCTCACCCGCTCGCCCGCGAAATCCTGAGCGGCGTCGCGAAAGCCTTCGAGCTCGGGGGTCGAGCCATGGGCGCCGGGAATGGCGTCCCAATCGGGAGGATTGGGCAGTCCCGGCCGTCCGGTCCAGGGATAGACGATGAGGAGGCTGCGGCCGGGCAGCGCGGCCAGGCAGATTTCCGCGCCGTCGGTGGCGGGCAGGCTCGAGCTTCGGCAGCGCCAGTCCCGCGTCGCAGATGGTCGGCGCCGCCGTCATCGGCCGGAGCCGGAAAGTGAGCCCGTCATGCGCTAGCCCTTCTCGCGCATCAGCCGGCCCTTCTGGCGGTTCCAATCGCGCTTCTTCTCGGTCTCGCGCTTGTCGTGCAGCTTCTTGCCTTTGCCGAGTCCGAGCTGGATCTTGGCGATGCCGCGGGCATTGAAATAAAGCCTGAGCGGCACGAGCGTCATGCCCTGGCGCTGGATGGCGCCGGCGAGCCTGCCCATCTCGCGGCGGTGCAGCAGGAGCTTGCGCGGCCGCGTCGGCTCATGCTGGGCGCGGCCGGCTTGGGCATATTCGGCGATATGGGCGTTGATCAAATAGAGCTCGCCGCCTTCCTCCGAGGCGTAGGATTCGGCGATATTGGCTTTGCCCGAGCGGAGCGATTTCACCTCGGAGCCGGTCAGCACGATGCCCGCTTCGACCTTCTCCTCGATGTCGTAGTTGAAGCGCGCCTTGCGGTTCTCGGCGACGAGTTTGCCGCCTTCCTGTTTCGCTGCCATGGCATGCGCCGCTAGACGAGGAACAGGCCGACCGCTTCAAGCGCGGCGTCGACCTTCTTTTTCGAGGCCGCCGTCAGCGGCGCCAAGGGGAGCCGCGTCTCGCCGCCGCACAGGCCGAGCTTCTCGGCGGCATATTTCACCGGGCCTGGATTGGACTCCACGAACAGGGCGTCGTGCAGCGGCATCAGCCGGTCCTGCAGCTCGAGCGCGCGCTTGAAATTGCCGCCGAGACAAGCGAGCTGGAATTCCGAGCAGAGCGACGGCGCGACATTGGCGGTGACCGAGATGCAGCCCTGCCCGCCATGGGCCATGAAGCCGAGCGCGGTCGCGTCTTCGCCCGAGAGCTGGATGAAATCCTTGCCGATCGCCGCGCGCTGCTGGCTCACGCGCGCCATGTTCGCGGTCGCGTCCTTCACGCCCACGATGTTGGGGAGCTTGGCGAGCCGCGCCATGGTCTCGACCGACATGTCGACGACGCTGCGGCCGGGGATGTTGTAGATGAGGATCGGGATATCGGCGCAGTCGTTGATGGCCTTGAAATGGAGGTAAAGCCCCTCCTGCGTCGGCTTGTTGTAATAGGGCGTCACCACGAGCACGCCGTCGGCGCCCGCCGCCTTGGCGTGGCGCGTGAGCGCTGCGGCCTCCTCGGTGCAATTGGATCCCGTGCCGGCGATGACCGGCACGCGGCGCGCCGCCGCCTCGATGCACAGCTCGATGACGCGCTTATGCTCCTCATGGCTGAGCGTCGGGGATTCCCCCGTGGTGCCCACCGGCACGAGGCCGTGCGTGCCCTGATCGATCTGCCATTCCACGTGACGTTGGAAGGCGACCGAGTCGATCTTGCCTTGCTTGAAGGGGGTGATCAGGGCCGTGATCGAGCCCTGAAAAGGCGGCATTGGCACCGGATATGCTCCCGGCCGGGGTCAGCGACGTTTTGAGGTTGGTAAAGGACGGCGGACAATAGGGTCTTGCGATTGAGCCGGCAAGCCAAGGCAAGACCGACCAGATAAAGGGTGATACGTTTGGGCACTGAGCCGAGATATGATCCTGCATAATCCGCAGCGCACGGCCGGGAAATTAAGCGCTTTTGGTGAGTTAGCGGCACAAATGCAGGAGAGATGATAGCCTCTGCTGCGAGCGTCCGAATAAGCCGCTAGTCATTTTTCCGCCGGATTCTTTCAGACATTGTGAAGGCGGGCAGGCTAGATTGCTCCTATCGTCGCGGCGCCCCGGCTAGGGGGACATCCTGTTCGTTTTTTGGCAGGATCGCAAAACCCGGTACCGATCGACGAGATGAAACGTTTAAGCACGACCCTATCATTCCTGGTGCTCTGTGCGAGCTTCGTGCCGCCTTTGGTGGCGCCGCAGCCGCTCGCGGCGAAGTCGCACGCCTCGAAGTCGCGTCACGCCAAGGCCGCGACCCACAAGGCGACGGTCACCGCGACCGTGCCGCTGCCCGACCGCAACCCGGACCGTCCGCCCACGCCAACGGCGGCGGTGACGCCGGGCGACGAGGCGACGGGATCGGTGGCGCTGCCGCTGCCCGACCGCAATCCCAACCAGGCGCTGCCGCCCGGACTGCCCGCCCCACAGGCCGAGGCCAAGAGCGTCGATTTCCCCTATCCCGACCCGAATCCCAAGCGGTCGTCCTCCGTGCCCATGCAGGGCGCGGACAAGGCGCGTCCCGGCCGTCGACTTCGCGTCGATCCTGAAGCCGCTGCTCGATTATCAGCTGAGCGCCGCCGACCAGGCCAACCTCGGAGACGCGGTCCGCGCGAGCTACAAGGGCGACACCGATGCCGCCGAGGCGGCGACGTCGCGGATCAAGGACGAAGCGGCCCGCAAGCTCGCCACCTGGTACGAGTATCGCAGCGGCGGCATCGATTCATCGGCCGCCGCTATCGAGCAGTTCCGCAACGAGAATCCCGATTGGCCCGGTCAAGACGAACTCCGCGCGCGCGCCGAGACGGCGTTGTTCCTCGCCAATGCCGGCCCCGACGAGGTCAAGGCCTATTTCGCGAGCTCGGCCCCGGTCACGGGTGCCGGCAAGGCCGCGCTCGCCAGCGCCTTCCTCAAGGACGGCAATGAGCCCGCGGCGCACGCGCTCGTCGTCTCGGCCTGGCGCGACTATCAGCTCAATGCGGCGGTGGAGAAGAAGATCCTCGATCGCTTCGGCGGGATGCTGAAACCCGAGGACCATCGCGCGCGCATCGATCGGCTGCTCTATCTCGACGACGAGAGCAAGACCGACGCCGCGCTCAGGATCTCCAAGCTCCTGCCGGCCGAAGAGCAGAAGAAGGTGGCGGCGCGCATTGCCGTGGTGAAGCGCGGCAAGAATGCGGGCAAGCTGCTCGACGCGCTGCCGGCGAGCGCCACCCATGGCGATGTCGGGCTTCTCTTCAGCCGCATTCAATGGCTGCGGCGGAAGGACAAGGACGAGGAAGCCTGGAAGATGCTGCTCGACGCGCCGAGCGAGCCCGACCAGCTGCTCGATCTCGAGAATTGGTGGGTCGAGCGGCGCCTCAATTGCCGCACGGCGCTCAATGCCGGCCAGCCCCGCATTGCCTACGAGATCGCCGTCAAGCATGGGCCGATCTCGGGCGATGCCTATATCGAGGCGGAGTTCCTTGCCGGCTGGATCGCGTTGCGCTTTCTCAACGAGCCCAATACCGCGCTCGGCCATTTCCTCGCCGCGCGCACGGCGGCCAAGAGCTCGAAGGCCATCTCGCTGTCCGAATATTGGCTCGGCCGCACGGGGCTCGCGCTCGGCGATGGCGGGTCGGCGAGCCTGCATTTCCATGCCGCGGCGCGCTACCCGCAATATTTCTACGGCCAGCTCGCCCGCCAGGCGCTCGACCCCAAACCCGCCAATCTGGAAGTGACGCCGACGCCGCCCCCTAGCCCGGCCGACATCCAGCGCTTTCTCGCCCGCGATTCCGTGCGCGCCATCGGCGTCGCGCTCGCCTCGGACATGGAGCGGGTGACGCCCCAGTTCTACCTGGCGCTCGCGCGCCGGCTCAAGAGTCCGGGCGAGGTCGTGCTGCTCGCCGAGCTTGCCAAGATTTCCGGCAATTCGCAGATCAGCCTCCGCCTCGCCAAGATCGCCTTCAACCGCGATCTGCCGGTCGGCGACTATGCGCTGCCGGTCGGCGTGCTGCCGGAATTCAAGAGTCTGCTCAGCGATCGCGTCGATCCCGCGCTCGTGCATGCGCTGTCGCGGCAGGAGAGCGAGTTCAATGCCGGCGCCAAGAGTCCGGTCGGCGCGAGCGGGCTGATGCAGCTGATGCCGGGCACCGCCAAGGCCATCGCCAGGCAATATAAGGTCAAATATCAGGCGGCCCAGCTCACCAACCCCGCCTACAACATCCAGCTCGGCGAGGCGCATTTGCGCACCTTGATCAACAGTTATTCCGGCTCCTATTTCCTCGCCCTTGCCGCCTATAACGCCGGCGGCGGCAGGGTCCAGGAATGGATGAAGCTGTTCGGCGACCCGCGCGATGCGCACACCGATCCGATCGATTGGATCGAGCGCATTCCCTTCACCGAGACCCGCGACTATGTGAAGAAGATCATGGAGACGCTGCAGCTCTACCGCTCACGGATCGCCGGCGGCGAGAAGGCGCTGCAACTCGTGCAGGACCTCAATCGCGGGCGCGATACGGGCCCGACAACCGCCGCCGTCAACGAAGTGCAGGCGAAGTCCGATTGAACGCGGGGCCCCGCGGGGCGCCCGAGCTTGCGCTTGCTCCAGCTTGAACTTTGCTGAACACTGGTGCCGCTGGCGGTTGGCCGCGCATGGGTCCGGCCGCGAGCGGCTTCTTTGTCGTCGGCACTCCAACGCCTCCCGTCCGCAAACGCTCCCAAGGTTGTCCCCACCCATGCCCGATCTTGATGGCGAGCTGTGGCGAGACATCTATTACACGTCGTTCGACGACCTCAAGCTGCACGCCCGGCACTATCCCGTCGCCGACGGCGGCGCGCGTCCGGTCGTCTGCCTCCCGGGCCTCACCCGCAACGCGCGGGATTTTCATTACCTCGCGAGCTATCTCTGCCACCATCCGCAGCGGCCGCGATCGGTCTATTGCGTCGATTATCGCGGGCGCGGCCTGTCGGAATACGACCGCGTGTGGGAGAACTACACGCCCTTCATCGAGCTCATCGACACGCTCGATTTCATGACGGCGCAAGGGCTGCATCAGGCGGCCATCGTCGGCACGTCGCGCGGCGGCATCATCGCCATGATGATGGCGGTGCTCAGGCCCACGGCCATGGGCGTCGTCGTGCTCAACGATGTGGGGCCCGTGATCGAGACGCGGGGGCTTGCGCGCATCATGGGCTATGTGGGGCGCATGCCCGTGCCGCGGAGCTGGGAGGACGCCGTGCTCTTGGTGCGCGAGATCAACGAGCGCGCCTTCCCGGCGCTCGAGGACTGGCAATGGGAGGAGTACGCGCGCGCGAGCTTCAACGAGGTGAACGGGCGTCCGGCACCAGGCTATGACCGGAGGCTGGCGCGCGCGCTCGGCACCGTCGATCTGAGCCGGCCGGTGCCGGATCTCTGGCCGCAATTCATCGCGCTCGGCCGCTTCCCGGCACTCGTGATCCGCGGCGCCAATTCAGATTTGCTCAGCATGCAGACGGTCGAGGCCATGGTGGAGCGGCATCCCAATCTGCGCACGTTGACGGTGCTGGATCAGGGCCATGCGCCGCTGCTGAAAGAGGCCGAGACGGTGGAGGCGATCGGGACGTTTCTCGCCGCCAACGATTAGGCGAGCCGTCAGGTCTTGCCGCCGGCTTTGCGCGGGCGCCGGGTCCTCTTCGCGCTTGGCGCCGCACGCTTCTTAGAGCGCGAGGGTTTCTTGCCGGCCGCAATCTTCGCCGGGGCCTTGCGCTTCGGCGCCGGCCGGGCTTTCGCCGCGACGCTCGTTGCGCGGTGCGGCCGCGACGCCGTCGCCTCGCGTCGCAGGTTCCGTTCGAATTGCGCGCGGGCGAGACTGCCGAGCCCGAGCCCCGCGGCGAAGATAAAGAGCAAGAGAATGACGTCGCTCAGAGCAAGGTTGCTCATCGGCCCCCCGATGGTTGATGCGGATTGGGTTTACGACCGGACCGGCCAGCGCCAGAGCCAGCCCAACGCAAATCCGACGGCAAAGGCGAGGAAGAAGTAAAGCCACAGATCGGCGGCGAAGTGATGCATCGCCCTGCCCCTCATTCGTTCCCAAGCAGAGGCAATAGGCGCCGCGTGGCGTCCTCCGCGTCGGTGTCGTCAGTGTTGCGGTCGTCCTTGATGCGCGCGAGGAACCGTTCGCCCACGCTGCGGGAGGAGTCCGCCGTCTTCCAGCGGATGCTTTCGGAGGAGGAAAACAGCGCCGGCAGGTCGCGCTTCAGCTGATAGGACACGGCGGCGGCGGTCCCTTTGTCGGGGGCCACGCCCTCGATGGTGACGGCAAGACCGGACAGCGCGATCTTGCCCGATTCAAGCAGGCTCAGCGCCCGCAAGGCAGCGGTCACGGCGCTGTCCCAATCCTTGGGCGCGCCGGAGGCGGGCTGCAGCTGGTCGTCAAGCGTCGGGCGCAAGAACAATTGCCGCGACAGCTCGCGCAAGCGCCCGCGCGCCTCCTCGCTCGGCACGCTGCCGGCCAAGGTCAGCTTGCCCGGGCCGAGGTCGGCGGTGAAAATGAACGGGTCGGCGATGGGAGGACGGACATTGTCGCTCATGATGTTGAGGCCGGTCGGCAGCGAGCCGGACAGCGCTTTCTTGACGTCGGCATAATCCGCCGGGCTGCGGGCCTCGCCTTCGACCTTCAGGCCCACGCCGAGCAGCCGCGCCGAGCCCTGCTTCAGATGGGCAAGCTGCTTCAAGCCGAAGCTCACGGCGCCGAGCCATTGCTCCTTGTTGGGGACGCCGGAGACGATCTTGAGGCGGTCCTCGACCTCGAGATCGGGGAAATGCGCCTTGACCATGCCGAGCACCGTGCGGCGATCGTCCTCGGAGGGCACCGAGCCCCGCAGCCGCAGGTTCGAGCCGCTGCGCGTCGCCGACCAAATATAGGCGCCGCTATTCTCCTTATCCTTCGCGTTATCCTTGTCGGTGACGGGAGCCGCGGCCCCTTCGCCAACCAGCTCTTGCGGCAAAGTCGGGGTGGTTACCGCGGGCGACGGATCATCCGCCACGCCGGCGCGGGCGCTGAACGCGATGGCGAGCGCCAGTAACAGGACGGCAATGAGGCAAGGCAAGATCAGCCTCGGCCGGAATTCCAACATGGAATCCAATTCCTCCTTCAAGCGGCGTCCGCGCGCTTGCGTGAGCGCCCCCAAAGCCCCCGCCCGACACTGTCCTGCCACAGCGCCTTGCAAAATCGAAACGTCAACATGCCGCGGGACCGATCCCCTTTGTTATTCGGTATCGCGCCCTATCGCTTTGCGTCAGGCAATGCTTTGGCGCGGGTCGCCCCGGTCGCGGGGGTGGGTTCTCCCCTTTATTCTTAACGTGAAGGCCCGACTATAGGCCATCGGAGAACGCGGTTCCAGGTGCTCTCGCGCTCGCCCTGACGGCGTTAACAGCGGTCCTTATTGGAGGTGATGCGCAAGTCCAAGGATGCCGATCACGATCAGATAGATCGCCACCACATAATTGAGCAGCCGCGGCATGAGCAGAATGAGAATTCCGGCAATCAAGGCGACAAGCGGGCTGACGAATTCCGTATTGAGGGCTGGCATCGCATCTCCCCGTATGCTTGACCGAAGCTCGCCAATTTCGCGAGGCGGACGGAGCGAGCATAAGCGATCGGACAGTCCTTGTCGTGGGCTGAAAGCGCGGCGGCTCCAGCTTCCGGAAGAGGCGGAAAACCTTGGCCCCCGTGCCTTCAAACTTGTTTTTAAAGGACTATATCCCGTCTTGTCCTTGCCGCTTTTGGCAGCACAGGTTAAGCACCGCGCCGGCGCCTTAGGCGAAGCTCTTACGGGGAAAGGGACGGAGCCTCAGCATGACCCTTGACGAACCGGGTTTTTGGCTTGCCGTCCTGCAGATCATCTGGATCGACATTCTGTTGTCGGGCGACAACGCCGTCGTCATCGCGCTTGCCTGCCGCAAGCTGCCGCCGCGCCAACGCATGTGGGGCGTCGTGCTCGGCACCATGGTCGCGATCACGCTCCGGGTCATCTTCACCGGCGCGGTGACGACGATGATGTCGATGCCGTATGTGCGTCTCGTCGGGGGCGTGCTGCTGTTGTGGATCGCCATCAAGCTGCTTGCCCAGGAAGAGAACGGCAGGAACGAGAATATCGAGCCGGTCGACAGTTTGTGGCGCGCGGTGAGGATCGTCGCCATCGCCGATGTGGTGATGAGCCTCGACAACATCATCGCCATCGCCGCGGCCTCGCGCGGCAACTATGCGCTGCTGATGTTCGGATTGGCATGCAGCATACCGCTGATCATGGCGGGCGCGGCTCTCGTCATTGCCCTGCTGGAGCGATTTCCGGTGGTCGTGTGGGCCGGCGCCGCGCTGCTCGGCTGGATCGCCGGCGAGATCATCGCCAAGGACCCGCTGCTCACCGGCCATCTCAATCCCGCCGTGGCGCATCAGGTGGGGATCGCGGGCGCCGGCATCGGCGCGCTGTTCGTGGTGGGGGTGGGACTATTGCGCCGCCGCTACCAGCGACGAAGCGCGCCTGACCAAGTCTAGGTTCGGTGCGACCGGGCTGCCGACCGGAGCAGCTCGATGATCTTGGGCAAGGTCGCCTTGAGCGAGAACGAACGCTCCACGGTCGTCCGCGCCGACGCTCCCATGGCGGCGGCGAAGTCGGGATCGCCGCGAAGCCGCTCCAGACTTGCCACCCAATCGCGCTCGGTCCTCGCAAACAGACCGTTCACGCCCTCCTTGACCAAATCCACATTGGCGCCGACCGGAGACGCCACCACCGGCCGCGCCGCGGCCATATATTGCACGAGCTTATAGGCGGACTTGCCGTATTCCCACAGGCCGTGCGGCAACGGCATGATGCCGACATGAATGCGCTGCAGGAGCGTGGTCTCACTGCCTTCCGTCCAGGGTTGCGTCTCGACATTGGGAAGGTCCGAATGCAAGTTTCCGGGGCCGATCAGCAAGAGACGCGTGTCGCTTCGCTCCAGCACCTGCCGCAAGGCGCCGTGGATGGTGTCGAGGTAATGGGCCGTTTCCGGCGTGCCGATCCAACCGATGGTGAAGGGACGCGGCGGCGGAAGCGGCGTGGCCGCGTAGCGCGTGAGGTCGACCACGGTCGGAATGCACCACACATGCGAGGCCCCGGCGCCCTCGGCCCAGCTTTGCAGGAACCGGTTCGCCACGATCACCGTGTCGGAGCGCTGCGCCATGCGGCCAAGCTTGCCGGCAAGGGCGAAGCGAACCACGGGATTGTGCGATTCGGTGTAGCGGAGGTGCCAGGCATCGTCGAAGTCCACCACCAGGGAGGCCGAGCGTAAGGCGAGCAGCTCGACGAAGGCCGGGATCCAGGGCAGCGCTTCCTTCTCGATCCACACCACGTCGAATTTGCGCGCCCGCGCGAGTTCCTTGAGACGCGCAGAGTAGAAGGTGAGCACCCGCTGCAAAGAAGGGCGGTGTCCGCCATAAAGCTCTTTCAAATAGGTGTCGTCGAGAAAGGGGGCGACATGGGCCTCGATGCCCTCGGCAACGAGACCGGGGAGATATTGCAGGAAGCGCAGCCGGCTGCTCGCGCCGGTGCGGCCGTATCGGGTGAGGAGGAGGACTTTCAGGCCCATGCAAATCGCGACGCGGTCGTGGCCCTTGCCCTTGTGAAGGTTTAATCCTGTCCCGCGCGGCGTGCGCGAACAGGGGCAAGGCGTCCTGGCTCAAAGCGCCGGAACAACTTATAGGCGAGGTGTGGCGCTCCGGCGGCGCCTGAAGTTTATGTGATTCTGGGCCGAATGCGTGGCCTGAAATAAGGAGTTTGCATGCGTTCCACGGCGCCTTGGGCGCGGGTCGTCATCGTCAATTACAATAGCGGAGAGCTGCTGCAACGCTGCGTTGATGCGCTTGCCCGCCAGACGCTGGCCGATTTCGAGGCCGTCATCGTCGACAATGCGTCCTCGGACGGCTCGATCGAGCGGCTGCGCCTGCCCGACGACCGCTTCTGCCTCGACCAGGCCGGCGCCAATCTCGGCTTCGCGGCGGCCAGCAATCGCGGGGCCGAGAACTGTACCGCGGCGTGGATCGCCATGCTCAATCCCGATGCCGAGCCTGACGCCGCTTGGCTGGAAGAGCTGCGGCGCGCCACGGAGCGCTACCCTTACGCCCGCATGTTCGGCTCGACCCAGATCGACGCGGCCCATCCCGACCGCGTGGACGGTTTCGGCGACGTCTATTCCATCTTCGGCACGGCGTGGCGCGGCGCTTCCGGCGCGCCGGTTGCCACGCTGCCCAAGGACGATTGCGAGGTCTTCGCGCCTTGCGCCGCCGGCGCGCTTTACGCGCGCGGGGCCTTTCAGGCGGCGGGTGGGTTCGACGAGGCCTTCTTCTGCTATTTGGAGGATGTGGATCTCGGCTTCCGCCTGCGGCTGCGCGGCGAGCGCTGCGTGCAGGTGCGCAAGGCCCTGCTCACGCATGTGGGATCGGCGATCGCGGGGCGGAACAGCGACTTCTTCATCTGGCACAGCCAACGCAACCGCATCTGGGTGATGGTCAAGAACCTCCCTGCCCCGCTGCTGTGGCCGAGCCTGCTGCTCCAGCTCGCGGTGGCGCCGCTCGTGGTGCTGCGGCGGGGACGCGACAAATGGGGAATTGCCTGCGCGGGGCTTCTTGCCGGCTTGCGCGCCTTGCCCCGCATCTGGCGGAGTCGCGGCGCGGTGCAACGCGCGCGCGTCGTGAGCAGCGGCGAGGTCGCGCGCCTCCTCGTCTTCGACCCGCGCCAAGCGTTGCGGCACGCGCCGCATTTCCTCGACCGCTCCGCTCAAGCCGCCAGCGACTCCCGATAGCGCTCAAGCACCTCGTCGAGATCGCCGATGGCGCGGATCTGGCCGGCCTGCATCAGCGCCGCCCGCGTGCACAGCTTGCGCAAGAGTCGCTCCGAATGGGAGGCGAAAACGACGATGCCCGCGCGCGTCGCCAAGCGCTCCAGCCGCTCATTGGCCTTCTCGATGAAGCCCGCGTCGCCCACGCCAAAGCCTTCATCGAGCAGGAGAATTTCAGCCTCGATCGAGGTCGAGATGGCAAAGTCGAGCCGGGCGCGCATGCCGGCCGAATAGGCCCTGAGCGGCATGTCGATGAAGGCCCCGAGCTCGGTGAAGTCGATCACCTCCTCGAGCCGCTCTTCGATCTCGGCGCGGCTGAGGCCGAGATAAAGACCGCGGAGCTCGAGATTCTCGCGGCCGGTCAGCTCGGGATCGATGCCGGGACTGCCGCCCAAGAGCGTGGCGATTTTTCCCTCGACCTGCACTTCGCCCGCTTCGGGCGCGTAGATGCCGGCGATGACATGGAGCAGCGTGCTCTTGCCGGCGCCGTTGCGCCCGACGAGGCCGATCCGCGTGCCGTGCTCGATGGTCAGGTGGACGTGATCGAGCGCGTGCACGCAGACACGGTGGCTGCGATCGGTGCTGATGCGTCCCCTGGGGTCGGTGCGGCCGCGCGTGACGAGCGACATGGCGCTTCGCTTCAGCGAGCGGCTGCTCGAAATCGTAGATGGGAAAACTGACGGAGACGTCGGCAAGATGTACGGAAGCCATCTAGAACATTACCCCAATCGCGCCCATCCCACCGCAGAGCAACGCCCGCCCTCGGCTCAGTCCTGCTCATTCCCCGGCTTGGCCGCCGCCGGGTCGCGAGCGACCGCGCTTATCGGCCGCTTTGCTCCCCCCGGGCCGCCCGCCACATGGTCGGCGACGAAGGCGCCGCGTTTGCCCAAAGGCTTCGGCTTGCCCACGGTCGTGTCCATGGCCGTCTGCAGCTCGAGCTCGGCATTGATCTCCGCCCCCAACAGCACGATGTAGAAGGAAATATAGAGCCAGAACAAGAGGATAATAACGGCGCCGAGGGATCCGTAGGTCCTGTCGTAATGGGCAAAATTGGCCACATAGGCGGAGAAGGCGGCCGAGGCGAGCAGCCAGAGGGCGGTGGCGATGAGCGAGCCCATGCTCACCCAATGCCATTTGGCCGTGTGCCGGGAGGGACCATAGCGGTAGAGCAGCGCGAGCAAGAGAAGGACAAGCAGCGTGAGGAACGGCCAGCGCCCGACCCTGACCACGATCTCGAATTCGCGCGAGAAGCCGGCATGGGCGAACAAGGTCGGCACATAGACGATGGCGAAAAGCATGACGACGCCGCCTAGAAGGCCGACCAGGGTGACGATGAAGGCGCTGAGATAGAAGCGCAAGAGACTGCGCTCGCTCGGGCTCCTCATAGACGATGTTGAGGGCGGCAAGCAGGGCTTGCGTCGCGGCATTGGCGCTCCAAATGGCGAGCGCCAGGCTCAGTGCGAGGCTCCAGCCAAGCGTCCGGTCCGAGGCGGCGGCGATGCGGCGGATCTGCCCCATCACCATGTCGTAGGCCTCGGGCGGAAGAAGCGAGGCGAGCACGCTGAATTGGCGCGCGGCGGTGGCGGGATTGAAGGTCAAGCCGTAGAGCGAGATGATGGCCGAGAGCGCAGGGAAGATGGCGAACAGCGCGTAGAAGGCGCAGCCGGCGGCGACGACCGAGAGATTGTCGCGGCCCGCTTCCGACCACACCCGCTCCGCCACTTGCCACCAGCCGCGCAGCGGGATGTGGTAAGGGCGCCGTGCGTCGCGGCCGTAGGGGTCAGACGTGCTGCGGCTCATGGAGGCATGCGGACAAAGCGGAGGACGAAGGCCCTATAATGCGGCCTCCGCGCTTGCGGTGCCAGGCGAGAAATGCCTCATGTCGCTCGATCGCGCGGCAGGCATGGCGGCGCGGGGGGCGAAGCGAGGGCGTGGCGGCGCGAAGTTGCGGATGGGTGGCCGAGTGGTTGAAGGCACCGGTCTTGAAAACCGGCAGACGTTCACGCGTCTCGAGGGTTCGAATCCCTCCCCATCCGCCAATTAACATACTGAATTTACTTTGAAAATTCTGGAACTTCTGCGTGTCACGCGACCTGACCCGTCCATGGCGGCCGATGACGGGCGACCTCCGGACATGTGGCGAGAGACAGAAAGAAGAAGCCCCGCCGGGGGGAGCGGGGCTTCTCCGAGTTCCTGGGGGGACTGAGTGATGGGGAGGGATGCCCATCACGACAGCCTCAATACGCCCTCCACCTAAACGGGACATGTCCGCTGCATTACAGCTGCATTACAAATATAGGGAAATTTCGTCGCATGATAGAAGCGCCCTTCGCAAGGCGGGGCTTATGTCTCGCGAAAGCTGCGCTGAATGGAGTTGAGGAAGGGCCTGAACAGATATTGGAACATGGTTCGCTTGCCGGTCACGATCAGGACCTCTGCCGGCATCCCCGCGATAAGTTGTAATGACCCCCAAGCTTCTTGAGTTCCTCCCGGTCAACCGCTGCAAGCTCCGTCCGGGTCTTATCGAGATCGGTCGCGATCTGATCGGCCCGCTCGGAATCGAGCGACAAAAGCTGAAGCTGCGCCAGGGCGTGTCGCTCGAAAGAAGACGCAATGGAGTGCGTCCGCCCCGCCCATACCGGACTCTTCGTTTCGAGCAACGCGAACCCCACCGCCCCTTCAATTGCGCACGAGCCGCTTCAACCAAGGAAATCGCGTGCCCATCGCTCGCCACGGCCCGGTCAGGCGCCAGCTGGAACTCGAAAAGACGCCGGCGAGGGCTGCTTCCGACACCGTGAGGGCTGCTTCCGACACCGTGAGGGCTGCTTCCGACACCGCTGCTTTATGCAGCACCGATGCGAGTTCCCTCTTGAGTTGATTTGCTTCCTGGGTCCGCGCGTCGATGCGTAGGTTGAGTGACGCATTCTCCTGGTTCAATCTCTGATAGCGGGCCGCAAGCGTCTTGATGAGGGTTGGTGCGATCACGCTCGGGATGCCTGGTGATGTAACCACCCGAGATCGCAGATCTGTCAGTGCGCGATACACCGCTCCACCGTAACCGTCGCGCGTGAAGCGTTGCGATGCATAGGCATAGGCCGTTTTGCCGAGGGAAACACGACGGTCCGGGTCAGCGATCAGTTGCTCGATACGGTCGACTAGAGCGCCAATATCTCCGGGCGGGTATGACAGCCCAGTCTTTCCATCGATCATATACTCGGTGAAAGCACCGGAAGCGGGATAGATCACCGGTTTGCCCAACAGCATGCCCTCGAGGGCGACGCGGCCAAAGGCCTCACAGCGTGAGCATATGACGATGATGTCGCAAGCGCGCATCGCGGGATAGGGATCGGCTAGAAAGCCGGAAAATTGGACCCGATCTCCGATCTCCAGACGTTTCGTCAGTTCGTTCAAGTGCCGCCGGTGCGCAGGCGGTCCCGTCCCAGCAACGAGCAGTTCGACGTTTTGCCCGCGCGCTGCAAGCTCCGCGGTTGCCCGAATGATGTCCTCTTGACCTTTTTTGACAACGATGCTGGCGAAAATGCCGAGCTTGACTGCATTCGCCCGTGCAAAGAATTCCAACTTCGCGTCATCGGGACCGGATGGTGGAATGGATATGTGGCGGTACAGCGTGCGCACGCGATCGGACGACAAGGAAGGAAAGAATTCGTCCGCTATGTCCTGGCACGCTGTAAAGATCAAATTGGAACTGCTCTCAATGTCAGCGATAATCCGGTCAAAGGGCCAGAAGAATCTCAAATCTTGATCACGTTCGCCATATTCGCAAACGGACCACACATGGGGCTTGCCAACAAACCAGGCAACCACAGCTCCCCAGGGAATGACCATCGTCTGGGTCCAGATGACATCGGGGTCGATTTGAGCGACCGTTCGGCAAACCTCGGCGATGATGTCATCGACGCAGAGAAAAATGGCACGCCGCCTTTCCACCTCTGTACGCGCATCATCGTTACTATCGCACCACCAGCCATATTCCGATATGACGCAACTTGCGCCAACGCGCCCTAAGGCCTCGACGAGAGGTCCGTGAGTTGGCAGGACGACCGTGCAGAGAACGCCGTGGTCGACAACAAGTTCGTCCACCAACTGAAGCAGGCAGCGTTCCGCTCCTGTCAGGCCTGCACTATGGGCAAACAGACACAGGTTCAGCGCGCGAGAACGACGCACACAATACAAGTTGGCATAGCCTGACGGATTCATCAACGCCGACCAATTGGTGGTCGGCTTCAGCCGATAGGCTCGTTGCAAAACATCATCGAGCAGGAAAGTCTCAAACCCTAGTTGGTCGAGCTCCTCGAGGAGTTGCTCAGGGGGGCTTCCGGCTGCGCGCTGCATCTCCGGATTGAATTCGATGATCAAGGCTACGTCATCAAAGCGCCGCAGCGTGTCGGACATGCCCTCGAGGATGGCGATTTCGTGCCCTTCGGTATCGATTTTTATTACGAGCGGACACGGCTCGCGATGTTGCAAAAGTGCGTCCACAGAGGATGTCTCGACCTCCATCGTCCGCAACGGAGGAGCATTGGGGTGCTGGTAGAATCCGCAATTGTCCGAAGACATCGAAACAATAAACGGTGCCCTACCTAAGCCATTCGAAATGGCCGTTTGCTGCAGCGTGACATGAGACGTACCCAACAAGTCGATGTTGCGTTTGAGGGCCTTAAATGTTTCTGGAATGGGTTCTGCTGCAACAACTTCAAGGTCCGGATTGTTAGTCGCCGCCAGTAGCGTGAAGAACCCATAATGCGCGCCAATGTCGAGGAACAATCGCGCCCGCTTGATAATGCGAGAAAGCAGGGCGGCGGTGAATGCTTCAAAGGGTTTCTGCTCGTAGTGATACCGATATCTCGGCGTCACATACATTGAGAAGTTTTGGCCGAGCGGCCGAACGAGACACAATGAGGCGAGGTCGTACTCGTGCAGAAACTCCTGGGCTACGGGCATACCATCCTCCGGAAGGCGCAACCTCGGTCTCAGGAGTGATCGGCGGGTTGTTCAGCCATGTTTGCCGGGCCGATCGAACCGCGCGCCCATCCTTGCAAATTGCAGCAATCTCCACAAGCGGCGGCCTGAGGTTCTATGTGCGGCTTGCCAAAGTCGCACGCGACTTCGCTGCGGTCTTCGCATCTTGATCCAACTGCGAGCCGGTGCGCTCGCGATCGGCCCGGATGGATGCCGTCACAACAATGAGTGGGTCGTCATCTGCCGACGAGGCAGGCGCCCCACTCCAAGGCCCTATCGAGGCCATGCCAGTAGCAATCGTCCGATAGCTCTGGATAAAGACACCTGCGGCAATCAGCACGAGGGCTAGGATGATGAGCCGCACCTCACGCCCGCATCGATCCTGCCGTCATGTCTTCCGCGGCCGAATGCCGAAGACCGAAATCGGCCCCTTGCCCTTGACGTCCAACTCCCCGAGGGCCTCGGCCTCGAAATGGGAGGAGACCTGCTGCCAAACATCCTTGGTGACCGCCACGCTTCCAGGCTTGGACGTGTCCAACATACGTGCCGCGACATTGACCGTGTCGCCCCAGATGTCGAATTGGTAGCGCTCCTGTCCCACGACACCGGCCACCACCGGGCCAACGTGAATACCGACCCGTACCTCCCATCCCAGATGGGCATCAATCGACGTGGATGCCATCTCCAAACCGCAGCGAACCGCCGCCCCGATGGGATCTTCGACTTGGTGGAGGAGCCCGCCGGCCGCCATGTATCCGTCACCGATGGTTTTGATTTTTTCGAGCCCGTGTCTCGCGGTAACCCGCTCGAATATGACGAACAACGCATCAAGCCGTGAAACCACATCCTCCGGTTCGTGCTTGTCGCAATAGGACGTGAAATTGGTCACGTCGCAGAAAAGGACGGCAACGTTTTCATAGCGCCGCGGAATCACCGTGCCGATGCTGCGTATCTCGTCGGCCGCCTTTTTCGGCAGCAAGGCATGCAAAAGCTCGTCGGCCTGATTCTGGGCGTCGCGGGCTTGGGCGAGTGCCGCTTGCAGAGCGAGCTGAGTCTTGACCCTGGCGAGGACGAGCGGTCCGGAGAATGGCTTATGGATGTAGTCGACCGCTCCCACTTCGAATCCATTTTCCTCGTCCACCGCGTCGGTCTTCGCGGTGAGGAAGATGACCGGGATGTCGCGGGTAAGGGGATTGGCTTTTAGCCGGCGGCAGACTTCGTATCCATCCATTCCCGGCATCATCACATCGAGCAAGATCAAGTCCGGTTTTTCCGCAGCCGTTGCGAGCACGAGCGCCTTCTCGCCATTGGTCGCAACCTTCGTTCTGTAGAGTCCCTTGAGCACGCCGGAAATGACCCCAACGTTCGTCGGCGTGTCATCGACGATCAAAACCAGCTTCTGATCCGAAGTTGTCATGGGTTTTTCAGGCGCAAGCCCAAGCGATCAACGATGCCCGAAAGGCACTTGAGTGCGCCTTCGAAATTGAAATCGCCGACCAGCTCGCTGAGGGTCTCGATTTCAGCTCCGGTGAGAACCCCGGATAGGTCGGGCCGAGCGTCGACGATAAAATCGGCGGCTTCACCGTCGTCGCTCTCGAGCAGCCGCTTCAGCCGGGTCAGCGGTTCGATCACTTTGGCGGGATCGGCGGAAGCGAGCCCGCCACCGTTCGTCGGCGCCTCTTGGGCAGTGCGGTCCGAATCGCGTCCACTGCCGCGGCGAGGATGAGCGACAGCGACGTAAGGGCCGTGTCGATGCCCTGTCCGGTCTTGATGGCGGTTTCAGCCTTGGCCGCCGCTTCGGAAAGTGTGGCGGCGCCGAGCGTGCCGGCGGCGCCTTTCAATGAGTGAGCCGCTCGTTCCGCCGTGGCCGCATCGCCCACCGAAAGGGCCTTGCGAATTCCATCGACAGTTCCTGCCTGCTGCTGCGCAAATCGACGTAACAGCGTCTCGTAGCGCTTCCGGTTGCCGCCCGTTCGCTTCACGGCGGACTTAACGTCGATCCCGGCAATGTCGAGCGGGGCAGGTCGCCGGCGCTTGCGGTCGTTGCCCGCGAACGCGGCCCGCTCTGGTGATGCCGCGCCGTCGCCACCGGGGCGTTTGATCCAGCGCAGCAGAACGCCGAACAACTGGTCCGGATCGATGGGCTTGGCGATATGGTCGTTCATGCCCGCCTGCAAGCACATGTCGCGGTCCGAGACGAGCGCGTTGGCGGTCATGGCGATGATGGGCAATGTCTGGAACCGTGGCTCGGAACGAATTGCGCGCGTCGCTTCGATTCCGTCCATCACCGGCATTTGCATATCCATCAGCACGATGTCGTAGTCGTTCTCCCGCACCATGCGGACGGCATCGGCGCCGTTCTCGGCGAGGTCGACGAAGAGCTCGGCGTCTTCCAGCTGCCCGATTGCGACTTCCTGGTTGATCTCGTTGTCCTCGACCAGCAGAACGCGCGCGCCGCGTGCGCGCTCGATGTCGAAGGAGGGACCGGCCTGGATGCTTTCGGTTCCTTGATGCTCGGCACCTAGGGCGGCAACGGCGGTGTCGAACAGGATGGAGGAGGTTACGGGCTTGATCAGGACATTCTCAAAGCCGCTTTCCTCGGCTTGCTTCATCACATCTTCGCGGCCATAGGCCGTGACCATCACGAGGTGCGGCGGGGTGTCGAGGTCGGGCAAGCCAAGTATCCGCTTGCCCGTCTCGACGCCATCGAGCCCCGGCATCTGCCAGTCGACAAAGGCGATCTCGTAGGGTTCCCCATGTTTGGCGGCCTTGGAGACCATTTCGATGCCTTCCTGGCCGGAGGGCGCCTCATCCGCGACGAAAGTCAAGATTCGTCAGCATGTTCGACAATACGCTGCGGGCTTGCGAGTTGTCGTCGATGATCAAGACGCGGCGGCCGCGGAGGTCGGACTGTAGAAGGCGCCGCCGTGGAGCCACAGCAGCCTTGCCGAGCCGCGCGGTGAAGCGAAACGTGCTTCCCTTGCCGAGTTCGCTCGTGACCTCGATGGTGCCGCCCATCAGCTCCGCCAGTCGCTTGGAGATGGCCAGCCCCAGCCCGGTTCCGCCATATTTGCGGGTGGTCGAGACATCCGCCTGCTGGAACGCCTGGAACAGGCGTCCGATTTGCTCCTTCGTCAGACCGATGCCGGTGTCGCTGACCGAGAAAAGTATGAGCTGGCTGTCCGTGCCGTCCTCCAGGACTTGAGCCTTGACGACGACCTCGCCCTTCTCGGTGAACTTGACCGCGTTGTTGCAGAAATTGATCAGGATCTGCCCCAGCCGCAGCGGATCGCCTCTAAAGAACGGAGAGACCGATGGCTCAATGTCGAAGATCAGTTCCAGTCCCTTGGCCGACGCCTTCTCGGAAATCAGGTTGCCGACGTTCTCCAACACCTTGTCGAGATCGAAGTCGATGTTTTCGACCGGCAGCTTGCCCGCCTCGATTTTCGAGAAATCGAGAATGTCGTTGATGATGCCGAGCAGGTGCTGGCCGGAATGCCTGATCTTGACGAGATAGTCCCGCTGGCGCGGCATCAGCTCGGTCTTCAGCGCGAGGTGGGAGAGGCCGATGATGGCGTTCATCGGCGTCCGGATCTCGTGGCTCATATTGGCAAGGAAGGCGCTCTTGGCCTCATTGGCCTCCAGCGCCGCCTGGGTCGCCTTCTCAAGGTCCGCTTGCGCGGCGCGCAGAGCCTGCTCCGCGACCTTGCGGGCGTCGATATTGCTCCACGAGCCGACGACTTCGAGGGGGCGCCGCTCTTGGTCGCGAGTGAGGTGCTGCTCGTCGCTGACCCAGCAATAAGAGCCGTCCTTCTTGCGGAACCGGTATTCGGCCAAGTGCTGGCCGGTCTCGAACAGCTGCGCCTGCTCGGCCTCGAGGCCAGCGAGATCTTCCGGATGGACGTGACCCCGCCAGAAATCGGCATCCTTCATGTATTCGTCGGGCCGGTATCCGAGCATGCCTGGATGTTGTCGCTGACGAAGGTGGGCGCGAAATCGCCGCTGGCCGCGAAGCTGTAGATAACCGCGGGCGCGGCGCCGAGCAACAGCGAGAGCCGCGCGCGCGTCCGCATTGGCGTCCTCGGCCTCCTTGCGTGCCGTGATGTCGCTCCACGATCCGACGATCTCAAGGGGCTCGCCCTTGTTCGTCGCGGACGATGTGCTGCTCGTCATTCACCCAGCAGTAGGAGCCATCCTTGCGGCGGAAGCGATATTCGAGCGAGTGGTTGTCGCTCTGGAAAATCCGATCGACCCAGGCCTCGATGCGAGCGAGATCGTCCGGGTGGACGCGCTCCCGCCAAAGATAAGGGTTGTCGAGATATTCTCGCGGGCTGTAGCCGAACAACCTGGTGATGCTCTCGCTCACGAATGTGGGCTCGAAATTGCCGCTGGCCAATCAGCGGTAGAGTACGGCGGGCGAGGCATTGAGCAGGCGCGACAGCCTCGCGTGCGCCGATGCCTGCACGTCCGCAACCCGCTGCAGTTCTCGCTTCTCTTGCTCGCGTGATGCATCATTGAGCGCCTGCTCGATGACGTCCGCGATGGCCTTGGTATCGATCTCCGTGGGTGCGGCAGGCAAAAGCCTCAAGAGAGCGGCCGTGGCCGATTCCGCATAATCCCTGGGTCTCATCATGCTTGGGCACCCTTGGAGCCGCCGGACGTTTGGGAGAACGGGAGAACCTGTCTAGCATAAGCAGGGAGCTTCGCCGCGGCTGCACGGCGGTCGGGGTTTCCTGGGTTATCCCTAATTCACACTATTTCGTCCGGTGCCCTTGCGCAGAGATTGTTTAGGCCAGGCGATGCAGGAAGGGCGCCGATTTGTGATCGGCGCCCGAATGTCACCTACACGCCTTCAAGCACGTTGCCGGCAAGAAGCACCAGATAGCCGATGAGCAGGATCAGGAACCCGGTGTGGACATACGGGATCTCGAGATGGGCGTAATGAATGATCACGGCGATAAGGGCCACCGCGACAGAGATAAAGAAAGTCACTTGCTTAGGTGGTGTCAGCCGAAACATTGTGTGTTCCCTCCCAGGCCCGTTATTGGGCTGAAAGGCGATTTTAGCCTTTACCGCGGGAGATTGCGACGGTCTGCTCAAGGACCTTCGGCCTTGGCCCGGGCCTCCATTTTCGAAGGAGAGCGAGCCGTTGACCTTACCCCCTCACTTGTCCGCCGCTGAATTCGACCAGGCGTGCCGGGACTTGCGCGCGGCGCTCGGCGAGGCCTTCGTGCGCACAGATGAGAATCAGCTCGAGCCCTATCTCGATCCCTATTCGCCGGGCCTACGCGAGCGCTATGCGCCCGCAGCCGCGGTGCTGCCCGCCAATGTCGCGGAGATCCAGGCGGTGCTTGCCATTGCGCGCGGCGCGCGGCTGCCGCTGTGGACCGTGTCGCTCGGGCGGAACTACGCCTATGGCGGCGCGGCGCCCTGCCTTGCCGGCTCGGTGATCCTCGACCTCAGCCGCATGCAGGCGATCGAGGTCGATCCTGAGCTCGCTTACGCGATCGTCGAGCCGGGCGTGACCTATCTCCAGCTCTACAAATTCATCCGGGACAAGAACTATCCGCTCATGATCGACTGCCCCGATCCCGGCTGGGGCAGCGTGCTCGGCAATACGCTCGAGCGCGGCGTGGGCTACACGCCCCATGGCGACCACGCCGCCCAGCAATGCGGCATGGAGGTGGTGCTCGCGAGCGGCGAGGTGCTCCGTACCGGCATGGGCGCCATGGCGGACAATCCGGCCTGGCCTCTGTACAAGGGCGCGTTCGGCCCCTCGCTCGACGGGCTGTTCTTCCAATCCAATCTCGGCATCGTCACCAAGATCGGCGTGTGGCTCATGCCGGAGCCGGAGGCCATCTCCGTGGTCGAGGCGGGTTTCCGGCGGAAGAGGACATCGTTCCGCTGGTCGACATCTTGCGGCGCTTGCGCCTCGACGGCACGGTGCCGACGGCGACCATCGCCAATTGGATGCGCATCGCCGCCGGCAACAGCACGCGCGCCGAATGGTATGACGGCAAGGGCGCCATGCCGCCAAGCGCGATCGAGACGCTGATCCGAAGATGGAGATCGGCCATTGGAGTTTGCGCTTCGGCCTCTATGGCGCGCCGCGCATCGTGGAGGAAAACTTCAAGCGCGTGGTGAAAGCGTTCTCCCGGTCGACGGCGCGGAGATCACGCGTGCCAATTATGCCCGCGGACAAGAAATTCTGCCCCATCACCGCACGCTCGCGGGCATTCCGAGCGTCGATTTCATGTCGCTCAATTGGCTCGGCGGCGCTGGCGCCCATATCGAATGTCCGCCCGTGGTGCCGATGCAGGGCGCGGACGTGCTCGCGCATTATCGCCGCCGCACGGCGCTGTTCAACGCCCATGGCTTCGATCATTATTGCGGGCTGACCTCGACGACGCCGCGCGCTTTCATCAATACGGCCTCGATCATCTTCGACAGCCAGGATGCGGAGCAGGCGGAACAGGCGCGTGCGCTCGGCGCCGCACTGATCGAGGATGCGAGTGGAACCGGCTCGGCGGCTATCGCGCCCATATCGCTGAGATGGATCTCGTCGCGGCGCAGTTCGCTTTCGGCGAGCATGCCGGCCTTGCGCATTTACGAGCGGCTCAAGGATTGCTCGACCCGGACGGCATCCTGTCGCCGGGCAAGCAGGGCGTCTGGCCCAAGCGTCTCCGTGAGGCGAAGGACCGGGAGCCTGACGCGCAATGACGCGGCCCTCCCCTCTCCCCATGACCCGCCGCGAAATCGTGGTTCTCGGCGGCGCCGCGTGTCTGGCGAGCCTTGCTCCCTTGCGCGCGGCGGCGCACATGACGGGCGGCGCCCGCGTCCCCTATGCTGGCGGTGGCGGATGCGCGCTACGCGGCGAGCGAGATGTTTGCGGCGAGGCTCATGCGCCACGGTGCGACCCGCTTTTCGCTTGCCTCCGACGCCGGCGGACTGTGGTTCGCTGCGCTCGAGCCGCGCCTTGGCGCGCGGGCGGCGTGCGTCGCCGGGCTCACGCTCGAAAGCGATCTCTTTATTTTGCGCCGGCTCGCGACGGCGTCGGGCGCGTCAATTCTTTATTGGGGTGGCACGATTTTCGCGGAGATCGAGTGCCGCACCGCTTGCGCGGCGGCGCCGAGCTCGAATTCCCTGGCGAGCGCCTTTGCCGCAAGGGGCGGGCCGTGGCCCGCGCGCCTCGCCGACGCGCTCGCCGCGGTGCCGCTCCGCCTGCCGCAGTCCCACTGGCAGGAGCGGCGGATCGCGGGCGACGACCAGCAGGCCAGCGGCCAGCCCAATTTTCTCGTGTCCTGGGTGATCAAAAGCGAAGAGCCGCCCGGATAGGCGGCTCTCGATCGTCTCGACCGGCGCTTTTTCGTTCAGCGCCGCACTTTCGCCAGGTCAGCCGCTGATGCGCGCCGTGCCCGAAAGACCGTCATTGCGTACCCAATGCACGCTATTGCCGTCGCGGGTGAGCTTGAAGCAATAGGATTTCAACTCCAACCAGCTCGACCATTTCTGACAGAGCTGGTCGTTATCGACCCACCATTTGCCGGTGTCCGAGGTGCCATCGCCGCGCGAGAAGCTCGCGGCGACCGCACCGATGCGCCCACTCATTCGCCCATTGGCGGCGTAGCGGATCGGCAGATCGAATCCTGAGACCTTGAGATACACGGTCTTGCCGGTTACGGCCTGGCGCAGCTCCTCTCCAGCGAGTGAAACCGACTCAGCCAGGGCCGGGGTGCCCGCAAGCGTGACGCCTGCGGCGAGGATGAAGGCTCCGATTTTCATTGCTTCCCCTTGTTTTCTATAAAATTTGCGTGAGAGCGCCCGATACCGCCGTCAAAAAGCGGTCGATTTGCGGCCGTGGCGGGAAAGTTGCATGGCAAAGTTAAGGCGCTGAGGAATTGGCCGTTTCTTATCGTTAGCGCGCGCGGGCCTTGCGGCGCCGCCGGCGCAAGGCGACCACATTGAAGACCTCCACCGCGCCGGCAAAGGCCATGGCGAAATAGATGTAGCCGCGCGGAATATGGAAGGCGAAGCCGTCGGCGATCAGCGCGGCACCGATCAGCAGCAGAAACGCGAGCGCGAGCATCTTGGTCGTGGGATGGCGCTCGATGAAGCGGGCCACCGGCTCGGCGGCGAAATACATCACGAGGATGGCGACCGCCACGGCCGCGATCATGACCTCGACATGGTCGGCCATGCCCACCGCCGTGATGATCGAGTCGATGGAAAAGATGATGTCGATGAGGGCGATCTGCAGGATGGCGGACACCATGGTGTCGGCGACGATTTTCGTCGTGCTCTCTTCCTCCTCCCCCTCGATGTCCTGATGGATCTCGCGGGTCGCCTTCACCAGCAGGAACAGGCCACCGGCAATGAGGATGAGGTCGCGCCAGGAAAACGCGTTGCCGAACAGCGTGAACAGCGGCTGGGTGAGGTGGATGAACCAGGCGATGCCGGCGAGCATGGCGGCGCGAAAGAGAAGCGCGAGCGAGAGCCCGATGCGCCGCGCCCTCAGCCGCTGCTGCGCCGGCAGCCGCGCGATCATGAGCGAGATGAAGACGACGTTGTCGATGCCGAGCACCACCTCCATCGCGCTCAAGGCAATGAAGCTCGCCCAGACATGCGGATCGGTCAGCCAGTCGGTCAGCATCGCTCAGAACTTCGAGGGCTTGGGGTCGGGCGGGGGCGCGCGGCCGCTTGAGCTAATAGCGCAAGGGTCCGGCGCGGTCCATGGCCAAAGGAGGCGTCAGCGCGCTTGCGGCGGGCGCGACGGAACGCATCACGCCGATGCCGATGAGATAGACAAGCGTCGCGATCAACGACAGCTGGATCCAGAGCGGCGACGGGAAAGGTTTGGTGAGGGCGAAGAGCGCTGCCCCGCCCCAAAGGGCGGTGACAAGCATCGTCAGCGGGCGATAGCGCCGCACGCGAAAGGGATGCACCCAGAGCATCGGCACGAAGGTCAGGCCGATAAGGAGGACGACCGCGGCAAGGGAGACAAAGGGAGGCGGCGCGAGGACGAAGAGATAGAGGCAGACCATGTTCCATACGGCGGGGAAGCCGGAGAAATAGCCCTCGTCCGTCTTCGCCTCACGGTCGGCAAAGGGCATCAAGCTCGACAGCATGATGGCGACGCCTACGCCTACGCGCGACGCTTCAGGCAAGAGGTCCGAGCGGCACAGGGCAAAGGCCGGGACCGCCACATAAGTGAGATAATCGACGATGAGATCGAGGCGCTCGCCGCTCCACCGCGGCAAGACCGTGGCGACCTCGATGCGGCGGGCGAGCGGTCCGTCGATCGCGTCGACGATGAGCGCGATGCCGAGCCAGAGGAACATCGTCTGCCAGTCGGCTTTCGCCGCGGCAAGCAGCGCCAATAAAGCGAGGCCCGCGCCCGACGCGGTCAGGATATGCACGAGCGCGGCGAGGAAGCGGCGGCTCACCGGTGGTAGTCCCGCAGCGCGGGCGTCACGCTGGAGCACGCTCGCGGCCGCAGGGTGGAGGGGAAGCGGGTCCGCGTCTCTGCGCGCGTCCTAGAAATGCCGTTTGAACTTCCCGAGCACGGTGACGTCATTGTCGTCGGGCAGCGTGCCCTGCTGCAATTGCAGGTCTTGCTGCTGCTTGTCGCCGTAGAGAAGCTCGAGACCGAAATCGAGCTTGGGCAGGATGCCGAAACCGAAAACCTTCGCTCCCGAAGGCGCCGGTGCCGGCTGCGCGACGCCGGCGGCAGGCGTTCCGAGCTGCGCGGTGGGGGCCGGGGGCGTTGCCGCGGCCGGTGCCGCTGCGGCGGGCGGCGCGTCGGGCGTCTGCTCGAACGCGACGGCAGGGCCGGCCAAGAGCAAGGCCATCACGCCCGTCAAAGCGGCAAGAGGCTTCCGCATGCTTCGATCTCCACCCTTTAGGATACGGTGCGGTTGGGTCAATGCAAGCCTGTCGGGATCGGCATTAACGGCCTCTAAATATTGAGAAATCTGGAATTTTTATTGTGCACTGTGGCCGGGCTGCCACGACTGATTCCTCGGGCGACCTTGGCGAAGAAAAGAAAAGGCCGCCCGAAGGGGCGGCCTCGTCGCTGCAGACAGAGACAGTTGGGGATTAGAAGTAGAGCCGGCCGCCGGCATAGAAGAGGTCGAAATTGTCGAGGCCCAGCGGTACCCGATTTTGCTTGCTGTCGATCAGATTGAGGTCGGCCTCGAAGTGCTCGTAGGCCAGGTAGATATGCATGGCGGCATTCTCGAGCTGCTGATCAGCGGCAATAAACCAGGTGTTGACGTTGGAGCCGGTAATCTGGGTTTGAGTCAATACCCGGGAAGGTAGATGCTTTGAGCAGCATGTTGGCACTGGTCCCCAAGCGCCGCTCCGCCGCCGGTGGGGCGGGTGACGCCAGAACGCTGCTACTTCCCGGCGCGAAACCGTCATTCACCTGGGAATAGCCACCCCAGAAGGCCGATTTCGCCCAGCTCGATCGAGCCCAAGGACGTACAATTTCCGCTGAACGCCGCCCTGGACGTTCCAAGCATTCATCTCCGGGGCACCCTGGCCATTGAAGGCGCCTTTGACGTTGGTATCAGCCGAGTCGGAGAGGCCCCATACGCCCATGACGAACAAGCCGGTCGGCTTGTGCTTGAGGGCGCCCGAACCAGCCCACTCTTGGAAGTCACGCTGGAAGCCGGTTAGGCCGCCGCCGCCGCTCATCAGGCGCTCGTCGCGGAAACTTTCATAGGCCGGCGCTCACGGCGAAGAGCCAGGTGTCGGCCCAATCGGTGTTGCGGTAGCGCACAGCGCCGCCCCAGATGTCGTCTTCGAACCAACCCCATTGGGTGCTGAAGCCGGCAAAGGTCGGGGAGTTGTAGGAAACACCGTTGCGGCGGGTGGAGCAGTTGAACTGATCGCTGGCACTATAGCAGCGGGCGATGTTCCGACCCAAGCCGGGGCGTTGATGAGCCCCTCGGCATTGTTGAAGCCCTTTTGCCGCAAGCGGAAGGCTGTCGTTCATGCGGAAATCGGGGACCAAGGTATCCGAAAGACCGCCGCCTTCGCCCTTCTCCGTGGAGATATACTCCATCGTGTCCTTGGTGATGTCGTATTTGGGCGTCGCGGTCAGACCCCAGTTCACCGTGCCGTATTTCTTGTTGGCGATATACATCTGCGACCAGCGAACGTTGACTGGTCGGTGGGGTCGATGCGTTGTCGTCGTCGAATTGGTTCAGCCGCCGAGGACATAGCGCTTGCTGAACTCCCACTCCAGCCGGTAGCCCGCGGTCCAGTCGCCGGTGATCTTGGCCGAGCCTTTGAAGCCCATGCGCGTCGAACTCCATGTAGTTGTTGACTTCGTAGGTGTTCTGCTCGGCGCCGTCGTCCCAGGTCAGGAGCGGCCTCGTTGACCTTGCCGTAGATCTGGACGGAGACCTTCTTGTTCCCCTTGCGCACCGTGGTGGCCTCAAGCTCGGCCACGCGCTCTTCGAGATCGGCGCAGCAATCGCCACCAAGATCCGCGGCTCTAGCGGGCTTCTGGGCAAAGATCACCACCCCCATTACGCAAAACCCGGCAGCGATCGCCAGACGGCTGGCGGTGCCCCTCAATCCCCCGATCATGACCCCTCTCCGCTTTGTTATAACTGCGTTCAAGAACAGCCCGTTCTGTGCTGTTCTTCCGTGCTTCTCACGCGGTGGAATGCGTGCCGGTCGGCTGACCAGTCGAGCAATCCCGTTCTATTGGGGGAGCCATAACGCTTTGATGACAGCCTTGCGACAGCCGTGTTTTCGCCGTTATCTGTTGCCGATCGGCCACGGTCGGTACGGCTGCGCTGCCGAGGCAACTGCGCCGAGCGCGTTGGCGCTCCAGCCGGCAAATGTCCCTGGTCAAGGCGGCAGAGATTGGGCTGAATCCGCCTTTCCGGGTAGTGCCGCCTAGAAGTAGATGCGCGCGCCGGTATAGAAGAGGTCGAAATCGTCGAGCGGCACCGGGACGTGATTGAGGTTTTGATCGATCAGACTGATGTCGGCGTTGAAGTGTTGATAGACGGCGTAAAGATGCATGCCGGATTTCTCGAGCTCTTGGTCCACGGCCAGTATCCAGCGATCCACTTCGGAACCGACGACCTGATAACTGCCTGGGGCCAACGCGCCGGGAAAGGCGGAAGCAGCTGATCAGTCCATTGGCCGGAACCGCACCGAGCTTGGTGGTCGGGTTGTTGTCAAAGACGATTGTCGTGCCGGAGACGCCGCTGCTGCCCTCGGCAAAGCCGTCATTGATCCTGGATAAGCCGCCCCAAAAAGACGTCTCGCCGAGCTTGTCCAGCCCAACCATGGCATTTTCCGCTGGATGCCGACCTGGACGTCCCAGGCGTTCATCTCGGGCGGCCTTTTGCCGTTAAAGGCGCCGATGGCATTGGAGTCGTCCGTGTCGGAGAAGCTCCAGGCAGTGAACGCAAACAGGCCGGTCGGCTTGTGCTTGATGGATGCCGAGCCCGCCCAATCCTGAAAATCGCGCCGATAGCCCGCAAGACCGCCGCCCGCGCGTTTGCAGGCGCTCGTCGCGGATATCGGCGTAGCCGATGCCGGCGCCGACCTCGAAGGCCTCGCCCCATTCCTTCTTATAGCGGAGCGCCGCACCCCATTCGTCGTCCTCGAACCAGCCGACCGAGGCGCTGAAGCCCTCCCAGTTCGGCGACCAATAGGCCGCGCCGTTCTTGCGCGTCGAGCAGACGAAGGCATTGCTCGAGTTGTAGCAGCGCGAGATGTCCTGCCATTTCACCTTCGACAGGCCCTCCGCATTGGCGGGGGAGTCCTTCGCCCGCAAGAAGAAGCCCTGCATCATCCGATTGTCGGAATGCATGGTGTCTTCGAGCTCGGTGACGTTGGTGTCCTTGGTGATGTTGTAGATGGGCGTGGCCGTCAGACCGAGGCGCACCTCACCCAATTTCTTGTTGTTGATGTATATGTGCGACCAGCGAACGTTCAGCGTTGCCGAGCGGATCGGTCGCGTTGTCGTCGTCGAACTGATTGAGCCGCACGGAGTTGGCTCCCGTGGTCTCGACCTCAAGTCTATATCCCGCCGACCAATCCCCGCCGATCTTGGCCGAGCCTTTGATGCCGAAGCGCGAGGATTCGTAGTTGTTGTCGACGGTGTAGGCATTCTTCTCGACGCCATCATCCCAGAACAGGACGGCGTGATTTCCTGGCCGTAGAGGGTCACCGTGACCTTCTTGTTGCCCTTGCGCACCGTCGTGGCCTCGAGCTCGGCCACGCGCTCCTCGAGATCGGCGCAGCAATCGCCGCCGAGATCGGCGGCTTTGGCCGGCGTGTGGCCCAGTGCGGCGAAGAGGAGCATGGTGCTGACCACCAAGAGCAAGCGGCGGCGGAAACTCGCTTCCCTGACCATGATCGGTCCCCTGTCCCCGGTCTTTCGGGCGGCGGCCCGATTGGCTTAACGCTAGCGAACAGGTCGTAATTGGCAATCAGGCCGGATTTCTTTATTTCCCAGTTTGTTAGAACCGCTTTTCGGGAACGGCGCGAAGCTGGGATGAAAGAATCGGGGACGCAAACGCGGCCGAGACTGTGGCAAAAAGGTCGGGGCTCGTCGCCAGCGGCGATGCGATCAGGCTCGGCATCCGCCTATCGATCCTAGGGCCAAACGGGTCGCGAGGCACGCGCGGAGGCGCTAAGTGGCAGAAGAGACTGCAGAGCGAGATTGCCGTGGTCGGGGCCGGTCCCGCCGGCCTGGTCGCGGCGCTGGCCCTGACCCATCTGGGCGCAAGCGTGACCCTGATCGGGCCGCCGCCGCGCCGCGAGGGCAGCGGCGACACGCGCACGGCGGCGCTGCTCGAAAGCTCGATCGATCTGTTGAAGGCGCTCAAGCTGTTCGACGCGCTCGCCGATCAGGCGGCGCCGCTCAAGGCCATCCGCATCGTCGATGCCTCCGACAGTCTGCTCCGCGCGCCCGACATCATGTTCTCGGCGAGCGAGCTTGGACTTGAGGCCTTCGGCTACAACATCGCCAATACGGCGCTGGTCGAGGTGCTTTATGCCCAGGCGCTTCAGCGTTTGCGCGCCGTCGAGCCGGCAAGCGTCGCGCGCCTCGAGCCCGACGGTGACGGCGTTCGGGTCGTTTGCGGCAATGGCAAGGCCTTCAAGGTTGCCCTCGTCGTGGGCGCCGACGGCAGGCATTCGCTGTGCCGCAAGAGCGCCGGCATCGGCGTCGATGAGCGGCGCAGCGATCAGGCGGCAATCGCGACGAGCTTCGGTCATGCGAGGTCGCATGATTTCGCCTCGACCGAGCTCCATGCCCGCGCGGGCTCGATGACCACCGTGCCCATGCCCGACCCGCATGTATCGAGCCTCATCTGGGTGGGCGGAGCCGGCGAGATCGAGCGGCTGATGGGGCTCGACGCCGACACGTTCAAGGCCGCGCTCCAGCAGGGTCTTGGGGGCGTGCTCGGCTCGATCGACACGGTCGGCGCGCGCGCGGCCTTCCCCTTGATCGGCTTGCACGCGAACGCGCTGGCGCGGCGCCGCATCGCGCTTGTCGGCGAGGCCGCCCACATCCTGCCCCCGATCGGGGCGCAGGGACTCAATCTCGGCTTTCGCGACGCGGCCGCGCTTGCCGATTGCGTGGCGGAGGCGAAAGCGCGCGGCGCCGATCCGGGGGGCGATGCGGTGCTTGCCGCCTATGCGGCGGCGCGGCGGGTCGACATTGCCACCCGCACCTTCGGCGTCGATCTCTTGAGCCGCTCGCTGCTCACCGATTTCCTTCCGCTGCAGGCCGCGCGCACTCTCCTCTCCCATGGGCTCAACCGGATCGGGCCCTTGCGGCGCCTGATCATGCGCGTGGGGCTTCAGCCTCCGACCGAGCTGCCGCGCCTGATGCGCCCGGCCGCCGGGCTTTAGGGGTCCGCACTTGACGGGATCGGCACCGTTTGCCAGGAGGAGCCCTTCCAAGCTCACTCCGCCATTTCGAGGAACGACGCTGCCCATGGCTGCGCCTGCTGCTGCCGACATCCCGCCCTTTCGCGACCTGCGCTACCGGCTCGAATATGGCGTGTTGCGCCTGCTGATCGGGATCGTGCGCCTGTTTCCCATCGACGTGGCGGGGACCATCTCCGGCAAAATGTGGCGCCTGATCGCCCCCTATAACCGGCGGCACAAACGCGCGCTCGCCAATCTCGAACGCGCCTTCCCGGACAAGACGCCGGCCGAGCGGGAACGCATCGCGCGCGCCATGTGGGAGAATCTCGGCCGCGTCATGGCCGAGACCATGAATATCGACCGCATCCTCAAAGAGCCGGACCGGCTGCACATCACCAATGGCCACGTCATCCAGCGCTACAAGGACAAGATGGGGCCGGTGCTCATCGTCACCATGCATATGGGCAATTGGGAGCTCGGCATGTGGCCGATCACGCTTGCGGGCGTGCGGCCCGCCGGCGTCTATCGCCTGGTCAAGAATCCTTATGTGGACCGCTATCTCCGCGCGCAGCGCAAGGACCTCTATCCCGGCGGGTTGTTCGGCAGCCGCCGCGCGGCGGGCAACGAGGAAGGGCAGAAGACCGCGCGGCTGATCATGGATTATGTGCGCCAGGGCGGGCGGCTCGGCTTCATCTCCGACCTCTACGACGCGCAAGGGATCGCGGTGCCGTTCTTCGGCTATCCCGCCAAGAGCATGCCGATCGCGGCGATGATCGCGCGGCGGGTGGGTGCGCGCATCTGGATCGGCCGCTGCGTGCGCATCGGCAAGCGCGCCTGCTTCGACGTCAATGTGAACGAGCTCAGAATTCCGCGCACCGGCAACCAGGCGGAGGATATCCGCACCATCACGGCGGCGATCCAGCGCCATTTCGAGGTTTGGATTCGCGAGGCGCCGGAGCAGTTCATGTGGTCAAATCGGCGCTGGTCGTGACCGAATAAGGCAACGGGCCGAGCGCCGTTGACAGTGCCTGCCGCTCTTCGCTCTTATCGTGGAAAAGGGACTCGCGGGAGGCTCTTCGCAATGTTCGTCAAGCGGGACGCCAAGTTTCAGATCGGCCAGGTGGTGCGCCACCGGGTCTATCCGTTTCGCGGCGTGATCTTCGACGTCGATCCGACCTTCTCCAACACCGAGGAGTGGTACCGCTCGATTCCAAAGGACGTGCGGCCGCCGAAGGACCAGCCCTTCTATCATCTGCTCGCGGAGAACGCCGACACCGAGTACATCGCTTATGTCTCGGAGCAGAATCTCGAGCCCGACCCCTCCGATGAGCCGCTGCGCCATCCGCAAGTCTCCGAGCTGTTCGAGGATCTGCGCGACGGCATCTTCCGCTTCCGCTTCTTGCAGGAGCATTGACCCTAGCCGTCGCGCGGCGGCTCGAGCGCGGGGTGCAAGCACCAGCCAAAACGAAAGCCCGCGCCGAAGCGCGGGCTTTGTCTTAATCGAACAGCGAGCGGCGTTTATTGTGCCGGTGTCTTCGGCTGCGCGGTGGCATTGGGCGCCGGAGCTGGCGCCGGTGGCGTCGTAGCGCCTGCCTGCGCCTGGCCGTCGGCGGGAGCGCCTTGCTTCGCCTTGTTGGCAAGCTCGATCTGGCGCTGACGGATCTGCTCCATCACCTGGCGCCGGGCCTCCTGATATTTGGCGGTATCGACGGGCGGACCGTCATAGGCCTTGGCAAAGCCGGAGAGCGGCACCGGCAGACCGATCGCCTTGCCTTGCAGATTGACGACGGCAACGAGCAATTGCTTGCCCTTGCGCATGCTGTCGAAGAGTTCCTTCGTCAGATCGGTCTCGGCCTGGCAGCTCATGGCGTAGCAAAAGGTGTAGCCGAGCGCGATGGGCTGGCCGTCATCCACCTTGATCTGCACGCCGGCGGGGATGGCAAGCAACGCCGCCTGCGGCAGCTTGACCAGAAGCTGCTGCTTCTCCTCGCCCTCGATCTTGCGCACGGCGGCGCCGACGAGAACCATGCCCGAATTGCCGTCGAGCCGCTCGTGGTTGGTCAGGCAGATCTCTTTGTTTTCGGTCTGGGCGCTTTTCTCGCAAAGCTTGACCCAGGCGGCTTGTTCCTGACCCGCGGGTGGCGCGACTTCGCCGGCAGCGGCGCGCCCGCTGGGGCGCCGGCGCCGGGGCGGCTGCGGGAGCAGGAGCGGCTGCCGGAGGGGCTGCCTGAGGGGCTTGCGTCGTTTTCTGTGGGGTTTTGGCAACTGGGGCCTGCGCTTGCTGCGCCATGGCGAGCGGCGCGGCAATAGCCAAGGCAAGACATCCGACGCTCGCGAGCAACAGGGCCCGGCCCAAAGATACGTTCAGTCTCTTCCCTCGATGCATCGACGAGACCATAATCAACCTTTCCTCTTCTTCGCGGGTCGGGCCGCGCAATTCTAGCGCGCGATTAGGCCCAGTTTTCCCGCCTACCCGTGCCATAGGGTCAATACCCGAAATGCGGCGTAGGCGTGGCTGGCCTTCAACGTTAAGCTTGAATTTTCCGGAGCCCGCCGCGACCCTTCGCTCGCGCCTGCCGCTTCACAGAGATGCCACCCTGTTGGCCGTCGCGAGGCGTGTTACGCTTGCCTTCATGCTGCAGCGCGACGGCATCTATAGCCAGACCCGCCCCTCGTTGAAAGCCCCTATTTCGTTGCTCCTCTTGGCGCTGCTCTTGGCGCCTTGCGGCGGCCGCGCCGAGGCGCCGGCAGGGAAAGCCGCGGGCGGCATCGCCATGCATGGCGCGCCGCTCGAGCCGCGCGACTTCAGCCACTTCCCCTATGTCAATCCGCAGGCGCCCAAAGGCGGCACGATCGTGTTCGGGGTGCAGGGGTCCTTCGACAGCCTCAACCCGTTGATCGTGAAGGGGACTTCGGCAGAGGGGGTGCGCGACTATCTCTATGAGAGCCTGCTCGCGCGCGCCTATGACGAGCCCTTCAGCCTGTACGGGCTGATCGCCGAGACGGTGGAGACGCCGCCCGACCGCAGCTATGTCGAGTTCGGCTTGCGCGAGGGCGCCAAATTCTCCGACGGCACGCCGATCAGCGTGGAGGACGTGCTTTTTTCCTACGCGCTGTTGCGCGATCACGGGCGCCCCAATCACCGCTCCTATTACCAGAAGGTCACGCGGGCCGAGCAGACGGGTCCGCGCAAGGTCAGGTTCACCTTCGACGGCAGCGGCGACCGCGAGATGCCGCTCATCATGGGGCTGATGCCGGTGCTGCCGCGCCACCTGATCGATGCGGACAGCTTCGAGAAGACGACGCTCGTGCCCCCCATCGGCAGCGGGCCCTACACCATCGCCGCGGTGGAGCCCGGCAAGAGCATCACCTTCAAGCGCGATCCGAATTATTGGGGCGCCGATCTGCCCGTCAATCGCGGCCAGTACAATTTCGATACCGTCCGCTTCGACTATTATCGCGACGGCTCGAGCATGTTCGAAGCCTTCAAGTCGGGGCTGATCAGTCTGCGCGGCGAGGAGGACCCCACGCGCTGGACGCAAGGCTACGACTTTCCGGCCGTGCGCGACGGGCGCGTGATCAAGGACGAGCTGCCGGACGGAACGCCCGCCGGCATGTCGGCGCTCGTGTTCAACACGCGCCGGCCGCTCTTCGCCGATGCGCGCGTGCGCCAGGCGCTGATCCAATTGTTCGACTTCGCATGGGTGAACCGCACGCTCTATCACGGACAATATGCGCGCACGGAAAGCTATTTCGCCCGCTCCGATTTGAGCTCGCATGGGCGTCCCGCCGACGCGCGCGAGCGGGCGCTGCTCGCCCCTTACCCGGACGCGGTCAAGCCTGCGATCATGGACGGCACCTTCGCCTTGCCCGAGAGCGACGGCTCGGGCGAGAACCGCGAGGGGCGCCGCGAGGCGCTCAAGCTGCTCGAGCAAGCGGGCTGGCAGCTCAAGGGCGGCAAGCTCGTCAAGACGCGACACGGGCGAGCCCTTCACCTTCGAGATCCTGGCGGTGACACGGGCCCAGGAGCGGCTGCTGCTCACTTACGCGCAAGCCTTGAAACAGGTAGGAATCGAGGCACGAATCCGTCAAGTTGATTCGACGCAATACGAGCAGCGCAAGCAGACCTACGACTTCGACATGATCCAGTATTTCTGGCCGGTCTCGTTGTCGCCGGGGAACGAGCAAGCCTTTCGCTTCGGCAGCCAGGCGGCCGCGACCGACGGCTCGTTCAACTATGCCGGCGTGCGGGAGCCCGGCGGTCGACGCCATGATCGAGGCGCTGCTCGCCGCCACGACGCGCGAGGACTTCGTGTCGGCCGTCCGCGCGCTCGACCGCGTGCTCCTGTCGGGCGATTATGTCGTCCCCCTCTTCCACCTGCCGGGCCAATGGGTCGCCTATTGGCGTGACCTCAAGCGGCCGGACACGACGCCGCTCTACGGCTATCGTGTCGACAGCTGGTGGATGGAGCCGGCAGACGGGCAACGGCCCGCAACACCGTAAAAGCTCAAACCCGATGAGCACTCTCGCCGCCGACATGAGCATGAGGGAGGAGAAGCGCCCTCTCACCGGGGAGAGCCTTCTGCGCCGTCGCGCCTCGCAGCGGCCCAATGCGCGCGCGCTCGTGGACTCGCCCAATGTGCATGGGCTCGCCCGCGGCGGCACGGGCTCGTGCAGCTATGCCGAAGCCGATGCGACGGTCGATGCGCTCGCCCTGAGCTTCATCGAGCTTGGGCTCGAGCCCGGGGATCGCATCGCCGTTCAGCTCCCCAATGTCGCGCTTCAGGCGCTCACCATCCTCGCCGCCTGGCGCGCCGGGCTCACCGTCTGCATGGTGCCGATGCTGTGGCGGCGGCTCGAGATCGAGAGCGTGTGCGATGCGCTCGCGCCCAAGGCGCTGCTCGGCGGCGGCGCCATGACGTCGGAGCGCGAGGCCGAGATGCTGTGCGAGATCGCCGCCGGCCATATGTCGGTGCGCTTCGTGCTCGGCTTCGGCCGCGACCTTGCCGACGGCGTCACTTCGCTCGACGAGGCGCTGGCAACCGGCTTGAGCGGGGAAACGGCCCCGGTCGAGGCGCGGCCGCTTGCGGGTCCACCCCTCGTCACCTTCACGGCGCGCGCGGACGCTCCGCTCCTCCCCGTGTTCCGCAGCGAGGACGATCTTCTCGCGCAAGGGGCGATGACCGTGCTCGCGCTTGCGCTCACGAGCCGCGACGTCATCCTCAACCCCTACCCGCTCACGGGCGTGGTGGGCTTGAGCCTCGGGCTCATGCCCTGGCTGATCAGCGGCGCCACGCTCGCGCTGCACCACCCCTTCGATTACGGCGTGTTCGTCGAGCAGCTGATCAAGTCGGAGGCGACGGTCACGGCGCTGCCCGGCTCCATCCTCGCGGCCTTGGCCGAGGACGGCATCTTGCGGGCGCCCGAATGCAAGCTCGCGCGCGCGGGCTTGGTATGGTCGGCGGCGCAGCTCGCCGGGAGCGCGCCCGATCTCGATGGGCTCGGCCTTCCCCTGTTCGACCTTCTCCCGCTCGGCGATCTTGCCGCGCTCGTGCGGCGGCGCGCGGCGGAGGGCGATCCATCGCTCCTTCCCCGCGGCATCATTCGCAGCGGCGGCGAGACTGGCGAGGGCGCGGTGTTTCTCGAGACGGCGATCGGGCCCGGCCGGGGGCTCGGCTCCGGTCCCCGCGAGCTTCTGTTGCGCGGCGCCGTCGTGCCGCATGGCGCCCCGGGGCTGCAGGCCCAATTGTCCCGCGGCCAAGGCTTTTCCGGCACGGGCTTGAACGCCGTGGTCGAAGGCGGTGACGCCGACCTGCTCAAAGTCAAGCGCGACCCCGAGCTCTTGCAGCATGGCGGCTTCTCCATCGCCGCGGCCGAGCTCGATCAGCTCTATCAGAGCTTTCCGGGCTTCCTCGACGCCGCCTCGTTTCGTCCTGCCCGACCCCATCGTGGGCGACCGCATTTTCGCGGCGGTGGTGCCGAAGCCCAACCAGCCGATCTCGCTCGCGGCTTTGCACGAGTTCCTGGGGACGCGCGGCGTGGCGCCCTACAAATTCCCCGACCGGCTCGTGGTGGTGAAACTCATCCCGCGCGAGGGCCATGGCCGCGTGCTGCGCGAGCAGATCCTGCGGCAGAGTTTGAGCGCGTGCGCTCATACGCCGCCTGCTTCACCTTCATTCGGCGATCTCGACCAGGCGCTTGAGCAGATCGCGCGTGCCGGCCAGCCGCTCCTCGGGCGTCTCCCAATCGGCGTAATAGATGAGCCGGTGATCGGGCTGCAGCTTCACGCCCGAGCCTTCCTCGCGGATGAAGGCGATGAGGCCTTCCGGATTGGCGAAGCTCTTATTGCGGAAGGAGATGACGGCGCCCTTGGGGCCCGCATCGATCTGCTCGATGCCCGCCTGCCGGCACAGCCCCTTGATCTCGACGACGTCGAGAAGATGGCGCACCTCTTGCGGCAGCGGGCCGAAGCGATCGATCAGCTCGGCGGCGAAGCCCTCGATGGCGTCGTGGCTCTCCACTTGCGACAGCCGGCGATAGAGCCCGAGCCGCACCTGCAGATCGGGCACGTAAGCCTCCGGGATCAGCACCGAGGTGCCGAGATTGATGCGCGGCGACCATTGGTCCTCGATGACGCCGCCCTCCCCGCCCCGGAGCGCGCGGACCGCCTCCTCGAGCATGGATTGGTAGAGCTCGAAGCCCACTTCCCTAATGTGGCCGGACTGCTCCTCGCCCAAGAGATTGCCGGCGCCCCTGATGTCGAGATCGTGGCTCGCCAGAATGAAGCCCGCGCCCAGCGTATCGAGCGATTGCAGCACTTTGAGCCGCTTCTCGGCCGCGGGCGTGAGCCGGGCCTCGGCGGCAATGGTGAAATAGGCATAGGCGCGGATCTTCGAGCGCCCGACGCGGCCGCGCAGCTGATAGAGCTGGGCGAGGCCGAACATGTCGGCGCGCTAAACGATCAGCGTGTTGGCCGAGGGGATGTCGAGGCCCGACTCCACGATGGAGGTGGAGAGCAGCACGTCATATTGGCGGTCGTAGAAGGCGTTCATCACCTGGTCGAGCTCGCGCGAGCCCATCTGGCCGTGGGCGCGGCCCACTTTCAGCTCCGGCGCATGCTCGGCAAGGAAGGCCGCCGCATCTTCGAGATCGGCGATGCGCGGCACCACGAAGAAGCTCTGCCCGCCGCGATAGCGCTCGCGCAGCAGCGCCTCGCGCAGGATCACGGGATCGAACGGCGTCACATAGGTGCGCACGGCGAGCCGGTCGATGGGCGGCGTGGCGATGATCGACATTTCGCGCACGCCCGACAGAGCAAGCTGCAAGGTGCGCGGGATGGGGGTGGCGGTCAGCGTCAGCACATGCACGTCTTCGCGCAGCTGCTTCAGGCGCTCCTTGTGGGCGACGCCGAAATGCTGCTCCTCGTCGACGATCAGAAGGCCGAGATCGGCGAATTCGATGGCCTTGCCGAGGAGCGCATGGGTGCCGATGACGATATTGATGTCGCCGGCCTTCAGCCCCTTCTTGACCTCGGCCAGCTCCTTGGCGCCGACGAGGCGCGAGGCCTGCGCGATCTTGACCGGAAGCCCGCGGAAGCGCTCGGTGAAGGTGTGGAAATGCTGGCGCGCCAGAAGCGTGGTCGGCACCACCACGGCGACCTGCTTGCCCGCGAGCACGGCGAGCAGCGCGGCTCGGAGCGCCACCTCGGTCTTGCCGAAGCCCACATCGCCGCAGATGAGCCGGTCCATGGGGCGGCCGCTGGCGAGATCGTCGAGCACCGCGTCGATGCTCGTATTCTGGTCCTCGGTCTCCTCATAAGGAAAGCGCGCGGAGAACTCGTCATAGACGCCGTCGGGCGGGGTGATGATCGGCGCCTGGCGCAGCTCGCGCAAGGCCGCGACCTTGATCAGCTTCTCGGCCATGTCGCGGATGCGCTTCTTCATGCGCGCTTTGCGCGACTGCCAGCCGACGCCGCCGAGCTTGTCGAGCTGCACGCCCAATTCATCGGAGCCATAGCGGCTGAAGAGCTCGATATTCTCCACCGGCAGATAGAGCTTGTCGCCGCCTTGGTAGTGCACTTCGAGGCAATCATGCGGCTCGCCCGCGGCCTCGATGGTGGCGAGCCCGGCGAAGCGGCCGATGCCGTGATCGGCATGGACGACGAGGTCGCCGACGCTCAAGCTCGACACTTCGGTGAGCACGTCGGCGCCGCGCTTGTGACGCGTGCGGCGCACGAGCCGGTCGCCCAAGATGTCCTGCTCGCCGATGATGGCGAGGCCGGGCGCCTCGACGCCTGTCTCGAGCGGCAGCACGGCAAAGAGCGTCGCCGAGAGCGGCGCGGCGAGCGCTTCGGCCAAGGAGGTCACGGTCAGCGTCTCGCCCACGCCGTGCTCGGCGAGCAGGCCCGCCAGCCGCTCGCGCGCGCCGACGCTCCAGCAGGCCACGATCACGCGCTTGCCTTGGCTCTTCAGCCGCGCCACATGGGCCACGACCGCGTCGAAGACGTTGGTCCCCTCGGTCTGGCGCTCCAGCGCGAAGCTCCGTCCCTGGCGCCCGCCGAAGGACAGGATCGCCGCGCCGCCCTTCTCCTCGGCGCGCTCGAACGGATCGAGCGCGATCACCGGGCGCTTGGCGAGCGCCTTTTGCCACTCCTCTTCGCTCAGGAACAGGGTCTCGGGCGGAACCGGGTGATAGGGCGGCGCGCCGAAGGCCTTGCGCTCCAACCCTTGCACCCGCGCCTCGTAATGATCCTTGATCTGCTCGAGCCGCCGCGCGCGGGCGTCGTCCACCAAAGGATCGAGCGTGATGCGCGCCTCGGGGAGATAGTCGAACAGCGTTTCCAGCCGCTCATGGAACAGCGGCAGCCAATGCTCCATGCCCTGATGATGATGGCCGGCGGAGATCGCCTCATAGAGCGGGTCCTCGGCGGTCGCGGGGCCGAACAGCTCCACATAGCGGGCGCGGAAGGAGCGGCGCGCTTCGGCGTTGAGCGCCACCTCGCTCATGGGCAGCAGGTTCAGCGCGTCGAGGCGGCCTTGGCGTGCGTTGGGTCTCGGCATCGAAGGCGCGGATGGATTCCAGCGTATCGCCGAAGAAGTCGAGGCGCATGGGCGAGGCACCCGGCGGATAGACGTCGAGAATGCCGCCGCGCACCGCATATTGGCCGGGGTCGGTCACCGTGCCGGCGCGGGCATAGCCGAGGCTCTCCAAGCGCTCGATCAGCGCGGCCATGGGCGTCGCGCCGCCGGGGGTGAGGCGTTCCTTCGCGCCGGCAAGAAAGTCGTGCGGCGGCACGCGCTGCAGCACGGCATTGATCGGTGGTGAGCACGATGAGCGGGCGCCTGTCGCCCGGCTCGATGGCGGCGAGCTCGGCCAGCGTGGCGATGCGATGCGCCACCGTCTCGGCATTGGGCGCGACCCGGTCATAGGGAACGCCGTCCCAGGCGGGAAAGCTCAAGCGCCGCACGTCGGGCGCGAAGAAGGCAAGCGCGTCTTCGAGCATGGCGACGCGCTGCCCGTCGCGGGCGATATGCAGGATGGCTTTATGCCCCTCGCGTCCGGCCGAGGCGCGGGCAAGCTCACCGAGCAGCGCCGCATCCAATCCTTCCGGCACGCCGCTCGCGATGCTGCGCGGGCGTTCGAGCAAGGGCTCGACTTTGAGCAGCGGGGATTTTTTTGTCTCGGCCATGATGTTCGCGTGCGCCGCTAGCTCTGCCCCAACCCGTGGAAACGCCGCAGGCGCTGCATGAGCGCATCCACCTCCGGCTCGCCCAGCGACTGGCCCTCGAACAGGCTCACCGCGATGTCCGGGTCGGGCGCGTCGATGAGGCGCTCGAGCACGCCGATCTCCGCCACGCCCATGCGCTCCACCTCCTCGGCGGCGAAGCGGCCGAGCAGGAAATCCATCTCCTTGGAGCCGCGATGGGTCGCCCGGTAGAGCGCCCGCCGGCGGCGCATGGCAAGCTCATCGGAGGACATAGTGGACCATGGAACGCCAATCCTTGACGGGCGCGCCACAAACGCGCCTAACAGGCGCTCGCCCTTTTGGGGCTAGCCTGTACCGGCGGCGTTGATGCGCGGTCGGGCTTGCCCCTGTCAAGCGTCGACGCCGAGGAGGACCCGCGCGAGGGCTTTGGGGGCGCGGGAAGGGTGATGCGGCCTGCACGTCTTCTGCCTCTGTTCGCGCCTGCGCGCAGCCTGCCGGGGGTCGGTCCCCGGATCGAAGGCCTGTTGAGCAAGCTGCTCGCCCCGCGCCATCGGGACGCGCATGCGCGGGTGATCGACCTTCTCTGGCATTTGCCGGTCGGCGTGATCGACCGCGCGCTGACCCCGCGCATTGCCGATGCGCGCGTGGGCGAGCTCGCCACGCTTGCCGTCACCGTCGCCGAGCATCGTCCGGGCGGCGGGCGGCGCGGGGGCCGCGCGCCCTATCGCGTGCTGGTGGAGGATGCCTCAGGCGCGCTGGAGCTCGTCTATTTCAATGCCGACCGCAGCTATTTGCAGCGCCTCTTGCCGGTGGGCAGCCGCCGCATCGTCTCCGGCAAGCTCAAATCCTACGATGGCTGGCTGCAGATGCCGCATCCCGATCATGTGGTGAAGGCGGACAATGCAAGCGATGCCCCCCTGCCCCTACACGAGCCGATCTATCCGCTCACCGCGGGGCTCACCAACACGACGTTGCGCAAGATCGTGGCGCAAGGCTTGGGCCGTGTGCCTGAGCTGCCCGAATGGATCGACGCGGCTTGGCGGGCCGAGAAGCACTGGCCGTCTTTCACCGAGGCGCTGCGGCATTTGCATGCGCCGGACTCCGAGTCCGATCTTGGCGCCGCCTCGCCCGCCCGCGCGCGGCTCGCTTATGACGAGCTGCTCGCCAATCAGCTCGCGCTGGCGGTGATCCGCCAGCGCTTGCGCCGCAGCGCCGGACGCGTCCTCGCCCCGCCCGGCAAGCTGCGTCAGGCGATTCTCGCCGCCCTTCCCTTCACGCTCACAAGGGCCCAGACCCACGCGCTCACCGAGATCGACGCCGACCTCAAGGCGCCGCACCGCATGCTGCGCCTGCTGCAAGGCGATGTCGGCAGCGGCAAGACCGTGGTGGCGCTGCTCGCCATGGCGACCGCCGTGGAGGCGGGCGCGCAAGCCGCGCTCATGGCGCCGACCGAGATTTTGGCGCGCCAGCATCTTGCGACCATCGAGAGCTTCGCCGCGCCGGCGGGTTTGCGCGTCGCGCTGCTCACGGGGCGCGAGCGCGGGCGCCAGCGGCAGGACATTCTCGCCGCGCTCAAGCAAGGCGCGATCGACATCCTGATCGGCACCCACGCGCTGTTCCAGGAGGACATCGAATTTCGCGACCTCGCGCTCGTGGTCATCGACGAGCAGCACCGCTTCGGCGTGCATCAGCGCCTCGCGCTCCAGGCCAAGGGCTCACGCGCCGGCGCCGAATTGCTCGTCATGACGGCGACGCCCATTCCGCGCTCGCTGCTGCTCACGAGCTATGGCGACATGGACGTCTCGCGCCTGACCGAGAAGCCGCCGGGGCGCAAGCCCATCGTCACGCGCACCGTGCCGCTGGAGCGGCTCGACGAGGTGATCGGCGGGCTCGACCGCGCGCTCGAGGCCGGCGCGCAGATCTATTGGGTCTGTCCGCTGGTGGCCGAATCCGAGATGCTCGACATCGCCGCGGCGGAGGAGCGCTACGCCGATTTGCGCCAGCGCTTCGGCGACCAAGTCGGGCTGGTGCATGGGCGGCTCGCGGCCAAGGAGAAGGACGCGGTCATGGCGGATTTCGCCAAGGGCGCGATAAGGGTGCTCGTCTCCACCACGGTGATCGAGGTGGGAGTCGACGTGCCCGCGGCCAGCATCATGATCATCGAGCATGCCGAGCGCTTCGGGCTCGCCCAGCTGCATCAGCTGCGGGGCCGGGTGGGCCGCGGCGCGGCGGAGTCCTCCTGCATCCTGCTCTATCGCCAGCCGCTGTCGGAGGCGGCGCGGGCGAGGCTCGAGGTGATGCGGCAGACGGAGGACGGCTTCGTCATCGCCGAGGAGGATTTGAAGCTCAGAGGCGGCGGCGAAGTCCTCGGCACGCGCCAGAGCGGGCTGCCCGCCTTCCGCATCGCCATGTTGCCGGAGGATGAGGCGCTGCTCGCCGCGGCGCGCGACGAAGCCCGCCTCGTGCTCGCGCGGGATCCGCAACTGCAAGACCCGAAATCGGAGCCGCTCAGGCTCCTGCTCTATCTGTTCGAGCGCGACGATGCGATCCGGCTGATGCGGGCAGGCTGAGCTGCCAGGCGCGAGCGTCTTAGACGACCGGCTCTTCTTCCGGCACGGGCTTCGGCGCCCTCGTCTCTTGCGCGAGACCCTTCAACTTCTCTTGCGAGGGCCCGACGAGACCCGCCGACACCACGAGCTTCAGCGCGTCCTCGACGGGAAGATCGAGCGGGATGACTTCGCTTGCGGGCACGAAGACGATGAAGCCCGTGGTCGGGTTCGGGCCGTTCGGCATGAATACCGTGATCTGCGGATTGCCGCCGCCGATCTTCTCCTCCACCTCATGCGGCGGGTCGCCGGCGAGGAACACGAGCGCATAGAGTCCGCGGCGCGGGAACTCGATCAGGCCCACGCGCTTGAAGGAGCCGCCATCCTTCGCGAGCACCGTTTCGAAGATCTGCTTCAAGGTGCGATAGACGCTGCGCACGATCGGCATGCGGGCGAGCATCGTCTCGCCATAGTTCACGAGGCTGCGGCCGAACAGATTGGCGGTCAGCGCTCCGATCAGCATCAAGCCGACGATCCCGAAGATGAGGCCGACACCCGGTACGCTGAAGGGGAGATAGCTGTCCGGCAGATAGCTCCTGGGGATGAACGGCTTCACCCAGGCGTCGACGAGGTTGACGAACCACCAGACGAAATAAAGGGTGATGGCGATCGGGCCGGTCACGATGAGCCCGGTGAGGAAATAGTTGCGCAGCCGCGCGCCGAGATGGGACGAGGAGGCCTCCTCCTCATTGGTCAGCGGCAGAGTGAGCCCGTCCTCGGCGCGCTCGGGCGCCTCACCCTTGGGCTTGGGCTTGGGGGCCGGGCTGGGATTGGTCTTGGCGTTCATAGGCTTTCGGGCTGGCGGCGGCGCAAGGCTAGCACGTCGCAGATGACAGGAATTCCGTTATCGCACGAGCCGTTCCGCGTCGATTTCGAGCGGCGCGGCAGGTCCGTCGATACTCCATCCTCTCGACGCCATGCAATGGATTTAAGAGGCTAGCGCGCCACGACAAAACAATCGACGCCGCTCTGCTTCAACGCCTCGCAAAGCTTCAGACTTTCGGCCTTGTCGGGGAAGGGTCCGACCTGCAGGCGATAGAAGGTGCCGAGATTGCCGATGTCGGTCTTCTCGATCAGGGGCTCGCGGCCGGCGAGCTCCTTGTGCTGGCCCAACACCTGCTGCCAGAGCTGCTTGGCCTCCTCCTCCGAGCGGGTCGCCGTGAGCTGCAGGCGGTAGCCGCTCGCGGCCGGTGCGGGCGCGGGGCCGGAGTCGCGAGCGCGGTCCGGGTTTGCGGTGGCGGCCCAGCGTCCCCGTCACGCGTCTGCGTTTGCGTCGTCCAATCCGCAGCCGGCGCGGGCGCGCTGCTCTCGCTTGGGGGTGCTGCCGCCTGGTCGCCCGATGAGCCGGAGCCTCTGACCGAGCCCCACCAGCGGGTCAGGCGATTGCCGCCGCTTGCGGGCTCCTCCGGCGTGGCGACCGAGGTTTCCCAGCTCGCGGCGGCGGGCGCCGGCGGCTTCTGTGGCGCGGCCTGTGGCGCGGGCGTGTCGCCCGACGTGGTCCATTGGGCGGAGGCTTCCGCCGTGCGCGTCGGCGGCGGTGCAGGCGGCGGCGGCTCCTTCTCGACGTGAAGCTCGGTGGAGAAGGCGGCGACCGAGGCGTCGTTGCCTCCGCCATTATCGGCCAGCAGGGTATCGACCTGGCTGCCGCCTGCCTTGCGCGCCGAGGCAAGCTCGGCATCGGCTTCCGTGGCGAGGCCGGCGGCACGATAGGACAGCGCGCGGTTGACTTGCGCGCTCGCGCGGTCGGGGGCCGGCAGGCCGAGCCAGACGGCGGCGCCGAGATCGGCGATGGCGTGGGAGGGCTGGTTGAGCTTCCGATAGGCCATGCCGCGGAGATAAAAGGCCCGGGCGGCATCGCTCGGGGCCAGAGTGCCGCTATTGATGGCGGCCGTCAGTTGCCGCACCGCGGTGTCGAATTTGCCGGCCGTGTAGGACGCGGACCCGTTTTTGAGGCCCGCATCGCCGCTGTCTTGCGCCAAGGCGGTTCCGCCAAGCGCGAGCAGCACGCCAAGACCGAGCGCGCAAGCCTGGGCCCGCCAGCCCAAAATCGGGCGGCGCGGCATAAAATCACCGAAGGTCGGCGGCATGTCCTTGCTCAAGCAAAGAAATCAGGCAAATCCGGGGCTATAGCCTATTCCACAGTCACGGATTTTGCGAGGTTCCGCGGCTGATCGACGTCGGTCCCCAGGAAAACGGCCGTATGGTAGGCGATCAGCTGCACCGGAAGCGCATAGATGAGCGGCGCCACGAAGCGGTGGACCGGCGGAATTTGCAGCCAGGTGGCGACGGCGCAGCCGGTGGTCGCGGGGTCGGCGTCGCTGACGAGCACGATCTGCCCGCCGCGCGCCGCCACCTCCTGCATGTTCGAGACGGTCTTGTCGTAGAGGTCGTCATGCGGGGCGATGACGATGACCGGCATGTTCTCGTCGATGAGCGCGATCGGCCCATGCTTCAGCTCGCCCGCGGCGTAGCCTTCGGCGTGGATATAGGAGATCTCCTTCAGCTTCAGCGCGCCTTCGAGCGCGATCGGATAGCTCTGGCCGCGGCCGAGATAGAGCACGTCGCGCGCTTTCGACAGGCTATGGGCCAGGACCTCATAGGGGCTTTCGTCGCGTAACACGGTCGCCATGTGGCGCGGCACCTCGGCGAGCGCCTGCACGAGCTCGGCCTCGAACTCCCGGCCGATATGGCCGCGCGCCTTGCCCGCGGCGATGGCGAGGCAGGCGAGCGCGGTGAGCTGGCAGGTGAAGGCCTTGGTCGAGGCGACGCCGATCTCAGGGCCGGCGAGCGTCGGCAGCACGAGGTCGGATTCGCGCGCGATGGAGGATTCCCGCACATTGACGATCGACACGATGTGCTGGTTCTGCTCGCGGCAATGGCGGAGCGTGGCGAGCGTGTCGGCGGTCTCGCCGGATTGGGAGATGAACAGCGCCGCGCCGCCCGGATCGAGCACCGCCTGGCGGTAGCGGAATTCCGAGGCGATATCGAGATCGACGGGAAGCCGCGCCCAGCGCTCGAACCAATATTTGGCGATCAGCCCCGCATAGTACGCCGTGCCGCAGGCCGAGATCGACAACCGGCTGAGGGTGGCGAAATTGAAGGGAAGCTCGGGCAGCTCCACGCGGCGGCTGGCGAGATCCACGAGACTGGCGAGCGTATGGCCGACCACTTCCGGCTGCTCGTGAATCTCCTTGGCCATGAAATGGCGATGGTTGCCCTTGTCGACGAGCATGGCGCTGGCGACCGAGCGGGTGACGGGGCGGCGCACCGCTTTGCCTGAGCGATCGCGGATCGCCACGCCTTCGCGGGTGAGCACGGCCCAGTCGCCGTCCTCGAGATAGGCAATCTCGTCGGTGAAGGGCGCGAGCGCGAGCGCGTCGGAGCCCACGAACATCTCCTTCTTGCCGTAGCCGATGGCGAGCGGGCTGCCCTGCCGCGCCACGATCATGAGGTCGTTATAGCCGCGGAAGATCATGGCGAGCGCAAAGGCGCCTTCGAGCCGCTTCAGCGCGTGATAGACGGCGCGCACCGGATCGTTGCCCGCCTTGAGCTCGCGCGCGACCAGATGGGCGATCACCTCGGTATCGGTGTCGCTGGTGAAGGCCGCGCCATTGGCGATCAGCTCCTGCTTCAGCTCGCGGAAATTCTCGATGATGCCGTTATGGACGACCGCCACCTCGTCCGTCATATGCGGATGCGCGTTGTCCTCGGTCGGCCGGCCATGGGTGGCCCAGCGGGTATGGCCGATGCCGGTCTCGCCCAGCAGCGGCTCGGCCTCGAGCCGCGCCTCGAGATTGCGCAGCTTGCCCTCGGCGCGACGGCGCCCGAGCACGCCGTTCTCGACCGTGGCGACGCCGGCGGAATCGTAGCCGCGATATTCGAGCCGCTTCAGCGCGTCGACGAGCTGGCCCGCGACAGGGTGTTGCCCTAGGGCGCCAACGATGCCGCACATCGTCCCCTACTCCATCCTCGAACACTTAGCCTTACTATTGAGGCCGTGAGTGGGCAGGCAATTCATAAGCTATGTCCCATTGTTTCCGCCCCGGGGCTTGCGCGAGCGGCGCATGCGCGCGGCCCAGCCGGCGCGCTCCTCCTGCGGCGCCCGGGTGAGCGCCAGCGCATCGGCGGGAACGTCCTTGGAGATCACGCTGCCCGAGCCGATATAGGCGCCCTCGCCGATTTTCACAGGGGCGACGAGGGAGGAGTTGGAGCC